>CALDUY010000003.1 GCA_937923405.1 uncultured Gemmataceae bacterium | reverse complement strand
AGCGCAGGCGAAAGCCTGCGCTCCGCTACACCATTTTGTAACGCGCGCTAATCTGGTCGGTGAAATTCTCAAGCGCAGCTGCGCTTTCGGCTCGGAGTTAGTGCGAATCTCTCCGGTTTTTTACTCGTTGCTCATCAAGCGGCATGACGCTCATCGGCACGCATTGTCCTCCAACCTTGCCGAGGATAACGGACACAACGATTAAAGGGCGTCTCGATTGACTCGAAACGATTGCTGAATAGCTGGACAGGTTCCGTAGCCGTGGTACAGTGACAAAGGTTTGTCCCACCGACGAGCGGATGTTCCACCGGACTTTCATCATCGCGACAACCGGAGTTGATCGTTGCTGTAGCGATCGAGATTGCCACGGCTCAGGGTTGTTGTGCGCCCTCGATGCTCGATGGACAGAATCCGCCTTAGCAATCCCTCGGGGAGAAGGAGAGCGAGGCATGACCGACGACGAGGCCCTCGTGCAATTGGCAACCGAGTGTCCACGAAAAATTCTGGGGCTGTTACACGCTAACGGGCAGTATCTGCACTACACTAGTGCGCGATTTCCCGGCAAGGTGCTGTGCTTTCACAAGGACAGCGAATTGCCCGGTGACTGCGTGCTGACCCCAGCCCAGGCGCACTTCTTGAACGCTTCGGAAGATACTGCACAGGGGGCAACCGGCTGAGCGGCAAGCTCGGTCGGGGGTGGAGCGACAAGGGCGGCCGCGAGTGCTTCGTGGCTGCCCTTGCTCACTTTTTCGCTACTTGAAACCTGAGTCGTTCCGACGTAGAGAAGCCCGCAAGGAGAGCAAATCATGTCAATTGTTGGTACGCAGATGGACCCGTCTAGCTGGCACTTGGCACGCGGCTTTCGCTTTGCCGGCCTGCACTGTGGCATTCGTCCCGATCCGCAACGGCGCGATCTTGCCGTTATTCTCAGTGACTTGCCAGCCTCAGCGGGAGGCGTGCTGACTACTAATCGCGTCCGAGCTGCTCCGGTTCGCGTTTGTCAACGTCGGCTTCCCAGCAGCGAGGCACGCGGCATTATCATCTGTTCCGGCAATGCCAATGCTTGCACCGGCCCCCAGGGCGAAGCCGACGCTCTGGCCATGACCGAGCTGGCAGCGGCGGCGAGCGGCTGTCGCGCCGAACAATTTCTCGTCGCTTCCACTGGCGTGATCGGTCGGCCTCTGCCGATGGAGTGCATTACTCCAGGAATTCGTCGAGTAGTCGAGTCGGCAACGGCGACCGCCGAAGGGCTGCACGATCTGGCTCGGGCCATCCTGACCACCGACACGGTCATCAAGGTCTCGACTCGCGAGTTAACGCTGGGCGGTGTGCCCACGCGAATGACCGGCGTAGCCAAGGGAGCAGCGATGATCGGCCCGAACCTGGCCACGATGTTGGCCTTTATCTGTACCGATGCCGCCGTCGCGGAGCACGATCTACAGGCTCTGGTCGCGACCGCTGCTCAGCAGTCGTTCAATCGAGTCAGTGTCGAGGGCCACACCAGTACCAACGATACGCTGGTAGTGCTGGCCAACGGTGCAAACGGAGTCGCCCCACTACAGGGCGACGATTTGACACGATTCGGAGCGACATTGTCGGGAATCTGCGTGGACCTGGCCCGAGCCATCGCTGCCGATGCCGAGGGAGCCAATCATCTCATCACCATCGAAGTGGAAGGGACCCGCGACGAGACGGAGGCGTTCCGTATCGCCAAGACCATCGCCGACAGTGCTTTAGTGAAAACGGCCATCTTTGGGGCCGATCCTAACTGGGGCCGCATCGTCTCGGCGGCGGGCTACGCTGGTGTTCCCTTCGAGGAAGAGCAACTCTCGCTCTGGCTGGGCGACATGCTGCTGTATCATCATGGCGTTCCTCAGCCAGTCGATCTGGCCACTGCTTCGGCCTACCTGAAGCGCGAACGACACGTTCATCTTCGTCTCAAGTTCACGCTCGGCGCGGCTCGCTGCACCGTCTGGACCTGTGATCTCACCTACGAATATGTCAAACTCAACGCGGAGTACACGACCTGATCGGTCACCGCCCCCCCTGGCGAAAAAGCCTGGCGGTTGGGCTTTTTTCCCTGGTGAAGTCTCGCTTCAGCCGGTATCCTAATTTGTACCTACCTTGCCCGCCTCCGATGATCTTCACTGCGATGCACCGCGATGAGGAACCTGACCGATGATCGCGCCGCTTTTTCGCGTCGTTGCCCTGTGCTGTATCCTCTGCCTGCTCTTGTCTTCGTTGCATGCGGACGGTCCCGCCGTCAAGTCCGAGAGCAAACTCGACTTTAATCGAGACATTCGACCGATCTTGTCCGATGCCTGCTTCGCTTGTCACGGTCCCGACGCCAAGCAGCGGAAGGCGAACCTCCGGCTCGACGAGCGCGAGGCGGCGGTGAAACAGGGGTCGCTGATCCCGGGCAAGTCCGCGGAGAGCGAAGTCTATCTACGTCTGATCAGCCCAGAAAAAGGGAAGCAGATGCCGCCTCCCAAGTCGGGCAAGAAACTGACTGCCGAGCAGATCGCTATTCTGAAACGCTGGATCGACGAGGGGGCCTCCTACGCGGCGCATTGGGCCTACGTTGTGCCGAAACGGCCCCACTTGCCTCAAGTGAAGCAGACTGCCTGGCCGCGCAATCCGATCGATCGGTTCATTTTGGCTCGGCTCGAAGCCGAGGGACTGGCTCCCACGGAGGAGGCCGACAAAACGACGCTGCTCCGCCGCGTCACGCTGGATCTGACCGGCTTGCCGCCGACTCCTGACGAAGTCGATGCCTTCCTAGCCGACACCTCGGCCAACGCCTACGAGAAGGTGGTCGATCGTCTGCTCAAGTCGCCGCGTTATGGCGAACACATGGCTCGTTACTGGCTGGATCTGGCTCGGTTCGGCGACACGCATGGCATGCACCTGGATAACTATCGAGAGATGTGGCCCTACCGCGATTGGGTCATTCGAGCCTTCAACGACAACCTGCCCTACGATCGGTTCGTCACGTTACAACTTGCTGGCGACCTCGTGCCCAACCCCACGACCGACGATCTGATCGCCACCGGATTCAATCGTGCCCACGTCACCACTAGCGAAGGGGGTTCGATCACCGAGGAAGTTCACATCCGCAATGTCAGCGATCGCGTCGAGACGACTGGCACAGTCATGCTCGGCCTGACTATTGGCTGTGCCAAGTGCCACGATCACAAGTACGATCCGATCACGATGAAGGATTTTTATTCGCTGTCGGCGTACTTCAACAGTCTGGAAGGCAGTCCGTTGGATGGAAACGCGGCTCGCCATCCACCGACGCTCAAGGTGCCGACACCGAAACAACAAGAAGCACTGAAACAGGCGGAACAGCGACTCGCCGAGGCGAAAAAAGAGCTGGAGACGAAAGCGGCCACGCTGGTCTACGATGGCAAACTAGACGACAACGAAGTGGAGAAGCCGAAACACGGTGAGTTCGTCTGGATCGACGACGAGGCTCCCAAGGGAGTGAAGCTTGAGGGAACGTGGACCTTCGTTGAGCAGCCAGTCCATTCCGGCAAACGGTCGATGAAGCAGACGGCAGGGCAGTTCAATCAGTTCTTCTTCACGGGGGCCAATCCGGGATTGAAGCTCGGCGCGAACGACAAACTGTTCGCCTGGGTCTATCTCGATCCGACCAACCCACCCAAGCAGATTATGCTGCAATGGCACAGCGACACCTGGCGACATCGTGCCTACTGGGGCGACAATCTCATCGACTTCGGCGCGGATAAAACCGACGAACGGCGACAGTTCGGCCCGCTACCCGAGGTCGGCAAGTGGGTCAAACTGGAAGTGCCGATCGGTCGCGTCGGCCTCAAGCCGGGCATGACGATCACTGGGTGGGCCTTCACGCAATATGGCGGCACAGTCTTCTACGATCGCGCGGGGTTGCATACCGCGGTGCCGCAGGCTGGCTCGACCTACGAGACGCTCAGCGCCTGGGTGCGTGTACAACGCGCCACCAAAGGCGCAGGGCTGCCTTCGGAGATACAGGCAATCGTTAATGTAGATAAAGAGAAGCGCTCGCCGGAGCAGACCAAGAAGTTGACCGACTACTTCGTCCAGCATGCTTGGAGCAAATCGCGCGAGTTGCTCGCTCCGTTGCAGGAGCGTGTCAAGCAGCTCGAAGCGGAACGGAACAAGCTGGATGAGGCGATTCCCGTGACCTACATCTACCGTGAGATGGCTACACCGGTTCAGGCCTACATCTTGAAGCGCGGCGAGTACGACCAGCGCGGCGAACCGGTCGGTCGGGCGACGATTGACTTCCTGGCCGCGGGAAAGAAGCCGGCCAACCGGCTGGAGCTGGCTCAGTGGTTGCTTGCCGAGGAGAATCCGTTGCCGGCTCGGGTTGCCGTCAACCGCTTCTGGCAACAGCTCTTCGGACAGGGATTGGTCAAAACGTCGGAGGATTTCGGCGTTCAAGGCGAGACGCCGTCGCATCCAGAACTGTTGGACTGGCTGGCCGTGGAGTTCCGTGAGTCGGGGTGGGACGTCAAACGGCTGATGAAGTCGATGGTCATGAGCGCCACCTATCGACAAAGCGCCAAGGTAACCAAGGAGAAGCTGACCCGTGATCCGGCCAATCGCTTGCTGGCGCGCGGTCCCAGACATCGTCTTGACGCCGAGATGCTCCGCGATCAGGCGCTGGCAGTTAGCGGCTTGCTCGTCGAGAAACTCGGCGGGCCATCGGTGAAGCCGCCCCAGCCGCCGGGGCTGTGGCGTGCCGTTGCCTTCGTTGGTAGCAACACCATGAACTTTGTCGCCGACAAGGGGCCGGACAAGGTGCATCGCCGCAGCCTCTACACCTTCTGGAAGCGGACCGCTCCGCCGCCGCAGATGAGCACCTTCGATGCGCCGTCTCGCGAAGCCTGCGTGGCTCGACGCGAACGCACGAACACGCCGTTGCAAGCGTTATTACTGCTCAACGATCCGCAGTACGTCGAATGTGCCCGTGGCCTGGCTCAACGGGTGCTGCGTGAGAAGAAGAGTGAGCAAGAGCGATTGATCTACCTCTTCCGACTGGCCACCTGCCGTATGCCCACTGCCAAGGAGCAGGCGGAACTACGCGGCACCTTGGCGGATCTGTTGGCCAGTTACCGCGCGGATCCCGAAGCGGCGAAGAAACTGTTGGCCATTGGTGAACACCCCGTGGCGAAGGAACTGCCCAGCGACGAACTCGCCGCCTGGACTCTGCTGGCCAGCACCGTACTGAATCTCGATGAAGTCATCAACAAGGGATAACACCAGCCCACGCATCAGCGACATGGGGGAGCGATTATGAAGCTAATTCACGAGCTTGGTCTGACGATGACTCGTCGGCACTTCTTCGGTGCCGGTGCCCTCGGCTTGGGCACCGCCGCGCTGGCCTCGCTGCTACCGGCTCGGGGAAACGCTGCCACGCCGCAACGCTTCGGCGGTTTGCCGGAACTGCCCCACTTTGCTCCTAAGGCTAAACGAGCTATCTACCTATTCATGAACGGCGGACCAGCTCAGATGGATCTGTTCGACTACAAGCCGAAGATGCACGACTGGTTCGACAAGGATTTGCCCGAATCGGTTCGCAAGGGCCAGCGACTGACGACGATGACCTCGGGCCAGTCGCGCTTTCCCATCGCGCCCTCGAAATACAAATTTCACCGCCACGGACAGGCTGGCATCTGGATGACCGAACTATTGCCGTACACCGGCAAGGTGGCTGACGAACTCTGCGTCATCAACAGCGTCCACACCGAGGCGATCAACCACGACCCGGCAGTGACTTACATCTGCACCGGCAGCCAAATTCCTGGACGTCCCAGCCTGGGATCGTGGCTGAGCTACGGCTTGGGATGCGAGACACAAGATCTGCCGGCCTTCGTAGTCATGACGCCGTCCTGGTCAGCGAAGAACGATCCGCAAGCGCTGTATAACCGACTTTGGGGATCCGGATTTTTGCCTAGCCGCCACCAAGGCGTCGCCTTGCGCGGCCAGGGGGATCCGGTGCTGTTTCTGTCCAACCCCGACGGGGTGTCGGCAGCCAACCGTCGCCGCATGCTCGACGCTCTGGCTCGCTTGAATCAACAGCAACTCGACGAAATCGCCGACCCCGAGACGCAAGCTCGCATTGCTCAGTACGAGATGGCTTTCCGCATGCAAACCAGTGTGCCGGAACTGATGGACACCGCTCGCGAGCCGCGCACGGTACTTGACCTGTACGGGCCAGACGTTCACAAAAAAGGCACCTTCGCCGCATCGTGTCTCTTGGGCCGACGGTTGCTGGAGCGAGGCGTTCGCTTTGTGCAGATCTTCCATCGCGGCTGGGATCAGCACGGTGACTTAGCAAATAATCTCCCTCTGCAATGTCGTGATATTGATCAGCCTGTCTACGCCTTGATCCGCGATCTGAAACAGCGCGGCATGCTCGACGATACGCTAGTCATCTGGGGCGGTGAGTTTGGCCGAACCATCTACTGCCAAGGTAAACTGACCCGAGACAACTACGGACGCGATCATCATCCCCGCTGCTTCTCGATGTGGATGGCCGGCGGCGGTATCAAGCCGGGCATGGTCTACGGCGAAACCGACGACTTTAGCTACAACGTCGTCAAAGATCCGGTCCATATCAACGACATCAACGCCACCATCCTGCACTGCCTTGGCATCGATCACAAACGCTTGACGTTCAAGTTCCAGGGGTTGGACGTGCGTTTGACAGGAGTCGAGGACCACGGCCCGGTTCACGGCATTCTGGCGTGAGCTAGTACGCGTCGCAAAATGGTGAAGCGGATCGCTGGCAGCCGCAGGCGGATGAACTGGTAGCCGCAGGCTTCAGCCTGCGAACGAGTTTCATCTCCTCCTGCCACTACACCATTTTGAGCAGCGCTCTAGGACTCGTTGGACGAGGGCGGATTTTCGCTATGGTTTTCGTCCAGCCGATAATGGGCGATGAGTCGATACAGTGCCCGTCGGCTGATGCCGAGCAAGCGGGCTGCATGTACCTTGTTGCCTTTGGTCTGTCGTAAGGCCTCGACGACGGCACGCCGCTCCTGGTTGGCTAGGTTCAACGGACTACCACTCTCGACGTGGCTTTCCGTCTCTTGAGTGAACATCGTCTCGGGCAGGTCGTCCGTGGTGATAAGATAATCTTCGGCGAGAATCTGGGCTCGTTCCAGGACGTTGGCCAGTTCGCGAACATTGCCGGGCCAACTATAGTTGAGAATGGCCTTCATTGCGTCGGGGTGTACCTGACAGGGTTTGCGACCGATCTGCCGCGTGGTTAGAAAGTGATGTACCAGATCCGGAATGTCTTCACGTCGTTCGCGGAGCAACGGCAACTCGATCGTCACGACGTTGAGACGAAAAAAGAGATCCTCACGGAAGCGGCCCTCCTTTTGCGCCTCCTCTAGAGGCTTATTCGTGGCAGCGATGACTCGAACATCAGCATGCGATTCACGGGTACTGCCAACTCGGCGGTAGTGCCCGTCTTCGAGGACACGCAACAATTTGGCTTGCAGCCCCGGGGCCATCTCGGCGACCTCGTCGATAAATAGTGTGCCGCCCTCGGCGACCTCGATCAGGCCCGGCTTGGTCTGGACAGCTCCGGTGAATGCCCCCTTTTCATGTCCGAATAGTTCACTTTCCAGTAGAGACTCTTGCAACGCCGCGCAGTTGATCGTCACCATCGGACGATGTCGCCGTTGACTGTTGTGATGCACCGCTCGGGCAACCAACTCCTTGCCCGTGCCGCTCGCCCCACGGATCAACACCGTTGCATCGGTCGGGGCCACCTTCTCGATCATGCGAATCACTCGCTGCATCGCTGGGCTGGAGCCGATCATACTGTAGCGCGGCGATTCATAGCTGAGTCGATCGAGATATTCGCGCAAGCGCATGTTTTCCGAGCGCAAGCGGCGCAATTCCATGCCACGTTCGAGGATCGGTAACATCGTTTGCAGATTGAACGGCTTGAGGACGTAATCGAACGCGCCGGTCTTCATCGCCTCGACGGCGGTCGGAATGGTGCCCTGGCCGGTCATGATGATGCCGACGATTTGCGGATCGATCTCCAGAGCTTTGCGCAACATCTGGATACCATCCATACCGGGCATCATTAAATCGCTGAGAATCAGATCGAAATCGCGCTTTTTCAAGATCTCCAGGCCTTCCATTCCGCTGGACGCGCCTGTAGTCTCGTAGCCGGCATCGGCCAGCGTCTCGCACAGCGCATTCTTCAGTTCCAGTTCGTCATCGACAATGAGAAGGCGGCCTTTCTTACTTTTCGGCATGGTAGTTCTCGGCTTGGCGGGTCACATCTTCTCGCGTAACTGTCGGACGTTGGTACCGTGGCGAATCGGCAGAGCCACGCGAACCGTCGTGCCACGTCCCAGTTCGCTACTGAGCTGGATCGAGCCGTGATGTTCCTGAATAATCCGCCGACAGATCGCTAGTCCCAGGCCGGTGCCCTTGCCTTCTTCCTTGGTGGTGAAGAACGGCTCCATTGCTTTGTCCAGATGCTCCGGAGGGATGCCGATACCGGTATCGACGAACTCAATGATCAGGGCATCCTGCCCGTTGTCCATCTTGCCGTTGAGCAGTCGCAGCGTCAGTGTTCCGCCTTCCGGCATGGCATCGCTGGCGTTGGTCAACAGGTTGAGAAACACCTGACGCAGTTTCTGGCGATCAGCGAACAGAGTCGGCATGTTGGGTTCAAACTCTTGCACCACGTTGATGAGGCGTTTGCGCAGATGATGCTCGATTAGTTCGACGGCTTTAGTCAACTCCTCGCTGACGTCGACAGTGGAGCTTTGTCCGGCTCCGCGACGACAGAACTGAAGCAAGTTCGTGACCAGATTACCCATGCGGCGAGCTTCCTGATCGATGATCTCCAGGGCGCGGCGGCGAGGATCATCCGGCGGAGTGCGCATCAGGACCGACTCAACCCGCAGGCACACCGTCGCCAGCGGATTGTTCAGCTCGTGGGCAATGCTGGCGGCCAGTTCCCCGACGCTGGCCAACTTGGCGGCCAACCAGAGTTGCTGTGACATTTGCCGGATTTCGTCGTTCTTCGCCTGTAACTCGGCGACGGCGGTTTCCAGTTTCTCTTTGCTCGCTTGCAGGGCATGCTCGGCGATCTTGCGATCGGTAATGTCACGGAGGATGCCGACGAAGATGCGTTCGTCACCTACCAACGCCTCGGCGACGGACAGTTCCATCGGAAATGTCGTTCCATTCTTACGCAGCCCGACCACTTCTCGTCCGATGCCGATGATTTTCTTTTGCCCGCTAAACAGATAGCGCGCGATGTAGTCATCATGTTCCTCTCGATGCGGAGTGGGCATGAGCATACTGACGTTCTTGCCCACCGCTTCCTTCGCGGTGTAGCCGAACATTCGCTCGGCGGCGGCGTTGAAGATTTCGATGATGCCGCGTTCATTGATACTAACGATGGCATCGACGGCGGCTTCGAGCAGCGCGCGGAGTCGTGCTTCGGTTGTCGCGAGAGCCTTTTCCGCCACGGAATCAGCATGCATGATACTCTCTCGCTCTGAGGTAAAATCCACAGTCGGTCTTGCCAAGCGGGCCAAGAGTTCGTTTGATCGTTCCTGTATCTTAACAGATCAAGCCCTCCAGGCCGAGAGCGGTCTGACGGAAGACGAACCGATCGATCAAGCCAAGATCGTCCTGAAAGAGTTTTCACAACAAGCGTCAAGTTTTGAAAATCAATTCTTGAGCAGCCAGCGGAACAGTACCAAGCCGCCCAGCAGGATGACGAGGTCGGCGGCGAAGACCAGCAGCGGTTCGTTGAGCCGGCCTTCCTTGGCCATGTTTGTACCTGCTAGGATCAACGGATAGTAGACAATTACGATCGGCAAAAAGCAAGTAATAAACGCCCCAAGGTAGTCGCCGCGACTGAACATAATGCCAATCGGACAACCGACGAAAATGAAACAGAGACAGCCGAAGCTCAGCGCTGGACGCATCAGCATCTCGACGTAGATAAGCCGATCCTGATGGGCCAAGGAGCGGTGCTTTTCCTTGAGATTTTGCAGGTGCTTGGGCAGGTCGGCGGGATGGTTGCCCAGGAGCAGCTCCGCCGATCGGGCCGCGATCTCATCACTAACCGCGTTCATTTCCTCTGCCAACGATTCGCGTTTCTCGACGAGTTCCACCCAGGTCATGTCGCGTGCCCGGCGATTGTTGTTCTCGATCCGCTCCAAAGGCACGTCGAAAGGACGATCCTCGGTGTAGCCGCGATCCCCTTCGTCACTGATGACCACGCAGTGCCGCATGCGGATGAGCAACAGCTTATTGCTGGAATCCACTCGGAGATCCGCCTCGCGGGCGTGAGCCACCATGTCGATTTGCCCCTTGGCATTGCGCCGCTTGATGACTGGGTTGAGCAGTTTCTTGCCCCGCACACCTTTGACGAACATCGAGTAGGGTAATTGGGGATTACTGATCCGACCATTGCGCGACAGCAGCGAGTAGATCAGCCCTTCGGCATCGCGAAAGACCATGTCGCGTAGCAGATGATGGGTGTAGGGAATGATGTGGTAGTACAGCCCGAGGGTCACGCAGCTCATGACGAAACCGAGGATCAAGCCGGGTTTCACCACATGCAAGACGTTTACACCAGAAGACTTGATGGCCAGAATCTCATTGTCGGCACTGAGTCGGCCATAGACGACACAGGCAGCGAAGAGGGTGGTCGCGGGGATGGTGTAGGGTAGGGTACTGGGCACCAGCAAGGGAATGGCAGCGAGAATCTGCGCCGGTCCTAGTCCCTGCTGGGAGGCCTCGGCGATGATCCCGGCCATGAGCAGAATTCCGGTGATCCCTAGTAACGAGATCAGGAACACTTTGCATAGTTCCCAGAGAATCATCCGAAACAGTATGGTCGTGAACATCGGACACGCACCCCCACAGTGGAACGGATGAAGGCGGAAGGAGGAGGTTGGCTCGCGGGTGTCTGCTTTTATCCTCTAGCTTGGCTGGTTTTCCTTTCTCACCTGTTCCCCTTAAATTTCTGACTCTTCATCGTTCCGCTAGTCTGCTCCCATAGCGCGGCGGATCGGCTCGACGACGCTGGGCATCAGTTCCTTATCAAACTTGATCGGTTTTCCTTCGCCAAGACTGCCGCGCATCTTGATTTTCAGAATCTGGCTGCTGATGGTTGAGGGAATCACCTCCAGTCCGGCGGGGAGAATCTGCGACATTCGTCCAGGTGTAGCACGGAAGTCGAGGTTGATGTTGCTGCCGTCGAGATCGACTGTGCCTTGGCCGCGCAGACTGATGGCGTTGCCGAACAGATCGAGTTGATTGACGACAAGGCGTGGCCCTTCGATGGCGAAGAGCATGTGAGCTTGCTCGAAAGCGGTGCGATCCGGCACGCGCAGGCCGAAGGCTTTTACCAGATCGAGCAAAACGGGCAATTGGCCCATCTTGCCCTCGGGGACGTCGAGTCGGCCATTGCCCTTCAGCGACAGTAAGTCGGATCCCTCTCCGTGCAGGTGCAAGCCGCCATGTGCGGCCCCTTGAAGCTGGGCTTTTCTGCTGGCCTCGGGCAGGTTGTGCCGACCGACTAGTTCCAGTTGCACCCCCATCGCCTTGAGATCGACGTCGTACTTGAGCCGCGGCGCGGTCTCCACGCGGGCTTCTCCCAACAGGTCGCCGCCAAACAGTTTGGCCCGAAACATAGGCACTTTCAACGTGTCTGGAGCGCGAGCATCGACGGCTAGTTCGGCCAGCAGATTCGTCACCGGCTGGTTCAAAATCGTCGCACGCTCCAGATGAGCGCGACCTTTGACCCCGCCCAGGTGCCGCCCGTTATGGTACCCCTCGCAGTAGAGTTCCCCAGTAGCTTCTTTAAGTTCAATACCGGTCTTTAATGTGGCTTGTTTGAGGCTGACCGCTCCCTTCCACCAAACGCGCATCGGTTCCAACGGTCCCCCCGGCGCGAACAGTGTCAAATTTGCTGCTAGATTTATCGGAGCTTTTAACTTCAACGACTCCGTGAGGGAACGCAACGACTCGGGCAAGGCGTGGAGCAGGTCGGCATCGGGGGTGACGTGCTTGCCGGTTAACCCAGTCAGCCAAGCCGTGAAGCCGCTCTCCGAACCGAGCTTGATCAGTCCATGCTCTAGAGCCAGTTCGGCTTGGCCATGCCGCGCTCGCATCCCGGTCAGTTCGAGCATACCGCCAGCATAACGAACTTTGCCGCGGAGGTCGTGCATGGCATAGTCGAAGAAGGCGGGCTGGATCGAGCAACCTTGCACGTCTGCCGCCACGTCGATGTCCTGCGGTTGGCCGGGGTGATCGATAACCTCAGCGGAGAAATTCAGTCGCCCAGCCAGGCGTAACCGTCGCCACGCCGCCTGCAAGTCGCGACGTTCCTTGCCCGAGGTGGGCACCAAAGCGTTCTCGAACGTTTGATCTAACAAGATGTTCTTGCCGCGCAGCCGAATGTGGACGCGCTCTGGCGGAGAGAACTCCCCTTCAAGCGGAACCCGGTCGGCCAGAGGATAAGATCGGCCATCGAAGAACATTTCCCCTCCGGCATGTTCGCCACGAAAGCCGCGCGCCTCCCAGTGATCGGGATATAACACCAGCACTCCCGAGACGTTCTCCAAGGGATAAGGGAACTGATCGTAACGCACCGAGGTCTTGCGAAAGGTGAGCGTGAACTGCTTGCGAATCTTGGTCTCTCCATGATTGCGACGAATAAGAGCGACAATATCGCCTTGTCCCATTGGTTGGGCCGCCAACCCTTGTTCTCGACTGCGCGTGGGATAGAACTGTCGGACTACATTGCGAACGCGCGGCGGGATCGCCTTCTCGATGCGATGGTCTAATAACACATCCTTTCCAGTGATGTCTAAAAGGATCTCGCTAGTCGCTTTTTCACCTCGGATTGTGCCGCGCAAGGTGGCTGGTCGGTCGCAGGCCAGCCCTTCCAGCTCGATGCGAATGTTGCGACGTGGAATCGCCGAGGCGTCGATGTCGATTCTGCCGCGTACCTCACGCAGCGGAACGGGGAAATCGTCGAACTCGCCGGTCATGCCCAGCGGCTCGATCGTCCAGTGCTTGACCAACGGCGTCGGTCCCGGCTGACGATAGCGAAAAGTGATGGTACACGGTCCCGCGGGGGAGAAATCCTCTTTGATGTAGTGCAGGTCGGCAGGCAGTTTCCCCAGTACCTCATCATCGACGTGCAACCGTTCCACACGGGCGTCGAACTGCTTGACCAGGGCGAACGGATCGTCGAGTGATTCGCTCCGTTGCGGCAGGCGAAGCTCTACGACCTGAGCCGTCAACCGCGCGTTCCCATGCTGGGCAGTCAGCGTCGCTCGGGAAACGATACCGTCCACCAGGCTGGCTTGGAATTCGAGCCGTTCCAGCGGACGCGGCAACAGCGGATGAGCCAGGCGCGCCTGCATGAGTTTCAGCGAGACCTGATGAGCAATCGGCTTGTCCGAGTCGTCAGCTAGCTGAATCCGTGCTGACAGTTGAGCTTGTCCGGTTAGCTGAGTCAGATGCGCCGTTACTTCGGGAATGGCTCCGCCGAGACGCTGGAAGAGCTGGGAATTGACCGGAATAGCCGGAAGTTCTAGTTCGATGTTGGCCGCCAGGTTGGCTCGCGGCACGCTGGCGCGGAAGCGGACGGGGCCTAACACGTCGGAGTTACCCGATCCTTCGAACTGCAACGTCGGTAACGGATCATTGATCATAGTCAGCTGCAGGTCGTGAATTTCTACCAGAGGGGCCACGGACGAGGTTTGATCCTCAAACACTAGTGTGCCGTTGCTGATGACCATCGTCGGCATGCGCTCATTCAGATCGACCGGTCCGAGAATGCCCGAGACGTTGAAGCGGCCATCTCGCTGTCGCACGATGCGTAACTGGGGCTGCTGCAACTCGACACGACGTATGGCCACCTTGCCATCGAGCATCTGCTCCTTGTCGTGGTAGATCACTGCCTGGGGGACATAGAGAAAGTCACGGCGATCGATGCTGTCGGAGCGATCGAGCCGCAACTCTTGCACCAGAATCCCGCCCAGCAAGCGCAGCCGAGCCGAGCCAACGCTCACTCCCACACCCAGGAAGCGAACGCCGAGTTTTTCCTGCACCAGCTGCCGCACCGCTTGTGGACTAGTCCATAACGACACCAGCAGCCCAGCAGCGCCCAGGGAGGCCAGAACAGCCGCCACCAGACCTCGGATGAGCCATTTTTGCCAGATCATCAGCGTTCCGCGAATTCCCCAATCCACGGAGCGAGGCGCGGATGCACCCCGCTGCCGAACGGCGGACGATACTCCCGGAATCGCTCAGCGTCAATGAGAATTGAGAATGGCTGACTCCGGAAGAAAGTTGGGCGAAGCAGGAAGGAAAACCAAGCAACCCAGGAACTGCTGAACGAGTCGGTGGAGAGCTGTAGCGGCTCAACGCCTTCTTGGTTTCTTCGGTACAGTCACGCTCCGTTCTATGTTCCGACCGAGGTTGGTCATAGCATAAGCACATGACCACATTAACGCTGAGCGGAGACGAGTTGACCCTGGCCCAGGCCGAGGCGATTCTGGCCGGTGAAGTTCAGCAGTTGCGTCTTAGTGAACGCGCGCGGAAGCTCGTCGTTCGCTCACGAAACTGTCTGACCGACCTGCTGCAGCGCGGGGCGACGATCTACGGCGTCAACACGGGGTTCGGCAAACTGGCCTCTAAACGGATCGAGCCGCACGAGGTACTGCTGCTGCAAGAGAACCTCTTACGCAGCCATGCTGTCGGAGTCGGGCCGTTGTTGCCGCTTCCGGTCGCTCGTCTGGCCTTGGCCCTGCGGATTCAGGCCCTGGCCAAAGGGTATTCCGGCGTCACCCTTGACCTGCTGGACGCGCTACTGGCGATGTTCAACAAAGGGGTGATCCCGGCCATTCCTGAACAGGGCAGTGTCGGCGCGAGTGGCGACCTCGCGCCGCTGGCTCATCTAGCGCTGGTGGTCATCGGTGAAGGGCACGCCTTTGTTTCGGGCAAAGAACTCAGCGGTCGCGCGGCTCTCCGCAAGGTCGGTCTACAACCATACCGTCTGCAAGCTAAGGAAGGGTTGTCACTGATCAACGGCACGCAGATCAGTACGGCCATTCTCGTGGATGCCCTGACCCGAGCACGGCAGCTGGCCCGCATCGCCGATCTCGCTGGAGCTATGACCGTCGAGGCAACCAAGAGCTCGCGCCGTCCGTTCGACGCGCGGATCCAAGCGATTCGCCCGCACCCGGGACAGGCTGCCTGTGCCCGTAACCTCGAACGGCTGTTGACCGACAGCGAGATCATGCTCTCCCATGCCGACTGCGATAAGGTGCAGGATGCCTATTCGATGCGCTGCATGCCGCAGGTACATGGTGCGTTTCGCGATGCCCTCAGCCACGTCGCCGCCGTTGCCCAGCGCGAACTGAACTCGGCGACGGATAACCCGTTGGTCTTCGCCGACACTGGCGAGGTCATCTCGGGAGGTAACTTCCACGCCCAGCCAATTTCTCAAGTAGCAGATCTTCTTTGTCTTAGTTTGACGGATCTGGCCAGTATCAGCGAACGGCGGGTTGAGAATCTGGTCAATCCGGATCTGAGCGGCCTGCCTGGGTTTCTTACGCCGATGCCGGGCCTGAACTCGGGACTGATGCTCGTGCAGGTGCTGGCGGCGGCCTTGGTGTCGGAGAACAAAGCGTTGTCGCACCCCGCCAGCGTTGATTCGATTCCGACGTCGGCCAATCGCGAGGACCACGTCTCGATGGCTCCGATTGCCGCTCGCAAAGCGCGCGACGTGGCGGTCAACACCTCGCGCGTTTTGGCGTGCGAGATCCTTGCCGCCGCCCAGGGATTGGAGTTTCATCGACCGCTCAAGCCCAGTCGGGCCGTCGAGGCGGCCTATCAACTGATTCGCCTACACGTCCGACCGTTGGCCCGTGATCGCACCATGCACCGAGCGCTAGAGTCGGTCGAACGACTGATTCAGTCGGGCAGTCTACTGGCCGCGGTCGAAGCAGTCACGGGAGCGTTAGAGTAACCGTTGCTCTCCGTCACGAAAGTCGAGACGAGCCAGCCTGATTACGACGCCTGGGCCTGGGCCGCTCGAGAACGCCATTCGACGAGCAATTCACTGATGTCGCGGTGGCCAGGGTCGACTCGGACCAGTTCGGACGCCAGCGTGACCGCGCGCGGCAGTTCGCCCAGTTCGGCATGGCAGCGGGCTAACTCGTACATGACCTCCAATCGCTGATCGTGCTGTTCCGGAGGCAGACAGGCCAACGCTTCTTCGAAGTGCTTGAGTGCCTGATGCGGATGTTGCCGTGCCCGGAATCCGTGCGCTAGCGCGACCAATGCCGGACCGTGCAAGCTGGCGTCAGTACGCACGGCCTTGAATTCATCCATCGCCTCGCTCAGTTGTCCAGCACGCAAAAGCCGTAATCCCACCTCGTAACGATAGACCAGCCGACTTGGGTAGCGATCGGCCAGCAAGCGGTACAACTCCAGTTCGCGGGTATTGATCTCGCGACGAAGGTCACTGGCTATGGCCAGTAGTTCCTCATTGTCGGGCTGCTCTTTGAGGCGGCGCTGGGCAGCGGCCAAGTCCAGTCGATACGGCTCGAGGTCTAGTTCGGTCAGTTCGACGGTCAGTTCAAAAGCATTACCGGTCGCGGCCAGTCCCGTCATCAGAATGGTGCGAGCCTCGTCGAAGCGTCCTGCTTGGCGATACAAGCGGGCCAGTTCGAGATAGGCCGCAGGCTGCGTCGGTTCGGCTTCTAGGCGTTGTCGTGCGGCCTGGAGTTGCTCGTCGACCACCGCTTGGCGGTTGACAGGGGCAGTGACTTTGCGGAGTGCTTCCTCATCATCCGGCATCGATTTCCGCACTAGCTCCCACAGAGCCAGAGCCTGGGTAAACTTGCCACAACTCTCATAGCGACGAGCTAAATGGCGATTCAGCTCGACATGATTCGGCTCAACCTGCCGCGCCTGTTCGAGCAGCCAGATAGCCAAATCGGGGAGATTGAGGGACTCGGCAGCCTGGGCCATCTGTTGATGGATGGCGGCGTCCCAGGGATTACCAACCAGAATGCGTTCGCCCAGTTCCAGCACGTCCAGATAGCGTCCCGCCAACTGGGCCGACCGCAGCTGAGAACGCAGTCGCCAGGTTCGTAACCAGGCTAACCACTGCCGAGGAGGTTGGTTGCCGAACCAGGCTTTCGCCGCCCGACGCAGTGCCTGACGATAGATCAGATTGGCCGGATCGAGCCGGCAGCAGTCCAGCAACAGGTGGATTCCCGGACGATGATTACCGGTAGCGATCAGTTGGCCGGCACGTTCAAAATGCAGAGCGGCCTGACGGCGTAGTTCCGGGGTCGGTGTGCTGGCGCTGGTCATCGACAGAGACCCCTCTACTGGGAAAGCGCTCAAGCGCGTGGTTCGGGAAAGTGCGGAGCCAACGCCTCGCGCATCATACCTCGAGCACGATGGAGACGGCTCTTGACCGCCGACAAACTCAGCCCTAGACGTTCACTAATCTCGGCGTTGGATAAACCTTCAACATCTGAGAGAATTAACACTTGTCGATAAGCGGAGGGCAGCGACTGAATGGCTCGATCGATCAATTGCCGTTGTTCGCGATCGAGCATTTGATGGTCGGGACTATGGACGCGACGATCACCATCATGAGGTGCGTCATCGGAAACATTCAGAGTTCCAGCTAAAGCATGTTGATGTCGGGCCGCCTGCCGGCGACGATGCGTCAGGGCAGTATTCACAGCGACGCGATGTAACCAGGTCGGAAAAGCAGCATCGCCTCGAAACGAGGGAAGCTTGCGCACCACTTGTAAAAGCACGTCCTGAGTCAAATCCTCGGCATCGGTATCGCTGTGAACCATTCGGCGCAACAAATTATAAACGCGGGGCGCATAATCTCGGTACACTTGTTCGACCGAGAGGGGGTGAGCCAGGTCAGGCGAGTCCGCATGTAGTTCCTTCGGCAGAGGCCTTGCTAGGCCAACGCCGAGCGTTTTTCGAGCATCCATGAGTTTTCATCCCTCGTCATCGAGGGGCATTAGAGTTCATTAGTTCTTCTTTTCTCAGCTATTCACCATACGAAAGCCCCCTTCGTCAGACAAGGGGGAAGCGAGAAAAGGAGACGGCTAGTTCGTAGCCTCAAAGGGCTAGGCGATACTGTTGAGGTCAGGTAGAACAGTCGCGAAAGCTATTCGGAGGTTCCGATGCCGACGCGCGCCGTACTGTTCGACCTGGACGGTACCTTAATTGACAGCTATCCCGCCATCGCCGCCAGCGTCAATCACGTCCGTGGGCTGCACGGGTTGCCGCCGTTGCCCCTCGAGGAGGTTACCCCGCACGTCGGGCGTGGGCCGGCTCACTTGCTCCGCTGCACCGTTGGGCCAAGCAACCTCGAGTCCAGCGTGGCGGCCTATCGGCAACACCATCCCGGGGTAATGCGGCAGCTGACACATTTGTTACCCGGAGCAGCCCAAGCGTTGCATGCTCTCCACAGTTCCGGACGCAAGCTAGGCATTTGCAGCAATAAACCAGTTGCCTTCACTCGTGAACTGGTCGAGTATCTGGGGTTGTCCGGCTGGCTCAATGTCGTGCTGGGGCCTGAAGATGCGGGCAAGCACAAACCCTCCCCGGAGATTCTTTTTTGCGCGATGGCCCGCCTCGGCGTCGAGGCCGCTGATACATTATATGTCGGCGACATGACCGTGGATATTGAGACTGCCCGAGCTGCTGGTGTGCGTGTCTGGGTCGTGGCCACTGGATCGGACTCCGCCGAAGCACTCGATGCTGCCCATCCCGATCGCCGCCTTGCTAGTCTGGCCGAGATTCCTGAGTTGCTTGATTGACCCACAGGAGAGAGACATGCGTTGTACCTGGTCGGGCGTGCTTCCTGCTGCCATCACCCACTTTAAAGAGGATCAAACTCTTGATTTGCCGGCCACCCTGCAGCATCTCGATGCCATGATCGAAGCCGGGGTGCATGGGCTGATTATGCTGGGCACAGTGGGAGAAAACTGTTCGCTGGAGTTCGGCGAGAAACTCGACGTGCTGCGGGCCACCGTGGAACACGTTCATCGCCGGGTGCCAGTGCTGACCGGCGTCGCCGAGTGTTCGACGCGCTTGGCCTGTCGCTTCGCTGAAGAAGCCGCCCGTATTGGCGTGGATGGGTTGATGGTGCTGCCAGCCATGGTCTACAAGGCCGATAGACGCGAGGCGATGGCTCACTTCCGCGCTGTCGCTGGGGCCAGCGACCTGCCCATCATGATTTACAACAACCCCGTGTCGTATGGCGTGGATCTGACGCCGGAGATGTTCGCCGACCTTGCCGATGAGCCGAAGTTTACCTGCATCAAGGAATCGTCGGAGAATGTTCGCCGCATTACCGATCTGAAGATCTTGTGCCGCGATCGCTACGCTCTGTTTTGCGGTGTCGATGATCTAGTCTTCGAGTCGGTCGCTCTTGGCGCAACGGGATGGGTTTCGGGGTTGGTCAACGCCTTTCCCGCTGAGAACCGCTTGCTCTGGGATTTATTGATGGAGAAAAAATATGCCGAGGCTCTGGAGGTGTATCGTTGGTACACGCCGTTGTTGCACCTAGATACGCACGTCAAGTTGGTGCAGTACATCAAGCTAGCAGTCCACGCTTGCGGCTACGGTTCGGAACTGGTTCGCATGCCGCGCCTGCCGCTGACCGGATCGGAACGCGAGCGGATCCTGGGCATCATTCAAAAGGGCATCGCCACCAGACCGAAGCTAGATCGCTAAGAAGAGTAAACCTTTGTTACACCGATTCCACTACCAATGGTTCCATCAGCCAGACGAGGAAGTACTCCAGCCCAATCACGAAGTAGAGCAGCAGTAGAATCCCCGAGGCGATCAACCAACAGTTGCCGGTGATCAAAAAGGCTCGCCAAGGCGTGGTCGGCAGCAACAAGCGGGTCAGAGTGTGCAAGGTAAAGGTGAAGATGAAAAATCGGAGAAACGCGATCGAGAATGTCAGAGTATCTTTCCAGGTCCAACCCCCCGAGATGGATTTCCTAGTATCACGCTCTTCGTTGTCGACCTGTTGTTCTTCCTCGTCAAAAGCCCGAACCGATTTGGGCCGTTCCTTTTTAGGCTGTCGTGCGAAGGAATCGACGTAGGCCCAGGTGAACAGCAGGTGAAAAAGCATCACCAGAGCGATAATACCATTCGCTTTTCCTCGCGGAGGCATCTCAACCAGACAATCCGGATGAGGTCCGAACGAGGCGTTATGCAAACCAATCGACAAGCGAAGAACGTAGCCGCCGACCAAGACGACTGCAAAGAATTGCAGCAGATCGACTAGATAGACCTCAACATGAGGCACCAGAGAAGTGAACCAATCAGCCATCGGCTCACTTCACTTCCACAACTTCGATGACGATGCAGGAGATGTTATCGCGCGATCCCTGATCGAGGGCGAGTTGCCCCAATCCATCGGCACACTCTTGCACGTCGGGTTTGCTCTGGATGAAACTCAATAACTGCTCATCAGGGACGACGCCGGTCAGGCCATCTGTGCAGAGCAAGAAGCGATCGCCAGCCTGGATGGAGACGACCTTGACTTCGGGGCCTTCTCCAACTTCCTGCGAGCCGAGATACTTCCACAAGACGTTCTTGTAGCGATGATTTTTAGCTTCGGCGGCGGTGATGGTTTTCGCCTCGACCAAGGCCTGAGCAATGGAATGATCGACGGTGAGTTGCTCAATCTTCTTTCCGCGAATCTGGTAAACGCGACTATCGCCCATGCCGGTGACGTACATGATGGAACTACCCTTGCGCCAGAGAGTGGCGACAATGGTCGTTCCCATGTTCTTGAGTTCGCGATCCAAAGCGGCCATGGCCATGATCTCCTCATTGGCCTGGACGATGGAGCGACGCATCACGTTTTTGGTCTCTTCGTTGCCGTGCGTGTTACTGAGATGTTTTTTCAGTTCACGCGGCACGATCTCAATAGCGCGTTTACTAGCTACCTCGCCAGCAGCCTGCCCGCCCATGCCGTCAGCCACGAGGCAGACCGTCATATCGGGAAACTGCTTAACATCGATGGAGTCTTCGTTGTTCTCGCGATAGTTGCCTAGCAAGCTACACTTGCCGATACTCAGCGAAAGGGCCATAGGGCCACCTCGTCTTTCCCAGATCAAACCTGGCGAACAGGGTTAAGGAACACGCTAGGCGAAACCAGTGCCCTGTACCGCCAGCGCCGCCACCTTATCAGAAGAAGGTAGCCGAGATTTTGCATAGGAGCAAGCACGAAGCACGAATCTGTTACAACAGAACAGGTTCGTGAGCGTCGTGTCTATTGTATCTTATCACGCCAAGCTAGGCATAGCCTAGCCAGGCAAATCGAAGAGAAAGAAGAGTCTTTTCGGAGTATCTTAGAAAAACAGCTCCGGATCGGATGAAAAATCAAGGGAGCCCCAGCAGATGGAGCTCCCCCTCGTGAGAACCAAGCAGAGTAGCGGCCATCAGCGCTTGGAGAACTGGAAGGCTTTGCGTGCCCCCTTGAGGCCGTACTTCTTGCGTTCTTTCATGCGGCCGTCTCGGGTGAGGTAGCCGGAGTCGCGGAGTTTCTTGGCCAGGGTGACGATGGCCTCATCGGATCCCTCGGCAGGAGCGGAAGTATCGACGCCGAAGTAGTTTTTCAGGGCACGAGCAAGTCCCTGCGAGCAGGCCCCCGCCTGGCCGGAAAACCCACCGCCTTTGACCGTGATGCGGGCATCGACACGGGTCAACATTTCGGTAATCTGCAACGGGCCTAGCACAGCGTTTTGATCTTTAGTCTCGGTAAAGTAGGCCTCGACGGCCTTGCCGTTGATCGTGATCTGGCCGTTGCCTTCGGTGAGAAAGACGCGAGCCACAGCGGTCTTACGCCGCCCTGTGCCCAGATAAGCACGCTTCTTGCCCAAATAGACTGGAGGACGTTCTTTTCTCCGGGGGGCTTCCGGAGTGAGGGAATCAACTGACGTGTCCACGACTACTTTCTCCTCGCTCACAGGCTAGCAGGCAGCTGAAACTCGATCGGTTGCTGCGCCTGGTGCGGATGCGAACTACCTTTATAGATTTTCAGTTTAGTCATCATTTGCCGGCCCAGTCGGTTACGAGGCACCATGCGCTGGACCGCTTGTTCGAGAATACGCTCCGGATGTTTCTCCATCCACTCCTTAGCGGTCGCCGTCTTACGTCCGCCTGGATAACGCGTGTACCAGTGGTAGGTCTTGGTCTCCAGCTTTTTACCGGTGAAGCGGATCTTTTCGACATTGGTGACAATGACGAACTCACCAGTATCGAGATGCGGAGTGTATTCCGGACGATGCTTGCCACGCAGAATGTTGGCTATCTGCACCGCCAGCCGACCGACAACCTGGTCGGTGGCATCGATCACAAACCAACGCCGAGTGATTGTCGTTGGCTTGGCCATGAACGTGGTCATGAGTCTTCCATCTCAGGCCCAGGGCTTACGGAAAATTCTCATCATAGGGGATTGCTTAGTTCCGTCAAGGCGAGCAAAAAATGGAAAATTCGTACCGCCGGCGCGCAAGCTATAAATAATTTGGCGTTTTCTCGGTTGAACAGACAGAGGCCCAACTCCGAACCCCAGCTGTGTGATCGGGGGCCAACGCTCCCAGCGACGCACCTTTCTGCTGTAACGACGGCACCAGCGGAAAGCCCTGCCTCGGCCCCGTCTCGTGGACGGAGCGGTGTGGTTGGCGTCCGACCACACGGTTGACGTTCGGATTTCACTCCAGGCACCACTCTTCCCCATAAAGCAGACGCTCGGCGGCGGTCGTCGGGCGTTCTGCTTTTTTGTGCCCAACGAGCGGATCGGTTTCAGAAGGGTGCTGCCGTTCTTTCGCCAGCTAGAGCAATCCTCAAGATGGTGTAGGGGCAGTGGAGGATTAAGCTCTTTCGCAGGCTAAAGCCTGCGGCTACCGGTGAATCGCCCTGCGGCTAACTGCGCTCCTGTGCCTACCTGTGATTCGCTTCGCCATCTTGCGACGTATCATCTGGTGACTTGTACTAACTAACAGACAAAATCGAAGGGATGCAGCGGCGGATCGGCCCGTTCCAGCCAAACCGACCGACCTTGCGACCACTGCCAAGCGGCTAAAGCAGCGGCGTAGGCGGCGACGACGTGCGCGTTTGGCGTCAGTAGGGGGTTCTCCGCACTCACCCCTTGAGTCGCTAACCAACTTAGCAGTTCTCGACGAGCGGTTTGCTCCTGCTTCAGTTGCCGAAGTACGGCGACGGGTCCGCCGCGCAGGGCAATAGCTCCGCCGGGATGCACCTCGACCAGTTTCGGGGTTCGGGGAGACAGGCTCTGCAGCAGCCGGGCCACCGCGAACCCGCGTAGCGTTAGATACGCCATCCGGGTCAGAGTCGGAGCCATCACCGTACCCGGCGGCAAGCCCATTTCCACCAGAGCGGTTCGCAACCGACGATCGCCAGGACGATCGCCCCCTCCAGGTTGGTACGACAATGGTGCATCCAGACCGACAATGACTTCGCCTTCGGCATTCCAACGATGTACGTGATCCAAAATGCCGTGGTCGTCGATCCCGCTGACACAGTCGAGCAGATGCAGCCGGGACCGTCGCACGCGGAAGGCTGCCAGTGCGGTGTCGGCGACGTTAACGGGGCCAGAAAGATCGAGACCGATTACGAGCTTCACGACGACGTTGTACTCAAACCGCCGAACGAGTCACCGTTCTATCTGCTACCGTGGTCGGGACAGCTCGTCCAGCGGATCCTTGGGTTTGGGGGGAGGCGGCTTGCCTTCGAGGAATCGCCGTTGCTCTAGTGTGAGGCGACGTTCGTCGATTTCCAGCGAGGTCTTGCGCGTCGCTGGTTTACTAGGTGGCTCAGGCGGTCTCAAGTAGAAAAACAGGGCCAGCCCGCCGAAGAGCGCAACCCAGAACCCCAGCATTAATCCGCGTTCGAGCAGCTCTTCCCACCGCCAGCCGGGGGGATCCGTGGTGAAAGGTTTGCGACGGGCCATTAGAACCTCGGGGTTCAGTTACTCGTTCGACGACGTGATACTTGGACTAGTGAGGGGTTCACTTCAACCAAGTGTACCCGACGGATACAATAGAAACAAACCTTACGCCGTTCCTGTCTCATCCCAAGACCCACCACGGAAGCTGAGAACTTCATGGCTGATCTTTCTGAACTGATCCTCGCTACGATTAGTCGAGCTAACTATGCCCCGCTGAAGCCCAAGGCGCTGGCCCGAAAGATCGGCCTGACCTCACCGCGTTACGCCGAGTTTCGCAAGGCCTTACGCAAGCTCGCCAACGAGGGCCGCATCGAGTACGGCAAGAATCACACTGTCCGTCCCGTTGGGCCGCATGGCACGGTGACTGGCACCTACCGCCGCACTGGCACTGGTGTCGGCTTTGTCCGTCCGCATCCGATCGATGGTAAGGTCGGTGTTGAGATTCGCATTGCTGAGGACGACTCGTCGGACGCGGCAACGGGCGACATCGTCCTTGTCAAAGTCACACGGAAACCGAACCGTCCCGATCTGTTGCCACTAGGTCAGATCGTTCGCGTGCTGGAGCGTTCGACGCGGCAGTTCGTCGGCACCTACTTTGAGCGCGACGGCAAGGGCATGGTGCGGGTCGATGGCACGGTCTTCAGCCACTCGATCGAGGTCGGTGATCCTGGCGCGAAGAACGCACGCCCCGGCGATAAGGTTGTCTTCGAGATGGTGCGGTTTCCTTCTCCGGAGGATCGCGGCGAAGGCGTCCTGACCGAAGTTCTCGGCCCGCATGGCCAACCAGGAGTCGATACGCTGTCGATCATCCGCGCCTACGGCTTGCCTGAGGAGTTTCCCCCGGACGCTCTGGAGGAGGCTCGGTTGGCAGTCGAGGCCTTCCGCGAAGAGGATCTCGAAGGCCGCGTCGATTTCACCCAGGATCTGGTCATCACGATTGATCCGGCAGATGCCCGCGACTTCGACGACGCTGTCGGCGTGCAGCGCGATCCCAAGACGGGGCACTGGGAACTGGCGGTACACATCGCCGACGTTAGTCACTTCGCCCCGCCGGGCAGTGCCTTGGATCGCGAAGCTCGTCAGCGAGCCACCAGCGTCTATCTGCCCCAGCGTGTTTTGCCCATGTTTCCCGAGTTGATCTCCAACCATTTGGCGTCGCTACAACCGGGCAAGGTGCGCTACGTCAAGTCGGCGATTTTGTCGTTCACGCCGGATGGCAAGCGGACGGGCGTTCGCTTCGCCAACGGGGCGATCCGCTCCCGTCAGCGCTTCAGCTATGAGCAGGTGCTGGCTCTACTAGAACAGGGCAACGTCGGCGACAAGGCGGTGGCTCCTGAGATCTACGAACTGCTGCTCCGCATGCGGGAACTGGCGATGATTCTACGGCAACGGCGGCGCGAACGCGGCTCGCTGGAATTGCACATGCCCGAAGCCGAACTGGAATACGACGCCGACGGTCGGGTCATCGGTGGGCACTTCCGCGCCCACGACATCAGCCATCAGATCATCGAGGAATTCATGCTGGCGGCCAATGAGGCGGTGGCCGAGCATCTCGACGAGTTGGACGTCCCGTTCCTGCGGCGAGTTCATCCCGACCCCGACCCGTTCCGTCTGGCCGCCTTCGCTGACTTCGCTCGCAGCCTGGGCTATAAGATGCCGACCGATTTCGACCGCTTCGCCCTGCAGCAGGTGCTCGAACAGTCGGCGACACGGCCCGAAGTCTACGCGGTTCACTACGCTTTGCTGCGTAGCCTCAAACAAGCGGTCTACAGTCCCAACGACGAGGGCCACTATGCCCTGGCCAGCACCCATTATTGCCACTTTACCTCTCCGATTCGTCGCTATCCTGATCTGACCATCCATCGCCAACTGGGCCAATGGCTGAAGTCGAAGAAAGCCGGTGCAAGCTATCCGGAACTGGTCGGACTGGGCGAACATTGCAGCAAGATGGAGCGACGAGCCGAGGCTGCCGAACGTGAACTGATTCGCCTGAAGCTGCTGACCTACCTGAGCGAACGGATCGGCGAGGAGATGGAAGTCATCATCACCGGTGTGGCGGATTACGGCTTCTTCGGTCAGGCCGAGAAGCTCCCCGTCGAAGGACTCGTTCACATTAGCACGCTGTCGGACGATTATTACTACTACGAGGAAGCGACGCACAGCTTAATCGGATCACGGACAAAAAGGACCTATCAACTGGGAGATCGAGTGGCGGTTGAAGTGGTGCGCGTCGATCTGCAACGCCGACAGCTGGATTTTCGCGTCAGCCGACCGAGCAAGACCAAAACCCAGGGGTTCGGACGTGGTCGTTGATTAGCGTTCTTCCAGGTGGACAATTGACGCTGTCCGCCGACGGGATAGCATGGCTAAAGCGCTCTTGAAGAGGGGGTAGCGGCAGCCGGGAATGATGCTCGTTCGCAGGCTAAAGCCTGCGGCTACCCGGTAATCCGCCTGCCTGCGATCCGCTACACCATCTTGTGACGCACCCTACCAGTTCTGCTCCGCTGGCGGAGTGATTCCTTGTGAAAGGCCGGGTCTATGTATCGCTTCATTTTCTGTCTCGCCGTGCTGTCGTTCACGCTCCAGGCCGCCCCCCAAGACACGGGCGAGGTGACCGGTACGGTCCTCGAACTGACCCTGCCGGAAAGCACAGAACCGCCCGTGTGGGGACCGGACCAGGTCTCCAAACTCGAAATTGACGGCAAGGACTACAGCACACCACGACTGACCAAGCGGACAATCAAGGTAGAACCTCGGCCCAACAAGGACAGCGTGACCATTGTCTACACTTTCTGGCCGTTGACTTACACTCGGATTATCCGCACCAAGGTGGTCAAGGTAGAAAAGGGCAAGACGATCAAGGTGGATCTGACCAAGCCCGATCCCGACCATCCCGACAAGCACTTCGTCATCTACGTTCCCACACCACAACCCGTGGTCGAGGCGATGTGCAAGTTGGCCAAGATCGGCAAAGATGACGTGGTTTACGACATCGGCTGCGGCGATGGCCGACTGGTCATCACGGCGGTCAAGAAGTTTGGCGCGAAGAAAGCCATCGGCATCGACATCAGCGAGGAGCGCATCCGGGAATGCAAAGAGAACGCCAAGCAAGCAGGCGTCGCCGACAAGGTGACGTTTCTGCACAAAGACGCGCTGACGATCAAAGACTTCTCGGAAGCGAACGTGGTGTTGATCTATCTCAGCGACAAGCTCAACGAGGCGCTGAAGCCAACGCTCCAGAAGACGTTGAAGCCTGGCTCACGCATCGTCTCGCACCGCTTCCGCATGGGGGACTGGGAACCAGACAAAACCGAAACACTTCGCGCCACCGACAACAGCGGCGACGAGGACGAGTTTGAACTGCATCTGTGGACGATCAAGAAGAAGTAATCGGTCCAACTCAGTGAATGCCAAACACGAGCCTCACTCCCCCAACCTGGAGTAGCACAGAGACAATAAATGAAGCTTACTCTCCCGTGACGGCGCGGCGGGTGGCAGCGTAGACCGCGTGCAGGGCGACGCCGTGTTGCCGCGCCACGCGGGCACAGTCGTCGTACTCCGGCGAAAAGATCTGCACCTCGCCGCGCCAGCCGTGCTTGCAGCGCACCGGCCCCCACGGCGTTTCGACGTTCAGCGTCTCGCGTTCGAGTTTGCTACGTTCGACACGATACTTGCGGATGCCGAACGTGCCGGTCTCGCGGAACAAGATCGTCTCTGCCGTCTCCAGCAGCGACTCGGGCACGAGTACGCTCAGCAAAATGCCAGGGCGATTTTTCTTCATCTGAATGGGGGAGGTGAACACGTCCAAGGCACCGACCGCGAAGAGTTGCTCGAAGCAGTAGCCGATCAACTCGCCCGGTACGTCGTCGAGATTGGTCTCCAGCATCCAGACCACGTCGCGTCCGATCGGAGCGGCAGCCGTTTCCCCGAGAAAGAGGCGTAAGAGATTTGGTTGATCGAGAAAGTCTTTCATTCCCGCGCCGTGGCCGATCGCCTTGACGCGGAGGTTGGGCGACTCGACCCACTCTTGCACCAGCGTAGCAAGGATGGCGGCTCCGGTTGGCGTCGTGAGTTCCGCTTTGATCGTCGAACTAGCCAGCGGAGCGCCCTTGAGCAGTTCTGCCGTCGCCGGAGTCGGAATCGGCATCAGACCATGAGCGCACTTGACCATGCCGTGTCCTGTGACCACAGACCGACTGGTGAAGTATTCGACGCCGAGTAGATCGATGCCGATGGCCACCCCGACGATGTCAGCAATTGAATCCAGCGCGCCGACCTCGTGGAAGTGAACCCGTTCCACGGGCATGCCATGCACAGCAGCCTCGGCGTGAGCCAGATTGCGAAAGATCCGCAGGGCCAGTTCGCGTTGCGATTCGGGGAGCGAGCTGCGCGACAGGATCGCCTCGATGTCGGGCAGGTAGCGATCCTCGTTCTGCTGAGGAGCCTTGATCCAGACCTGGGTTGCCGCGAAGCCGCCTTTTCGGACTCGTTCAAGCTGTAATTCGATGGGCAACCCCAACGAGTTGAGGCCGGCGCGGATGGCGTCGGCCTCGACTCCCAGATCGATTAATGCCCCCAGCGTCATGTCGCCGGAAATGCCACTGAAACAGTCGAAGTGCAATGCTTTGGTCATGCCGAACATCTTACGGCACGATCAAGGTTCCGGATACTCAAAGAAACGCGGGGTCGGCGGATTGGGCCGTGCCGTCATCAGCGGTGTGGGCGATGGCACAGGTGGAGCAGGCGGCAAGGTTTGGCGGACCTGCGGCGTAGCGGTTGGCGCAGCGAGGGGCGAGGTTGCAGCAGCGGTGGTGGGAGCGGCTAGCGCCAGATGCCCTGGTACGGTCGTTGTTCGCGAAGCCGATTTTTGTTCTAGCTTGCTCAGAGCGACCCGCGCGAGTTTGAGATTCGGCTCTATCTGGAGGGCTTCGAGGTACAGCCGGCGTGCTTCCTCGGTCTTGCCCTGTGTGCCCAGAACGAAGGCGAGGTTGCAGCGAGCTTCCGCGGGACGAACCGCTTTCTCGAAGGCGGCCAACGAATCGTTGTACTTGCTCTGCTGTCCCAGAGCGAGGCCAAGGTTCATCCAGACCTTTTGGTTGTCTGGGGCTAACTCGAGCGCTTTGCGATACTGCTGTTCGGCCAGTGCCCAGTTGCCACGTTCGTAGTGGAAGTAGCCCAAGTCGTTCCACAGGGCGGCATCCTTGGGCGAAGCCTTGAGGGCCTTGTCGAACTCGACCAGAGCCAGATCATCCTGACCAGTTTTGGCATGGAGTCGGGCCAACCGAGCGCTGACGTCTGCCTTGGGATGCAGCGCGCGAGCCTGATTTAACTGATAAATCGCCTCGGCAAAGTGGCCTGTAGCGGTCATCTGATCGGCAACGGCCATGCAGAGTTCAGCGGCCTCACTGGGCGGCAGCGTGGCCGGCTCCTTTGGCTTTTGGGCCAGGAATCCCTTGTCGCCCGTGGTCATACAACCTGGCAAAATCGCCAGGGCAATGAGCAAAACTAGTAGCCGACGTGACATGATCCGCACCCCGTTCGCGGTCGATTGGAAAGGAGAGAAGCCGAGAGCGAAAGTCGCCCTCGGCGGAACATGTATCTGGCTTAGTAGCCCAGGCCGCGGTAGCCGCCGCCGTAGCCGCCACCGCCATAACCACCCCAACCGCCGAAGCCGCCCCAGCCGAAGGCCCCGAGGCCGCCCCAGCCGCCCCAGCCGCCCCAGCCACCCATGCCGCCCCAGCCGAAGCCGCCGAAGCGCCCAAAGCCGCCCCAGCCGCCCATACCGCCCCAGCCACCCATACCGCCCCAGCCGCCCCAGCCGCCGCCGAAGCCTGTTCCCCAGAACCGTGAGGTGATGAAGAACGGATACATCATGACAGCTTCGTCGCCGTACAGGCTTTCTGCGGCAGGCGGGCCGACCACGACGCGGTTCTCGGCGTCGCCGATCCCCGCCTGGAGCAGGGCATTGACGATGAAGTCCCGACGCTTCTGATTCAGCTCATCACTGGGATGAATCTGGATCAACACCTGATAGGGAGTCGGTGGCAGTCGGCGAATAATCCGGTCCAGATGGAATCGCCCGAAGGGACCAAGGTTGGCCGTTTCGCCGTGCCATTCGATCTCGTAGATCACGAAGGCATCAGCAGCGGCCTTGTCCACTTGGGCCTGGAAGATGCGATGGGTCGCCGCTCCCAGATCCTCGGGCACCGTGGCCGGTCGTATCCCGTGGGCGTTAGCTTGAGGGGCGCTCAACGCCAGTCCTAGTGCTGCTGCGGTCAGTGGGCGGGTCACTTGCCGCAGCCAGTGCCTATGTCCGTGCATGGCTCGCTGTCTCCTGTATAGCTCAGGAAAGAGGGTCTATTTTCAGTCGAGTGGCGATCGAGAGCAGTCCGTTGCTCTCGAGGGGGCGTAGACCCTGGGGGGCTTGTGCCTCCCATTCACCTGCTACGCCGAGCGTTTCATTAGCGGATTGTTCCGCTAGCGCGAGTTGGCAGCGAAGTACCGCTCATCGGAGCGACAGGGCCGGTTCGCGGTGTGTCTAGCGTAGCTGGAATCGGAGCCGGTGCTCGGTTCGTCGGAGGCGGGGGTAGCATAGTCGGTAGGCTGTTGGTCGGAGTTGGAGCCGCTGTGCCCGTCGGCAGTTTGTTGACCGGTGACGGCGTCGTCGGCGTGGTGAGCGGTGTCGGCATCGTCGGGCTGGGCGGCAGATCCGGGATCGCTGGCTTCATCAGAGTCTCAGAGGCATCCGGCGGCAGATCCACACTCGGACCCGAGGGACCGAAGAGATACTGATTCTCCATCATGCGGGCCTGCTTCATGCGGCTCTTGTCGGTGCGGATCGGGCTGCGGTAGTCGGCAATGTGGCTCTCCAAGCGGCCCAGCAAGTAGAACTCCCAGTCGTTCGGCTCGATCAGATCCAGACCAGGCAGCGGCGGCACCTCGTTGCACTCCAGCGGGTGGACCAGCCGCGGGGTCACCAGGATCACCAGTTCCTTCTCGCGGTTGCCGATTCGGTTGTAGCCCGCGATCCAGCCGAGGATCGGTATATGTCCCAGGCCAGGTATCTTGGACGAGTCGGCGTCGAGTTTGTTCTCGATCAGACCGGCCACCGCCAGCGTTTGTCCTTCGCGGAGTTCCACCGTCGTCGAGAAGTTGCGAGTGATGAGGCTGGGCACCGCCGCTCCGTCGATCAGAGTCGGCACGACGTTCAGGTCACGATCGCTGATCTCGGCGTTGATCGTCAACCGCACCCGGTCCCGGTCGGTGATGTACGGAGTGAAGGCCAGTTGCACGCCGGTGGGGATGAAGTTGACTCCGGCCAGGTTGGCGGCGGCGGTACCGGCGATGACCGGGACAGGCAGCAGGCCACCGGCCTGGAAGTTTGCGGTCACCCCGTTGCTGGCCACCAAGTTCGGCTCGGCCAAGTAGCGAGCATAGCTGAGGTTACGCAGTGCCAAGCAAGCAAGCTGAATCTGGCCGTTGTCGATGGCGATGGGCAGGTTGGGTAGCCCCCCCAAGCCAGTCAGACCGAGGTTGTTGCCGCCGAAGTTGGCGAAGGCTCCACCGCCGAAGCCGCCGAGGCTGGTGTTGGCGAAGTTTCCGGTCGTCCCGCCAACGAAGAACGACCCCGAGTTGCGGAACGTTCCGAAGTTCAGACCGATGCTGCGGGCAGCGGCACGATCGACCTCGACGACCTGAACCTGAAGCATGATCTGTTGTTCGCCGGGCACTCGCAGCATGTTCACCACTTGGCGATGGAAGGCCGGCATCACTCGGTTGACTTGGTTGATCGGGTCCGCCAGGGCAGAGCGGCTCAGATCAGGCGAGTCGGCAGTTTCATGCAGCAGGTTGGCGTTCACGGTCCGCATGATCTGATTAGCTTCGACGAAGTCCTTAGCATCGCCGCGAACTGCGAGCTTGTCGCCGATCAGTTGCAGGGTGACGCGGCTGTCCGGGAATAGCTTGTTGATCTCGCGTTCGAGGTTCTTGTAGGCGCGTTCCAGGCGCAGACGAGCGTCCGGGTCAGGCAGCACACGAACCAAGAAGCTGACGAGTTTGGACTTGTTGGGATCGACATGATCCTGGAACCAGATGTTCAGGACTGTGCTACCCACCCGAAGCCCTTGCAACGACAGTTCCGTTGTGCTGAGCAGCGCGTAGTTGGCGATCGTCTCGTCACCGACCTGGAGACGCTTCGGCGAGCCGAGCAGATCGAAGATCTGTAACCGACCAACGATCACTTCCAGGACGTTATCAGGACCCGAGACCTGCTTGATGTACTGACTGGCATCAGACGTGATGACCGCAGGTCGGGGAGGAATCGGCATGTTGAGCATGCCCGCGTGTGGATTACGAGGCTGAGCCGGCGGTTCGCCCTCAGCCACTGCGTTGTTAGTGGCTCCCTGGGCAGCGTTGGCATTCTTGCCGGCTTCAGCCTGCCCCGAGGTGAGCGTAATCGTTTCGGGGCGACGCGCGATCATCTCGCGAGCAGAGGTCCGCGGTGCGCCCAACATGTGTGGTTGGAGGCCAGCGTTGGGCTGTTGGGCCCAGGCCGGCTGTAGGGCCACGACCAGGGATGTGATCCCTAGGGCGGTGGCGACCATTCCGGCCAGAGCAGACCGGGTGCGACGCTCCTGGTTCGAGTAGGGGCATTTTGCCCCTCGCCACGCCAGGCGGCGACCATCCGGTCGATGCTGCCTCTGTGTCCCCGTCCAGGTCAACATACCTCTTCCTCCCCCTCAGGCTCGTGCCGGTTCCTCCGGAACGGCGCCGCATGGCGGCCTCCGGGCCGGGCGCTACCCGGTGATGTCGGGGTGGCACCTAACTCTGTAACGTAACGCTCGAACAATGGTCGCTCGATCTGGGCAGTACAGCCCCCCTAACGAGCGGCTCGTTCCGCTCGCCTGCCCGCTTTGGCTCTTCTGGCGCTTCAGCCCCCCGTTGGCCGACGCTGCCTCTTGACCCAAATTGTTCGATAGATCGAGGCAACCCAATAGTCTCGCCCCTTCAATTCGTCAAGTCCAAATAGGCTTCTTTAGGACCTTCCGGTAGGAACTACCGATTCAGGTGCTATAATCGGCACAATCGGCCCTGGAAGATTCACTAATTCTCTCACGTTCCGGGAAGGAGCCTGTCCGCATGCAAGTGATGTTTCTCCATCCGAACTTTCCCGCCCAGTTCGGACTACTCGCTCACTTTCTCTCCACCCAGTTGCGCTGGAATTGCACCTTCGTCACCTCGGTAGACACGACCCACCTGCAACTACCGTTTAATCACATCAACTATCGGCTCAAGGACGACGAGCCGCAGCCCAAGGTCTTCTACAATCCCGATTCCATCCAGGGCTTGTTCGACCACATGACCGCGATCTATCGTGGCCTGCGTGGCGTGCGCGAACTGCAGCCCGACCTGGTCGTTGGGCACATGTCGTATGGCACCATGCTGTATCTTCGCAATCTCTACGATTGCCCCTTCGTCGGCTTCTATGAACTGTTGCCACCGCCGTTCTGGGGGCCGGAAATGGTCCTCCGCAAGGAGTTTCCTCCCCCCGAGGGCGTCCGCCTCTTCAACGCCGGCTATCACACGTTCACCCACCTGCACCTGGCCTACTGCGATGCCGGCTATACCCCGACGGCCTACCAAAGCTCGACTTGTCCGATGGAATGGCGGCACAAATTGCGCGTCTTGAACGAAGGCGTCGATTGCCACTTCTTCCAGCCTCGGGACAAGCCGGCCACATTTCGCGAACAGCCCATCGACCGGAATACCAAATACGTGACTTACGTTTCTCGTGGGCTTGAATCGGTGCGCGGTTTCGACATTTTCATGCAGGTGGCCAAACGCATCTGCCAGGCACGCAACGACATCCGCTTCCTCGTCGTTGGGGCCGAACGCACCAACTACGGCCATGAGATCTATCACTTGCCGCGCGAGCAGTCCTTCAAGCAGTGGGTACTCTCGCGTGAAGACTATGATCTGAGTCGATTTGCTTTTCTAGGTCTGATCCCTCCTACGGAGATCGCTCAACTCTTTAATATCAGTGATCTGCACCTCTCGTTGACCGTTCCTTACACCGCGCCGCAATCACTGCTTCAGGCGATGGCCTCGGGCTGTGCCGTGGTCGGGTCAGCCACCGCACCGATTCAGGAGTTCATCGACGACGGTCAGCAGGGGCTGCTCGCCGACTTCTACGACGTCGATGGCCTCGCTGATCGCGCCTTGCGAGTGTTGAGCGATGTCGAACTGTCCAACCAACTGCGCGAGGCAGCTCGGCAGCGTATTCTCGAACGCTATGAATTGGGTAAGTGTCTCCAGAACATCGTTCAGTTTTTCCAAGAGTTCCGCCGTCCGCTGAACGCCACCGACGCCGCCTTCTCGATGTTCTGATACATCTTCTCGAATCGGGGGGTTGTCTGAAGCACGGAGGGCTAACGCTTTCCGCTCGGATCGGAGTAAGCCGTTCATCCGAGCGGAGGGCGAAGTCCTCCGTGGGGATATACTGTCTAGAAAAGCGACCACATCCTCGTTTCGCTGACCGCGTAGCAGTCAGCAGCAGCCGTCGAGGTGCAAGGGGCAACTCTGGGAGAAGGCTCAAGACTCAAAAAGTTACTCACTTGATCTAGAATATCATAAATACAGTCCAGCCGTGTGCCTAACACACAGTACAGATTGCAGCCTTCCCCAGCGGGCAACACCAACGCGGTGGCATCACTCTCTGCGGGGACGGTGCGAATCTCCCACAGTGATTGGCGATAGCGCAGATCGCCCAGACACGGCATATAGCGGCTAGCTTCTCGGCGCATGCGTTCAAAGCCGGTGCGCCGAGAGATGCGAGCTAGCACCTCGTCGGCAGCGAGCTGCGGTGGCCCCAGATCGGCCCAGCTAGCGATCGGCACAAAGCGCGTTTGTGTCAGCATGTGCCGATTGGTGCCAGCGTAAGGAGTCAGCGAAAAAAATGGGCCGCTGAGGATTGACACTCCCATGGAATGTAGAGGAGTTGGCACCTCGGTCAGTACCAATTCAGCGATTTCGTGCCGCAACGGAATAGGCGAGAAACCCGAGCGATATTGTAGGGTGTTTATTTGTGAGTAGGTACAATTAAAGACTCGGCGAACCTCAATCTCCCCTGTGGAGAGTCGCACACGAAGCTGACTTCCGCCAAGCGACTCGATTCGTTCAGCGCGAGTGGACAGGGCGACAGAGACTCGATTGTGATCCAGGAGTGTGTAGAGTCGATCGCGGAGCTGGCCGACGTCGACGATCCATTCCTCGACGACGAACACCGCTTCAATGTGGGCTGAATCGAAGAGTTGCCGGATCGATTCCGGAGCCGTTTCAATCAATAGCCCTAGTCGGCGATACAGTTCGTAGAGTCGAGAGGCGTTCACCTTCGGGGCGGCATGGCCAACAGCCAAAATCATGGCCCGTGGAGTGAGTAAACAGTCCTGAAACTGCTGACGGAGACGGCACTGCTGGCGCAAGGTCAATCGAGCAGATCCCAGATCGCGTGGCGTTCCTAAATGCAGCCGCCCGGGGTTGACTCGCGAAGCCCGGCCCAGCAACGTTTCGCCTTGTTCGACCAGCAGCGTGCGATCGCCCCGTTGGGCCAGAAACGCTGCTAGCATACAGCCATGAAATCCGCCTCCGATCACGAGGGAATCAAAGTCATCCATGACTTGCGCCTCCTAGCTGGCTTTACCGAACCGCCGCGCGGGTATACTCCGCGGCAGGGAGGAAATCAAGGTGAACTTTCCAGGGAGTGGCAGCCGAGGAAAACTAGAGAAGTTCGTCCTGCCAGACGCTGGAGGGAATTCCAACCTGCGTAGGAATTCTTCCATCTGCACGGATTCTTCGTTGCATCCACAAAAGTGAGCGTGTAGCATCACACAGGCTCACCTTAATCCTTTCCGGCAGCAGCCGGAGAGTGACACCTTTAATTGGGGGGTATCTTTCGATGATCACGCTTTGGGGGGAACGCCAACGGTACTGCGACCATGTGACGCGGAGAAACTTCCTGCAAATCGGTGCGTTTGGCGCGGGGCTTTCACTGGCCGGGCTGCTGCGTGCTCGCGAAGCTACGTGTTGCTCGAACAAGTCGGCTATCATGATTTATCTACCTGGTGGTCCGTCGCACATGGACATGTACGATCTCAAGCCTGATGCCCCCAAAGAGTATCGCGGCGAGTTCAAGCCGATCGCGACGAACGTACCTGGCGTGCAAATCTGCGAGCACTTCCCGTTACAGGCCAAGATGTGGGATAAGCTCGCCTGCATTCGCTCCATCGTCTCGGTGGATGAGCACAGTGATTCATTGGTGATGACCGGCTGGAGCGAACAGGCTAATCGCACGGCCAATCATCCCAGCTTCGGCGCGGTGATGTCCAGGCTCCGCGGAGCTGGGACCAACGACATTCCGCCGTTTGTCTCTCTACGAGGCATGTCGCGCGGCACCGAACCGGGCTTTCTCGGTGTGGCTCATCGTCCGTTCACACCAGATGGGCCAGGCTTCCGCAACCTGCGTCTGGCCAATGGCATCGACGCCACCCGCATGGACGATCGCAAATCGCTGCTTTCCGCCTTCGATGACCTCCGTCGCGACATTGACAGCACTGGCACGATGAAGGGGATTGATTCGTTTACTGCTCGGGCGTTTGACATGGTCGCCAGTGGAGCCGTGCGCAAGGCGCTTGATCTGAAGCAAGAGGATCCCCGATCGCGCGATCGCTACAAAGGCATCGAGAGCTTTCTAACCGCTCGACGGCTGGTCGAGGCCGGCGTGGGTTGTGTCACGCTGTCGATCGGCGGTTGGGATACGCACTCGGGCAACTTCAAGTCCCTCCGCAAGCAATTGCCGCAGGTCGATCGTGGGGTGGCCAATCTGGTTCAGGATCTACACGATCGCGGCATGGACAAGGACGTGGTAGTCATCATGTGGGGCGAGTTTGGGCGGACGCCACGCATTAACAACAGCGACGGTGGACGCGATCACTGGGCTCCGGTGATGAGTGCTTTAGTGGCGGGCGGCGGTCTCCGCATGGGGCAGGCCATTGGCGCTTCCAGCGCGCGCGGCGAGTATCCTCGTGATCGTCGCTACACCGTGCAGCAGGTGCTGAGTACGTTGTACCACGCGATCGGTGTGGACCCAGCGATGACCTTTACCAACGGCTCGGGCCGACCGATGCATCTGCTCGACGATCGGGAACCTGTCCGCGAGCTAATCTGAAACGCAAATCCGCATCGAGGTAGGCTCTGTAGTTGCTTGCCTAGCCCCCTCTCCCCTCAGGGAGAGAGGAACCGCTTGTCTCGCCCCTTCTCCCTTCAGGGAGAGGGGAACTGCGATTAATTCGTGCAACCTCATTTGGGAGAGAGAACCAGCGCGTGGGAGCAAGTATTCTCTGAACCCATACTCTTCACCAGTAGGACGAGTTTTATTCGCTGCTAGTGGTTGCTTGCAGCTGAAACTGTGGGCGGTTCGCGTCTTCGAGCTTCCGAGCGGAGAACGTAAGTCCTCCGTGGTGTCGCCACCTCACTATTCAGCTGCCCTGAACCGCTAGTTCTTTTCCAGCGGTCCTCGTAGCGGGACGGGGAACTGCTCCCACGCCGTTTGGTACGTCTCCTCCAGCGGGCACGGGACGTAGTGATCCCAGCTCAAAAAGATCGGCATCTCTGGCAGCACGTCGCCCACCGCCACCGGTTCGATGTAGGCCACGATCTCGCCCGAGGCCGAGTAGGATACCACAGTCAACGGTTTGTCCGGCGGCAGTTCAAACGGCTGATCGTCGTCCAGTCGGCTCAAGATCACCTTGTGGATGCCCTGTGGATCGCGTTTCGACGGCGGAAACAAATCGACGATCAATAGATGAATCTTTGCGGTCAACAGCGCCACCGCCTTGCGGGCAAACGAATGTAGCCCTTCCCGGCTCGATTTGTTGCCCGGCGAGACGATCTCAATCACGGCCACTACATCGCCGTCCGGATGCCGGATCGTTACTCGATTCGCCTTGCGAGCATATCGAAGTGTTTCGATACGTTGTACAAGCCTCGCTTGCGGGGGCTTGGCCGTGACCGCCACGCCAGCAGGAGTGGACGGTGGTTCGCGTGGCAGCTCTAAGGTGACCACGTCTGGCTCGGGGCCGCCGGTGATCTGTTCGACCATGGCAAAATACCCCTCCGGTAAACGTCCCGCATTGAGAGTATTACTCAGCGCGATCATCCAACGCTGATGAAAGTCATGGAAGCGATTGGCACGAACGCGGGTCCAGTCGTGAATAGGCATGGCGAGTCCTCCTGTGTATCCATCGTAGCAGAACGCGATTGCCAATTCGCCTCGAACTCGTCACTCCAAGCAGGGATCTGCTGTAGCTCAGACAGCAAAAGCGACGAGACTTCACCCGACAGGGGAAAGGTTCTCGGATCCTCGGGGGGGCCTTTGCTGGAGTTTACCAACAAAACACTAGCGCTCAGCGAGAGAGGGGCACTGAATGTGAGGAGCGTGGCATCGTGAAATAGAACGGTTCTCCGGACGAATCACTCGACCAGGAGAACCGGGAGACTAGTTACTCCCGAAACCGGGATTCCAGGATCGAGGAAGCATCAATCCGGCGAAATCGTTTCGCCGTAATCGGGCGTCTCGGCAGCAGACCAGTTGGCATCAGGAGTTGCCGAACTGGCGAAGCGCACTGCACCATCAGCCATGCAAAAATAAATTCCCGCCGAGGTGAAGCTCTGCGATTTCTGCGGATGCACGTTGTTCAACGGCGGTGCCCATTCCGGCTTGAGCATGCACCGGCAACGCCAAGGGTTCGGCCCATACCAAGACGTTGGGACGGCTCCACCTCGGTTGACGAAGCCATTGCGCGGATGGAACATGGTAACGTACAGGGAGTTCGTCGGTTGATCGTTGGCCCATTGAACCTCCGTGGGGTACGCACCAGGAGCCAGGGGGGGGTTGAAGCCGTTCGGGATCGAGCGCGGATCGACGCCATATCCCCAGAGGGTCGCGCCGGGGTTGTTCGGACGGTTGGCGATCGCGTACTTCTCACTGAAGACCATCGTGTTCGACAGCCCATCGGTGACCTTACTGAACTTGACGGGCACGTCGCCGAACACCTGCCAGTTCGCGGAGTAACTGCTTAGGCCCCAGGTGGTATTGGCTGGGTTGGCCCACGGTGGATTGGCGAACGCCGGCAGTTCAAAGGTGCCGTGTTCGGGATAGCTCCGATCTAACGGGGCACGCAACACCTTCAATGGAGAGGAGCGCGAGACATCGACACCGAGTTTGAACAAATTCTCCTGCTCCAGGTAGGGCAACAGATGGTAGAAGATCGAGCCACCGGCGTAGCTGGCTCCACCCTTGGGCACGGTGCCGAACATCGGCGGCGCGCAATCGTGGGCGCTGTAGAAATTTTGCAGGGCCAGCCCCAGTTGTTTGAGGTTGTTCTGCGACTGCATGCGGCCAGCCGCCTCGCGGACTTTCTGCACCGCCGGCAACAACAGCCCGATGAGAATGGCGATGATGGCAATGACAACCAACAGCTCGATGAGCGTGAAGGCGCGCCGCCTCTTAGAGGGGGAAACCATAAGCACTCCTCAAAAAAACAAGGTGGGAAAGAAACGAAGCCGCGCCAACGCAGCGCGAATCCCGTCGATGATGTCAGCCGGTCACGCCGGATGCGTTAGGAGAGAGGTCAGGTGAAGCCACGACCATAAACCGGGCCAACAGGCAGCGGAACTGCCCAAGGCAGCAGGCAAGAGATGCAACAGCGGTGGGAATAGACGATCGGCAAAGTGATCGATCCCCAAATAACAGGCCAAGTCTGCTGCTATTGTGTATAGGGACGATGCCAAATTTGACTATCTTCAAACCCTGGCATCAGAAAAACGGATCACGGCCAACCGCGATGGGAGATTTCAAAGCGACCGCGTAGGTGTAGGTCCGCTCCTGGCGCTTGCCGCGTCGATCCTGCACGGTGAGTTTGACCAAGAACCGCATCATCTCGGCGTCTGTATGTTCATGATGGAGAATCTCGAAGTCAAGCAACTTCAGCCCGGATTGCGGCCATTCCTCGGCAAACTCGATCGGCTCGGGTAGGGAACGCAACGTTTCGGGGCGTTGACCTTGTTTCCAGGCGGTCAGACAGGTTTCCAGGGCCTGTCGCGCTCGAGTGAGGTCGGATTCGGTGAACGAATGCCGTTTGGAACAGCTCAGGGCCAAGCCGGCCAGGAGGAGTAAAAACCAACGTCGCGTACAGGTCACGCGCACACTCCTTTTCAGTAGGCCTTGAGAATAGCAATGACGGACGTCTGTGGGCCGCCGCCGGTCACATGCACGACGCCGACTCCATCGACGAAGACGTTAACCTCGCTGCGGACACCGAACTCGGGTAGATAGATGCCCGGTTCAACGCTGAAGCAAGTGCGAGGCAGGACTCGGCGCATCTCGTGCGTTTCCAGATTGTCCATGTTCGCGCCGTTGCCGTGCGTCTCCTGCCCGATGGAATGGCCGGTGCGATGGCAGAACGCTTGGCCGTACCCCGCAGCTTCGATGACGTCGCGGCAGGCCTGATCGACCTGCCAACCCTGGAGCGGCTCCTTCTGAGCGTAGGCTTGGCGAACGCGAGCGATGGCGGCATCGCGGGCCTTGGCCACGATCTGGAACACCTTTTCATACTTTTCCGGTACTTCACCTCCAATATAGCCGGTCCAGGTCAGATCGCTGTAGACGGCACGCGGGCGGTCGAGTTTGGCCCACAGATCGATCAACACGAAGTCGCCTTCCTTCATCACGCTGTCGCTGCCGTGCCCCGGGGCATAGTGTGGATCGCCGGAATGCGGCCCGACGGCGACAATCGGCGGATGATCGGTGACGAGCTGGTTTCGGGCGAAGTAATCGAGAATCACTTGCTGCACCTGGGTTTCGCGCGGCGGGGAACCAGCTCGGACTTGGTCAGCGATGAATTTCCAAGCAAGATGAAAGGCGGCTTCGGTGTGTCGCGCCGCTTGCTGATGCATGGCCCATTGCTCCTCGTCCCAGCACGCCTCGAAAAGCTGAATCAGATCGCCCGACGGGACGACTTCGACGCCACAGGAGCGGACCAACTCCACAGTGCCGGCATCCACCCGCGAAACGTAGGGATTGGCATTGCGAGGAACGTACTCCATGGCGATGCGCTTGCTGCCACGGAGTAAGTCGGCGACGCCAGCCTCTAGCTCTTGCCAGCGAAGATAGATCGACTTGCGGCCTGGGTAGGCATCGAGGGCGGCGGGTTCGATGCGATGGACGAGTTTGCGCGGCTCTCCCTGGGCAGCAAGGAAGTAAAACCAGCGTCGAGTCAGGTGGGCGTTGGCGGGAATGTCCAGCACGCGATGAGCCAGGACGTTCAGTCCGCGGAAATCGTACAGCAGCCAGCCATCGAGACCTTCGTCACGCAGAGCGGCTTGTATCTTGCTGAGATCGAACATCAGAGGCATCCTCAGACGCAGGCTTGCGGGAGGGGCGATCTCGTCAGTAGGATACGCCCATCTGTGACGTTCGAGTAGAGTTGGCTTGCCATGTCGAGAGGACGGCACCTGGTGGTTGCAGCCTCTGGGGCTATCCAGTACATGAATTCTTCGCGCGACTCTCGCGGTCTCCGCACGCTACCTTCATGTTGCCACCACAGCGATCGGCGAATGTGTAGAACAGGCGTGACAAACGATGAGGATTTGGTGCCAGTAGTCTGGGGAGCTGAACCTGTGACCCGGAATCCATTTGGCGACAAGCAGGGGTTTCGGCTATATCAACATCGCGGGGACGGCTGGGTTGTCAGGAAGACGCTTCGATCCCCGGAAGCCCGGAGGGTGTGGACACCAACAAGCGATTTCAGGAGAGAGGCGAAGGCGGAGCCTTTGCCGTGCCGCTCTCCCGCAGGCGTGTCGTCCCGCCCTTTCCCCGAGCCTCGAAGGAGCTACCGCTGTGGTGGGACAATGGCGTAAGTGGTTAGAGTCGTTCAAGTTGCATCCGTACGCCCGCCGGCAGGTCATGGTGCTGATCAACGGGCTCTCGGAGCAATCCGAGAGTTGGTTCCGCAACGTGCCCTTTTGGCGCAAGTACTTTGATGTCTACATGCCCAACATCCTGGTCTACGACGGTCCAGGACTGTACGACCGCATCGACAAAGGGTTGCCGATCACGGTCGATTACCTTGTCGAGCAGTTGCATTTGTATCTCACCCACTTCGTCCAGCGACCACCGTACCATCTGGTCGCCGCCAGCATGGGGGGAAAAGTGGCTGTTGAGTACACCGTGCGCTATCCAGAGAACGTCGCCCGATTGGTGTTGCTTTGCCCCAGCGGTATGGGCGATGAGGAACGCTTGCCGGTGCTGGACGGGGTTCGTCGCAGCGACTTGAAAACGCTAGTCAATAGCGTCTTCTTCGATGTGCGAAAGATCGATCCAGGGTTGCTCAGCTACTACCAAAAGCAGTTCGGCAATCGCCGCTGGCGCACCGGCCTGCTGCGAACGATTCGCGGCACGATGGAACACGTGGTCCGGGACCGCCTGCCACAGGTTCAGCAACCGACTTTGTTCATTTCCGGAGCCGACGATCGCATTGTCGATCCAGTAGTAGCCGCGGAGTCGGCCAAGTTATTACCCAACGGCCACTTCATGAATATTCCCCAGTGCGGGCACGCTCCGCAGATGGAGAAACCGTGGATGATTAATCGCCTGGTCGTTCACTTTCTCTCCAGTCCTCGCCCGTCCACGAACCTTCGTCTGACCCAATTGTTACTGGCCAAACCCAACACGATCCTATGACCAAGAACAGCCGCAAAGTTTCTACTCGGGGAAGAACTCCCGATTGGTTGTTATTTTTTGGGAAATTCCTACGACACGGAGTCGCTATTTCCTCTTTTGTTCCCAGTTCGACGTTCGTGGCCCGCGCCGTTGTCCGCAATATCGATTGGAATAACTGCCGCTGCGTCGTCGAACTCGGCGCGGGCACTGGACCGATCACCGAGGTGATCCTCAAGCTGGCTCCGCCGACCTGCAAGGTGGTGATCCTCGAACGCGATCCCGACTTCTGCGATCGCTTGCGCGAGCGCTTTCCTGGGGCCGACATCGTGCAGGCCGACGCTGTCGAGATCGAGCGTGTCCTCGACGAGCGCGGCATCGACAAGGTCGATCACTTCATCTGTGGCTTGCCGCTGCCCTCGTTCCCTCGAAAGCCGGCACATAAGATCCTTGATGTCGTGTTTCGGCGCATGACCGAGACGGGAACCTTCCGCCAACTGACCCACATGCCGTATGTCTACTACGGCATGTACCGCCGCTACTTCGACAAGGTGCGCTTCTCGTTCGTGCTGCGGAACTTTCCCCCGGCGGGATTTTATACTTGTCAGGTGCCCCGCCACGGATCGCTGAATCTGTCATGAGTCACTGGCCGGAAGTGTTCGTTCGCCGCTGCGCCGATCGCGGGCTGTTGTGGTATTCGCGGCGTCGCGTCGCTGAGGTGGACCGACTCGACGCCGACCGCGTCCAGCAGCGTATCTTGCTGCGCTTGGTGGACACGGCTCGCGACACCGTCTTTGGCCGCGAGCATCGGTTCGATCGCATCCGTGACCTCAGCGACTTTCAGGAGCGTGTACCTCTTCGAGACTACGAGGCCTTCTGGGAAACCTACTGGCGACGTCCGTTTCCCCATCTGCAGGGAGTCACCTGGCCGGAGTTCATCCCTTACTTCGGATTGTCGAGTGGCACCACCTCAGGAGCAACCAAGTATCTGCCGTTGTCCCGTCAGTTGTTGCGAGCCAACACCAAGGCCGCGTTGACCTCGTTGGCCTGGTTCGTGGCGGCACATCCGCATACGTCGCTGTTCACGGGGCGACTCTTCTTTCTGGGCGGCTCGACCGACTTGATCGAGTTGGGCACGCACCCGCGGCATGGCAAAATCCTGGGCGGCGATCTCTCCGGCATTGCCGCCGTCGAGGCCAGTGCCTGGATGCGGCCGTTCACCTTTCCCCCCCTTGAGCTGGCCTTGCTCAAGGATTGGGAAAAGAAGATGTCGCTGCTGGCGGAGACTGCTGCCACTCTGCCGATCACCATGCTCTCGGGCGTGCCCTCGTGGATGCTGGTACTGTTCGAGCGATTGCGTCGAGTGACGGGCAAAGAGCGCATCGCCGACATCTGGCCGAGTCTGCGGCTCATCATCCACGGCGGAACCAAGTTCGATCCCTACCGCGAACTGTTCGAACAACAGATCGGCAATCCGGAAGTGTGTTTCACCGAGGTCTATCCCGCTTCGGAAGCCTACATCGCCGCTCAGGATCATCGCAGCGGATTGTTGCGGTTGATCGTTGATGCCGACGTGTTCTATGAATTTGTGCCTGTAGAGGATATTGATTCTCCGCGACCAGCCCGGCATACGGTCGCTGAACTGGAGTTGGGCGTCAACTATGCCGTCGTGTTGACTAACTGTGCCGGACTTTGGAGCTATGTCCTGGGCGATACAGTGATTTTCGAGAGCCGCACTCCGCCTCTGCTCCGCTTCAGCGGTCGGACCAAGTATTTTCTCTCGGCATTCGGCGAACATCTCATCAGCGAGGAGGTCGAGCGAGCTGTCGCCGACGCTGCTCGGTCGTGTGGTTGTCCCGTGGTCGATTTCCACGTTGGCCCAGTCTTTCCAGAGACGCCAAACCAACCGGGACGACATCGCTTTCTCGTCGAGTTTGCCCACCGCGCCCCCGACTTGTCCCGCTTCGCTGCCGAGATCGACGCGAGGTTGTGTCGGCTGAACGAGGACTACGCCGCCCACCGTCAGGGGGATCTGACCATGCTCCCTCCCGAGGTACTGGTCGTCGCGCGAGGTGGCTTTCAAGAGTGGATGCGTTCCAAAGGTAAACTCGGCGGCCAGCACAAAGTGCCACGCATGGACAACAGCGGAAAAATTACCTCGGAAATGTGTCGCTTCTTCCGCTTAGCCTAGGTCTTCAGCCAAAGTTGCTGTACCCTTGCGTCGTTGGGCGGTATGCTAAAAAGCACGTCGAATAGTTACTCCATTGAGGCGGGGTTATCGCGATGCGTTGGCTGGGCATCGTTGTTGTAGTTGTGCTGAATCCGTCGTGGGTGTGGGCCGACGAACGGCTTGCTTTCTTCGAGAAGAAGATCCGGCCTGTCTTGGTGGAACAGTGTTATAGCTGTCACTCCGCCGAGGCACAGGCCAAGAAAAAGTTGCGTGGCGGGCTACGGCTGGACACGCGCGAAGGCTTGCTGATGGGCGGCGATTCAGGGCCAGCGGTTGTGCCGGGCAAGCCCGACGAGAGTTTGTTACTGCGGTCGCTGCGGCACGACGGTGACGTGAAGATGCCGCCCAAGGGGAAGCTCTCCGATGCGATTCTCGCTGACTTCGCCACCTGGATTGCTAAGGGCGCTGTTGATCCGCGAAGCGGCTCGGTGTCGCGTCAGCAAGGCCTGTCGCTGGAGCAGGGACGCGCCTTCTGGGCCTATCAACCGCTCCGTCCCGCGCCGGGATCGATTGACGACCAACTGAGTCGGAAATGGCGAGCCAACGGGCTGCAGCCTACTCCGCAGGCCGATCGCCCCACGCTGATTCGTCGCCTCTCGTTCGATCTACTTGGTCTGCCGCCCTCTCCCGAAGAGATCGACGCCTTCGTTGGCGATGACCGTCCCGATGCTTACGAACGTCTGGTCGATCGGCTGCTGGCCTCGCCGCACTTCGGGGAACGCTGGGGCCGACACTGGCTCGACCTGGCCCGTTACGCCGACTCACTGACGTTGCGGGGCTTCGTTCTCAAACAAGCCTGGCGTTATCGTGATTATGTCATCGACTGCTTCAATGCCGACGTGCCCTACGACCGCTTTGTGCGTGAACAGATAGCCGGTGATTTGCTCCCTGCCGACTCCGCGGAAGCTCGGCGGCGACAGCTGATCGCCACCACCTTTCTGACCTTGGGCAACACCAACCTAGAGGAGCAGGACAAGAGTCAACTCCGTATGGACGTGGTCGATGAGCAGCTCGACACCATTGGCCGAGCGATTCTGGCCCAGACGATTGGCTGTGCCCGCTGCCACGACCACAAGTTCGATCCGATTCCCACGCGGGACTACTACGCCCTGGCCGGCATCCTGCGAAACACGCGGACCTTGACGCATGCCAACGTGTCGATGTGGTTGGAGTTGCCCCTGCCTGCCGAACCTGCCGTCGAGCAACGCTTGCGCGAGCATGAGGCAGCGATCGCCACGCTGCAGCGACAAATTACCGCTCTCAAAAGTAGACAAAAGTCCACGCCACAAGCGCGGGCCATCACCGAACTGCCCGGCATCGTCGTGGATGACACTCAGGCTCGCAAGGTGGGCACCTGGATCGACTCCAAACACACCGCTCCGTTCGTCGGCGCGGGCTACGTTCACGACGGCAACACCGACAAGGGCGAGAAGACCATTACCTTCCAACCGAAGATCGAGACGACCGGGAAGTACGAGGTGCTGCTGTCCTACTCGCCAGGTACTAACCGAGCGGCTCGTGTGCCGGTCACCATCTTTTCCGCCGATGGCGAGAAAACCATCCATCTGGACATGCGCAAGCCGCCGTCGAAGCAGGGACTGTTCGTCTCGTTGGGCGAGTTCACCTTCGAGAAGTCCGGGCAAGGGTTCGTCCTGATTGCCAACGAGGGAACGACAGGACACGTCATCGCGGATGCTGTGGTCTTCCTGCCCTCCGGAACCACTTTGCCAACAAAAAAGATCGATGAACTAGCTGAACTAGAGGCCAAGCTGAAGCGACTACAGGCGTCGGGGCCGCGTCGCGAGATGGTCATGTCCGTCCAGGAGGAGAAGCAGATCGAGGACGCGCGGATTCACATTCGTGGCAATGTCCACAAGCAGGGCGAGTTGGTGCCGCGCGGCGTGTTGCAGGTTGCTCTGCGTGGGGAGGCACCGCGAATGCCGGCTCAGCAGAGCGGTCGCCGCGAGTTGGCCGACTGGCTAGCCTCGCCCGCCAATCCTTTGACCGCGCGCGTGTTCGCTAACCGTGTCTGGTACTGGCTGCTTGGCGAAGGCTTGGTTCGCACGGTGGACAACTTCGGCACAACCGGCGAAAAACCCGACCATCCAGAACTGCTCGACACCCTGGCGGCGAAGTTCATCGAAGACGGCTGGTCGATCAAAGCCTTGGTTCGTCGTATCGTCCTTTCGCATACCTATCGTCGGGCCAGCGGCCGCCAGCCGCGCGATCCGGAGAATCGCTTGTGGTCGCACACCAATCGTCGCCGCCTCGATGCCGAGTCGATCCGCGACACCATTCTGACTGTCAGTGGGCAACTGCGGCTGGATCGTGGCGGACCGACCTATCCCGCCACGTTGGCCTCGGACTATCACTACCAACACCACGACATGCGACGTAGTGTCTATGCCCCGGTGTTTCGCAACGCTTTACCCGAACTGTTCGAGGTGTTCGACTTCGCCGATCCCAGCGTCTCGACGGGTCGACGCAATCACAGCACTGTCGCTCCGCAGGCGTTGTTCCTGATGAATCATCCGTTGGTGCTGCAACAGGCCGAGCAAGCGGCACGGCGGCTGCTAGCGCGGGACGATCTCGACGATGGCGCTCGGCTGGATTGGCTCTATCGACAGGCCCTAGGTCGTCTGCCTACGCCGGGAGAACGGTCGATGGTGCAAGCCTATCTCGATCAGGCCAAGGAGCGAACTGCTGGGTGGGCCCAGGTCGTGCAGGTGGTGTTCGCTTCGCTGGATTTTCGGTACCTTCACTGAGGGGAAGCCAGGTATGGAATCTCTTGGACTGCTGTCCCGTCGGGCGGCGTTGCAAGCCGCCGCCTGTGGGTTTGGTTATCTCGCCCTGTCCGGACTGACAGCGCGGGCCAGTTCGCCGGGGCCGCATCTTGCCGCGCGAGCCAAGCGGGTCATCTTTCTGTTCATGCAGGGCGGCGTCAGCCAGGTCGATTCCTTCGACTACAAACCTCGACTGGAACGCGACGACGGCAAACGGCTGGCCTTCGACGATGCCCGGGTGCTGGCCAACACCGGGATGCGTGGCTCGTCGCATCGCGTGATGAAGCCGTTGTGGAAGTTCCGCCAGCATGGCCAGTGCGGTCGCTGGGCGTCGGATCTGTTCCCCAAGCTGAACGAGCACGTCGACGACCTATGCTTCATTCACTCGCTACACACGGAAGGCGTGGCCCACGGTCCGGCGACTCTTTTCCTTCATTGCGGATCGACAAACTTTGTAAGACCGTCCATCGGCTCGTGGATTCTCTATGGTCTCGGCTCGGCCAACGAGAACCTACCGGGCTTTGTTTCCATCGCACCGTCGTCAGGGAACGGCGGCCCGCGAAACTTCGGGAACGCTTTTCTTCCGGCGAAGTATCAGGGCACCGCTCTGGGCAAGGCCGGCGGTCCGGTCAGCGATGCCGTCTTCCGCAATCTGACTCATCCACGACTGTCGCCCCACGCGCAGCGGCGACAGCTCGATCTGTTGCAGGCAATCAACGAGGAACAGCTTCGGGGCAAGCCCGGTGACACCGAATTAGACGCGGTGATTCGTTCCTATGAGCTTGGCTGGAAGATGCAGCAAAACGCGCCCGACGTGCTGGACCTGTCGCGCGAAACCGAAGCGACTCGCCGGCTCTACGGCATAGGAGCGAAGGAGACCGACCGGTTCGGAACGCAGTGCCTGATGGCCCGTCGACTGTGCGAGGCGGGGGTCCGTTTCGTTCAGGTGACATATGGCGACAACACCGCCAACCCGGCATGGGATCAACACTCGACCCTGGCCAAGCATGCTGTCCATGCTCAAGCGGTCGATCAGCCGATCTCGGGCTTGCTGACCGATCTGAAAGCACGAGGTTTGCTCGACGACACGCTGGTCTGGTGGGGCAGCGAGTTCGGTCGGACCCCATATGCCGAGAAGAACGGCACAGGCCGCGACCACAACCCGGGCGGCTTCACCGTCTGGCTGGCCGGTGGCGGCGTTCGGCCTGGCGTCGCGCACGGTAAGACCGACGAGTTCGGCTTTGCTGCCGTCGAGAACAAGGTCCACATGCACGATCTGCACGCGACCATCCTGCACCAACTGGGGCTGGACCATGAAAAGCTGACCTACCGATACAGCGGCCGCGACTTCCGTCTGACCGATGTACATGGACACGTCGTGCGCGAGATCTTGAGTTGATCGAACACTCAGCCAGCCGTGCTATTCTGGGCACGGCTGGCTGAAGCATCTGCGTCAGTGGCCGCCGTGACCGTCGAGAGTCTTCGGTTTATAGCCGCCGATCGCCATGAAGTAGAGCAGCAATCCCAGATAAATGACCGCCATCGTGGCCGGAATCGCCGCATCCGCGATCAGGGTTCGTCGATCTCCGGTGATGCTGGCGTTGAGCACGTCTCTTTCTTCCTGCGTCAATTGTGGAGCGGGAGCGGCCTCATCGGCAGGTTCTTTCTTCTCCGGCTCGAATCCCGTCACGTTGAACAGGAACGACACCGGGATCAGATTGATCGGCCCTTTCTTACCCGGTTCTTCCAGCGCCTTTTTGTTCTTCTCCTGAATCGCGTCGAGTTTCGCCGGATTGATCCCGTAGGCTTCGCCCAGGAAGAGAAACTCGCTGGCCTTGCCCGCCTTGTACTCCTCGGCGGTGAACAGGGCCGGGTTCTTGTCCCGCAGAGCCTCGCCGGAGAACCGGTCCTTGGCGTAGCCTAGCCCCGGCGAGCCAATCAGCCCTGCGGAGAGCATGCCGATGCCACCCATGATGCTGATGGCGACCGCTCCGGTGCGCGGAAAGCGATCGCTGGCAACCGCGAGCATCGTTGGCCAGAAGAATGTCTTACCGACGCCGTAAATGCCGATGGCCAACAGAGCGAACCCGAACGTCTCCATTTGCGAGGACAATAACAAGCCGACACAGGCGAACACGGAGCAGGCCAGCAAGATGCTGATCGGTGACAGGCCAAGCTTTCGTTCGATGAAGTCGGAACAGAACCGCAGGATAAACATGATCGTCGAGGCAAAGACGAAGAGGATGCGCCCCTCGGACGTGGTGAGCAGGTTTCCGGTAATGTTCTGCATCCAGCCATCGGTGCCGAGTTCGACCGCCCCAACGAGAGCATGAGCGAGAAACAGCACGAAGAGCAGGAATGAACCAATCGAGAACCGGGTAAGGATGGTGACGAGGACGAGCAACGCTCCACCGATGCCATAGCCGATGTACCTGCTCAGTTCCGTAGCCTTGTCGGCGGCCTTCTGAATCTCCTCGGCAGTCGCAGTCTCCGCAGGCGGAGTAGTGAGGAGCGGCTTGACAATGTCGGCAGCGAAAAGCGCGAGCAGGAAGCAAACAATCAGGCTGCCAAGGATGCCGACGTCGCGGTACATCTCGCCGAAGCTAAGCCCCTGCTTGGACGCCTCAGATCGGGGCATGCTCTGGCCCAGAAACATCAGGCCGTAGAGCAAAGTTGGGATGAGAAACAAGGCAAGTTGATCTTTCCAGTAGACGTTGTATTGTTCGCCCAGAACCCAGCCGCAGACCCCGCCCAGCACCAGCCCCGCAGGCCAGCTGGCGTGAAGAATGTTCAGGTAGTGCGTTCGATTATTCGGATAGAGAGTCGCAACGAGTGGATTAGCAACGGCCTCCAGCGTGCCGTTCGCCAGGGCAAAGATGAAGGTTCCCCAGTAGAGGAACGAAAAGGCAGAGGCTTTCAGTGCGACGTCGGTGTCGCCGAGCCGAGCGTCCGGGGCCAGGAAGGTGACCACAGCCGAGAGCACGTGAAACAGGAAAGCAGCGATGACCAACTTGCCGTAACCGATTTTGTCAGCGATGACACCGCCGATGATGATGCCGAAGCAAAAGCCCGTGAGGCCGGATCCACCGATGGTCCCGAGTTCGGCCCCAGTGAATCCGTACTGTTTCGACCACGCACCAAGAATTCCGCCCCGGATGGCGAAACCAATGCCAGCTGCCAGGATGGCCATGAAGCCAGCCAGAAGTAGACGGAAGGCGTTTGGAGCCACTGCTCCATCAGTCGTTCGCGAACTCATTGCGGTATGTCTCCTCGTCAAGCGGCGAGATAAGCCCAGTGCCGGGCGAAAATCTCGGGAGAGATCAGGATGGCACTGGTCTATTAGTCCGGCTTGATCGCGTCCAACGTACCGTTCGAATTCACGGAAATCGCTCAGCTGGGCAACGCGCCATCCAGCAGTACCGCACGCAGTTTACCTAACGCACTGGCCTGCACCTGGCGGACGCGCTCCTTCGACAGACCCAGTTCACGACCCACCTGTTCCAGCGTGCCAGAGCGTGCTTGCTCGTCCAGGCTGAATCGTCGAGCCAGCACCTTTTTTTCTCGCGACGACAGCAGTTCATGATGCTCGCTGAGGTACTGGTCGATCTGAGCCATGCGGCTGGTTGGAAGATCCTCAGAGCTGTCGTCTCGTGGTTCTCCGTCGGGAAGCGCATCCAGAGTCATGGACTTGGCCAGCCGATCGTTCGCCTGACGCTGAGAAATTCGCGACAACGCTCGCATCAGACAGGTAAAGGCATAGGTGCTGAAGCGAATACCCAACCAGGGATTATAGGCCGCCACTGCCTGAATCAGCACGATTTGGCAATCGCCGGTCATGTCGTCGGCCATCGACTGCGGCGGACTCCAGCGACGCACAGCTCGGTAAATTAGCTTGCGATTGCCCATGACGATGCGATCACGGAAGTGCAAATAGGTTCGCTGCCACTGGGCCTTGGCAGTTTCACTCTTGGCGCGAGCCGCTCGCCAGGCGGCATAGTGCATTCGCTTGGCAAAATCGCGGGTGATCTCGTCGGGCATGTGCGACTGCCCTGATTCGTCGTGTGTCACCGAAGTCGGGCCATAGACGCGTTCAGCATCGCTGCATTCAAACGTCGGGTGGCTGACATGGTATGGTCCCTCGTTCGAGGAGGGCTTCTGCTTCCGCGTCTCGTTCAGCGCTGCTTGCGTCATGAGTCCGACTCCCCCTGCATGTGGTCGTTTCAAATCAGCTGAAACAGCTAAAACATTCAAATCGTTCACCTCAGTCTAAGAACCTTTTGGAAAGTGTCAAGGGATAAAAATCAAGATTACAGAATCGTCACAGGTGGAAATCGCTGTAAACCTTTGGGGTGTGTTGAAGTTCGTCGAAGCATGGGACTGGATCGAGACGGTGCGATCGCTTATACTATTTTGTCGGTTTGACTGTTTTGGATTCTTTCCAGGGAAGAGAACGACCACAGCCGTGACCACTCCTCAACTAATTCCAGAACGCCGCTATGTCAGTCCGCAACTGGTAGCACGCGCGCTGGGAGTCAGCGAAACTACGGTGAAGCGTTGGGTGGATGAGGAAAAGCTGCCGGCCCAGCGGACTGAGGGAGGGCATCGCAAGATTCTCGTCAGCGACGTCCTCACCTATGCCAATCAGCGTAACTGGCCGCGCGTCGATCTGAACCTCTTGCTGGGCAAGGACGCCACGATCCAACCGTTCGATTTTGCCACCTTGCCGGATCGCTTTTATGACACTTTGCTCGTCGACGATGCCGATGAGGCTCGCATGCTGATTTTGTCGGCGCACCAAGCCGGCATGGAGGTGGCCCGCATCGCCGATGACGTGATTGCTCCGGTAATGGCTCGGGTTGGTCACGGCTGGGCTGGCGGCCAACTCGATGTCTACGAAGAGCATCGTGCGACCCAGGTTTGCTTGTCGGCCTTGCTTGGCCTCAAGGCTAAACTGGAATCGGGGGGTGAAGTTCCACCGGGTCGCCTTTTGGCGATCGGCGGTGGTCCGGAGTTCGATCACTACATCTTGGCCAACCTACTCATCGAGATGACCTTCCGCGACATGGGGTGGCGCGTCCTCAATATTGGACCGAACACTCCTTTTGCCTCCTTTCGCCGGGCCATGCTCGATTCCAAACCCAACCTCATCTGGTTGTCGTGCAGCTATCTCGCTGACGTCGAGGGGTTCCTCGCCGGTTATGAGGCGATGTACCATGAAGCCGCCCTTCAGGGCATCGCTGTCACCGTCGGCGGACGAGCGCTGACCGACTCCATTCGCCAACGGATGACCTTCACGCATCACGGCGATCGGATGTCGCATCTCGTCGCCTTCGCGCGGCAGATAGCGGCCCAGCGGCGTTAAACTTTCGGCGGCTCTTTCTGCTTTTCCGTTGCACCGAGACGGCCTGATCGGCTGTAATAGGTTCTACGCCAGAATCTTAGGTATGAAGGAAGGCGGGATGGTCGTCTGTCCCAGATGCGGGCACAAGTCCGAGGGGCGGTTTATCTGCGATCGCTGTCGCGCTCTAATCCCCTTCGAGGTTTCGGCCAAGCTACCGACGAACACCCTCCTTCCGTCCGGACGTGTTGTCGATCTAAGCGGATTTGCCGGAGAGTTTCCCGCGGACGCTTGGCAGGCTCACTCTACTCTGTTGGACGGCGTGCCCCTCCGCGTCTATGCCCTGAGTCGTAGTTGGTGGGAAGATTTGGCCGACCGTATTCAGCAGCGGGTCCGACAGCAACTGCCCGGTCTGGCTCCGCTGGAAGTGGTGCCGCTGGAGGAAGGTTGGCTGGTGCTGGCCTCGGGACTGATCGGCGCGACCTGTCCACTGTTGCAACCGCCCCCCGACGACCTGCTGGCTCGACTCAACGACACGCTGGCTCTGTGTCGCCTGTTGGAGCGAGTTCTCTCGCCCTTGCATCAAGCGGGCTGGATCTGGCTGAATTTCGATCCTGCCACGTTGCACGTCGCCGGCCAGCAAGTTCAGATCACTTCGCTGGACCTAGCTTTGTTTGCCCAGCGACAGTGCCCCACCAGCGTACGGTTGTCCACCGCGTACTCTCCGCCGGAGTTGTTCTCCTTCCGGGCCGAACGTCTTGGCCCAGCGACGGATGTCTTCCATGTGGCGCTGTACGCTTACTATCGCTTGGCCGGCCTGTTGCCGGACGGCTTTCCCGGCCAAGGGCTGGAGGCGTTCCAGTTCGAGATTCCCCCATTGCGGATCTATCAACCGACCTTACCACCTGGAATTGCCCCTGTTCTGCAGCGTGGGCTAGCTCGCGAACCGTCGGATCGCTTTGCTTCGGTTCGGTTGTTCGTCGAAGCTCTCGCCGAAGCAGTCGATCAGGCCCATGCTCGGTTGGGGGGCACACAACCGCTCCGCTTCGATCTGGCCGGTGGCACTGCGATTGGTCGGACTCATGTCGCGATGGGCTTGCCGAACCAGGATGCTTACGCCATCTTACCAGGGAAGCAGGGCTTGGTCGCTCTGGTAGCCGATGGCGTCACCTTGACTCGAATCGGCAGTGGCGAGCTAGCCAGTTCCTTGGCCGTCGAGGTTCTCTCACGTCACCTGACGCCGAACTCCACTGAGGAAGAAGTGGCCCAGGCGTGTGTCGAGGCAACAGCCGCCATCCTGCAAGCGGCTTTGCAAGTCGCTCCCAAGGACGAGCCGATCGATCCGTGCGATTGGATGAGTACCACCATCGTGGCTGCGGTCATTCGTGGCAACGAACTGTTGCTGGCCAGTGCCGGCGATAGTCGCGCCTACCTGATCTCCAATGGGCAGGCGGAACAGCTGACCGTCGATGGCGACGTGCGTTGTGTCTACTTGGCCGCAGGCTATCCGCCCGAACAACTGCGCGAGTTGGGTGCCGATGCTTTCGCGCTGTATCACTGTCTGGGAGTCGGCGAAACGACCGAATCAGGCCAACTCGTGCCGTGTCTCGATCGCTGTACCCCACGAGTGCGGCGGTGGAAGTTGCAGCCGGGAGATGTTTTGATCCTGTGCAGTGACGGTCTGATCGAGGAGGGGGGCTATCTGGAACCATTCGAGTTACCCCAACTGATTCAACCAGATAGCCCGGCGTCGGCTCTGGTTGAACAACTAGTCGCTGCCGCCGTCTCGCGACACCGGGAACCGACGGACTGGGAACCGGAAGGACATGGTGACGACGTTACCTGTGTAGTGATTCGAGTTCTTGCTGGAGGATAATGCGATGGCGACGAAGACTCTACCGCCGAGTCCACCGGGGCATTTCCTGCTTGGGCATCTCCGCGAACTTCGCCACAATGTCCTCGACTTTTACACTCGGGTAAGTCGTGAACATGGTGATGTGGCCCTGCTCCGCTTCGGACTTAAGCCGGTCTACCTCGTCAATCACCCCGACATGATCGAGGAGATCCTCACTAGCCGCAACTTCATCAAACACTACGCCCTGCGGATGAATCGTCGTTTGCTGGGCAACGGCCTGCTCTCCAGCGAAGGCGACTTCTGGCTGCGGCAACGGCGCTTGATTCAACCAGCCTTCAATCGTGACCATCTGAACCGCTACGCCGAGACGATGATCGGCTACAGCCAACGCTGGGCGAACATCTGGCAGGACGGCGAGACGCGGAATATCCACGACGACATGCGCACGCTGACCATGGAGATCGCCGCCAAGACGTTGTTCGGGGCCGACGTCGAGGGGCAGGGGCCAGTCGTCGCTCAGGCGCTGATCGACGTCATGGACAGCTTCTCTAGCCGACTGTTCAGTGTGTTGCGTCTGCCCGAGTCGTTTCCCACGCCGAAGAATCTGCGGGCCAAACGCGCGGTGCAACGGCTGGACGAGCTGCTCTACAGCATCATTCACTCGCGCCGCTCCGATGGGCAACAGGACGACCTGCTGTCGATTTTGCTGCACGCCAAGGACGACGACAACACCGGCATGACCGACAAGCAACTCCGCGACGAGGCGATGACGCTGTTTCTGGCTGGACATGAGACGACGGCACTGGCATTGACGTACACCTTGTGGCTGCTGGGGCGGCATCCGGATATTCAAGATCGGCTAAGGGCGGAAGTGCGCTCGGTTGTCGGTTCCGAACCGTTGCAGGTCGGGCACTATTCCCGGCTGAAGTTCACGGAATGGACAGTGCTGGAAGGCATGCGCCTGTATCCGCCGGCCTACGCCATCGGTCGGCAGGCCCTGGAGGCTTGCGACATTGGCGGCTACCGCTTGCCGGCTGGTACGACGATTCTCTCCGTGCAATGGGTGGTCCATCGCGACCCGCGCTGGTGGGACGACCCCTTGCGGTTCCATCCTGCCCGCTGGGACAACAACCTTCAGAAGCGACTGCCGAAGTGCGCCTACTTCCCCTTCGGCGGCGGTCCGCGTATCTGCATCGGCAACACCTTCGCGATGATGGAAGGAACGCTGGTCCTGGCCGCCCTGCTACGCGACTGGCATGTCGAGTCGATCACGTCCGAGTTGTCGTTCCGACCGCGCATGACTCTGGCCCCGGCCATCCCGGTCGAACTTCGCCTCCGACGAGTGTAATTTCCGAGTTAGAACACCGAGCTGTGCTACACCGATCCCCGAACACGAATGACCACAAATCCGAGAAAGAGATTTTTCCGATCCGTGAGTCTCCGTGTCCGAAGATCCGTGTGCCGAAGCCTCGTGTCCCATGATTCAGAAGCCATGACCGCGATCACGTTCAGAATCGCGTGACCTGGTTGAAGATCAACGAGAACTCCAGTGGCGTTTGTAGGATGCTACTGGAGAACAGATCGACGTAGGTCAGCTCGCCGTTGGGATGCTGGCGGTCGCGGTTCAGCGACCACATCGAGATGCGGTTGATGCCGACCTGCTGGGCAAACTCGACCACTTCTCGCGCTTCCTGTTGATCGAATACCTCGGTCGTCACGTCATTCATGCCGATCATCGGCGTCAGGCCAATCATCGCCCACAGTTGCGCGTCGGTCTTCGTCGAACCGTAGACCGAACGCATCTGAGCATGCAAACTCTGTCCCGCTTCGATGGCGTAGTCTCCCATGCGGCCTTGAGGGTTCGGAGCGGCGTAGCTACCGTAATCCATTGTCATGATGTTGACTCCCCCGATCTCGACGCCGTGATTCAGAGCCGATTGCAGCACGTAGACGCCATCCGGAGTCAGTCCCGAAGGCAACACCGGCAACGTGAACGAAACGACCAGCTCGCGACCAGTCGCCCGCATGTCGGCTTGCAGCGCAGCAATCGCCTGCGACCGGCGATCGACCGACGACCGATGGGCCACAGCCGCGCCTTCGATGTCGAAATCGATGTGCGTCAGCTGATAGGTGTCGATGACCAGCTGATAGGCGTTCTTCAGCGCGGTGACATTGGTGATGACCTCGGCCAACTCCTGATTGGCTGCGCCGCCGAACGACACCATGACGTCGCCGCCCAGATTGCGAACCGTCTGAATTTGCTGATCCAGCTGGGTGAGGAAGGTATCGTTGCCGCCGACGGCGTACTGACTGTAGCCGCCCCAGGCCGGTCGGCCGGTCGGATCGGCGGTGATGAACGCCAGAGTGAAGTAGCGCACACTCGTGGTCTGGGCCACTTCGGCAAAGTTATAGGTCGGCCACAGCGTGGCATCGACGTAGGGCGCGTAGAACTGAGCTGGCCAGCTGGTTCGCTCCAGCACGTTGATCGTCACCGTGGCGCTGGCCGTGCCGCCTCGGCCATCGCTGATGGTGTAGCCGAACGTGACCACGCCGACGAATTGATTCGCCGGGGTGAAACGCAGCGTGCCATCGGTCTGAATGACCACAGTGCCACTGGAAGGCTGCGTGACGGACTGGATCGACAGCGGGTCGCCATCAGGATCGGAGTCGTTGACCAGCACGGCCACGGCGATTGGCGTGTTGACCAGGGTGGTCGCGCCATCGTTGACCGCCGTCGGGGCGCGATTCTGGCTGCCGCCACCGCCTCCACCACCACCACCACCGGAGCTGGAGCCGACCCAGCGGATGTTGGTCGGACCTGTGGTCACATTGCCCGGACTGGCGACAAAGCCGAAGGTGATCGACGCGCCGGGAGCGATGCTGGTGTTCCAGCTTTCGGGGCGGATGACGAAGCGATTGCCGACCCGCGAGGCGATGCGGGCGTTCCAGATGTCGGAGATCTGGCCAGCGAAGTCGAACTCGATACGCCAGTCGGTGCGTGTCGTGTTGGAACTGTTCTTGGCGACGATTTCTCCCGTGAAGCCGCTGCCCCAGTCGTTGAGAACGCGGAACTGGAAGTCGCCACTGGCCGGCGGCGCATCATCATCGAGAATCGTCGCCGTGGCCTGGGCACGGGCTAGCGTTGCGCCGCTGGGCGAGGAAAGCGTGAGTAGGAAAGTCTCGTCGGGTTCGTACAGATCGTCGGGCAGAATTGGCACAGCGATGGTGCGTTCGGTCTGCCCGGGGTTAAACGTCAGGGTGCCGTTGGTCGCAGTGTAGTCGCTGCCGGCCGTGGCCGTGCCATTGCTGGTGGCGTAGTTCACTGTGACGGGACTCGCGGAGGCCTGCGAGAGTTTCACTGTGAACGTGGCGTTGCCCTGCTCGGGCGTGGTGATGTCGCCGACGGAGAGTGAAGGTAGACTCGGTGTACCGCCGCCTCCTCCGCCAAGCGGCACGCCGTTCAGGACGTAGTTCGTGGGGCCAAAAGTCAGGTTGCCAGGATTGCCGACGAATCCAAACGACACCGACCCGCCGTTGGCCGGGATCATCGCGTTCCAGCTGGCGTTCTGGAGAACGTAGCGATCGCCAGTTCGGCTTTGCACGACGGCATCCCAGACGGAGGTGAGGTTGACGGCGAAGTTGAATTCGAGCTTCCAGCTAGAGATGGGGACCGGGTCGGGGTTGATGAGTTTGATTTGCCCCTGGAAGCCGGATCCCCAGTTCTCGGTGACGGTGTAGACGATCGAGACCGCGGGAGCAAGTCGATCCTCCAGCAGTTCGAGCAAGGGGCGCCGCGTGCGCAACGCTGCGCGGCGACGCGAACGGTTCAGTCCGTCGATCATGATGTGCCTCTTCAATTTCGCGCCGGAGTGAAAAAAGGGTTAGTGCGAGTCCACCGCGACGCCGGCGCGCAGTCGCGCGCGGTGAGACGACCGGGCGAGGCCGAACTTGTTGGACGGGAGTGAGAGGTTGCCCCTTAGACGGGACTTGTCTGTTCCGCAGACAGAAATGATCTTAGCTCACCCGGCGCGAAGTGCAAGCCCCAGTTGCGACATCGGCTTGCCGGTTAGCTTCCTCGCTGTTTATCATCTATTTCTAAGAATGCCCTCGATCCATGCGGAGCCGCCACGATGCGACGTGTACTCGGAATGTGTGTGATGATCCTCCTTGTGGGCGCTGCTTCAGCGGGAGAGATCAAAATCAACTGGCTGGGCCAGTCGATGTTTCTCGTGGAAACTCCTAAGGGCACACGCATCGTCTTCGATCCGCATGATCTCGAAGAGTATCGCTTAGAACCGCTCAAGGCCGACTTGGTGCTGATGAGCCATTTCCACACCGACCACTCACGCACGGACAAAATCGAGAACATTAAAGAGGCCAAACAGTTCAATGCTCTGCGGAAGACAGGTCCCAACGATGCGATCATCGACTGGAACCCCGTCGATGAAAAGTTCAAGGACGTGCGCATCCAAACCATGGGCACCTATCACGACGAGATGAGTGGGCTGCGACACGGCAAGAACGGCGTATGGATCGTCGATGTCGATGGCATCCGCATCGTCCACCTCGGCGACCTGGGGCACACGCTCACCAAGGCTCAGCTAAAGAAACTCGGCGACGTGGACGTGCTGATGATCCCCGTGGGCGGAGTTTATGCCCTCAACGGCATCACCGCCTGGAAGGTGGTCGAACAGATCAAGCCGCGCCGCTACATCTTGCCGATGCACTACGGCACCATCGTCTTTAGCGATCTTTTACCTCTCAATTATTTCACCGACGAGGCCAAGGACAGCGGTACTCCTGTGGTCAAAATGAAAGCACGGGAGACGCTGAAAATCGATACCTCGGCTGCTCCGCCCAAACAGGCCAGTGTGATGATTCTCGACTATCAGGGACCGCTGCCGGCAATCAAAGTCAAGGATCGGAAAAAATAGTCCTGCTGCGGTTGCTAGAATAAACGCACACAGCAAACCATGCAGCGTTAGGCGTTGCCCGCTGCGAGGTGGTCGTGCAGGGTTGCCGGAGTTCCTTCCACATGGCACAGGGCGGATGGTTTTGGCGGCGAAAGCAAAAATTGGTGCGACAATTTCTGACTCGACACATGGGCAGTGCCTGCGACTCCGCCGAGACCGTCGCACACACTATCCGTCCGATCGAGCGCGTCAACCTGCAAATGGTGCTGGATCGCTGGCTCGCCGCCGACCCCGCGGGCCAGCTCATCGGCTACAGTCGTGAAGCGATCTTTGGCAACATCAGCATTGCCCAACTGCTTCACGACGACATCGGTCAGGCTCCGGTGCAGCGCCAGCAGGTCGCCAGCAGTCCCGAGGAGACGCTGGATTGTGTGCTTCGTGGCGTATATCTGCTGCGCTTTCAGGGCAAGCCGATCGTCGTGCTGCTCAGCAACCCTGACATGCGTTTCGAGCCGCCGGTGCTGGAACTGTTGGCCCACGATCGCCCAACCGCTCAAAAGGCGATGAAGCAACTGCTGGACGAGACCAATCGCTCGTCGGTGTACAAGGGCCGAACGATCTATCTGGAAGAAGACGAGCACAGTCGTCAGGTGCAGGTGCGCTTCCATCATCTCCCGCCGACGCCGCGCGAATCGCTGGTTCTGCCCGAGGCGATTCTCCACGTCATCGAACGCAATGTGCTGGGGTTGTTTCGCCATCGCGAGGTACTGCGCCGCTCCGGACGATCGACCCGACAGGGGTTGTTGCTGCACGGTCCACCGGGGACGGGCAAGACGCTGATGTTGCGCTATCTGGCGTCATCGTGTCCCGATCACACGGTGATTCTGCTGCACGGACGTCAGGCCGGCATGATCCGCGAATCGTGCCAGATCGCTCGCATGCTGGCTCCCTCGCTGGTGTTGCTGGAAGACGTCGATCTCGTCGGCGAAGATCGCACCACCAACAAGTGTCCCGTCGTGCTACAAGATCTCATGGACGAAATGGACGGCCTCGGTCCTAAAGCCGACATTGTCTTTCTGCTGACCACGAATCGCCCCGAGGCGATTGAGCCGGCTCTATCTGGCCGACCAGGACGAATCGATCAAGCCATAGAATTCCCCTTACCCGATGAAGATTGTCGCCGAAGGCTCTTCGAGCTGTATGGCAAGGGGCTGGATTTATCGGCGTTGGATCTGGACCGCTGGATTGCTCGTACTGAGGGAGTCAGTCCAGCGTTCATCGAGGAACTGCTCCGCAAAAGCGCCTTGATGGCTGCCGAGCGCGGCGAATCGGCCGAGCCATTGCCGCTCACCGATGCCGACGTGGACAACGCGATGGAGGAACTCGTCTGCTTCGGCGGCGAGTTGACCCAGAAGCTGTTGGGGTTCCGACAGTTCGGCTTTGCTCCGCGCGGTTGACCGGGCTTGCTTAGGCGGCTTGGACCGATTCGAGATAGCGTAGCTCCGTGAGGATCTCGTGTTGCAGCACACGTTCCAACTCCCCCAGCACGCGAGCTACGGGGCCGCCGTCGATGGTCCGATGATCGTAAGTCACGCGAACCACGACGTTGCCATTGGCGTCGATGGTGCCGTAACTCAGGGTCGTGGTCAACAAGCCCAGGGGATGGCCCGAAGCCGCGCCGCCGCCGGCATAGGCCGTCACGCCCGTGGTGCCGAAGAACCGTGCCCGTTGCCGACCGTTCAGATTGAGTCCGGCCCACCAGATGGCGCGTCGCAGTGGTCGCGGCAATTGGGCCAGTCGCAGTTGCCGACGCATCACTGCCGCCGAGCCGAGCGGACGATCCTTAAACCACTTGAGCCGAGCATCGATCTCGGTCAAGGCTTTCTCTTCGGGCCGATTGATGTGCAAGAAGAAGACAGCATCTTCCGCGCCATAGGACCGCTCGACGGCAATGGAGGCGACGTTGCAGGGGTGCTGATACAACCGGGGCCAGGGCCAACCTAGATAGGCGCGACGTAGCCAGGCATGCCGGGCACAGATCACCCCCCAGGCTTTGGTGAACAGGGCACACCAACCAGGGCGCGGGTAAGCCCTCTCTCGCGCCTGGACCAACTGCCGGAGATTCATCGGTCGTTCAACGGGCACCGTGGGAATCTTGGCAGCGAAGTGCAAAAAGTCATTCATCTGTCGGCGTGGCAACGATAGCGGGATAGTGAAGCCTGTTGGCTGCGGCATCGGTCGCCCTCCCTGGCGCGGTCCGGATTCTTAGCTTCCCGACATTCGACCGCTTTTCGCGATTTCGTGCAAGTCCACCTGTTGCACCCGGCAGGTTGGCGCGCGACAATCAATCGACTGACACCTTCTCGCTGAGATCGCTCTCATGGCTTGGCTCGCGGCTACGCCGGACCCGCTCCACGAGGTGGCCACGCTTCGTGAATCGATCTGGCGTGCGCCACTGCTCACCGTCGCTCTAGTATTCACCGCTGGAGTAGTTTTGGATCGCCTGGCGGAGATTCCTTTGGGCTTTAGTTTGTTGCTCGGCGGCATCGCCCTGGGGGCGTTCGCCCTGATGGCTCTCATCGGCAACGAACGACTGGCCTTGGCCTATCTTCTGGTCGTTGGTGTCGGTTTTGGCTCCGCCTACCACGCGGTGCGACAGCGGTTCTATCCTACGGACGACATCGGTTACTTCGTGAGCGAGTTGCCACAACCCGCTCGGCTACGCGGTCGGCTGATCGAGCAGCCGCACTATCGACCGGCTGGCCCCGCTGAGCCGCTCCGCACCCTGGCTCGTCAAAACACGGCCACGACCCTGTTCCGGGTCAATCGTCTAGACCAACATCCCGTGTCCGGCTTGGTACGGCTAGTGGTCACGGGGACTGAGCCGTTGCGGCTAGGCTTGCATCCCGGCGACGAGATCGAGGTACGCGGTCGCTTGGCTCGTCCAGCGACACGTCACAACCCCGGTGAGTTCAACTTCGCCGACTACTGGCATCAACGGGGGGTGCATGCCGTGCTGACGGTGCCGGAAGGCGAAGGCAGTGTGCGGCTTCTCAAACGGGCCTGGATCTGGTCGCCCGGTGCTTGGCTAGGGGTGGCTCGTCAGTCGGCCCAAGAGAAGCTCGATCGCGCGTTGCCTGATGAATCGACGGCGGCCCTGGCCCAGGCCTTGCTCTTGGGAGAAGGCGCGGCGATGTCCAGCGACGATTGGCAACGCTACATTCGCACTGGGGTCATCCACGTCATCGCCATTTCGGGGCAACATCTCGTCATCGTCGGCTTCTTTCTCTGGACGTTGGCCCGACTCCTCGGAGTGCGGCAACGGCGAGCGGCTCTCGGGGTGGCTCTGGTGTTGTTCGGTTATGCCCTGTTGACGGGAGCGCGGCCACCGGCTCTGCGTTCCGCCGTCGCTGCGGGGTTGCTCTGTATGGGGCTGGTTGTGCGACGACCGGTTCTGCCGGCCAATCTGTTGGGCCTGGGTTGGCTCGCCGTCGGACTGTGGCAACCAGCCGATCTGTTCGAACAAGGTTGTCAGCTGTCGTTTCTCTCTGTGGTGATTCTCTGCTGGGCGGTGCCGTGGCTGTTACCGCCCCGCCAGGATCCCTTGGAACAGTTGCTCGATCGCACTGCTTCCTGGCCCGTCTGGCTTGGACGGCAACTCTGGCGCGGCATATTAAATAGTTACACGATCTGTTTTATCGTTTGGTTGGCTGTTACTCCGCTGGCTGCCTTTCATACGGGGCTGATCGCTCCAGCGGCACTGGTGCTAGGGCCGCCGCTGGCTCTATTGGCGGCTTTGGCCTTGCTGCTGGGGCTGCTGGGGCTGCTTCTGCCCGACGCGTTGGCTTGGCTGCCGGGACTGTTGCTTCACCTTGCTCTATCAGCTTGTCAAACCTTGGTCACCTGGGCCGAACACTGGTCGCTGCATGTCCAAGTGGGACAGCTCCCTCTCTGGTGGGTGGTCGGCTTGTATTTGGTGCTGCTGGCTCTGTTGACTCATCGATGGGTGCGAATCCGTTGGAGATGGCTTGCCCCTGCCGGTCTGACCTGGTTCTGCGTTGCGCTCTTGCTTGGTGCCGCGCCACGCACCGCGAATGAGTTGCGGGTGACGTTCCTCGCCGTGGGACATGGCGGGGCGATCGTGCTAGAACTTCCCGACGGACGAACAGTGCTGTACGATGCTGGCTCGCTGCGTGGTCCGGAAGTCGGCTCGCGGGTTATCGCTCCGTTTCTCTGGTCGCGGAGGATCTACCGACTCGATGACGTGATCCTATCTCATGCGGATTTAGATCATTTCAACGCCTTGCTCGAACTGTCCGACCGTTTCGCCATCGGCAGGATTCTGACTTCGGAAACCTTCCTCGACAAACCGATCGAGGCCGTCACCTTGGTTCGTCAGCGACTGGGGCATCTCCGCTGGGAGACGCTTGCGGCCGGAGATCGACTGACGGCAGCGGGAGTCACGCTGGCGGTGCTGCATCCACCGAGACACTTTCGCGCGGGCAACGAAAACGCTCGCAGCATCGTACTGGAAGTCCGCCACGGTCCGAACACGATCCTTCTGACAGGCGATCTCGAAGGCGAAGGACTGGCTCGATTGCTGCGGTTGCCCCCGCGGAAGCTCGATGTATTGATGGCTCCGCATCATGGCAGCAGCCGACTCGACGGCAAGTCCCTGGTTCGTTGGGGTTCGCCAGAGTTGGTGATCGCTTGCCAGGCAGCGCCGCGCAACAACAAAGCCGAGGCGATGTACGCACTGGACGCTGTCGAATACTGGACGACCCACTCGCGCGGGGCCATCACGGTTCGCTCGTGTGGCAACACCTTGAACGTGGAGGCCTATCATGACGGTCGAACCTGGCACAAGAAATGACCTGTTTCGCTGGACCTGTCTGGGAGTGGCCGTGGTCTTTTTGGCCTTGGTTGTGTGGATGATCAACGACATCCGTCTGCAGGTGCGTCAAACGACCGAGGGAGTCAAACGGACCAACGAGCAGGTGAACGAACATCTGCCAACCGTGGTTCAAAAGAGTCGAGAAACGACGGAGGTCGTGTCCAAACATTTGCCCGACGTGGTGACAAAAGTGACAGACTCCACTGAGTTAGTCGCCGAGCATCTGCCCGAGATTGTCCAACGAGTCGATACCACAACCGAGGTCATCGCCGACCTCGCCGAGGACATCAAGCAGTTGAAGGAACTGGCTGGGCTAGGCACAACCAAGCGCGACGAGAACCTGATAGCCTACACCAACGGCGCACTCAAGGCAATCGCCGCATCGGGGGGGACCATCGGCGCGAAGAAGGTGATCGGCAAGGGACTGAAAAACACTCAGCCCGCCGCGGAGTGGGTCGCTGGCAAACGCAAGTGGACCGCGCTGATGTTGCTCAAGTTCAAGTCCAAGAAAGAGGTTGCCGACTGGTTGACCAAAGGCTGGTATTTGGAACTGCCCGATCGCGAACCAATTGCTTTGCTCGACTGGCTGCGTGAGCATCATCCCGAGACGAAAGCTCTGGATCGTGGAACGGAATAGAGCGTTTGCCACGATGCGCTGGCAAGGCCCCGGCGTGGTGGGTAGCCGCGGGCTTGAGCCCGCGTTTTTCGCACGCAGGCTAAAGCCTGCGACTACCGCGGGGAGAGTGGGTAGCCGCGGGCCAAGTTGTTCATCGAGTATGTGCTGACTGTACGCGCCAATCGGCATCTTCCCATCGTTTTTGTGCAGACGCACCTGGACTACTGGGAGCAGGATGCGGCCATTTCCGCCCGTGCCGAACGCTGGCACGAAGAAGTACACAATACACTTGTTGAGCTTTATAATGCTGACCTGCGCAGTTTCTATCCCAAATCTCTCGTCGAGCGAAAGCGCATCGCCTTCCGTGTTTCCTCGGTTGGCAAAACTCCCGATGCGGACCAAAAGTTAGAGCAAGTTGTCGATCAATTAGTCGAGTTAGTTGCCGAGTCTCGGTCGCATCAACGTCAGCTGCGAAAATCAGGTCTCCGTACACTGCTTCCGGGACCGCGGTTCTCGCCTTGTTGTTATTATTGGTCATCTGGGGGCTATCGTATCGGGGTGGCTTAATTCCCACCTCCCGAAAAAGTGAGGATCGGGTTGCCATCGCGGAAATGTCGGAACAGGAAATCCTTAGAGATCTCGATGATCTGAATCGCCTGGTAAAAGTTCATCCACGTAGCGAGCAGTTGCCACAAGTCGAGGAGGTAAAGAAATTCAATCAGCATCTTCGCCGATTGACTCTCTGGCTGGAACCGAATTCCGGGGTAATGGACCGTTTGGCAGAACCGACGAGGCAACGGATTCGATCCGCGCTGGCGACGTTGGAGGAGTTGCTTCAAAAGAAAGTTGAGAGCAACCATCCTCCCGCCGATCGAATTCCCATTCTCACCGACTATCTGGAAGGTTTATTGGATCTAGCTGATGTTGCGCCTAAACTCACGGACATCCAGAGGCAATTCTGGCAACTCCAACGAGCTAATGTGATGTGGGAATTGGCTAGCATTCTCAAACGGCGAAAAGATGCTGACTCACCGCTGACCACCTTGGGGGAGGTGGAAAGTAAGTTGAAGAGCCTCTTGGTGGAAGTGAATCGCTGTAAGGTGTTCGATCCAGAAGGGGCTCGCCCGAAATTGAAGGAGGAGCTTCAGAATGTGGTGACTTATTGTGAAAACCTTAAGAGAAAAATGACTTACCAGGCGAAGTTTCGTGTCAAGCCCTTTCTGCAAAACGCCCCCCAACCGATTGAGATCGCTCATCGAGCACTCACCGTGCAATCGCCAGGAAAGTCGCAAGATTTTGGCTTGGTGCCGAGTCAAATCGATGATCTGCAAATCCAATTCAAGACCAAACAAAAAGATTATCCGATCACACTGGGATTAGGAACTCCGATTACCATCGTTCTGTCCATTTATGACAACGGCGAAGACAAATGGATCACCCTCGAACAATTCGATCTAACGACTGAACCAGGGCCTCTCGCACCTCTCGGTTTGCCACTAATCCGCCATGATCAAGAGAAAATTACGAAACTGTTGCGACTGCAGAAGCTGAAGCTGGAGATGAAATTAGAGTTCTCCGATTTTCGTCCACTAGTCCCCAAATTGCTCTGGGACGCAGTAAGCCATCAGGAGTAGCTACGGTGACGAAAAATCAGCCGACTCACCACCCCTTAGCCGTCTTCAAGATCGAACGAGACCAGAAGAATGGTTATCAAGTCACGAGTAAAGAAGGACAAGCTGACGAACAGTGTGAGAAACAAGCTCGGGAACTACTTGACAATTTGGGGCAGCCAGATCAACAAGGACCAAAGAAGTATTTCCGCTTGATTGGCCCGATTTCCCCCTTGGGAAAATACGTTAGTGTCACCGTAGAACTCTTGACTACTGGAGAGGCGTGCTATTACCAAGCGTGGTTTCAAATACCCAAGCCGGTGCCTCTTTTTCCGCGATCGGTCAGTTTCTTTCTCCTTGGGTTGTCGATCTATGGTTTGTTTCTTTTAGTGTTTCTTGAGTTAACGTGGCGACCCTCGGTCGGTTCCGATTGGCACTCCTCAGTCAGTTCCAAATTGAAGCGTGGCACATTCAACTCACCATTACCACAGAATAAAGATAAAAACCATATTGAAACCCCTCAAGCAAAAGCCTTACACATTGAAATTGACTCAAGCAAGACGGTACTTAGTAGACTAAAAAATTTTTTGTCTCAGGAGGGGCTGGCTGCAGATATTTCCAAGTCAGTTATTGAAGAAAAGAGATCGGTTAGACTGATTGACGATGTTGATCTGTCATCTCCGAAACAGCCAAGCGAAAAATTAAACAACATTGAAGTAGCAAAGTTACTGAAACTGCTCCAAGCCCTTGACGAGTGGGCGAAGCACTCCAAACCTCAACAATTAGCTAGTGAACGATAATTCCGGTAATGTTTAGTAAAAGGAACGCGATTCATGCTCGCAATCCGATCTATTCTTGCGCTGATTTTGAGTTCCTTGATTGTGTCCGGTGGCTGCACCAGTGACCCGGCGACGAGCAAAGGCAGAAACCAAGGAGCTAAGTCGGACCAAAAGAACACAATGCCGAAGGCACCAGACAAAGGACCAAGCGGTGGAGAAATGAAATAACTTTAGCTCGACCAAGAGTTCGGGAGCCATTTGACACCCTGGGTTCAGCTGTTCTTGTATCACTCCCAATCGTCCCGCTACAATCTCTCGTGTTCTGACTGCTCTAGGGTAGGAGACCGTCTGCCATGCGCGTGGGCATCGGGCACGACACGCACCGACTTGAACCAGGCCGACCACTGATCCTCGGCGGCATTCGCGTAGAGCATCCGCGCGGACTGGCGGGTCATTCCGATGCCGACGTGGTGTTACATGCCTTAACGGATGCTCTGTTGGGGGCGGCAGGATTGGGCGACATTGGTGATTTGTTCCCTGATACCGATCCGAATTATCTTAATGCGGACTCGCGCATCTTTCTGCGGGCCGCTCTGGAGCAACTCCACAAAGCGGGCTGGACGGTGAACAACATCGATGTCATCATCTTCGCCCAAGAGCCAAAGCTCGGTCCGCTCAAGGCCGGCATCCGCGCCTCGCTTGCCGTGTTGTTGGGGTTGCCCCTCGATTGTGTCAATGTCAAGGCCAAGACTGGCGAGCGGGTCGGCCACATCGGCCGTGCCGAGGCTATCGCCTGTCAGGTGGTCGTTCTCATCGATCAGTCTCGTGAGTGAAGGAATCTGTATGCCGCTTGTCGTCTACAACACGCTGACCCGCAAAAAAGAGGAGTTTCGCCCTGTCCACAAGGGCAAGGTCGGCATGTACGTCTGCGGCCCCACGGTTTACAAACCCAGCCACGTTGGCCACATGGTCGGCCCGGTCATCTTCGACACGGTCAAACGCTATCTCACTTATCTGGGATATGAGGTCTGTTTTGTCGTTAATATTACGGATGTCGACGACAAACTCATCAAGCAAGCGGCGTTGGAGAACGTTTCCGTCACTCAACTGGCCGAGCGCGTCACGGCAGATTATGTGGCGAATTTGCAACGGCTCGGCGTAACCAGCATCGACCACATGCCCAAAGTCAGCGAGCACATCGACGACATCATCGCTACCATTCAGGGGCTGATCGACAAGGGCTTCGCCTATGCCGCCTCAGGAGACGTCTACTTCGACATCTCCAAGGACGACGACTACGGCAAATTGTGCAACCGCGATCCGGAGCAGATGGAAGCCGGTGCACGCATCGAGGTCAGCGATAAGAAACGCAACCCTGGCGACTTTGCCTTGTGGAAAGCGGCCAAGCCCGGCGAACCATCCTGGCCCAGTCCCTGGGGACCGGGTCGCCCTGGTTGGCATATTGAATGCACCGCTATGAGTATGAAGCTTCTCGGCGCGACGCTCGACATCCACGGCGGCGGCCTCGATCTCACCTTTCCGCACCATGAAAACGAGTTGGCCCAATCGGAATCGTACTCCGGCCAGACCTTTGCACGCTACTGGATGCACAACGGACTGATGCGGATTCGTTCGCAGTCGAGCAAGATCAAGGATGGCGTGCCCGGCGGATCGGAGAAGATGTCCAAATCGCTGGGCAACGAGATCATCGTTAGCGAGTTGTTCAAACGCCACCAACCGGAGACGCTGCGTCTGCTGCTGCTAGGTACGCAGTATCGCAGCCCGATTGAATACAGCGAAGAGCGTCTCGCCGAGCTGAAGCGAAGCCTCGATGGTTTCTCTCGTTTCTTCGAGCGCTATCGGCGAGTAACCGGAGAGAGCTTTTACGCAATTCAGGCTCCAACTCGACGTGGCGAATTCGATCCCGGGAACAGCGAACTGCTGCGCGACATTGCTCGGCTGCGGACTTCGTTCCTTGAAATGATGGACGATGATTTCAACACCGGCGGTGCGGTTGGCACTCTGTTCGAGCTACTGACGACGTTGAACCGTTTTGCCGACAGCAAGCAGTTGGAAGATGGAAACCCCGCGCCAGAAGTCCTTGCGGAGTTCAAGCGCGGAGTCGTGGTGCTGCGGGAATTGAGCCAGATTCTTGGGCTGTTCCTAACGCCACCGGCAGAGAAGAAACTCGGAGGCGATGACCGCATCGTGGCTGGGCTGATGCGTTTGCTGATCGATCTGCGTAACACGCTTCGGACCGAGGCCAAAAAGATCGCCGACAAAACCGATCCGACAAGGAAGATGTTGTTCGAGCAAACTGACGTGATCCGCACGCGGCTCGCCGAACTCGGCGTGACGTTGGAGGATCGAGCCGGAGGCACCGACTGGCGTATCGAGGCGTGACACTAAAACTCGGTTCGTCTTGCTCCGGAGTTGCCTCGCGGGGTAGGCTGAGGGCATGAAGTCCACTGCTGCTACTACCGCCGCGCCAACCCCTCGGGAGCGACGCATCCTTGGCGTCGATCCGGGGTTGCGCGTCACCGGCTACGCGGTCTTGGAATCGCGCAATGGTAGGCCGCACATTCTCGAAGCCGGCCTCGTTCGCACCACCGAGGCAAAGTCCACTACCGACGTGGCACGGCGTATCCGTTGCTTGTACGATGGCGTCGTCGAGATTGTCCAGCAGTTTCGCCCCGAGGTGATGGTGGTGGAACAGCTGTTCGCTCACTATGAACATCCACGCACGGCAATCCTGATGGGACATGCACGCGGAGTGATTCTGCTAGCGGCAGCCCAGGCAGAAATGCCCGTGGTCAGCTACACCGCCTCACGAGTGAAAAAGACTATTACCGGACATGGCAGAGCCTCGAAAGAGCAAATGCAGTATTCGATGGAACGGGAGTTAAGATTGTCGCGATTACCTGAACCGCACGACGTCGCCGATGCCTTGGCGATCGCGCTGTGCCATTTTCACGCGCTGAAACTTCCGGGATAATTCTGGGGAGAATTTGTGCATGATTACTCGCATCACCGGCATCTTGAACCGCGCACTGGATGAGGAAGTGCGTCTGCAAGTCGGTGCGTTCGAGTATCAAGTAATGGTGGCGGAGTATTTGCGTCGTGTGCTCCAGAACAAGCTCGGCCAAGAACTGACGCTGCACACGATGCACTATCTCGAGGGCGACCCGTCTCGGGGCAAGGTTGTGCCGCGCCTGGTCGGCTTCACCACGGAATCGGATCTCGAATTCTTTGAACTGTTCTGCACCGTGGATGGAGTGGGTACGAAAAAGGCGCTGAAGGGACTAGTGCGGCCAATCAAGGAAGTCGCCGACGCCATCCAGCGTCAGGATATAAAATGGCTGACCACGCTACCCGGCATCGGAGCCTCGACAGCGGAGAAAATCATCGCCACCTTGAAACGTAAAGTGACACGCTGGGCCTTGGCTCCCGCGCCGCGCGAAACGGTCAACGGCCAGGCTCCCCCAGCAGAAGTTGCTTCGCCGACTCAGATCGAAAGCAACGTGCTGGAAGAGGCGTACCTTGCCTTGCTAGCTCTGGGACACAATCCGATGGAGGCTCGTGCCCGTCTAGACCGAGTGCTGGCCACGGGCAAAGTTTACGCTTCCGCCGAGGAAGTCCTGCGCGACATTTACAACACCAAGTGAGGAAATCATGGCTCGCCAGCCGGTCGTTCAGGAGACACGCAAAGAAGATCGCGAAGTCGATGCTGCCCTACGTCCGAGATGGATGCACGAAGTAATCGGACAGAAGGCCGTCAAACAGCGACTGAGCATCGTGTTGAACTCGTGCAAGAAGCTCAAAGAGTCACTGCCGCACATCCTCTTCGATGGTCCTCCGGGGCTGGGCAAAACGACCTTCGCCACGGTGTTGCCCAATGAACTGGGTACGTCGGTCCAGCTGACCTCCGGTCCGGCGCTGTCCAAGCCGGCCGATCTCTTGCCCTTTCTCACCAACGCCGAGGAAGGCTCATTCCTTTTCATCGACGAGATCCACCGCATGCCGCGGGTTGTTGAAGAGTTTATCTATCCGGCAATGGAGGATTTTCGCGTCGACATCATCCTGGGCGAAGGAATGAACGCCCGCACGCTGTCGATGCCGCTGAAACGATTTACCCTGGTCGGGGCTACCACCCGTTCGGGCATGCTCTCGGGTCCGATGCGCGATCGCTTCAAGATTCAAGAGCATCTGGAGTTTTACAGTGTCGACGAGCTGGCGGAGATCGTTCGCATCAATGCGGCGAAGTTACAAACGCCGATCGAGCCTGCCGCCGCTTTGGAAATTGCTCGCCGCAGTCGCGGCACGCCACGCATCGCCAATGCTCGGCTGACCTGGACACGACACTATGCCACTAGCGAATCTGACGGACGCATCACCCTGGAGTTGGCACAGGCCGCCCTGGACATGGCCGAGGTCGATCGCGAAGGTTTAGACAAACAAGATCGTCGTTATCTGGAAACGCTGATCGGCGTCTTTGAAGGCGGTCCAACCGGTTGTGAAGCCCTGGCCGCGACGATGAGCATCTCTGCCGACACTCTCTCCGACGAGGTCGAGCCTTACCTGTTGCGTGAACAGTTCATCGTTCGCTCGCCGCGTGGTCGAGTAGCTACCATGAAGGCCTATCAACTGCTCGGGCGTGTGCCTAAGAAAAAATCCGCCGAGGCTACAGAACCCCAAAAGAGTTTGTTCGACGACCTGGAGTCCTCGTGATACGGAACTCCGCCGTATCAGTGAAAATGGAGATCGAAATACTCTAGACTGGCCGTCTGGACCTATCGCTAGTCCACCTTATTCTCTCGACTATTTCCGTCATCTTCTCTTTGCTTTGACCTCTTGGATTCTTCATCGCCAACCTCCCGAATCGGCGGTAGATTGACTCTATTCGTATGGTACGCCTAACTGGAGAGTTATTACTCATGCATCGCATACTTGTTCTGTCGGCCTTGTTGTTCTCGCCGTGTCTGGCGGTTGCCGAGGAGAAGCCGCGGTTGATCGTGATGTTGGTCTTTGATCAGATGCGCGGAGATTTTCTCTCTCGGTGGGAGGAATTATATGTCGAGGGCGGGTTCAAACGACTCACCAGTGAGGGAGCTTGGTTCACTGATTGTCATTATCCTTACTCCTACACGATGACCGGACCAGGCCATGCGACCTTAGTCACCGGTTGCCCGCCAATGGTGCATGGGATCATTGGCAACGACTGGTACGAGCGCAAAGAGGCCAAAGGCGTCGGGTGCGTCAGCAGCGATCGGCACGCGCAGATACCTGCACCGCCTCTGCCCAAGGGCAAGACCAAAGTCGATCTTAAGGGCGTTGCTCCGTCGCGACTGCTGGCTCCTACCTTCGCCGACGCCCTGAAGGAGCAGCTCGGTAGCGACTGTCGTGTCGTAGCCTTTTCGCTCAAAGATCGTGGCGCAGTGCTGCCAGGTGGCCTGCAAGCCGACGCCTGCTACTGGGCCGACAAGAGCGGTCAGTTTGTCACCTCGAACTACTATCGTGATGGGTTGCATGCCTGGGTCAAGGCCTTCAATGAGTCAAAGTACGTCGATCGCTGGCACGGCAAGGAGTGGCTGCGACTTCGCCCAGATCTCGACTACGTCAAGTACTCTGGTCCCGATGAAGTCAAAGGGGAAGGCAAAGGAAGCAACCAGGGATACACCTTCCCGCATCCACTCAACGATGGGCCGAAGAACGAACGATCCAACTACTATGCTGCCGTCGCCTGCTCACCATTTGGCAACGATCTGCTGTTGGAGTTGGCCAAGCGAGCCATCGAGGCCGAGAAACTCGGCAGCGACGACAAACCCGACTTCTTGAGCATCAGTTTTTCGTCCAACGACCTCGTCGGCCACGCCTGGGGACCAGACTCACAAGAGGTGCTCGACATCACCCTCCGTAGTGATTTGCTGGTTCGCGATTTACTGAACTACCTTGATGAAAAGGTCGGCAAAGGCAAATACGTCGTCACTCTCAGCGCCGATCATGGCATCTGTCCCTTGCCAGAAGTGTCCCGCAGCAAAGGGATCGACGCGGTGCGGATTGAGCCGAGCAAGTTTCTCAAATCTGCCGAAGAGTATCTCAACAAGACGTTCCACGTCATCGAGGCAAACGCTAACGAAACGGAAGACGAAAAGAGCAAGGACCCCGACGACTTCAAAGGGAACTGGATCATCGCAAACAAAAGCTATACGATTTATCTGAATAGAAAATATCTAGCCTCACGAGAACTGTCTGTCGAAAAGGTATCGCGTGTGCTGGCGGACTGGATCGCCAAGCAGCCCGGTATCGCCGCTGCCTACACGCAGGCTGACTTGCTGCGCGAGGAACTGTCGGACGAGATAGCACGAATGACGCGGTTGTCGTTCCATCCCGAACGCTCCGGCGACGTGATGGTGGTAGTTCAGAAGCACTGTTTGTTCACCGGTTATCTGACCGGCACCAGTCACGGCTCGCCTTGGATCTACGACACCCATATTCCGCTGGTGGCAATGGGACCGGGCATTAAGCCTGGCCTCCGCAAGGAGCGAGTCTCGGCGGAACATATGGCCGTGATTCTATCGCGAGCGGCAGGCATTCAACCGCCCGCCAAGGCGCGCGTGAAACTGCCCGAAGGTTTGTTTCGCGAATAGTGGTTCATTGCAGCTGAATTGTAAGGAGGTTCGCGTCTTCGAGCTTCCCAAAGGTGGTGTAGCGAATCGCCGGCTGAAGCCTGCGACTACTGGGGATGGGTAGCCGCGGGCTTTAGCCCGCGTATCACTACCGCGTGGATGGATGGGTAGCCGCGGGCTTTAGCCCGCGTATCACACGCGCCGGCTGAAGCCTGCGAAAGAGTTTTACCCCCTGCCGTTTCCCCATCTTGCGACGCGACTAACTCTCGCTAGGTGCCACGCAGAATCCGCACACGGAACCCTAATGCCTGGCTTGCCGCGACCATCTCCCCAAAGATGTCGCCGTAAGCCACGGCAATATGGTTGGACATATAGTGGGCCATGATCGTTTCCATCGAGCAGCCGAGATCGGCGGCCATGAACGGCCATTGCCGGGTCGTGCCTTCCCACCAGGCATCGCGAATCTGGGGCGGCAGTTTCAGCACTTCGCCCTGACCAATATCCATCCACAGGACGTCGTCCTTGATGTAGGCGCGGGCCCAGGTGATCGCTCCGGGCAGACTCTCCCCGGCGAAGGTGCCGCCTGCAATGGGGAAGTAGCCCGCCGGCTGACGATAGCTATGCACTCCACGGAGTGAGTCCGGATCGTGGTTGAACGCATACGCGCCACAGGAGCCGGAATTGAGCAGTACCCAAAGGAACCGTCCAGCGTACACTCCGCCCCAGCGAACGTCATGGAACATCACCGCCGGATGCAGCCCTTTGGCGGCGAGCAGGCGTTTCATCATCTCCATGGGAACGAGGTTGCCCTGATCGGCCTCGGTGCTAGTGATGAGGATGTCGCCGTTCGATTCGGGACGGCACATCGAATTGAGCAACCCCTCGCAGAAGTCGCTAGGAGGTAAGACCGGCAGCAGACCGAGCTGATACTGCCAACCCAGACAGTCCGCTTTGAATTCGTCGACCAGATCCAGCACCGCGCAATACATTCGCAACTGAGTTTTCGTCGATTCTTCAGTGAAGTCTTCGGCCTCGCGTTCTCGCCAGTGGAAGGTCACGCCTTTGTCTTGCACGAAGCGAAACGCTGCCTCGACGCGCGCGTCGCTGACACGCTTCATCCGTTCGGGTAGCCAGGCCTGATCAACCTTGTGTTCGGCGAAGCCGTGCCGCGCTAGCAGTCGTGGACCGAAATAACCATTAATCATGCCCATCGAAGTGTCGCCCAGCATCAGGGCAAGAATCCGTTTTTTACGAATGTCGGCCACGACTCGTTCCGCGAGAGCATCAGCTTCAGGAGTAACCGGAGCGGAATAGTGCAGATTTCGAGTCGAGTAGCGGATCTGACCGGTGGAACACCACTCGTCCAGGCGTTCCATGAAGACCATATCCTGCATCCAGTCGGCGGCGGCAGTCCAGATACGGCTGTAACGGCGATTGATGCTGTCGAGAGAAGCTCCGGTGTTGAGCAGGGCCACCAACCCCGGCCAGGTTCCCGAGAAATTGCTGGCCAACAGTAGAGGCGAATCTTTGCCGGCGACCCCATCGCAGGTGTGCGGGGCATAGGTCCAGTGGACATAGACGCCGATGAGGGGATCGTCGATCGGCCCAAGTTGTCGAATGGACTCGTCCGGCTTGGTCAGGAATCCTTCGATAAGATAGGGTTTGCGGCCGAGTCGCTTCAGGGCGTTCTCCAATTGTCGCGTCGCTTCGCGAATCTGCGGCAAAGCCCACTCGTTGGGTTTGGCTCGATAGTCGCCCGGCCAGAAAATGCCGACTTCCTTCATCTGTCTTACTCTCCAGGGGTGAATGTCGGCATTGTGTTAGGGAAAGGAGCGATCGACAAGGTGGGAGATGATTTACGATGAGTCGGAATCTGAGGCGATCGTTAAGTGATTGATAAGCCAACTCGATCCGCTGACGGTGGCTGGCGTGAAGTTGCTAGAATTGAAGATCTTATATATCTCCAGAATAGATATAAACCATTTTGAGGATCTATAAAATCATTCAATGGAATGGAATCGATTCTCCGGGCAAGTAATGTTTCAGCACGAGTTGTGCGAGGAGACTTCCCAGGTTAGCTGGCCCTCAACCTCCAGGATCGATCGGTTAGCACTTTTCAAAAAACAGGCAATCTAGCTTGCGTGTTTTGCTTTTTTTAGGTAGATTCATCGTGTCGGAAGGACGTTGTGAGGGAACTTATGTCCACTACGACCCGATCACCGTATCGACGAACTCCGTGTTCGCGGGGTTGGGTCTTGCTTTGTTGTTTGCTCAGTTTCACGTCCAGTTTTAATCTCACCATTCTCGTTGACATTCTCGATCGTGCTTCGCCGATGTACCATGTGCGTGGCTGCGTCACAGAGATTTCCGCCGAGATCGACGAAGAGACGGACATGGTGCGGGTCAATAACCACGATGGCCGGCGAGCGGAGCGAAAGCAGCTGCCCATCGTTTGGTCATTGCCTACGCAGTTCCCTCTAGCCACTCCCCAGGCTGCTAGCATCCAGCCTTGTTTGGCCTCCGGTTTAGCCGGTTTTGAGCATTCTTATCGCAATGGATTGGGCGTTCCTCTTCTTTGCTAGCCTCCGGTTGCTCGTTGGTGCGAACTGTCCGTTGTCTTAGCGCTGGCATGGGCCGCGCCTGATGGTTCGTTACACTCAAGCGCTGATTCTCTCTGAGCATTCCGGAGGTACATTATGCTTATTCTCAGCCGTAAGGTTCACGAAGAAATTTTCATCGGCGAAGGTATCAGCATCACGATTGTGGCCATCCGCGGCAAACAAGTCCGCGTTGGCATCAAGGCCCCCCCACAAGTGTCGATTCGCCGGGAAGAACTACAGCCCTTCGAGAACGTTTCCCAGTCTCGGGAGGCCGTCACTAGCAAATGACTACCCTGCAACGCCTACTCGATTTCTGGAATCCTCCATCCAGCGAACAGCAATCTCCTTCCACGGGATCTTTTAGATTGTTGGCTGAATGGGACAACCAACGTTCACTGGACGAATCCGAGTTGGAGCGATTGCGTCAGCAGGTGAACGACACTGTTGTCACTCGCGCTGATGTTGAGGTGTTGGTCGAACAGATGCGTTGTTCGCCTTGTTCGCGACCCGTTTTGGAGCAACTCGTGGTTGAGTCGCTACGCCGAGTAGTGCTGGCTAACGAGGCGATTGATCCGGAAGAGACCGAGTGGCTGCGACAACTACTCGTGACTGATGGAGTCGGTCGCACCGAAACGCGGCTTCTGGCCGATCTGCACACTCGTGCTCGTCGCATTTGTCCCGAGTTTCAGCTACTTCTGGATCGCTGTTTGGGGCATTAGGCCCATCCCACTAACCAATAATGGCCTGAGCGATACGATGACAATTCGTATCGCCCAGGCCCTACTTGTTTCTGGTTAGGAGGGATTCGTTTTGACCACCGAATTGCTGATCGCACTGTTAACCCTGACGTTGATGGAGATCGTTCTCGGCATCGACAACGTCATCTTTATTGCCATCGTGGCAGGACGCTTGCCCAAAGAGCAGCAACACCGCGCCCGACAGATCGGCCTGATGGTGGCGATGGGGACGCGCTTATTGCTCTTGGGGATGTTGTTCTTTCTGGCTTCGATGGACAAAACGGTCTTGTGGTCGTGGACCAGTTTCGGCATTCCCTCTGACTGGTTCTCTCCCGAAACACTCTCGGACGGTGAGGTCATCTATCCAGCCCGAGATGTCACCGTTAAGGATCTCGTTTTACTGTTGGGAGGGATGTTTCTCATCGGCAAAAGCACCTTGGAGATTCATCACAAGCTCGAAGGTGTCGATGAGAGCAGTCACGAACTGGGAGGAAAGGCCAGCTTCTCAAACACGATTTTTCAGATCTGTCTTCTTGATATTGTCTTTTCTTTGGATTCTGTGATCACTGCGGTCGGCATGGTGCGAGCAGATCCGACTAAGGGGATTGACTGGGCCGCCATCAGTGTTATGGTACTGGCCATGTTCGTTGCTTTGGGAGTGATGCTCGTTGCCGCTGCTTGGATTAGCGACTTCGTCTCGCGCCATCCGACGATTAAAATTCTCGCGCTGGCCTTTCTGATTCTGATTGGCGTAATGCTAGTGGCCGAGGGCACCGGCGAGCACATCGAGAAAGGCTACATCTATTTTGCGATGGCCTTCTCAGTGACGGTTGAGTTTATCAATCTACGGATTCGGCCCAAGATAGACCCGGTCCATCTACACCAGATGCAGTTACCCCAAGGCCCAAAAGTCTAACAGACGCTCCATTCCCAGAGCACCGAGTCGGAAGGCGCAAAGTCCGCCTAGCACGCTGGCAAGAATGTACAACAGGCCTGCTAGCCAACGCCGATGTCGCCAGAGGATGTCGGTCTCAATACCAAAAGTCGAAAATGTGGTCAAACCACCGGCGAAGCCGACCGCGAAAAACAAGCGGTCGGCTTCGGAAACGCGATGGTGCGTGACCAGGAACATGAACCCGCCGAGGAAACAACATCCAGTCAGGTTGACCAGTAGCGTTCCCCACGGCCAGTCTGTGCCCACCCAATGTGCGACGAATCGAGTCGAGAGCCAGCGAGTGATACCGCCCACGGCGGACCCACCGGCAACGCAGGCAACTTGTTCCAACGTGATCACGCCCTGTGTCTCGGTTGCCAGGATCGGTACCCCTGTCGTTTTTATTGTAGGACAAGCTCCGCTTCTCTCCTTGGCATTCAGCGTGTCCTGAAAATGCAGGCTAAATCGGCCCCATCGCCGCGGTCTGCGAACACTCCGTACCGTCCCACTGTACCACCTAGTTCTGGTCGGCCTGCACCACAAACCGGTGCCCTTGGGCTACTCACTGTAGCCACAGCGCAATTCCCCTATTTCGGATCGAGATTCTGCTTCATCTCAGCGTCGCTCACGGTGGAAGCGACTCCATCACGCGGTACTTCGAGTTTGCAGATCCACAATAGTGCGTTGAGAATCACCTTGCGGAAGTTGTCGTCCTTCCAATTCTGATGAAAATGTCCGCCAGTGAAACCGACGCCTCGCCCCGTATCGGCTCGCTCGGTGGCCCACATCAGCACCTCACTACGACCTTTGGCTTGCTGAATGTGTTTGTACGGACCGCGTGGATAGACATACGGGCCATCGCGGACAGCATCGGATGGCACAGCAGAGAGAATCGGCGTGACTCCTTTCATCTCGGGGCGAAATCGCATGTTGAAGTACCACTCGTCCTTGATGGCGAAGGGCTTGACGCCACGAGTGATGGGATGCTCAGGCAATTCGTTAAACTCGGGCGTCCAGATGGGATTGCACGACCAGAGATGTTCGTAGTGCCCGCCGATCCACGCTTGAAACTCTTTGCTGCCGCGATCCTTGGGCACCTCGACGGCGAAATGGGCGCAGAGCAGACCGACGCCTCGGCTCATCAGATCGCCGATCAGTTGCAGACGATCTCGCTGGATAAACGGATGCCCGCCGCCGCCATCGGAATAAAGAAAGATGCCGCTGACGCCGTCGAACGCTTTCTCCGAGCTAGGCCAACCGTTTTTGTGAAAGTCGGTCTCCAATCCCGGAACGGCGTCGAGTCTCTTTTTGAGCAACAACACCCCGGCGTTGAACTCATGCATCCCTGGTGGATGGCTGGGACTACCCGCGAGCAGCAGCAACTTCTTCTTCGGCGCATCGTCAGCCAACAACAAGGGCGACGTTGCCGCCACGCTCAGAAACGCGCGGCGAGAAAGCGGAGCATTCATGGTAGCTTGTCTCCCGGCTTAGGCTTCAGCTCAGGTTCAGCGGTCCTTGGGTGCAGAAATCGGGGTTGCCAAACCGGTCGATGCGATGGCCGAACCCGTGGGCCAACGACAACAGCAAGCGATTGTGGGGCAAACGGCGGAACTTGAGCGAGCGGCCCATCTTGAAGTCGAGTCCACCGCCCACCAAGACGAACGGAATGTTATCGAGTGTGTGCGAGTTGCCTTTGCCCAACTCGTTGGTCCAAACCAAGAGGGTGTTGTCCAACAGACTGCCCGCCCCGCCCGGTTCCGGAGTCTCAGCGAGTCGCTTGGCAAGATAAGCAAACTGCTCGCAGTACCAAGTGTTGATCTTGGTGAGCTTCTCGACGGCCTTGGCGTTGCTATCCGGCTCGTGCGACAGTTCGTGATGCCCCTCGTTGATCCCCAGCCAACGCATCTTCGGCTGACCGACCGAGTTGGTGATCTGCAACGTCGCCACTCGGGCAAAATCGGAGACGAAACTGTTCACCAGTAGATCGATCTGCATCTTGGTGATCTGCGGCATGCGATCGTTCTCGCGCTTCACACCAGGATCAAGCGTCGGCACCGCATGCTCGATCGTCGTTGCTGTGGACTTCAGATCGCGTTCCATGTCACGGACGAAAGTCGTGTGTTCTTCGAGTAAGCGTCGATCCTCGGCACTGACCGTGGCGCTGACCTTTTTGAGATCCTCGGTCACCTCGTCAAGCACGCTGGCCAGCAAGGCACGATCTTTGGTCTTGCCATAAAGCTTGGCGAACATCTGGTAGGGATCATCGATGGGCGCGATCGGCTTGTTCGGCCCAGCATAGCACATGCGGGTCCAGGTATCGGCGCGATCCGGTACCATGACGCCAAACTCCAGCGAACCGAAGCGGGTTCGCGTGGCCGGATCCTTTTGTAGGAAGTTCTTGATCTCCTGATCGATCGATAGGCCGCTGGCCCATCCTGCCGGAGTGTGGGAGCCACCCTGGATATTGCCCGGGAACAGTTCGATGCCGGTTAACAGACAGCCCATGCCGCGCATGTGATTGTCGCCATCGCCGCGCACTTTGTCGCATAGGCCGTGCAGCACGAGCATCTGCTTCTGAAACGGCTCCAACGGACGAAGAATTTCCTTCAGGGTGAACGTTTCGCCCTCTTCTTTGGGCCAGAAATTGTCCGGAATCACTCCGTTTGGGCTAAACATGATCACGAGCCGCTGTTTGCGTCGAGTCTGGTTGGCGAAGCCGAGGCTCGGCAAGTTGAGGATGAACGGCAGCGAAGCCGAGCTAAGGCCGAGGTCGCGGATAAACTCGCGGCGGTTGGATACGAACGGCATGAGAACACATCTCCGCGTTTGGGGTGGGAAGGTAGGTCATCGTCCCGCGTTCGCCTGACGCGACCGTGGGGCAGCCGTGGTCAGAATCTCGACAGCCAGTTTTCGCATATTATAGCCGCTGTCGGTAAATTTCCTCTGTAATTCCGCTTGAGTCGTGGCTCCATAAGCCCGCACGGGCTGCTGAACTAGGGCGTGGAACATCTGCTCGACAAAGGCAGCGTGAGCCTCGTCGCTGCTAGCCAAAAACTTAGCCAACTCACGCGCACCGTTCACCTGCACCACTTTGCCCGAGCGAGTCTGATAGGTGCCGGTCGCATCGATCGGCTTGCCCTTTTCCTGGTCACGAAAGCGTCCAACGGCGTCGAACTGTTCCAGCGTGAACCCCAGTGGATTGATGACTCCGTGGCAGGTCATGCACTGGGCGGGGCGTGTTTGCAGATTCACCCGTTCTCGTGTGGTCAGGTCGGGGTGCAGGTCCGGAGCCAATGGAGCGACGGCTTCCGGCGGCGGTCGTAACGCCAGTCCTAGCACACCGCGTGCCAGAAATACTCCCCGATGGATAGGCGAACTCTCGCCCGCATGGGCGAAGGTGGTCATCAGGTAGGGATGCGTCAATACGCCGGCCCGTTTGCCTGCATCGACTTTGACCCGAGTAAAGTCGGCTTCAGCGGGCAGATCGACTCCGTAAAACTTAGCCAGCCGGCCATTCAGCAACAGTTCGTCGGACAGCAGCAGTTGCCGATAGTCCGACGACTCGGACCAGACCACGTCATGGAGGAACAACTCGATGGAGGTTCGCAGATCCGAGATAATCTCCTCGGTGAAGCCGGGGAACTTCTTGGTATCTTTGGCTAGGTCGTGCCCTTCGTCGAGTTTCAGCCAAGACAGCAGAAAGTCTCGTAGTTTGACTCGGGCACGGGGATCGGCCAGCATCCGCTCAGCCTGTCGAGCGATCTGCTCCGGCGACGCCAGTTGGCCTCGGGCCGCCGCGCTGAGCAGTTCAGCGTCAGGAATTGAATCCCACAAACCGAACGACAGCCGTGCAGCTACTTCGTAACTCTCGGCACTCGCTCCCACTTCGCGATACAAAAAATGCGGCGACTTCAGCACCAGCAAGAGTGCCCGTTTCAGGTTGGTCTCGTCGTCCCGAGTTGGGGTGAACTGCCGTTCGATGGCGGCTTTCTGCTCTGCGGTCAAGGGGTGACGATAGGCGCGTTCAGCAAAACTCAGGGCGAACGCTTGGAACTTGGCGGCTCGATCCTTAGCTACCGGCTCATCCTTGTTGCCATCGAGATTGATCTGCGAGGGATTGCCCAGGCCGGAATTGGGCCGACGACCACCTCGACGAATTCCGGTCAATTCGTCAATATTCGCGACAATGTAATTCGCTGCATCAATCGCTGCTTCGGTGGTCGCTTCGTCCCACTCTTTGGAAACCGTAGTGCCACGCTCCCAACCATAGCTCTTGTCATCCGCAGGGAAGGGAACGCCACATACATATACCTCGGAAGCAGACGTCGGCGCGAGATTGCGGGTCGGCACGATCTCGCGGCTGCGGTGCGGCAGCTTCCACAGCAACGTCATTGACGACGCAACTGGCTTCGGTTTGGCCTTGTTCTTGTTCGAGTCATCGACGCCCTGTTTGGCCTTGGTGTACTCCACCTGCAGCGCGTAAGCTCGACCAGCCACTAGATAGATGGTTTCGCGATATTCCGTGTCGTTGCCCGACTTGACCCAGGCATCGATGAGCGGCTTGCGCATGTCGTTGAGCCACAGCCGGGCTGCGTGTTCCGTCCGCAAGGTGAACTCGTACTCACCAGTGTGTTCGACGAGCAACGCTCCGGTCCAACGGATGCAGAACTCAGCAGGATCGAGTTTGTCGGGAATCGGCGCGTTGGTGCCAAACTGGAAGCCAATGTTGGGATCAATCCGCTGCTCGACGCGCTCTTGCGGTCGCATCCGACGACCTTTGAAGTATTCGGCCTTCAGACCGCGTTCGTTGCCGATGCGGGTCGGAGCGCGGAAACTGCCGACGACGTCGGCAATGGTGTTGCGGTACTGTCGCACCGTGAGTCGGGCCAGCTCGATTCGGGCTGGCCGATTGCGCTCACGGGCGATACGCGAGTAGAAGGCCTGGTAAATGTACTCAGCGATGGCTTTGGACTCTTTGTCGTCGAGCGTGCCGGGAGCCGACTCCGGCATGGTTTTTTGAATGATGTCGGCCAGTTTGGCAACCGAGTGATCGCCTTCGAGGCGGGCCATATATTTCTTGGTGCCTTCGCCCTGCGGACCGTGGCAGGAGGCGCATTTGGTTTTGTACAGTTGTGCGCCGTCGGGTTCAGCGGCAAACGTGACGGTGCCTAACAAAACGATCACAGAGCTAGCAACGAGTGGATATCGAGAATGAGGCGTCATGGCGGAGGAATCCGTAGGGGGGGGACGCCGATTCACCCAGGGGGTGAGACTATAACTTAATCTTAGTCTCGCAGTCGCGCTCGCGAACGTCAAGCAGTTCTCGCTGTAGAAGTGAGATTGGGATAAGATCACGCTTTCGTTGGAATGCCCCATTTTTCTCTGGCTCTGCTTGATTAGTCCAACTACAATATCCGGTATAAATCTCCACGACTGAGGGAGCATTTCTGGGCCGACGGATTTTGTACCCGGAATACTCGCCTCCATCTTCTTTGAGGAAAGGAGTCCTCTCGATGGCTACTGCCGCCATTCCCACCATTCGCATTGGCATTTATGGCCCCGACCTTGGCGCTCACGAAAAGCACGGTTGCGGTCTCTGGCAAGCTGGTATCAGCGCGAGCGTGACTGTAGCCGAAGCGATTCCCGTTGCCTTGCCCGAGGAAAATGAATGCTCTTGGGGCGAACTGCTCGATGAGATTCACGGTGTCGTTATCGTCGGCTACGATCAACATCCGCGTAAACACTTGATCGAAGCCGAGGCACTAGTCAGCTGGTGTCACGACCACAATGTTCCCGTGCTGGCCATCGATCATGGCTTGCACATTCTCAACACCGCGCATGGAGGTACGATCTACAACGACCTGCCTAAGGATCTGCCCGAAGCATTGCAGCATCGTCACCCGCCGGAACGAGGCCTTCGCCATGCCATCAATGTGCTGGAGGGCACACAACTAGCCGATCTGTATGGCGAAGGGGAGGTAGTCGTCAACAGCGAACATCGTCGAGCCATCGCCCGATTGGCCCGTGGATTCCGTGTGACGGCTCAGGCCCTCGACGGTGTGATTGAAGCGGTTGAGTCCACCAGCGATTGGTGGGCCATGGGGGTGCAGTGGAATCCGACCTCGTCGACTTCCTCTGGGTTGGACATTCAGTTGTTCCGCGCGCTGGTCGAAGCCTGCGCCAAACGATTGGATCCCGTCGAAGCGGAAAAATTTTCTACAGTGTGAGTTGGGCCTTCTTGCAAAGAGCAACGGAGTGAGCGGTTCTTAGCCGCTCACTCCGTTGGAGTGCCCCCCCTTGACTCCAGTGATTACTTGCTGGGCAAAATCACTGCGTCGATGACGTGAATGACGCCGTTGCCCACCATGATGTCCGCCTTGGTCACGGTCGCCTTGCCGTTCAGCTTGATCTTGCCGTCTTCCAGAGTGAACTTGATCTCACTGCCTTCCACCGTCTTGGCCGACTTGTTGCCCTTGGCCAGATCTAGTGCGTCGGTCGACGGAACCTTGCCCTTGATGACATGGTAGGTCAAGATTTTGGTCAGTTTCTCCTTGTCTTTGAGAACGGCATTGAGCGTTTCCTCACCCAAAGCCTCGAAGGCGGCATCGGTCGGAGCAAAGACCGTGAATGGTCCTTCACCCTTCAGGGTGTCGACCAGATCAGCAGCCTTGACAGCAGCGACTAGCTTAGTGAACTTGCCAGCCACGGCAGCGTCTACGATGGTAGCCGGAGTCTTCTCATCCGCTCGAACCGTCATCCCCACCACGAGACAGAGTGTCAGCGCCAGCGCACAAGCGCGCTTCATCATGTTGAACATCCTAGCAACCCCTTGTGAGTTGGAAACAGATTTGTGTCGCGGTAACTTCCGCGACGCCATTTGATCCGTAGACAGAGTTGCTCCCACGTCAAGCAATTTTTTTCAAGAATTTTCTCAGAGGCAAGAATCAGCTGCTAGATCCGGTTTTTGCCTGAAGCGTGTCCTCGAACGGTTCTTGTTTGGATGAGAAAGAGGCTTGGGTTGCCCAGCGCTCCAGGACAGAGCGAATCCGTTCCATGCTAGACTTGCACTCGGTCAAGGCAGCGGCCTCAGCGCTGAGCAGTTCTTCAGTCTCTAGCGCCTTGGCCTCAATCCGATCGAGATGCTTCCGCCAGTAGGCCCAATTCTCGTCCAGGCAATCCAGGATGTTCCGCTGTCGCGTCGTCTGTGGTGGAACCACGTATTCGGGTGTCTGTTCCAGCGATTGCTTCAGCGAGGCTTCGATGGAAGCCAACACGTCCAGCCAGGATGGATTGGTCTCGTGCATGACCTTGTCTCCCAGTTCCGTTCTCGACGATCCGCGGTTCACGGAAACTATGCTATACCGTATCGTCAACGACAGTGCCAGACGAAGCCAACGAAGCGACTGGCAGATTGATGCTCCAACCGAGGGAGAGTCCTTCCTCAGTCCAGCTCGGATAGCTCGATCAGTTCGTAAAACCGAATCTTGTCGAGAGCATTCCAGACGCCCTCAAACTGGCTGGGCGACAGGTCGGCGACTACCTCATCCCACCAGTCGCGCCACTTTTCGATGACGCGGTGGAAGTCGCGTTCGCCGGCATTCTGGGGCGGATCCCAGATTCCGCAAGTGTATAGAGCGGTGCGTACACACTGTCGTTGATGGGCAGTCAGCTTGCCCATGTTGGTGTAGGCGGCGTCCAACCAGGGCAGATCGATCGGTCCCCCCTCCGCGCGCTGACCGTAGCCCAGCCCAGCGAGTCCGGTGTTAAGGGCGCTGGCGAATTTCAGCTGCATGTCGTAAGTCAGTTTGGCCCGATGCTTCAGCCACCAATTGTTCCAGGCGCGCGTTACGACCTGAGGATTTTCCTCGCCCTCATGGTCTGGGGGCGTTAGCCCTAGGTCGAGTAGCCAATCGCGAAATCGGCCCTCGTCCAGGCTGCTCCACTGCTCCATCCTGTCACCGTAGCGAAAGGGATTGGTTCGGCGGCGCTGCTGATGCTCGCATTCGCGACGAAAGCGTTCCGCAGACAGATAGTTGCGAAAGGCTCGAACAGGCAAGCCGCCTTCATTCGGTTGGCGATGATAGACGACAATCTGGAAATGTCCCGGAGCGTTGGGATCTTCTCGCACATCCAGCCGCGGGTCGTCGGCCTCCACTTCCTCGCCGGATCCTTCCCCGACCCGCCAAGACAATCGTTGAACCAGATAGATCACGTTGGTGGTCATGGGCGATCTCACTCTTCTAGCTCGACTTCCATCTCCAGCAGTTCAAAGAACCGTAAGCGATCCGTTGCTAACCAGACACGTCGTTTATTGTCCTCGCTCAGTTTGTCGTATTGATTCCAGAAGCTGTAGAGATTTTCAATCGCTTGTTCGGTGTCGATGCCAGCTTCGCGTAGGCGTTGCAGAAATTCGGGCAGCGGCAGCGAGCTACGCTCTTGCAGAGACAGATCTACGTAGCCGAACGGGTTGATGTTTTCGCGCTGGATATGCTGCCATTCTAATTGACGACGATATACCTCTGCTTTGTCGCGATTGAGAAAACTCCGGATCGGCGCATCTTCATCAGGACGGCGATAGTAGAAGTCATCACCATATTCCCAGCTGAGCTTCTGAACGACGTAGACGGTCAGTTTTTTGCTTGCGGGCATGATGGCGTCTTGGTGGGATTGTGGATGAGGTAGCGCCTTCGTGGATGATAGCACACCCAAAGCTACCGTCGAAAGAGGTTTTCTCGGTCTGGCCGAATTTCGCTTGGTTTGTCGTGGATTCCTCTGTCCGCGTTGCGGATCGGCTTCTATTCCTGCTCTAACCGACAGGAGACCCTAGCGATGCCGAGTTACACGCAGGCTAATCAACCGTTGGCCATCGACACCCCTCTCGGTAAGGACAAGTTACTACTTAGCCGAATTCATGGCGTAGAAGCGATCTCTCAACTCTTTGAATTTACTCTCGACTGTCTGTCTCAGGAACCGATTGCGTTCGATGCTTTGCTCGGTCAGCAGGTTACGGTTCGGCTCAGTATCCCTGGCTGTCCGACGCGGTATGTCAATGGCATCGTCAGCAGTCTCGAAGAAGGAGCTTCGCTGCCGGGACCTGCTGGTGAAGGCTCATTTTATCGCTATACCCTGGAACTGTCGCCGCGGCTGTGGCTGGCCGGACTGCGTCAGCAGTGCCGGATGTTTCAGGAGGTCGCGGTCCCCGACATTCTACGCACCATGCTGCACGACGAATGGGGAATCGACTACGAGGCTCGGCTGACCGGCACCTATACCCCACGGGATTATTGCGTGCAGTACCGAGAGACGGATTTGAATTTTGTTCGACGGCTCATGGAAGAAGAAGGAATCTGCTTTTACTTCTTGCACACGGAGACCTCGCACAAACTGGTACTGACCGATCATCTCGATGGCCATCCGGACTTGCCCCAAGCGAGCAACCTGCTGTTCGAGGCTGCTCAGGGAGGACGTCGCCCAGAGGGACGCATCTTCAGTTGGAAGAAACGGCAACGGTTGCGTCCCTGTCGGGTGACGCTGCGCGATCACTGTTTCCAACTGCCCGACAGTTCACTGGAACACAGCACATCGATTCAGGACCAGGTCCCCGTCGGTCAGAAGCAGCACACCTTGCGACACGGCGTGACCAAGAACAATTCCGAACTGCTCGAACACTACGATCCACTGGGGGGCTATGCCTGGCGGTTCGATGGCGTCAATCCGGAGGGAAGCAATCAGCCGCAGAAGGTGCAGGGGTTGTTCCAGGAGAGTCAGCGGTTCAGTAGCCTACGGATGGAAGCGCTGGCGGCCAATGCGGTGACGCTCGACGGCGAAAGTCTGTGCGGGCATTTGGTGCCGGGCTGTCAGTTCACGCTCCAACGCCATTTCGACGGCGACGGCGGGTATCTGCTGACGCGAGTCGAGCATCAGGCCGATCTGGAAGCGGCCTACCTGGGCGACCGAGAGCGGGCCGGACTGCTGTACTCCAATCGGTTCCAGGCGATCCCCAAAGGACTGCCGTTTCGTCCCCCACTGGAAACGCCGAAACCGCGCATTCCTGGGGCGCTGACGGCTCAGGTAGTCGGCCCCTTGGGGAGCGACATTTTCGTCGATCGCTACGGTCGGGTGAAGGTCAAGTTTTACTGGGATCGCAACCAAGCCACTGGGCCGATGAACTCCTGCTGGCTGCGGGTGGGGCAACTCTGGGCCGGCAACCGTTGGGGCGCGCACTTCTGGCCGCGCGTCGGGCACGAAGTGATTGTGAGCTTCATTGATGGCAACCCGGATCGACCGCTGATCACCGGCAGTGTGTACAACGAGAATCTGCAACCCCCCTATGAACTGCCGGCGAACAAAGCCTTGGCGGGGATCAAATCCAACACCACCAGTGATGGCGGTTCGCCATCCGACCCGATGAGGAACTACAGCGGCTGGCTCATCAACGATGCCCAGGGGCAGGAACACATTGAGATCCACGGCGAACGGCACATTGGCTTCTTCGCCGAACAGACGGAGTTGCACAATATCAACGGACCGCAACGCCTGAATGTCAATGGCATCCACAGTGTTCACGTTGGCTCCTTACCGGGCGGAAGTGGTTCCGGCGGCGACGAGGGACGCAATCCCGACCAACCGTACATCATCACCGAAGGCACCCTAGGAGGGGATATTGGCGTGGCCCTGACGTCCACCTGTGGCGTTAGTCAATCCGTGATCCTGGGGGTATTTTCTACCTTAACTGTGGGAGATTTTTTGAATATTGTGGTCAACCCGATAGGAATGGCGACCGACTTGGGGCTAGCCATTCCTGGGGCGTCCGTGCTGGGAGGAATTGCCGCAGCTACCGCCTCTCCGTTTCTGGGTTTCACCAACATCACTATGGGTAGTCAAGTGCAGTTAAGCTACGGCACCAACGTGACGGTCATGCGCGGAGCCAAGGCCGCCATTGCTGAGACAGGCCGCGCGACCGAGGGAGAACTGGAACCCGGTGAGGCTCCCTGGGCCATCGCCGCCGAGGCGTTGATGGCTCTCAGCGCGTGTCTGGCGACGGCCGGCACCATCCAGGCCTCCGTGAATGGATACGATACTTCCCAGGCCGAATGGTTGGTATTTCTGGACGTATCAACAGCCCTGACAGGCGCGTTGGAAATGATCGAAGTGCATCGTGCCATCTCCAATCAGGTCGCCAAAGCGGAACAGGCCGCTCTTGCTGCCACTGCTCTTTCCTCCGATGCGAACACCGTTACCGCCATCGCCAGCACGATCACGTCGATGTTCGGCATGGAACCGCTGGTGATGAACTCGGCGAAGCTCATCAAAGGCAACACTTGCGAGTACAATGACGCGGTACGGATGATCGGCGGCGATTATGGGGTAATGATCTATTCTGGCTCGGAGGAGGGGAAGCAAACTGCCTTGACCATCAATCCGACTGAAACTGGATTGTACCTTGGTGTGCCGCTGGTAGGGCCTCGATGGTACATGAATGCCACAGAAAATACAATTGTTGGTGCTGTAGGGCCGGAGGCCGTAGGCACCCAGTTCTCCCTGACGCCTACGCTGTTGGCAATATCTATCGGAGAAGGCGAGGAAGGTTCTCAGATATCCTTAACCGAAGCAGGGATTACGCTGTCCGCGGGACTGTGCAAAATTGTGCTGACCATGCAGGGGACGATCAGCCTGGTTACGCCAACAGCGAGCATTACGCTTGCGGATGGCACCATCACACTCACCTCGGCTCAGGGATGTACCATCGACGCTGGCAACTTCTTCAACATGATCGCTAATTCCTGTGTACTTGGGGTCACCGAGTTGACCAGCAGGGCGATAATGCAGATCGAATGAGATGAACCATGAGTGGTAAGCCGAAGGATCCCCTGGCTCTATCTCGCATTGCAGCGACGAACGCGGCTGAGGTCGTCGCCAAGGCCGGGCTGGGACAACCTGTGCAACGTCTGCTTCGTCCGGAGCAAACCCCGCGCGAATTCGTCGACGCGCTGGTGCAGCAGCAGATGTATGCCGAAGTGTTGACTTTTCTGGCGTTTGGCTTGCCGCGCCGCGAAGCCGTCTGGTGGGGAGCGTTGTTCCTGCTTTGGAGCGGAGCAGGACGCTTGAAGCCGGAAGATGCGCGTGCCTTGCAAGCGATTACGCGATGGGTCGTCGAACCGACCGAGGAGCATCGACAGGCGGCAGCGGAGTTCGAGAATCCCGAGACGCCGACTGGACGGCTGGCTCAGGCCGTCAAGCGAACCGGGGGGAGCATGCTGCCGCCCACCGCTCCGGTTCGACCGCCGTCTCCGGAGATGACGCCGCGCGGGGTCAACGCCGCCATCAACGCTGCCATTCTTCAAGGAGATCCCAAAACCTTGGGGCAGCGGCTACGGCAGGCTGTCGCTTTGGGCATGCACATCGCTCGTGGCAATTATCTGTGGACCGCTCCTCCTACTGTCTCGAACCGGAGATGAACCATGCCTCCTGCTGCTCGACTAACAGATTTACATGCGTGTCCGATGGTGACCGGAGTGGTGCCACACGTTGGCGGTCCGATCAGCGGTCCCGGCTGTCCTTCGGTGCTGATCGGCGGACTACCCGCCGCACGCGAAACGGACTTGGCGGTTTGCGTTGGTCCGCCCGACATGATCGCTGTGGGTTGCCCCAGCGTGCTGATCGGCGGTCTGCCAGCCGCCTTCTTGGGCAGTCTATGTGAACACGGCGGAACCATCACCGGGCCCTGTTTCCCCTCGGTGCTGATCGGTGGATAACTAGCCAGGAGATCTCGCGATGACCACCATGACCTCACCTCAGGAGACTTCGGAACGACTACTGCCTTCAGGACGATCGGTCGTACTGCGTGTCGGGGAAGTGGAAGAGCTGGAAATTCGCTCTCCCGAAGGAGAAGTTGAGGTACGCATTGTGCTGACCGAGGCCGGGCCGGTCGTCCGGCTTCGCGCTGCGCGGCTGGAATTGGATACAACAGAGAGCGTAGATGTCCGGTGTAAACAGTTTCAGGTTCACGCTGATGAGATGCGCGTCAGAACCGAGGGCGACATCCACATGAACGCCGCTGTCATCCGTCTGAATTGTTGAGAGCAACCGTGTTGACCATTCCCTACGAAGCTCAGGAGCGATCGGACGGCTGTGCGGCAGCGGCGTTGGCGATGGTCTATCGCTCCCTCGGCATCGACTGCTCGCAAACCGAACTGTGGCCGCGGATCACCGCCCCAGTTCGCGGAGTCCCGCGCGGCAAGACTCACTTATTGTGCCGTGATGCTCTGTCTCGTGGGTTGGACGCAGTGATCATTCGCGCGGCCTCCCCTTGGTCGACGCTGCTCCGCTGCTTCAACGCCGGAGTACGAGTAGTGCTTCACCATCGGCACTCCCTCGCTCATCCCGGCGGGCATTACAGCGTCCTGGTCGAGCTCGACGACACCGAAATTCGCCTGCACGATCCCGCACAGGGACCAGGACACCGACTCCCGCGAGAACTGTTTCTGCATCTTTGGACCTTGGGGTTCGGCGAAGTGGTGGGGCGGGTGCTGGTGGCCATTCATCCCCCCACGAAACCGATCCACAGTGAGACGTGTCAACACGATTTGCCCGAGTCGATCACCTGTGTCAGTTGTGGCGGCACGATCCGCTTGCGGCCCGCGGAGGCGCTGGGTTGTCCGGTGGAGGGATGTCCGAACCGGCTGTGGGCGGCTTGCTATTGCCCCTGGTGTGACATGAGTACCTGGTGGCTGAAGAAGCCCGGATTCCTGGTGAATGGTGGAATTCAGATATGAAAGAGCTTGAATCTCTGGTTATGGAGGCCAATCAGCTACGCGAGCAACTCGGCCAGCCCATGAGCAAGGAGGCGTTCCAGGAACTGCTAGGAAAAATTACCGTGCTGGCTGGGAAGTTCAAGACCGTGACCGAATCGGCCCAGGCTCAACTCAAGGATCGAGCCTTGGCCTTCGCTGCCGAGTTGAAGATCAAGGCCGAGGCCCTACGGATGCCTAAGGCTCAACAACCGGCGAAGACCCCTATGCCGCACCCCTGGGAGGACCATCAGGGGCTGGACCCCGGCCAGTTGCAACACATGATCGATTCGCTGATGCAGACCGTCAGCCTACCAGCACGTCGCTGAACGTTGCAGTCTTGCAATGGCCTTGACCACTTCCTCTGCCGACGCAGGGCGATTTGCTGGCTTCTTGGCGAGCAACTGCAACACCAAAGCGGCGACTTCTTGAGGAACATTTTCCAACGGGAGCGGTTCCTCGGTCTGCACCGCCAACAGCGTGGCTACGGTGTCGTGTCGCTCGAACGGCGGCACTCCGGCCAGCATCTGGTACAGCACTGTTCCCAGACTAAATAGATCGGCGCGGGCATCGATCGGTTGTCGACTGGCTTGTTCCGGAGCCATGAAGGCAGGGGAGCCAATGAGCGTTCCATCGCGGGTCAACGGCGTCTCCTCGCTGATCGCGCGAGCCAGTCCAAAATCGAGGATTTTGACACGCCGAGATTCGCCCTCGAGAAACACGTTGCCCGGTTTGATGTCGCGATGCACCAACCCCAATTCATGAATGGCGACCAAGCCCTGGGCAATCTGTCCAGCGATTCGTAGGGCTCCGCTCAACGAGAGAAACCGCTGCCGTTGCAGTCCTTGTTCGAGCGTCTCACCGCGTAGTAGCGGCATAGTCAGAAAGGGAATGCCCCGCTCCTCGCCAACGTGGAATATGGTCACGACGTGGTCGTGTTGAATCGCCGCTGCTAGTCGGGCTTCACGGAGAAACCGGAGCCGACAAGTCGCATGAGTAGCCAAGGACGGTAACATCAGCTTCAACGCCACGAGGCGATCGAGGATCGCCTCGTGGGCGCGGTAGACCACTCCCATGCCGCCCGCGCCGAGTACGCCGAGTATGCGGTAGGCTCCGAGGCGGCCCAACTCGTCGGCTTCTCGCGGTGGATCTAGGAACATGGTCCACAGGGCGTTGGTCGGCGGCGGAGTTTCGACGCGCGTGGCCCTCTCGTGAATCGCCAGGCTGCCGTTCGCCCAGTGCGATTGACGGGTGACTCGGGCGTCCTGAGTGAGCCATCCACTAGAGCAGCGTGGGCGACGACCAACCGCATCGGCCTGGGGGATACTGATCGACTGGCCGCACGATCCGCAGTTCGCGCGGCGACCAGCCTCATCGTCGGTCACCTGCATCCGTTCGCCGCAATGCCTGCACGAAATCGCGATCATGGGCCACCTCGCCAGTTCCTGTTCGAGCTATCCTGCCCAAGACTCTATCCTGTCAGATACTGAACAGGCTTACAAGGCTGGTTGTCCAAACTTCATCAACAGGCGTTGGTGTTCTTCCAGATTGAGTGTCTCGGCCCGACAGTTGCCGTCTAGCCCCAATTCCGCCAACTGGGCATCGATCTCGCTCTTGGAGTAACGATTCCCAGGAATGCTCGCCAGCGCTCCGCGAAGATTTTTCCGACGATGCACGTACAGATCGCGCAAAAAGGCACGAAAGGCCGTGACGTCTCCCACTCTGGCGCGTTTGCCGGCATCGGGACGAATTAGTACGATGGCCGAGTCGACCAGCGGACGGGGCCAGAACACCGTTGGTGGGATTTTGCGAACTAGCGACACGTCGGCCAGACTCTGCACCAACACTGCCAAAGCCGCGTAGGGCTTGGTGCCCGGTTGGGCCAGGAGGCGTTCTGCGATCTCCCACTGAACCATGACCACCATGCGCTCGAGGGGCAAGTTCGTCAACAGCAAGTTGGAGATGACCGGCACGGCCACGGCATAGGGAAGATTGGCAACCAGCTTGATTTGGGTAACACCGGGCGAGGCCAGCAAGGTCGTCAATCCGGCCAGTACCTCCTCGCTCAGGGTGTTCTTGCCCTTCAGCACGTCGCCATGCAAAAGGGTGACCCGATCCTGCGGCGTGCCTGTCGAGGTAGTTCCAGCGAACATCGTGTAGTGCGACTCGACGGCCTCGCGAGTCAGAGCGGCGAACGGCGGATCGAGTTCGACGGCGAGTACTGCGCCTGCTTGTTCCAGCAAGCGCATGGTCAAACTTCCGGTGCCGCTGCCCACCTCCAACACCAGGTCCGACGAAGTGATCTCCGCCGAGCGGACCACCAGATCCAGGAGGTTCAGATCGATGAGAAAGTTCTGCCCCAGCTTGTTCTTGGGACGGATGCCGCGCTCCTCGAACAAGCTACGCAAGTAGGAAAGGGTCTGTCGCGTCGTGGGTGGCATGGCCGGTATCGAGGGCATCAAAAGTGGCGAAGCTGGAGATACTTCCAGACGTACTTCGCCAACAGATCGGTTTCCAGATTAACAGCCGCGCCAACCTCTTTGAAGCCCAGCGTCGTGACTGCCAACGTGTGCGGAATCAAAGCCACGCTGAAGCGTTCGTCCTCGACGTCGACCACGGTCAGGCTGATGCCATCGACAGCTACTGATCCTTTCGTCACCATCTGGGCGGTCAACTCGCGAGAGCAGCGGAACCAGATCGTCACCCATTCGCCCTGGGGAAGGCGTTGATCGATGTGGCCCACGCCGTCGATGTGCCCCTGCACCAGATGTCCGCCGAGCCGATCCGAGAATCGCAGCGAGCGTTCCAGGTTGACACGATCGCCAACGGTCAGTTCGCCGAGATTGGTGCGCTGTAGGGTCTCTGGCCCGACCTCGAAGGTAAAGGTATCAGCATCGTGAGCTACCACTGTCAAGCAGGTGCCGTTCACACTGACGCTTTCGCCCAGCCGCAGCTCGTTGGCAAGGGGATCGGCAACAACGAGAGTACGACCGGCTCCAGTCGTGGTTAGCGACCGGACGGTTCCGAGAGATTCCACCAAACCTGTGAACATGCAGGCTTAATCCAATCCTGGCGAATGCTCGGCGACACGCTGTCGATGCAGTTGCACCGCGAGCGAACGGACCGGTCCCATCAGGGCGTAGGCCCAGAAAATCATGAACAGGGCCAGATGCGGCGTCAACGCCACGATGGCCAGGACGCAGACGGCCTGCACGACAAACTGAAACTGTCGCTTGCCGTGCAGCAGCTGGCGTCCAAAGTGAGGATAGGAAAAACGCGACACCATGAGCAGGGCGGCGACCAGTGCGCCGATCGGTGCCCAGACGCGAACGAACCCCTGCAAGATATGCGGATCCAGTCCCGTCCAGCTCGCGCCGAGGTCGGCGCGGAGGATGGCGATGGAGGCGACGCAACCGGCCGCCGCAGGGGAGGGGAGACCCTTAAACCGTTTGTGACTAGCCGGATCGGGGGAGTTTTCCGTATTGAACCGAGCCAAACGCAGCACAGCACAAGCGAGGTACAACCCCGCGATGATCGCCACGCTCTTGGCCACGAGTGGCTGAGCTTGCCATTCCTGCCCCAAGCGAAGTAGCAGAAACGCTGGAGCCGCTCCGAAGCTGATGGCATCGCACAAACTGTCGAGCTGTCCGCCGAACTCCGTGGCGCTTTTCGACAGCCGAGCCGCGTATCCATCCAGTACGTCAAACAACATAGCCAGCAGGATCAGCCCGGAACTTAGTAGAAAGTAGTAGTCGACGAGGTCCATATCGACCGCGCCATCCAGGTTGATTTTGCTGGCGTAGGCAATGGCCGCGAACCCGCAGACTCCATTTCCCAGAGTCAAGAGGGTCGGAAGCACAGGAATTCGATTCACAGCGCGCTAGCTCCGGCGAGTTCTCGAAGAGGCCTGAATAGATTAACATAGCGAGAAGACCGTATGAGTGCTAGGAGAATTCCGCGCGTAAAATCCAAGAAGAGCCACAGGCGAGAGCTTTCAGTTACACTTCCGGTTCCGCAGTATCAGGAACAAGTGCCTGAACCACGCCGAAGCGAACACCTCTCGGCGATCAAGCAGAGCTAGCTATAAAAGACTTAAACGAGACAGAATGGCGATTTTTCTTCGCCAGTGGATCCTAAGCCGCGTGTTAACCCGAGTCGCCGATCGCTCCGTTCTTGCCCATCAGATAGGCGCGAAGATCGCAGAAAATTTGATTACACACAGCACGCCAGGCTACGTCGGCATTGAGATCCTGCCCGGGGGAGCGGAACACCACGGTTATCTTCAACAAACTTTCCCGCATCGGATCGATGCGTTGCAGTCGCAGTTCGATGTCGATCGGCGGTCGTCGGCCCAAGCCTAGCCAGGAGATGCCGCGTGTCGGAGCCAGATAGGCACAATTCTTACCGGCCAGACGCACACAGATTCGCCCAGGAACACTCTCTAGCAGTTCGCCCCCCGCTTCTTGCAGAAACCCTCTTAATTTGTACGTTGCGACCACCTCAGGCATCCAGGCTTCCAGTTGATGCACCACCGCTAGAGGATCGGCCATCTGAGCCACAGGCGGCGTTGGAGCCTTGAGAACCACTGGTTCCGGTAAGGTGGGAACCATAGCCGATGAGGCCGGCATCAACGTGGCTGGAACTGGCCCTGCTGGGGCAGGCGCGGCAGGAGGCGGAGCCGGGGCCGGCGGAGCGACGACCGCAGGAACCGGTCCGGGTCTCACGGTTTGAGCCGCGCTATCTCGGCTGGGGCGGCCCCGTGGAATTCGCGGGGAAGGTGTGGTGACGAGTTGCGAGGCAACCAACGCCTCGGCATACAGTTCGGCCAGCTCGCGGGCGCAGCTGGGACGCTGATTTGGATCTTTTGCCAGACACTGCTGAACGACTCGTTCGATAGAGTGCGGCACCAAGCCATGCGCTCCAACAGCGGAGAACGACGGTGGCTCTTCGGTGGCATGGGCGATGAGGATGTCCATCGTCTCCCGACCAGCGAACGGCAGTTGCCCTGTCAACAGCTCAAACAGAATCACACCGACGGCGTACAAGTCGCCGCGATGATCCATATCTTCGCCACGGGCTTGCTCCGGACACATGTAGCCCGGCGTGCCGACGGCGAACTCGGCGTTCGTCACCTGAGCTTTCGCTGACGGTCCCAGCAGTTTCGCCAAGCCGAAATCCATCACCTTGATCATCTCATAAGGCGTGTCGGGATCGACCACCATGAGATTGGCCGGCTTCAAATCGCGATGAATGATTCCCTTGGCATGGGCCGCTTGCAGCACCTCGCCCAACATGCCCAGCAACCGACCCACTCGGGCCGGATCGAGTCGTTTGTTCCGCGCTAGTACCACGTCCAGGGTTTCTCCCTGGATATACTCCATGAGAATGAACGGGCCTTCTGGGTCGTGCGGATAAGCGTCGTAAACCGTGACCGCGTAGGGGTGGGTGAACTGCGCCGTCAGTAGCGTTTCTCGTTGGAAGCGTTCGCGGAACGTGGGATCGGCGGCGATGTGGTCATGCATGACCTTGATGACGACCTGTCGATCCAGTTTCGGATCATGAGCCAGGTAAACCCGGCCCATCCCTCCTTCGCCGAGGAGTCGGATCGTCTTGAATCGGTCCTGAAATACGTGTCCCTGCATGGGGGAACGGCCCACTTGTCTGGAAAATCCCGGAGATCGTCTCGCTGCAAGTCTAGTTCGTGATTTTCCCTCGGGCTAGTCGCGCCTCTCTTTTTTCTTCTCCGCCGCTAGAACTGAAAGTAGATGAACGACTTCCCTGCAGGTGGAGCCAGCAGTAGCACCAGCGACAGTCCAACGGCGTAGATTCCCCCCAGGGCGGGACTCGGCAGCCGTTGAGCCAACCGCTCCCAACGCTTCCCTTGCCCCAAAGCGTGACCGACCAACAGAACACTCAGCAACAAGGCGAACACCAGCGGCGAGAACGGAAGCTCGCGTACTCCGCCCGGCAGCACCAGCCGCGCAAGAAACGCCCAGGCCAGGGAGAAACTTGCTGCTCGGAAAAAGACCCAACACAGACAGACGCACAACCCCGTCAACAAGATCCGCAGCACTGTGCCCAGCGGACTCTCCAGCCAGGCCACCAGCCGGGGACGCGAGTCGGCCCACTCGCGGAAGCAACGATGTACGATCAGCAACAACCCATGCAGCAGCCCCCATACTACGAAGTTCCACGACGCCCCGTGCCACAGGCCGCCCAGCGTCATCGTGATCAGCAGGTTGCGAGCGACGAACCAGCGTGGCCCGCGGCTGCCGCCCAATGGGATGAACAGATAATCGCGTAACCACGTCGACAGCGAGATATGCCAACGCCGCCAGAACTCCGAGACGTTCCGCGCCAGATACGGCATGTCGAAGTTGATCGCTAGGTGATAGCCCAGCAGATGAGCCGTGCCCAGTGCCATGTCCGTGTAGCCGGAGAAGTCGCCATAGATCTGAATCGCATAGCCAATCATCGCCATCCAGACCGTGAGGCGATCATAGGCTAAAGGTTCGGCGAAGACCGGATCGACTAGCAACGCCAGTCGGTCGGCGAGGACCAGCTTTTTGATCAGCCCCAAAAGGAAGAGTTGCACTCCGACCTGGGCACGCTGCCAATTCCAGCGTTTGCGTCGGCGTAGCTGCGGTAGGAAGTCTCGCGCCCGGACGATTGGCCCGGCCACCAGATGGGGAAAGAACAGAATGAACAACAGGAAGTTCGCTAGGTTCCGCTCCGGTCGGACGTGACCTCGATAGACATCGACGACGTAGTTGATCGCTTCGAAGGTATAAAACGAAATACCGATGGGTAACAGCACGCTCAGAACCGGAAACGACGTCTCTGCTCCGCAGACCCGCAACAACTCTCGCAGCGAGTCGAGAAAGAAGTTGGCGTACTTGAAGTAGCAGAGCAAGCCCAGGTTGGCGGTGATGCTGACGGCGACGAGCGCCCGACGTTGCCGCCGGCCGCGCACCCTGGCCAAGGCCAAGCCGAGGAAGAAATCGAAGGTGGCCGAGGCGAAGATGAGCAATCCCAGCCAGGGGTTCCACGACGCATAGAAGTAATAACTGGCGACGAGCAAAATGCCGATCCGCGCCTGGTTCCACGGCGTGGCCCAGTAGACGCTGAACACCACGAGGAAGAAGAGCAGAAACGACGACGAGCAAAACAGCATCGGCCAGGTTCCTCCGGCAAACTCGGCCAGAGGCGATAGCGAACCAGCCCTCCTCGGTCAACGTCATTATGAAGGGCCTCTTGCGAAGCTGCCGCTCACTGCATAGGATGAACCCACCTGGAGGGGTGGCAGAGTGGCCGATTGCCTCGGTCTTGAAACCCCTCCAGGGGTCTGTGGTGGGATGGCCGAGCGGCCTAAGGCAGAAGTCTTGAAAACTTCCGTGGGGGCAACTCCACCGTGGGTTCGAATCCCACTCCCACCGCCTTGCCGGAATGGCTGCAACCCCTCGGGAAGCCCGTCGCGAGCGGTATTCCCGAGGGGTTCGGCCTTTTGCCTTCTCAAATGTCCTGGCCCCTCGCCGCTCCTTCATCCTGAGTAGTTCTATTTGTGGTCCAGTTTTCGGGGTCCATCTATAGCCAGGTATTCGGTCAGCAGATACCTACCGCAGTTGGCCTTGCTCAAAAAATTACGAAATGTTCCAGACACTTCTCTGCTTCACCCTTCACTGCCTGGACCCAAGATTCTAGCGCGCCAATCGCCCAGAAGATTGCATAATTTCTTCTTAGACATCTTAATTCTGTTTTCTTGATAATCATTGCTGCGGCATTTAAACAACCACAATCCATGGATATACTGAGAAGCCTCCTCCGTTCGATCAGCCGAAACATCACAAAGCTGTAGCAGCATGGGATAGGCATGAATCTATCCGTATTAAGCCATTTCGACTTTTACCCACTCTCCTAGGAGATTTTTCCTATGGGCGCTTTCACTAACCACCAAATCGCTCACTTGATGCGAACGGCGGTAGAGTTGTCAGCAATTATGTGGGGATGCCTAGTCTTGGGATGCTCCAAAAACAGGAATGCTCCGTCAGGCTCTGGGACTGCCGAACCGCCGCCTGTTCAGCAACCGGTGCAGCCAGCGGTCACGAACTTTTCCCAAGATCCCGAGGTGCAGCGCCGAATCGAGGAAGCTCAGCGCCTCTCCCGCGAGAAAGCGGAGCGGGAACGGGGGCAGACCTCACCGCCGAATGCCAACAAACTTCATCTCGATCCCCAGGTCTGGTTGGTCGAGTTCGAGAAAACTCGAAAAGACGGCAGGGACCGTATCGGGCAAGTCATCGATCAGATGAATAAAGATATCTTGGCCGTCATTAACAAGTTACCCAGAAGCGCCGACGAACTGCGTTCCAAGATGTTTGACCAGTACAACAACTATGTACTCAGCGACTACACGGCAATTCCGCTCTATCCCGAGTTGCGTCAAGCGGGACTGAAGTACGTCAAAGAACGGCTGCGACTGGATCGCGAGTACGCAGCGGCTCTGCGGCGTTTGACTGCTCAGAAGATGCCAGAGAGCGGCAAGTCGGGCGTCACGTTGATGTTGGAGAATGAATTGGCCCGTTCGGAAAAGGCGATCCAGCAGTTGGAGTTGATCGAGCCGCTGTTGGTGGCCCTGCCGGACAAACCGATCCAAGTCGCGAGCCAACCGAAGCAACCGCCACTTGCGTCCAAGAAACCATCGCAACCAACCTCCACGGCTAAGGGAGCGGAGCCACCGATTTCCAAGAATTGGAAAGTCTCACCTGATCCTGGCTCCGCGTTGCCGACTTGGCCGGAGAAGTTTCCTTGGATCGAACTGCGAGGGATTCATCCCCAACTGATGTTTGCTCCTTGGGGGCCATCGCAGTTCCTGATCGTGGGGCAAGGTCGGGGAGCGACTCAATACGGCAGCACTTTCGACAAACTCCTGATCGGAGACATCCGCACGGGCAAACCCCTGGGGCTAGTCGATACCGGCACCAGTCGTCAATCCCGTCCCACCGAGTCGAGTGCAGTTGGCGACCGGCGCTTTCTCCTGACGGCGAACGAGTTGCGTATCGCGATGTTCAAGGCACCATTCGCGTGATGCAGACACGCAGTGGGAAACTCCACCGAGCCATCTCTCTGCCAAATCCGTCGGAATTTGCGTTGTACTTTCTCCGATCCGATCGACTCTTGGCTCTCGACGTTACTGAGGTGAAGAAAGGAATGGTGTTCGACCTGAATAACGGTCAAACTATCGCGAACTTCCCCGTCCAATTTGATGCCGAAGACCGTACTGGCTACTTCGCGATTAGCCCAGGTGGGCGTTTCCTGGCGATGGCCTGCAAGGAACGAGGGAGCTTGCCGGATTTGATCGTGATCGTGGATCTGACGACAGGACAAACCGCTGGCGAACTCTATCCCGGTGGCCGAGGTGGTCGTACAGAGCCGCAGGTAAACGCACTGGCCTTTTCGCCGGATGGTCAGGAACTGGCTGCTTTCGTGGGCACTCCTGACAAAGCCAACCTATTAGATATATCTCCGACCTTGTTTATCTGAAAACTCAGCACCGGACGCGAGGCGACGCGCGTGACGATCGAAACTGGAGGCCGCGGTCAGGTGACGACTTACATCTCTCCCGAGCCACTGCAATGGTTCCCAGATCAAAAGGCAATGCTGATCCATCATGAGTTGGTCATTAATCGAGCCGATGGCAAACTGTTGGATGTGGTCCGTACGGAAGGAGACATCAACGCCCGCTACGCCACCAAGGTCTTGGATGATAACCGTGTCTTGGCGGCCACCCATCAACAGAAGCTGATCGTGAAATCAGTCAAGCGAGCGTCCACGCGCTAAAACACGAGTATTTGTTCGGAGGAATTGTTCGCTGGCGAAGCCCGGCTCGATGTCGGGCACGCCTTTCGGGGCTGGTTCGGTCGACACGCCATCGACGCTCGCTCCCATCCTTCACCACACCGAAAAGCAGTCACACTGATTGGACGTGGCCTACGTGGACGAGGAGTGAGACGTGGTACACGCCTGTAGCGAGTTCACACTGGAGGAGATGACCCGGATTATTCAGGGACCGGGGCAGCCCCGTATGCCGGACTGACGGGCCGGCAGCGGGCCTTGCTCTATGCCGCGGAAGGGCAAGGAGACGAACGGCGGGCGGGTGCTCGACTTCCACTCGTTCCGGCACACCTACATCAGCAACCTGGAGCGGGCGGACGTGACGGACGGGCTGCGGGGCCAACTGTCGCGGGCGACGGCCCAGGTCGTCGAGCGGTACACGCACCGGGAGCTTGGCCGCCTGGCGGAAGTGGCCCAGCGGCTGCCCACGCCGGACCTGTCCGCCCTCAAGAAGAAGCCCGCATAGACGTATCCCAAGGCGTATCCGAGGTTGCCGGAAGGCTCCGAAAGTGCGAAAAAGACGGTGAAGAACGGCTCCGGAGGGGGTGCTTGCACCGGTCTTGAAACCCGACAACGTGGCAACACGTTCGAGGGTTCAAATCCCTCCCCTCCGCTAGACGTACTTTGCCGACCTGATGCCGACATTCTGGAGTTCCTCTCGGTAGGGTGCGTTCATGCCAATGCTCGATCGGGAAGAGTACATCGAACAGGCTTACTTCTTTCGCGTGCTGCGGGAACGGCTCGCCGAGGGACAGGCTACGCAGACGATCCTCGAACGTATCGATCAGGAAATCCTCTCCACAACACGTCTGCCGTTGGCTATCCAATTCCTAGCGACCGAACTAAAGCACACGGGCCTGCTCTCGTCGGGATTCGTGCGTCTGAGTCATTACTTCACTCCGTTTCAGGCTTATATCCTCCAGGGCAGTGAAGATGAAAGCAAACGGTTTAGCATCGATCTGGCTCTGCTGGTCCTCGAACGCGAGGCAGAGTACCGAGCTGGCAATATCCAACGAGCAGGCTTGTTCGTCTATCAGTTCGAAGTGATGAGCCGCAATCGCCTCGGCTACGAACTCGGTCTCAAAGCCCTCAGCACGGATCCGTTTTATGATCCGAAGTGGCAAGACTTCATCCGCTCGATGCGTGAACAACTCGGAGTAGTGGATTTTGCCGATTTAATTTATCTTCGATCAGAACTCTACGTCCAAGAGCAACGGCGACGTGATCCCGATTATGTGCCACCCTTGCCACCTTTGTTCGGCGAGAAGGAAGGCAAAATTGCCCGGGCCAACATGGGACGCGATCCGCTCTATCTGTTCGCCGCCCTGCAACGCCAACTCGGCTTCCCTGAGGTGCCCCGCGCCCGGCCCGCCGATGACACCCGCATTCGTTTGGAGACATTGCAGCTTAAGATCCGTGATCTCGAACAGCGTCTCAAATTGCTGGAAATGGAGCAGCGCGGCACGCTCGATCTCTCGAAACTGGTCGATCTGGACAAGCTACGCCGTGACGACGATTGGTGAGAGCAACGGCAAGTTACTTCCGAGCGTCTCCACTCGGTGTTGATTGACCCGTCAGCATGCTCAAAAAGGCCGCCACCAGAGTAACGTTACCAGTACACAGAGAAGCACCACCAGTAGGGCACAGGGAATCGTTCGATACGCAGGATAGCGGTAGAAGCGATTGCGACAATTCCGGCAACGACACGGGCTTCCCCAGAGGATCAGACAATCGTTCCATTGGGGCCGTGAGGCTCGAACATTTTTACTCCGACAGTACGGACAGCGAGCAGAGACATTAGGTAAGACATCCATGTGAGAAAAACCTCGATCCGGTTCCGGTGCGGTCGAAGTGATTCAGGTGTGGGGAAACCTGCGACCGACCCAACTTTTCTACCCAGTAAGGACTGCTCCAGTCGGGACGGGAGAGCAAACAACCCAATTAGAACCTTTGATAGGATACTGACTTAAACAACGGTAGAAAAGAGTTGATTCGCAGAAACCAGAAGATTTATCTCTACAGGTCGTCTTGGCGGATCCCCTCTCCTAGAGAAGATCAGGACTGTCTGATTCGACCTTCTTCCGCTAAATCAATGATTTCGACTGCTTCGTAGGGCGATAGCATCTGTGGTAGGCAGGCGTTGGCTCGATCGCCAAAATGGTCCCTCGCTAGACCGCACCAGATGCGCTCGCCCGTGTCCGTTGACAGGAAGTGCCGTGGAAGCGACGTCGCCGGTCCGAGAGTATGAATCCCGTTTTCAGATACGCTCTCGTCAGGCGGAACGTGCGATCCGCCGTGAAAAGTTTGTCGGCAACCTCCGCGTAGTGATCTTCTTCCTAGCGGTAGTGCTGGCCTATCTGGCCTTCTTTGCGCATTGGTTTCATCCTCTCTGGTTGGTTCCAGTCGTCCTGCTGTTCCTGGTTTTGCTCTTTCTGCATGAGTCGGTCGATCGAGCGTTGCATCGCGCAATTCGTGCCCGTATGTTCTATCTCGATGGACTGGCTCGACTGGCCGATCAGTGGAAGGGCAAGGGCACGACGGGAACGCGGTTCCTCGATGAGACACATCCCTACGCGGCGGATCTGGATCTGTTCGGGGCTGGCTCCTTGTTCGAACTGCTCTGCACAGCGAGAACCCGAACTGGGGAAAACACCCTGGCGCAGTGGCTGCTACAAGGGGCTACCCCAGAGGTGATTCGTGAACGCCAAGCCGCCATTGCCGAGTTGCGTCCGCAACTCGATCTTCGGGAAGAACTCGCCCTGTTGGGTAGCGATCTACCCGCTGGAGTCGATTTCGACACCGTCGTTCACTGGGGCGCAACCCCGCCCATCCTTCGGTCAACCTGGCCGCGCTGGGTGGCCCTTGTCTTGGGCATCACCGCCATTGTCTGTCTGGTGGGTTGGCTATTGGCCCTGGTGGAACTGATTGGGGTAGAATCTGGTTTCGGCGCATTCTTCGATTACTGGCGATCGACGCCTTTAGCGATCGTGATTCTCCTGGAACTACTGCTGGCAAGCTGGCTGTATCGTCGGGTTCAGGCCGTTCTGCACGGTGTCGAGAAACGCGGTCGCGATCTCGCCTTGCTCGCAAGTGTGTTGGCCTGTCTGGAGCAGGCACGCTTTTCCTCGCCACTACTGAACCGACTGCATCGCGAATTGACTCAGGGGGATGGAACCGACTGGATGCCTTCCGAACGAATTGCTCAGCTCGGTAGTCTCATCGACGTGCTGAACTCGCGACGGAATCAGTTCTTTATGCCGTTTGCCCTGCTGTTGATGTGGGGCACGCAACTGGCCTATGCCATTGAAAAGTGGCGACGGCGAACCGGCCCTGTTATCGGACGCTGGCTAATGATTGTGGGGGAGATGGAAGCTCTGTGCGCGTTGGCGACCTATGCCTTCGAGAACCCAGACGATCCGTTTCCCGAAATCGTCGAGCAGGGGCCTCTCTATGAGGGAGTGGCCTTGGCCCATCCGCTGTTGCCGCGTGGCAAGTGCGTGCCCAATGATCTCTTCTTGAGTAACGAGAAACAAGTTTTAATCGTTTCCGGATCGAATATGTCGGGCAAAAGCACCTTCCTGCGAACCATCGGCATCAACGCCGTGTTGGCCCTGGCTGGTAGTCCGGTCCGCTGCCGACGCATGCGCATCTCGCCTTTGGTCTTGGGAGCGACTCTACGGATTCAGGATTCCCTACAGGCAGGACGATCGCGATTCTATGCCGAGATTTTGCGCGTGCGTCAAGTGGTCGAACTGTCGCGCGGTCCGATTCCCTTGTTGTTCTTGCTAGACGAAATTTTTGCCGGGACCAACTCCCACGATCGCTGTGTCGGGGCCGAAGCGGTGGTCCGCGGTCTCGTCGAGGCGGGAGCGATTGGACTAGTGACCACGCACGATCTGACTTTGACCCGCATCGCCGAGCTACTCGGTTCACGGGGAAGTAACGTGCATTTTGCCGATCATTTCGAGAACGGCGTAATGCAGTTTGACTATCAACTGCATCCCGGAGTGGTGCAAAATAGCAACGCTCTAGCCTTGATGCGGGCCGTGGGCTTGCAAGTCTGAGCTTCGGTTCGCAGGCGATTCCGCACTTTCAACAGCACACGAACCTGCCAGAAATTGCTTAGGTTCCCGAACGAGACAAAATGCTTGGCTACTGTACGGTACTGATACAGATGGAACTTCCTATTCCATACTAAGGTAGTGCCCACCGAAGCAAGGAGGATATTAAAGCTGGGAACGAATTGTATCCCAACCAAGTCTTGTTGACTACTGGGTTCAGGATTCCTTAGCAGGGGGAACGGGGACTCCGGGAAGAGCCGTGGCGGATTCAACCTTACGATAGCCCAACGATCGTAGCACTTCCAGCACCTCGCTCCAGGTTGGAAAAGGTCGGCGATTAGCTCGTTTGTACTGATCCATTGCCTTCATGAAGATGATTTCTTCGTCGGTATAGTCTTTCTCACAGGTGGTGGGATCGACTTGGCGACGGCGTTCCCCTTTTGCTTCCAGTCGCCGATCCTTGCCACTGCGTCGCTCCACAGCCACGGGGATGGATCGCTTCCGACGATCGGAATGCTTGCGACGTTCCTCGATGCGTTCTTCCGCTTCGTAATCAATCGATGTGTTCTCTTCGTGGTTCATCGCAGATTTTCCCATCGCATCCTCTCCCCTTGTGGAGATGCTGCCAAAACCACAGCAACCCCTAACGGGAGTATACCTCATGCTTCGAAGATGACAAATCCGACGACTACAAAAGTTGTGGCAGCAGCTGCCAACCCTGGCGATTGTAACCTATTTAGGAGTTACGCAGTTGATAAGCCATGAGCTTGGGTTCCCTTCTGCCCTTTAGAGAGGGGTTAAGAGTGAGGAGAGATTCAACCGGTACGCCCGCTAGTGGCGTGTCGCTACCACTGCTTCGAGGCCACGAGTTCGAGCAAGTTCGTTAGCTCGCTGATCTTGCGAACCGTGCTCGCTCAGAATAGAGTGGGAAGTACGAGTTGACCCATCTGGTCGGAGGCGGTCATGGTAACGCTGCCGGACGTAGACCCCATCTGTGTCGTAATTGGACGAACCCGGCATGGCATGGTGCAAGCGGAGATTCAAGAGGCAGCCCGGCAGGGAGCGCGGTTTATCGAGCTTCGTCTAGACTTTTTGAAAAAGGCACCGGATTTTAAGCGACTGCTGGACAACAAGCCCTGCCCGATGATCGCCACTGTGCGCCGTCCTCCCGATGGTGGCAAGTGGGATGGTAGCGAAGAGTCCCGCCTGATGTTAATTCGCCAGGCCATTGTGGCGGGCTTCGACTGGGTCGATCTCGAAACCGACGTGATCGATAAAATTCCGCGATTCGGCTCCGTTCGGCGCATCGTCAGTTATCACAACTTTCGCGAGATGCCCGCTGATCTGGAGAAGATCCATTCCCGGATGCAGGCCCAAGATGCCGACGTGGTCAAACTCGTCGTTCGCGCTCAGTCGCCCAGCGACAACTTGCGCGTGTTGCAGCTGGTGCGGAAAGCCAGCAAACCGACGATCGCGTTCTGCTCTAATGATATGGGGTTTCCCTCGCGTATCCTCCAGGCGAAGTTTGGTGCCCCGTGGACCTATGGCGCGTTCAACAAAGAACGCAACATCGCTCCCGGCATCCCGTCGTTCCGCGAGCTGAAGCAGATCTACCACTACCACGCCATCAACGAGCAAACGGAAATTTACGGTGTCATTGGTGATCCCGTCGCGCACAGTCTCAGCCCGCTGATTCACAACACGGCGTTTCGCAAACTGGGCATCAACGCTGTCTACCTACCATTTCGCGTGCCACGCGACACACTGCCAGAGTTTGTGCGCGCCTTCGACGAACTCGGGGTCAAAGGGTACAGCGTCACCATTCCTCACAAGGAAGCGGCCGCTGTCTTCGCCGACCTCAAGGACGCTACCGTACAGCGAACCCAAGCGGCCAACACTCTAGTTCGGAAAAAAGAGGGATTCGCAGCTTACAACACGGACTACGGCGGCTTTCTTGCTGTGTTACGCGAGTTTCTGCCGAAGTTCATTCAACAAAACCGCGAGCTAGAGAACAACTCGTTGCTACCTCCTGGGGTCATCACCGCCAACGTGAACCTTCCTGCAGGAGCGCTGACCACGGTACGCCCCACGGCAGCAGCAGCAACGGGCATCACACAAGCCCCCCAGCTGACCGTGACGGCCAACGAAACGGAAATCCCAATCTCCGGTCGCGTTGTCCTAGTGCTGGGAGCTGGTGGCGTTGCTCGCGCCATCGCTCACGCCTTGCACCGCGAAGGCGCGATGGTGACGATCGCCAACCGTACCACTGACCGAGCCGCATCCCTGGCCAACGAAATTGGTTGCCGCTACGTCGAGTGGACCGCACGACACGCAGGCACTTACGACACTGTCATCAACTGCACCAGTGTTGGAATGCATCCCAACGTTGACGAGTCGCCGTTGCATCCTAGCTTTCTCAAGCCCGGGTTGCTCGTCTTCGACACTGTCTACACTCCCGAACAGACGTTGCTGGTCAAAGAGGCTCGCGAGCGCGGAGCCAACGTTATCACAGGAGTCGAACTGTTCATTTACCAAGCAGCGTTGCAGTTTGAGCATTTCACCGGGCATCGGGCACCGCTGGAGTTGTTCCGTAAGGTGATTCGTCGAGCTTTGTCTCCCGTCACGCTCCGAGACGACGAAGAGGAAGCATGACCGCCCTGCCCCGCCTGGTGCTAATCGGTCCACGCGGCAGCGGCAAATCCACTCTGGCGCGGCTGCTTGCTGCACGATTAAAAGTCGACTGGATTGATGCTGACACCCTGCTCGTCGAACGAGTTGGCCGATCCATTCCCGAGCTGTTCACCAGCGAGGGCGAGGCCGCCTTCCGTCAACGTGAAGCCGAATTGCTGCAAGAATTAGCGAAACGTACCAACGGGCACGTCCTGGCCACAGGAGGCGGAGTCGTACTGCTGCCCCAGAACCGCGAACTGTTGCGTCGCTGGGATCGAGTGATCTGGCTAACCGCCGACGTCGATACTCTCTGGTCGCGGATTGCCGGTGACGACAATCGCCCTGCCCTGCTCGGTGGCGGACGCGACGAGGTGGAGCGTATTGTTGCTTTAAGAGAGCCTCTTTATCGTCAATGTGCAGATTGCTGCTTCGACACCTCGACGCAATCCCTGGAGCAAATCGTCGAGGCGATCTGCCACAGTTTGTAGCTAGTGGCCCATTGCTGTACTGGGGGATGTCGAATAAGCTCCTCTCCCTGAGTGGGAGAGGGGAACCCAGGCTCACTACCTACCGACTGTGTAGCTGGTATGCTCTTGAGATAATTCAAATCGGGCAAGGGGAGGAGGATCACGGGCCAACTGGGCGAACCTCCTTCCCCTTGCCCTCAGATGCTGCTCTGGGCGACTCGGCCCAGCCACACACCAGAGCAGCCGCGCGGCTGGACGTCCGCGCGAGACACCTCGCGAGTCGGAAGTGCCTGATTCGTTAGGGAAAGTTCAGTGCAGATAGACAATCAGCTGTCACTAGCTACTAAGGCATTCGCCGTGCCAACAGCAGCGTCTGTGAGCAAGCAAGCTGTAAGTCATTACCAAAAGATCGCTTACAGACGATCCAAAGGATCGTCATGGGCATGGAGCGCTGACGCCCTTCGCGCCGGATTTCCCGACGCCTGTCGGAAATCCCGACAGATGCTTCTGTTAGCGTCGCTCGATGTACAGCGGTCGCCCGTCGGTGTTTATCTTGGAGATTTCTCGTCCGGTTTTGTCGAGTTCGACGAGTTGATTCCGCAGTCGGCTAGCGTAGAGCAGGTTTCCGTTGGGGAGTTTTAGCACGGCACTAGGTCGATTGGCGTTGACCTCCCAGAGGATTTTGCCGGTGGCGTCGTACTCGCGAATTTTGTTCCCAGAGTAGTCCGGCACGATGAGTCCGCCTCCGGGAAGAAAATGGGCCCGAAAACCGATCGTGCTACCTAGGAATCGCCCCAGAGCAAACTGCCCCGTTTGTTTGCCGTCCTTGTCGAACTGGATGCACTGTCCATTATTCGTCAACAAAGTCACCCTGCCGTCTCTGGCACGATGGGCGGCCAACAAATCGAAGCTAGACCGTTGAATCTGCTGAACCGTGTTTCCGTCTCGATTGAACTCGAACACGCCATTGCGCGTCACGACGAAGGTATTCCCATTCGGTAGTCGTTCCGCAAAAATAGCCTGATTCAAGACCGTTTTTGTCCAGACAATATTCCCCTTGAGATCACACTCGATCACACGATTCATCGTGTACTCGCAGATCAGAACTCGATCGCGGCGAACCAGTGAGACATGAATGGGGTAGTTGAGATTATCGATCTTCCAACGAGTCTTTCCTTTAGGATCGAGTTCCATCACCGAGCCGAGGTTGCCCCGCGTCCCCAAGGTGGTTAAAAGGGTATAGCCACGATAGGCGGCAGCAAAATCGATTTTCTCCAGAGCAATATTCTCACCCTGCTCCTTCCACCAGTTGACCCATTGTCGATGATAGAGTTCGCGACTTTTCGGAGTGTCGATGGAGGGCATTTCAGGAGCTTTCTCCCCGGCGATAGCCAGCAGGACGTCCTCGATGACGGCGTAGTCCTCTCCTGTGGTCTGAGCGAAGAGATTGAGCAGTTCAGGCATCGCCGTTTTATCCCCTGCTTCGACCAACGTCACAGCCACTCGGCGGCGCACGGTGAGATCGGCATCCTTGAGCAGCTTTCGTGCTAAGGATCGGGTAGCGGCAGACTTGGCGAAGGCCTGACCAACGGCAGTCCGCTTGATGGCAACGGGATCTGACAGAGCGGCCAGAAACGTCGAATTCGGTTTAACTCCTTTGTCGACCGCCAAAGGAGTTAATGTCTCAATCACTTCCTGAGCTATCTCGGGATCCTCGATGGACGGCAGGAACTCCAGCAACACCCGGCCCGCCTCGGCCTCGCGGCGAGCGACCAGTACCCGGGCGGCGGGAACGTAGAGATTAGCATCTCGGGCCGTGGTTCCAATCTGAGTCAGAATCGCTCGCGCCCGTTTACGAATCTCGGGATCCTGATGTTTCAAGGCTTCTACCAGTTGTGCTCGGGCCAAGTCTTCCAGATCCGTCAGATCGAGCGAGGCCTTCTCGCGGGTGGCATACTCCGACGCGCCGAGCAACTCGATGAGTTTGCCGATTTGCGATCGTGTCTCTTCGGACAGGGTGCGCTTCTTGAAGAAGTTGAGCAGAGCCGGGGAGTCCGTGGCCAGCTTGGCTGCCTGCAAGCGGTCCAAATCGACCTTGAGTTGGTTCGCGTCAGCCAGTACCGCGGTACTCAGCATTAAGCAAGTGGTCAGCGCGAACCAACGATTCCAGGTTCGGAACATCGACTACCTCCGATCGCGGGATCGGGCCACGGGATAGCAGCGTCAAATTGAAGCTATTTTAACAAAGGTTTATTCGATGCCCAAAGTAATCAGGCAGATCGATCAAAATATAGCTGCTTCTCGCGGATATAGGCCTCAACCGCGCTGGGCACCAAATAGCGGATGGTTCGCCCTTGGCGTACTCGCTGACGCAAGTCTCGGCTGGCAATATCGATGGCTGGTGTATGGAGTACCTCTAGTGACAGCGGAATGTCAGTGCCAAGTCGCTGACGGAGTTGCTCCGCACTAAGGAGAGTCGTTCCAGGCCGGGCCATGACCAACAATCCTGCCTGAGCGAGTATGCCCACCGGATCGCGCCAGAGTGGCAGATCGGCCAGAGCATCGCCGCCCAGAATCAGAAAGAATTGTTTGTCCGGATGGCGGCGGTGCAACTCCCGGAGGGTGTCGACGGTGTAGCTTGGTCCGGTGCGCTCCTTCTCAATCTCCTCGACACGAAACGCCGCATGTCCCGCGATAGCCAGCGTGAGCATCTCGACGCGAACCTCGAACCGAGTGATGGCTTGTCCGTCTTTCTGCGGCGGTCGCGGCGCGGGAACAAACCAAACCTGATCAAGTCGGCTCTGGTCCCGCGCCTGCTCTGCAAGAATCAAATGGCCCAGATGCACCGGATCGAACGTTCCACCAAAGATGCCGACGCGCATAGCTGCTCCCTCGTGAGCGAATTCCCAGTATTCTAGGGGGTCGCTTGCCATCGTATCGTGATCTGTATTAGATCTCCTCTACGGAGGAACGGCATGGCAGGGCGGACGTTTACCTTTTTAGGAACGGGCACCTCAGTCGGAGTACCGATGATCGGCTGTGAGTGCCCCGTCTGCACGTCCAGCGATCCACACAATCAACGCTATCGTGTCGGGGTGCTGCTTCGCGTGCCGCATGGCAACATCCTCATCGATACGCCGCCGGAATTACGTCTGCAACTGCTTCGCGAGCGAGTCAGTGTGATTCATGCCGTGTTGTTCACGCATTATCACGCCGATCATTTGTTCGGACTGGATGATCTCCGCCCGGTGGCCCGACATCTGGGACACTCAGTGCCGTTGTTCTGCACCGGTGAGGTGGAAGGAAAAATTCGCACGGCCTTTTCCTATGCCTTCGGTCCCGAGGCCGAAAGCCTCAGCGCGGGGTTCATTCCCAAGCTGCGCTTTGAACGCATCGACACCGAACCGTTCTGCGTCCTTGGCGAGGAGATCACCCCGATTCCACTGGAGCACGCCCATTTCAGCGTGCTGGGATTTCGTATTCGCGACGTGGCCTACTGCACCGATGTCAGCAACATTCCGCGATCGAGCTGGCCGTTCCTGGAAAATCTCGACGTGTTAGTTCTCGATGCCCTGCGATACAAGCCGCACCCCGCTCATTTTGGCCTCAATCAAGCACTGGATGTGATCGAGCAATTTCGCCCTCGTCAGGCGTATTTGACGCACTTGAGCCATGAATTCGACCACGAGACCGTCAATAGCCAACTACCGCCGCACGTTCGGCTGGCTCACGATGGTCTGTCATTCGCTTTTTGAACTGCTGCGGGAGATTCGCCATGCTTACCCCATATCCGGACTTAAAAGAGCTGTTGTGTCGCTATGAGCAAGAGCATATTCTGGCTTTCTGGGAGCGATTGACCGAGCAACAACAGCGCACTTTGGTGGCGCAACTCGAAGCGATCGATCTGGCCCTACTCAGACGACTGTATCAACAGCGCGACAAGATCCAGGCGGCTCCATCGGCGGATCGGATTGAGCCAGTGCCCGTGATCCCGGCAGACGCCCCGGAGCGTGAACAACGTCGTGCCGAAGGACAGGCGTTGTTGCGTCAGGGCAAACTCGCGGTGCTGCTGGTCGCTGGAGGACAGGGCAGCCGACTCGGCTTCGATCAGCCCAAAGGAATGTATCCCGTGGGACCGTTGAGCGGCAAATCGCTGTTTCAGATTCACGCCGAGAAGGTGCTGGCTCTGTCGCGGCGCTACGGACAGCCGGTGCCCTTCCTCATCATGACCAGCCCAGCAACGCATACCGACACGGTCGGGTTCTTCGAGCAGCACCAGTGGTTCGGCCTGCCCAAGGAGGAAGTGTTTTTCTTTCAGCAAGGCACGATGCCGGCGTTGGATCTGGCCACGGGCCGGCTGCTGTTGGAATCTCCGGGGTCGCTCTTTCTCAGTCCAGATGGTCACGGCGGCACACTGACGGCGTTGGCCCGCAGCGGACTGCTCGAACAAATGAAGAGTAGAGGGATCGAGCATATCTTTTATTTTCAGGTCGATAATCCTCTGGTGCGAATTGGGGATCCGGAGTTTCTGGGGCATCACCTGGCCGCGCGGTCGCAGGTGTCGAGCAAGGTCGTGGCCAAACGCAGTGCCCAAGAGAAAGTCGGCGTCTTTGCTCGCGTGGATGGCCGCTGTGCCATCGTGGAGTACTCCGATTTGCCCGAAGAATTGGCCCTGGCCACCGATGACCAAGGGAAACTCAAACTATGGGCCGGCAACCCGGCGATCCATCTGTTTGATGTGGCCTTTCTCGAACAGATGACCCGTGACCCGGAGAAACTGCCGTTCCACCTCGCGCGGAAAAAGGTCCCGTGTCTGGGTGCCGACGGACAGCTGATCGATCCCCCGAAAGAGAACGCCCTGAAGTTCGAGCGGTTCATCTTTGATACTCTACCGGCGGCGGAGCGCTGGTTACTCGTCGAAACCACGCGAGCTAGTGAGTTCGCGCCGTTAAAAAATGCCAGCGGGGAAGATTCTCCCGCCACAGTCGAGGCGGCGATACTGGCCCTGGCCCGCGATTGGCTCGAACAGGTCGGTGCGGAAGCAGGCGGCAAAGTCGAAATCAGCCCATTGTATGCTCTCGATGTCGAAGAGTTGGCAACCAAGGTATTCGCTGGAACCCGGTTTGATGGCGAATGGTATTTGCAGTGATTTGCGACTACGCAAGGAGGTGATGCGATGTTGCACGCGATGATTATGGCAGGCGGGGGAGGAACGCGATTCTGGCCTCGTAGCCGCCAGGTGCGTCCCAAACAGTTTCTTACCGTGACCGGCGACCGCAGCCTGTTGCAGCAGGCGTTCGATCGGATCGAAGCCTGTGTGCTTCCTCCTGAGCGCGTCTGGATTCTCACGGGAAAAGATTATCTTCAGGAAACCAAGGCGCAGTTGCCCCAACTACCCGAGGACCATCTCGTTGGCGAACCATGTGGGCGAGATACCGCGCCGTGCATCGGCCTGGGAGCCGCCCTTATTGCTCGCACGGATCCAGATGCGGTCATCCTGGTGACGCCTGCCGATCACATTATTGAGCCGGTGCAAGAGTTTCGACGGGCGGTCCACGTCGCCGAGCAGATGGCCCAAGAGTATCCCGGCGCGATCTTGACGTTTGGCATTGCTCCGACATTTGCTTCAACGGGGTACGGCTACATTCACCGAGGCCAGCAAATCGCCCAACGCCAGGGGGTCGGCATCTTTCAGGTCAACCTGTTCAAGGAGAAGCCGGCCCGCGCCGTGGCCGAGCAGTACCTTGCCTCGGGAGAGTATTATTGGAATAGTGGCATCTTTGTGTGGAAAGCAGCGACTATCCTGGGAGCGTTGCGGAAGCAGCGGCCCGGGCTGTACGACGCCGTTCAGCGCATTGCGGATGCTTGGTCGACTCCAGAGCGAGTGAATGTGCTACATCGCGAGTATCCGACCATCGACAAGGTGAGCATCGACTACGCCGTCATGGAGCATCACAAGGAGGTTCTGGTCGTGCAGGCACCGTATCGCTGGGACGATGTCGGTAGTTGGCTAGCCGTGGAGCGGCTGCATCCCCAGGATGCGACAGGCAACACCGTACTGGGCGAACATCTCGGAGTCGAGTCGAAAAACTGCGTCGTGGTCGGCGACGCGGGCCGACTCATCGCCACTCTGGGCGTCGAAGACCTGCTCATCATTCAAGATGGCGACTGCACCCTCGTGGCCCATCGCTCGCGAGAAAGCGAAGTCAAACAGATTGTTGAAGAACTACGGAAACGCCGACAGGATCGCTACCTGTGACGACCAAAACGCGACTTTTAGGAGTGGATTACGGGCAAAAACGGATCGGACTGGCGGTCAGTGATCCGGAACGAAAACTGGCCTTTCCGCTCGAAGTGCGACACCGCCAAAATCGCCAGCAGGACGGCGACTATTTCCGCAGCCTTGTCGAACGGGAGGAGATCGGCGGTATCGTGCTAGGGCTGCCAGTCCATCTCGACGGACGTGAGAGCGCTAAGTCGGCGGAGGTGCGACGCTTTGGAGCTTGGTTGGCGGAGCTAGTCGCGTTGCCGATCGCGTTCTACGATGAACGCTTCAGCACGGTGATGGCGGAAAGTGCGTTGTGGCAAGCGGGACTGACCCACCGCCGCCGCAAGCAGCGCCGCGACAAGGTGGCCGCTCAGATGATGTTGCAAGCCTATCTCGATGCGGGCTGTCCGCTCGAGGCTACCCCTGGTGCGCTGGATGGGAACGACCGCCATGAAGACCATCCTCGATGAAATAGTTCTGAACAAACGAATCGAAATCGACGAGGCCAAAGAGCGTGTCCCCATTGCGGAATTAGAACGACGATTGGCCAATGCTCCTCCCGTGCGCGACTTTCGCGCCGCCCTGGTCAAGCCGTTCCGAATCGAGTTCATCGCCGAGGTGAAGAAGGCGTCGCCTTCTGCAGGCGTGATCCGCGCCGACTTCGACCCCGTGGCGATTGCTCGTTGCTATGCCGAGAACGGCGCGGCTTGTATCAGTGTCTTGACCGATACTCGCTACTTCCAGGGGCACCTCAGCTATCTTCAGCAGATCCGCGCCGCTGTGGATGTGCCGTTGTTGCGCAAGGATTTCATCCTCGATCGGTATCAATTACTCGAAGCTCGCTTGGCCGGAGCTGACTGCGTGTTGCTGATCGCCGAGATTCTTCCTGATCGAGAGTTGAATTATCTGTTTCACGAGGCTCGCAAACTAGGCCTACAGTCCCTGGTCGAACTGTACGACGCGGAGAATCTCGAACGCGTACTCGCCACGGGCGCGACACTGGTCGGCATCAACAATCGCGACCTACGTTCGTTCGAGGTTCGACTGGAGCATACTTTGGAACTAGCGCGATACATCCCCTCGCACGTCTGCCTGGTGAGCGAAAGCGGTATTCGCACCCGCGACGATGTGGAACGCTTACGCAGCAGGGGCGTTCGTGCCGTGCTGGTTGGAGAAACGCTGATGCGGGCCGGCGACATCGGAGCCAAACTACGCGAACTGCGCGGCGTGACGGAGAACGGCGGCTGAGGTCATGCGCATTTTCGTCTATGAGTATCTCTCAACGGGGGCAATGGCTGACCAACCCGAAGCAGCGTCGCTGGCCCGTGAAGGCCGAGCCATGCTCGATGCCGTGCTTGCGGATCTGGCCGACTGTCCGGGGGTGACGGTACATTCTATGCCGTTCCTGGACGCAGAAAGCGGGGCGGACGAGGAGAAAATCTTTCGCCGACTGCTGGCTGAATGCGATGCCGCACTGGTGATCGCCCCGGAGTTTGACGAGATTCTCGCACGTCGAGCCGAGTGGGTACTTGAAGAGGGAAAGCAGCTACTCAGTCCCACGCCGGAGGCGATTCGGCTGACGGCAGACAAGCTACAACTCGCCGAGCATCTAGGGCGATGTGGCGTGCCCACGGTGGAAACGCACGCGGTCGAGAACGCCCCCTGTCCGGTGAGGTTCCCTGCCGTGGTCAAGCCGCGCCACGGAGCCGGAGCAATAGATACTTTTCTGATCGAGAATGGGGTAGAATACAAGAAAATAACGCAACGACATAAATCGCCATGCCGGTTGGCTCCCTTCTCCCCTGGGGGAGAGGGGGTCGAGGGGAGGGGGCAAGTTTCGACGATCGTTCAACCCTTATGGGGTGAGGGGCGAGCCATCGCTGCCAGTGTGGCTCTTCTTTGCGGAACGAAAGAGAAGGTCGCACTGCGACCCGCCATTCAGAGAATCAAGATTCACAATAACTCTTTTCAATATTGTGGAGGTCGGCTGCCGCTGTCGCCAGAGTTGCAGCCCTTGGCGATTGAGCTGGCTCAGCGTGCCGTGGCCTCGGTGTCTGGACTTCACGGCTACGTCGGTGTGGATCTGCTGCTCGCCGATCCAACTTCAGGAGTCGTCGTGGAAATAAACCCGCGTTTAACGACCTCTTATGTTGGCTTACGACGCCTGACACAACAGAATCTCATGCTCACCATGCTGCGATTGCTGGCAGGAGAGAGGGGCGAACCCATAGACTACCTTCCGGGTGAGGTGACGTTCGCTCCCGATGGATCACTACTCTACGTAACGAGAGTGTAACATGCGCGTGCTACTACTGGTGACGTGTTTGGTGCCGTTGGTCGCCTTGGGAATGCGTCGGGACATGAGCGAGGATGAGAAATTGACGGCGCTGTTCAAGCAGTATCTCGACGATGAGTTTGCCAGCCGACCGTTAGAGGCCACCCGGCTGGGCGATCATCGCTTCGACGGCGAGTTGGACGACGTATCGCCGAAAGCCCGCGCTGGCTGGGCTGCCCGTTGGCGCAAAACGCTGGAGGAGTTGCCGCGCAAGATCGACCGAGCCAAGCTGACTCGCTCCGGCCAGATCGACTACGAGATCTTCGAGCATGACCTGAAGTACAACCTCTGGGGAGTGGAGAACACCCGCCCGTTCGAGATCGATCCGCGTATCTATAATGTGTATTTGACAGATAGTGTATATCTTCTTTTTGCTCAATCGACTTTACCGCGCGAGACCAACGTCAAGCATGCCGCCTCGCGCATCGATCAGCTTCCACGGATCGTGGCGGCGGCGAAGACCAGTTTGAACAAACCCGCTCGGGAACTTGTCGAGACCGCCATTCAGCAGAACCGAGGCGCGATCGCCTTCTACGAAACCGGCATCTACGAACTGTCGGGAGAGAGTCCGACGACCAGCCGACTCCGAGAACCCTGTCGTCGGGCCGTGGCCGTGCTCCGCGAGTATCAGACCTGGCTAGAGAAGACCCTGATGCCCCAAGCGACCGGCGAGTGGCGGCTGGGCAAGGAGCGGTTTTACGCCAAGTTGCCCCTTGAACTCAACGCGGGCCGCAGTGCCGACGAAGTGTTACGCGATGCCGAGGCCGAATTTGCCCGTGTGCGGGGGGAAATGTATGTTATTGCCCGGCAACTATGGCACAAGACGCATCCGGGCCAACCGTTACCTCCCGACGATGCCGAGGGCCGACGCCAGACCATCACTCAAGTGCTGGACGTGCTGAATCAGGATCACGGCAAAGCCAGCGAACTAACCGACGAGGCTCGGCGTTGGGCCGAGAAGATCAAGGTCTTCATCACCAAAAACGACATCCTCCGGCTGCCCACCCCCGACCGCTGCAAGATCGTCGAGATGCCGGAGTTTCGTCGTGGCTACAGCGTGGCCTATCTCGATCCCGCTCCGCCGTTAGATCCCAAAGGGGCCAGCTACTACGCCATCAGTCCGCCACCGGCGAGTTGGGACGCACGCCGCCAGCAGAGTTTTCTGGAAGAGTACAACCGGCACATGATGCAGATCCTCACCATCCACGAAGCCTATCCCGGACACTATGTCCAGCTGGAGTACTCCAATCGGCATCCGTCGTTCATTCGTCGCGTACTGATGTCGGGCATCTTCGCCGAGGGCTGGGCGGTCTACACTGAACAGATGATGCTCGACCAGGGCTACGGCGACGGCGATTTGGCCCTACGGCTAAATCAGCTGAAGTTCTACCTTCGCGCGGTCGCCAACGCTATTCTCGATCACAAGATGCACTGCACCGGCATGACTGACGCCGAAGCGATGGAATTGCTCGTGCAGCAGTCGTTTCAGTCCGAGGGTGAGGCGGTCGGCAAAATCTCCCGAGCCAAGCAACAGAGTTGTCAGCTTTCCACCTACTTCGTTGGAAGGATGGCGTTCTATAACTTGCGGCAACAGATCCAACGCGAGCAAGGTCAAGCGTTCGATCTGGGACGGTATCATGAGGCGGTGCTGGCTCACGGCACTTTGCCAGTGAAGTATCTCCCCGAGTTGGTCCGCGAGCGACTCAAACAGCCACGCTAAGTTGCGTCGTCGAACCGAGGATTCCGACTGAAACGGCACGACCACAGAACTACTCTCTACCGCGAAGGCGGAAGTATGCCAGGGACTTGCAACAGGGTAGTCTCTCGACATACCATAGACAAAGAATCCTACCGCGCCCGGCTCTTGCGAACCCACCATGAACACCGTGCCCCTAGCTTTGCTCGTCGGACTCACCGCCCCGCTAGCGTCGGAGAAGATCGATTTCTCGCGCGAGGTGTTGCCCATCCTCAGCGAGAACTGCTTCCACTGTCACGGTCCGGATGCCCGGTCGCGCAAGGCGGGGCTACGCCTGGACACCAAGGAAGGCGCGTTCCGCGTTCGTCGTGGCCGGTCGATCCTCGTGCCCGGCAAAAGCGGCCAAAGCGAACTGATCCGCCGCATTGTTTCTCACGACGAGTCGGAGCAGATGCCGCCTCCCGACTCGAACCGCAAATTGACACCAAAGCAGATCGACATTCTCGCTAAATGGGTCGATCAGGGAGCGGTTTGGAGCCAACATTGGGCTTTTGTGCCGCTGCCTGCTCAGGTGCCGATCCCCGCGGTGAAGCAGTCGTCCTGGCCGCGCGGCACGATCGATCGTTTCATCCTGGCCCGACTCGAACAGCACGGCTTAGCACCTTCGCCGGAAGCCGACCGCGCCACCTGGCTTCGCCGGGTGACCCTTGATCTGACTGGTTTGCCGCCGACGTTGGCCGAACTCGATGCTTTTTTGAACGACCGAAGCCCCGAAGCCTATGAGACGGTCGTCGATCGGCTGCTGGCTTCGCCACGTTTCGGGGAACGGCTGGCCAGCGACTGGCTCGATCTGGCTCGCTATGCCGACACCCACGGCTATCAGCACGACCGCTACCGAGCGATGTGGCCCTATCGCGACTGGGTGATCCGCGCTTTCAATCGCAACCAACCGTTCGACGAGTTTCTCACTTGGCAACTGGCGGGAGACCTGCTGCCCAACGCGACTAAGGAGCAACGCCTGGCCACAGCCTTCAACCGTCTGCACATGCAGAACGAAGAAGGCGGCATCGTCGAGGAAGAGTTTCGCGTGGCCTACGTCGTCGATCGGGTCAACACGATGGGAACGGCCTTTCTGGGGCTGACCCTGGAGTGTAGCCGCTGCCACGATCACAAGTATGATCCGATCTCGATGAAGGATTTCTACGGGCTGTTCGCCTTCTTTCAGAACATCGACGAAGCCGGACAAACGCCCTACTTCACGCCGGCGATGGCTGTGCCGACGTTGTTGTTGTCCACGGAAGCCCAGGACGCCGAGTTGGCCCGCCTCGCCCGAAAGATTGCCGACAAGGAGGCAGAGCTGCGCCGATTGCGTGACGACGCCGCGACCAAGTCGGCCTATGAAGGCTGGCTGGCACGAGGCTCCGGAGCAAAGGAGATTCCAGGCTTGGTCGGCGCGTTCAGCTTCGAGGATTGGAAGAATAATCAGATCGGAAATAGCGCTAATGCCAAGCAGCCGGGCCGCACGCATGACAGCCCACGTCCCATCCCCGGCAAGGTCGGACAAGCCGGCGAACTGTCTGGCGAAAACGGCTTCGAGTTTCCGGGCATCGGCCACTTCTCGCGGTCAGATCCGTTCACCCTGGCGCTGTGGGTCAAGCCGCCCAAGCACGTCCCCCGCGCAGTCGTAGTGCATCACAGCAAAGCACCGGTCGATGCCGGCAGTCGCGGCTACGAGCTACTGCTGGAAGATGGCCGCGTCGCCTTTGGCTTACATCACATGTGGCCGGGCAATTCGCTCAAGGTCCGCACTCGCCAGCCGCTCACCACCAACGCCTGGACCCACGTTACCGCGACCTACGACGGCTCCAGTCGAGCCTCTGGGGTTCGTCTCTTCCTCGATGGCAAAGCCGTTGAGGTCGACGTGATTCGCGATGGTTTGTGGAAAGACATCACCTACTTCGACTCCGGCGGTGAGCCGAACTTGACGATCGGTTATCGCTTCCGCGATGTCGGCTTCAAAGGTGGAGCCGTCGACGAGTTTCACGTCTACTCACGCCAGTTAACCGAGGTTGAGGCTGCTCGGCTAGCCGGCGCGGAGGAGCCAGAGCAGGGACTGTTCGAGTTGTTCTTCGCCACCGAGTACGAACCGGCCCGGCAACTGGTCACGGAACTCCAGAGGCTGCGTGCGGAACAGAATCGGCTCATCAACCCGATTCCAGAGATCATGGTGATGCAGGAGTTGCCCCAGCCGAAACCTGCTCACGTTCTCAAGCGTGGGGCCTACGACGCCCTCGGCGAGTCGGTGACGATGGCCACCCCCGCAGCGCTGCCACCGTTTCCTCAAGGCGTGCCGCGCAATCGGCTAGGGTTGGCTCACTGGCTGACGCAGCCAGACCATCCGTTGACCGCGCGGGTGACGGTGAATCGTTTCTGGCAACAGATGTTTGGCACGGGGTTGGTCGAAACCAGCGACAACTTCGGAGCGACCGGCTCGCCGCCGACCCACCCCGAGTTGCTCGACTGGCTGGCTCGCGACTTCCTCGAACAGGGCTGGAACGTCAAACGGCTGCTGAAGCAACTAGCCCTGTCGGCGACCTATCGTCAGAGCGCGAAAGTCACGCCGGAACTGCTGGCCAAGGATCCTTTCAACCATCTGCTAACGCGAGGACCAGCGCGACGGTTGACTGCCGAAATGCTCCGCGATCAGGCTCTCTTTGTCAGTGGGTTGCTCGTCGAGAAGCAGGGCGGGCCGAGCGTCTATCCCTATCAACCGGCTGGCCTGTGGAACGAGGCAATGGGACGGCCTCACTATCCGCAATCCAAAGGCGCGGATCTGTATCGGCGGAGTCTGTACACGTTCTGGAAGCGCACGGTACCGCATCCGCAGATGACCACCTTCGATGCCGCCGACCGCAGTGTTTGCTCGGCTCGACGCCTGACCACCAGCACCCCGCTTCAGGCACTGGCCCTGCTCAACGACCCGCAGTTGGTCGAGGCCGCCCGATTCCTGGGGCAGCGACTACTTACTGAGGGAGGCGCGACCACGGCCGAGCGCGTGGCCTGGGCATTCTGTCTTGTCACCGGACGTAAGGCGACGGCGAAGGAAGTCGAGGTGCTGGTGCAACTATTCGACGAACAAAAAGCGGAGTTCGACCGCGAAGCTACCTCCGCGGAGAAGCTCCTCACGGTCGGGGCGAGTCGCAGCCACCGCGTCAAGCAGCCGACCGAACTCGCCGCTGCCGCCAGCGTGGCCTTGGCGATCTTGAACCATGACGGCGCGGTCTATCGGAGATAACCGATGTCTATACTATCTAGATCTCAAACACATCCGTTCTCCACCTCAGGAGACTTGTCGCCGATCATCAATCGCCGTTTGTTTCTGCGCTCGGCAGGGCTGAGCCTGGGTAGCCTGGCACTGTCGCATCTGCTGCATGCCGACCAACCCCGAGGCACGCCTGGAGTGCTGGCCAAGCCGCACCATCCCCCCAAGGCGAAGCGAATCATCTATCTATTCATGGCCGGTGGTCCGAGCCAACTCGACCTGTTCGACCACAAGCCGCTCTTGAACAAGATGAATGGTCAGGATCTGCCCGACAGCGTGCGCAAGGGACAGCGGCTAACCGGGATGTCGGCTTTTCAGGCCCAACTGCCGCTCGCCGGGTCGATCTTCAAGTTTTCGCGACACGGCCAGTGCGGAGCCACAGTCAGCGAGCTTCTGCCGCACACGGCCAAGATGGTCGATGATCTCTGCTTCGTAAAATCGTGCTACACCGAAGCGATCAACCACGACCCCGCGATCACGTTCGTTCAGACCGGCTCGCAGCTGGCCGGACGACCGAGCATGGGAGCCTGGCTGTCCTACGGCCTGGGCAGCCTCAACGAAAACCTACCCGCTTTCGTGGTGTTGATCTCAAAAGATCGTACCGAGCAGGGACTGTACTCGCGGCTGTGGGGAAATGGCTTTCTGCCCAGCACGCACCAAGGCGTACAATTCCGCTCTGATAAGGATGCAGTGCTGTATCTGGCCAATCCTGAGGGGGTCAGCCGCTCCAGTCGGCGTAAGCTGCTCGATCGGCTGGGCGAACTGAACCGTCTCCAGGCGGAGCAAGAGGGCGATCCCGAGATCCTCTCGCGCGTTGAACAGTATGAGATGGCCTATCGCATGCAAACCAGCGTGCCAGAGGTCATGGATCTGTCCAAGGAACCGGAATCGGTGTATGAACTGTATGGCTCCGAAGCGAAGAAGCCCGGTACGTTTGCGGCGAACTGTCTGCTGGCCCGTCGGCTCGCCCAGCGCAACGTCCGCTTTATCCAACTGTACCATCCCGGCTGGGACCATCACGGCGGCCTGCCCAGCGGCATTCGACGACAGGCCAGCGACGTAGATCGCGCCTGTTATGGCCTCATTCAAGATCTCAAACGTACCGGATTACTCGACGATACACTCGTGGTCTGGGGCGGTGAGTTCGGACGCACCAACTACAGCCAGGGCAAGCTCACCGCCACGGACTACGGTCGGGATCATCACCCGCGCTGCTTCACCATGTGGTTCGCTGGCGGCGGTTTCCGACCTGGCTTGACCTACGGTTCCACCGACGACTTTGGCTACAACATCACCGCACACCCGGTCCACGTTCACGATCTCCAGGCCACGATTCTGCATCAACTGGGGATCGATCACGAAAAACTCACCTACAAATTCCAGGGTCGCTACTACCGCCTGACCGACGTGCATGGGGAAGTGGTTCGACCCGTTCTTGCCTAGTTCTGAAGTTGAGGAGTCGAAGTGGATGCCAGCTTTCTGGGAATGAAATTCGCTGCGGCCAAGCCCTATGCCGACTACGTTCGCACGGGTACGGCGGAACAACAACGCCGTTGGCAGGCGGTCTACGACGCTGCTCGACTGACCCCGGAGCAGGCTCGGCTACTTGGTACGTTCTCGCGGCAGATGAAGATTCTGGTCGTCTCCGGCGTGTGGTGCGGCGATTGCATCGAACAGTTGCCACTGTTGCAGCGCATCGCCGAAGGCAGTGAACGGATCGACGTTCGCTATCTCGATCGGGACGAGCACAAGGATCTGAGCAGTGGCGTTCGGATCTGCGGCGGCGATCGCGTTCCGGTAGCGTTGTTCTTGGCCGAGGACAACGAACTTTGTTCGATCTTTGGCGATCGAACTCTGTCACGCTACCGGGCTCTGGCGGCACGGCAGCTCGGTCCGGCCTGCTCCACGGGGCTGGTGGTTCCCGCGGAACGCGAGTTAGCCGCCACTCTTCAAGACTGGCTCGACGAAACTGAGCGCGTGCAACTGATGCTTCGGCTCAGCGGTCGGCTACGGCAAAAGCATCGAGATTGAGCGAGCCTTTTTGGTCACTTGTGGCGCGAGAGTTCCGTCAACATGGTTTCGACCTGTTCACGCACTTGCTTGGGCATGTTGCCTTTCATCTGCTCACGCAGCAACGGCACGGCGAGCGCACCAGCTCGACGTAGTTCCCAAGCGGCTCGGGCCCGGGTGGCGGCGTCCTGATCCGCCAGCTGCCGCACCATCGTCTCGATCCGTTCGTCCAGCGTCAGGTCATGGATCATTCGTCCTAGTCGTGCCTTGACTTCATACGACTTAGTTCGGCTCAGCTCTTGCTTCAAGGTGGGCACCACGGCCTTGCCCAGCGAGCGCAATTGCTCGTCTGCTCGCTGACGGATTTCGAAATCGTCATCGTCGAGTTCTACCAACCAAGCACGAACCTGATCCGTGTTTACGGCGCGCGGCGGAGCGACGGCCCAACAGAGATGAGCACTGCACAACAAGGCCAGCACGAGGCGGAGACACATCCTTGACTCTCCTCTTCTCGAAATTTCCCATCGCGGCCGGGTTCCGTCCAGCCACGGGCGGAAGTAGACCACATTCGTTGACTTGCAAGCAAGTGGAAAAGAACAGAGGCCTCATCCCGACAAGCGTGATGAGAACCTCTGTCTCGGTGGAGGATGCCACGCGGTACGGGAGCGTACCACGCTACGTGCGAACAGCTACCGAGATCGCCGTTCGACGATGATATAAATGGGGGAGAATGAAAGAAGCTGGCCATCGAGGGAAGAGGGGTTGACGGCCAGCGTATTCCAAGCCTAGTTCAGAAAATAGCCCCGGTCAAATCGGAATCGATCCGTGCCACCACAGACGGAAATGGGTTTGCTGGAACAACGAGTGCTCGTGGTCCGTCGCGTATCTCAAGGATATGAGCTACTCAACGAGTCGGGACAACCGGTCGGCCATGCTCGCTGGCGACAGCTGGGCTGGTGGCGGTGGATCCTGCACGTCTATGAACAGGAACAGTCGCCGTTGGTCTGTTCGGTGCGAACACGTCTGGGCTGGCCGCCGCGCCGAGAAATTCGTGACGCCGAGGGCGAGTTGGTCGGTTTTCTCACCCGCCAGCTGCTGCTGAATCGTTGGGAGTGTGTGGCTTTTCGCTTCCACGCTGGGCGGTTCCTCAGCGAAGCTGGAGTCGTACTGGCTACATGGTCGAATCAGCGGTTGGAATTCGCCGAAGGAGTGCGTCACGACCCATTCGCCAAGATGTTACTCGTCGCCGCCGTGGTCGCTCACTGAGCGAGTTCGCCCAACAGCCCAACCAATCCCTCGCTGCCGACGTGCAGAATCCGATTGCCGATCTGAATCTCGAACAGATCGTCGAGGGGCTGATGGCGCAAAAACTCGACGACGACACCCGGCATCAGGCCCATCGATTGCCAGTGACGCAGCCGAGCTGGATCGTCGTCGCGCACCTCTCGGATGAGAACGCGCTGGCCAGCAGTGAACCGACTTAACGGTTGTAAATCCCGCTGGGCGATCGAGCCATCACGCCCAGGAATGGGGTGGCCGTGCGGATCTTCGAGCGGTTCTCCCAAATGGGCCGCGATGGCCTGCTCCAGTCGTGGCGAGATAGCGTGTTCCAAGGCTTCGGCCTCGGCATCGACCTCGCTCCAATCCAGCCCCAGCACACGAGTCAAAAACAACTCGACGAGTCGATGCCGACGGATGACTCGGCGCGCCTCGGCAACGCCGGCTTCGGTGAGCCTTGCCCCCGTGCCCGGCTCGTACTCGATCCACTCAGCGTCGGCGAGCCGTTTCAACATTCCTGTGACGGAAGGGGCACGCACCTGCAAGCGCGTGGCAATCTGGAGTGGCGAGACCATCCGTTCCGCGCCGTCGAGCGAATGGATTGCCTTGAGGTAATCCTGAACCGCTCGGCTGGTTTGTTCGGCCATGCATCCGCCTCGTCATGGAGTGAAGGAGCCAGACTAGATATCCCCAATAAATTGTACCGTGAGACAATCGCTGCCGACACGTCGATTCAGTCAGCTAGGTAGTGCAGAAACTCCCGATAGGCAAAACAGGCCCACAGACAGAGACCGAAGCAGATCCGCAACACGGCCTGGACGGTCACCCACCAGAGGGTACTATTAAGAAGGGCCGCCGCGTTCTCCAGGGCGGTGCAAACTTCCTTCTCGACGATTTTTCTGGGGTTGACGAAGCCAAAGGACAACACGCGAACCACGGGAGCTTTCCAGCCCCGCAGCCAACTCTCCGCTTGATCGAAGTAGCCTTCCAGTAGCTTTTGATCGATCTGTCCGACACGGAAAATTCCCAGCACATCATAGGTCACCATCGCCGCGCCGAGTCCCAGCACGACAGGAACCGCTGGCCAGATGCGGAGCAACTCGCGCACATCGAACGTCGCGGCCTGCGGAAAGACGAGACGACTGGCGGTCATGTTGGTAATCAGTAACACCAGGACAATCGCCATCGGTACATAGGTACGAGGAGTGAGGATAATGCTCCGATGGGTCAGGATCAGCTGCGTCAGGTTGGGCCAGCGACTACGGAGCCGCAACAGGATGGCCAGAACCGAGCGATACTGTTTCCAGCGCAGGTAGGTACCTAAGATAAAGATAATCGCGAGGTATAAAGTAAATAATCCGATTAATCGTAAATTGAGCAACCAGTCCATCGCATGCCTCGCGGTCGTAGAATGGCCGATGGGCGGTTCCTGGCGACGACCGGATTGACCGGTTGGCCTCGTCGCCAGACGCTACAGCCTCGATCTGTCGACTCCTACTGGAGAGCCTCTCCCATGTTCCGCCGCATCCTTTTTGCACTGACTGCCTTGGCTTGCCTGATTAGTCCCGGTACGGGTTGCAAGGCCAAGCCGACCTACAAAGTACAAGATTGCTGTCGTGCCTAAGGGACTGACGCACGAATTCTGGCAATCGATCGAACGGGGAGCGCGGCGAGCGGCTGCCGACCTAGCCGAGCAGGGAATCGCCGTAGAGATTCTATGGGATGGCCCACGTAAAGAGAGCGAAGCGTCGGATCAAATCCGCATCGTGCAGACACTAGTCGGTAGTCGCGGAGCCAATGGGCTGGTTCTCGCGCCGCAGGACAGCAAGCGGATGGTGCCGGTCGTCGCCGAGACGGTCGAACGCGGCGTACCCGTGGTCATCATTGACTCAGGGTTGGCGGATCCCGAGTTGATTATTAAATACGTCGCCACCGATAACTACAACGGCGGACGGATAGCGGCACGGCATCTGCTTGATGTGCTGGAGAAGGAGGGCAAGCCGGCTCCGAAGCTAGTGCTGTTCCGCTACGCCGTCGGTTCGGAAAGTACCGAGCAGCGCGAGAAAGGGTTCCTCGACGAGGTCAACGAGGTGATCGCGGCACAGCAAAAGGAGGGCAAGCCGGCTCCGGTGGTCATCTCCGACGAGACGCACGCTGGAGCCACCATCGATTCCGCCCAGAAGGCCGCTGGGCCGCTGCTCATTCGCGTCAAGGATCAAGCCGACGGCATCTTCGCGGTCAACGAATCCGCCGCGACTTGCCTGCTCAACGAGATACGCAGCCAAAAACTGAATAAAAAGATCCGTCTTATTGCTTTTGACTCCTCCGAGCCGATCCTTCAGGCGATCGAGGAAGGCGACATCGACGGCACCATCGTCCAGGATCCCTACCGGATGGGCTATCTCGGCGTCTGGGTGCTGGTGCGGCATCTCGAAGGCGAGGATGTCTCGGCAGGCGGCAAGAACCTGTCCACAGGGGAGTACCTCCTGACTCGCGAGAACCTCAACGCCACCGCGACGCGCCAGCGATTCGTCGCCGAGTTGCAAAAACAACGCACTATTGAAACCCCCACGTTTCCGAAGAAGTGAGCGAGCATGGCGAGGATCGATCTCACGCACTGGCGGGCTGGCCTGGGCGTTCCCAATCGTCCGACGCAAGCGTTGCTGGCGATGCTGTTGACGTTCGCTTTTATCCTTTGGTGGAACGATCAACTCGGAGCGTTTTTTAGCCTGGGCAACCTCAAGGTGCTATTGCGGAGCAGCAGTACGCTCACAGTTGTAGCTTTGGGCATGCTGCTGATTATCCTGTCGGGCGGAATCGATTTGTCGGTCGGCTCGGTGGTGGCGCTGGTCACGGTCGTGTCAATGCAGGTGTATCGACTAATCTACAATGGGCCGAACTATGTCCTGCCGACTGCCTGGACGCAGTGGCTGGAGGCGAATGGCTGGCTTTGGCAGGGGGCCGCCTCCTCTACCTGGGCTAGCGTGGCCGCTATTCTCTCCGGAGTGTTGACCGGTGGCTTGTGCGGCCTGTGCAACGGTTTGGTCGTCACCCGACTGCGGGTCGTGCCCTTCGTTGCCACACTCGGGATGCTATCGTTCGCTCGGGGAATGGCCTATTGGCTGTCAGGCAAGACGACGATCACGTTCATCGGTCCGCGACCGGCCTGGGTCGATGCCTTCGCCAAGAGCAGCTCCGACACGTTCATCGTCAGCCCAAGTGTCTGGTCGGCGGTGTTGCTGGCGGCGTTGCTGGCTGTGGTGCTGAGAGGCACTATCTTCGGGCGCTACAGCTACGCCATTGGGGCCAACGAGGCGGCGGCCTGGCGCAGCGGCGTACCGACTGATCGCACGAAGTTGGGCATCTACCTGCTAGCCGGGCTGTTCACGGGGTGGGCCGGCGTGCTGCTGTTCGCCTACGGCAGCGGCGGCGACCCGGGAGCGGCGGTCGGACTGGAACTTGACGCCATCGCTGCTGTCGTGATCGGCGGGGCGAGTCTCTCGGGCGGCAAAGGATCGGTCGGCGGCACTCTGCTGGGAGTGTTGATGCTGGCTAGTCTCGATAGTGCCTTGGTCTTGCTCAGTGCGGGCGTCGAAGTGAAAAACATGCTCATCGGCGTGATTATCATCGCCGGCATGGCCTTGAGCGGTTGGAAGCGTAGCAGCCGCGATAAATAAAAACCCCGCTGAGCATCAGGGTTAGTGACGTCAGCGGGGCCGGAACAGAGAAGAGGCCATAGGACTAAGGCTAATTTTTAACCAAACGAACAAAACTGTCAAGTCGAAACTTCGCTGTTTTTCCTCAAATCGCTTCAATCCGCATAACTTGTTCTCAACCCGAACGTCGTTGTTTGACTCGGCGCGTTAACTCCTCAACATCAATCCACGCCGGGGTTGCAGGCGCCGTCGACGCCCCCCCGCAACTTTTGCCGCAACCTCCAGTCCAGGTTCGCCAGCTCTGCCGTCCCAGATACAGCACGGCCAGGAGCGAAGCCGTCAGCACTAACAGCAGCTGTAGATCCATTGGCCCACTCCTGAAATCAGCCCACAGCCACGGAACGCCGCGGCACGGCGTGACGAATGGCCGCGGCAGCGCGCTGAGCCTGGGCCGTGGACACGTCCAGATGCGTGCAAGCGCGAATCATCTGCGGTGCGGTGGGCAACACCAACACGCCTTGTTCCTTCAGCCGGGCCGCGAACTCCGCTGCTGTGCCCAGCGACGGATCGACCTGGAAGAAAATCAAGTTGGTGTGGACCTGCTCCGGCACCAAGCGCAGGCCGGGCGTGTCGGTGATGGCCTCGGCGATCACCTGGGCGTTGCGATGATCTTCAGCAAGACGGTCGACATGATGTTGCAAGGCATAGCGAGCCGCCGCTGCCAACACACCCGCCTGACGCATGCCGCCGCCCAGCAACTTGCGAATCCGCCTGGCTCGGGCGATGAAGTCGCGAGGCCCAACCAAGGCCGAACCAACCGGCGCGCCTAGCCCCTTGCTGAAACAGACCGACACGGTGTCAAATTCAGCGGCCCAGGTCGCGGCGGGAATTCCCGTGGCGACGATGGCGTTCCACAGCCGTGCTCCGTCCAGGTGCAGGATCAGTTGATGCTGCTTCGTCCAAGCGCGAATGGCTCGAATCTTTTCCAGCGGATAGATGCGTCCGCCACCCCGATTATGCGTGTTCTCCAGACAGACGATTCGCGTGCGAACCAGATGATCGTTCAGCGGTCGAACTTTCCCCTCCAGTTGGGAGACATCAAGGATACCGAAGTCGCCTTCCAAGGTTCGGCAGGTGACGCCGCTGAGTACCGCCGGGCCGCCGCTCTCGTAGTTGTAGATGTGACAGTTGACATCGCAGAGCATCTCGTCGCCAGGCTGCGTGTGCACCTTGATGCCAATCTGATTCGACATGGTCCCCGAAGGAACGAACAGTGCCGCTTCCTTGCCCAGCAGCTCGGCCACGCGAGCTTCCAGGTCGTTCACGGTCGGGTCTTCGTGGAACACGTCGTCGCCCAACTCGGCCGCTTGCATCGCCGCTTTCATGCCCGGCGTCGGGCGAGTCACGGTATCGCTACGCAGATCGATCATCGCGGGTCATCTCTCCGGCGAGGAATCATGCGAAAAGAACCAACGGCCATCCTTAAGCACCAGTCGTACCACACGATCGCGAACATCGTCCAGGCTGACGATCGCTGAAGTTTTGCCGATTGTCCAGGTGCCCTCTTTGGCGAAGCGTTTCAAGAGCTTCACCGTCGGCGGGTCGAGGCGAATCGTCGTGTCCTGCACTTGCTCGGTGAACTTGCCGCCGTACAACCGTTTGACGCGGTCATCGACGAACGACGGATCGGCCAGGTGAGCAACGAGGTAATCGATCTTCCCCGCGTCGATCGCCTTGAGGACGCTAGCCAACGTCTGTTTCGCCGTCGCCTGGGGATAGGTGGCAGTGTCTAGGGCCACTCCGTAACGCGACGAATCCTGCGCGAAGGCGAAAACGGGACAGCACAGGTAAATCAGGCAGATCAGACGCATAGAACCTGGCTCCGGGTGGGGTGTGGAGAAACAGGACGGCGAGAGATTCTCTCTCCCAACAGGTAGGGGCCTGAGGTTGGTCTAACGCGCCGCTGGGAGATCGGCAACTTGGACTTGTTTGGTGCAAGGCAGTCAGTATCCTCTTCCCTCGCCAGCGGCGGCCACCCGCAAAAGCATTCGGCCGTCGGTTTGCCTGCCCAAGGAGGGAAGAGGAATGCGTACTCATATTTGGACCGCGATGGTTCTGGTCGCCCTGGTGGTCGCCAGCCTTTTGCTGACGTTCTCGCGTACCTCGGCACGAGACGTCACCATCCCCTGTGAACCGCACAGAGAGGTTTCGACGGACCAACCCGATGAACCGATCAATCGCTGTGCCTTGCGCTCGCAGGAGCAGACCAAGGTACCGACGATGATCGTCAACACGCGCAAGATCCGCCTGAATTACAGCGTCTCTGACGTTGGCCCCTCAGGAGTGTCGGCCATCGAGCTGTGGGCCACGCGCGACGGCCATACCTGGCAGCGTTACAGTCACGAACCGCCGCCGGCTGGACCGTTAGTCGTGCATGTCGCCGAAGAGGGACGTTATGGCTTTGCCATCGTGGTACAGAGTGGTGCAGGGCGGAAATCACCGGCTCCTCAGACAGGCGATGCCCCGCAGCTTTGGGTTGAGGTTGACGAGACTAAACCGGTGGTCAAAATCAAGGATGTTCATGTGGGCACCGGTCGCGACGAGGGCATGCTGTACATCAACTACACTGCCAGCGACGTCCGCCTGACTCCGCGTCCAGTGTCGATCAGCATGGCCTCCAAGAAAGACGGTCCCTGGACGACGATTGCCTCGGGACTGGAAAACACCGGCATCTACGGCTGGGAAATGCCACGGGAGATGCCCTATCAGTTCTACATCCGTGTCGAGGCCGAGGATCAGGCCGGCAACATTGGCAGCTACTGCATCAGCGAACCGATCACGATCGATCTGTCCCGTCCGCGCGGCACCATCCTAGGCGTCGATCACGAACAGAAGCCGGTCAAACAGCAGCCCAAACCGATCGACGGCTTCTTCATCGGCATCGATCGCTAAGATGGCGTCTTGTTCGAGCTAACCACCTCGCCAGGGAGTTTCTCACCCACCTTCCTGGCGGGGTTTCGTTGTTCGGTCGCCGCTTCCAACACTTTATTCTTCCCCACGTCTCCAGACCGCCAACAGATTGGAAAAGGTGTCGGTCCAGAGAGAGCCTTCCGTCTCCGGCTGCCGGTCCCAGCGGCGATCCTGGCGGGCCAATTCGTGGACCTGATCGCCGCCCAGCAGCATCCATGTCGAAGCAAACTTGCCTTCTTCCTGTTGCGACGGCGTTGGTACATCCTGATCGACGTAAGCCCACAACGGCGGGTCGTGAGCGGCGGCCAACCGTCCTAGCATCGGAGCCAGGTCCAGGTAGCGATTCGAGACGTGGAACAACAGTACGCCCTCAGGACGCAACTTCCGCACGTACAGGGCTAGCGCCTCGCGGGTGAGTAGATGCACTGGAATCGCATCGCTGCTGAACGCATCGAGGATGAGTATGTCAAAGCTCCCGTCCGCTTCACGTTCCAGCATGCGTCGCGCGTCGCCTGGCACGATGGTCAGCTCACCTCGACACCTTTCCAGATAGGTAAAGTAGCGAGTATCCTTGGCCAGCCGAATGACGGCGGGATCAATCTCGTAGAACGTCCACTGTTCGCCAGGCTGAGCATAGGCGGCCATCGCCCCGCAACCCAGGCCCACGGCTCCGACTCGACGGCGGCGCTGCGGCGGTAGGGCACGCATCACGCGCCCAGCTGGCCCCGTGGGATGGTAGTACATCAACGGTTTCAGCGGGTCGTCACTTTCCAGGGCCTGTTGCCCGTGTTGCGTGGTGCCATGAACCAGTCGCACAAATCGGCCATCCTGGCTGCGCGTGACTCGCAGGGTGCCAAAGAAGTTTCGCTCCGTGTGCAGCACGACGCCGCTGGGACCAACGTCCAGCGTCGCGGCGAGGAGCAAGGCTGTCAGCGCTAGAGCATAGCGCAGCGGACGACGCACCAGAGCAAAGGCGACCACGCTCGGCACGCCGAACATCACACCGACACGCACGATGCGGTCCATAAGATAATTCGGATCGTTAGTATCCGGAGTAGGTCCTAGCCAGTGTGGCACGGCCAGGACCAATGCCGCCGTCGCGCCTCCGAGCAGCAACGGGGCCAACCAATCGCCGAGGCAGGGCCGGTCGATTGCTGTATCAGGCCGAACCAGTGCCGCCAGCACCAGCGCCAGTGGATACTCGACCAATCCCAGTCGATGAAACAACAGCGGCGCGACCAAAGCACAAAAGAGACTGCCCAGGACGCTGCCCAGAGATAAAAAGAGATAAAAACTGGTAAGATACTCCTTTGCAGGACGATCCAACGCCAGTTCGCCGTGACAGACCAGCGTGATGACAAACAAGGTCACGAGTGGCAGCCCTAACGTGACCACGAGCGGTTCCGTCGAGCGGGTCATCAGCATCAGCACGAGGAAGATCAGCAGCATCGCCATCAGCCGTCCACAGAAGCGATGCAAGGCGGCTGGCCAGTGCCAGAACACGAGAATGAAACTACCCAGATACAGTGCCAACGGGACAACCCAGAGAAGCGGCATTGGAGCCAGATCCGTCGTCAGATGCGTCGTTGCCGCACAGAGCAAGGCCGCCGTCAGGGCCGACAGAGCCACCCAACGGAGAATGCGTGCCAGAGTTGGACGCTCGCACGGGCTACTGCTGGGTTCGCTGGGAGCGTTAATGACTTCTCCCCTCTCCTCAGAGGGGAGAGGGGGTGGGGGTGAGGGGCTGTCTACTCCTCTCGACCAGAGCCTCGCTGCGCAGCTCAGCGTCAAACCCAAGTACACGACCACTCCTAGCGCCCAGAGTTCTTGCTGGGTCGTCAGCGACAGATACGGCTCCACCAGAAACGGATAGGCCAGCAACCCCAACAAACTGCCTGCGTTGCTCGCCGCGTACAGCGGGTACGGATCGCGCGAACTGAGGGCGGCGAACCAGCGTTGCAACAACGGGCTGGTCGTCGCCAGCACCCAGACAGCCGGCCCCACGGCGAGCAGTAGCATCGCCAGCAGCGGAAATATCGGATATTCCTCGTCGGTTGGTAGCAAACTGACCACAATCGGAACGGGTGAGCCGACGAAGTAGCCCGCGACGACGAAGGCGGCTAACGGCAAGAGCAACACCAGCAGATGCCAGCGTGCTTGGCGTGTCACTCCCAGTCGATCAATAGCCAGATGGGCGTACAGATAGCCCGCTAGTAGCAGACTCTGGAAGAACACCAGACAGGTATTCCACACAGCCGGCGTGCCTCCTAGCAGCGGCAGCAGCAGCTTGCCCACCATCGGCTGGACGAGAAACAGTAAGGCCGCCGACAGAAACAGCGTCAGGGCAAAGACAGCTTGCAAAACCAAGTTCTTCTCCCACCAGGCGGGCGTTCTGGCGGCAGTATATGAGCCGAGTTGCCCTAGCGTCCTTCCCAGGTGATGAAGATTCTTCCCACCGGTTCGCTCATTCGCAGACGAATGAACGGAATCGCGTCCTGCGGATCGACGGCGCGTTCAATCTTCACCCGCGCTGGACGCACACGCATGCCGTTCTGGTGATGCAGACTCAGGACCACTTGCCCTTCAGGGTCCTTGTCCAGTTGAGCGGGAACGGCGTCGGCCAGTAGGATGCCCCGAGCGTCCGCCGAGATCCAGCGCACAGACCCGGCCAGCGCGAACGAAGAGCGTCGCGGCAGTTCCAACAGGGTCAGGCCGTGACTGTGTTGCTCCGCCGAGCAACCCCAACGACGAAATCGTTCTTTGGCCTCTGCCGACCAGCAGACGACCCAGCCAACGTTGTATTTCCGGCAATACAACTCCAGTTCTTTATCGCTCCACTCCAGAATGGGTCGTCCGGCGAGGCGGCCCTGATTCAACCCCGTAGTCGCATGTTCGATCCCAATGTCTGCATCCAAACCACCGATGAAGGCTCGCTCGGTTAGTAGTGGAAGCAAGGCCGACCAGTATGATTCGCCGCGCGGAACGTGGCGATCTTCCCAGAGGATCCGGGCCTGATTCGTCGTCCTCGAACGAATCAGTGCAATCTGTTCCTGGATTTTATCGTCTAAACCGATCTGAAATGGTCGTGGTTGTTTGAATCGATCCAGCCAGAGTTGCCCAAGATCCGGCGCACCGGCGGCGATGGCGGCGGGCACGCTGGCCAGAAACACCAGTGGCGTGGCCACCGTACCGCTCCAGCGCCGCATCACGTCGAGCATGCGAGCCAGGGTAACAGCGGCGGGCACGGTCGCGAAGAGCAGGGCCGTGACCAACAGTTGCCAAGCCCCGAACCGCGCGAATGGCTCCCACCCAGCGCCGGCGATCGTCAGGGCGAAAAATCCCAGCATGCCCAACCCGAACAGTCGGGCGGTCGGACGCAGGCCGCTGCGGTGCAACACCAGAATGCCAACCAGCCCGCTGAGGAGGAATCCAACGACCAAGGCCTTGTCCATCTCCTTGCCCCATAGTGGTGCGTACCACCAGATCTGCCACGAGCGCGGCGAAAGCAACGGCGCTTCCCGACACGGCGGAACGCGAATCCACCAGTAGGCGACCAGATCAGTGAGCCAGAACATGTTGCCTGCCACAGCCAGGAACAATCCGATGAATAACGGAACGTGCCAAACCGGTCGATGACGATGACCAACCGTCAGGTAGTAGATTAAAAAGAGTGGCCCCGCCAGCAGTGACAACAAGGGCTGAGCAAACCAGGCAATCAATCCAGTGATCGCCACCCCCAGCAGACTTATGATATCTGGCTCACGATGATAGCGGATCAACATGCCGGACTGAACGAGCAGCATCAGCGATCCCAACAAGAGATCGACCTCACCGGCTTCCAACGCCTCACGGCCAGGGCGGCCCCAAAACACACACATTCCCAAGGCCGCTACCAACAGTGCGACTCCTCGGCATAACCCAGCTCCGCGAGCCGCTACATACAGCAACCACGGAACGAGTAGACAAAATCCGGCCAGGGCCACTTTGTACGCCGCTGGGCTGTACTTTCCACCAGCCAGGGCCAGGGCCAACTCGGCGGGACGACTGCCCGAGTCGAACACTGGCGTCTTAGGATAGCCCGCATGAAAGGCTGGGTCGTAGCACGACAGGCGACCGCGTTCCACCAAAGAGCGACCGCCCAGATAGCCGTGATACAGATGAAGTGGATGCCGACCGGACAAGATCGGTTGGTCATCAACCACAGCCAACCAGTCATGCGACGCGGAGAATAAACCGAGGGTCAACCAAGCGTGATACAGTCCCAACGCCAGCAAACCCAGCAGCCAGATCGGATGCCGACCGACTGGCGGAAGCAGATGAGTAGATCCGTGTTCCTTCATGGTGGGCCGATCCTATCGCCTTAGTCCCTCGCGAACAAGACCGACGCTCCCACACTCGAACCAGTGCTGTAAAGCTAGGGAAGATATTACCACTCCGGTCATTCGGACAAAGCCACAGACGATTCGTTGTAATCGATACAGACATTTCAGCCGACAGAATCACTATTTCGAGAAAGTCCGAGACCGCTGGACGCCGATCAAACGAATACCGCCGGAGTAGTCCGCTTGCGCGGTTCGTTTCCCAAGAGAAGCTGAGCTGCTCGGTGAGGCGTGCCTGCGCTGGTCGATGGGGATTAAGTCATGACGTATCGATTCTGCCTGGCCCTGGTCACAACGCTGGTGATGTTCGGCGTCGCACTCGCCGATCCTCCCGCGTATCCGGTGGCGATGGAACGTCCGCTCCCCGTTGCCATGCCGGCACCTGGATTAGCCGCTCCTGCGCCCACTCCTGATCCTCACGCCGTGTGGTTCAGTGCCGACTATCTGCTCAGCTATGTTTACGGGACGCGCATCCAACCTCTAGTGACGTCCAATCCGCCAGACACTCCGCGATCGGTCGCCGGTATCTTCGGCAATCCCTCCACAGTGTCGATGTTCAGTGGCCGACTCAATGCCTACGAACGCTCAGGGGTTCGCGTGCAGGGCGGCTTTTGGCTGGATGACGAGCAACAATGCGGCGTGGAGTTCGGCGGTTCGGTGCTGGAAAGTCAGTCGACGCTATTCTCGGCGTACAACGACGGCAATGCCATTCTAGCTCGCCCCTACCAAAACGCCCTCATCATCGCGGAAAACCTTCGCGTCATCGAGGAATCGCGACGAAATCCTTTCGCCCAAGGCGAACAACGCAGCCCACAAGAGGCTCTGCTCATCACCTATCCCGGATCGACTTCCGGCGGCATCGACATCCGCGTCAGTTCGGGCAACTTCTACGACGCCTACCTCGACCTGAGCGATTGTTTCTACGACACGGGCTGGTTCCGTCTCGACGCCTTGCTCGGCTATCGCTTCTATCGCTATGACGAAGCGGTTCGGATTCGCCAGATCAGCACGACGCTGGACGATCCCAACTTGGTGCGCGGCACCGAGATTTTCATCGGCGACGATTTCAGCACCAGTAATGAGTTCCACGGAGCCGAGGTGGGGCTACGCGGCTTATTCCGCTATGAGCGCTTCCAGCTGGAGTTGCTCACGAAACTGGCAGCGGGCAATCTCCATCGCCGAGTGAACATCTACGGCGGCCAACGCATCACCGTACCTGGGGCACCTCCGGAGATTCGCGAAGGCGGCTTCCTCGCATTGTCGAGCAACATCGGGCGTTACAGTTTCAATGACATCTCTACGCTGCCCGAGTTGGGGCTGACCCTACGTTACCAGCTCACGGAGAACATCCGAGCACGGCTGGGGTACAACATTCTCTTCCTCAACAGCATCAGTCGGGCCAACGAACAGATCGACTCGATTATCAATCCGAACTTGTTCCCCGGCAGCGGCTTGCCCGACACTGGGCCTCAGCAGCCCAAGCCGACCGAGCTGCGCGACAACCTCTGGATCATGAACATCGGCTTTGGGTTGGAAGTGTTGTTTTAGTGCGCGTTACAAAATGGGGTGGCGGAGCGCGGGCTAAAGCCTGCGCCTACCGTTCGGATGGGCAGGTAGCCGCAGGCTAAAGCCTGCGCAAGCAAGTTTCCGCCTGCGAAAACGCTTCCTACCTCGTTGCCGCTACACCATTTGGAGAAGCGCTCTAGTATTTCCCCTCCGCTGGCCCGAGCTTTTCCTTGACGCGGTCTCAACCCACGTTCTAAACTCCAGCAATGAGGTTCGCCCCGTGGACTTCGCCCGAGCGATCTACGATGCTCCAACCCTTCAATCGACGACGCTTCCTGCTGACCGGCACTGCTGCTCTGACTGCTTTCGGAATGGCAGCGAAGCCGAACGAGAAAGTGAACTTGGGAATCCTCGGGCTACGAATCCGCGGCAAGGACCTGCTCCGTGGTTTTGGCCAGCTCGACCACGTCGAGATTGCCTACTTGTGCGATCCGGACTTGAATCTGGTTCCCGCTGCCCTAAAGGCCATCCCCTCGCGCCAACGACGAGAGCCGAAGGTTGTACAGGATCTTCGCGAGGTGATCGACGCCAAGGAGGTGGATGCCCTCGTGGTAGCAACTCCCGATCACTGGCACGCACTGGCCACGATCTGGGCCTGCCAAGCCGGGAAGCATGTTTATGTCGAAAAACCGATTTCGCACAACCTGATCGAAGGCCGCCGCATGGTCGAAGCCGCCCGAAAGTATCGGCGTGTGGTACAGGTCGGAACGCAGCGACGTTCGGCAGCGTTCCTTCAGCAGGCAGCGGAGTACGTTCGCGGTGGGGGGCTAGGCAAGGTGCCGTTCGCCCGCGCCTGGATTGCCGGCCATCGCAAAAGCATCGGCAAACTCGCCGACTGCAAGCCTCCCGAGAAGGTCGATTACAACCTTTGGCTTGGACCGGCTCCGGAAAGGCCGTTTAATCCCAATCGCTTTCACTACAACTGGCACTGGTTTTGGGACTATGGCACGGGCGAGCTGGGCAACAACGGCATCCACGGGTTGGACGTCATCCGAATGCTGCTCCCCCTCGACGATGCTCCCACGCGGATTACTTGCGGCGGCGGTAAGCTGTTCTACGACGACGATCAAGAAACGCCCGATACGCAGATTGTCACGTTTGACTTTCCGGGCTGCACCGTAGTCTGGGAACACCGCATTTGGGCCAAGACGGGCCTGCGCGACAAAGCGTTCGGCATCGAATTGGTCGGCGAAAAAGGCACTCTCGTCGTCGATGCCAAAGGGTGGCATGTCGAACAGGGCGAGGCTCGCTCCGACAAGCTCACGCCGTTCGATGTGCCCCATCTCCGCAACTTCCTGGATTGCATCAAGACCGGAGCAAAGCCCAACGCCGACATCGAACAAGGCCATCTGAGTACGCGCTTGTGCCACCTAGGCAACATCGCCTACCGTCTACGCCGTACCCTGACATTCGACGCCGAAACCGAAACCATTCCCGGCGATGCCCAAGCCAGCGCTCTGTTGGGCCGAACTTATCGCAAAGGCTTCGAGTTGCCATCGAAGGTGTGAGCGGTCGCATCATGTCCTAGGCATACAATCAAGTCAGCGGAACGCTTCTCCGCTGTGGAGGCGAAGCGTCTGAGTAACAGTGTCCCGCTAGCAAACTTCGCCTTGTTCCGCCAAGTTCTCCTCGCTATCACGCAGGCAGTTAATTTCTGGTCCCCCCATGACGAGGACAGCCAAATGCCTGAACCGATAGCCACGCCCGCGGAACATTCCTGGATGCCGCGTTACGGTTGGCCGCTCCTCGTCGCCGTCGCCGCCGTGTTGATGGCCGGTCAGTTGTTTGCGTGGGCCTGGCAGGCGGGCGATGCCAGCTGGTGGTGGATGACCCATGATCGTCACACCCACTACGTTGCCGGGCTGAACCTAGCCCATGATCTGCGCACGTTGGATCTGCCGCGACTCCGTCATGATCTGGACGCGTTACGAGTTTGGGGACCATTACACGCACTGCTTCAGGGTGGCGTTCAGCTGCTATTCGGTCCGGATCATCGGCTGGCCCTGTTGCCCAGTCTCGCTGCCTGGGTGGGCATGTTAATCCTGGCCTTTCTACTGACTCGGCGAATGGTTGCCGAACACGGCACCGCAGCGGGAGTCGCCGTCGTTGGGGTACTCGCAGCGCTGCCGGCTTATCGCGCCTATGCTGTTGACGTCATGCTGGAAAGCCTGGGTATCATGCTCACGCTGTTGGTGCTCTACTGCTATGTGGCGGTGCGGCAGGAACGAACCGTTCGTTGGGGCCAGGCGTTGGCGGTTTCGTTGCTGCTGCTGTTTTTCCACAAGTACAACTACTGGCTCATCGTCGTGATAGGTTTGTGCCTCGCCGAGTTCTTCCGCCAGCCGCGTACCTGGCTGACGCTGGCACGTCAACAGCGGTCGAACTTGATTGAGTTACTTCGGTACGAAGCTCGCCAACCGCTGACCTGGATTGCGGCAGTAGTGTTTCTCCTAGCTTGTGTCGTTTGGCTACGTCGCGGTTTCGAACTAACGATGGGAAGCTGGCATCTGAACGTGCATGAGCCACACACGCTATTTTCGGTCGCTTTTATCGCTTTTTTTATTCAACTGGTGCGTTGGTGGCGGCGAGAGGGACGTGGTCTGTCCGAACGCCTTGATCCGACCGTGCGCCCGGTTCTCGTCTGGCACGGTTGGGCTACCGCGGTGTGGTTTCTGATTCCCAAGCGGCTTGGCTACTTTTTCTGGTTTCTCAGCCCGGCCAACTCAACGCAGGAGTTCAAATCCACCACACTTGTAGATGGGTTCTGGTTCTATCTGAAGGTCATCGAAGAAGATTACTGCTGTTGGTCCTGGCAACTGGTGGTGTTGCTGGCTTTGCTGCCGATCGCCCTCGGAGCAGCGCGGCGACTACAGTCGGGCAGTCTGGCGGTGTTTTTGGTCTTTGCCGTCGGAGCGTTTCTGACGATGCAGCACGCCATGACCAAAAACCGCCATGCTCACACTTGGGCCGCGTTGGGCTGGTTACTCGCTTTGGTGGGAGTCTACGCTTTTCTACCGCGTGGTCGTCGCTGGGCCAGCTGGGCGGCTTCGTCGCTGGCGCTGCTGATCTTGGCCGTTCACTTCCCAGGCTATCTGGTCCCTGGCCATGCCGAGGAGTCCGGCACGCGTGCCGATCGGGCCAATCCGTTGGAGATCACGCGAGCCTATCTCCCCGCCTTGCAAGAGGCCAAGCACAGCACGATGGTCTGTAACGTCTCAGCAAAGTTTCTGTTCAGTTGGACATATTTAGAAACGTTCCAACGAGCGAATTTTTCCCCGGAAATCAAACGGTTCCGGGAGGAATTGCAACACGATGCCGCTGCTCTGCACCGCTGGTTGCGGGCGACCCCATCGGACGCACTTGTTGTCGTCGAGGTGCTGCCCCATTCCCCCCACGCTGGGGAACTGGTACTCGAACCGGCTGATTTGACTATCCTACTCCAAGTGCTCAAAGAGCAACGTCGCTTTGTTCAGACGGACTATCGGTATCTGTCCGATGGCGTCGCCATCACGGTCTGGAAACGCTTCGACGACCAGCCGAAATTGCTTCTTGGATCTCGAACCAAGGAGATCGGGAATGACTAACTGGCAAAGCCGTTCGGTGTTGATCACGCTGGCGACGTACAACGAACGTGAGAATCTCCAGCAATTAGTTGGCGAAATTCTCGCCGTCACCCCGTGGGCTAATGTTTTAGTCATCGACGACAATTCCCTGGATGGCACTGGGCAACTGGCCTGCCAGCTCGCCGAGAAGGAGCCTCGTCTTCGGGTGATTCAGCGTCCGGGGAAGTTCGGCCTAGGCACCGCGCATCTGTTGGCTATTCGAGAAGCCATCGAGAAGGGCTACGAGCTGTTGGTCACGATGGACGCCGACTGGAGCCATCACCCGAAGTATCTGCCGGCGTTGCTCCAGGGCATGGATCAGTATGACTTGATGATCGGCTCACGCTATGTTGCCGGAGGACGAGTCGAGAACTGGCCGATCTCGCGTCAGTGGATGAGCAAGTGTACCAACTGGTTAATCCGTCAAATTCTGCCTATGCCTGTGCATGACACCAGCGGCGGCTATCGCTGCTACAGTACGGCGATGCTGCGACGTACCGATCTGGAGGAATTTCTCTCCAAGGGATATTCGTTTCAACAGGAGATCTTGCATCGCTGCCTGGTAGCAGGGGCCAAAGTGGGAGAGACGCCCATCGTGTTCTCGGATCGGCGAGCCGGAACGTCCAAGGCTGGCCTTCGAGAAATCTTCGGCTCGGTTACCACTCTGTTGCGACTAGGACTGTGGACGCATCGGCGAAGGGGACGGCAGGAGTCGGGGAAAAAAAAGCAGCTATCCCCCCCCACTGTAAGCCTTTCTGATTGCTCTAAGCCAGGTTCATGGCTACGCTGGAAATACAACAAGCGCGCAAGTTGATCTCGAACGAGCGTTCCTCATATACCCTTGCTCGCTGTATTCGGAGCCAGTAGCGAGAGTGTGTGACCTCGCCAAACCGTTGATTGGCGCTGCTGTGGTGACTCAGGAGATCCCGCATGACGACTTTCCGCACTTGCCTGCGTTGGCTGGCCGTGCTGATCGTCGGCGCGGTGCCCGCCGTGGTCCACGGTGAAACCTTCTCGTTCAAGAATGAGTGCCAGGCTTCCCTGATTGTGCAGATTCTCACGGTGCAAAAGGGAACCCTGAAGCGCGACCAATGTTTGCTTCGTCACGGGGAATCGACGCCCAAACTCCCGCTCGACACGGATAAGATGATTACCGTCCTGGATGCCAAGACCGGACGCATTCTGTTTCGCGAAGCCCTGCGAGTCAGCAAAACTCCGCTCAATTACGCCATCGTGCTGGATCAGCGGAACATGAGTCGCGTGTTGATGAAACCGATCGCCGATTCTACCGAAACAACCCACCTCGCGACCGGCAAGGCAGGCGCGAAGAAAGACGGACCAGCTAAAGGAGAAGCCGCGAAGAAGGACGCGCCTGCCAAGGCTCCTGCAAAAAAGAATTGATAGGCTCCGCTCAATTTTTGCTTTCTCGATGTAAAGTGGCTCAGTAAAGTGTGGGTGCGTGCGTTGCCCTGAAATCACCCTCCTTTGCTGCTGGAGCCTCGCGGTGCATCCTCTCCTGATTCTGTTGCTCGGCATCGCCATTGTTTTGGGCATGATCATCGTCTTGCGAGTCAATGCCTTCATCGCACTTATTACCGCTTCCATCGTGGTCAGTCTGCTCTCTCCCGGTGAGACGGCCATCAAGATCAGTCGAGTCGCCGACGCTTTTGGGGCCACCGCAGGCAAAATCGGCATCGTCATCGCTCTGGCAGCGGTAATCGGCGGCTGCATGATGGAGAGCGGCGCAGCCGACCGAATTGTTCGCGCCTTTCTGGCTTTGCTTGGCGAGAAGCGAACCTCCGTCGCCCTGATGGGCAGCGGCTACGTCCTGGCCATTCCCGTCTTCTTCGACACGGTGTTCTATCTGCTGGTTCCCCTGGCCCGCTCTCTGTACTTGCGCACACGACAGAACTATCTTCTGTACCTGATGGCCATCGCAGCAGGCGGCGCGATCACGCACACGTTGGTTCCGCCCACGCCGGGACCGCTGGTGATGGCCGATCTGCTCGGCGTCGACATCGGCACGATGATTCTCGTTGGTGGGTTGGTCGCCATACCTGCCGCCGTGTGCGGGCTGATTTTTTCCAATTTCGTCAATCGGATCAATCCTATCGAGATGCGATCCCTAGACGGCAAAACCGAGCCTACCCCGATGGAAGCTCACGAACTTCCCCCGCTGCTGTTCTCTCTACTTCCCGTGGTGCTGCCGGTGCTGATGATCTCGACTGACACGGTGGTCGATCGCCTCCACAAAATCGATCCCCAGACCTGGTCCTTCTGGAAAGAGTGGACGGCGGTGGTTGGTAATCCCAATCTGGCGTTATTGGCCTCGGCGGCAGTCGCCGTGCTGCTTTATGTTCGACAACGGCGACCAACGCGACAACAGGTAAGCGATCTCGTGGAGCAAAGCCTGATGAGCGCGGGCGTCATCATTCTTATCACGGCAGGCGGTGGAGCATTCGGCGCGATGCTGAAAGACGCTCAGATCGGCCCAGCGATTCAGGAGTTGTTTCAGAGCAAGGAAGCCAGCGGTGGACCGATGTACCTGGTGCTGGCGTTCCTTGTTGGAGCCTTGCTCAAGATCGCTCAGGGATCTGGCACCGTGGCCATGATTACTACAGCTGGCATGCTGGCCGCGATGTTAACGGACTCGCAGGATCGCTATGATCCGTCGCTGCTGGGCTTTCACCCCGTCTACCTGGCGTTGGCAGTTGGCTCGGGATCCCTCGTTGGTTCGTGGATGAACGACAGCGGTTTCTGGATCTTCGCCAAAATGGGTGGATTGACCGAAGTGGAAACGCTGAAATCCTGGACGTTGTTGCTGATCGTGCTGGGCTGTAGCGCCTTCGTGGTGACTGTCGTGCTGTCGCAGCTACTTCCCCTGTCACCTCCAACGTAGACGCGCGTACTGGTCTTCGCAGTCGCTATTGATTATGATGGAGAAGAATCGAGTTAGTCTTAACCCGAGAGACAAGAGAGACCCAGGTCATGGCCAAGGGCGTCGGTAAGCCGCGGAAGAAGCTCCCCAAGGAACTCGCCGTCGTACGTGCAGACAACTGCACCGGCTGCGAAGCCTGCATCGAGGTCTGCCCGGTAGATTGTATTTACAAAGTCCCCGGCGAGGATCAGCCAGGGCTTCAGTCGTTCGTCGACATCGACCTGGAACGCTGCATCGGCTGTTCCCTGTGCGAGCGCTGGTGTCCTTGGGACGCCATCGATATGGTTGATACCGTCACGATCGCAGAGCATGTGGCGAACAAGGGCGGACCACCGGAGTATGTGGCCAAGAATGGCGAGCGACTGGTGGCCGTGGCCAAGCAACTGGCTGAGTTGTGCGCCGAACAGCGAGCCGCCGCTGCCGCTCCGAAGAAGCCCGCTCCAGCGACCCAATCCTGATTGCGAGGCCGCGCGGCAATACCAGCAAATGCCACCAGGGCAGAGGAACTCGCTAGATGCATTCCCCTGCCCGGATCATGGTTAGCGTTCCGGAAGACTCAGTTCCACACGCTGAGCAGGTCTCGCTCCAAAATCGAGGGGCGAACAACGGCCTGGGCCTCGGCGAAGGCCCACTCATACAGCGCCCGCTGAGCAGCAGCCTGTTCCGGGGATTGCGGAGCAACGGCAGCAAGGGGGAACAGCATGAACGCCTCGAGCGAAGGCGCAGGAGCAGGCGGCGTGGGCAAGCGAAAGCGAGGTTTAGACATGGATGAGATCCTCAGCAGTAAGTAACAGCTTCCGTCTTCCAGCATGCATCTGCAGGGTTGGTTAGGTCAATCATCGACGCGCGCCACGAATGATGCCGAGAGATCCCTTTGGCGGGGACAAAAATTTTTCACCTTCGAGTCGGTAAAATCGTTGCATTCGGTCAACTAATTTGCCTATAATCCCCCCGTCTCCAGAATCCGCCCGCAGGAGGGGTGGATTGGGGCAGCCTTCCGCGAGTGACGAAGGCAACATAGACCAGGAAGGAGGTCTAAGGAATGACCAGCGCGATGATGATGGAACGCACGACGATGGGCGTGCAGGGCGTTTCCGGAGTGCCCAGCACAGGGGTGCCGACCATGACCCCGGTCAGCTCGAACTGGCTGATGGTGCCGCGTTGCACCTACAAGTTCGAGAAGTGCCAGGGCGGCATGAAGATCACCTGCGTTTGCGACGATCCGACGGCTCGCAGCATGATGCAGAATCTTTGCACCGCCCTCATGGGTGGTCTCTGCTCGGTATGCTGCACCCTCAATGGCGTCACCGTCTGCACTTGCAACCTCACCATGGGGATTTGCAAGTGCGAAATCACCAACGACGGGTGCTGCATTACTTGCGTCTCCGGCGACAAAGCCTGCTGCGACATGATTCAGTCGTGCTGTGACGCGCTCAGCTGCATGTGCAACGCCGGCTGCACTTGCTGCGTGATGCTCAACAACACTCCAGTCTGCTGCGGCTACAGCGAGACCTACTGCAAGACCACCACGACCTCGAAGAAGTAATTCCCCGAGGCCAATCGGCACAATCATTCGGCCCCTGGACTCAGCGCCCAGGGGCTGCTTCTCCGATATGTTCGCTTTTCTCGTTCACTTCCTTACTGCTCTCCTTGCTTTCCCTCTCTGGTGCCATTGACGATTCTGCCGCACCGCGTCATGGTGATAGAGTTACTGCGCGAAGTGCCATTTCGGAGTAGTCGTCATGCCAAGTCGCTGCCTCATGATTCTGCTGTTGCTTCCCGTTCTTTGCCTCGCCGCTCAGAGGACTTCCGATCCGCTGGCTCCGGGCAACAACCTGCCGGGCACCTTCCATGCCTATAATATCAATATGGTCGTGCCGCCACCGACGACAGTCGTAGAGGAACCGAAGTCCGCCCGCCCGCGCATTCAGCTGGCTCCGTACTCCACCAAGTTTAAATATCACTGTCTCATCAGTGAGTTCGACCTCGACCCCAGCGTTCTGCTGCTGGTTCGCGGCACTGAAGCCAACGACGCGCTGAAAGATTTCCTCCGCAAGCTCGATCGCGTCATCGACGACAACCGTCGATTTGTTCGATTACGGGTCGCTTTAGTCTTTGTTCCCAACGATCTGAACAACGTCATCGAGGAGGACGGGAAGCGCGAGATGCTAGCGAAGCAGTTGGAGGCGTTCGTCGAGGATCTCAAACTCCGCAACATTGCGGTCGCTCTCGCCGCTAAATCGGACCTGGCGAAATATCAACTCGACGACAGCACGGCAATGACGGCGATTTTGTATTCCAAACTGAAGATTCTGGCGACGCACCGTTGGACCGCCGACATACTCGACGAAGCCGCCATGAACCGTCTAGCTGCCGACATCAAGGCCAAACTCGGCGTGAAAAAATAACCACCTAGCTAGGCCAGCATCTGTCGAAACTGCTCGAACAGGTAGCCCGAATCGTGCGGCCCGGCGGAGGCTTCGGGGTGATATTGCACACTGAAGATCGGTAGGTGCCGATGTCGCATCCCTTCGAGCGTGCCATCGTTGAGATTCAGATGGGTCGGCTCCAATTCGGTGGGTAGATTGTCCAGCCGTACCGCGAAGCCATGATTTTGCGTGGTGATCTCGACGCGGTTCGTCTGGTGGTTCAGCACCGGTTGATTGGCTCCGCGATGGCCGAACTTCAGCTTGAACGTCGTTGCTCCTAGCGACAAGCCGAGCAGTTGATGCCCTAGGCAGATGCCGAACATCGGTTTGTAGCCGACCAACTCGCGGATGGTGGTGATAGCGTAGCTCAGGGGTTCGGGATCGCCTGGCCCGTTGGAGAGAAAGATTCCATCGGGGCGATGGGCTTTCACCTCGTCCGCCGTCGCCGTGCCCGGCAGCACCGTGACTTTGCAGCCGACTTGAACCAAACACCGTAGGATGTTGTGCTTCATGCCGAAGTCCAAAGCAACGACATGGTGCTTGGGCGGTCGGGGCGGCAGATACGTCATCAGGGGATTGGTGAACCCCTCGTACCAATGCGAAGGGCCAGCCGGAACCACCTCACGCACCAGATCGCGTCCAACGATGTTAGGGCACGTTTGCGCTTTGTGGACCAACGAGACGCTGTCGAGATCGGTGGTAGATAGCACCCCCATCATTGCGCCGCGCACGCGAATGCGCCGAACCAGAGCGCGGGTGTCGATTCCTTCGATGCCGAGAATGTTGTGTTCTTTTAGGTAGGTTTCCAGATCGATCGACGAGCGATAGTTGCTCGCTAAGCGCGAGCGTTCTCGCACGATGAAGCCTTCGACCTGGGGACGAGCCGACTCGCGATCGTCAGAATTAATGCCATAGTTACCGATCAATGGGTAGGTCATGCAGACGATCTGCCCTTTATAGGACGGATCGGTCAGCACCTCTTGATAGCCGGTCATGCTGGTGTTGAAGACCACTTCTCCGAATGTCTCGCCGGTCGCGCCGAACGATCTCCCCGTGTAGACAGTACCATCCTCCAGCGCCAGCTTGGCCAGCGGTTGATTCATCAGCGTACTCCCCGATCACGTTCCGCGTCGCTAACGAGGGCATTATACAAAATCGCCGGCTTGTGTCCGCGCGGCGGATCACACCGTTTCGCCCAACCAAGCGAGAGTTTCGCGAACCGCTTTCTCGACGACTGGCCCTAGTCCGACGGTGAGCATGTGTCGTAGCGTTTGCCGTGCTTCCGAACTGCTCAGCCGTCCCAGCACCTCGACGGCGCGCAAGGCGCGAAGCCGAGTGCGGTCTTCCAGGCCGTCTTCCCCCAAGCGCAGGTAAAGATCCTCGGCTCGGCGTTTGACCTCCAGCGACAGGCTCCGGCGAGCCAGGCGGAGTTGTTCCTGTGCCGACGCTCGCGCTTCTAACAGCTGGACGAACGCTCGTTCGCGAACAGCGTAAGATTCGTCGTCTAACTCACGGATCCACTGCTGAATACGTGCCGGATCCGTGGAAGGGCTTGGCCGGAATTGTTCCCGAAACCAACGCGGCGTCAGTTCGGGCTGGCTGAGAAAATGAACCATCGCTTCAAAGGCGAGCATGGCATTGCTGGAAGCCAGGGCTTCCCAGGCGGCGGCATCTGAGAAGCGACGTAGACTACTGCCGTCCGGAGGCGGCGGCAGATCCCAGATCAGTGCCGTGGTGTTTGAGCCGCCCGTCGCTAACCGTCGACCATCTTTACTAAAAGCCAGACAAACCACCTGCCCTTGTTCGGTGTTCCGGCTGACGAGTTCCTCACCGGTCCAGGTATCCAGTACACTGAATTGTCCCTCGAAGGTGCCACGCCCGACCAACCGCCAATCCCAGGAGAAAGCCATCGCCGAGGGAGAGCTGGATTGCCCTGGTCCCGTGAAGCGGACTCGCGTGTTTCCCGTCAGCGTTTCCACGATTCGCAGCTCGCGATCGAACAACAAAATAGAGCGACTATCTGGACTGAAGAGGAAGTTCGGCAGATAGTAGGACGGCCCTAGCACATTCTGGGGGGAAATCTTGCGTAACTCCGTGCCGGTTTCGACATCGAAAAGAGTTAATCCCCCTCCGCGTTGTCCAAATGCCAGAATCCTGCCATCCGGCGAGAACCCTAGCGAGTTGGAGTGAGGCTCGGCGTTGTTGAGCAACTCGCGATCGGGCTTATTCTCCAGCAAGTGGACGAGTTTGAGCTTACGTTCCTGATAGTGAATGCCGGCAAGCAGTTTGCCATCTGGGGAGACGGCGAACGTGCTGTAGTGTTGCTGCGTTTGACTGGGGCGAGTGCGCTGCTCGGGTTCCTTGTTGGCATCCACCTTCCAGCGATAGTGTGCCCGATCGGAGGCGACCCACCTAAGTTCCTTGTCGTCAGGGCTGAGTTTGAGATGCTCGATGCCATACATCGACGAGCGGCGAACGAGATCCTCGCGGCCTGTGGCCAGATTCCAGCGACGAATCGAATTATAGCCAATGGTGAACAGGTCGCGGCCATCGTGGGAGAACAGCAGTCGTGCGACGGAGTTGTCATGGCCAATCCCTAGATGGCGTAGCTCGCCCGCCTCGACATCCCAGAGACTGATCACGTGGCCACCTGTGGTGCCGGCCACCCGTTTGCCGTCGGCGGAAACCGCCATGTGATAGATGATGTTCCCCGAGGGCGACACTAGCGTTCGCAGCAGTTTGCCCGAGGCCAGCCCCCAAACGCGAATGCCGTTGGAGCAACCCGCGTCAAAGAGGAATCGCTCATTGCTCGTTAGCATCAGCGTTTGGGTCATCGATGACGAGTAGTAGTTGGACTCTCCTGTTCGTGCCGAGAAGGAGCGAAGCGGCTTCGCAGTTTCCACATCGATCAGGTGGTAGGTGGAATCGTCCGTGGAGCGATAAATAAGCGTTTTACCATCGCGAAAGAGGGCTAAATCGCCGATTCGTTGATTGTTCGCCCCATTCATCGGCGCGATGGACGGTTCCAGACAACGGACGCTCTTTCCGGAAATCACATCCACCAGGTGCAGGCGATTGTCCGACCACAGCAAGATGAGTTGCTTGCTATCTGGAGTGAAGGCGACATGTGGCATGTAGTACGAGGGCATGTTCGTAAAACGATGCCGAATCGCACCCAACACCAGATCCCAGACGACTACTTGTTGCTCGTAGCGATGCATCATGACCAGCGTGCGCTGATCGGGGGACAGCGTCAGCCCGACGTAGCCGTGTTGCTGCTGCGGATCGAGGAAGCGGCGTTTCTCCTGCCCGGTAGCCGCGTCGAGGATGCAGGCCGCCCCGTCGCCGCCGGAGAGCAACACTTCGCGGCCTTCCGAGATGTACTGCAGACTGTAAGCAGCATAGGAACTGATCGGCCAGGTGGTGCGCAGTTTGCCACTTTCCACATCCCAGACGAAGATTTTATTGCTGTAGGTGCCAGCTAGCAGGGTCTTGCCATCGGGACTCATCGCCAGGCAGTTCACCGCGAACGGCTGACGCAATCGCACAGTGCCCAGGCGTTGAGCCGCCCCTTCGGGCAAGGCGTCCCCGAACAGATCGACGCCTCTGGGCACCTCGGGCGGGAGAGCGAACGCCAGACACGGAACCAGGACGAACAGGAGCCGGTACATCGTCGATCCCTCGGAAACATCAAGGCGTGGTTGGACGTGCAGTCGTTCGATCCGTCTCTATTTTACGAATCGCCTGCTTGAGTTGTTGGCGGAAATCAGGTTCGGCGGTCTTCAGCAAGCCGCGCAGCTGAGGCACCAGAGGAGCGGCCAGACTGCCTAGTTCGCCCAATTCATCCAAGGTCTGCGAGCGAAGATTGCGAGTTTTAGGATCTTTCAAAAGACCTATTATCACCGGGCCAGCCTCATCCGTCTTCCCCGTCACGCGACAAACCGCAGTCGCCGCCGCCAACCGCGTATAGCCGAACTCGTCCCGGAGCAGTTCGCGGAAGCGAGGTAGATAGCGTTCGGCCTGCTTTCCTAGTCGTCCCAGCTGAAAACAGGCAAAGCCCCGAGTGTAGGAATTGCCAATCCGTAAGCAGTTATCGGCGAAGACACGCGCTGGAGCGTGGTTGGGATCGACTGTCAACAAGGCTCGCGCCACTGTGAACGTATCGATCTCCAAAGTCAGCAATCGGTGGAGGTCCACCATCGCTTCCGTTCGCGCTCGGTTGGCATCGATTTGCGTCAAGGCCAACGCTGCATGCGTGCGTGTAAAGGTGGGTTGGCCAGGATCGCGCATCACCTGAAGTACAGCCGGAAAAGCCACTTTGGCCTCGCCTCCGAAGCGGGCCAGCTGCTGTACGGCCAAATGGCTGATAAGGCCGCGCCGACTACGAACTAACTCGGCCAGAGGCTCGACGCAGACGGACGCCTCCGCGCCAATCGCTGCCAAGACGCTGATTGCTTGTTGGCTGAAATGTTCATTGGGGGTTCGGACCAGGGTTTCGATCACGGCGGGAGCGGAGGCTCGCCCAGCGGGGCCGAGTTGCTGAAGAGTGCGCAACACGGCTAGTCTCACTGCCTGATCCCCAGTCTTCAGCAGCGTTATCAGATCTGGAATAAACTTTTTTGCGTCCTCGCCGAGTTGACCTACCAGCTCCAGCGCCTTATCGCGAGTTGGTGCGTTCTTCAGCAGTGCGAGCAACTCAGGCTGAACTCGTTCGTGTCGTGGGGCAACCGCAATCAGCAAGGTCAGCCCGACGAGTTTCTTCTCGGCAGAATTGGCCGACTTCAGAGCATTCAGGGCAAGCTCAAGACCGACTTTGTTGTCCACGCCGATTCGCGTCAACACCTGCATCGCGGTCGCGGCGGCCAACTGTTCCTTCCCGCGAGCCAACTTCAGCAACTCGGCTTTCGTGGCGTCCTCAAGTTCACCCAGGACCGACAGGAGGTTGACGCAAAGTTGCAGCGTGTGGGTGTTCTTTTCGCTAGAGATCAGCTTCAGCACCGTGGGAGCAGTCTCTCGCGCTGGCGGGCCGATACTCGCCAGACAACGCAGCGCCCGTTGCCGAACCGTTTCGTTCGGACTTTGTAGCAGCGACCACAACGGATTCACCGCCGGCTTGCCCAACGCCCCTAACACATAGAGTGCGACCTCGGTCGGATCATTGCGGTGCTGCGGAAAGACACTGTTCAACAGGTGAATCAGTTCGGGAATACACACCGGCCCTATCGCCAGCAGGGTCTCGCGGATCTCATACGGAACATAGATATTCTCCATCCGCAAAATCTCAACTAGGCGGGGTAGGGTGGTCTGGGCCTCTTCGCCTAGTTCGGTCAGCCCGCTGAAAGCCTCGTCCCAGTGACTCAAACTCGCATCATTCAGCACCTGTTGATAGATCGGCATCACCCGAGCCACGTTTTTTTCGATGCGGTAGAGCAAGCGTGCGGCTCGGACCTGGGTATAAGGATGGGGAGCGGCGACAGCGATGTTGAGTAGTGGCAACAGTTCTGGGGATTGGGAATGTGACCCACTGACTGTGGAAATGATTTCGGATCGCAACACGGTATCGACGGACTTGACCCCTTCCAGAAGAGTATCCAGCACACGCCGTTCTGGTCCGCGCAACAACCACAACAGCTTAGCAGCATCGACGCGAACCCGACGGTCTTCGTCATTCAGACAGCGACGCAAAACGGAAACAGCCTCGTCGCCGAGGAGCAGATGAAAAGCCCCAAGCTGACTCAGGGCATTGCGACGATTAGTCCGACTGCCTTTTTCCGCCTCTCGCAACAGAGCGGGCACGATCTCTGGACCGATACGCTGGAACAACCGAATGGCCGCGGTCCGCAAGTAGTAGTCGTTCTCGGAGAGATAAGGCAAGACGAGGGGCAGCGCGGGCAGGGCCTGGGTGTGCATCTCGGAAAGTAACTCAAGCGTTTCCAAGCGAAGCTCTGGTTTGTTTCCGCGGAGATTTTCGGTCAATGCCTCAAGGGCCAGTTGAGCATCACCGCCGATCCGCCAGACCGCGATGGCTGCCCGGGTTCGCATCGGTCGGTAGGGGTGCTTCAGCAACGGGCGGATCTTGGGCAAGGCGGCCTTGGCCTTGGGACCAAGTTGGGCCAGCACCTCGATTGCTTCTTCGCGAATAAGCTGATCGTTGTCATCCAGATCGGCTAGCCAGGCTTCTAGGGGCCGCCCACTGATGAGCGGCGGAGTCGGCGGAGCTGCCGCCAGCAAAAGTAGCGACAAAGCGAGTAGGGCGATCACGCGATGCCAGGTCATCAAGGCAAGCATCCTCGGGGTGCAGAAAGGGGCAAGCTTTCAGGATAACACGGAACACGAGGATAGCAACGGAAAAGCTGACCCAGCCACGGCAAATTCTCCTGCGGATTTTGTGGCCGTCGAGCAGCTCTCCTTGCCGCATCTTCCTGGAGACTCCCCGACGAGCCGGCTAATTTCTGATAAGATAGGTAAGATAGGTTCTGCCATTTTACCGCGTCTGGGAGCGTTGACCCATGAGCCTTGGTGTCTCGACGGGGAAACAGAAGTCGTTGCAGGATGCCGACCTGAAGGAACACTTGCAGCGGCTGCGTCAGACCGACAACCTGACCAACTGGTACTACTTCCTGCGGACGTACCTGTTCCTGGCCGTGGTCATCGGCGGAACCATCGCCTTCGATCTGTACCGACAGTCTCAGGAGCTGAGCTGGTTGTACTCAGTGCCGGTCTTCGTCGTTGCCATCCTCTGCGTTGGGGCGGGGCAACATCAACTCTCCGGCTTGGCCCATGAAGGTGTGCATCATATTCTTTTCAAACATCGTCTGCTGAACGAGCTGGCCTCGGATTGGCTTTGCCTGTTCCCGTTGTTTTCTAGCACGCACCACTACCGGCTACAGCATCTGGCACACCATCAGTTCGTCAACGATCCACTGCGCGATCCGGATGTGTCCCAACTTCAGACCAGCGGACACTGGCTGGACTTCCCCGTATCCAAGGGACAGTTTCTGCGAACCTTGCTCAAGCAACTCTGGTTGCCGAACTTGGCCCGGTTCATCCTCGTTCGCGCCAAATACAACGCCACAGGCGCGGACAAGAATCCCTACCTGCGCAAGGGGGTGACGCAAAAGAAAGGGGCCGTTCGCGTCGGCTTGCTCTACCTGTTGACGTTAGTGGCGTCGCTGGTGGCCTTGGTGTGGAAGGAGTGGACGCTGGGCCTGGCGGTAGTTCCAGCGGCTCTGTGGGCGGTGGCAATGGTCGCCTTCGTCGCCCTGCCTGCCACGCAGTATCACCAGAGTCGGCTGCATCCTGTGATTTCGCAGAAGATGATGACTCTGATGCGGATTACCTACCTGACGGTGCTGTTCACCGGCTTGGCGTGGATTCAGCATTGGACCGGCGTATGGGCCTGGGCGTACTACGCGCTGCTCTGGGTGGTGCCGATCTTTACCTCCTTCTCGTTCTTCATGATCCTGCGGCAGCTGGTGCAGCATGGCAACGGCGATCGCGGCTGGCTGACGAACACACGTATCTTCTTCGTTGCTCGGATGCTCAACTTCGCCGTCTTCCCCATTGGTCAGGACTATCATTTGCCCCACCATCTGTATGCCACGGTGCCGCATTATCGGCTCAAGGAGCTGCACGAGATTCTGTTGGAGTATCCGGAGTATCGCGAAGAGGCGGTGGAAGTGCATGGGTACTTCCGCTCACCGGAGCATCCCCAGGTACATCCCACCGTACTAGACATACTAGGGCCGGAGTATGCCGCGCGGCAGTTCCATGGCGTCCACATCGATAACAGTGTGCTGGAGGACTGCGAGTTCGAAGAGAAGGAGCAAATCGTCGCCGAGGGCGAACAAGAGAAGCAGCGGCTATCCAGCAATTCCTGAAAAAGGCCTGCAACTGAGAGTGGATGCCTTGAATGTCGGCAGGCGGCTGGATAGCTTGATAGACGGATATACCTGTCCTCTCGGGAAGTGTCAGTCCCATGGCCGACTCAAATAGCCAGCCGTTTGTTATCGAACGACACGGCGACATCGCAATCATTACGCCATCCCCCGAAGTGGAGCGGATGCCGGAAAATCAGATGGAGCAGGCCGCCCAGTTAGTGCTAGCCCCGCTTCGCGCCGATCCTCCCGCCGGCTTGATCTTCGATCTGAGCAAGGTCGATTATGTCGGCTCGGTGTTCTTGTCGTTCCTTTTACGCTGTCACAAGCGCGTCAAGGAACACGGCAGCGAGGTGGTGGTGGCTGGGGCCAGTGCCAAGGCACGCGAACTGTTGCACATGACCGCCCTGGATACGTTGTGGGCGTTGTATAACACCCGCAAGGAAGCCATCGCCGCCTTGACCGTCGATTGACCCTCGATGGCAGATGCAGGAGAGCCATCATGCACGACGCCAGGCGTGCTCGCGGTCGGCAACCGTTTGAGCAGGTTCACGAAGACACGCCGTCCTCGGCGGAGCCACAGCCGATCTCCGCGGAGCAGCTCGTCTCGCAGATTCGCGAGACGGCGGACAAATTCCTCCGAGACGGAGCTTCTCGCGCTGACTTGAAGCTGGTTAGCACGGCTCTGAAGGAGTTGCGCTACTGCTTCAAAGTCATGATGGCTTATCGAGACTATCGCAAGGTCACGGTGTTCGGTTCGGCTCGGTTGCCGCTGACCGATCCCGCCTGTCAAGTGGCGATCGAGTTCGGCAAACGCATGGCTCAGGCCGAGTACATGGTCATCACTGGCGGCGCGGCCGGCATTATGGAAGCGGGACACGTCGGAGCTGGCCGAGAGCGATCGATCGGCTTCAACATTCTGTTGCCGTTCGAGCAACAGACCAACTCGATCATCGATGGCGATCGCAAATCGATGCATTTGAAATACTTCTTCACGCGAAAACTGCTCTTTGTGAAGGAATCTGACGCCGTCGCCTTGTTCCCCGGCGGGTTCGGCACCCAGGACGAAGGCTTCGAGGTCTTGACCCTAGTGCAGACTGGCAAAAGCCATCTCTTCCCCATCGTCATGCTCGACGCTCCGGGCAGCGACTACTGGAAGCGCTGGCAAGAGTACATCGTCGAGGTGCTGCTCAAGCGGCGGCTCATCTCTCCTGAGGACTTGCACCTGTATCGACTCTGCGACACGGTGGACGAAGCTGTCGAGGAAGTGCTGTCGTTCTACCGTGTCTATCACAGCATGCGTTACGTCGGCAAGGATCTGGTGCTGCGGATGCGTCAAGCTCTCCCTCCGACCACGGTGGCCGCTCTTCACCAAGAGTTCGCCGATCTCTTGGTGTCCGGCACCTTCGAGCAGAGCGGCTCGCTGGCTGCCGAGGGAGATGAACTTCCGGATCTTTATCGTCTTAAATTCCACTTCAATCGTCGCAACATGGGACGACTGCGACAACTGATTAATCGAATCAATCAAGGGTAGGGTGTCATGATCCGCACGGGTTTGCTACTGTCGCTGGTGCTGGCCGCTCCGTTGCTGGCTGCTGATCCTTGGCTCGTTCACAAGGGCGGAGAAGGACCGGGTAAAGGGAAGCACATCGTGCTGATCTCAGGCGATGAGGAGTACCGTTCCGAGGAGGCGCTGCCTCAGTTGGCTCGCATTCTCGCCAAGCATCATGGCTTCACCTGCACGGTCTTATTCGCCATCGACAAGAAAACTGGCGAGATCAACCCTAACGAACGTGGCAACATCCCTGGTATGGAGGCGCTGGAAAAGGCCGACCTGATGGTCAACTTTCTCCGCTTCCGCGACCTGCCCGATGAGCAAATGCGCTACTTCGTGGACTACGTCGCCGCTGGCAAGCCGATGGTCGCTCTGCGCACCTCGACCCATGCCTTCAATCTAAACCCTAAGAGCAAGTATGCACGCTGGTCATTCAACAGTCGCGACTGGGACGGCGGCTTCGGTCGGCAACTGTTGGGCGAAACCTGGAAGGCGCATCATGGCCGACACGGCAAAGAGGCAACACGCGGCATTATCGCGCCTGAGGCTCGGAATCATCCGATCGTGCGCGGCATCAAGGACGGCGACATCTTCGGTCCCAGCGACGTCTACGAGGTTCGTTTGCCGTTGCCGGGCGATTCCAAACCGATCGTACTCGGCCAGGTCGTTGCCGGCATGAATGAAAAGGATCCTCCCGTGGAGGGCAAGAAAAACGATCCGATGATGCCGATTGCTTGGACGAAGACCTACTCGTTGCCTGAAGGGAAAAAAGGGCGAGTTTTCACCTCTACCATGTGCTGTTCTCAAGATTTGCTCAGCGAGGGGCTGCGGCGACTGCTGGTCAACGGCTGTTATTGGGCCCTGGGCATGGAAGAGCAGATCCCCGAGAAATCCAAAGTCGATCTCGTCGGTGAGTACAAACCATTACCATTCGCCTTCGGTGGGTTCAAAAAAGGGGTCAAACCCGAAGACCTGCGTCTGGACGACTGAGGTTGGTTCTTAAAGTGGAAACTGTGGTGCGTCACTGATCGCGCCGCAGGCTCCACGAAGCGTTGACTTGCACTGGGGACACGGCACGACAACCGTTTGTGGGTGAACCTCCCGACGAGTCACGCTACGGTAGTTTTTGCACGGCACGAGTTTCTCTTCCCAGGTAGCGTGATACTCTCGAATTGGGAGTGACTTCATCTGTTTTTGCAGTACATACCGCGTACAGGGCAGTACGACTTCCTCGGTGCAGGGAACGTACTCTTTCACCAGTCGAGGCCGGACCTGCACTTCTTTGCGATAGCTGGTGCAAGTCAATACGACCGTCTCCCAAACGGGGTGATATTCTCGGATTACCGTTGGCACGGTGCGGGTTTGTAGTTGATACCGCGAGATCGGCACGGTCACGACCTCGTCACGCAAGACATACTGTTTGACGACAAGCGGCACCTGACGAGTCTCAACTACAGGTTTCTCGATCGTTTGAAGCAGCCCTGTTGTCGGATCGGTTGTCGTCACCGGCTGGGGTCGTACTACGCATTCTTGCTGCAGCACGGTGAGCGGCACTTCCTGATAAACTTGCCGTTTGCGGATCTCTAAAATACGTTGCTCGACATACTCCTGACGATGGACAAGTTGAACCCGGCGGACTTCTCGATAGACTTTTCGGGTGATCAGGCGTGGTTCCTTGACTTCGACGAAGACTTCGCAGGGAGCTACCACGACGCGCGGTACTTCCTTGATGACCGTCCGGGTGACTCGTTGCAGCGTCGTCACCGGAACGTAGGTCTCGACGGTGCAGAGTTGAGGCCGAACCACTTCCCGGAATACGAGTCGCCGTTGTGGGCGCGGAACGAGTTCTTCGACGATTTCCTCGCGCAGACAAGGAAGTTGTAGCTTCAGCTGATGATAGGTCAGCACGGACACTGGACCGGCAGCACCGTCAAACGAAGCGGCTGAGGTGGGAACCGCCACCACCAGAAATACCAGCAGCGAGAAGCGAAGCAGCGACATGACGATCACCCGTCTGCGAGCAACAGCAGCCAACCACTGACTCTTAGTAGAACGTGACGGGAGGTGCGGTTCCAGTGTGGAATGTTGTTGTGTGGAGAGATAGCAGTGAGCCGTGCTGTTGCAGGAGGAAAAATGAGATCAGCCCGCGCCTGGCAGACAGGTTCGGGCTGATCGGTTCAAAACGTGACCGCGAGGAGATTAGCGGCAGCGAACACGCTTGCACTTGACGGGGTTGCAGCACGGCTCGCAGCCCGGAGTATAGCAGCACACGCTACCACAAGCACCGGCGTAGCAACCGCCATCACTCGCATAAACCGCGCCAGCTGAACCAGCCACGGCTCCCGTTGAGGCAGGAGCGGCCATGTCCCCGCAACCAGTGGCGACCGCGACCTTTACCGTGTAGGTGTAGGGCACCATTTCGGTGTAGCTCTCGGTTGTCGGCACGACTTCGCTGACCGTCTCGCAGACGACACGCTGACGAGTCGCGGTGCGGGTCTGCGGCTGCATACGGGTCACGTTCACCGTGACTTCTTGCTGCGAAGGCACCTGTTCCGTAACAGTGCGCATCTCGGTCTTCTGTTGCTGCTGATAGGTGGTCACGTTGACCGTGTAAGTCTCGGTCGTCGGCACGCATTCAGTCACGGTTCGCGTCGCCGTGCGAGTGACAGCCTGATAGGACGTGACCGGCACATCGACGACACGGGTACGAGTGACTTGTTCGTAGACTGTGCGCAGGTCCGTCTTGGTCTGAGTCGTCATCGTCGTGACCGGCACATCGACGACGCGAGTACGAGCGACTTGCTCGCAGACTGTGCGCAGGCCCGTCTGCGTCTGGGGCTGGTAGGTCGTTACATGGGCCACATACTCTTCGACCGTTGGAACCACCTCGCAGACCGTCCGCATGCCGGTTCGAGTCTGTTGCTGATAGGTTGTGACGTTGACCGTGACCGTCTCAGTCGAAGGCACGACGTCACAGACTGTCCGCATACCGGTCCGCGTCTGAGCCACATAGGTGGTGACCGGGACATCGACCTCGCGAGTCTGGGCCACGGTGGCACAAACCGTCTCGGTCACGGTTTGCATCTCGCAGACCTGCTTGCAGACGCACTTCATCTGGCCAGTGCAGGGATCACATACCTGCTCGACCACCGTGCGAGTGACTGGAACTTGTTTGCTGACTTGCTGCGGAACCTGAACGTGGTAAGTCTGAGTCTGCTTCTGAACCGTCGTCACTGGAACATGGACCGTGTAAGTGTACGGCACCTGCTTCACGACCTGACGATAGACCGTGCGGGTCTGCGTCTGCGGCGTGGTGACTGGCACGCTGACCGTGTAGGTGTACGGCACCTGCTTCACGACCTGCTTGTTGACGGTGCGAGTCATTTTCTGCGCCGTCGTGACCGGCACCTGAACGGTGTAGGTGTAGGGCACCTGCTTGGCTACGGTTTCGTAGTAGGTCTGCGTCTGCTTCTGCATCGTCGTGACCGGCACGCTGACTGTGTAGGTGTAGGGCACCTGCTTGGCTACGGTTTCGTAGTAGGTCTGGGTCTGCTTCTGCACCGTGGTCACTGGCACCATCTCGGTATAGGTGTAGGGCACCTCGCGAGTGACCATCTTGTTGACCGTGCGGGTCTGCGTCTGCGGCGTGGTGACCGGCACGCTGACTGTGTAGGTGTAGGGCACCTGCTTGGTCACCGTGGTGTACACCGTCTGCATGTGCTTTTCGGCGACGGTTACGGGGACCATTTCGGTGTAGGTGTACGGTTCCTCCACTGTGCGAGCGACCACACGGTTAACCGTGCGATTGACCGTGCGAGTACGCACTTCGGCGCGATAACCGGTCATAACCTGATCGACATAGGCAACGCCAGCGCTGGCGGCGCTGGTCGTCACCGCCCCACCGCAGCCGTCTCCATGAGCGACGACCGCGCCGGTGACTACAGGACCACAGCCGCCACAATCCGCCGCTACAGGCGAGGAAGTGGCGACCAAAGCGCAGGCCAAGACGGTGACCAACGCGGATTCAAAATACCCCTTCATTCAATACCTCGACAACAATAGATCGCTGTTCGACCCCACCGCGAACAACGTGATTATTGATGCCGAATCAGAAGATCATGGACTATCCTACTTCTTCAGCTTTCCCAATTTTCTCATTCTGATTTGTCGTTAATCTCTTTTTAATCGATGCAAACGCTACCATTGGCACTCTTGATTCTCCGATAGTTTTTATCCGAGTAAAATTTAGCAAAAAAATAATGTCGCTGCAGTTGATGCAAATCGCGGAATCCTACTCAGAGTTCTATTTGCAGCTGATCGAGGTGCCAGCGATTTCTACAACGATTGCATCTGGTGATGTTTCAGTCTTTCTCTGAAGGCTCGGCCATGCAGTTCCACGGAATCATTCCACCGATCGCCACCCCGATGCTGCCCAACGAAGATTTGGATTTACCGCGATTGAAGTGGTTCCTCGACCACCAACTGTCGAGCGGGATCCATGCGGCATTTGTGCTAGGAACGAACAGTGAGTTTTACGCCCTGGACGAACGAGAGAAACAGGAGGTGATAGCCACGGCTGTGGAACACGTCAACCGACGAGTTCCGGTGATTGCCGGCACAGGCGCGGAAACCACCCGAGAGGTGGTGCGACTCACTCGTTTGGCCGATCGCGAAGGGGTTGATGGGGTGTCGGTCATCACGCCGTATTTCATCAGTCCCAATCAGCAAGAGATCTACGACCATTTCCGCCGCGTCGCCGAGGCCACTGCTAAGCCGGTGATTCTCTACAATAACCCTGCAACATGTGGCGGCGTCAAGATCGACGTGGAGACTGTCGCCAAACTATCTCAGATCCCAAATATCGTTGGAATCAAAGATTCTTCGGGCGATCTGCAAAATACTCAAGAGTATATCAAGGCCGTTCCAGAACGATTCAGCGTGTTGATGGGCCGCGACACTCTGATCTTTCCGGCGTTGCTAATGGGCGCTCGCGGAGCAGTGCCGGCGACGGGGAACATCGCGCCGAAGTTACTCGTGGAGATCTACGAAACCTTCCGCCGAGGCGATCTGGCTGGCTCCAAAGCCGCCCAGTTGCGGCTTAATCCGTTACGTCTGGCGTTGGGCCTGTGTACAGCTCCCGGCGCGGTCAAGGCGGCACTAGACATGCTCGGTCTGTCGATCGGCCCGTGTCGTGCTCCGATTGCGCCGCTCAGCCCAGAGAAGAAACCGAAGATGCGTCAGGCCCTGCTCGCCGCAGGACTCCACCCCGTGGAGTGACTATTGGCCGTCACGCAACCTGGGCCTCACGGTTCTCTTATGGTCTGCCTAGAACGCTCTGCGAAAGTGTAGCTGATCGTAGACTGAAGTCTGCGACTACCAGTTCAGAACGCAGACTGAAGTCTGCGACTACCGGTTGTGATTGGTAGCTGCAGGCTTTAGCCTGCGGAAGAGCTTTTCATCCCTTCGCCGCTACACTATCTTGCCGCTACACCATCTTGAAAAGCATTCTCAGCGGGGCTTACTTCGTCGGAGTCCGTACCAACGTTAAGATCGTGGGTAACGGGCGAAGGCGGGGAATCTTTCCGAGGAGACGATCCGACGGACTGTTGACGACTTGCAGCTCATCGCCCGGTTTGTTGACTTTGGCCATCAAACTACTGCCGCCGCCATCGAGATTGGCTGCGTCCCAGCAGCCCAACTCGCGGAGTAGTTCGGCGAGTTCCGCCTGGCTCATTCCTTCGCTATAGCCGGGCTGTCGTCCATCCACGACGACCCACCAGACGATTTGCCCATCTTTGTCCACTCCGAGAGCGGTTCGTGGATGCAGATCTTTGCTAGAAACATCCAGGCACTTCCCTGCGCGGACCACCTGTTGGAACCCTGCGAGTCCTTCCTGGATGCCCTCCTTGGGCGGGTTCGTGCCCATAGCCAGTTTGCCCTCACGGGTCAACCAGATCGAAACGTAACCAGGTTCGGCAGCACTGCGAATCGTCCCATTGCTGACCGCCAGACCGAGGATGTCCACGGGCCGGCCTTCATACCAGCCTGAAGGAGTCGGCTTTTCTCCTTTGGGCGTGGGCAAGGCCTGCCAAGGATTGGTGTTGAGAAGCGCCACTACCTCCTTCTGAGATCCGGCTAGTTTCAAGGGAGAAACCAAGGCGGCTTCGGCGGGACCGGATCCATCCGGATCGTCGGCCACGATCACCCGCAAATCCACCTTTTTGTCTCGACGATCGATTCGCAGCACATGGATGCGATTCGGACGAGGCTTCTGCTGCTCTATCAGCCGATAGGTCACGCCGAGTGAGGCCAATTCCTGTTTCTCGCTGGCAACCGCTCCCCAGGGAACCAGAACAAGAAGGATAAGCACAAGAAAAGAAACGGCGAGACAGGGGTAGTACCGACGCATTTCGTG
>CALDUY010000002.1 GCA_937923405.1 uncultured Gemmataceae bacterium | reverse complement strand
ATGGCCATCTTGGGGCAACGCCCACAACCACGCGACGCCGAACTTGTTCGCGACGCCATGTCCGGAAAATTATCTCGCGCGACAGTAGCTCATCAGCTCCGGTTTTATCGGCAGGTGTTCGCGTTAGCTGTGCGTCACGGGCTACTGACAACAAACCCGTTTGACGCGCTGAAGTTTAACTACCGCAAAGGAAACCTGCCACCACGGGACTATGCCAGCGTCGAGAACGTAATACGTCTGATGAATGTATGCCCGCTGCCTTGGCGCCTCTTGATCGCTCTCGGGCGGTTTGCCGCACTCCGCTGTCCAAACGAGGCGCTCAGCTTGCGCTGGCAAGACGTGGACTTGGCCGAGCGGCGAATGGTTGTTTCTAGTCCCAAGACAGAACACCAAGGTCGGCCCTGGCGCGTCGTACCGATTACTCCGCAACTCTATCCCTATCTCGCCGAAGCTTACGAGCTAGCCCCGGAACGCGCTGAGTATGTCGTTGATTTACCCGATTACCGCTCGCATAGCGGAAATGGGGTTGCTTGCAACATCCGGACGCAAGTAGGGCGGCTGATGCGGCGAGCTGGCGTTCACTGGAGCAAGCCCTTGCGAGTCTTGCGGTCCTCTTGCGCGACAAACTGGGCGAGACCCTTTCCTATACACTGCGTGGCCGCTTGGTGCGGTCACACTATGGCCGTGGCTGGAAAGCACTACTTGGATGTCGCTCAGGCCGACTTTGAACTTGCGATTCGTTTGGGCGGCGCAGAAAGCGGCGCAAAATGCGGCGCAGCAGGATGTCGCAGCGTCCGGCAGGGAATTGCACGACCAACCGCAACCTGTTGTAGAATCGGCATCTGGGGAGATAGTGCGAAATAACTCCATTTCAGATCTTGAAACAATGAGGCCCCTCCCGGATTTGAACCGGGGATGGCAGATTTGCAACAAGCTTACCCGCCACTGAGCCTTCTACCGATCTTCTTGCTGAATTGGTCCTTACGTCAACGGGATTCCGATACGCCCCTCTGCATGACCAAATCTTACTTGAAGGCCAGGTCAAGGACAGACAAGCACAGCAGAAGTCCTCGAAGTAGAGCAGGCTGGGCCTCGCGGACCAGCATCCCTCGGGTCCGGGTCGCCGTGGTCGGCCTCGATTGTCTTCAGCCGCGTTTCTTGATCGGTCACGAGTCACTCCCTTTCAGTTGCTGCTCGTCTTGTCCGGGCCGGGGCCGCGTCTGGTAGTCCCGCATCTGGACGTAAGAGATGCTCCTGTCGAAATTCCCCTCGGTCTTGAAGCCGGGGATCAGTCCACCGTCCCGTCGAACGGCCTCAGCAACCTGGTTTCGCCACCGTCTGGTCCGAACAGCATCGCCACCTGTCCATCCCATTCGACGTGTCCAGGCTGCTCGTACCGTTTGACGATGCGGCGACACGTCTGGCGGATCAAGCTCGTGCCGCGAGCAGGCGAAACCTGTTGGCACCACAAGAGCAGGTACGCCGATGGCCCCTTGCTGTCCTTGCCGTAGACGAAGGTGTGCTGCATTTCGAGCGGCAGGTTTTCGTGGCCTGCCGCGATCAGTGCGGCACGCACGTCTGGCTCCTGAAGCTCGAAACTAATGGGCCTGCCCACATCGCTGCGGCCTGGCTCCAACCTTTAGGCACTTCCGCTTGCACACCTTGTCGTGTCCGTGGCCAGGGCCGACCAAGGCGTGGGCGATTTCGTGCAGGATCGTGTCGCGGACCTCCTCCTCGCCGTTGCGGTCCACAAGGTAAACCGACAGTTCGATGAGCTTGCCCTGGTAGTGGCAGACGCCCATGCTCCGCTTCCTCTTGTTATACCCGAACCGCCAGTCGTGCAGGCCATGCTGGGCCATCAACCGGAGAGCCAGGCGACGAACCTCGTCACGGCGGGCGTAGCGGTCAGGAATCGACAGCATCAGAAAACTCCTTGACCAACCAACTCGGTCGGTTTCCCCCCTATGGATTTTGACGCAAAGCCCTCAGCGGACTGCCACCACCGCGTCAAAATGCGTGGGGGTAGAACAGGCAAGCCCAGCGTGAAGGAGGCACTGTGGAAGAACCATCTGCAAAGATCAGGGCCGGCGATCTGGTCGAGTACGAGGGCAAGACGTGCCGCGTTCTGAGAAGGCGTCGCGTGACGGGACTGGCTATGTTCCAGACCGCCGATTACGAGGTCCGCCTTGAGGCCTTGGACGGCGAGCAAGTTGCTGGGTGAGCGAGAATGAGGTTACGTGAATCGGTGGCTCAATTCCCGCAAGCCGGATTTGACGAGTTTGAGGATGTCGGAAAAAAGTGTCCGCGACTTGAGAAAAAGTGAATAAATTTGTCTCAAATGTCGATAGATAATGATAGGCCATCAATGACGAGTGAACCCGGAACACAATCACCCATCCCCCTCGTCGTTGGTGGCCCAAGCAGACAAAACGGGGTGGGTGATTTTTTGTACTGTGGGCCGGCGTCATCGAGCAACTGATCTAGCACAGCAGACCTTCGACACCCTCTCGCCTTGGATCAACGTCGAGTGCGGCGGCAAGTGGTACGTCCCCAAGGACGACGACCCCCATCCGATCTATCTCATCAAGCAAGAAGCCTACGAACTCGACAAGCGGTGGAAGCGGGGGCAGCGGTTCGTCTTCTACGAGGACGGCAGCCGCTACTACCCGTCGCACCTTCGGTCCTTCCTCAAGCCCAAGCACATCGAAGAGATGATCGCCGGCCTGGGCAAATACTACTACACCGGAGGTCGGCACGGCTGGACACTCGTCATGATCGACGTGGACGCCCACGAGTCGTGGCAGACCGACGCCTGGGAGACGGTACAGCAGATCGTGCAACTTCTTGGGGCCGAGAACTGCTTCGTGGTCGAGTCCACCCGAGGGTACAACGTCTTCGTCAAGTGGGAGTACCTTGAACCGCGACCGTTCACGGTGTTTGGCGTCACAATCTGGCGGAAGGCCAACAAGACCCTCTCCGCGTTGCAGTCGGCCCTCAAGCGGTTCACCGCCCATCGCCTCTCGTGCGTCGAGGTCAAGGGCACCATCTCGATCTCTCGCCAGCACTACGGCTCGCTGGCCAAGCTGCCGTGCTACGGGGCTTGGTCGGAGGACCGTCTCCGCGAGTTCCGCGACCTGCCAGTGATAAACACCGCCTGGATCAAGAGGAAGATCGCCCGCATCGAGGAGGAGGTCGAGAAGCTCGGCCCGAACGCTTCGGAGCCGGCCAGGCCGAAGAGCGTGAAGACCGGCTCCTGCGACTCGTTCACGCTGTCTCAAGAAGAGATCGACAGCATCCCCCAACTCGTCAACTCGCTCAAGTCCCGGTCGTCGTACTGCCTCAGCCGCAGTGGTGAACCGAAGCGGAAGGACGTGAAGCTGGTGCCCCTTGACTTCAGCTACGCTTTGATCGTCCTCTCGTTGGCCCGTATGCACCGCAAAGAGAAGTTCGGGGAGCAGATGCCCTCAACCTTCGTCCGGGCCATCTGGAACCACCTATACGAGACTGGCGTCTTCAGTCGTGCGTTTGATACGTCCAGGTGGAAGGCCATACGGAACACCCTCACTGACTGCGGCTTGCTGTTCCTCGTGGACAACCGCTACTGGTTCGACAAGAACGGCGAGAAGAGGGGCAAATCGATGAAGTTCCGGCTCCTGGACGAGTACGACGTTCTTCTGGCTTGGGAGGAGGGAGAGGAGGAGGTCATTCTTGAAGAGGTATATCCAGTCCACGAACCGAACCGGTGGCGACCGTTGTTCGTGAATCCTCAAAATCGTCATTATCACCTGATCGGGCGTCTTGAACGATGGGAAGATGACGAATGCGGAAGCGAATTGTGGTCGATGGCAGCGTGATCCTTAACCCGGCAACGGAGACATTCCGTGTTGTTGGTGTGTGACCTGGCTTCCCCTAGATTACGCTGACGTGAGCGTGCCCGCCGTTCGCCAGCCAAACACTTCGATTACTGGTGGCGTCATTGGCCACCAACTTTACGGCCTCGCCCAAGTGGCCGACCCCTCCCGCTGCTGCGGAACTGCCCTCCGTGCTTTTTTCAGAAATGGCCCTCGGAGGATCGTTCGGCTCTCACCATGCGGCCATGTGACCGGAAGGTTGAAATGATGAAACATGAAGACGCATCGGCTTGGTGACTTACCCAGGAGCCGCGTAGCGGGGTGTCACCAGACTTTTTTACTCTTTCGCAGTTGTCATGAATTTGTGTCGCAGGGTTGCAGTCCTTGCGACCGGCACCAACCTCGTCCGTGCCGGACGAGGTTGTTCGCGGTCCCACTCAGGCTCGGCCCGGACTGACGAACTCAAGACGGCGATACCTAGAAGAGATTGCACACAAACTGGAAATTCTGAGGGGAAGTTGTGGGAGAGCTTGACTTCATGTATACATGAGGTGAACTCGCAACCTGATTTGATTGAGCGGTTTGGGTGGTCCATCGAAAACAACAGCGGGAAGCAGAATGCAGCCGGCTACGACCTCTTCGAGTCTGTTGCTCCGGGTACGCGACCGAGCCGACGCCGGGGCGTGGGGCCGGCTCGTTGACCTCTACGACCCGCTCCTCCGCGACTGGCTCCGTCGCCACGCGGTCCTGCCGCACGACCACGACGACCTCGTGCAAGACGTGCTGCACGCGGTCGCCCAGGAAATGCCGGGCTACGCCTACGACCGCAGCCGGGGCGGGTTCCGGGGCTGGCTCCGCACCGTCCTGGTCCACCGGCTGAGGAACTACTGGCGGCAGCGGCGGTCACGTCCTGTCGCCACCGGCGACAGCGACTTTCAGGCCAGCATCCTCGATCAACGGAAGACCCGCGTAGTGGTCTGTCGCAGGTTTGGGACCGCGAACACGACGAACACGTTGTCGCCTGCCTGCTCGAACTAGTGCGGGCCAACTTCGAGCCGGCGACGTGGGAGGCGTTCAGACGCACCGCCCTGGAGGGCCAGGAGGTCGCCACGGTGGCCGAGGCCCTCACGCTGACCGTCAATGCGGTGAAGCTCGCCAAGCACCGCGTCATGAAGCGGCTGCGGCAGGAGGCCGAGGGCCTGATCGACTGAGACGAACGCTTTTCACGTTTTCGAGAAACCTGTTCCAGCCTCATGCACAGCACTTGAGGGGGCCGCTGCCGGCGGCTCCACGAGGACGGGTCTACCCCGAGGGCCGCGATGAGATGACCGACCAGCACCCGTCCGCCGAACAGCTTCGAGCCTACGCCAGCGGGTTGGTTGAGGACGGCGGCGGTGCGGGCATCGAAGGGCACCTGGCGTTCTGCGACACCTGCTGGACGGTGGTTGAGGAGGCCGACGCCGCCACGGCGGTCGCCCGCGTGCTTCGGTCGATCCCCGCCGAGCGACTCCGCTTGCTGGCGGGTTGCTACGAGGAAGTATCTCAGGGAGTCAATCCGAAGGCTCCCCAGCCGCCTGTCGAGCTACTCGACCACCCGCGTTACCGGCTGTTGGGCTTTCTCGGGTCGGGCGGCATGGGCCAGGTGTGGACGGCCCGGCACGAGTTGATGAACCGCGTGGTCGCGGTGAAGACGATTCGCCCGGACCTGTTGCAAGACGAGAAGGCGGTCGCCCGGTTCCGCCACGAGGTCGAGGCGGCTGCGGCACTCGACAACCCCGGCATCGTCCGGGCCTTCGACGCGGAGCGGGTGGGCGACCTGCATTTCCTGGTGATGGAGTACGTCGAGGGCACCGACCTGGCCCGGCTCGTCCAGGACCGAGGGCCGCTGCCGGTGGCCGAGGCGTGCGGGTACGTCCGGCAGGTGGCCGAGGCTCTCGCCCACGCCCACAAGCTCGGCATGGTTCACCGGGACATCAAGCCCCACAACCTGCTGCTCACGCCGCAGGGCCGGGTCAAGGTCAGCGACTTCGGCCTGGCGTCGTTGCTGGCGGACCAGGAGGCGGCGGACGCCGGCCACCGGCCCCTGGCGGCGTTGTCAACGAACGCGAGCGGCTCGGTGACGCGGCTGGGCGACGGCTGCGGCACGCCGGACTACATCGCCCCGGAGCAGATCAGGGACGCCCGCAACGTCGATGGCCGGGCCGACCTCTACTCGCTGGGCTGCACGCTGTACCACCTGCTCGCCGGCCAGCCGCCGTTCGCCGGGGGCAGCGGCTACTCGAAGGTGGCCGGGCACCTGGAGCGGCAGCCGAGGCCGCTGGCCGAGTTCCGCGACGACCTGCCGGGCGGACTCGTAAGCGTTATCGCCCGGATGACGGCCAAGGACGTTGCCACCCGCTTCCAGTCGGCGTCCGAGGTCGCGGAGGCCCTCACTCCGTTCACCGATGCACCCTCGCCCCCGACTACGAGGAAGCACCCGACTCGTCGCCGGTGGCTGCTGGCGGCGTCCGGCCTCGGCCTCGCCGCCCTCGGCGGGTGGCTGGGCGTCCGCAGGTGGTTGTTCCCCTCAGTGCCACTCGCGGAGGAGGTCCGCTGCTTCCGGGGCCACGTCGGGGCCGTCATGAGCGTGGCGATCTCCCCGGACGGCAACCTCATCCTCTCGGGCGGTGATGACCGCACCATGCGGCTGTGGTCGGGCGAGGCGGGCGAGGAGGTCCGCCAGTTCCCCGAACACGAGCATTGGGTCGGCTGCGTGGCCTTCTCGCCGGACGGCACCACCGCCGCGTCGGGCAACTACGACCGGATCGTGCGGCTGTGGGACGTGCGGACGGGCCGCGAACTCCACCGCCTCCACGACAACCGCCAGGTCGTCGTCTGCGTGGCCTTCTCGCCGGACGGCACACGCCTGCTCTCAGGCGGCGACGACCGGGGAGTGATGTTGTGGGACGCCGTAACCGGGCGACTCCTTCAACGGCTGGAGGGCCACGCTGGGCCTGTGCAAGCGGTGAGATTTACGCCCGACGCTCGGCACGCCCTCTCGGCGGGAAATGACCGCACCGTGCGGGTGTGGAACCTGGAGCAAGGCCGCGAGGTCCGCTGCCTGCGTGGGCACGGCCACGTCGTCAGCGACCTGGCGATCTCCCCGGACGGTGGCCGCGTCCTGTCGGCCTGCGAGGACCGGACGGTGCGGGAGTGGGACTGGCAGGCCGGCGAGGAAGTGCGGAGCGTCACGTTTGAGGACCGGCCCTACCGCGTGACGTTGCGTCAAGGTGCGTCCTGGGTGCTGTGCGTCCGCGACCACGGCACGGCGAGCGTGTGGGACTTGGACCGGCACCAGGAACTCTGCCGGCTGGTCGGCCACCAGGGCAAGATTTGGGACGCCGCCGTGTCGGACGACGGCAGGTACGTCGTGACGGCGGGAGTGGACAGGACGGTGCGTCTGTGGCGGTTGCCACAAGCACCAGCATGACGGGGGTATCTCGATGGCGAAGGAATGGTACTACTCGCAGAACGGCCAGAGGCACGGCCCTGTCTCCAGTGCGGACCTCAAGCAACTCGCCGCCTCGGGCAAACTCCACCCAACCGACCATGTGTGGAAGGAAGGGATGGACAAGTGGGCTGCGGCCCGCTCGGTAAAGGGCCTGTTCCCGCCAGGGGGTGCCCCGGTGGCGACGAAGGCCCCGCCTCCACCTCTCCCGGCCCGCAAGCCGCCACACCTCGTCGAGTCTATCGAAGTCGCGGACGCCGAGCCGGGCCATGCAATCGCTGAACGGCCCGCTCGGGCGGACGGCCCGTTGGGATGGGCGGCGGCGTTCTGGCGGCGGTCGAGTACACCGGCCAAGATCGGGATCGTCGGGGGCGGGGCGGCGGGCGTCCTGCTCCTCGGGACCGTGCTGGTGTTCGTCTCGGTCGCCCTGTTTGGTAGATCAGGGGGCGATGCCAAGGTCAACCGCTCATGAGACGAGGCCGGCGTTGGCCCAGCCCGGAACGACAACTCGACCCCTCCGAAGGATGCAGACAGCGATGGCACATCGCTGACCGTAGAGGCGTTGACAGAAGATTTTCACAGGAACCGTTCCGCTGCTGGGAAAAAGTATCAAGGCAAGACGCTCATCCTGACCGGAGCGGCGACCGAGCCGACTGGACCTGAAGGGGGGATGTATCTCAGGTCGGGGTTCAAGTTTCAAGAGATTCAAGTCTTAGCCCAATTCAAAAGTGCTGAGAGCAGGTTCATTCTCGCAGGGATCGACCCGCGAACCAGGACAGGATTCCCCATGAAGTTCCGGTGCGTTTGCAGTGGGGCCAGTGGTGATGTCGTTCACCTAATCGACTGCAAGTTGATTAGCCAAACGCCACCTGCCAGCAGCAAGTAACCTGCTCAGGACTCGCAACCAAATGAACATCCGCTTCGACTGCCCGTTCTGCAACAAGCTCCTCCAGGCACCCGAGACGAAGGCGGGCACCCGCCTCGTCTGCTCGAAGTGCGGTCAGTCGGTGACGGTGCCGCCGCCTCTGCCGCGTAAGGGCGAGGTCTTCACCGACGAGCCAGCCGCACCACAGAAGAGACGTGGCCGGAAGCTCGGCACGCTCGCCTGGGCCGGGATCGCGGTCGGCGGCGTGCTGGTGCTGGCGGTGGTCATCGGGGCCGGGCTGGGACTGTTTGGGAAGAAAGATTCGGGCGGTGAGAACAATCAAGCAGCCGCGAAGACCGGCTCGGTGGCGGACGCCCAGACCGGCTCGAAGCAGGCGGGCGGCGGCACGACCGAGCAGAAGACACCGCCGCCCCAGAAGGCCCAGCCGCCCGAGAAAACGCCGGACACGCCCACAGCCCCCACGTCCAAGAACGAGCCGCCCATCGGGACGTGGCTGGAGGAACGCACCGAGAAGGCGGGCGACCGGATTCGGGAGTTCCGACCGGACGGGACGCTGATCCTCCACATGCCGAAGTCGGGCCAGACCTTCAAGGGCAGTTGGAAGTGGGGCCAAGGGAAGGTCTACATCAAGGAGGACGGGACGTTGCCGGTTCCGGTCGAGGACAAGTGGTTCACCATCGCCGCCTCAGACGAGCGGACCATGACCATCCTGATGATGGGCACCCGCCGCTACGTCTGGACCCGAAGCCCCCGCCCTCTGGAAGTGAACTTGCCTTGAACTAGAAAACACCGCCTTGGGTGGCCGTAAGTTTTTCACGAGCCGGTCGCGAGCAGCGAGGTAATAAGAGGTCGTGTATCGGGATGGGTGTTAGTGGGAGAGTCAAGCCGGTTATTAACCAGCCTCCTCCGCTCCCACTAACCCCGCGAAACCGCACTGCTGCCGCGTAGGTGCGGACGATCACCGCGTTCTTCGGGTTGGTGGAAGTCCTTTTCGGCACGGCTCAGTCCTCCCGCCCAGGGGCTTCTTCGTGTCGCCAACGCACGCGGTACTCCAGGTCACAGCAGGGGCTGACCTTCGTGCAGCCCCGCACCGGGTTCCACATCGCGTCAGTTCACTCGATGGCCGAGTGCTGGCTCAAGACGCACCTTGAGTGCCCCCAACGAGTGTTGAGACAACTGCCCAGCGGAAGTGGATGGCGGTGGGGGCAGAGCCGGTCCACGACCTCGCATGAGCAAGGTTCCTGTGGACACGACCCCAGAAGGAGGGGAGTGTGACAACCGGGCCGGGCCAAGTCGAGGAGGGCGATTGTTCGGCTTACCCTCGGCTGTCAGTGCGTGTGTGCGTTCAAGGCGGTCTACCCGCCACTGTCATCACCGTCCGGCCTAACCCGATCTGCGAGGGCCGGTTTTACTTGGCAGTGATAACAGCCGCTCCCGGCAACCAAAGGTTGGCAGGTTGAAGAGATTCTGCGTCCGAAAAACAGCGTGCGTCAAGCCCTCTTTTTGGTCAGAAAGTCTTCGAGCCATTCGCGGCGGAACCGCACTGTTCCGCCGCACTTGAAGCACTTCAAGCGGCCCTCGGCCCGCCACCGGTCGATGGTCCACTCCGAAACCTGGAAGTAGTCCGCCGCCTGCTTCTTGGTCATCGGGGGCTGTAAAGGAAGATGTTGGCTTACGCTCACCTGGGGGTACATGGTTCACTCCGTTCAGGACAGAAATGATGATGCCGTTGTCCCCCGCCCATCCAGGTGGACATCGGCTGACATGAGTAATATCGCGGGAAGGGCCGGCTGAGTTTATAGCGGAAACGCTCGGGGGAAGGTAACGTTGCCTTCCCCCGAGCGTTTAGGGCAAAAACGCGACGGTCAGAGAGTCAGCCGGGGCAGAGCGTTGACGACAGGGATAAGCTCCTGCAACTCGTCGTCGTTGTACACCTGCATGGTCAGGCGGATGTCGGAGTGCCGCAGCATTTTCATGCTCGCGGCAGGGTCGATCCCGGCCAGACGCAGGAACGTGCCCAGGCACTTCCGCAGGCTGTGGAAATCGAACACGCGGCCCCGGTCGTCCCGGTACGGAATACCGGCAGCCCGCAGGTCTTTCTTCCAGTTTCGCATGACCGACGAGTACCCCGGCACGTCGAACACCAAGTCGGTCGGCCCCTTGCCCGTCTCCTTGATCCAGTCGCGGAGGGCCGCAGCCATCTCGCCGGTCAGCGGGATCGTCGCGTCCTTGCCGTTCTTGGTCATCTCGCCCGCGAGGCGGGCGGCGGGAGCGGTGCCCTCCAGGTGCAGGTCGCAGACCCGCAGGACCGACAGTTCCCCTTCGCGGAAGCCGGTGGAGGCGGCGGTCGCGTACAGCAAGGCCCGCTCCCGCCCCTTCCGCTCCAGCCGGGCGACCGTCGTCGGAGCCAGGACAGCCACCCGGCTCGACGGGCGGTGCTTCCGTCGCTGGATCGCGGTCTGGGCGTTCACGAGTGGCCTGGTCGTCACCACGTTCACGAACGCCTGGAGTTGGAGTGGCAACAGGGCACGCCGCTTCCGCCGCTTCTCGGCGTCCGGGACGGCACGAATCGGCAGGACTACGAGCGGGTTGGAGGCGAGCCTCTTCTTCTCCGTGGTCAGGTACTTGACGAAGGAGACGATGGCCTGTCGGTAGGTGTTCTTCGTCCGGGGGCCGACCGGCAGGCTCGTCAGGTAGTCCGACACCGCCTCGTAGGATTTGGCCAGGTCGGCCACGGTCTTGATGCCCGCCGCGTCTAGCACCTTGCCGATCGGCCGGGCGGTGTTCTTGATGTGCCGCTCCCCGTCCCCTTGACCTTTCAGGTAAGCCTTGAACGCGGGGAGGTACTCCCGCACGTCGTCGCCCTTGTACCGGTCAAGCGGGTCGATCAGCCCGGCCCTGACGGCGTCCCCCTCCGCGATCAGCTTCGCCAGCATCCGCTTCGCCACGCCCTTGTCCCTGGACAGGGGCACGGCCTGCCACCGGCCCGTCTCGGAGTCCTTGACCTTGCCGTACCACTTCGAGGACTCCTTGCGGACCTGCACGGCACCCGGCGTGCCCGGCTTCACCCGCTTGCCGTCCAGCACCCACACCACGAACGAGTTCTTGAAGACTTCCACGTTCTCACCTATACCTCCCCCTACCGTTGCCGGCTGCATGACCTTGCATGACCAAGGGCATGACCAAGCCGGGGTCTGGCCTGGACCTGGACAGGCAAACCGTGTCCAGTTGCCGACGAGGAGAAACATCGGCAGAGGGGACGGAAGTCGTTATGTCGTAAGGGATTTGGCAAGAAGTGGCGGGCGATGTCGAGGTCTGACTAAAAGAGGCCCCTCCCGGATTCGAACCGGGGATGGCGGATTTGCAATCCGCTGCCTTACCACTTGGCGAAGGGGCCAGTGAAGACGTTATCGTAGCAATAACGTCTTCGTCGGTCAATTCGAGCAATTATTTGATGAACAACATCTCACGGTACGTCGGTAACGGCCAGAGATCGTCCGCGACGAGCAGTTCTAAGGCATCTCCATGCTTTCGCAGTTCGTTCATAGCCGCTAGGACATGATCCCGAGCGTGCTTCATGTGGCTGACCGGATCGCCTTCGACATGATAATTCAAAGCCGCATCCAACTTGTCGTTGGCGGTCTGAAACGCTTCGATCGTGGCAGTTAGTTTGTTCAACAGCTCGAGCTGAGAAGCAGGCACTTTGGCACCAGCGGATTGTAGGGCGTGAATGGATTGGGCCACTTGCCCTTGATACCGCAAGGCGGCAGGCAGAATCATGGTCCGAGCCAGCATGCTGGCACAGCGGCCCTCGATCGACAGCGTTTTGATGTATCCTTCGCATAGAATCGTAAATCGACTTTGTAGCTCGCGTTCGCTGTACACCTTGTAGCGCGTGAACAACTCGATCGACTCTGGTTCCAAAATGACGGGAAGAGCATCAGCCGTCGTGCGTAGATTGGGCAGGCCGCGCCTCTCGGCCTCGGCGTGCCATTCTGCGGAATAATTGTCGCCCAGGAAGAGAATTTTGCGACTTTCCCGAATAATGCCAGGTAGTAGCTCCTGAATCGCCGAGTTGAGATCCTTGCCTGCAGCTTTGGCCTTCTCCAACTGGGTGGCGATGTAATCTAGGGATTCGGCGACAATGGTATTGAGAACCGTGTTGGCTCCAGCGATCGAGAAGGAAGACCCAACGGCGCGAAATTCGAACTTGTTGCCAGTGAAGGCAAACGGACTAGTACGGTTGCGATCGCCGGCATGTTTAGGAAGCTTCGGCAAGACGTTCACGCCGATTTCCATGAACCCGCCTTGCTTGCTGGACTTCGCCGACCCCTGCTCGGCAAGTTGATTGATGACGTCCTCGAGTTGATCGCCTAGGAACACCGAAATGATCGCTGGGGGAGCCTCGTTCGCTCCTAGACGATGATCGTTGGCTGCGCTGGCGACGGCAACACGTAGCAAGCGCGAGTACTTGCACACTGCACGAATCACCGCAACACAGAAGACCAGAAACTGGGCGTTATCATGAGGGGTATCACCCGGTTCGAGCAGATTTTCCCCAGTGTCGGTGGACATCGACCAGTTATTATGCTTGCCCGAGCCGTTGATGCCGGCAAACGGTTTTTCATGAAGCAAGCAAATAAGCCCATACTTCGGAGCGGTTCGCTTGAGAATTTCCATCGTCAGCATCTGATGATCAGTGCCAAGATTGGAATCCTCGAACATCGGAGCAATTTCATACTGACTAGGAGCGACCTCGTTGTGACGAGTCTTGACCGGAACGCCGAGCTGGAATAACTGAGATTCGACATCTGCCATGTAGGCCAGCACACGCTCGGGAATGGAACCGAAGTACTGGTCCTCCATCTCTTGCCCTTTGGGGGGAGGAGCACCAAACAGAGTGCGACCCGTAGCAATCAAATCCGGACGAGCGTAGTAGAAATTCTTATCGATCAGGAAGTATTCCTGTTCAGGACCAACGGTGGTGAAAACCTTCTTGGCCTCATGGTTGCCAAACAGACGAAGAATACGCAACGCTTGCTTGGACAGCGCCTCCATCGAACGAAGCAAAGGAGTTTTCTTGTCTAGCGCCTCGCCGGTCCAACTGAGAAAGGCAGTCGGAATGACAAGAGTAGCTCCGTTGGGGCCTTGCATAATGAAAGCGGGACTAGTCGGATCCCAGGCCGTGTAGCCGCGTGCCTCAAAAGTGGCGCGGATGCCCCCCGAGGGGAATGACGAGGCATCCGGTTCACCGCGAACCAATTCCTTGCCGGAAAACTCCAGGATGGCTCCACCACCATCGGTCGGCTGAAGGAAGCTGTCGTGCTTCTCTGCAGTTAATCCGGTCATTGGATAAAAGAGATGTGTAAAGTGGGTGGCACCTTTTTCGATGGCCCAGTCCTTCATGGCGGTGGCCACGGCATCGGCAATAGCGGGATCGAGTGGTGCCCCTTGCCGAATGGTCTTTTGCAGTGCCTTGAAAACCGGTTTGGGGAGTCGTTCGCGTTGTACAGCTTCACTGAATACGTTCTCCGCGAACATATCCTTGAGTCGGCCGTTCTTGAAATCGATGTGGTTGAGTCGATGTTGAGCAGTAGCGACCGCTCGCAAGGCGGCTTGTCGTGGGGTACTCATAAGTTCTGTTCGTCCAAAGCCTCGGGATCAGATGTCAAAATACAGAGCGAACTCGTAGGGGTGCGGTCGAAGGCGGATGGCGTCCACCTCTTTCTCGCGCTTGTACCAAATCCAGGTGTCGATCACATCACTAGTGAAGACCTCGCCTTGCAGGAGAAACTCCTGATCGCGACGGAGATGCTCCAACGCCTCTTCGAGCGAGGCGGGCGTCTGCGGTACCTTGCTCAATTCTTCCGGTTCCAGATCGTAAATATCCTTATCTAACGGCTCACCGGGATTCATCTTGTTTTTGATACCGTCAAGCATCGCCATCAGCATGGCCGCGAAAGCCAGGTAGGGGTTGGCGGAAGCATCCGGCAGACGAAACTCAATCCGCTTGGAGCGGGGATGCGGCGAATAGACCGGGATGCGAATGGCGGCGGAACGGTTGCGACGACTGTAGGCCAGGTTTACCGGAGCCTCGTAACCAGGCGTCAGGCGTTTGTAACTATTTGTAGTCGGATTGGTAAAAGCGCACAAAGCGGGAGCATGTCGTAACAAGCCGCCGATGGCATAGTTGGCGATCTCGGACAGTCCAGCATAGCCCGACCCCGCAAAAAGATTGCGTCCATCCTTCCACAACGAAGTATGAACATGCATCCCGGTACCGTTGTCCAGGAACAACGGCTTGGGCATGAACGTCGCCGTCTTGCCGTATTTGCGGGCCACGTTTTTCACAATGTATTTGTACTTCAAGACGTTGTCGGCCATCTCCACCAGCGGGGCATACTTCATGTCGATTTCGCCCTGTCCACCGGTCGCCACCTCGTGATGATGTGCCTCGATCTTCAATCCACAATCGATCATCGTGAGCATCATCTCACTACGGAGATCGTGCATGGCATCCGCAGGCGGACAAGGAAAATGGCCTTCCTTGTAGCGTAGTTTGTAGCCGAGGTTCGGCTTCTCGTCGCGTCCAGTGTTCCAGGCTCCCTCGATCGAGTCAAGGAAGTAATAGCCGCTATATTGCGTCTGATCGTAGCGTACGTCGTCGAAGATGAAGAACTCGACCTCAGGACCGAAATTGGCGGTATCGGCAATCCCAGTTGATTTCATGTAGTTGACGGCTTTACGAGCCACGTTCCGCGGATCGCGTGTGTAATCCTCTTTGGTGAGCGGATCTTGAATGTTGCAAATCAAAGTCAGGGTGCGATCCCGAGTAAATGGATCGATAAAGGCGGTATCCGGAACTGGAATGACGAGCATGTCCGATTCATTGATCGCCTGCCAGCCACGAAGGGAAGAGCCATCAATCCCCTTGCCTTCCTCGAAGACGTGTTCGTCCAATTCTTCGGCGGGAATGGTAAAATGATGCCACAGACCCGGAAAATCCATGAAACGTAAATCGACTGCGCGTATCTCTTTTTCGCGAATTAGCGCAAGCGATTCCTTCGGAGTCACAACCGCGTACCTCCGCCCTGACGAATACTCGACAACGCGCCAATGGCGATTCGTCGTTGCTGTTATAACGACTCGCTGCGCAATCGACTAGCGTTTCCTGCACGGAAATTGAACGATGTAGCAACTCTTTCCACATACAATCCTCGTCATTGCTTCTCTGAGCTGCAAAGAAAGCAATCGGGACGCCGAATGATGCACGAACCAGCGACGGTGAGGCCACCATTGAAAGCACTTCGAGCGGAAAGCCGGATTAACAACGAGACGTTTATATGCCGGTTTCGCCACAGCACCACAAACAGTACGACCCGTTTGTTCGACATAAATAGATTTTACTGTCGGCAAAAAGTGGTAAGGTGTAGATTGGCTCGGCGTGACGCTGTTGTAGTGCGATACAAGACTCGGCAACTCCCACTGGTATAAAATCCCTCACTAGCTAAATTCGCCGTTCATAACGAAACCCCTGGAGTATCTGGGCATGATTGAAAAACTCGATCGGCGACAGCTGTTGTCGCATGGTTTGTGTCTGTCGTTGGGAGCTGGGTTAGGTTGGTGGGTGACTCGCTCGTCACCACTTGGAAGCACGGCGTTCGCCGAGTTCACTGAAGAAACTCCCGAAGAGCGCGTCGCCAAGCTTAAACTCGAACTGCCCAAACCGAGCAGCTCTCGACCGACGCTGGCCTCTGCGGTCCAGGCCGGTGATATGCTGTACGTCTCCGGACATCTGCCGCCTCCCAACGATGGTAAACCAGTCGTGGGGAAAGTTGGTCAGAACATCAGTCTAGCACAGGCTCAGGAGGCAGCCCGCGGCATTGGCTTGGTCATTCTGGGAGTGGTTCGCGCCGAGCTTGGCTCATTGAACCGCGTCGTTCGCTTGGTCAAGACACTGGGCATGGTGAATTGCACTCCCGAGTTCACGCAGCAACCTCAAGTAATCAACGCCTTTTCGGAGTTGTTAATTCAAGTTTTTGGAGAAAAAGCTGGCAAGGGGGCGCGTAGCGCGGTGGGCATGGTTTCACTACCCAACGGCGCACCCGTTGAAATCGAATGTATTTTTCAGGTGAAGACCTAATGGGACAGCCCAGTTCTCTACTCCAGCGATCCTCTAGCTTTCTATACTGGCAGTTGGTGATGCTTTTGCCGCGTTTGCACGGAGTAACCTCTCCATGGCTGCGATGACTCTCACGGAAAAAATACTGGCCCGACATGCTGGAAAAGCGTCGGTTCGTCCCGGAGATAACATCTGGATCGATGTTGACATTCTGATGACGCACGACGTGTGCGGACCGGGAACGATCGGTGTTTTCAAACAGCATTTTGGCGCGGATGCCAAGGTTTGGGACCGGGATAAGGTGGTGATTATTCCGGATCATTACATCTTCACGGCTGATGCGATGGCCAATCGCAACGTGGACATCTTGCGGGCCTTTGCCAAAGAGCAGGCCCTGCCCCACTTCTACGATGTCGGCACCGAACGCTACAAAGGAGTCTGTCACATCGCCTTGCCTGAGGAAGGACACACCCGCCCCGGCGAGGTGCTACTAGGCACCGATAGCCACACTTGCACCGCCGGCGCGTTCGGCGAGTTTGCCACGGGCATCGGCAACACCGACGCAGGCTTTGTCCTAGGCACCGGTAAACTCTGGGTCAAAGTACCGCCCACCATGCGCTTCGTCTTCCACGGCGAACTGCCTCCTTACTTGATGGCCAAAGATCTCATTCTCGCGGTCATCGGAGACATTGGTTGTGATGGGGCTACCTACCGTGCCATGGAGTTCGACGGAGATGCGGTCTACGCGCTCAACATTGAGGAGCGCATGACGCTGTGCAACATGGTGATCGAGGCTGGCGGAAAAAATGGCGTGATCGCTCCGGATCAACTCACCCTGGACTATGTCAATACCCGAAACCGCTCGGGCAAACCGTATCAGGTGGAACGCTCCGATGCCGATGCTCGCTGGATCTTCGAGAAAGTCTATGATGTCTCGAAGCTACAGCCGGTTGTGGCCAAGCCACACAGTCCCGATAACCGTGCCTACGTTAGCGAGGTAAAAGGCACCAAACTAGATCGGGCTTATCTCGGTTCCTGCACCGGAGGGAAGCTGACCGACTTCCGTGCGGCGGCCCGGTTGCTTTATGGTAGAAGCGTCAAAATCGACACCTTCGTAGTTCCAGCGACAAGCGAGATCGCAAAAGGATTAAAAACTGAGAAAATTAACGGCAAGACACTTGAAGAGGTGTTCCTCGCCGCAGGAGCCAAGATCGGTGAGCCGTCTTGCGCTGCCTGTCTAGGCGGTCCCTCGGACACGTTTGGTCGGCTGAATGCGCCGATGAGCTGCATCAGTACGACCAATCGCAATTTTCCAGGTCGCATGGGGCACAAACAGGCCGAAGTCTATCTCGCCAGCCCGCTCACCGTTGCCGCTAGCGCGCTGACCGGCAACATCACCGATCCTCGTGACGCCATGCAGTAACTGCTTAAGAGACACCAACTACTTTTCAGACGAGCGACCTTCATGACAGCTACTAAGCGGATCCTCGGTAACGCCTATGTTCTAGGTGATAACGTCGATACCGATCAGATTATTCCTGCTCAGTATTTGACCCTGAATCCAGCGATTCCGGAAGAATATCGTCAGTTTGGCAAGTACGCGCTGTCCAGCGTGCCTCCCGCGATGTCGGGATTACCCAAAGGACACATTCCCTTTCACACTCAGGACGAGTTTATCAGCGACTACAAAATCCTCGTCGCTGGTAAGAACTTCGGTTGCGGTTCCTCGCGCGAGCATGCCCCTATTGCTCTGGATGCTGCCGGCATCGAAGCTGTCATCGCCGAATTCTATGCTCGCATTTTCTTCCGCAACGCTGTGAACGGTGGCTATCTCATTCCGTTCGAGTGCAAACAACGTCTCTGCGACATTGTTTGCACCGGAGACGAACTAGAACTGGACATCGCCGGTGCCGTTTTACTCAATCGCACGACTGGCGAAACCTATGAACTTCAACCGCTCGGCGATGTCGCCCCGATTCTGGAAGCGGGAGGATTATTCCCCTATGCTCGCCAGGTCGGCATGTTGAAGAGTTAACAGCTATTTATTCTCTCTCTCAGGTACCGTGAAGACCAGGTCTGCGGTACCTGTGTTGCCGGCAGCGTCCTTCACCTGAAGCACCAGGATGTATGCTCCTGATTTGAGTTGCTCTGTCTCGAAAGAGAAGGACTCACTTCGGCTGTCGAATAGTCCATCTTTAGGGTAGATATTCGCCCACTTCTTGCCATTCAATGCGAACCTGGCGCTGGTGAGTCGTACTAGCGGCGATTCAGCTACGGCGGTGATCTGCATTCGACCGTTCTTCATTCCATCGGTCTTGAGAGTCACCTTTGGAGCGGTGTGGCACACGATGAACGGCTCACTGATTCTTTCCCCAACAAGAGCGTCTTTCTCCGAATTCTCGACAGCGTCGCTCGCCACGACTTTCAGACGATAGACTCCCGAGGCCGTTGTTGTCGTGTCCCACTCAAACTCAGACTTTTCGAGGTCTTCCTCTAGCGTGACCCAATGACTCCAACCGTCTTTTTTGACCTGGAGCGTGAAGCGAAGTTCGTCCTCATTGGCATCGGTAGCGTTCCATTTGAGCTTCAGTTTTTTCGGATTCTCTTGGGTCGCGGCTCGGAGATCAGGCACCTCAATCTTGGTGATCTCAGGAGCTTGGTTGATATTGGCATAACGAAGCGTGATCGAGTGCAAGGCTGGAGTAATGTGAGCGTCCTCACTGCTGAGAGTGACGCGATACTGCAAATAGCGAGCAGCAGGAGCAGTGATGGTAGCCAAGTCGGGATTGGTTTCTTCTTCGGACCAGTCACTCCACGTTTCATCAGGAACTTCGACATTTCCCGAGCGAGTCGCCACAGTGATGCGAGTTTTGTTAGGGAGCTCTGCACGCCAGCGCAAGGCTCCCCAGCGACTCGGCATGCTTGCATCTAGCACCTCTGAAATCAGCGTTCCTTGGCTCACGAAGTTTGTTTCTAGAGAGTAGAGTTTCCCCGGATCTCCCGCCGCAATAACCAGTGATCCAGTCTTGCGTCGACAAAGCGATAACAACTGTCCATGATCTAACCGAGCGAGAGCAGTATTCTCTCGCGTTTGCTCATCGATTTCAAACAACTCCCCCTGCATCCCTGTGGCCACCAGCAACTTTCCGCCCTGCTGAGCGAGACTCAGGACCAACACCTTGGACCGAAATAGCTCACGCACATTGCCGTCTGGTCCGATGCGATAGACGCTGTTCTCGCCAGAAGTCGGAGCCACCGGAGCTGAAGCAGGACTTCCCTTCCCCAACTCGCGCGACTTACTGACAGGGGACTCCGTGGCGACTTTGCTCGGTTCTTCTTGCCGCGAAACGGTCCGAATCGGTGGCGGGTTCTTGGAGTCGAGCTTGGCCGTCGTCTTAGTGGAGGATCCGTTTTCACGGGCAGTCAGGCTACGGTTTCTCATCGCGCTGGTGCCTGCATAGAGTATGTCGCCGGAGAGCAGAAGGGTGCGAATCTCGGTCTGTGGGGCCTGATAGACAACGAATCCCTTCCCTTGTGGAGAAATGCGATAAACCCGACCTGTTTTGTCGGTTCCTGCAAATACTGAACCATCCTTGGCCACGGCCAAAGCTAACACATGATCCTGACGTGTCTCGTAAAATAGCGTCGCTTTGCCCTGCTTATTGATTTGATAGATTCGCCCATTCGGCCCAGTGGCAGCATAGAGGGTTTCTCCCCCTACAGAGGTCGCTAATGCCCAGACATATGACTCAGGCAAGGTGCAAAATGGCTTTATCTGATCGCCTTCGACACGCACAATCGTGGCTTCAGGACCAGTGCCTGCGTAGACCGTTTGTCCGTCGGAAGCAACGGCAAGGCAGAGAACCTGTCCGGAGTCGACGCTTCCCAACAACGAAGTTTTGCCATCCGGAAGGATTTGATAGAGACATCCTTGATCCCCCGTAGCGGCGAGAAGGCGACCAGCGCGATCCTCGATCACCGCCCAAACGTGAGCCGCTTCCAACTGAGCTAGTGGGCGCAGCTGTTTGGAGAGCCGGAGTTGACCTTCGCTACTGACCACCACCTTAGACAGCTGCGACTTCTCGAACTCGCTCGGACGATGATGATGCCAGGTCTTGATTTTCCCCGCCTGCGTCGTGGAAGCCAGACAGCCCAGCAGGCCCACGACGAAAACTAAACGCTTCATGATCCACCTTCTTGCAGAAGAATAGGAAATGAAGAGCGAATTGCTCGATAATTGAGACAAAAGCCGTTTACTCGTGGTCTTTGGTCAGTGTGAGATTTCGCGTTTTCGTGACTCGGAAGGTGACATTCTCCGCACCTTGAATCACCCAATTAGTTTTTACTCGCTCGACCTTGGCCCGAGTCATTGGCAACGCACCGGTTCGTTTTGAGTTGGTCAGAATATGAACCATGCTAGAGGGTAATTGAGGTAAATTCTTTCCACTGGCTGCCACTCCGTGTGCCCCGAGCGGCAATCGCAGTGCTAAAGTAGTGCGCTTGGCGTCCAGTAAGAGCCTCAACCCCTCGATCACTTGATCCGCATTCGTGGGAGCTATCAAGGAAGGATTGCCGCGCAAATCGTACCGAGCGCTGGCCAGTTCGTCGCAGAGAATCGCCGTGTAAGTGCCTTCGGCAAGATCGTCGGGCAACTGCATTTTCAGGCGAACCTTTTCGCGACCTCCCTTGTACGGTTTCAAGGTCGCGGTCACGGCCAACGTCGCACCAGGTTCGTAACGATCGGCATCAAGGGTCACGGATTCGATATCCGCGGTCGCTCGTCCCGATTCGACTCGGGTTTCACAGTCGATTCGATTAATTTTGAGATCCTCAAAGGAGTTAAATAATAACTGAGACAGCACCGAACCTACCTGAGAGTAGAGCACTAACGGTGCGCGTCCACCGCTGAATCCGGAGAAGGTATCCTGAATCACCAGGGGAGGACGCCCTTCCAGTTCGATCCGGGCGGTCAAATGTGCGGTCATCTCTTCGGGCAGTTCACCTTCCAGATCCACCGCATTGGTTAGCGCAGTGAAGACCAGAGTCGGCAATAACCCACGATGTCGGGCGATCTTTACTCGAAAGGTTCGGGCTTCCGCTCCATCGACTTGAACACGAGTCTTTAGCGGCAGCATGTCCGCTTTGCGATCCAATATCCCCGCGATACAGGTAGAAACATCCGCGTGCATGACGCCGACTTCTCGAAGCGGAGACCCCATCTTGAAACTAACTGTTTGTCGTGGATAAATCGTGTGGATATATCCAGTATACATCGGCAGGTGACAACCCCCGAGGCTCATGAATGGATGGCCCCAGCCGTAGACACGCCCTCCTTCGATGTGGGTCACCGTACCTATGCCGGACAAATCGAAATCCCCGGCAATCATCGCCACCGCCAGCGGACCGCCTGGCTCCAGTTCCGCCTGCTTGTGTTCCTCCAAAACACGAGCCGTAGTAGCCCCTCCCAACATCGGCGTCAGTCCATATCGTCCAGTCTGTTTCGCCAACCAATCGAGAGTGTGTCGAGTGAACCCCGTTGCCATCAGGGGAGTGCGCAAGGGCATTAGATGCAAGCCGCCTGATTCCGTGGCATCTTCGAAGTTCTGGGTGATCGTGACCGCATCAAAACTGCGTTCGCCGACCCGCAATTGCTCGGCAAGTCCGATGCGAACCGGTTTAGTCGGCTGCTGTTCGCGACGTTCAAGTGTTTCCACTACGGGCCGCATCTGGATGTAAGGCGTGATCCCCGCGATCGGTTCCTTGCCGAACGGCCAAGCATAAGCCACCGCGCCAAGAAGTTTGTCCTCGATGTACACCGGACTACCGCTCATGCCCGCGATAACGCCAGACTTTTCCAAACCCAGCCCCGAGAGTCGAGCCAAGATCAAATCGCGGCCCGGACTGGTGTTTCGCATTACTCCAAGAATCTCGACCTGAAACGTCTCGACCTTGGTTCCCTGCAAAACGGTGCGTCCATACCCTTTCATGCCGCGCTGGATGTCCTCGACTTGCCAAACCCGAGTCAGCGGAGGCACAGCAGCCGCCCGACCAGTGCTTGGCTGGACTAGCAAGGTTGTCCCTCCAACGACTAACCACAAAAACGTAATTGGTAGAAGAAGCAGGAGTGGACGCATGCGCGTGCCTCCTATCGGTGCGGGATGGCGGCGGAGTGAGAGAGACTCCGGCGAAAGGATATAGCAACAACAACCGAAGCCAACGACCAGGCGTGGTGCCAAACTAGAGGAGAGCAACACTGGTTAACGCTCTGAGCAAGCATCTCAGATCGGCTCGAGTACATAGATTACTCGAACGGATCAAATATAGCTAAAGCTTCAAAAAATGTACAGAGTACTTGTTCACCGAATTTTCTCGAATCCTTGTTGTCCGAGTTCTGCACTTGTTTTCGCAGAGAGTAAAGCAGATGGGCTATTCCCCAACAACGGTTCAAACTGCCGCACGAAAGTCGACTTGCTTGTTCTTCTTCTAGGAGAAACGCTTGCAACTTCTCGTTGTTCCTGCTGAACTGAGAGACCATGATCGCCTAATCAACTAGCTCAGTTCAATCCAAGCAAGCATGAGCGAGTCATCATGGAGATCGTTGGTGTCGGCACCGAGATTGTGGAATGTCTACGTGTCGGGCGCATGATCGAGCAACACGGGGAACTGTTTCTTAACCGAATCTACACCGAGCGAGAAATCCGATTTTGTCAGTCCCGACGACGAGCTACAGAACACTTTGCGGCTCGTTGGGCTGCCAAGGAGGCCGTGTTCCGCGCCCTAGGACGCCCCTGGAGAAAAGGTATGCTCTGGACCGATCTGGAAATTAGTCCAGAACTCAACAACTTCATTCAAGTGCGATTGAGCGGCGTAACCAAGGAGCTTGCCCAGAAACTGCGACTGAGCAATCTCTTGGTCTCAATGGGTTACTGTCGAGCCTACGCCACAGCTCACGCCATCGCCGTGCGAGGTTAATGTCCGCTCCGATAGGACATGCCGATGAAGCTTCTGCTTGAAGAAACGCAGATTGCTCTTTCCTCGCTGGCCGCTTCGTGCTAAAAACCCTTAGTCAGGCTCGCAGAGTCGTGGAGATACTGTTTCTCCAGGTAAAACATTTGTACAGCGAGTAGAACTTTACGGCTTCCCTTCCCGAAACGAGACTCTTGTGGGAAGGCAACCAAGATAAGGAGAACCGAATGCCCTTGCGGATGCGTGTTCATGACCGGGAACCGATTGGACTGGCCTTGCGCCGTTTCAAAAAACTGCTCGAGCGCAGCGGCATCCAAAAGGAACTCCGCAAGCGCAAATATTACGAGAAGCCCTGTGAAGCCCGCCGACGGGCAGAATTGCGAAAACAAAGTGCGATCCGAAAAGCCAAAGCTAGCAGTTCCAAGAGCTAGGCCCGATCGGTAGCGGATAGGCCATGCACAACTTCCTCGTTCTTCCCACTTTTGAACTCGCCCCCAAGGCTTGCCATTATGACGCTTGAGCGTGTTCCTAGTTCTGCTCCGGTACTGACCCCTAAACTTTCGCCCAGCCATCCTTGGCCCGATCGTTCGCCAAACCGCTGGTTCCCGGGTTGGATCAAATCAGCTCCGTTTATTCTGCTTCACTTGTCTTTGATCGCCGTCTTCTTTGTTCCTGTCACAGTCACGGCCGTGATCCTCTGTGCTGTGACTTACTTCATCCGCATGTTCGGCATTACTGGAGCCTACCACCGCTATTTTGCTCATCGTGCCTACAAAACTAGTCGGTGGTTTCAGTTTATCCTGGCTTGGCTTGGCTGTTCAGCTATGCAAAAGGGGCCTCTTTGGTGGGCTGGACATCATCGCGAACATCATCGGCACTCCGATACGCCTAAGGATCCGCACTCCCCTCATGAAACCAGCTTCTGGTGGTCGCATGTAGGTTGGATTCTTTCCACGGAACACGCAAATACCCCCGAAGACCAAGTACCCGACTGGAACCGTTATCCCGAACTTCGGTGGATGGATCGCTGGCACTGGATTCCGGGTATTCTCCTCGCCGTACTCTGCTACCTGATTGATGGAACAAGCGGCCTGGTCTGGGGTTTTGTCGTCAGCACTATCCTGGTCTACCATGCCACTTTCACAATCAACTCGCTCAGCCATCTGTTCGGATCGCGACGCTACGCTACAACTGATGATAGCCGTAACAATTTCTTCCTCGCACTGATCACTCTGGGCGAGGGATGGCACAACAATCATCATCACTATCAGTCGTCTGCTAACCAGGGTTTCTTCTGGTGGGAGATCGACATCAGCTATGTTACCCTACTGGCGTTGAGTTGCTGCGGCCTCGTCTGGGATCTGCGAAAACCAGGGGAGAAAGCACTGACACATCGGCTGATTCAACCCACCGCTCCAGGCACGTCTCTGGAACAACTGACCGTGAACGCCGCAGCTCCTGAGCAGCCCTCGTCCTGATTTCACCGCCAAAATAACCTGTACAACGCATCAGACGCGCTCTCTGATGCGTTTTATTTTGGAGTGACGGGATCCCACGCCAATGAACCTCCAGTATTCTCGTGAGTTGACTAGGGCACGTCGTCATCTTGATAAAGTCGATCCAACCATGAGCGAGTTGGTGCGACGGATTGGACGTTGTACGCTCTCGCCCAGCGGCGAACCATTTGCGGTACTGATTCGTGCCATTATCGCTCAGTTAATCTCGACAAAAGCCGCAGCCACCATCAATGCGCGGGTCGAGACGGCAGCAGATGGCAAGCTCACTCCCGAAGCGATTTTAGCGCTCGGCGAACAAGGCTTACGCTCCTGTGGAGTTTCTGCGACCAAAGCACAGGCCATGCTCGATCTCGCGACACGCACTCTAGATCATCGCACGCCACTGCACCAGCTTGCCGAGATGTCCGACGAACAAGTATTCTCTTGTCTCACTGCAATTCGCGGGATCGGCATCTGGACAGCCGAAATGTTTATGATCTTTTGTCTAGGACGCCTCGACGTCTTGCCCGTGGGCGACTTAGGATTGCGTGCCGGAGTTCAGGATCTCTACCATCTGGAGACACTACCTAGCGCACGAGTGCTACGCGAACTCGCTGAGCCGTGGCAACCCTATCGCAGCATCGCCACTTGGTACGTCTGGCGTAGTCGAGGTTCAGTGCCGCAATCGTGACCCTTGAGGTTACCGCTCCAGTTCCTCCTTGATACGCTTTTCTAGAATCTTTTTAACCAGAGATTCCAGATCCTTTTCCTGCTCTTCGATTCGTTCCAGAGCCGCGATCAGTTCGTTCAACTTGGACAATCCTTCCATAGCATCCAACACTTCGTTGAGTTTCTTGATTAACTCATTCAGTTCAGTACGAGCGCGAGCAGCCTGAACTGACCCAGCCTTAATCCGTTGGTCGAGTGGTTGGGTAGGATTATCCAGTGTCCGCCGCAAATTGGTCACGGCATCCAACGTGGCTTCAAAACGATTCTCCACAAGGTCTTCCAAAGGCAAATAAATCTTCTGGTAAACCTTACGAAGCATGCTGACATCGATAGCATTGGTCCGCATCTCTCGAATGATGCGGCTATAGGTGTCGTAGACCCCTTTGGTATCCTGACCCGAATTCTTCAATACTTCGGAGAGGGTCTCACACCGAGCGATGAAACTGTTGATAAGAGCCTCATTGAGACCATCTCCATCGCTAAGAGCAAAGTTGATGTCTCGCATGCGATCCAGATTATCGGGAAGCGGTTTGTAGGCTTTTTGCAGATCCCGATATTTTGCCTCTTCTTCCTCGCCGATGCGAGCCAACAGTTCATTTTCTGGCACGACGACAAAGGTAAACGTCTCCCCAGAAGGGCTGACATTCGGTCCAACGTCGGCGAGTTTGGCCGCAGCCATCCAGGCGCTGAACAACCCAGTCCCAAGATTCGAGTTTGCTGCTCCAGAGAGCGACCAGATCGCCGAGTCGCGAATTACCTGTGGATCACGATCGAGGAAAGTATCTTCGACTAACAGTCGCACTTCAACGATGAACCGCTTTTGTTGTCGCGTCGTGTCTGGATCCTGTATCGGTTTGAGTGTACCATCGCGATCGAGCCATTTCAGTTGATCGAGCCGCAGGTCGCAGCCCAGCGGTGCATCCGCAGGCTTGATCCAGTTACCCGGTTCGCGTGAGTCACGATCCTCATCCGCAACAAGTTGATTGATCCACGGATCAGGATTGAGTCGAAACTGATTCATTAACCGGCGATAGTTGAGTGACTGATAGTTTTCCAATCTCGATAAAATCGTGGTGGATTCCAGCAGTTCCACCTCACCTCGATCGTCTCGATTGGGCCGATGATTCCTCAACTCTTCCGTAAAAGCCGGCAGATCAATCGATTGTTCAGGATGTTCCTCCCCGCGATGGGCCGTTAGTTCTCGGAACAAACTGGCAAAGTAGGCCGTGCCACCAAATGGCCCACCCGAGCCTGGGCCAAATAGAGCCACACCACCGACCCCGAACAAGGTGCGGACCTTTTGCTCCGAGAGGAAGTCGGCAGGGATCACTCGACACACAAAGCGAACGCGACTCAAACCATGATCGTCAGATACAGCTCCCTTAAATGGAATACGGGCACCAGCTGCGACGATGTAGCCCTCGTTACCGCGTCCACGTCGAATGATTTCATCGGGATTGAACTCACGAACCCGAGGCGACGTGTCACTACGCGGTTGAATGACCACCTTACGTTCGCCAACCACTCCGTCAGTATCCTCAAACTGCATGGTGAAACGCTGTTCGCGGCGAACGTTGGGCAACTCGATCCGATAGGTAAACTCGTCAAGCCGTTCCGGGGGCCGAGCATTGAAGAACCGCTCATCTTTCTTCTCGACGACAAGATGAAAACCCTCTTTTCTCAAGGGCTTGGTAATCTTCACTGTCAGTTTGACGTTGGTTCCGGCAGGAACATCCATTACCGAGGCGTCACCCGTTGTAGATTGTTTAGATTCTTTCAGTTTCTGACGCACGCCGCGCAGCTGACTTGCAGGTAGCTCTGTCGTTGGACGATAGAACAGATAGGCCGGTTGTTCTTCCTCACTGATCATTTCACCGACTCGCGGTCGATCTACCACGGTAATCCGCCGAACCGGCGTGATGTAATCCTCTCCTTGAACGGTAAAAGTCACCGACTCGCGCAGTTCCGCGAAGTTTCCGGTGTATTCATTACCGGCGATTCGGGTCATCGGACTGGTGCTGGTCGAACGAACGCTTTTGTAGGTCAACGTTACGACATCGGGGACAATCAGTTTTCGCAGAGTGCGTCGCATCGCCCGATTGGCAGCGTTGGCCTCGACTCCATCGAGAACCTCGCGTAATTGAGTAAGCAGCTGCAGTCGTTGAAAGACGGCTCTCAAGCGAGGATGGTCATTTCCGGCAGTAGCGAGCTTAGCCTGCACTTCGCTGACTGTAAGACTCTTCGGTCCTCCCATCGCTCGGGCGATGCCGCCAAACGGGTCGCCGTGAATCATCGCCCCAGCCAGAGCAGCAGTAGCGTCCCAGCCCGCAGGAACCGGAGGAACTTCCAGTCCGCCAAGACGCTCGCGTGTGAGATCCGCCCAGAGTAGTTCCCGCCATTCTTCTGCGGAGTTACGCAGTTCCCAACGACCACCCACATTACGGATCGGAAATGCGTCTAAATTCAACTCGACCTCATCTACGGTCAGGCCAATGTTGGGATCGCGCGGCAACCACCCTTCTGGAGGCGTTGGCACCGATTCTCCCAAAGCAAGCCTTGGGTTGTCCTGTAGATCGCTCCAGGTCAATAAGCGCCAACCTTCCGCCGCCCGAGCATCGGCATGGACATATTTCCAAGCGCGAACCCGTAACATCGGCGGGGTGCTTGCTTGGGGAATGCGTAGCTCGTCTGAACCGCTTTCCTCTTGTTCGCCGACCCGGGTACGCTCCCAGGGCAGAATTTCCAAATAAGCCTTTCGAGGCCAGATGGTGTTTCGTAGCAGAACATTGCGTTCGGTCCAGATGCTCGCCACTTCAGCGAAATCGGCAAACCCTTCCAGAGGGTTGCCCTCGTCGTTGAGGTTCCGAGCCGCACAAAAGCCACCGCCAACGATGGCTCCCAGCCCCACACTCAACAACACCACCAACAGGCCTTGTCGCACTAATCGTCGCCAGTCGAATACCTGACCAACTGGGACGCCATCTACTCGCTCGGCAGCTTCGTGAATCGTTTCCTTGATTAATGCTGGGGAGTAACCGTACTGGGCCGCTTGCTGGGGATCCGCCATCTCGACTGCAGTAATCAGTCGATCGCCCAGTTGCTCAGGGAATCGCCGCTCCAGCACCAAGGCCATCGCCGCGTCCGAGAATTCGCGAAACAACCGCAAGAGAATCTTCGTGGCCACCAGTGCCAACAACGCGCCAAGTACAAGTACCAAGAGGCCACAGCGAACTATCCAGGGCAGCGTCTGTACCCAGTCGATTAATGTCAGCTTGAAGAAGCCATAATCGAGCAGCAATCCGATCCAAAACCACAGCGCGAGAAACATGGCGGCGAAGGCCATGCCTTCGAGCGTGACGTACCCATGAATGTACTTCCGCAGGCGTCCCAATGGACTGCGAATGCGGGAGCGATCCTGTTCCAGGTTGCGAGGCGAGGGAGCAATGGCCATGATGATTCGCCTGTTGTTTCTAGTTTATGCTAGTCGCAGCAATTTCCGAATAAGCCATTCCGTAGAGAGCAATCCCACGATCAAGAGCAAGACATAAGCGATCTTAATCGGAGGTCGAGCGGGTTCACTGGGATCTTCTGGTGGAGGATATTCATACACCGTAAATCCCTCATCCCAAAGGTCGCGATGTCGACCGCGGCTTCGCTGGGACTGCACGTCTTCCACCATACATGTCGGGATGAGATGGGCGTTCCCTAGATCGAAAAACAACCGTTGCTTGTCCTGACGGATCTCTGTGCGATCGGTTGGATTGGGATCGGTGTCCAGCTTCGGTCGGGTCAACCGCTTACGCAGTTCATTGCGATCGGCCTCCGCCATGCGCAACAGCACTTCGTCTGCTTCACTGGCTAGCCGATACATGCGATCGAAATCCGGTCGAGTATTGTCCAGTTCGGGGTTAGCCTCTTTGACAGTGAATTTGGCTGACTCCGACTGTTCTGCTTCGGAACTGCCCTCGCGAGGAACCGAGACGGTCAACTCGTATTCGCCCGGAGAACGCACCAGAAAACGCCCCGAGAACCAGCCATCTCGCGCCCCGGGCCGCGGAGTCATAATGATTGGTTGTTTGATCTCGCTGTCGGGTACTCCGGGAGGCAGTTTCAGCGTGATCCTTGGCTTGGCATTGCGATCGAGCGGTTGCCCATCGGGGCCATCGATCTTGGCTTCAACTTCCATGTCTCGACCACTAACCACAACGGAGGGGGTCTCCAGTCGAATCGTCTTGATCACCGATCCTTTGCTCTTGGCTGCTGCATAACGCACCAATTTTGTCCAGAATCGCTCGTGGTACGTCTCTCGATACTCGCGCAGTCGCCAAGTCTCGGCACTACCGATCCAAATGACCCGAGGCAGGGCTTCTGGAGTCGCCACAATATATGGATGCAAGGTATTGTCTTTCAGCTTGGCCGCTGGATCATTGAACCGCGCGATGACCAAGCTGCCCGATTTGGCACGCTGAACCGGATAGAAGCTGTAGAAGCCGCGTTGCACTTTTTGCGTACGCTGGTTGTCAACGTCATAAAAGAACGACATCCAGTCTTCTTTGAACTTCGATTCATCCAGTTCATCATCGAGTTTGAGAAACTCCATCTCGGGACTTGCCCCCTCGAAATCGAGGGTGAACGGCTCATCGGTAACTCGTTCGATGTAATCGCGGCGATCATCGAGTACCACGGGCAAAAGCTCAAGAATCGGCTTGAAACGATCGGCATCGTCGCCGTCACGAGGACGGATCAACTCTACCGTATTGATGTAGCCGCCTATGAGAATTAACCCACCTCCCTTGTCGGCCCAATCTTTCATCAGGGTTAATTGATCCGGCTGAATCTGTTTCCAGTCTGGATCAAAGGCGATAATCACGTCATAGCTCGACAGATCATAAAGATCTTTTTTAGCGCGAAACGTGTCAGGAAACGCGGCCAGCATCCGTTCGGGAGGCACATCCTGCACTACGCCGGGACGACGAGTGGTTTCCCCAGGGGGCACCTGCAACAAGATCGCTAGTTCGAGTCGCTTCTTCTCCATCTCTCGGATCAGCAAAGACCGAACAAACTGATAATCGCGGTTGGCCGCCGCTGCCAAGAGCAAGACGCGAATCGGCTTTTTAATTACCTTCATCGCCGACTTGGTTGACTCATGGAACTTGGTGCGTAGCCCTTCTCGTTTATCCGTGGGAACGCGAACCACGAACTTGATTTCGCTATCGTCCTGAGTCTCTGCGATTTCCCATTTCTTGCCGCGATAGCTGGAATCGGTGAGGTCAATCTTGGCGGCGGCGGCGAGAGCAGCGGCGTCGAGCTGCCATTCCACCTCCAGACGTGGCGGCGTGGATTTATCCAGCACAGCTGGCGTCGGCGCGGGTAACAGCAATTTTTCCCCTAAGGCAATCTTCATTCGGGCCGATTTAGGATCTTCCGAATTCTCTGCTTCGATCAATTCCAGAGGTAACAGCTCTTCTTTTTCGATCTCGACGACCTTGCCGTCTTTGTCTTTGATTTTCTCCTTGACAAGTCGAGTATGCGTCACTTCTAGCTGAACGTCGAGCTTCTCACCACCAAGTCCTTCGCCGGTGACCTCGGTCTTGACGCGGAACTTGTCTTCAGGTTGGATTTGCTGCGGAGCGCGCAGCTCCACAATCTCGATCTTGACCTTGACCCGATCTTCGCCGATGCCCACCACGAAAATCGGCACCCGGGCGGCCTTGGCTCGGGATTCCAGTTCGCGGAAAGCATTGGGGGAACCCTCCGTATTGCGACCATCTGTGAAAACCACGATCCCCTGCACGCGATTGTTCAGTTCCTTGTTCACCAGAGCCAAAAGGGAATCACCGATATTCGTGCCCCGGAGCAGATCCTTGCCCAATCGAGTATTCAGATCACTCAGCAGCTCCAGGCGTTTGCCCTGAGCTGGCTGAATCGGATTCTGTGGACTCAACCAAGCCGACCAATAATCTCCGGACAGCATCCCAGGCGGAGGCAACTGGGGTTTACCATCGTCGTCGAATAGCGGATTTTCTTTCTCTGTTTTGGTCCACACTCGCCCATCGGCAAAATGTAGGTAGTTGTCATCCAGCCGACTACCGAAGCGATAGAACGTGACCGGATTTTTCTTCTCTAGAGCCTTAAGAAATTCGTAGTCTTTGTTGCTCAGGAATGAATAGAGATATTCCATCCGAGTTGTCAGCTTTTCATTCGGCGTGCCCGTGGGCAGGGCGTCGGACTGTTGCATGCTATTCGAGACATCCGCCAGCAGAATCACTTTGGAGACCGAGCGAGTCTCGACAAAACTTTGCTGAGCCGGCAACAAAAAGACGATGGCCAGGATCAGGTATACCAGAGTGCGCAACAGGCCAAGCAACGAAGCCCACCAAGGGCCAATCGAGCGGCTATCCTTGACGTACATCCAAAAGACGTACAGAAAGGCCACCGCCAGCACGACAGCCAACACCACGAGCCAAACCACAGAAGGCAATTCATAGCCAAACAGCTTGAACGGATCTTCCAGTCTGCGCCAAACGAATTCTTCCGTCAGGTCGGTCGCGGTCGCGGGGTTCGTCAACATGGATGAACTATCCTCTTAGGCCGCTTGTGGGGTTGGTCGAGTCGAGGGTGACATCTGCCCCTGGTCAGCGCGCGTATGGAAACTTAGATGAACCGCCATCGCCTGCTCGACGATGAGGATCAGGATAAAGAACAAGTACAATAGCGAAGATTCCGAGGCATCTGGTTGGCGTTCCTTGAAGGTGTCGTAAGATTCTCCAGGAACGCGCAGCACTAATTTGCCGTGGCCCGCCTCGCTCGTCAGCGACTCCGGATCGAGGCGATCTCGACTGGCTCGCTTGAGATTCCCTTCTCGGATGGCATCGACGTTGAAAGCAAAAGCTCGCATCTCTTGCCGTTCCTGTTCGGGACCATCCCCTAATAGCGTCAGGTTGACCCGATAGACACCTGGTTTGGTAATGTTCGTCAGCGGAAGCTCAAACTCATTGTTCTTGGGCAACATATTACCTTCCAAAGTTTCTGGCCGTACTCCGCCTTCCCCCCCTTCTTGAGACAGATTCGGTTGCGGGAAGAAGTTGACCTTGTACTTGGAGGTGTAGCGTTTGGGATCGAGGCGGAGAATCTCGTCTTCGCCGAGCAATCGTTGCGGCGCTTCTCCCTCACTGATGAGATAGCCAAGCAGATCAATCAGGAATTTCGCATAAGACGGAGTGACAATATCCTCTCCTGCTCCCCAGTTATTCCACTGGACAGAGTCCTCTCCTACGCCACGACGAAGCGAGGTGCCCGCAGTGGTCAGATAGGCAACTACTCGCCCCTTGCCCACTTGTCGCGAGACGCACAACGGATCGCCGAACATCACCTGTTCGCGGAAATCTTGAATTTCCATAGCCAGTTGCTTCATCGCCTGAGCCGACCAAAGCTCAGAGAGATTGGGGCGTTCGGGATCGTCCTTCACCCCTTGATTCTTCAACAACTCTTCAAAGGTCTGACCAAGTTTGTACAGATCATTCGCCGAGATGGCGTTGCGGATCTGAATAGCGTAGTTCTCGACCGGTTTGATGAACCGTTTGTACTCGGCCTCTTGATCCGCCAACCGGATTGTCTGTGACACGGCAGCTTGAGCTAGTTCGATAGCGCGAGGACGATAGCGGTCAATCGTGCTGGCGTTGGGCAAAACAATCAGCGGTTCCGTCTGTTTGAGGTCCGGATCCCAACGACTGCGAGGCAGGGCTTGCCAGTAGAGATTGACCGACAGATAGCGAAAAGCCGATCCCCAAGGCACGATTCCCCGAACGAGTTTGTGATCCGCTTTGGGAAAGAGAATCTTCGGCGTCGGATCTAGTTGCCGCAGTCGTACCCGTTCCTTCTTTCGCTGTTCCGGATCGACCATGCCTGCGGCGTACAACGGATCATGTGGTCGTTCATTCAACAACACTGGAAAAATGTCGTTTTTGAACAGCACGCTGTTATAGTGGTCGGGCTTTATCTCCTCACCCATGAAGTAGCACAGACTGCCCCCGTTTTGAACGTAAGCGCGTAGCTTCTTCACAACGGGGTCGGGAATCTCCGCTACGTTCAATAAAACGATGCTTGGGTACAAATCGAGATCCGTTTTCTCCAATGCTGTTATAGATCGCTCCTCGACCTCATAGATCCCGCTCGCCGCACAGAACGACAACAGATGGAACATGTCGCCGTTCTCACCGCGGTTCTCCGGTTTGTTGCCATCCACAACCAAAGTCGGCACTTTCTTGCGAACCTCGATGACCATGTCGCGTACATTGTCAGCCATCAAGCCTTCATCCTGAAGGGTTTGACTGATAGTCACACGCACATTAAATAGTTCGCGTTCAAGTCGACGTTTGGCTTCGCGTTGCTCTACGGTATCGCGATCACTGATTTCGCTGGTCTTGGCCGCGCGCCGGTTGAAGCGAAGAGTAAAGCGATGCTCCCGAGGTTTGCCCGGCTCCAGGTCATCCAGCATGACATCGCGAGTCAGATCATTCTCGCCATTGATGAACACCTTGACGAAAGCCTGATCCTTCGCCTGCCCATAGTTCATCAACGTGACGATGAATTCGACTTCCGAATCCTCGATGGCCACACGAGTTTCCGCTCGAAGATCCAGAATGGAGATATTGTTGTTGTGGTTGACATCTTTGGTACGAGCGACACGGACCGGAGAAGCCACGTCGATGAGATTGACATTAATGCCTGTCTGCAAAATATCCTTAAGTTGCTCTTGCAGTTTCTCCGCGTCGGGACCTGCCGTCCAGTCGAAATCACGGAAGTCGCTGACCAAGTGCAAAATGCGTTGGCCTTCGGCTTGTTGCTCGCCGAGTAACTCGCCGCCTTTACGCAGAGCCAACAACGGCGAAGCATGAATCAGAGAAGGACGACGAGCCAGTTCCGTGAACTTGGCATCAATTTTCCCCACTGAGAGATTGCTCAATCGTTCGTCGAAGATCGGAGTGTGTCGATCGTTTCCGTCGTCGGGATTCAACGGCCGCGCCAATTCAGAGAGTAAATAGATCTGCATAATCTGAGCAGAGGACGCTTCTGCCGCATTCTTCGCTAGTTCCTTGACCTGCTCGATGGCCGTTTCAAACGCGATCGTCGTTCGTCCATCAGCCCGATCGCGATCGTTCATGCTCAGCGTGTCATCGACGATCACGACATGAGAGGCACCACGCGAGCCGCCTGAGCCATAGACAAACCGAGCCACGAGAAACGCCGCCAGCAATACTAACAAGATGCGAAGCAAGAGCAAAATTAGCTGCTCGATGATCAGTTTGCGCTGGTTTCGCTTTTGGGACTTTAGCAGAAACTCCATCGCTGCCCAACGAATGCGTTTGAAACGCATTCGATTGATCAGATGGATAATGATCGGCGAACTGATGAGCAGGCCACCAGCAGCCATATACCAGGGATGGTAGAAAAATTCCATGAAGCCGTACCTAGGTCAAAGGTCGATTAACCGTTTCGCGCCCGCGAAGCATTGGCGCGAACGTCCATCCGATGATGCAAGAATTTGGACAAAATCGCATCCAGATAGTCGCCCGTGCGAACGAGCTGATAATCCAGCCCCAATCGAGTGCAGCCACGACGTACTTCGACGAGATACTCTTCCAGCGCTTCCAGATAGCCGTCTCGCAGCGCGCGAGGATCACATAAGAGGTTCGGCTGTTCTTCCATCCCCTCAAAGCGAGTAGTCCCACTAAACGGGAAGTTCATCTCATCGTCGTCAAGAACGTGAAAGACTAGAATGTCGTGCCGCCGCTGACAAAGCATCTCCAATCCCTTGATGAGCGGTTCGCGATCCACGAGAAAATCCGAAATCAAAACGATCATGCCGCGTGAAGGGATGCTTTCCGTGACGCGGCGAAGAATCCCAAGAATATCGGTCTTCTCTCGCGGTTTGCTGACATGCATGGCATTACACACGGCATCCATGTGCGTCATCTGACCACGCGGCGGAACGATCTGGCGGATATTTTCGTCGAAGGTGATCGTACCCACCGCGTCTTGCTGGCGAAGCAACAGATAGGCCAAACTCGCTGCTGCGGTGCAAGCGTACTCGTACTTGTTCAACGGTCCGCGACCATAGTGCATCGATTCGGAAACATCGACGACAAGGTTACAGCGAAGGTTCGTTTCTGCCTCGTACTGTTTGATGTAATAGCGATCGGTTTTCGACCAAACCTTCCAGTCAAGATGGCGAATGTCATCGCCGATCGTATACTCCCGATGCTGCACGAACTCGATCGAATGACCGAAGACTGGGCTTTTATGCATCCCCGAGATAAATCCCTCGACAACCTGCCGAGCACGAAGATCTAATTTACTGATCTTGGCGATCGTCTGCGGATGAAGAAAGCGACGCGGATCTTCGGCAGTTGACTTGGCCACGGATGCCTCACTTATGAAGTAGTCAGTAGATAATAGGACAGTAGTCAGTAGTCACATAATGGGTGAAAATATCTCGAAGAATTGGATTGATGCTCCCCCCATTGGTTAAGTATCTGTACTTACTTTTGCGAACGCACCACTGAGCTACTGACTACTACCGCCTGTCCTCTATGACGCAAAAATCTTCTTGAACCGCTCGTCGCGAGTCAGTTCGCTTTCTTTGTCGGGAGTTTCTTCGAGCAATCGCTTAATGACGGTATCTGGAGTGATGCCTTCCGAGGCAGCGGTGAAGTTCGTCAAGATGCGATGCCGCAAAACAGGATAAGCTAGAGCCTTAATGTCGTCAGTCTGAACATGAACGCGACCGTGGAGCAAAGCCCGAGCCTTGGCCCCTAGAATGAGAAACTGAACCGCGCGTGGACCGGCTCCCCAGGAGAGCCAATCGCGAACGAACTTCGGCACACCAGGCTCACCGATGCGCGTTTGTCGAACCAGAGCCAGTGTGTACTTAATCACATGATCGGTGACGGGTACGCGACGAACCAGGTTTTGCAGTTCGAGGATCTGTTCTCCGCTGAGTACCGGAGTTACTTCCTCCGTGATTAGTGCCGTGGTGCGTCGAGCGATCTCGAACTCTTCGTCGAACTTCGGATATTTGACGAAGACTTTGAACATGAAGCGATCCTGTTGCGCTTCGGGAAGCGGGTAGGTACCTTCCTGTTCGATGGGGTTTTGTGTCGCCAGGACGAAAAACGGAGCATCGAGACGATGTCGCACCCGACCGACGGTGACCTGTCGCTCTTGCATGGCTTCAAGGAGGGCGGCCTGAGTCTTGGGGGGGGTTCGGTTGATTTCGTCGGCCAGAATCACGTTGGCAAACAATGGACCAGGAAGGAACTTGAACTCTCGGCTCCCTGTCGAGCGATTCTCTTCGATCACCTCCGTGCCAGTGATGTCGGCAGGCATCAGGTCTGGCGTAAATTGAATACGTGAGAAAGCCAGTGACAGTGACCGGGACAGGGTGCTGATCATCAAGGTCTTGGCCAAGCCGGGCACCCCTTCAAGAATGCAGTGCCCTTTGCTGAACAAGGAGATGAGCAACTCCTCGATCACTTCTTCCTGACCGACGATGATTCGGCTCAGTTGGGTCTTGATACTGCTGAAGGCCGTCTTGAGTTTACTGACAGACTCCAGGTCATCACTACGCAAGTCGTCTTTCGGTTCGAGCATCGTGGGTTCTCATTCAGAAACAAGCAAGCGATTAACGAGAGATCCTCGTGAGAGAACGACTCTCTGACAACGAAGGACTTCCGCAGTCGCGAGCGAACGTCAGCGTTGGTAAATCGGTAAAGCCGCTCGGTCCAATTGCAATATGGTGAGATAGCAGGCCGTCACGTAGACGGGACCAACCATGCGAGCGGTCCAGCTATCATGGCTCCAGCTGCCATCTTCAGCCTGCGTGCGTTTGAATTCCTCGAAGACCGATTTGCGGTATTTGGTCCAAGTTAGCGTCTCATCGTCTTTAGCATCGGGGAACAGTTTCTTGAACCGATCATCCCCGAGGACGTACACCACTTGAGCATAGTAGTAGTGGGTATATTCATCGTGGCCCATACGTCGTCCGTCACCGGGGATCGACAAGGTGAGCTGACAGTTTTTCAGCCATTTCTTGACGAGATCGCCCTGATACTCGCCGGCGTTGAAGCCACAGGCGATGGCTGCTGCGGTCAGCGCGGGCCGACCCTCCCCGCGCCCCCCGCCAAAAGCCAGACTGTACATCACACCGCCTTGTTCGTTGGTCGAATCGCGTAGATACTTGATAGCGTCCTTGATCGCCTCGCCAGGAACAATGATTCCGGCATTACGAGCAGCACGCAGGGCTTGAACTTGAGTGATGGTTACGGAGCCTTCGTCGAAGTTACTCCCGTCTTTCGCTGAGACGTACCCCCAACCACCCCGATTGGTCTGAGCATCGCGGGAGTATTTCGCAGCCTTTTCTAGAATTTGCACCAATCGTTCGCGACGACGAACGTTCTCTTCTTCACCGACAATACTGGCGAGGAAGAGCATGCCGAAGCCGTGACCGTACATGTAACGTCCCCCCTCGGCTTGGTTGGAGGGGTTACCGATCAGTCCGTTGGGTTGGCAACGATCCATGAGCCAGTTGGCGGCTCGACGAATGTTATCCCGATATTTCCCCTCTCGAATGGTGCTGCCTTCGCAGAGCATGGCCATTCCGCCCAACGCGGTCATCGACACGGCGTACTGACCACTGATGCCCTCCCAATGGCCATCCTTGTGCTGCTCTCTAGCCAGCCAGCGCAACCCCTTGTTAATCGTTTCGTGGTATTCCTTAGGAATCTCATCTGCTCGCGCTCGCGACGGAACAAGCAGTAGCGTGAGTGCCAGCACGCCTAGGAGCGGAAATCGCACGCGCATTGTGGCTCCCCTTCGACGAAACAACAGACCATTAAACCGTCCTTCCCCCACAAGCTTCAGCTCTGGGGCTGCCTATACTGTCCTCTAACCGTGAAAGACGATCGAGAGAGACAAATCTGACACAGGAGAGAGAGTACGCACCGACGGCTGGTAGCCGCATCCTCACGGCCTGTGATTCATTCAATCAGTTCCTTCCCTGTGATGCAAGTCTTCGCTCAGGTTTTCGCTATCCTCCTAGCTCTCCCAGACCGAGAAATCCTCGTGGTCGGCATAATTTCTCTTTACGACCCAATCGGACGTTGTCCCCAAGGAATAGGAATGGTCGGCGGTCGCCGATGTCGATCCCGACGAACATCCTTGGGGCGGCTGTGCCACCAGCGAACAAATCGAAGCAGTTGTTTGACCGCTTCCTCGTACACTTGGCGACCTTTCTCTTCGCTAGCCAATTCCGGTTCCCCCAGTACGCCGGTTTCCGAGTAACTACTAGTCCACGAGATCACCGTGGCAGGCCCAGCCGCGAACAAATCTACCCAACAGAAGGGAGATTGGTCTTCGTTGAAGCTGATGGTCCCGTTTTTGATCAGATCTTTTCGCACATTGCCGCCATCGAGATACAGATAAAGCGAGGTTTCTAGCTCACAAGCATGGGCGCAGCCGCCGGGAAACTTGCTTTGTCGCCAACGCGGCAGAAACTCTTTGTCAACCGTCAACAGATTCCACCAACCCAGGCAAATGCACTCCGCGTCGGTTTCGAGATTAGCGCGACGAGCAGCCAGATCAAGGTTGGGCATGTTCGAGCCGTGACCATTGAGCAAGATAATCTTCTTAAACCCGTGGTAGGCCAGCGATTTCGTCAAGTCGAGCACACTGTCGATGAAGGTCGGGTATGCGTGTTGATGGTGCCGGGAAAATCCATGACGTGGGCGGTGTAGCCGTACCACACTGGCGGGAGAACGAGAATCTTGTCGGCCAATTCACGGCCCGCGCCGTAGGCGATTCCCTGTGGACAAACAATGTCGACATCCAGGGGCAGATGAGGCCCGTGCTGTTCCACGGACCCGCATGGAACGATACAAACTTTACCCAAGTCGACCGCGTCGTTGATCTCCGGCCAAGTTAGCTTTTCGTAGCGGAATTCGGAAGCAGCTCGGGACATAGCAGATGCACCTCGTGGCAAGTTAGGCGAACCTATCCTAGTTCGGTTGTTCAGCATCCGCAATAGTCGGTCGATCCGGGCTTTTCCTGGTGCCCAGCCCTCAGTATAGTCCCGCCCCAGTCCAGAACGATTTGCCTCGTTGCAGGACATTGGGGATTTCTAGGAGGGTAAAACGTGCCAAAACAGCCTCGGCCCTATATCGGAGTCAATGCAGATTTTGTTCCCGCGTCGAAGAGTTCCATCGCTACGATCCGAGTACCGACGGGTTATCTTGATGCGATCGTAGCGGCTGGCGGTCTACCGGTTGTAGTTCCGCCGTTTCATCGGGATGTCGATCTCGATGCTTATCTCGATCGACTCGATGGCTTCGTGCTGACCGGCTCTGCGGGAGATCTCGATCCGCGACGACATGGCCTAGCGACTCATGCGGCGGTACAACTGTTGCCAGAACGTCGTGATGACAGTGATCGCTCCTTGGTCCGCAAACTGATCGCTCGCCAGATGCCGCTCTTGGCCATTGGACTGGGGATGCAACAACTAAATGTCGCCTTTGGCGGCACGTTATATCTGCATTTACCCGAAGAGTTACCGCGCGGCCTGCCTCATCGAGACAGTACAGGCCAACCACATCGGCACACCGCGATGATTCAGCCTGGCACGCGGCTCGAAGAAGTCTACGGCCCTGGAGAAATCTGTATCAACTCCAACCATCACCAAGCCGTTCGTCAGGTCGGAAAAGGACTTCGCAAGGCGGCGGTTGCACCAGATGGCGTCATCGAAGCCATCGAAACAACCGATCCGGATTGGTACTGTCTCGGAGTGCAATGGCACCCCGAAGCAGAAACCGCCACTGCGCTGGATTTGCAACTCTTCGAGTGCCTGGTGCAAGCCTGTTTGAGAGAACATCAGACGCTCTCGTATTCCTCTCGCTGAGGGTTGCCCCATGCAACGGCGCTGGATCATCGGCTTGGCCTCGGGCTGTAGCGTGGATGGCATCGATGTCGTCTTGATGCAGATTCAAGGAATCGGAGTGGAGGCTTCGATCGAACAGCTTCACGTTCAACATCAACCATTCTCGCCTGAAATGCGTGAAACCCTCCTTAAACTGGATAATTCGGAGTCAAGTAATCTTCGCTCTTTGGGGCGGCTTCACCGTATCCTCGGTGAAACCTATGCAGCGGCAGCGCGTTCGGTGGCCGATTCCGCAGGAGTGGGGCTGGCTCGGATTCAGGTGATCGGCTCCAGCGGGCATACCGTTTCCCAGGACCATGAAGGCCGATTTCCGGGGTCGCTTTCGCTGGGCATGTCGGCGGTAATCGCCGAGCGAACCGGCGTCACGGTGGTCAGTGAGTTCAAAGCTCGTGACCTGGCAGCGGGCGGTCAAGGCACCTCACTAGGAGTGCTTCCCGATTACATGCTATTTCGACACGCCACCCAAGCACGATTGATTCTACATCTGGGTGGCATCGCTGGACTGGTGTATCTCCCTCCCGGATGCCGATTACAGGACGTGATCGGCCTCGAGGCTGGCCCCTGTGGTCTGGTCCTGGATGCTCTGATTCGCCAACTGACCGGAGGGCGAGAGTGGTTCGACGCGGGCGGCAAACGAGCAGTTCAGGGCCGCTGTTTGGAAGCCTTATTGCAGAGCTGGCTCGCACATCCTCTGCTGCATCGCCGCCCCCCACGTTCGTTTCCTCGCTCAGTGTTTGCCGACGAATTCGCTCGACGCGCTGTCGAATCGCTGCAGGATCATCACGGCTCCTTACACGATCTTTTATGTACAGCTACCCATTTTGTGGCTCATGGCATCCATCATGCAATTCGACGGTATCTGCCGATCTCAATCCATGTAGATCGAGTCTATCTCTCGGGAGGAGGAGTGCGAAACGGATTCTTGTTGCATCTGTTGCAACAACAGTTTCAAGCACCGCTAGCCCGGACAGACGAACTGGGCGTGCCTGCCGCGTCTCGCCAAGCGATGAGCTACGGACTGTTGGCCGCACTGACCCTTGATGGCGTGCCTGGCAATGCTCCGAGCGTGACCGGAGCCGCAGGGTCACGGTTACTGGGACATCTGACGCCGGGGGCCTCGTCGAACTGGGGACGCTGTCTGAACTGGATGGCTCAGCATGTTGGTCCGACAGCTCTGATGACGTCCGATTATTGATTCGTCCCGCCGGGTAGCTCGCGCCGCAATTGAGAGCAAACGGATCCGCAAACGATGCCTCCAAAAAGTCCTTCTTCACTAGCCTGATTCTCGAACCAGTTGTACCAGTGATCGCCTTCTCGACACAGCGTGAACGCCGCTCCAATCGGCCAGTACAGCAGACTCAGACGACGCGCTTGCCAGGTGTGGCCGATCTCATGAGCCAAAATTTCGCTGGCACTAGGATAGTTTTGACCGCCAGCTTCTTTTCGCCGTTGCGAATCGCGCACTCGTCCCCCGCTGACCTGAAGCGGATGATCTCGTGAGACGGGACACCGATATTGTTCGCGGATCACTTGTGTGGCGAAATCCCATCCGACGGCGATGACCGATGTGGTCCAGGTGATACAGGTGCCGCGAAACAGGGGCGCAGGCCAACGACTCTGCAAATCGCGGCGATGGGTGGCGAAAACACTGATCTCGCGCCAGGTGTTCTCTCTACGACCACGCCCATAAATGCGAAAAGCCGGGCTTCCCATCAGGTGAAACCCGGCACTGACGATTGCATGAACCATCGGATCGAGTGACTCAGGGAGCGCGCCGCCGACCCCGTCGCAACCGCATACGCATCAAGTGCGGTCCGGGCAATGTCTCAGCATCATCTTCTCGAACTGCCCGTGGTTCGTCCAGCCGTTCGCTAATGAGTCGAACAAAAGGCAACAAGATCGGTTGCTCGTCCGAGAAGGATTCTCGCTGTTGCTCCTGTCGCGTTATGGCGAGTCTCAGTTGGGAATAGAGTCGTCTTATATCTTCATTACGAGGATGACGGAACAACGCTTCGAGAACCGTCTGTTTCGCTTCCTCCACCTGTCCCGCCAGGAACAAACCGCGAACGGCTCGTCGCAGCACGCGCCCATTCATGGGCACCTCGGTTAACGCTTGGCGTAGCCAATCAGTCCCCAACTCGTACTCTCCAGCATGCACTAGTGCCAAACCTACCACGCCGCGAAGTGTGGCAGAATGCGGCTTTTGTCGTAGAGCTTCGGTAAAGTGTCGCCGCGCTTGGTGGACACAGCCGGCTACCCGATCGTAGGCCCAGGCCAACCCTAGCAGCAGATGATGCTTCCAGGCATCTTGTCGATGCAGTTGTAACGCCGCTTGTAGATGACGCCTAGCCTGCCGATACTTTCGCTGCTTGAGGTACAACAACCCGAGCCGACCCTGGGCTTGTGACTTGAGGTGCGGTCCAATACTGGCCAAAGCGTTTAGTTGTTTGAAGACGCGGATCGCTGAGGAATTTTGCTGTTGTTGTTGATAGCGAATGCCGCGTTGGAACAGCTGATCGACTAAGTTTATCGTCCCCGTCATGTCGCTGCCTCCCTGCAGACAGTGGCGGATGCGATCGAAGCGAGAAGACATGATAGCCGAGCAGATCATTCAGACAAGAGCAAACCCGACATGACTTTGCGATCTGTTAAACCAGGAAAATCAGCTAAAGGATCAGCTTGGAAAAGACTAGTCAAAGCGCGTAAGTTTGCATCTAAGACGTGCTGAGATTAAGGGCGGTTCTCTTGACAAATCAACGATAACGGGCGAACGAAACTCAGCCAAGGGTCGCTCAATCACTCGCGACTGTAAAACAGCGGTCAATCTTTCCCGAGTTTGACGCGCACGCGTTGATTGATGCGTAGTGTATTTTTTGGATCGTCTTTGAGGCTGATAATAACTTCTAAGGTGCGAATATCGTTGTACTGCATCGGCTCTAAGAGGACCGCTCGACGCTGGGTAAACCAGTTACTAATTCGTCGAACTTCCCCTTGCCAGTCGCCGGCTCCAGTGATGTCGTCGGAAATCCTGACTTTTTGACCAATGTGCAAGCGTCCGGCAAACTCTTGCTCCACCTCAGCACGAACAATCCGATCTCCCGAAGGACAAAATTCAATTGCGGGTCGAGTCTGATGCTGACCGATCATTTCGCCCACATTGACGAGACGGCGCAGAATCATGCCCTTGGTCGGCGCGAGAATCCGACACTGATTGACCATGAGTTGCGCCGCCTCGACCGCTTCGCGTTTCGCTTCCAAATCGGTCTCGGCAAGCTTGACTGCCGAACTGGGATCGAGCATACGGGTTTGTTCGAGCTGTTCCTCGGCAGCACGAACGCCTTCACGAGCTTCTTCGACGGCGCTGTTAGCTGCGTCCACATCCTCCTTAGTGTTGAGATTATCGGCACGAAGCTTGAGTACCTTGTTGGCCAGAGCGGTTGCTCCAGCGAGCTTCTTTTTCAGCATGTTCACATTGGCTTGTTGCATAGCCAAGCGCGATTTATGCTGAGGAATCAGCTTCATCGCCTGAGTCAATCGCTCCTCGGCGGCCTTCAACTCCAGCTTGGCCGCTCGCAGTTTAGTCTTGGCAATCTCATCATCGATGCGAAGCAGAACCGTGCCCTCTTCGACTTCTTGCCCTTCTTGCACAGGGGCTTCAATGACTCGTCCTGGGACAGCTGGAAAGAGTGGACGCACCCCTCCCTCGACATCGACGTAGGCCACTGCAACCGCGAGACGTTCCACCTCATCTTGGTCTTTATTTTCTGTCGCTGGACTGGAAAAGGGATTGACCGTGATGACTACGATGAGCAGTGAGGTCAATAAGCAAATAAGGCCCAAGAAAATCCACCAGCGAAGCCACCGACCACGAGGTGAGGCAAACGATTCCGGAACGGTGTGCGGCACACGATGTGGAGTCAAAACAGGGTATCGGTCCATGAGTGCGAACTCCCAGAAGCAGCACTTCCGTGGTTATCTCGAAGTCGGATAGGGCAGCAACTGGCCCTGATGATTCAGCACGGCCACGCTGCTCTCATCCTGGTGTTGTAGTCGGCCATCTTCGAGATGATAGACATGATCCGCAAAGGGAATCGTCCGAGAATCGTGTGAGACAATCAAGACCGTGGCTCCGCGATCGTGAGCCGCAGCCCGAAGCAATTCGATGACCTGCTCGCCGTGCGACCAATCCAGAGCCGAGGTCGGTTCATCGGCAAAAACTAAACGCGGATTCTTCACCAAAGCTCGACCAATGGCAACACGCTGTTTCTCGCCACCCGATAGTTCCACCGGACGCAAATGAGCGCGACGACTCATGCCGAGCAAGGAGAGAACTTCGTCGGCACGGCGACGAGCCTCGCGCGGTGAAGCCCCTTCTCCCCAGCGAACTACCATTTCGATCTGTTGTCGTGCCGTCAACGCGGAGAAGAGATTGTACCCCTGGAAGATGAAGCCGCAGTACTGCAGTCGAAATTGCTCGCGTTCTGTTTCATTCAGTGTCCAAAGATCGTTCCCAAGCGAGACGACCCGACCACTGTCCGGACGAAGCAAACCAGAAAGCACCGCAAGCAGTGTCGATTTGCCACTTCCGGAAGGCCCCATTAACAGGGCCAACTCACCTGCTTCGATCGACAGAGAAACATCGTCCAAAGCAATGGTCTGCATGGCTCCCTGACCGAAGGAGCGGCTCAACCGCTCGCCACGCAGAGCGATGTCAACTCTCATGGTAGGCGTTCTCCAATCCGACTGGAACAACGTTCCATTAGCGTAGCAAAGTGGCTGGTTCCACTTCACGCAACGATCGTAAGGCCAATAACCCCGATCCCAGGGCCATGACCAAAGTCACCCCAGCAGCCGCCGCCTGCAGCCACCACGGTAAGAGAATCTGTACCGTCAAGCGATCAGCCAAGGCGGCCAATCCGTAGACGGCAGGCACCGCCAAACTGACTCCGATAATTCCCACCCAAAATGCCTGGTTTATGACCAGTAAAGCCATCCGCCAGCGTGGGATGCCCAAAGCCCGCAACACGGCGAATTCCCGCAACGAGGCCGCTGTTGCCGCGTAGAGCGTCTGACTGGTGACCACTGCACCAACGAGCAAGCCCAAAGCCGCGGCATATCCCAACGCGATCCCCGCTTTGGTCTTGAGCAGCCAATGCTTTCGCGAGTGATAGGAGAAATCCTCAGCCGTGAACGCCGAGATGTTGCGATAGTCCCGCTTCAGACGTTTGGCGACTACCGCTGCGTCTTTGGGATTCTTACATTTGCCCAGGACATAGGTAACCTGATCCTGTGACAGTCGCAGTAATGGTCGAGCTGTGGCGATGGAACAGAAGACATACGGCCCCGCTAAACTCTTCAATCCATCTGTGAAGCCGACTACCCGAACTCGCAAACCAGACACCTCAGCAGTATCGCCCAGATACCGCACTCCCATGCGCTCTTGATCGGAGCGATCGATGACGATGGTTCCCGGCTCGCTCAGCCTATCTCTGAGAGTAGGGGTCAATCGGTTGATCGCGCCTAGGGAGTCATCGGAAAGACGAGAGCCAATCACTAGACACAATTCGGTCGCACCATCGCGCTTTGTCCAGTAGGCAAACCCTTGGACATAGGATTCGCAGCGTTCGATTTCCGGGTTGGCTGCCATGCGTGCCGTATAGCTTTCACGAATGGGCCGTCCCAGATCCACGGACAACACTCCCGGCGCCCCCATCCACACTTCGGCGCTGTTGTTATCAATCGGAATCGACGTAATGGAAAACAGTCCCAGCAACAGACCACACTGCAAGGCGATCAACAGCGCGCTAAAGGCTACTGCAAGCACCCCAGGCAGGTAGCGTTGGCGTTCGTACCAGAGTGTCGCGAGTGAGTAGGACATCTTACTTGGTTCGTTGACCTCACCCAGCCACGGCGCTGAGCGATCGTCGAACCGTACTCCAGGAATTGATTCCCGCCAGGCTCGGTAGATCGGCTAGCGCACCTTCGATGAATGTATGATGCCACAGTTGCGTCGATAGCACGGCGACCAGGCCCATCTCGATTGAGGTACGTTTCAAACTACCCGCACGCAGTGACTTAAAGGCCTGTCTCCAGTGAGCCACTGCCGAGTAATTGAAATAGCCAGTCCGTTGGATCGATTCCTCGCTAAGCAATTGATCAACGAATGCTGGTGCCACGTCCAGATGGAAGCTGTCGAACGGCGCGCGGAACATGGCTTTTCTTCGCCAGGCGATCTCGGGCGGTAACCAGCGCTGGGCGACGAGGCGTAACAGATATTTGTCACGCAACCCGCGGAGCTTCACTCGCGGAGTTACGCGAGCGAGAAAGGCAGAAACCTCCTCATCGAGGAACGGATAGCGGGTTTCGACGCTGGAATGCATCGCCACCCGATCGCCCTTGGCGTTGAGCAGCAATCCGCTCAGATGAATTCGAGCCGACAGTAACAACTCTCGATTCAGCGGGTGCCAGTTCTTTGCTCGCTCGATCTCCAGCCCCATGTCTTCATAGACGACATGGTTCAAGGCCAGTTCGCGCAAGTGAGGCGAAAAGAAGCGTAACTTCGACAGGCTCATCAGCCCGTAGATGTCGAGCCAACCGTTGTGACCGCCGACCGCACGCTGAACTCGTTTGACTTGCTCCCAGGGGAAGGTGGGAGTGCCACTTAGTTTCACCAACGACCGCCGTAGCCACTGAGAGATCGGCAGCCCAAACACATCGAGCCAAGAGAGGACTCGATTTACCTTGTGCCAGGGATAACCCGCCAACCACTCATCGGCTCCTTCCCCAGTCAACGCTACCTTGTAGCCGCGATGGTGGACCTCGCGAGCCAAGAGCATCAATGCCGCACACGAGGTATCCACCACGGGAGCCTCGGCGGCGCGGATCAATTCGGGATAGGCCCCCAGCACTTCTTCCGCACCGACAGGCACGACAATAGGAGTCGTTCCGAGATGTCGGGCCACGATACCCGCTTCGCTGGTCTCATCCAGGGTCGGCGCTTTGATCTGAATAGTAAACGAAGGAATCGGCTCCTTACGGAGATGACTGGCGATGGCCACGACCGTGCTGGAATCTACGCCACCAGACAAGTAGGACACGACCGGCACATCGGCTCGAAGTCGTTTCTCCACTGCGTGAACTAACAGATCGTTGAATTCGTCGGCAAGAATTTTCGGATCGCGATTATCCTCTTTACCTTGTTCGGCGAATTCGAGCCGCCAGTAGGCCGACTCGCGCACCTGGGCCGAGGCACCGCTTGCGCCCAGCTGAACCTCGATACATCGCCCCGGTGGAAGTAGTTGAATCCCTTCAAAACAGGTCGTCGGTCCCGGAATGGCAAAAAAGGTAAACAGATGATTGATGCCCTGCAGATCTGGTCGTGCTTCTACCAGTCCTGAGGCTAATAGTGCCTTGATCTCAGAAGCAAAGAGCAACCAATTGTCCTGTCGCGTCCAGTACAACGGGCAAATACCAAACCGATCGCGTCCCAGGACCACTCGCTGACGTTTTTCGTCGAATAGAGCCAGTGCAAACTGGCCTTTGACCTGCTCCCAGAAGCCAGCTTGGTACTCCTCCCACAGATGCGGGATCAATTCGGTATCGCAATGGGTACGGAAACGATGGCCGCGACTTTCGAGCTTCGCCTTCACTTCGGGATAATCAAACAGTTCACCGTTGAAAACAACGTGAACCGAACCGTCTTCGTTGCGAATCGGCTGTCGTCCATCGGCTAGCCCGATGATACTTAGACGGCGCGAGGCGAAGCCGATGCCTGGCAGTTCGAGGAAGCCATCTTCATCGGGACCACGATGAATAATGGACTCGGCCATCGCTTCAAGGACAGTACGCGAGACGGGACGTTTCTGTCCCGACAGATCAATCATTCCTGCGATGCCGCACATAGGCTGGCCCTCCCCTAGCCGGTTTGTCAGCGATGCGTGTGCGCCTTGGGTTCGGCGACGGCCCGCTGAGATTCCTTTGACTCCTGCTGATACAGTTTACGCACCTTTCGGATCATCAGACGATCGACCAGCCAGGGCAACCAGCGATTCACGCGAAGTATCCACCGCGCCTCCCAACCAACCACGGTTTCCCGTCGTCGCGTCTTCAAACTACGCAGAATGGCGCTAGCAACTTGCTCGGCAGTCATTCCCTCCTTGAGATCGATCTTCATTCTTCCGGTGTTGTGTAACAAATTAGCTCTTAAGTCGGTCTGAGTAAGACCGGGCACGATCAACAGCACATCAATATCGAACCGGGCGTACTCCGCTCGCAGCGCTTCGGTGAGGCCGCATAGCGCGAACTTGCTCGTCGAGTATTCTGGCCAGGCCGGCACTCCGCGTCGGCCACACATCGAAGCCACGTTGACAATCGCCGGTTCCACGCCTTGGGTCAAGACCGGAACGGCCAGGCGCATCAACTCGGCAACAGCAAAAAAATTCGTCTCCATTACCTGTCGCAGTACCTCCTCGGAGGAGGTGGAAAAATGGCCGAAGCTAGCCACGCCGGCATTATTGACCAGTACATCCAACCGTCCGAACCGTTTGGTGACGGTGTCGAGCATGCGTCGACGATCGGCCTCGCTAGTCACATCAGCGACAAGCGGCAACAAGTCTGCTTGAGGATGTTCCTTAGCCAACGAGTCGAGCTTTTGCTCCGAACGAGCCACCACAGCAACCGAAGCCCCTTCGCTGAGGCACAGCTTGGCCAAGGCTCGACCGATCCCGCTGGAGGCACCAGTGATTAGGATTTTAGAGTCCTGAATAGATCGCGTCACGAGAAATCCTCCCGACAGGATCGAGCTGTCTTGCCTAGTTTATTCAGTCTCTCTAAATTTAACGAACTACTGACCAAAGATGTAGTGTTGTCAGGACGAGATTGTTTACATCGGTGAGACAATCGGTTTGCTTGGTAGGAACAATCAGCACAGGCAGCAAACTTGGCCCAACAGTACAAGCTCAACTGAAATGATGGTAGCAGTTGTAAAGTAGCTAAACAATACAAAGGCGACGCGGCCAGCAGATCCCACTGAGGCCGCGTCAGAATCAAAGAAGCACCACGCTGGATGTTAGGCGTTGCCAACCGGGACGCTGGGCTGTTCCTCGCCCACCCAAACCCAGCCGTACTGCGTGTTCGACGGTTGAGCGTCTTTGAGATACTCCTCACGCAGTTGCGTGAGTTTGTCGGTCTTGATCGCCTTCCAAGCGGCGGTCGGATCGATGCCGAACAGCTTAGCCGCATTAAGTCCCAGGATCTGATCCTTGATCTCATCGGTCAGCTCGGGATACTTGTAATCCTTTATCAGCTTCTCGTCCATTTTCATGCGACGGAAGCGATCGATCTGACCCTGTGGGCTGCCGTTCCAGATCGAATCTGTGCCCCAAAGAATGTGATCGGCACCGGCGACCTGGATCATTTGGCCGAGCATGTGCAAACACTTGATCGGCGCGCCGCGCGAAAGCATGTCAAACGTGCTGCCCAACTCGAAGTAGATGTTCTTAATTTTCGGGTTCTTCTTGAGAATCCGAAGCACATCGCTGATCCAGGGGATTTCTTGGGGATCTTTCGTTGGCTTATCCTTGACTCGCTCTCCCGTACCGCGAGACACCCAGCCGGAGACGAGATCGGTCGGCCCACGGAAAGCGGAGTGATAGACAATGAAGTTCAGATCGGGAAAATCCAGGGCGGCCTTTTCCAGATCAAACGGGGTGCAGGCTTTCTCGTTGAACGTCCCCAGGGGCAGGCCTTTGTGAACGCACAGATTTTTGATGCCTAGCTTGCGAGTGCGTTCCCAGAACGGATAGGCTACTTTCTCATCGTCCAGGAACCAAGCTTTCTCGCCCAACTCCGCGCCGGTGTACATCTTCCACGAATCGATTTTCAGCGTCTTGACCTGGCGTTCCATCTCCTCGAACTCTTTCTCGCCGAGGTTGGGACGCAACAAGCCATGCGACAAGACGCGCCGACTTCCCGCTAGGTCATTGACGTACTTCCGTGTTCCCACCATCTGATCGGGTGGTAATGGGTTCTTGTCCCATTCTCGGGTGGGTACGCCTGAGATGATCGCCATGACAGTGTCAGAATCGCCGAACAGTTCCTTGACATAGTGGACACGGTTCAGCATCTCCAGCGCTTCGTCAGTGGTTTTCGCTCCGGGCCGCAGCATGGTGAAGAAGCTGCGTACCGCCTTGCCATCCGGAGTGGTGTCGTACCATTTCCGACTGATGTCCACATGATGCGTCTGAACGTCGAAGACAAACTGCTTTTTGGGGCGTTTCTCCTCGAAGGCTTGGGGATCTTTGATCTCTTCCGCAGAGACTTCGTAAACCTCTCCGAACACTTGATTAAGGGCCATTAGCGCGGCGGCCATCCCCGAACCGGAGCGGAGAAATTGTCGACGCGATACACCTTGAGCCTTGGCTCCTTGCTCGCTCAGTTCATTCAGGCGGGCTTCGTACTCTTTTTGTTCCGGAGTCTGTTGCGGAGGTAAGAACTCTTCATTGGAGACAAAGCGGCTAGCAATCGGCAATGGGGCATCCAGTTCAGCATCCAGATCACACTTGCGAACCCACATAGTAGCATCCTCTAGAAGTGGTGGAGAGATTCGAGAAATCGTACCCCGATAGGATTGTGCGAGTTTCAAGGATGGCCGTGTCCGTGCCCGTGCCCGTGGCCATGATCTTCTGGTGGATCGAAGCTAACTTCTTCCGGCGTCCAGCCAAGTTGCCCCTGGAGCCAGCCACAAAACAACGCCACCAACGCTAACGACGCGCAGGCAGCGAGTTGCTTCCAAAAATTGAGAGTCTCGGCAGGAAAAATCATGGCCCAGGCCAGCGCGCTAAGAAACACCAGCAGAATGACGCCGATTGCTCCGCCATCCGCTAACACCTCCCACGCTTTCTTCCAGTTGACGCAGAAAAGCCACCAAGCGCACCACAGACCGCCGGGCAGCCAAGGCAGTGCCCACTGAGCCAATCCGCTGATCAAATCCCACATATCATGACGTCCTCCGAGTCGATGGATGTTCTCGACACGCTACGGAGGTTCCTCTATCTCGTCAACCGGCTTCAATTCACATCCCGACGACGTCGTCGTAGATGGCCCTCCTCTTCGTCGTCGTCCCATCGTCGAGGACGACGATCGCGGTAATCGTCGTCCTCGTCTTCTTCCGTATCCCGGTGACGTGAGCGCATTCTGGGCCGATCGTCCGCCTCCTCGTCCTCCTCGTCCCCTCTACGAGATCGCGACCGAGGTCGGTCGTCGTCAGTCTCGTCGTAGTCACGATCACGGCGAATTCCGCGACGCTGCAGACGATCTTCCTGCTCCGCGTCAACGGCCTTAGCCTCCTCAGTTGGTTCTGTCGATTCGAGAATTTTCTGTTCGTCAGGGACGAAGATGCTCGTTTCGTGAGCCAGCTTCTTGAACCGATTGCCGAAGAACGGCAGCAGCAGCCCGCCCAAGAGCAACAGTCCAGAACCGCTCAGAAATCCCAACCAGAAAGTGGCAGAGTAGAGTTTGCCCGCGCCGCTGGAGGACAACGTAATCTCCGCGTTCCGGCTAACGGTAGTACTCTTCGGCTCCCATTGATTGGATCCCATCAGGGCGGGATAATGCACCGCCAGATCGATCTTCATCTTGATGGTCTTGCCGATAAGACTGGGATCATTGGGAATCTGGACGCGCGTCCACATCGACGGTCTGCTGGTTTTGCTCTCCTTGGAGCCAATACGGATGGTGTTGCCCCATGTGTCGATCTTTGAGGAGGCCATAAGGTTCAGATTCCCGACCTCTTGAGGATTGAGAATGGTAATGATGGGGTTGCCTGACCAGTGTCCCTTGACGGTGGAAATTTTGTCCGAGAAATAGATGTAGGGAGCGTCTCCCGGACCGGCGACTTCGGGATACCAATCTGCGTTGCGTTTCATGCCGGTCAGTGTTGGCACTCCCACTGGAAGCAGAAACGCCACGACCGAGGCAGCAAGCATGGCATAGCAGAAATAGTGGAGCGTCGTTATCCCATTTCCGATCGGCTCGTCAGTCAAATTCTTCGGCTGCTTTTTCTTGGGAACCCAGATGTCGCCGTCTTCGACCATCTGCTTGGCTAGATCCGTGTTCGCGATCCGATTGGCATTGGGATTGGTAAAGTCGATCACCAGATGAGCAATGGTGACGGCAATCGCAACACCGGCCATCAACAGAGCCGCGGTCGCGAATGAAAAGACATCGGTCAGTACCAGAATGAACGTCAGAATGACCAAGGGCACTCCGGCCCAAAATGTCCACCAATGACGCCGCCCACGTTGACTGGCGACCATGTCTGGCTGATACAGACCGCATTCGGGACATGGCCGTTGATCGACCTCATGCTCTAATGCTTTCTCGACAGCCTTCTCGGCATTGGCCGTCGCGGCCTCGGGAGAGTTTCCCTCCCCCTGCATGGTCCGTTTGAAAAGATACCGATACACCGTACCACAACAGGCACACTTGTGCTCCTTCCAAACGCTGAACTCGATCGTCTGAGTATATGTCGCCGCCATGTGAAGACATCCTGATCAGCCGAGTGAAGAATGGGATGCTTCTCATGGTCTCGTTAGGATGAACTTTCGTCAAGCTGCGTTGTTATTCAGCAGCGAACGATTGAGGAACCGAATAGTAGCGACGTCGGTTTCCTTCCAGGCCAGCTCTAAAGCATCTAAGAGTTGCTCACAAGATTCGGAACCGACGAATAACCCCAAGGGACCATGTGGACTACTGGCCAGGATCTGGCTTTTCAACGAAGCATGAACATCCCATGGAGTTGCACCAGCCACGAGTTCCCCCTGAAGTCGAAACGTCGTCGGACCATCCAAACAAGCAGGCAGATTGGCTCGTTTCGCCTCTTCACCTAAGACGACATTGATGCGTTGCAGGATGGCGCGACCCAGAGCGAGCGACTCCCCACCGACACTCATACTCCAGCCGGTAAAGCGTCGAACCACCTCATCCAATCCCATCGGCACCGCGACCAATCTAGCTCGATCGAGCAAAAATCCTTTGTCGCCTTCCAAGACGCTGCGTCGATGCCTCTTCAACAAGTTGCGTTTCTGAATAGCTAACTGGACTACCATCCGAATCAGACTGCCCAATCGCGTCAGAAATCGATCCACGTCAGCAAGCATTCCGGAACGATTCACCAGTTCGACCAGTGAGATCCCTGCGACGAGCAATACAGCGGGATGGTGTCGATCCATCCCGGGACTGAGTATCACTGGTCGACGAGGTCGGTCGAAGGAAAAGAGAATATTCTCTCCGTGGCGGGCACGGTCGACGATACTCCCAAGCAGAGTGCGGTTCTGGAAGTCGCGCTCGCTGAGATGCCAGTAACTGATGATCTCCTGATCTAAACAACGCTCCAGCGTCTCGTGTACCGTGAAATTGAAACCAATCGAACCAGTTAGGGCGGCGAAAAGCGGCCCCGGATCCTGACGGTTCGCCCAAGGAGGTGGAACCGCTGTGTTCAGGTGGGCCACCCCACTAAGCCCGGTCGCATGCAGTGCTGGTGCGATCGCTTCCAGCCAAGCGGACTCGTCCCGGTATTCCGGACTGTCGAACACCATTTGATGTCGAACGAACTGAGCGACTTGCTCCAACTCCAAACGTAGCTCTGCACGACAAGGCCCAATGACGTAGCTGCATAGATGCTCTGGGGATTCTCGTTCGTCGAGCTGAATCAGTCCCGAGGAAATGGCCTCCAGCAAATCCTCCGAGTAGGGAGATCCAAATTGGATTTTGTATTGCGTGTGGTTCTCAGCGTCGGTTCTCTCATGGGTAGCTCGCAAGTGAGCGGCGTAAGCGAGAGCCAGGGTGGGCAAACCAAGCTCACGAACTACCTGGGTGACGACTTCGACCAGCCGCGTCGTGGAAATTGTGGCATCCGCTCCTTCCTCGGCCAAAAAATGGATGACGCCTTCGGTCAGTTCGTGTGCGAGAAAGCTATCAGGACGTTGCAGCGATTCTAGAACACGGAAGAGTGACTGGGCAATCTGGGCTGGCTCGAAGGGAGAGAGCCGGCCATCCCGATGCAACACCCAAACTGGACCGGCGTTAGGCATAGGGGCAAAATCCTGATTCCGGGGCGAACTGCTGGCAAGGTATCGCACCCCGAAGCCCCAACACAAGTTGATTTACGTCGATCCTGGAGGAAACGTTGGATGCGCCCTTGACCAAAGACTGCCCTGCGACTAGGTTAACACATCTAACGTGCTGCTGGCCACCATCGACTTTCGACCCCCTGACGGAGCATCGAATAACAGACATGCCGACGATTAACCAGCTGGTCAAACAGCCGCGAATTCCTCAGCGAAGCAAACCAAAACATCCGGCCATGCAAGGATGCCCACAGAAAAAAGGCGTCTGTTTGCAGGTCAAGATTATGACTCCTAAGAAACCGAACTCAGCGCTGCGCAAGGTGGCTCGTGTTCGGCTTTCAAATAATATCGAAGTCACCGCCTATATTCCGGGAGAAGGGCACAACCTCCAGGAACACTCGATTGTACTAGTGCGCGGCGGTCGTGTTCGCGACTTGCCTGGGGTGCGCTATCACATCATTCGCGGTGTCCTCGATGCCCAGCCAGTACAGGGACGCAAGCAAGCACGCTCAAAATATGGAGCGAAAAAGGATCAGAAGTAACCACTGGCGACTCTCGATTTTCCTGACGAGTCGAGGACTGGCAAGTAGGAAATCGAGCGAGGCAGATTTAGGGTCGAGCCTCACCCTGGGATACCATCACGACAAAGGAGAATCGTCCGTGATGATGGAACTAAACGTCACCCTCGGCTTCGCCTGTTGTGGTTGTCACCAACCCGTCTCGGTAACGGTTCACTGCACCGGAAAAGGGTTGTGCCAGGAACACGGAGGGACCCTGGCGGCTGTGAATGTTCCCTGCCCCTCGTGTGGGCAAGTCAATCAGTTGTTCTTCGAACCGAACGGAACGGTCCGTTCGGTGCGGCCCTATACCTGTTTCCGCCTAGTACCCGAACCCTCGATCAACTAACGATCTACCACCGATGAAGAAACGAACCGCCAGCTACACCATGCTCAAGCCGGACCCCGTGTACGGCTCAGAACTTGCCAGTAAATTCATCAACTGTTTGATGTGGGGCGGCAAAAAAGCCACTGCGATGCGCATCTTCTACAACGCCATGAACCAGATCAAGAAGCGCATCCCCGATGCCAACCCTATCGACATCTTCCACCAAGCCGTCGAGAACGTGAAACCCACCGTCGAGGTCCGTTCCAAGCGTGTCGGTGGTGCGACGTACCAGGTACCGATGACGGTTAATAAAACTCGTCAGCGCAGTTTGGCGATCCGCTGGATCATCGGTGCCGCTCGGGCCAAAAGTGGACGACCCGCTTATCTTCGTCTGGCCGACGAGTTGCTCGCTGCCTACCGGCGTGAAGGCGAAGCTATGACCAAACGCGAAAACACGATCAAGATGGCCGAGGCGAATAAAGCCTTCTCCCACTTCGCCTGGTAGTCTGCTACAGTAGTCAGTAGTCAGTGGTCAGTAGACGCTAGGAACATCCCTACCGTTTACCGTCTACTGACTACTTTCGTTTCGCGCCTCGTCATCCACTGACTGCTCAACTGATGACCTCCTTGGTGATGCCATGACCGCGAAATCGCCTCCCAATCTGAGCAAGTTTCGTAACCTAGGCATCATTGCGCACATCGACGCCGGCAAAACCACTACCACCGAACATCTGCTTTACTACTCAGGAGCCAAGCACAAACTTGGCGGTGTGGATGAAGGCACCACCGAGACCGATTACGATCCCGAAGAGCAGGAACGTGGCATTACCATCTATAGTGCCTGTATTCCGTTCACCTGGCGTGACTGCACCATCAATCTGATCGACACCCCAGGTCACGTGGACTTCACCGCTGAGGTCGAACGCTCGCTTCGGGTTCTCGATGGTTGTGTCGTTGTGTTCGATGCCCAAAAAGGCGTCGAAGCTCAGTCGGAAACGGTCTGGCGACAAGCGAACAAGTACAATGTGCCGCGTCTGGTCTTTGTCAACAAAATGGATGTTGTTGGTGCGAATTTCGAGAAAACGCTTGAAGACATCCGAAAACGGCTGCCCGGCTCTCGACCGGTTCCCGTAGTGTTGCCCATCGGAGCTGGCTCCTCCAAAGACAGCGATCGGCCTTTCGCTGGCGTGATTGATCTGATCGAGATGAAGGCTTTGTACTTCGATCCGGAAGATTTCGGTCGAACTCTCCACGAAGAGGAAATTCCCGAAGATCATCTCGACATCGCACAAACTTACCGCGAACAGTTGTTCGACGTTCTTACCGAAAAAGACGAACGCGATCGCCTCACTACCGACCTGCTCGAAGGTAAACCAATCGCTGCGCAGACAGTGCGAGAACTCATTCGTGAGCTAACTCTGTCCCGCTACCTTCAACCAGTTCTGGCCGGCTCGGGACGAGAGCATATCGGGATCCAGCCGCTACTCGACGCGGTGACCTATTATCTCCCCAGTCCGTTGGATCGTCCTCCCGTCGAGGGGCAAAATCCACGCAAGGAAGGCAAAATCGAGAAACGTAAACCCGATCCACGCGAACCGTTCTGCGGCTTGGTCTTCAAAATCGTTGCCGACACTCATGGAGAGCTGTACTACGTCCGCATCTACTCGGGCACTCTCAAGGCCAACAGCAAGGTCATCAATCCGGGTCGCAACGCCAAGGAGATTGTCGGCAAGCTGTACCATATCATGGCTGATCCGACCGATCGCCACGAGCTAAGCGAGGCTTATGCTGGCGACATTGTTGCTTTACATGGACTGAAAGAGTCGATCACAGGCGATACCTTGTGTGAAACTCAACACCCCTTGTTGTTGGAAAGAATCTCTTTTGCTCAAGCTGTAGTGAGTCGCTCGATCGAACCGGAATCCAGCGCCGACAAGCAAAAGCTGATCGACACCCTGAATCTGCTCAAAAAAGAAGATCCCACTTTCACTTGGTCGGTGGACAAGGATACGGGCCAGACGCTGATGAACGGCATGGGAATGTTGCACCTGGAGATCAAGCAACATCGCATGGAGCGCGATTTCAAGTTGAAAGTGCGCGTTGGCAAGCCTTTGGTCAGCTACCGTGAGACGATCAAACATCCTGTCAAAGTCGAAGGCGAGTGTATTAAGACAACCGGAGCGGCAGGCGGAGGATTGTTCGCTAAACTTACCGTCGAAGTCGAGCCATACCGACCTGACAAAGAGAAAAACGAAGATCCGATTGTCGTGGTGTCGAAGCTGAAGTACGACGCACTTCCAGAAGCCTTGGCCGCTGCTGCCATTCGAGGCGTGCGTGGTGCTTTAGACTCGGGAGAACTCGGCTATCCGATGATGAACGTTCGAGCAACGATTCTCAGCGCCACCATGGACGAACAATTGTCCAACGAGATTGCTTTTGAAGCCGCTGGGGCCGACGCCGTGCGCAAGGCAGTGCGCGACAATGTCGTCTTGCTGGAACCATGGATGCGACTGCAAGTCACGGTTCCTTCGGAGTATGGCGGTTCGGTCATCGGCGACATCAATGCCCGACGTGGAGAAGTGAATGAATTCGAGGTACCTCCCGAGAGCAACGTAGCTCAGATTGTTGGCTTCGTCCCGCTGGCGAATCTGTTTGATTATGCCGACAAATTGCGTAGTCTCAGTCAGGGGCGAGGCAACAGCACAATGGAGCCATTAGATTATCGGCCCGCACCGGACGAGGTACTCCATCGCCTGTTACATCCTGAAGACTACTACTGAGGTAGCAGGCAAAGAGTACCTCTGCGTGTGTCTTCCCTCCTGCTCCTTTGCTCGCACCTCATCGAGGATCACCTGCCATGTATCGAGCCATCTTCCTGCTACTAGCTATTCCAACCCTGGCCCTCACGGCTGATCCCAAAGAAAAGCCCAAGAGAAAACCAAACCGGTTGGCTCGATCAAGCAGCCCCTATCTGCTCCAACATGCGTACAACCCAGTGGATTGGCAGGAGTGGGGCGAAGAGGCCTTTCGCCGCGCCAAAAAGGAAAAGAAGCTCGTTTTTCTCTCGATTGGCTATAGTGCTTGTCACTGGTGCCATGTCATGGAGAAAGAATCGTTCGCAAATGAAGAAGTGGCGAAGATCCTGAATGCCCACTTCATTTGTATCAAGGTCGATCGCGAGGAACGTCCAGACATCGATCAGATCTACATGACGGCTCTGAATGTTCTAGGCCAATCGGGAGGTTGGCCGCTGTCGATGTTCCTTGATGCCGAGGGACGACCGATCATCGGAGGCACTTATTGGCCGCGCGAAGACCGCGAAGCAGATGGCCGAACCTACATGGGATTCAAGAGCATTTTGCAGCGAATTCACAAACTGCACCAGGAGCAAGGCGACGACCTGGAGAAGCAAGCCGATGCCCTGGCCAAGGCCACTTCTCGCGCCCTCTCTGGACTGAGTCTGGGTAAGGCTTTGGTCGAAGTGGATCGAAAACTGCTTGATGCTGTCGTCGAACAACTCAAGGAGGAATACGATCCGGTTCACGGCGGGTTCGGCAATGCCGAGCGCAAGTTTCGCGGACCGAAGTTCCCCATGCCTTCGGTGCTCCGCTTTCTGCAACAGGAAGCTCGTCGCACCAAAGCCAAAGACTTGGCCAACATGGTCGAAACTACCTTGGACAAGATGGCCCTAGGCGGCATCTACGACCACCTCGGCGGCGGCTTCGCCCGCTACACGGTCGAACGCAGCTGGACAGTACCTCACTTCGAGAAAATGCTCTATGACAACGCTCAGCTGCTCGAACTGTACGCCGACGCCTATCGAACCACCAACAAACCGCTGTATCGTCGCGCGATGACACAAACCTTGGAGTGGTTGGCACGAGAGATGACCTCTCCCGAAGGAGGTTTTTACTCCGCGCTCGATGCCGATAGCGAAGGCGAAGAAGGGAAGTTTTACATCTGGACAACAAAAGAGTTAGCCCGCGTTTTTACGGATAAAGAAGATCTGAAATTTTTCAGCAGCATCTACGGCATAGCCGACGGACCGAACTTTGAAGGCAAGTTCCACATCCTGCGTCTGACGGCCCCGCTTGACGATAAGACCGAAGCCCGCGTCGCCCCGCTGCGACAGAAACTGTTTGAGGTACGAGAAAAACGGCCTCGACCGTTGCTCGACACGAAGGTGTTGACCGCATGGAACGGTCAAATGATCGCTGGACTGGCTCGGGCAGGCCAAGTCCTCGAGGATAAGCAGGCTATTGCGTCCGCCGAACAAGCTGCTCGGTTTCTCCTCAAGACGATGAAGACCGATCAAGGCCGCTTAATGCGCAGCTACGCTGCTGTTCCGGGAGAGAAGCCGCAGGCTCGTTTCAACGGTTATCTCGAGGATTACGCTTATTTAGTGCATGGTTTACTAACGTTGCATGAAGTGACGGGAAAGGGCAATTGGCTGGAGGAGGCCCAACAGCTGACCGACACTATGATCCGACATTTCGGAGATGAAAAGGGCGGTTTTTTCTATACCTCAGACGACCACGAGAAATTCTTCGCCCGAGCCAAGGATCAGTACGATGGTGCCCAACCCTCGGGCAACAGCATGGCCGCACGCAATCTCCTCCGTCTTTGGCAATTGACCGGAAAAGCAACTTATCGACTTCAAGCCGAGAAGACGTTTCAGGTACTTGCTCCAACTGTGCAAGCAGCGCCATCGAGCCTCACGACTCTGGCAGAAGCGATGAACCTCTGGCTGGAAGCAAAGAAATAGCGAATAAACCACACGGAGGGCTGACACTCTCCGCTGAAAAGAGTCGTTTCTGAGCTTCCGAGCAGAGGACGTAACTCCTCCGTTTGTATCGCGAAACACGGAGGGCTAACGCCCTCCGCTCAGAGGAGGCGTTTCTGAACCACCCTACAATTCAGCTGCAATGAACCACTAGACCGCTACTTATAAAGAGTGTAGCGCAACCGTAGGAAGCTTTTTCGCAGGCTGAAGCCTGCGGCTACCGACTCCTCCGGCTGCAGCTACCTGCCACTGCGAACTGGTAGTCGCAGGCTTCAGCCTGCGTTCCACTTCACCATTTTGCGACGCCTACTAAACTGACTCCCCTCCGCTCACGCTTCCTTGTTGTGGGTGTTGGAGTCAGCTAGCCTTTTTCTCCGGTTTGCGCAACTCTTTCAGCCCTTCTTCGATGAAGAAGCGTAAGCGACGATCCAGATCCTTTTTCTCCAACATTTTGTCTAATCGAGTCATCACTCGGGAATTTCGCTGTTTTAGATTGACCAGGGCGGCCACTGCACTGGCCCCATTCATTGGCTCGGGATCATTGACTAACTCAAGTAAGGCATCGATCACCTTGTCGCTTTTGTCACCGAGCAAACCTAGAGAACGGGCGGCAGCCTGCACGGCAAGAGGTTCCTTATCCTTGAGCATTTCCAGCAGCATTGGCACTTTGCTTTGAGCTTTGTCAGTCAAGGCTCCCAGAGCGGTCGCTGCCTGAATGCGGGTTTCTAGATCACTGTTTTTGAGAAACTTGGCCAACGTGTTCAACGCCTGCTCGGCTGGCTTGCCATCCTGCATGGCGACTAGACCGCTGTAGGCCCAGATCGCCAAAGGTTTGTTTGGATGCACCGCGCACAGATTCAGTTCCGATACCACTTTGTTCAACAAAGCCGGGTTCCCAGGCCGTCCAATTGCTCCTAATCCTTGGATGGTTTCCAGTCGACATTGATAGGTGCGATCCATTCGTAGCGAATTCAGCAAGGCCTCAACGATGCGGTCATCCGGCGGACTGTCTTCTTTTCCAGTGCTTATGCTAATTCGCCACAATAAAGAGATAGCATGGCGGCGAATTTCCCACGAAGCTTTATCCATCGTCGCCACGATCAGATTCGGAATCGCCGGCGCACCATCATTGACAAAGCGATAGAGTGTGAGCGCTGCCTCATAACGAATAACCGCTTGACTCTCGACGGCAGGTATCAAACGATTGGCTACTGCTCGAACCACTTTTTCGACGTCCTTGTCTTCGATCGACATAGCCCGCAGAGCCAATAAGGCTCGTGCCCGCGGGCTGACGTCTTTGTCATTGAGCCGGTCGATGATCGCCTGCACAGCGGAAGCGGCCCCTTCGCCAAACTCGACGATCGCCATGATTGCTTGGGCCCGGCGACTAGCATCTTCACTGAGCAGATCTTTCTTCCACTCTTCGAGAGTCTTGCCACCAATTTTAGATGGAATTGGGGTTTTTTTGTCGATTGATCCTGTCGCAGGCGGCTGAGCCGTCGTTACCGCGACAATCAGACCAGTAAGAAAGATTGCTAGAATCGTCGTGCGCATAGATCGACTCCTCCGCTTCCCCGTCGATCAGGATACCAGCGCGCCATTGCCCCTCGCAACTACGGAATCGAAGTGATCTGACAAGATACCCCAGATTATCTCGGCACATTACGGGCGACCGCGCCAGAGTTGCGCGAAGGTAGCTTCATCGAAGGCTGGCCCCGGTTGACCATCGACGCGCAGCCAAGCTCCGGTCGCTTCGTAGCGATTGCCGGAACTTTTCCAGACGAGATGGTCCGGCCAGGCAAGCTGACTGTCATCGAGACTAACCAAGGCTTGATGAAAGATAAATTGACTCTCCAAAGCAGTAAACTGGATTGGGGCAGACAGAGAACGCCCCACTAAAATCCGCCCTGCTCGCACTTTCGATTGTTTCATCTGCAAACGAATGATTTGCGAACCTTCCGTGGCCCAGAGTAACACCCCAGGTCCCGTAGCTTCACGAACGAGTAGCTCGCTGGAGTGGAGCTGGATCGACGGCTGAACGTTGGGAGACGCTTCGATAGCCACCCCTTGCTCCCGAGCAACAATCTTGGTGTGATCGAGACACAACTTCGCCCCACGACGGAAAGAAATTGCTGGGGCTGTGCTACGCTGATTCAACACACAGTCACGCAACGAAAGCTCAGCAGAGTCCACTGCGATCAGTGGCGCAGGATAGGTTTCGGAATCGCCCGCCTGCAGTTCCAGATGCTCTAAGATCAACGCTCGGTCGGATTGTACCAATGCATCCCAACTCGACTGGTGAGCGCGCACCAAAACTGGTCGACTTCCTGCGGCACCGCGCAAAGTGAGCTTTCGCCCGCGAAGATGAATTGGCGGAATAAGGTGCCGTCCCGATGGAATCTCGACTACGCTACCATCCCTGGCCGTCTCAATCTGCGAAGCCAAGCAAGGCCGTCGAACGGGCTTAGGCAGCTGAGGTCTTGGCAACTCGACCTGTTCCGAGGAACGGATCGACATAGCGAAACTTGTTCGGGCAACACTCCCGGCCCCTGTCCCTATTAGAATGGCTAGCAGACAAAGAGCCGCCACCGCTAGCCGCAACCGTTTTGGTTTGACCCTTGCCGAAATCACTTTCTCGGGCAAGGAAGGCGGATTGTCCAGTTGATCCAGCGCCTTGAGTAGTTCCGCAGGATTGGCAAATCGACACCCAGGATCACGAGCCATCAACCGTTCGATCACCTGGATCACGTTCGAGGGAAGCTCGGGGCGCAACGCAGCGAGAGGCTCAGGGACTTCGATCTGATGGCGCAGCAGTTTTCCCGTCCAGCCACCTCCCGGAAAGGGAACGCGCCCCGAGAGCAACTCGTATAACGTGCAGCCGAGTGAATATAGGTCACTACGAATATCGATCCTCGCGCCGTCCGTACCACACTCTGGAGCCATGTAATCCGGTGTGCCGCATCGTTCCTTACTTGCTTGGGAGGCCGGGCATACCAAGCCGAGATCGAGCAGTTTGAGCAACGGTTGCTCGGGCCGATGCGTTGGATGCGTCAGTAGCAGATTGGCCGGTTTCACATCACGATGCACCAGTCGATGTTCATGGAGATAGGCCAGTGCCGAGGCCGTCTGTCGGGCAATGGTCAAGGCGAACGGCCACGAGATTGGCCCTGTCTCACGAAGGAAGCGTTGCAGATCTACGCCTTCGATGTATTCGAGAACGAGAACGAATCGCCCACGCAATTGCCGAGCGTCATAAGCAGCAACAAGGTGAGGATGAGATAAATTACCCACTATTTCCATCTCAAAATGCGCTTGCAGAGATTCTTTCTCGCTAAATACCTTTAGTGCGACCAGGCGTTTAAGTAAGCGATGTTCGGCCTTGAAAACTTGTCCCGAAGCACCGACTCCTAACTGATCGAGCAGAAGAAACGGTCCCAGAGACAAGTTGCGGATCTGCCCCTGGAGAAGTTGTGTGCCTTGATAGCGTGTTAATAGCCCAGCGCGAATCAGTTCCTCGACGTGCGGCTCAGGGGAATCATTGGCCGGCCAGGCTCGAATCAGCCGCTGGATCTGTGTTTCCGTAAGCAATCGGGTTCGACGAAGTAGCAACAGGAGTTCTGAGGTGGTTGTTGGAATCGTTGTGCGCGACTTGTGGGGTCTCATCCGTGAGTTCCCCCTTCCTGTCTGAGTGAGAGAAACGAGAAAGAGCGTTGGCCAACGAGAGTAGTTTTTTCAGGCAGCTTCGATCATGGCTTGTTGCTGTGCAAGTTCTTTCATGTACCGCGAGTAGGCTGAGATTGTTTCCGTCGGAGTGCCCATCTTACGAATCTCGCCCTGATGCAGCCAGATGACTCGATCACACATTTTGCCAATCGCGCTGAGATCATGGCTAACGACCACCATAGCCCTGGCACGATCCATCAACTCGCGCATTCGGCGACGAGCCTTCTCCAAAAAGGCCATGTCCCCTGCTGCGAGTACTTCATCGATCAACAACAGTTCGGGATCGACACTAGTGGCGATAGAAAATGCCAGTCGAACTAGCATGCCCGACGAATAATAGCGAATGGGCATGTCCAAGGCCGGCCCTAGTTCAGTAAAAGCGGCGATCGACTCAAGCTTGGCTTCAATCGATTTTGGTGTCTCGCGTTGCAAGTAGCCCCGATAACGGATGTTCTCACGTCCGGTGGCATCGCTCTCGAAGCCGAGTTGCAACTCGAACAAAGAACTGATACGTCCATGAATCTCGCACCGCCCGCGCGTTGGTTTATAGACGCCGGCGAGTAACCGCAATAACGTACTTTTCCCCGCGCCATTGTGCCCGATAATGCCGAGCCGCTCGCCATCGTGCAGTTCAAAGCTAATGCCGCGTAACGCCTGCACTGTCGGAATCGGTGGAGCAGGCCGACGCAACAGCTTATGCATCACGAAGTCTTTTAACGAGATACTGCCTCGCGTCCGCGCTTGGAACGTGAGATGAACGTCGTCAAGGAAAATCCGTCGTATGCTCATGGCTCCTTTTTTCTACCTCACAGCGCGAAAATCACCTGGTCCTCGTATCGAGACACAACCCACCCAGCCAAAAGAGCAGGCACCAGAGCGATCAGTGCAGCGATTCCGTAAGTGAACAACTCAGGAACTTCGCCTCGTAGAATCGGTCCACGAAGCATTTCCACGAGGATCGCCAACGGGTTGTACTGCAACAGCCAGCCTAGATTGCTTCGCTCTAACATCGCTGGGGGATACATAATCGGCGTGAGGAACATCAAAGCTTGCAGACTAACTTCGGCGAGATGCTGCGTATCGGGAAAGTAGGTATGGGCGAAACTAGCCAAGATCGCGATCGACCAGCAGAAGATGAAAAGTAAGGTCAACGTTGGCATCAGGCTTAATAACGCCCAGGGATAAAACACCATGTTGACTGGCCAGACGAGCAAGAGGGTCAACCCTAGAGAGATAAGAAAATGGAACCCGGTGGTCAGCACACCGCGCAGAGGAAACATCACCAACGGCAATGGTTGCTGACGAATGTACGACTCCGAATTGACGAACGACTCGCACCCACGAAAGATCGACTGGCTAAACATATTCCAGAACGCCAGCCCACATAACAACATCGGAGCGAAGTCCCAAAAAGAGATATTAAAGATCTTTCGATAGACGACCCCGAGAACTAGCGTCATCGACAGCGGCTGGAGCATCGACCAACCTAACCCGAATAACGAACGCCGATAGCGCCGCTGAAGTTCTGCTTTGACCAGATTGCTCCAGAAGTAGCGAAAGGACCAAAGTAGGGCGAAATAGTTTATGACGCTCCGACAACATGCAATGAGCATGCGAATCGATCTCCAGGCAGTCCTCACCCGATATCCGACGATCAGGAATCGGGAACAGGTCAAAGACTGTACAGCCGGAGACAGGCTTCGGTCAAGCCCTAGCACACTTTAGTTAGAGGAAAAGGTTCTCTCTCGTTGGCGGTAGATCGCCTCACGCCGTTCGAAGCAAAACCTCACGGACCGCCAGACTGAGCAAGCGTTTGTCTTGATTTCCTGGAAGCACCTCTGCGGGTCGAACTGGTCGGATGGCCTGAAACTCTAGCCGAAAGGTCGGTTGATCTCCAGCGGGAAGAATCGCCTCGTATGTGCTACCGTCAGGGCTCTGGTGACGTTCCAGTCGCGTCTCGACTCCATTAGCCCGAACTAAAATGGGGCTTTCTAACTGTTGAGGAAGCATGGGCACAGTGCGCACTTCAACTCGCACTTGTCGACCACGGATCCTGGGACATTCCAACCAAGCATGGGGTTCGAGAAAACAGTATGGTCCCAGTTGATGAGTTTCACGAGGATGCCAGCCGTAACCAGGAATTGGTTGATCGAACGTAAGTCGGAAATTTCGGCGTGCGCTAGCTACTTTTCTAACAGAGGATTGCTGATTTAAGCGAGCCCAGCGTTCGTGGAACAGTTCACGAGCAAAGCAAAACAGTTCTGCGTCGAGCCTTGTATGCTCTTCTAACCAGGCTTGCGATTCCGCATCAAGTGTGCGGGGTCGATTTGTGGTTTTGTTGGCCTCGGAGACACGATCCGGATACGGCCAATCATATTCATGACAAAGCAGAACTAATGACTCGTGCAAATGATCGGTCAAGCCAACAATACATTCCGATAGATGTTTCTTAGCAATGTCTAAATCACAGCGGGTTACACGACGGCATTGAACATGTCTATCAGTCGAATACTCTCTACTGAAGTAATACGTTTGATAGTTTCCAAAAGTTGAAATTGCTGAATCTGGATAGGTTTTCACATATTCAGGAAAACTCATATTTTGGATATTTGCGATATATGGACCTCCACGAAGCAGTTCTTCGCGAGGAATTCGCAAATAGAAAAAATAGGCAGAAAGAGCGCGATCAATCGGATCCCGCAAGATAGTGAATATACGAGTGTTTTTTGGAAGATATCGTTTAATGTCATAACGAACATGACCGGCATAACAGCTTTTTGGCTCGGAAGGAAGTAATTTAGTCGCATCATCTGTAAATGCCGGATAAATTGAATGTAAATCATTCAGAGCAAATCGATTGACCAGAAATTCATTAACAGAACTTCCAGCTGTTTTGGGAATATGTAGAAACAACAGTGGAGGTCGAGGTTTATTCGTTTGGCTTCTTTTGGAGGTAGTCAACCATTGACGAATCTTTCGCAGTAGGTGCAACATATCCTACCTCCGAAAAGTAGCTGTCAATTCATGTTTACTCGACTCCGTAATTAGGGTTGTCGGTTCCTCTTTCCAAACAACTTTAATTCAAACTCCGTTTCAAGGATCTTTTAGATCGATTATTGCACTGAGTTCAAGCAGCATCAACCATATCGCTTTGCGAAGTCCGACATGAAGTTCGCCAGCGTTCTGCAAGCCGACTCCTCGACTGCATTGTAGATCGAGGCTCGAATCCCGCCGACGCTGCGATGCCCAGCCAAGCCAATCAATCCAGCGGCTGTGGCTTGCTGAACAAACTGTTTCTCAAGTGATTCGTTCGGCAACCGAAAGGTAACATTCATTAATGAACGTGACTCAATCGAGGCATGACCAAAATAGAACCCTCGGCTTTGATCGATGGCTTCGTAGATGAGCTTGGCTTTTCGGGCGTTGCGTTCTGCCATGCCGGATAGTCCGCCTTGTTGCTCGATCCAGTTCAGCACCAAGTTTAGCACATAGACTCCAAAGGTCGGCGGCGTGTTGTACAAAGAATTGTTCTTCACATGAGTGGAATATCGCAACATGGTAGGCACATTCTTGTTCGCCCGGGCCAGCCAATCTTCGCGGAGCAGAACGGCGGTCACTCCCGAGGGCCCGAGATTCTTCTGTGCGCCAGCATAGATCATGGCAAAACGTTCTGCCGGAATCGGCCGTGACAGAATATCGCTCGACATGTCACAAACAAGGGGCCGATCTCCGATATTAGGGATCTGGTGAAACTGAATTCCCTGAATCGTTTCATTGGAAGTGAAATGCACGTATGCCGCCTGGGGATTGAGTTGCAGTTGGTCCTGTTGGGGGACGCGACGAAACTGATCGGCTTGGGTCGAAGCGGCGATGTTCACCGTTCCGAACAGCTTTGCCTCCTCGATCGCTTTCTCCGCCCAGGCCCCGGTGAGAAGATAGTCAGCACTGCCGCCAGGTGGCAAGAAATTCATCGGGAGCATGGCAAACTGAGTCGAAGCACCTCCTTGAACGAAAAGAACTCGATAGCCGTCACCGATCCCAAGCAATCGCTTGAAGGTGGTCTCGGCAGATGCATTAATAGCTTCAAATTCCTTGGAGCGGTGGCTCATCTCCATGATCGACATGCCACGCCCTTGATAGTCCAGCAACTCACTCTGAACTTGCTGTAACACCGGGACAGGCAACATCGAAGGACCAGCATTAAAATTGCAAATCGGGTTCATCAGACTCTTTCCAAAAACTCGATCCAAAGACAGTAAGCACCTCGTGATCCCCCGCAGGGATCTTGCCATTCGCTCCTGACTGGGTCATGATAACATTCCTTAAGTTTTCTCCAAGGAGTGTTGAGACATGCTCTCAGTAACGCTAGCCGTTTCCTTGCTGGTCGCCGCCGCGGACAAACCGCGAGTTGTTGAACTTTGGCCGGGGCCTGCTCCCGGAGTGATCGCCGCGACCAGTGAAGAGAAAGATCAAACGAAGGCTGGCGAAGGTCTGGTTGCTGGCCGACGGGTGATTCGCCTGGGCAACGTGTCCAAACCGACCCTCACGATCTACAAACCCACCAAGGAACGAGACACGGGAACCTGTGTGATCGTCTGCCCTGGTGGTGGCTATCACATCCTCGCACTTGATCTAGAGGGCACTGAGGTCTGTGAATGGTTGAACACCCTCGGCATCACGGCGGTGCTCTTGAAGTACCGAGTGCCTCGCCCCAAGACTGGCTTGTACTATCTGCCGGCGTTGATGGATGCACAACGAGCATTGAGTATCACGCGACATCATGCCGCTGAATGGAAAATAGACCCAAACAAGATAGGAATACTCGGCTTTTCAGCTGGTGGAAGCCTCGCCGCGCTAGCTTCCACGAACTGGGACAAGCGTGCCTATGAAGCTGTGGATAAACTCGATGCCGTCAGTTGTCGGCCCGATTTTGCGGTACTCGTCTATCCAGGCTACCTGGCAGATAAGTCCCGAACCAAGCTCGCCGACGAATATCGCGTCACCAAGGAGACTCCGCCAACGTTGTTAGTGCATGCCCATGACGATCCAGTGACCTCCGAATCCAGCGCGTTGATGTACTTAGCCCTCAAAAAGGCTGGGGTGCCCGCGGAACTGCACGTCTGGGAAACAGGTGGGCACGGCTATGGCTTGCGGCGAACGGATCAGCCAGTAACTCGCTGGCCTGAACGAGCCGAGGAGTGGTTTCGACAACGCGGACTACTCCCCAAAGCTCCACGGTTTGAAAAACTGGACACCGACGCCGTGTGGAACCGCTTACCGTTACGAGGACCGGACCAAGGAAAGCCGTTGCCCGACTGGGCGCGCACCTTGGCGGGACCGCTGCCGGCGACCACTGCTGCTATGCTCGAACTCGATCGTTTGCATCGCGAGGCGAACCCGCTGGGAGCAAGTTTGTCGGCAAAGGTTCGTTACGCAGCGGCAGTGGCCAACCAGTGCGAATGGACTAAGATGCAAGCCCTTAATGACTTGCGTCGTGCAGGGCTGTCTGATCCCACTGCCACAAACGAAGACGAACGGCGAATTCTCCGTTTCGCACGCACTCTGACTCTGGCAGCCTACTCGGTCAGCGATGACGAAATAGAGCAGCTAAGAAAACAACTGGGTGAGGCCAAACTGGTCGCCTTGGTGAAGTTACTGGCCTACGCCAACTTTCAGGATCGTCTCGTTCTCTCGCTAGGTGTCTCTGGTCCAGTGTTGCCTTCCTTGAACGTTCAGACTGATCCTTCCGATCGATCGACAATGGCTCCAAAGCGTCTCAAGCCGATCGATCGGCCCACCTTGTCCTATGTCGAACGTCCAGATTGGGAGCCGATCGATTTTGCTGAATTGATGAAAAGTATGGAATCACAGAAGGCACGCTCAATCCGTATTCCGACTCCCTCTCAAGAGATATTAAAAGAACGAGCCTCTCAAATGGGGAAAATGGGAGAGACGTATCTCCGGCTCAAATGGATGCAAGTTTGCCAAGGGTATCAACCAGAACTGACAAACGCCTGGATGGCCTGCACGCGAGCTTATTCCCAGGAAGCTCACCCAGATCGCGTGTTCAACGAGAGTGTCTTTTGGGTCATCAACCGCTCGATCAGCTGCTTTTACTGAATGGGACATTGCGAAATGCTGCTCGCGGTCGCGGGCCTAACCGACAAGCAAATTCGGGATCGATTTGAGCAACTAGCTTCAGGAGACTGGTCCAACTTTTCTCCCGAGGAAAGGGTCGCCTTTTCTTTCGCCTGGAAGCAAGCTGTTTCACCTTCGTCGATCACCGATGCCGACGTCAAGCAGTTGATTGAACAACTAGGCAAGGAGCAAGCAGTCGACCTGATCTGGTGGACAAGCCGAGGACACTACATGACGCGCGTAGCCGATGCCTTCCAGCTCCCGTTGGAGAGCGACAACGTCTTTATGGCACTGAGTAAGTCCAAATAATGACGTTTTCAGTCCAGATGAATTCGCCAAGTCCGAGACTGTGCCAACTCCCCAAAAGGAGTGCCTTGCCCTGTAGCTTTGTGTCCAGAAAGATTGACCAGCGATCCGTTTGGATGTGAGGAACCATCCCAGGGTCGTCCAGTAAGGACAACTCGTCCTTGGGCTGCTTTGCTAGGGAGAAATCGAACACGATTCTTGCCCAGCAGAAGCCTAGCTCGACCATGAAACACCACGCCGAAATCCTGCCAGGACTGACCGTCATCTAGCGAGAACTGCCAGATGCCAGGACCGTCCGCTCGAATAATAGCGACGGCCTCGCCCAGCAGTTCTTCCACTTTCGCTGGCGAAATCCACGGCTCGACCACAGCTGGAAGCACCGGACGGATGCTCGCGGACACCTGAAGTTGCTGGACGCTGAACGCACTGGCACCGCCAACATCGTGCGGATTGGCCAGATCGATGTACGATCCAACATTTCCGCAACTGCGATCCCAGGCGCGAAACGTCAATTGAACTCGGCCAGACCATCCCGGACGAGGGACAAAGCGCAGCAGTTGCGAGGAACCAAGTAGCAGGGCATGATCTGGCTGCACAAAGCCGACTGGTTGCCAGCTCGCTCCACCATCGATGGAGTATTCCCATTGTCCGCGTCCACTGGTACCGATCAATGCCATACCGGGAGCCAGTTCACTCTCATAGCTCTTTACCTCGCCGAGCAAATCCGCGATCCGTGTGCCTTCAACAGGGTTGTGTAACCGGCCCGGAGTAAGTACCTCTGGTGCCAGTCGGGCTGTCTGTATGTGGATGCTGAACCGCGTTGCCGGGATCTCTTCTTGAGGCGTGCAAAAGACGAACTCATCGTCGCCTGGCTCTCCTTCATGGCGATAACTGATACGTCCGTGATTGATGTCCTCCTGCGTAAACACGTCGCCGCTAGCTAAAGCGAAACCATCGCGCAATAGCACTCCTTGGGTTGGAGGAGATAGCAACACTATGTCCAGTAGAAATGGATCTTCACCGATTAGTCGAAGCCGTTGCTCGGTGAGAATGACCGTCTCGCCAGGAGAAAGAGTCATTCCTGTATTGGCGACCAACTCTAGAGAGGGAAGGTCGGCTCCGCTTATCTCTAGGCTGGGAATCGGTCCCTCGTTTTCGTAAGTATCGAGGTAGGGAATAGGTTGTGCATTTGCGATCTCCTCTCCGACTTCGAGAATCGGTTCCGCATCGGCAATGACTTCGATCTCGACGCAGGTTCCAGAAGAATCGAGCAGATCTTCCGTCGCGTCCTCGACACCTGGTTCGGTATCAAGCAGTTCTTCCGTGACTTCGGCTGTAGCTTCTGCTGCTTGTTCGGACCAATGGTAAGAAGGGAGAGTTTCCGGATCGTCTTTTTCGCTTTCACCGGGAATAGTAGGAAAACAAACCTGAACCGCTGAAGGCAACTCCTCCTCAGCGGACATGGGTCGAAAAGACTCTGGTTCGTGAGCGTTCGGCGAGACGACCTCATAAAGTCCTGGAGCCAGATGAGTGAGCGGATAATTGTTCGTCCCATCGCGAACCATAGTGCGAGGGGGATTGGGAACGGCCTGAATCGCGTGATTGGCGAGAGTCGAGAGCGGGTCTTCGTCCGGCGTGTCTTCAATAAACAACGCCTCATCAAGCAGACCACGATCCATGTGTTCCGGGTGCGGGTTCATTCGGGGACTCCATTCCTCGAAAGTATCAACCACGAAGAATAGCTGGTTGGCGATGTTTGGGGCAAGAGCAAGTTGAAAACGCCGCAGCCGCGCTACGAGTTACTTCGTCAGCGCGGCTCGGCTGGAGGGAAGTTACTTGATTTTCTCCGGAATTCGCATCGCGTAGAAGGAACGCCAGACGAAGTACAAACCGATCACCAAAAGAGCCACTCCAACAAACGGAGTATAGTCGGTAGCACGAGCGTTCTTCACCTCGACAGCAATTTCGACGGCCAGCAGGCCAAACAGTGTCGAGAATTTGATGATCGGGTTGAGCGCTACCGAGGTCGTGTCCTTGAACGGATCGCCGACGGTGTCGCCGACCACGGTCGCCTCATGAACCGGCGTGTTCTTCTCCCGCAGATCCACTTCGACGAGCTTCTTGGCGTTATCCCAAGCTCCGCCGGCATTGGCCATGTAGATCGCCTGGAACAGACCAAAGATGGCGATCGAAATCAGATAGGCCACGAAGAAGTTGGGGTCAAAGAAGGCGAACGCCAAGGTCATCATCATCAGCGCGATGAAGATGTTCCACATCCCAGATTGGGCATACTCGGTGCAGATCCGGACAACCGTTTTGGAATCTTCCGTATCCGCTTCGGCCTTGTCCAGATTCATGTTCTTTTTAATGTACTCGACGGCCCGATAGGCACCGGTGACGACAGCCTGCATGGAGGCTCCGGAGAACCAGAAGATGACTGCTCCACCGCAGATGAAGCCGAGCAACACTGGGGCTTTGGTTAGATCGAGACTGAGCGTGCCGGCTTTGCCCAACAGCAGAATGATCGAGAAGATCATCGTGGTCGCTCCGACGACTGCGGTGCCGATCAAGACCGGCTTGGCCGTCGCCTTGAACGTGTTGCCGGCAGAGTCGTTGGCTTCCAGATAGTGCTTGCCACGCTCGAAGTCCGGCTCAAAACCGAAATCGCGTTTGATCTCTTCCTTGATGCCAGGAATGCTCTCTGTCTGGGCTAACTCGAAGACTGACTGGGCGTTGTCCGTCACTGGTCCGTAGCTATCGACGGCGATAGTGACAGGCCCCATGCAGAGGAAGCCAAACGCCACCAACCCGAAAGCAAAGATCGAACCTACTCCAATCAGGGGCCCCCCCGGAGTCAGCTGGACACTCATGATGAGATCCAGGCCGAACTGACTGATGAAATAGGCGATCGTCATCAAGGAGGCGATCAGTATGCCTTTCCAGAAGGCGCTGAAGTTGCCCGCGACAATGCCGGACAGAATGGTCAGCGAGGAACCGCCTTCCCGGCTGGCGGTGACGATTTCACTGACATGTTTGGAGTGGGAACTGGTGAAGATCTTGGTAAACTCAGGGATCAAGACTGCGGCAAGCGTGCCACAGCTGATGATGGCGGCCAGCTGCCACCATAACCCGGAAAGCTGAGCACTGTCCACACCGGGCACTCGAATGTCGCTGAGCAACAGCCAACTCATGAAGAACGAGGTGGAGATACAGAGAATCGAAGCAATCCAGATCAAGCGAGTTAAAGGCTCTTCAAAGTTGAATTCCTTCAATCCCTGATACTTCTTCTCGGAAATGGCTTGATTGACGAAATAAGACGCCCCCGACATGAAGTCCATCAGGAAGCGCATGGCGAAGATCCAAACGATGAGCTTGGCCTGCACGTCAATACTGTTGACCGCCAACGAAATGAAGGCGATCAGAGCCACACCAGTGACGCCGTAGGTCTCGAACCCGTCAGCAGTCGGGCCGACCGAGTCGCCCGCATTGTCGCCAGTACAGTCAGCGATCACGCCCGGATTACGCGGATCGTCTTCTTTGACCTTGAAGACGATCTTCATCAGGTCCGAGCCGATATCGGCGATCTTAGTGAAGATACCACCCGCGATACGTAAAGCCGACGCGCCGAGCGACTCACCGATGGCGAACCCGAGGAAGCAGACGCCAACGATTTGTCGCGGCACATAGAGGAGAATCACCACCATCATGACCAGTTCCAGCGAGATCAGGAACAGGCCGATCGACATGCCCGCCCGCAGAGGGATGTTGACCACCTGCCACGGTTCACCCCGCAGCGCGGCAAAGGCCGTGCGCGCGTTGGCGTAGGTGTTGACTCGGATGCCGTAATACGCCACCCAGCAAGAACCGCCCATCCCCACGACCGAGAAGAGCAACACCAGTAACACCTTGTTCAAAGGCGTCAGAGGATCAGGAGCAGCGATGTTCGTGATCGTCTCGCCGTACTTGGACCATTCCTCTTCGGTCAGTTGATCCTGCATCGCCCGAATGAATTTCTCCCGAGCGTTGTGCTGGCCCTCATCGTTGGTAAACGTCACATTAGCCTTAATCATCCCTTCCAGTTTTTTCAGCGTGTCCTCAGGGATCGCGTTCTCGGAGGTGGGATACAGGCGCAATTCCTGCATAATCCGATCGGACATCGTATACTCTTCATGTCCGAAACCGACTAGATAATAGGTGATGGCTGCCGCGATCAGCAGGAACAACAAGATCAAAAACTTGGCTTGCTGGAAGAGATACGTTTTGCAGGTTTGAAAGATGACGTCTGCGACGTCCAACATCGATTTATGAGCCGGCAATTTAGCGATTTGGTATCTGAGATAGAGGCTGATCCCCAAGGTGCCACAGATCACCAACGCCCCCCAGAACAGCAACCACCAAGCTGTGATCTCCACCCCAAAGATCGTGAACTTACCAGCATGTAGATCAGGAATAGCAAGATCGGCTTCACTCGCGAATACTGGCAGCGCGGCCAGCAACAACAGCGCGAGTGAGACCACGAATTTACCGAGGGTCTTCATTACCTTGTTACTCTCCTTGTGACAATTCATCCACTCAGCAGACCGTAGACAAAAAATCGGTCCGGCACTTGCTGCTTCTCGGGCAGCGTGAAGTTCGAAAGCAGGAAGTAAAGATAGGTATGCGGGCTTCATAAGTCCACCCGCGCGGGTCGATAGATAGAAGGTGATCATCAAACTGGCTAAGACGGATCAACCGAAGTGATGTCCTCGAACTCGCGTCGAATCCTGTTGCCAATTCCATCCAACGGGAGATGAGTGAGATCGTAGTGAAAAAGGTCTTCGATCTCCACAGTCAAGGACGTCAGTCCTCCGTGGGTGGCGCGAAGCACTTCCGAGCGGAGGACGTCAGTCCTCCGTGGGTATTCGCGAAGCACGGAGGCCTGACGCCCCCCCTCTGATCGGAAGAGTCGTTTCTGACCCATCCTACAATCAATTCAGCTACGATGAACCACCAGATACATAGAGGTAGGAATTACGCAGTTGAGACGCTCGGACGTGTTCTTTCCTACCCTCTGCCTAGCGGGAAGAGAGGCCAGAGGCGGAGGCCCGCAGCTCCTTTTCCCAACGGGCAGACTCCTTGATTGCCCACTGATTCGATTTCAGGCCACCAGCTGCACCAACTCGGCTGGAGAAGAAAGTTTCTCCAATTGCCAACAGGTTGCCAGTATCTTGTCGGCCTTGGACTTGCCCAGCTTCGGCTCAACCATGCGACGCAGTTTAGCCTCGACTTCCTCATCGGTCATCGGATTCTTAGCATGCCCTCGAGGGAATTCCACTTCCTCGACCAATTGTTGTCCGTCGTTCAATGTGACCGTGATTCGGTTGGGAATGCCATGCGGATACCGTGTGGAAAGAGAGTCGTCCAGATGCACCTTCACTCGGGAAGTAAGGTTCACGATGTCGGGCGAGGTGAATCGTTGCGGATCAAATTGTTTCAGGGTGACATCACCATCGAGCAGAGCTACTGCCGCGCAGTAAGGCAGACTGTGATCGGCAGTTTCACGAGTGCGCGGTGCCCAGGCCTCCGGATACTTGCCGATGATATTGTACGACGCCTCGAACGTGTGGATGTCGATAGACTTGACGTCCTGCAACACGTTGCCGATCTTGGTACGCAGCTTCAAAGCCGCGTCGATGGCACTCTGGGAATGGTACTCCGCGGGCCAGAACTTAATGTAAGTCTGGTTGATCATGAAGGGAGTGTTTTTCCCTCCTAAAACGGGTAAATCAAACTCCATGCGACTGACGAGTTTGAAAAATCCCAAGTCGCCCTCGAAAATTGGGGCCGGCCCCGTCAGGCCTTCTCCCGCGAGCAAGGCGGCGAACACGCCGTTTCTCGCCGCATTGGCGAAGGCACAGCCTTTCCACATACTCAATTCCCCCGAGCGAGTTTGTCGCAAAGCCACGTTGCACACCCCAGCGATACCCAAGGCGTGGGTCGTTTGCGTCACATCATGTCCCAGCAGTTTGCACGCAGCGGCACAGGACGACAGCGCGCCATAGGTAACGTGATCGACTCCATGTTTGCGCAGACTGGCGGCATCGCATAGTCGGCACTGAATTTCGTAGGCCAAGGCCGAGGCCGTGATGAGAGCGGTTCCCGGAGCGCCGACCAGTTCGCCGACCGACAGGACCGCGGCAAGGTTGTCGCTAGGATGGGCTGGCTCCAAAGAAAGGTAGGTATCGTTGTAGTCCAGGTAGCGGATCAACAAGCCATTGACAAAGGTGGCCCATTCCAGCGTGGAAGTGCCGCCGCCCAACATTGAGATAGCAGGCTGTCCTTGGAATTTCGCGGCACAGCGGCGGGCAATGGTGGCTGCGTCCGAATCGAGTGCGCCAACAGCAGTGGCAATGGAATCGATGAATCGTCGTTTTACTTCGTGAACCACGATGGCAGGCAGATCTTCATAACGCAACGAAGTTGAGTAGCTTGCCAGGCGCTGTGCCAGAGTTGTCATTGCTGGAGTTCTCCACAAACGAACACGGGCGGAGTGCAGTTCAGGATATGAACCGCGCCCCGCCCGTCTCGTCGAGGAGTGGGCTACTTGCCTTCCAACTCCTTGAGTTTCTTCTCGACCTCGATTTTCCGCTTCAAGTCCCGCTTGGTCGAACCGGCAATCTCCAGTCCCTTTTTGAGAACAGCAATGGCCTCGTCCTTCTCATTCAGGGCCAGATGCACATCGGCGAGATGATCGTAAATCTCGATGCTCTGCCCTTCTTTGAGCTTGACAGCAGCGAGCAGATGCGGCTTGGCCTCCTTAACTTTGCCCTGCTTGAACAACACCCAGCCGAGACTATCGAGATAGGCCGCGTTTTCCATCTCCTCGGCATTAGCACGCTTGCGGATCTTCTGATCTTCCTCGATGGCTCGACGAATGAGTTTCTCGGCTTGCTCCAGATGGATGCCTTTGTCCGCCCAGATGTAGCCCAGGTCATTGTTGTACAACGGATTATTCGGCTCTCGATCGAGCAGTATTTTCAACTGCTCGGCGGCTTTATCGATATTGCCCGCATCAATGTAGATCCCTGCCAGCGAGTAGCGGTACTCATCGATGTACTCTTGTTTTTCTTCTTGCTCAAAGCGTTTGTCGCGTTCGATGCGATCAATAACGTCCAGATAAACTTTCGCCGCCTCGTCGTAATTCTCCGCCTCGCGAAGCACCTGCGCTCGCAAGGCACGGTGCAAGAAGTTGCGCGGATCGACCTTGATGAGTTGATCGACCATACGCAGGGCGCGTTCGGAAGCTCCTTGCTTGGCGACGGCCAAAATCATCCGCCGCATAACCAATGGCTTGAGCCGATCAATCGCCTCGTCCTCTTCGCCCTCGATGGAGAGAAACTCACGGCAAACCTTTTCACTGTCTGCGTAGCGTTGGTTGTTGGCGTACAGTTCGATCAAACCAACGTAGGCCTGAGCTATACCACGCTCGGAGAACAGAGCCAGAGACTGCTTGGCATTCAATCGATAAAAAGTAGCTCCGATATCCACTTCTCGGGCATTCTCAGCGGCCATTGCCAACAAGAGAGTGGCGTTGCGATTGAATGGCTGCGGTTCCTCTTTAACCATCTTCGCCGCAACGGCCAAAAGTTTCTTGGTCGCCGCAGGATTGCTCAGGAGACGCTTTAACTCTCCACTCATCGGTTCCGTGCCAGTCACCTCGTTCAGGGCCAGGGCCTGTTTGCGAAGAGAAGTCTCTTCCGAGCCGAGGCTTTCCTCCGAAGCAGCGCCCGCGAGAAACACCGTTCCAAGAACGAGTAGACTGAGACACCATACACGACACTTTAGTTTGCCCATCGTCACCATCTCCGGAGAAAAGCTGAACACTATTCGGGCGTGTCATCTGGGAAGCTACTCCGAGTATTCATCCTAACGAACGGCTGAAAACGATGCCACACGAACCGGAAGGCGGTTCCGACCTTGACCGGACAAAGAGATCCAGCATAGGATCGTCTTGTTTCCAGTCAGAGGGGGAAAGCTCATGGAGGAGCAGCGATCATCGGAGGGGAAAGCCCCGTACCTGATCTCGAATTGGTCGGATCGACGATGCCTACTTGTCCTGCTCGTCCTGGCATTGGCTTTGCGGGTCTGGCATCTCGTTACGACAGAAGTGACCAGTCGCGATAGCATCGCCTACATTCGCTATGCTTGGAGACTCGGCCACGAACCTTGGCATCAGGTCATCACCAGTGAGACGCAACACCCCGGATATGGATTCCTGATCTATGCCCTCGCCGGACCGGTGCGAGCGATCCTCTCCGACCTGCCGTATGCCATGCAACTCAGCGCTCAACTCGCTGCCTCGCTGGCTAGCCTTCTGCTGGTCATTCCCATGTACTATTTGGGCAAAGCACTGTTCGGAAACCGCGTGGGATTCTGGACCGCTTTGCTCTTTCAGGTTCTGCCTTCCTCAGGCCGCTTGATGGCCGACGGCTTGAGCGAACCGTTGTTTTTACTGCTGGTGACGACATCGCTATATCTGGTCCATCGAGCGATAGAAAATGGCTCCTACCGCCAGTTCCTCCTCGCGGGATTCACAACAGGACTTGCCTATCTAACTCGCACCGAAGGGCTACTGGTGGTGCCAGTGGCAACCTTGATTCTCTTGTTGCGACGACGACGGAATTGGCTGGGGCAGTCGCTGTCGTTGTGCGGAGCCTGCAGCTGTGTCGTGGTCCCCTTCATGCTATTGATCGGTGGAATTTCCCTGAAAGCCTCTCTTAAGAACATTACCGATCCGAAAGGTTGGCAACAGCCTGCTCGGCCTGCGGCGGTGGTTCGTTCACCGCTGCCCTTGGCGCTGTGGTGGATCGATCCGGGAGTAACACCTGCCGATCGGGTCGGCTGGGCAACACGTGCGTTGGTCATCACGCTCGATAAAAGTCTGTTCCACGTCTTTGATCCCCTTACGTTACTGGGAATGTGGGTATTCCGACGTCGGCTGTTTGAGGTTCCCATCGCGTCGATCATGATGCTGAGCGGACTGATTCTGCTAGCGCTGCTGTGGCGGTTGGCTCAAGCAGCGGGATACATCGGCGAACGCCACGTCCTGCTGATCGTTTTGGGTAGCATGTACTTTGCCACTGCTGCGGTGTGCTGGTTAGGTCGTAGCCAACCTCGTTGGTTCACCCTGGTCGGATTACTAGTTTTGACGGGAATCTGTTTGCCCAAACTGCTCACGCCGTTGCATGCCAATCGAGCTGGCTTTCGTCAAGCTGGTCAATGGCTGGCGCAAAACTCGCTGCCGGGAGACGAAGTGTTTGATCCCCTGGCCTGGACTTCGTACCACTCAGGAAAACTGTTCGTGCCTAGCGATGCGCCGCGCTCGATTCCCGAGGTGTGCTACGTTGTCATGGAAGAGTCATCAAACAAACATCCGCATTTGTGGTATTTGCTTGATCTGGCCAAGGAACTGATCCAGCACGGTAAAGAAGTGTATCGTCAGCCGCTTGATCGCAAGTCGGAGATCGTCATCTACCGTGTTTGCCGTCCACCCATACACAGCCCGGCGGGTCAGCAACTCCGTGCCTGGCTCAATGTGAACATGGGTCGACGTGTTCAAGAATAAAGAGCTTTTTGCTGGCCATTTCCACCGGTGGGCATGCTACTATAGGATCAATCCGACTCCTAAACGCTGTTGTCGAGGAGAACTTCGCCGACTCGCAACTTGGCGAATGACCAATGCCGCCCACACCCGAGATGGATCGAACCTCGTTCTTGATAGTGTTGAGCAATAGTGGATTGCTCAGTCCAGACATGTTACGCACTGTCAAGGAGCTGCATCCCGAGATACAACGCGCTAAACCGTTTGCTCGCTTGCTGGTCGAACGCGCGATCATCACTCGTTATCAGACAGAGCGGTTGCTGGCAGGTAAGGAAGATGGTTATTTTCTCGGCTCCTATCGCATCCTCGACGCGCTGGGCAAAGGCGGCATGGGGAAGGTGTATAAGGCGGAACACTGCAGCATGAAGCGTCTCGTGGCGCTGAAGGTTCTGGCCAACACGGTGTTGACTACAGAGCGGGCAATCCAGTTGTTCTTGCACGAAATTCGTGCCGTCGCCGCACTGGTTCATCCCAACATCGTGACGGCTTATGATGCCAACATCGTGGATGGCCGCCATTTTCTCGTGCTAGAATTTGTGGATGGTCCGAATCTCGATCAGTTGGTTCGCCTGAATGGACCGTTGAAAGTGGGACTGGCCTGCGACTACATCCGGCAGGCCGCCCAAGGGTTAGATTTCGCTCATCGCTTGGGCATGGTGCATCGGGATATTAAACCCGCTAATATCCTGATCCAAGCACGAGGGACGGTCAGTGAGCCCGGCGTGGTCAAAGTCAGCGATTTTGGGTTGGCGCGAATTGCCGCTCCCGTGGGAGCCTCGGCGTCGCCTGGGTCGGCGACGATCCTCACCCGCGACAACAGCGTCATGGGCACTCCAGATTACCTTTCGCCCGAGCAATCGCGCGACCTACACGCTGCCGACATTCGCAGCGATCTGTATAGCCTCGGGTGTACTTTCTATTTCTTGCTAACCGGTCAGGTTCCCTTTCCAGGCGGCAACGCGATGGACAAGATCATCCGTCATGCCACGGAACGCCCGCGCCCACTGTCCGAGTTTCGCTCCGATGTGCCTGCCGACGTTGTCGCGATCCTAGATCGGTTGATGGCCAAAAAACCCGAAGCTCGTTTTGCCAATCCTGACGAACTGATCAAGGCATTGAAGCCGTATTGTCCTCAAGTTACTTCTACCCCTTCTCCGCTCAAACAGACGCCTCAGGCAGAGCCAACCGAAAAGCCCGGTTCGTCCGAAGTAGATTTGTTCACCTCACCGCCCACCAACGAGACCTCAATAGAAGATATTTCAGATCTTTTTTCTGCAACACCTATCATCGTGCGGACCCGATCCCGCGAAGAGCGACCACTTGGTTTGGCCGTTGCCGCGGCCGTTGCGATCGCTTTAGGAGTGCTATCGCTGTTGGTGCTGGTGGGATTACTCCTTGGAGGCCGCTGAAACCGTCAACGGTTTGAGAAACTTTTTCACTTCTGGCGAATACAGTGACTCGGCAAGCAAGAGAATTCAGGAAGTTTGCGGGGATTGTGGGACGGAATTCCAAAGAACTGGTATCCTCGCTGTAGAGACGAGTTGAGACTCGCTCGACCGTGAGTTCTTCTGTCGAGATTCTCGCACAATGACTTCACCAAAGCCTCGCGTCGTTCAGCCTCCCCTCCCACGCTGGGTGGTGCTCGTGGGAAGTTTACTGGTCGTGTTCCATCTGGGCAGTGTGGTCCTTAATGCCATGTCTGCGCCAAGTGGTCCTTGGCCAGGACGTGATCGAGACGGCAATCCGGTGGTTGAACCGGTACCTCCGCCTCATCTGGTTAGCATGGTCCTGGAGAAAGGTCCAGCGGCGTATCTACGAGCGATCAAACAATCGCACACCTCACATTTTCGGAGTAACCGTCCGGGCGGTCCCGAAGCGTACTTGAAGATCGAACTGTACGACAAGAATGGAATTTCCGTGAAATCTCTGCGTTTTCCGGACCCACAAGCCTCAGCCGCAGTGCAGAATCGACAGACAGCCTTGGTAAACTGGCTAACTGAGGATGAAACAGTTCGACCGAGCATGACTGAAAAAGTCGCTGCTCCTGGCGCAGTGGCTCCGACGATTACCGTCTGGGATTGGAACCAACTAGATCGGACCAATGTGTTAGTGGAAATGGACGAGAATGACATTCCACGAGATCGACCGACGTTCCGCCCCTCTTCCTGGTCGCTGATCGTCTTGCGTTCGTTAGTACGCTATCTGTGTCGGGCACATGGTGCTGAAAGTGCCGACGTCGATCGCTATCACCGCATGCCCGTCGACCCACAAATCCTTCAGGAGAGGGAACTCCAACTAGACACGACTGAGATTCGCAGTTCGTATGGGAGACTGACGCCATGAAACCCCCGACGACTCACCCGGAGGCTGCCGAGGAACAGGCCGGTTTCTTTTCGGGATGGTCGCGGTTCTGGTTCGCACCGAGCGATCCGTTTGGCTTGCACCTGATCCGCTTTCTGACCGGTCTTCTGTTGCTGGCTTGGCTGCTACCCTTGGCCGGACAAGTCGATGCTTTGTTTGGCCTGCAAGGATGGTTCGATCGGCAAGCTTTCGTACAAGCCGCCAAGCTGAACCAACAGACGATTCCCAAACCAATTACCAGAGATAGTTGGTCTCTTTTATATCCCATTGGGGCCAATCCAGCCGCCTTGCTAGCGTTCTACTGGGGATCCATCGCAGTACTGGTATTGTTCACGCTAGGCGTGGCAGCCCGACTCACGGCAATCGCAGCGTGGCTGATCGTCGTATCGTTTACCGCCTCGCCTGTCTTCGACATGGAGGCCGATCCGCTGTTGCTGATGCTGACGTTGTACCTGGCAGTGGGTTATCTACTATTGGGTCAGTGGCGGCGCGGCTGGAATCCGCTGCAGCGAGTACTCGGCTCAGGCGACTGGATCGTCGGCTGGCGGTGGTTCCACCCCTCCGACTCTTCGTCGCGAGCTAGTGAGGCGGCCACACTCGCTCTTCGGCTCATTCAAGTGCATCTGGCCGTGATCCTCGTGACCACGGGGCTGACGAAGTTGCAAATCGCCGAATGGTGGTCCGGAGTGGCTCACTGGTACAACCTCTACACACCGCTAAGCACTACGATGGAGAGTCTCCGCGCCCGAGCCAGAGATGGCGACTGGTTCATCGCCCAGCTCAACGTGATGGCCTACGCCACGATCGCCTGGCAGATCTTCTTTCCGACGTTTGCCTGGCGCAGCGGATGGTGGCGACTGCTGTTGCTCGGCGGCGCAGTCGTCGGTTGGATCGGCCTCGCTACCCTGTACCGCATTCCGAACATGGGACCGGCACTGCTGATCGGCTGTTTGAGTTATATTTCCGCCACGGAATGGGGAAAAATCGGTCAAGGATTAAGCCAAATCTCCTCACTGCGACGAGTTGCCGAGTTGCTTCCCAACTCCCGTGAATCGACCTGGACAGCATCACAAACTGAGGCTTATCAGACATCGAGAGGGCGCTAGATCATGCGTGTATGCCAATGGTTCTGCCTGCCCCTCTTAGCGGTGGTCGCGGTCGGTCTGTCCTGTGCGCCGATCGACCCCTTGTCGCTGGAGGGAGAAGAAACCGGCTCAGCGATCAAGAAAGACGCTGTGGCCTTTCCGGAGTTCGCCAACCCGGACACCGACCCGACGAAACCGCTACCGGAAGTACCGCGCGGCATCAAGGAGCGCATCGAAGCCGCGGTGAACAACATCCGTGCCCGTCAGTTGACCTTCAACAACGGATTCTGGACGATCTTTCACGGCATTCTCGGCCTCGGTCCAGGCATTGAGCTGACCGACCCGAAGACGAATGAACGGATTCGGGCCATCGATCACATCTGCAACGGCGGCAATCTAAAAGGCTTAGTCTTTCGTCCCAATCTGCTGGGAGTGGAAGTGGTCTCGACCCAGGATGGGCTAGGCCAGGGCCATCAGGATCAGTTTATTGCAGAAATGGCGCAATGGAGCATGCCTCACGATCGCAAGTTCCTCATTCGAGGAAAGGAATACACCTTCCTCGATTTCGCCAAGTTCAGTCATGCTAATGCCAGTTTGCTCAAGAACCAGGAACTGAGCTGGACCATTATCATCATTGCTCAGTACATGGATCATCTAGACTTCAAATCGAAGAGTACGACCAATGGTCTCAAGGCTGAGTGGACCAATCCCAACCACGAAAAAATCACCTTCGACGACATCGTTCGCTACGAACTGAACCAGCCTGTCGAGACGGCGGCTTGTGGTGGAACCCATCGTCTGTTCGGTTTGACCTGGGCGTATCACCTGCATCTGATACGTGGCGGAAGGACTGAGGGCGTCTGGCAGGATGTCGCCGACAAGACCAAAAAGTACATCAACTTGGCTAGGGAGTACAAAAACCCAGACGGTACTTTCTCCACCAAGTTTTTCCAGGGCAAAGGCGACGAGAAAGACAAGAACTTGCGCATCAACACCACGGGCCATATCCTGGAGTGGTTGGCGCTTGCGATGTCCGATGAGGAACTGCGGCAATCGTGGGTGCAGGAAGCCGTCAGCGCTCTGTGTCTACAAATTCTCGATCTTCAAGGAGCAGCGATTGACGGCGGCGGTATGTATCACGCCGTGCATGGGCTACTCATCTACTATGCTCGGGTCTTCGATCGTTCGTTCTGTCCGCCAGAACTGATGATTCCGTTGCCCCCGGGTTGGAAGAAGGTCTGAGCCAGAAATCAAAACAGGTGTCTCGTTGTTGGATCTTCGCCACCGCGGTGGAGGGGGAGGATCCAATAGCGAGACACCCGTGAATTTGCTGTATCGGTCGAAGGAAGATTTAACCGGCTACCAAAACCGAACCGGTAGTCGCAAGCTTAGCCTGCGATCCTCTGAAGGTCTTGCGCAGGCTTCAGCCTGCGGCTACCGGTACTCTTGCGCAGGCTAAAGCCTGCGGCTACCGGCGGAAAGCACTTCCGAACGGAGGACGTAAGTCCTCCGTGGTGTCACGAAGCACGGAGGGCTAACGCCTTCCGCTCATGAGAAGACGGTTTCTGAGCCACCCCACAATTCAGCAGCCATCAACCACTAGCCGAGCACCTCGCGAACCACCTTCGCCCCCTTGTCGACGAGGCGAATCGGACGATTGCTAGCGGTGGTGTACTGCTTGTTGAAATTGATGCCCAGGATGGTGCAGACGGTGGCCAAGAAATCGCCCGCACTGATCGGACGATCCAGCACGGTCGCCCCCTCCTTGTCAGTACGGCCAACGACTTGCCCAGCGCGGATGCCGCCGCCGATCAGCAAGCTACTCCAGGCTCGCGGGTAGTGATCGCGTCCCGGTTTGTCACCTCGGGTGTTAATGCGAGGGGTGCGGCCAAATTCGCCCATCCAGATAATCAATGTCGAGTCGAGCAGCCCACGCTCGCGCAGATCGCGGATCAACGCCGACATCGCCGGGTCGACCTGCTGCGACAAGCTCTTGACGCGATCGAAGTTGTTCTGGTGCGTGTCCCAACCGCCTAGGCCGACTTCGACGAACTTGACTCCCGCTTCAATCAGGCGACGCGCCAGCAAGCACCCCTGGCCAAAGCGCGTCTCGCCGTAGGCCGATTTGACCGACGCCGGCTCGGCAGAGATGTCGAAGGCTTTGGCCTCTTTGGAACGCATCAGGGTGACGGCTCGCTGATACGTAGTGTGATGAGCGGTGGCAGCGCCGGACTGGTAGTCGCGATAAAACGCTTGTTCCATCTGTTCGAGCAGATCGACGCGGTCATCGAACGCCGAGCCGCTCACCATGGCGCGGAGATTCTCGACGCCGCGGTTGGGATCGTTGACTACCAACGGATTGTAGCGGGTACCGAGATAGCCCGAGCCGTAGGAGCGGTTGCCGATGCTGACGAAGTTGGGTAGCGGAAAGGCCTCACTGCCTAGTTCCTTGGCCACGATCGAACCGATACTGGGATAAACCACGCCGCCCTGCCCCTCACGATAGCCGGTGTGCAAGTTGTACTTGGCTCGGCCATGTGCCCCCTCGGCAGTGGACATACTCCGCAGAATGGCGGCATGCTGCATCAGCTGAGCGAACTTGGGGAAGTACTCGCTAATTTTGATGCCCGGCACGCTGGTTTCGATCTCTTGGAACGGTCCACCGTTGGCCGTGCCCGGCTTCAGATCGAAGGTGTCCTTATGACTGGGGCCACCATCCATCCATAAGAGGATGCACGACTTGGTTTGGTTCCCCTGAGCGGCAGCCCCGTGAGCCAGCACGTTGAACCACCCGGACAACGATAGCGACGACACACCAGCAGCAGCGAGCGTCAGCGCTTCACGACGAGAAAGAGAATGCATCTGCATGAGTCGGTTCCTATTTTGTCCTTGTTGAAGCAGGCAGAGTCCGAGGAGTCGTGAGCAACTCCTCGTCTCATCTGCGAATTAGCGGTTCAGAGCAAATTCACTGGAGTTCATCAGCGCCCACAGAACGCCGGCCATCGCCTCACGCGAATCGCGTGAGCGGGCCATATAGCCACTTATACGATCCTTTTCCTCCGCAGTGGGTCGCCGTGACAGCACGCTCAGATACAGTTTCTCGACGATCTCCTCGTGGGATAACCCTGAGCGAGCTAGGCGAGCTAGCGATCCGCTGTTGAACTGTGGCGAATTCATCAGCCGTAACACCTGCGGAATGCCAGTGTGATACTCCGTGGGATCGGCTCCATCTTCAGCGGAGAAGAAAGCGACAAAGGCTTCGCGTGGTCCGCCGATGCCGGGTCGCATCGTTGCCCGATTACGAATGCCAGGCCGTCGTTCGTCGCCGGTCAGTTGGGTCAGGGCGTCGTACAGCTGCTCCGGAGTGAGCGGCTTGATCGCCATGCGTGCAAATAGTTCTGGCCCGACGTCGGCGTTCGAGCCATGTGGTTTGCTCGAGCGCTGGTAGGTTTCGCTGTTGCAGATGGCTCGGATGAGATACTTCACGTCGTAGCCATTAGCGATGAACTGCTGCTCCAAATCGGCGAGCAACTCTGGATGGGAAGGAGGATTGGCAGCGTGCATGTCGTCCACGGGGTTGACGATGCCGCGTCCGAAGAACTGCCCCCAGAGACGATTGACCATCGCTTTGCCGAAGAACGGATTCTTAGGGCTAATCATCCACTCCGCCAGAGCCGGACGCCGCGCGTCAGTCGGACGCAACTTCGCCTGTTCTCCCTGAAGGAATCGGGGCGGCAGAATCTTGGCCGACTCGGGCAGATTGTTGCGTTTGCCTCGTTTGGCTTTGGGTGACTCGGCGACGCCGACTGTCTCGTTATTCTTGGCCGCTGCCTTGGGATTACCTGTCGGTCGCACGTTCAGGAAGAACGCCGCCATGCCCCAGTATTCATCTTGCTTCCAGTCCGTGAAGGGGTGATTGTGGCACTGAGCGCACTGTAACTGAATGCCTAGGAACATGCGGCTAACATTGTCGGTAACCTTGTCAGGAGTGTTCTGGGCTAGCCAGTAAATCACTGGACCATTCTTGTCGACGTCGCCGCTGGCCGTGAGAAACTCGCGGGTCATGACGTTCCAGGGCACGTTCTTGTTGAACTTCTCGTCCAACCAACTAACCAGATGGGGATAGTAGGTCATGAGCCGACGATTGTCGGAGTCGCGCGGCAGCAACAGCGCTTGCCAAATGTCCGCCATGTGTCGGCCGTAGTCCTTGCTCTCCAACAACTCGTCGATGAGCTTGGCCCGCTTGTTGGGTTCCTTGCTGTCAAGGAAAGCAACGGCCTTTTCACTGGTCGGGATCTTGCCGGTTATGTCGAGATAAACGCGGCGGAGAAACTCCTCGTCACTACAGCGCGGCGAGGGATCGACCTGCTCGGCCTGTAGTCGAGCAAGGATCAACTTGTCAAGGTGGCTAGCAAGCTGACTGGCCGTCAATTTCTGTCCAGCCGGCAAAGTCGGTTTTACCTGCGACAGCTTCAAGCTAGGGTCGGCGTGATAGTTCGGCGTATCGGTAGCTTTCTGACCGAAGGCGACAGTGGGATCGCCGGTTAGTAGAAAGATAGTGGCGGCCAGAGCGAGACCACCCAGCTTGCGAAGGCGTGTGATTCCACGCATCTGCTCAGCACTCCTTCCGGTGTAACAGGTCTAGGTGAACAGCAAGGAGCTGTGTTTTAAGTTCAACACAGAGATCCCAGAAAAGTATCGATCCAAGAAGGAGGTTTTCCAGGATACGGCGTCCCCCTTTGTTGAGCGTAACGTCCAGTTCTTTCTCTTCCAAGGAAGATTAACGAGTCTTTCTTGCTACTAGTAAGACGAGGGGAGCCAAGGCGCGACTTCTGCAAACCAGTCGCCAGGCAGGCTTTCGCTCCATGTCGGATCCGCTTTGCCTTTGCCTGTTTTTGATCTCGTGGTATGGTGATACTGTCCTCTCCTTTTGTGTCGGAGCAATCGATCAATCATGCTACGTCCTCGCAAGCTGTACCTGCTCCAGTTCATCTTCTCGGGAACATTACTTCTGTTTTCGGCGTCGCTAATGCTCGAGGCTGGCTTCATTCAGGAGAAGGCAAAAAAGAAGCGCGTCGAGGAGGAAGACGACGAGCGGAGCCAGAAAGGCCAGGCCAAGTCGTCCCAGAAGCGCACCGAGGAAGAAGACACAGAAGAAAACAAAACGGCTTCCAAACTCCAGAAGAAACGAGTCGAGGAAGAAGACGACCGTAGCGGTAAAAGCGACATTCGTCGTCTGGACGAAGAGATCGACAAGCCGACTACTGTCGCCTCAGCAGATCTGTCTGTGGCTGCCAAGCAGGCAACGCATCCCCGCTTGAAAGCACTGTTTCACGATCTATCGATCCCACACGACCTGATCCATGTGAAAGGGTTCGGCTCGACCGTGGAAGGCGGACGAGTGCCCAATCGTGTTCTCTGGGTAAGTCCACTTGCGGAGTACATCCCCGAGATTGATAAGCATACCGACGTCTTGACGCTCAACGTGCTGGACCGCGACACGGGCAAATCATTACGGATCGACAAGATTCCGCCCAGTCACATCACTTCGATCCGATGGTTCGAGCAGGTGGCCGCCGATGAGGTGCAGTCGTTCCTCGCTGCTAAATTTGCCGAGGTCGATCCCTCGCATCCAACGTATCTGAACCGGTTTGATCAGCTGACGTACGCTGAGCAAGCACTGTCAGCAGTGGTGAGTTTCCATCGCTCTGCGAGGGATCGAGGAGTTCGTCGCGGAGCCGGCTGGGAGGAAATCGGCCACCAACTCGATTCCGCACGCTTGGCAGTGCAACTCCAGCGCGTCGAGCAACTGGCCGAGGCTCGTTCCTGGGATACCGCTTTCACCGAGATGAAACGTTTGGTCGACACCTACTCCCGACAAGCCGACCGCAAACAGATCGCTCGATCCCTGACCGACCTGCTGGCTCGAGCATTAAAAGATTCCAACTATGCTCGGGAACGCCCAGAACAAGCCCGCGCTCATTTAGCGTTCATTGAAGAACAGTTTCCCGGAAGCAACGTCGGTGCGCCCATCCGTTCCAGTTTGATCGCTGAGGCCAAATCACTGTTCGATCAAGCAATGAGTCTCAAGGCGACCCAACCGGATCGAGCTGTCGAGTTGTTCAAGGCGGCGGAGCAGATCTGGCCAGCCCTGCCCAATCTCCGCAATGAACGGATTCAGGTGGATCGCGAATATCAGATCTTAAATGTCGGCATGCGAGAACTACCGCGTTTCCTGTCGCCGAGTTGGGCTTGTACCGACGCCGAGCTGCGTGCTGTCGAGTTACTCTTCGAGAGTTTGGTGGCTCCAACGGTCATGAGTGAGGGGCTGTTATCATATCGTCCCGCGCTGGCAGCAGCGGCTCCCGAGGTGATTCCCCGTGGTCGGCAGTTTCAGTTACCGCGACAGGCTCGCTGGTCCAACGGTTCTCCGTTGCGGGCCGACGATCTTCGCGCCACCCTGCGGCTATTGCGAGACGAGACGCGCCTGTCGGAGCGGAATCCTGCCTGGGGAGAATTGCTGGAAAATCGCCTTGATGCCGGCCTCGATGGCCGAATTCGTCTCCGTCTCCGCCAGGGACTGCTCGATCCATTAGGAGCGTTGTCGTTCAAGATTCTGCCACGCAATCCCGATCCAACGACCCAAGCCTTCGCCGAGTCGCCCCTAGGCAGCGGGCCGTTCGTCTATGCCGGGCAAAAGTCCGATGGACAGCGTACCTATGCCTCGTTTCGGGCCAACGACCATTATGGCATCCGGGAAGAGAAGCGCGATACTCCGCGCATTCGCGAAATTCGCTTCTTCGCTGTGAGTGACCCCGTGGCCGACTTACGTCAGGGAAACCTTCAAGTGGCCCTGGACCTTCGAGCCGAGCAGGTGGAGCAACTACGGGCCAACGGACAGATCGTCACTTCGCTTTCGACGCCGCCATTGCCCAACCGTCGAGTATGGTTTTTGGCGGTGAACCATCGCCAAGTGGCGTTGGCCGAGCCGGACATTCGCATTGCTCTCGCTCGGGCCATTCCGCGCGAACAACTGCTCAACGAGCATTTTCGCAAGGGACTGGGCGCACAAGTTCACAAAGCCTTGAATGGACCGTACCCCGCTGGATCTTGGGCCTGCGATCCCGAGTTAGTCAGCCGAACCATTCCGGATAGCTTGGACGCCTACGATCCAGGGCTAGCCCGAGCCCGAGCCGAACAGGGCTTACAAAAGCTGCGCACCAAGTCACTGACCTTGACCATCAAGTACCCCAGTGGCGATCCCGATCTGGAAGCGGCGATGGAATCGCTCTGTCGGCAGGCGATGACTGCCCTGCCAGGTATCACTTTGAAAGCCGAAGCCCGCTCTCCGCATCAACTCCGCACAGAGGTCGAAGAGACGCAGAACTACGAGTTGGCCTACTATCCCTACGACTTTCTCGACGAGACGTTATGGTTGTATCCACTGCTTGGCCCCCATGGCCGCAATGGTCGGGACAATTATCTAGGCTTCACCGGTTCACTGGTCACCGATGTTCAAGCCACCTTGTCGCGTCGTAGCTTCGTTGAAGTGCGCAAGGATGCTCACCAGATCCACCGCAAATGGCTCGAACGCGACATGCCGACGATTCCGTTGTGGCAACTAGATCCGCTGTATGCCTACGATGGCCGCCGTATGGATTTCGATGGCGCAAGCAATCCGCTGCCCTGGTTTCAGGAGGTGGAACGCTGGCGGGTTCGACCCAAATGAGCCGCGACAACACCGCTTGCCGACGTGGCAAAACCAGCTATGATTGTTATCACACGGTGGGTGTAGCTCAGTTGGTTAGAGCGCCAGATTGTGGCTCTGGATGTCGGGGGTTCGAGTCCCCTCACTCACCCTAGAGCAATCCGAAGCAACCTGCGGTAAATCAGCTGCAGGTTGTTACATTTCATACTCTTGCGGCAATTCCTCGTTGGAATCTCCTCAGTCGTATGACGTGAAACCAACGTTACGGGCTGGCCGGCTCGACGTGCAGCGTTGCCTACAAGTCATCGAGGTTGTGGGAGGTACGAAATAAACGAATTAAGTCCCGCTGAGATGGTGGACAGTACGAAAGAAACGAATTAAGCCCCCCGTTAATTTCGTAGCGCGCAAGACGCGGCAGGTGCCGGAAACGTTTCGCGGCAACGAACGTGCGCTTTTAGCACCAGCGGAGGCTCGAGCCATGGCGAGCAGCAACCAACCGGGCTGGACGAGGAGAAACGGCGACAGTTGGTCACGCAGACACTCCGAGTTGGGCGGTGGCGTATATACTGAGAGAAACCTCATACTAGCGTTCGTCACGCTGCCGGAGACCAAGCTTATGCTAAGGATTCTGACCTGTCTCGTAGTCGTCTCGCTGCTGGGAATGGGCATCCTCGTTGGCGCAGAGAGTCCTATGAAGTATCCAGCGACAAAAAAGGTCGATCAAGTAGACGATTACCATGGGACTAAGGTAGCCGATCCCTACCGTTGGCTGGAAGCCGATGTTCGCCAATCCAAAGACGTCGCCGATTGGGTGGAAAGCCAGAACAAGTTGACCTTCAGCTATCTGGAACAGATCCCGCAGCGGGAAGCTTTACGAAAGCGCATCACTGAACTCTGGAACTACGAACGCTACTCCGTGCCGTTTAAGGAGGGAGGACGGTACTTCTACACGCGCAACGATGGGTTGCAGAATCAAGCGGTGCTGTACACCACGGGAGAATCGCTGGACGGCGAGCCGCGTGTCCTCCTCGATCCCAACAAACTGTCGGCGGACGGCACCGTGGCCCTGTCAGGCCTGGCGGTCAGCCCGGATGGCAAACTACTGGCCTACAGTGTGGCGGAGTCCGGCTCGGACTGGAACACTTGGTATCTGATGGACATCGACACCGGCAAATTACGCGAAGATCGCATCAAATGGGTCAAGTTCAGCGGTGCCTCGTGGACCAAGGATTCCAAAGGCTTCTTCTACTCGCGGTTCGATGAACCCAAAGAAGGAGCGTTCACCTCTCTGAACCTCAACCAGAAGGTCTACTATCATCGGGTAGGGACGTCCCAAAGTGACGATGTACTCGTCTATCATCGACCCGATCATCCCAAGTGGGGATTCAATGCCGGGGTCACCGAGGATGGCCGCTATCTGGTGATTAGCATCCGCGAGGGCACCGATCGTCGCAATCGCGTCGTTTACAAGGATCTCGAAGAACCCTACGGGTTGCCCGTCGAGTTGATCGCCAATATGGAGAACGAGTACTCGCTCATCGACAACGACGGACCGCTCTTTTACTTCAAGACCGACTTGAACGCACCGCTGGGACGAGTCATAGCCATTGACCTGCGCAAGCCGGACAAGCAGAACTGGAAGGAGATTATCCCCGAAGCCAAGGAGACGCTGCAGAGCGTCAGTCTGGTCGGCAATCTGTTCGTCTGCACCTACCTCAAAGATGCCAAGACGGTGGTGAAGATGTACACGCCGACCGGCGAGTTTGTCCGCGATGTGGAGTTCCCCGGGATCGGCACGGCTAGCGGCTTTGGCGGACGACGCATCGATCACGAAACGTTCTACACCTTCCAAAGCTTTGCCACGCCGCCGAGCATCTATCGCTACAACCTGGCTACAGGCAAGAGCAGCCTATACCGCACCTCGAAAGTGAAGTTTAACCCCGAGGATTATGTCGTCGAACAGGTCTTCTACAAAAGCAAGGACGGCACGCAGGTTCCGATGTTCATCACCCGGCGCAAGGACGTGAAGTTGGACGGCACGAATCCGACGATCCTGTATGGCTACGGCGGGTTCAATATCTCGCTGCCGCCGAGTTTCTCCGTGGCGCGGATCATCTGGCTGGAGATGGGCGGCATCTACGCTCAGGCCAACTTGCGTGGTGGCGGGGAGTACGGCAAAGACTGGCACAAGGCCGGCACCAAACTGAACAAACAAAATGTCTTCGACGACTTCATCGCTGCCGCCGAATATCTTATCGACAAGAAGTACACTTCGCCGAGTAAACTGGCCATCAAGGGCGGCAGCAATGGCGGGCTGCTGGTCGGGGCATGCATGATCCAGCGCCCGGATCTGTTCGGAGCCTGCTTGCCAGCAGTCGGCGTCATGGATATGCTCCGCTTCCACAAGTTCACCGCCGGTCGCTACTGGACCGACGACTATGGTAGCGCCGACAACCCCGAAGAGTTCAAGGCGCTGTATGCTTATTCGCCGTATCATAACCTGAAACCGGGAACGGCTTATCCGCCGACTTTGGTCACCACTGCCGACACCGATGATCGCGTGGTTCCCGGACATAGCTTCAAATTCGCCGCCCGTTTGCAGGAGTGCCAATCCGGCCCTAATCCGGTGTTGATCCGCATCGAGACCAAGGCGGGACACGGCGCGGGCAAACCGACCGCCAAACTCATCGAGGAACTGGCCGATGAGTACGCTTTTTTGTGCAAGACCTTGAAGCTGGAACTGAATAAGCGATAATTAAGAGGTGAGACGTGGAGCAACGGAGTGGTAGTGGAGTCCATCCGTTGCCCCGACTCGCGGGAGTTCGAGGCCTCGCGATGGGCCAGCCTTCCTGGTCGCTGGGCAAGGATGAAGTCCATCTCTGGACCATCTCGCTAGCACGCAGCGAGGTGGAATTGGCTCGGTTGCGCGAACTACTCACCGCTGAGGAATATGCCCGAGCTTGCTGCTATCGACCGCGTCAGGCCCGTGATCAGTTCATCGCTTCACGCGGCTTATTGCGGCTGGTGCTAGCAGGCTATCTGGCCATCGATCCAGCGAGAGTTCGCTTCCGCACCGAACAAACCAGCAAGCCGTACCTGGCAGGCGGCGGCCCACACTTCAACGTCTCGCACTCCGGCGAGATCGGTCTGATTGCCGTGACCAACTGGGGCGAAATCGGCGTTGATGTCGAACGAGTTCGAGCCATGCCGACCCACCTGGACATGGCTCAGCGCTACTTCGCGCCGGGAGAGGTGCAAGCATTGACCCGCCTGCCGCCAGGGGCGCGGGAGCAGGCCTTCTTCCACATCTGGACACGCAAGGAAGCCTTCGTTAAAGCGATCGGCGTAGGGCTGGCTCATGGCTTGGAGCGGTTCGAGGTGTCGGTCCCTCCCGATGACCCCGCTCGTCTGCTGCACATCGATGGCGATCGAGCCAAAGCCGAAACCTGGTCGATGACGTCGTTTGAGCCGGCAGCTGGCTACGTCGGGGCGTTGGCTGTCCAGACACATGGGTTGAAGATTGTGCCACGTCAATTTGAAGAGTAGCCGGAGAGGAAATAGAATAATTGCTCTTTGGGTCCGGCTCAGAGCCCTTCTCCAAATGGTGTAGCGGCAACGAGGGATGAAGCGCGTTCGCAGGCGGAAACTTACTTTCGCAGGCTAAAGCCTGCGGCTACCGATACGGATTGGCAGGTAGGCGCAGGCTTTCGCCTGCGCTCCGCTACACCATGTTGTAACGCCCACTAGTCAGCGAGTAGGACCAAGGAGCGGGCCAGGCGAGTGAGACTCTCGGTCAACTCCTCGGCCAGCGCCGCACGAATCTCCGCCAGATCGGTTAATTCACGCCCCTCTCGTTTCAAGCCGATCTCGCCCCGAGTGACTAGCTGGATCAGTTCCTCGAGCAGCCCGGCGCGGTCCCGTTGGCCATCGCACAGAGAGAGTACGGCGCGATCGAAGACGTTGAGTTCGGCCTGTTTGTGCCGCAGGTTGGTCACGCCAGCGCCGGTTCGAGCCTGCAGTCGGAGCAAGGGTGTCGAGCGGGGCCGCTCGCCGGGCTGCAACGCCAGAGGGGTCAGATAGGTGTGCAGACTGGCCAGCCCTGACAGATACAGATGCACCAGAGAACGAGCCAGCAAGCCGCGTCCCTGCTCGGCGGTGTACTGCGGTCCCGCTGCCCCCAGCCGAGTCTGCACTGCGTGCCACAGTTGCTCGAAGGTGAACGGTTTGGGCCATTGTTCATAGAGAATGGTCAGGGCCGCCTTGGCGAAGGGCACGTTGGTGGAGACGGTGGCTCCGCTGTCATTGACGAACTCCTCGACCTTGTCGGAAAGCAACTCCGGGGTCTCGGAAACCGGCTTGGCCGAGCCGACCGCTAGCAAGGTCTGAGCCACCTCCGGTCCGGGGGTTCGGGTTAGTTCTAATTGCTCATGCACCAGGAGAGTGCGACGGAAGGTGCGATTCTTCAGAAAGTCGAGATATTGTTCCAGCTGGATCAAATCCGTAGAGATGCTCCGTAGCGTTCGTTGCACCTCCGCGGGATAGATCGACAAGCTGGTATGCATCTGGGCTTCGCCGAGATACTGCAAGCCGTGTCGCCGGGCATGCTCGATGAACTGGGTGAAGTAGACGGGATGGTTCTCGGCTTCGAGATGTTCGTGATAGACGTAGTAGTCTCCCTCAGGACGGATCAACTCGGCCTCTTCTTTCAAGACGCGATGCCAGGTTCCCTCCTGATCGGGGACGATGTCGCGGAAATAGTCGAGAATGGCACGGGCTTGATGAACCTTCTGTTGAGGGTCGTCGAACTCGCGGGTGTGGAAAGTCATCAAATCGCGTGCGCCGGCCCGGAGATACCATCCCGGATAGGTGTTATAGCTAATATAAGCGATCCCTTGTGGTGCTAAATGATCTTTACACACCTGCAAGAGTTTGTCACGCACCGCCTCGGGGACCCACGAGTAGACCCCGTGGGCGATGATGTAGTCAAACTCTCCCAAACTGGAATCGAGGTCCAGAATGCTGCAGGCCTGCAAGCGTAGGTTGGTCAGTCCCAGAGCCGCCGCTACCTTTTGGCCCGTCTCGATCTGTCGGACCGACAGATCAATGCCCACAAACTGAGAACCAGGAAGCGACTCGGCCAGGGGAAAAAGATTGCCGCCCGTGGAGCAGCCTAACTCCAGCACTCGACAGCGCGGAACGGGAGCCGGCGACAGTCCAAGTAATCGACCTAGTGTCGCCAGACAGTCGGGATGAGTGGCGTAGCGAGGGCGGGAGTCGTAAGGTACTTGATCGTAGCTGTTGGAGACGTTGGCCGACATGAACACTCCACGGGATCACTCGGACGGCTGCTGTGGCAGGGCTTGCTGGTGATGGTGAGCCGCGGCCATTCGCTGTCGGCGACGCCATTCACTCCTTTGCAGAGCGATTAAGGCGGCTACTAACATGCCAAAGAAGAAGGCCAGCGCGAGGTGACTGAAGTTGAAGACAGCCTGATTCGCCGAGCCTCCGGAGGCGAAGGGATCCTGTTGAGCGGTGGCAAAGGACGGAATAGGAGGCTTGCTCAGTTCGAGCATCGCGGGAACCACCCCAGTACAGGCGGCGGCATAAGCAGCATCGCCCACGATCGGAGGAGCCATGAGCGGTCGCGGCACCAGCAGTAGCGTCGCCAGCAGTTGCCCACGCGGCGCGGGGTCAATCGGATCGCCCAATACCTTGAAGGCCAGCATGGCTTCGCGCAAAGCTCGACGTTGTTGCGGTAGTCCCTTAAAACTTCGGGCCATGCCAGCATCGACCAACTCATCGGCAATCGCTGCCGCCTGATCGATCACTCCCACACTGGAGAGCAACAGCCCCAATTGCCAGTACAAGCGCATGTCGGTGGGGAACCAGACAGCTAATTGGGTGAGTACGTCCACGGCATCATCGGGCAGACGATCGAGCATCTCTTGAGACAAAGCCCCTGGTTGGAACTCTCCCACAGTGTTGACATAGCGTAACCCCGGGAAGACCGGGTCAATGTCCAGATTCTCGCGAATCGGTCGGCCACGCGACTCCTCGGCCCGGAAGCGATAGAGATTTAGCAAGGCTCGCTCGCACTTGCGGTAGCGACGGAGTTCGCGCTCGCTCCAGGCAAAGAAGACCTCGGGCCAGACTTTCAAGGCTTGCTCCTGATAGCGAACGGCCATCGCCGCGTCACCGGTTTGAAAGTAAGCTGCCGCCAAGTTCAAGAGGAGGAGAAAATGGCTTCGGTCACCGCGCTCCAGTAAACGGATAGCCTTGTCCGGCTCACCCAGCCGCAGGTAACACCCCGCCAGCGAGACGCGATCCAGCGTGGAAAAGATCCCGTCGCGCTGTACCGCTTCGAGACGGTTGGCCTCACTCTGGACCTGATACTTGAAATGCTCCGGACGTAATGAGCTTTTACTGGGCAAAGCGGCAGAGCGCACCTGGAGCACCAAGCCGCGCACTTCGCTGGACGAAGCGTGAGGAAGACGTTCACTGAGGTTATAGACTCCCGCCGAGGCTGGCGAGGCGCAGACGAGCAGCATCAAGACCAACCACTCACGAACGCCCATCCGCCGATCTTTTCCTAACCTTGGTGTCATCAAGCTGAACCTCTTGTGTGTCGGCCCCTTCTCCAGCGACCTTTGTTATTGTAGCAACAAGGCCAACGCGACAATGCAAGCGACGGCACGACACGAGCAAGCGAGGAAGTTTCCTCTGCTATTCACCGCGAACGAACGAGGAAGGTCATCGCCTCTTTGCCAGGATCGCCAATGCGGCAGAGACGGTCATACTTGTTGCGCTGAATACTCTCCAGAAGTTTTCGAGCATCGTCTTGCTGTTGGCGAAGCTGCACCAACACCCGCTGCCCCTGACACAGGGCGAAGTTTTCGCCGACCTGTCGTACCTCCACTTTGTCCGGATCGAAGCGTTCGGCGTTGACTCCCATCATCACCCCGCGTGGGGACTGATTGTTAGCCAGGTAGTAGGTGAAGTAGGGCTGCTCTCCGCCGAGCCGGTTCTGTTCCGTAAAGCGATAGTAGCGCAAGGCGGCCATCGCCTGCTGGGCGTGGTTGGCCGAGCTTCCAAATCGTGCCAGCACCTGAGTACCAACTTTGAGCCGCCACTCGCCCTCTTCTTGAACGACGGTAGCTCGCCGCCAGTCAAAGGGGAGCCGATCCGCGTTCTCCGTCACCTGAACCGAGTGACCCGGTTTGGACTGCCAGTGAAAAGAGCGGGTCGGCTCGGGATCACGGCGATTGGACAAAGGCGGAAGCACGGGAGCAGCTACGCCGGCCAACGAAAGATTCGACGTCGCTTGGGGGAGTTGGGAGGTGCGCGGCGACCCATCTGAGTTCTTGGCCAATCGAGAGAACTTGGGAGATGGCAAAGCACGGCCCGAGCGTTCTACGGTTAAGGACGCTGAGCCATTGGGCGTCGCCTGACTGAAGAAGAGGTACATCGAAGGAGTCACTCGTCCTAGATAGGCCACCTGATCGAACTGATACTTGCGAATCACAGCCAAGGCCTGACGCGCCTCCTCGGCACGAGGCCCGAAGTTGAAGTAGATGCGCGCCTTATCGCGTACCACCCATTGTCCGAGTACATCGGCGACTTCCAGGGCGGCAGGCACCAAAGTCACGACCCGCATCCCTGAACGAGGCAACCCACGCGGTGCCTGACCGTCCACCAGCCAGTATTCTAGGATCGGCACCGGTTCGCCAATCACTGCTCGCTGATTGAGACCCAACTCTTGGATCAGTTGCAACGCCAATCGTGCATCCTGATCCTGCGAACCAAAATCCTTGAGCAGTTCGCCGGTCTCGGTCACCAGTTGCCAGCGACGGTTGGTCCACGACAACCGTACTCGGGACGGATCGAACGACTGAAACTGCTCGGGCCGCAACTCGATGGCGGAAAGGTTCGGCAATCGCCCCGGAGCGGCAGGGGGCGGTTGGAGTGTTGGTGTATAGACGCTCACCTGACCCAGTACCACACCAGGGATCACCGCGAAGATCGCCAGTCCAAGTATCCTACGCATCTGTCCGATTCCTCCCGGTTCCCCATTCCCCTTACTCATCTGACTTGAAGAAAAGATCGGCATTTCTGACGAGTAGGCATTACCTTGGTCGCGAAATCGTTACGGTCGAAGGTTGGACTTGACCCAGTAGGTGATTCTTGGCGAGTATCTGCGTCGGGTACAGGAATGGGTCAAGTGGCGCGAACTGGATGGCCGGGCCAAACCCTTTATCCGACTCGCAAGGCGGCTCCACCTCTGCTCGAAGGCTTGCTCCAATCTACCCCGGCGCTCACTCGGTAACAGGCGACGTCGTCAATGTTGATTTTAGAGATCTTGTATGATTTTAATTAAGGATCCTCGACGCTCGCTGGTTGTTTGGGTCTGGGCAGCGCTGCTACTGGGGGTGTGCGTCCGACCTCTCTTGCAACCGGGACGGTCGGATTTGACGCTGCTGTGGACGCAGACGGGGCGGCTGTGGTGGAACTCGGCCACGCCCTACCACACGGGCAATGACTTCGAGAGTTTTCGCTACAGTCCGCTCCTTGCTGCCGCTTGTGTCCCGCTGGCCGCTCTCCCGCCCTGGATGGCGACCATTAGTTGGCGACTGCTCAGCGCAGCGGTGCTGCTGTTCGGCTTGCGTGCCTGGCTGATTCACGCTACTCCGGACCAGTTCTCGCGACGGCAGACGGAGTGGCTGTTGCTGCTGTTGGCTCCCTTGTCGTTGGGCTGTCTGAATAATGGTCAAGCCAACGCAATCCTAGCGGGGTTATTGCTGTTGAGCTTGGCCGCCGTCGCCGCTGCTCACTGGAATCAGGCTGCGTGTTGGCTGGCCCTGGCCACTTGGCTGAAGGTCTATCCTCTCGCTTTGGCCCTGATCCTCTTCACTCTATATCCGCGCAAGCTACCGCTTCGCTATCTGTTGGCGTTGCTGTTCCTTGGGTTGGTGCCGTTCGCCCTCCAGAGTCCGGGCTACGTCGCCGAGCAATACACCATCTGGTTCGACCTGTTGGATGATAACGAGAGTCATCGCCGGTTCTTACCGTTCGACAAAGCCTATCGCGATTTGCTTTTGCTCCTGCGCGTGTGGCAAATTGCGCCGTCGGTGGTTGGCTACACTCTGCTGCAACTGCTCGGCGGCATGGCAGCGGCAGGACTGTGTTGGTGGGCGAAGTGGCATAACGTCGCTGAACGCCATTTGCTGTTGCTGGTGGCAGTGGCTTCACTGGGCTGGATGATGTTGTTAGGACCAGCCACCGAGTCGAACACCTACATGCTGTTCGCGCCGTTGGCCTGCTGGCTGACGGTATGGATGCATCGTCGAGGTCCGACGGCTTCCCGGTATTTGGCCGGCCAGGCGATGGGGTTGCTCTTACTCTGTGTCGTCAGCGTCGCCGTGCCAGCGGGACGGACACTGTATCATGCCGCCGGGCTGCAACCGCTAGCCGTGCTTCTGTTGCTACTCGCTTATGGCCTGACCTGGACCGACTCGGAGTCGAAACGTCGGCTTCAGTTAGTCGCGTTGATGCGACAGGCACGTCTGAAGCCCCTCGCGCCGCCGATGCTCCAACTCTCGCTCCCCGCGGAGAAGTCAACATGATGTCTTCAAAACGGCTGGGGATCGCCCTGCTGCTGTTGGCTGTACTCTTTGCTGGGGTGGTCTGGCATCGTTCGGTAGCCCTGCGTCGTCCGCAGGGAGATTTCCGCGTCTACTGCCGAGCTGCCTGGGCCATTCGCATGGGTGGCGAGCAACTGTATCGAGTCACCGACAACAACGGCTGGCACTATCACTATCCACCGCTGTTCGCCATCTTGCTGGCGCCGTTTGCCGATGCTCCTGCCGGTGCAGAGCGGTTAACATCGATACCATTTCCGATCGCTATTCTCATTTTTTATCTGATCAACCTGACCTGCCTGGCAGTGGCCGTTCATGGAATAGCACGGCTCTACGAAGCGAGCACGGCTTCAGGCGACGTCGAGCATTGGTGGCGCTGGCGAGCCTGGCCGGTTGCCTTGTGTCTGCCCGTCATCGGCCTGACCTTGGTTCGTTCGCAGGTCCAACTGATTCTGCTGGCACTGCTGGTCGGTTTCATCGTAAATCTGGTGCGAGGACGTCGCCTACGCGCTGGGCTGTGGTTAGCTGGAGCCATCTGCCTGAAGATCTTTCCGGCTTATCTACTGCTCGTTCCGCTGGGGCGACGCGATGGACGTTGCCTGACGGGGTGCGGGCTAGGTCTACTCATTGGCTTAGGCGTGATCCCTTTGGCTGTGCTGGGACCGACGACAACGCGACAAGTCTACGTCGATCGATTCGAGTTTCTCGCGAACGTCTTCACGGCAGAACGTGCCGAGCAGCCTGGCGGAGCCGAGATGCTGGAAGCGACGGCGGCTCAGAGTCAGTCGTTTCAGGTGGTGCTGCACAAATGGCTGCATCTGGGCGACCAAGCGATTCCACCGATCCCCGCGCCTGGGGTGCGGGCCAGCCACTGGGCTATTGCCGGTTTGTTCACACTGACCGTGCTTCTGCCGGGATCGCTTCGCCAGGAACAAGGCGTGGCTCTGGCTCACCGGCTGGCCTTGTTGACGTTGCTGATGGTGCTGATTTGTCCCATCTGCCATCTGCATTATCTAACTTTGGCCCTGCCGCTTTTCAGCTCGTTGGTCGTGGCTCGGTTCGCTCAGCCACGTCTGACTGTGTTGGCGGTGCTTTGGCTGCTGGCCACGAGTCTACCCATGCTCCCAGGCTGTCGCTGGATGCGGGACGTCGGCGTCCCCTTGGCGGCGGCGATCGCTTTGCTGGGCTACGGTTGGAGTTTCGCTTATCGTGAAATGTTTCGCTTCCACGAGAAACCGCCTGCTAAGAAATTGAATATCTGCGACGAGGTCGCTTGCCTCCCGACGTGATGTGATCTAGGGTTTTGATGCAAACGAGAGCGGCAGCTTTGGTGTCGTTCTCGGGGGCAACCATCAACGTCTTGCTTGGATCGATAACGCCTTTCATCCTCGAAAGGGCAAAGTCAGCGCGAGCTGGCGACGCAAAGAGACAGGACTGGAGAAGCAATTCGTCAGTCGGCTGCTCTGCCGAAGGGGTGGACCCCTGGCGAAGACCACCGTCCATCCCCGATCGGTCGCGGCATGATCGCTGTGACTGGTCGCCCGATCCTAGGCTGATTGTTTGCTCAATCAGTACGTTTGACGTTGCCCTGCTTGACCACGCCAACCAGTCGGGGGTCGCTTTCCTCTCGCGGAGAGCTTGACTCCCGACTGGTTGACTTTTTCCTCGCACTTCGGACTTGTTCTGGTCGATGAGACTCGGCACCTGGTAGACTGTCGAACAGCTGTTTCCAGGAGAACCAAGATGTTGCAACTACTGCGGGCGTTGATCGAGGTAAGCTACGCCGAGTACGCCCGAGAGTACCTGCGTAACCTTTCCGCGAGAACTCTTCATGAAATCGATGCCCCAGTCGCGGCAGCGGGAGATTATCATCGAGAGTTTGGCTCTGATCCATGCTCGCCGACCCGCGTTTCTCGGATCCGGTTCGTCCACGACCTCGCAAGAACCGCACGGACTGCTAGAGCACTTCTCCAAATGGTGTAGCAGCAACGAGGGAGGAAGCGCGTTCGCAGGTGGAAACTTGCTTGCGCAGGCTAAAGCCTGCGGCTACCTGGCTGCGGCTACCTGCGCCTACCTGCCCATCCGAATCGGTAGGCGCAGGCTTTAGCCTGCGCTCCGCTACACCATTTTGTAACGCGTACTAAGGCTCATCCGGAATTCTCTAAGGCACGAACCGACTCGGAACGCTGCTCGTCCAGAGCGATGCCGACTTGTCCAACTGTGGGCAGTAAGCCTGTGCCACACTCCGGACAGCTGACCGCACCCCAGGCTCGTAACAGCGCGTTGCGATGAGGTGATTGCCAGTTCATCACTGGATCGATCTGTCGCAAGAAATCGTGAAACACCCAACGCAGCCAGCGTTCTAATCGACGAGAAAAAGGATCGAGATCCACTGTAGAGCGAAAAACATGAATCCCCAGAATCAGTTGGCCACCCGTGGAGCGAAACTTGATCTCGAAGACCCGTGGCGGAATGCTGAAGATCACCTCTTGCAGCCAGACCCCAGCGAGGGTGAGGATGAGGCGTGCGGGCCGCATCTTCGCTTGCCCACGGTCGTACTCCAAAGGCGTGTCGGGATCTTCTTCAAACAGTAGCAGGTCTGGATGCTCCTCAAAGAGCGGGCCAGTCGTGGGATCGGCGGCCAACTCGAACGCGGTTCGCACTTCGCCGAGTTTATCCCAGGGGCGGGTCGGACGCATCGACCAGATCAAGCGAAGCGCGGCCAAGGATCGCGGCGCGTGTACTCCCAGTAGGTCGCCCAGAGCCGGAGCATTTTGCCCCGCATCGAGCAGAGTTCGCACTTCAAATCCCGCCTCGAAGGCGCGATCGCTGAGCAAGACGCGCAGCCGCGCTCGGTTCGCCTTGCTCCACCAGGCTTCATCAAGAGGTTCCAGCAGTTGTTGGGCGAACGACAGGGGGAGTTTGCCCGTGAAGCATCCGCCCAGCCAGCGCGCCACCAGCGGCACGACATCGGCTTGTTGTTCCCCTTGCAAACGAAGATACCAACGCACCAGAGCCGCCAAGTGTCCAGCGGGGGCCTCGCCACGTTCCACCGCTTGCCGAGTCCTTTCCACCAACTGGGCCACCTGCTCTGTTGGCACGTCCAGCCGTTCCTCACGTAGATACCAGTTGGCCAGTCCAGCAGCAAATGCCGAGTCGGCCAGGCGAAATTCTCCGGCATGCAGTTGGGGGACGAGAAACTCCCAGGTGTATTGCAGCAAACGCTCCTTGAGCGTCTCTTGGCCTCGCCCGTAGAGCAGGATGCCATGATAGACCAACACGGCGACGAAGAGCAAAATCACTACGGGACGCAGTGACGGACCCAGAAATGCAGGCCAGACCAGTGAACAGAGCAGCGCCGCCAGCACGAAGACCAGCGTCCAAACAAACGCCCTGCCTTCCACCGTCCAAGGATGATCCGGCTCAACGCCCTGAAAGACCATGCCCCGAGGTGTGGCCACTTCTAGCCACGGTCGCAATCCCGTTTCGTCAATCTCCACGCGGTAGGTGCCAGCGGTGACGCGGTCGGCACGCGGCTTGAAGACCAGGGGGGGCTGCTCCAGGGGAACCGGCACGAAGGCGAAACAGACCGGACAGCAACTAGCCTGCTGTTCACGAGCTTCGTTCAAGATCTCCTGTCGGGTCGCGGAGTCGGCCAAGTTGCGTGCCAGCAGCATTCGAGTCAATCGCTTTTGACCATTTTGCGGATCGATTTTATCTACTGCTATTCGGCAGCGTTCCAGATACCGGCGGTCGCGAGTTTCCGCGGCGCGTTGCAGCCACTCAGCAACGACGTTCCACGGGTCGCGCACTCGGTTTTCTTCTAGCAAGAGCCGATGCTCTTGCCACAGATGCCCGACCATGTAGTTGCGTCGCATCTCTATGCCGCAACGTGGACAGCTCATCCGCACGTTGCCCCCTACTCGATGTCGCACTCGGGACAGGATCGGCAACGGCCCAGTGATCGCCTCCAGCTGATTGAGCAGCCGAACCGTTCTCCGTCGGGTCTGGCCAGACAACAGTGCGACGAGCAGGCGTTTGGCGTCCGACTCTTCCAGATGCGGCAGAACGGTGGCCACGGCTTGGAGCCGATCGGCCAACGGCAGCGCCGTCTCTGTGAGCAGCCCTCGCAGGGCTTGCAGCAGCCGTCGCTCGAACGGCGGGCGTAGGTAAGCGATGCCGCGCAATGCCAACCACCGAACAGACAGTTCCTTGCTCGTGGCTAGCTTGGTCAGTAGACGAGCGTTACCAGGAGCGATTCGCGACGCCAAGGAAGATAAAATCGAGGGTAATTGTTGTTGATCGAACTTAACAAGTGCGCGCTTGAGATGGTTGGCCAGTACCCGTCCCGATGCTGGACCAAACTCTTCTCGCGTTAAGCGAACCAGAGTCGGCCAAGCGTTCTCCTCGCCGTTGGGAGCGAGGACGTCGGCCAGCATTATCTCGATCGATTCTTCTAACGATCGCAATTGTCCACGATAGAGATAGCGGCGATGCTCATGCCGCAGGTGCTCCTCCAGCGCGTTCGTCAGCAACAACGACTGACACAAAGGACAAGCGACGAAAGCGGAGGCGTCCGACATCAGCCTTTACCCAGGACGCAAAAGTAGCCAGCGACTGTTCCCGCAGCATACTCGATCGACGGATCAGCGTCAGCAAGAAAGCTCAGGGAGCGTGTTCATAGATCAATTCACAAATGCGTCCGATGGCTTGCCCATCGCGAGTACCGGTCATCATCCCTTTGGGTAGCCGCGCGTCGTTGACAAAAATGGCGAAGATTAACTCGCGGCCCTTGGCCGTGGTCATCACGCCGGCCAACGATTTGGCTCGAAGATGCGATCGGCCTAGCAACAAGTTAGCATCGGTGTAGGTGCCGGTCTTCCCTTTGACCTTGCCGCGTGCCGGGCTGTCCTTGGGGACGGCATCGGCCAACGTGCCGTCCACGCCGAGGATCGGCAAGGCGGCCTCGAACTTCGGCCAATCCTCCCGTTGCCGCAACAGCTGCAACAACTGCACGGTTACTCGCGGAGTGACCTTGTCGCCGTCGCCGCCGCCCGCTCCCGACTCTAGCGAGATCGCTTCTATCTCAACGCCCAGCTTCGCCAGCGTCTGCCCCTGGATTAGCATGCCCTGGGCAAGCGTTCGCTTACCCTCTTTGACCGCCAGCAGAAGCGGCAACGTGCTGGCATAAAGATTGTGACTGACCTTTAACGTCACCTTAAGGGATTCCGCCAACGGTAGGGACCGATGCATGGCCAGCGGCTTCAGCTTGGCATATGACTCCCACTCAGGCAGTTCCGCAGTTGGCTCGCGCAAGCCACTGGCCGTCACTCGAATGCCCTCGGCGCGAAGCACGTCCAGGAACAAGGCACGGGCGAAGCCGGCTGGATCGTCCACAGGGCAGATCCGCACCTGGGGTTTGCTGCCTTGGGGAATGTGACCGCGAACGACGAAGCGGTTTGGTCCCACTCGTCGCGTCGTGATGTTCAGCCGGCCCTCCTTCGACACCGTCTCCACTTGGGCATCGAGCTGAACGAACTCGGTTTTCGGCACTAACTCAATGGCAGCAGGCTGCCCCGCTGCCTCGGCAGGACGAACCACCACGTCGACGAGATTATCGTTCACCAGAATGGGCGTGACGATGGCCGGCCCGCTACCAGACCCACGAGCGATCTCAAATAGGCGAGTATCGATCAGCACGTCGCCCTTGATCTCACGGATCCCCGCCTCCTTGAGTTGACGAGCCAGATCCTTCAACCCTGCCAGCGGATCGGTCTCGGTCAGAGCGGTCGTCGCTTTAGTAGCCGTCGCGTAGATGTGGTCATCATTGGCAAAGGCCATGTGGCCGTCTTTCGTGGTGCGTCCTCCGAAAGTCAGATCGCCCTGAGCCACTAGGATTAGATCTTCTCCGCGCTGATAGACAGGGGTCTCGAACCGATGTTCCGCACCCAGGGCGATCATGGCGGCGGCACACGAATAGAGCTTGGTCACTGAAGCCGGCGCAAAGAGCTGATCGGCGTTCAGCTCAATCACCGGTTGGCCGGTCGCGGCATCGATGGCGAGAATGCCCCAGCGAGCATACTTGTACTCCGATCGCTGCAGCACCGTGGCGAGCTGTCGGTCCAAAGAGGTCGGCTCGGCCAGCCCCACGGAAGGAACCAGAATCAGGTAAACCGCGACTCGCCAGTGATTCATGATGATTAGCCGTCCCACCAGAAGACAAAGAACCCTGTCAAGAGTAATGTCGTTGACCGCCTCTCCAGCGTCAATGGGCAAACAGATACTGAAACGTAATCGGGTACGAGGAGTCCAGCAAAACAATAAAGATCATTAGTATAGCTATATTGAATTGAAGATGAGTGCTTTGAAGGTCTGTTGGTCGGTAATCGGTTGTCCCTCTCGATCACCCGCATAGAATGTCCTTTGTCAAATAACTCATCTCCAACTCAGCACAAGGAGCAATCGGATGCGTTTCCCTGGACTGTTTTCGCTGGCGTTGCTGTCGTCACTGTTGTTGATGGGATGTCAGGAGGACTCCAAGAAGAACGCAAAAGATCAGACCAAAGAAGCCAAAGAGAAGCTCAAGGAAGCGATGGACGCCACTGCCAAGGCTGCTCAGATGCAGAAAGACCAATTCCTCACCGAGATCAACAAGCAACTCGACAGTGCCAACGAAAAATACGAAGAGTTGAAAAAGAAGGCCGAGGCAGCGACCGGCGAGGCCAAGAAGGAACTCGAAAAGAAGTTGGAAGCGGCCAAAGAAAAACGTGATGCGGCCATGAAACAGTTCGAGGAATTAAAAGAAGCCAGTGCCGATCGCTGGGACAAGGTCCGCGAAGCGACGGGCAAAGCAGTGGAAGAACTGAAGAAAGCGTTTGAATAACCAGGCAACGGCTTCTGAGCGGCTCAGTAGATCCCCTTCCTCAACCTAGGAGGTTTGAGGAAGGGGATTTTTTTGGCTCCGAGTTCCCTAGCCCTTGGCATGGCTCCTCGTGCTTTCTACCCTATCACCATGACGATCGCTCGCATGCAGATGTGTTGATTTATGGAGGTTTCTTGCGAGATTCATCGGATTGTGCTAAATTTATAAAGATTCAATTAGACCTTCGCCAGTGTTAGAGAGAATCGAGAACCACGGGTGACAGCCGAAACAGAGCCGTTTCGCGACGATACGGAACTAGCAGCACGCTATCAGTTCCTGGAAAAGTTAGGCGAAGGCGGCACAGGCATGGTATATCGGGCACGCCGTTGGGATCTTCCAGAGTGTGACTTCGCTTTGAAGGTGTTGGTAGGAGCAGCTCGAACTCCGTTGAACATCTGGCAATCTTCATCGGAGCTGTTGACCGGGCTGGAGCATCCCCATCTGGTCAAAGTGTTTGCCTGCGGACAGCTGGGAGACGCGCCCTATCTGGAAATGGAACTGCTGACTGGGGGAACCCTACGTCAGTCCATGACTTCCCGGATCCCTTGGCCAACTAGACAGGCGCTTTTGCTGTTGATCGCTTTAGGGGAGGCACTCGCCTATCTTCACGAGCGGGGACTGTTGCATCTGGATTTAAAACCCGAAAATGTCTTGCTTTCTCCAGAGGGGCATGTCAAACTGGCGGATCTGGACGGCGTCGTTCCCCGCGGCTTGGGCCGGCTCACTTGGGAGCGTGGCAGTCCCGACTATTGTCCCCCGGAACAGCGATTTGGTCTTCCCGTAGATGAACGAGCAGATGTATTTGCCCTCGCTTCAGTGGGATATGAACTACTGACCGGTAAGTTGCCCGGGCGTGTCTTCGTTCCTTGTACCACACGGAATTCCTCGTTACCGGAAGAACTCAACGGCGTGTTCTGTGCCGGTTTGGCTCGCGATCCCCATGATCGGCCGGCAACCATGGTGGACTTTGTTCGCCTTCTCCGTGCCGTTCTGCACTCTTGACCGTTGGATTCCTCCGAGGCATGAACGAACACGACCTCGCGGAACTTGCGCAAACGCTCTTCGAGGAGAGCGGTGATGCGCTGTTTTTGTTCGATCCGGAATCCGAGCAGATGCTCGACGTCAACCCGATGGCTCAGCGGCTGTGCGATCGGACGCGACAGGAACTGCTTCGGCTTCGCGTTGACTATCTGTTTCGCTCCGAACTGAAGGGGGGCATGCAACGCTTGCGGCAGGCTTATCGTAAGACCGGCCCTTTCCACGCGCAAGGGGGCTTTCTGCTTCGCCATCGCCAGGAAGACACCTGGATTCCCGTCAACTTGACCATCACTCGACTACACACAGAGCAGCGCACCTTCGGCCTGATTACTGCTCGAGACGTTACCGAGCAACGTCACGTTCACGAGCAGCTGCGCCTGAAAGAGGCGGAACTTCGTGAGGTGCTGGCGGGGGTTTCCGATTGCGTCTGGAGTGCTAACATCGATTCGCACGGCGAGATGCGGATGCGCTACTGCTCGCCGGTCGCGGAACGACTCACCGGCCAGACTGCCGAGAAGTTGCTGCAAGGATGGAACGCTTGGCTGGGCATCACTCATCCCGAAGACCAGGGGAAATTGAGCGCCGCATTGGTTCGGCTTCAGAGTGGCCAAACGACGCGCGTCGAGGTCGAGCATCGACTGGTCACCCTTCCTGGACGCTGGATACGTTCCAGTTTGCAAGCCCGTCGCGAAGGCATCTATCTGCGGCTCAATGGCGTGGTCAGCGACATCACCGAGATGGTGCATCAGCGGCAGCAACTTCAGGCCAGTGAAGCGCGCAATCGCTCCTTGCTGGAAAATCTCGAACAGAGTGTGTTCCTCAAAGATGTTGATTTACGCTTCATCGCGGTCAATCGCCGCTTCTGCGAAGGGATTCGTCTCAGTGAGGCCGAGATTCTCGGCAAGAGTGACTTTGATCTCTATCCCGAGGAGTTGGCCACGAAGTATCGGGCCGATGATCAGAGTGTCTTGCACCACGGACAACGACTTGAGACAGAAGAACAGACGCTGATCAACAACCGACTGCGTTGGGTTCGAGTCATCAAAACGCCAGTCCGCGACGAAAACGATCGCCTTGTTGGTGTGCTGGGCATCTTTTGGGATGTGACCGAGCAGCGGTTGTTGGAAGAGCAGTTGCGCCAAGCCTCACGCCTAGAAGCCGTCGGACAGCTCGCCGGCGGAGTGGCGCACGACTTCAACAATCTACTTACCGCCATCGTGGGCAATCTCTCGCTGATTCGCTTGCAGCTGGATGCCTCGATGCAAAGCACCGTTGGCCCTCTGCTAGATGGCGCGGAGCAGGCGGCCTGGCGAGCGGCAACGTTGACCCGCCAACTACTTGGGTTCTCTCGGCGAACGGTGCTGCACGTCGAAGCGATGAATGTCAACCACACGCTGGAGGAAGTGCGCGGACTGTTACAGCCGACCATCGATCCACGCATCGAACTGCAAATCGAACCGGAGCCGACCCTCTGGCCCGTCGTCGCCGATCCGGGGCAATTGTGTCAAGTGTTGCTCAACTTGGCGATCAATGCCCGCGATGCCGTTCTCGATCGCCTGGAGAGTCACCGGCAGACTCATCCGGAACATGTCTGGATCCGCTTACAGACGAGCAACGTCGTCCTCACCGAGGAGGAGGTGGCCCAGCAGCCGCATGGTCGGCCCGGCGAGTTCGTCCGTGTGCGTGTCAGCGATAACGGCGTGGGCATTCCCGCCGAAGTCTTGCCACACATCTTCGAGCCATTCTTCACCACCAAGGGGCCAGATCGCGGCACCGGCCTGGGACTGTCGATGGTGTTCGGCATCGTGCAACAGCATCAGGGCTGGATCAGCTGCCAAAGTGAGCCGGGCATCGGCACCACCTTCGACGTCTATCTGCCCCGCGGTCAGCATGAAGAAGACATTGCGACGACCTCTTCCGCGCCCGTTGCTGTGAGGGGACAGGGCACTATCCTCATGGTAGATGACGAACCAATGCTGCTCAACATCGCTCGTGCGGTCCTGCAACAAGCCGGCTACACGGTAAGACTGGCCGCCGATGGCGAAAAAGCGGTCGAAGTGTACCGCGAGGAACACCAATCGATTGATCTGGTGGTGCTGGACCGAACTATGCCGCGTCTCTCGGGGCAAGAGGCGCTGCGTCAAATGCGACAGATCACCCCTGCCGTGCCGGTTCTCATCGCCAGTGGCTACTCCTCGGAGCAACTCAGCGACGAGGAGCGCGAGATCGTGTTAGACTTTCTCGCCAAGCCGTACAGCCCAGCGGATCTGTTGGCGGCAGTGCGCGCGGCACTGGAGACGGCCAAACTACGAAAGTAGCTGCTGAGGCGGACAGGGACGGCACCCAGGTAGGAGTGAGATTCTGTGTTGTTCGAGCTGTCCGTCCCGTCCGTTGGCCGCTCGCTCCAGCAAGAGCGTTAATTCGCTTGCATGCTGTCGGAGAGTTTGGCTAACGCCTCGCTTTCGATCTGACGCACCCGTTCGCGAGTCAGCCCAAGGCATTCGCCGATCTGTTTGAGGGTCTTCGGCTCCTCGTCATCCAGGCCGAACCGCATACGGAGTACGGTCGCCTCGCGCTTGTCCATCCGATCGAGTAGTTCCAGAACGTGCTTAAGGTCGTCGGCTTCCACCATTTCTGTGTCGGGAGTCTTGGTATGGCCGTCCATCAACATTTCGTCCAGCGACCAGCCGCTCTCGGTCTGGTCGGCCTGCGGCGCGGAATTGTAGACACGGATGGCCTTTTTAATGATGTTGAGCTTCTTTTTGGGCAACTCCAGTGACTTGGCCACCTCTTCCTGTGTAGGAGGCCGGCCCAACTCCTCCTGGAGCTTCGCCGAAGCACGCCGCCATTTCGCTAACAGCTCGACCATGTAGGCCGGGATGCGAATGGTCTTGGCCGTGTTGACCAAAGCTCGCTTGATCGATTGTTTGATCCAGTAACTGGCATAAGTACTGAAGCGAGTGTTCATCTCTGGGTCGAAGCCTTCGACCGCGCGGAGCAGCCCTAGATTCCCTTCCTCGATCAGATCCTGTAATCCCAAGCCTTTACCAGTGTAGCTGCGAGCGATATTCACGACCAACCGAAGATTGGCCCGAACCATGCGGTCGCGAGCTTCGCTATCCCCGCTTCCAATGCGGTAGGCTAGTTGCTTTTCTTCCTCCGCGTTGAGCAAAGGAGTTTCGTTAATCTCACGGAGATACGTCTCCAATGGAGATTGAACCAGATCATTCCGTAGACGGCGAGGTCGTGTCATAAGGAGGATTCCAGCGCGTCCAGGGTGGCTCGGCCTACATTCCCTACTGTAGATTACTCTTGACCTTGTGGCCAATCGAACCTGTGTGGGCGGGGGAACTAGCCGTCAAGTCGGGGTCGAGTGAATTTCGTCATCGTGTCCCCATCAGGTATCGTCGCGATGAGCGGGTAAGCTGGATCGTTGACTAGTCGATCTCGGCAGTTCCCAGGTTTCCGCCTCCGGAACACTCGGTCAAACGGACACACCGATGCGGTCGTTTCGGTCGGCTTACTCGTTTTATCGCAGCCAGTCATTTCCAGCGGATAAGGATCTGGGGAACTTCTTCAGCGCAACGAATTGACGGTAGCCGGCTATTTCACTACGCAAAGCAACTTTTAGACATAACGGACCACCTGCGAGTAGGAGAAACGGTGGGCCGTTACCCATCTATCATCTCGCGACGCCTCTGAAAGAGCAACAGGAAAAGTTCCTTGGACAACACCGGTGACTTGCTGAATCTGCGACCGAGCCCCTGATGGTTCGACCTGCTCCACGGCGTCCCTTTTCTTCGTTTCATTTATAGGCCGACGCGTTCACCAAGGTACGAATTAAACGAATTTTACGGGGGTAGATTCGTTGGGGGGTGGTGTGGTGCGTTCAAACTGCTACAGTAGTAAATCTATAGTACGCGTTACAAAATGGTGTGGCAGCTCGCAGGCTAAAGCCTGCGACTACCGATTCGGTAGAACGAATTCGCTGCCTGATGACGAACCGAGCGGTGCAGGCGATCCCCGTCCATGACCAGACTCGGCTACGGTCGGATCTGCGACAGGTGCAGCTCTTGCTGGAGTCGGGATTGCCAGTCGTTGCCGAGGATCGTCTGTATCCGGGAACCCCAGTGAAAATCACCGGCGGTTCACTAGAAGGTTTACAGGGAATCCTGCCCAAGGGGCCGGCCACAAGCGTCTCGTCGTCCAGGTAGATTTCATCCAAAAGGGAGCGTCGATCACCCTGGATCGCTGTCTGCTGGCCGTGATGACCACCTGATCAGACAACGCCCAGAGCAGAGAAGAATTGTCGGCCGACCCTACTTGACAGCGAGCCAGGGAAGCGTACAATCCAGTTGTTGAGACTGTGTCTCAATCGCAGAACTTGCTCTGATCCACCCCCGGGTCCACTCTCATGGACGCTTGTAACACCCGGTCCAACTGTTCTACTTGCCCCGCTAGGATGATCTGCCACTGTTTACAGGTGACGGAAGAGATGGTGCAGGAAGCCTTGGCCGTGCTGGAAGCTCCAACGTTGGAGCAGTTGCGCGTCGCGACTGGAGCGGGCGACGGCTGCACCGCTTGTCATCGCCGCTTACGCCAATATCTGAGCGAGCTAATGGAAGCCGGCCTCGCCGTTCGCACAAGCGGCTAGCGATGTCGCCTTATGCAGTAACCTCGCTAGCCGCGCTTTAACGAAACCAATTTAGCCTTCTTCTTCCTCTCCCATTTGCGACTGCAGATAGTTCTGCAATCCAACTTCTTCGATCAGGCTCAGTTGCGTTTCCAGCCAGTCGACGTGTTCTTCCGACTCGGTCAGGATCCGCTCCATCAGTTCGCGTGTCCCGTTGTCCTTGAGGCGGGCGGCCAACTCGATGCCGTCGTTGTACGCCTTCACTCCGGAGGTCTCGAGCTTCAGATCGTTCTCGAACTGTTCTTTGACCGTGGAGCCGACCCGGATCACGTCGTAACGGGCAATCTCGGGAACGCCTTCGAGGAACAAGATACGTTCGATGATCATGTCGGCGTGTTTCATCTCGCCGAGGGACTCCTCATAGTGCTTGGCCCCGAGTTTGAGGTAGCCCCAGTTCTTGCACATCTTGGCCTGGCAGAAGTACTGATTGATGGCAGTCAGTTCGATGGTCAGAGCCCGGTTCAGGGCTTCAATGACCTCCGGATGTCCTTGCATGGTCAACTCCAATGCGGGCGCAACAGTCACGACAAGAGCGATGTCACCAGCATAGACATGCCAGGACGGAAGGGCAACCTTCGCTAGATAGCGGCCTGCGGCTCACGCTGAGGACCGGCCCCCGAGCGGTCGCGCTGGCTGGGGCTTGGCCGGTGGAGCCGAAGGCTGTGGAGTTAACGGACGTACTGGGGTTGGCGAGGGCAGCTTTTCCGGCACCTTAACCGGTTCGCGTCGTGGAGTCGTTTCCCGGCGATTGGCTTGAGGATTCATGCTTCTTCCTCCGGAGCGACAGTAGCCGATTTGGGTCCCTGGTTGATTTCGTAGTAGGTCGCAGCTCGGCGAAACATGGCGGGGTCCGGCAGATCTTCATGATAGCATTCGCCGCGAGCAATCGCCTGACTGACTCGTCGAAGATATGAAATGGTCGCCTCTTCATGCGTCGAATCAATAAACGGATCGTGACAGAGGACCGTGGAAGAGGTAGCCAGCGATTCGCCTTGCAAAATCTGCTCGATCGCCGAGGTCGTGTCAAAGCCCAGTCGGCGAGCCTGATGAATAAAGTCGGTGCCCCGAGTGACGTCGCGTCCTTCGACCGGCCCCTGATGCAGCAGCATCGCCTCGACGGCCCGCAGTGGTCCCAACAGCCGTTCCCAGCGTGTGTCCGGATCGTAGAGCGGCACTACCCAGCCATACTGTGGATAAAGCGATTCTTCGAGTCGATAACTCTCAAAAGCGTGAATGCGCTCCGCGTGGTCGGTCGGCACCAAGCGATGAATCTGCCCAGGATCACGGTAGCGGTCATGCGAACGAAGCAAGGCCACGAACTTACGCTCGAAGCTTTGATAAACACGGCTAATGGCCTGTCGCCGGTTGTCTAGCCAGTTCGGCGGTACACCGGGAAGCAGCACGCGGCACAGGTCGGCGGCGCAGGCGAGCAACAGTCCGAGATTGAGTACCTGGATTTCGTGAATCAGTCCTGCCAAATTGGCTTCGCTGAGCCGTTGCGGCAACGGAAAGACGTAATCTAGTCGATGCCCACGAGCTTGCCCCGGATACTTGACCTCAACGACATCGCCACGAATCACCAAGCCGAAGGCCGCGTTCGGATCCCGAGGCGGTCGGCGAAGCAGCGCCTGGAACCGCTGCAAGTCCGTCGTGCTGATAAACAGATACAGGCCCAGGAATCGCGCTCGTTCCGCATGGTAGGGCAGGCTGCACGTGTCGTAGCCAATCGAAATCTGAATCTCAGGATTGGTCTGCTCGCGACGGTGAAGTTCGATCCAACGAGCAAGCATGGCTGGGCTGCTGGTCACCGGAGCCAAGCGTTTATCGGAGGTACCGGCTCCCAATTTAGCCCCGAGCGTGACCCGCGCTAACAGGTCGTCCTCCAAGGCGGTCAGAGCCAAGGCCTGGGCGAAGCCAAAATTCTGCACCAGCGATTCCTCGACCAGTTCGCGTTCGCCAGGGCTGAGCCGCAGTGTCGGATCCGCCCGGGCGATGGCGAAGACCGCACTCAGGGCCTGCTGACGCACTTCCTCATTGCGATCACGCAGCAAGCGTAACACGCGGGAAAAGCCGCGCGAGGTGGCATGGGTTTGCGAATCGCGCAAGATCGGTTCCAGCCGAGCCAGTTTCATCTCGACTCGACGCGATTGATAGCGCGTTGCTGCTTGTTTGAGAATCTCGATCGAGGCGAGAATGACACTGATCGCCACCACCAGCCCGAAACACTGTAGTAGCCCCAGAAACGAGGCGAAGACGCGATCCCACATTGGTCGCGGATCAGTTGGCTGTTCTGGCACAATGAGTCGAACACTAACAATACACACGACGATGATCATGATAAGAATCATCGCATGCTCTTGTTGATAACGACCTTTCCGGATCGGAATTGAACGACTTAGAAACATTCCATTCTCCCGAAGAGGAAATGGGCTGAATCGCTGAAGATCCAGGCTCTTTCATCCTACGCTCTTTCTGGCCAGAATGCTAGCGGTGCAGCAGCCGCCTACTCCTGAAGAGGATCGAGACGTACAACAGTTGTTGTCCAGGAATCCTCGCCCTAATTAAGGAGAAATCGATGCGACCAGCTTTCTTTGCCTGGTTCGTCTTACTGGTTCTGGCAACCACAAGTCATGGTGACGATTGGCCTCAGTGGCTAGGCCCCCAACGCGATGGTGTCTGGCGAGAAAGCGGTATCGTGGACAAATTCCCCAAAGAAGGTCCGAAAAGGCTGTGGCAGGTGAAGATCGGCGGCGGCTACGCTGGGCCGGCTGTCGCCCAGGGACGAGTCGTCGTCACCGATCGACTCCTCGATCCAGGCCAGGCCGATCCTGAAAATCCCTTCGCTCGCACCAAATCAAGGGGAAAAGAGCGCATTCTGTGCCTTGACGCAACGACCGGCAAACTACTCTGGAAGCATGAGTACCCCTGCCAGTACACCATGTCATATCCGTGCGGCCCGCGTGCCACTCCCGTCATCGCGGACAGCAAGGTATACGCTCTCGGAGCTATGGGCGATCTGTATTGTCTGAATTTGAACGACGGCTCGGTGATCTGGTCGAAAGATTTCAAGAAGGATTACGAGGCCCGAGTGCCCGTCTGGGGCTTCTCCGCCTCCCCGTTGATCGACGGGCACCAACTGATTTGCTTGGTGGGCAACAATCCCGCTGTCGTGTCTTTCGACAAGAACACCGGCAAGGAGCTGTGGCGAGCTGGCGAAGTGGTCGATCTGGAAATTGGCTACTGTCCGCCAATGATCTACACCTTCGGCAGTAAACGGCATTTGGTGGTCTGGCATCCCGAGGCCGTCCTTGGCTTGGAGGTGGCCACCGGCAAGGAACTGTGGCGGCACGAGTGGCCCATCAAGGCTAATCTCACCATTTCCACTCCGCGACAGGTGGACAATAAACTCTTCCTCACCTCGTTTTACAACGGCTGTAAGTTGCTACAGATCGAGTCGAAAGGTGACCGCTTCACCGTGCGCGAACTATGGAAGAGTAACGGACGCGGAGAACGGCCTAATCAGACGGACAAACTGCACTCCATTATGTCCACTCCAGTGATCCAAAATGGACACATTTACGGCGTGTGCAGTTACGGCGAACTACGCTGTCTGACGCTGGCGGAAGGGAAACGGTTGTGGTCCGATCTGACCGCGACCGGCGCGGGCAAAGAGCCGGAACGCTGGGCCAACGCTTTTCTGGTCGTGCAAGGTGATCGCTTCGTGCTGTTCAATGAACTGGGGGATCTGATCCTGGCGCGGTTGACGCCCAAAGGCTACGAGCCACTTGATCGCACCAACCTTCTTGCTCCGACGGGACAGTTGGCCGGCGGCGTGAGTTCACCCCGCAAAATCGTCTGGTCCCATCCCGCTTTCGCTCAGCGAACTGTGTTTGCCCGCAACGATCAGGAGATCGTCGCCGTCTCGCTTGCTGCTCCGTGAGCAGGCGACCAGCACCGGGACCAGCGCCACCATGAAGAGAGCGTCTGAGCAAGATTGTCTTCTAAACCGATCTTCAAAATCGGTTTTATTCAGCTCCACCAAGTCTGTCTCGCTGGCCGATGCTGCTTGGTGCGGCAGCTCGGCCTCGGTCGATAGTTCAGTTGCTGGTTCCTCTTGACCAGGAGAGGGGGCGACAGGTTTGCTCGCGGGCGGTGGCGAAAGTGGCTCCGCTCCAGCAGGAGTGACTGTCACGCTGGGTAAGTCGGTTAGCACGGGCGGCACCTCAGGCAGCTCGCGCAGCACTCCTCCTTCGCGCGATTCTAACTCGACTTCGGAGCGTTCGGCGAAAATGGCCAAACTAGCCAATGCATCGGGCTTATGTCCTCCCAGCAGTTGCCGCACGAATACTCCGGAATCGACGGAGGTTCGCGTTGTTTCAGCAAGCATGGTGTCCTCGGACTCGGTCAGCAAGAGGGAGGCCTGCACCGCTCCGGTCAGCGCCAGACTGAGCGAGTTTACGCCGCTGCTGGAAGAGAAATTGGTCGGCACGGTGGTACTCAGTGGCGCGGCGATCGTGAAGACGGTGCCTGTGAGTTGAGTCAGACGTGGAATACTTTGTCGATCTAAAATGAAGGTGATAGTTCGATTGACTGTGTCGATGATGAACAGCTGAGAGCGGACGAATTCTTGCTTCCCTGTCGGTCGATTGAAGAAGGTCAACACGGGATCGCCGATTCGATTCGGCACATCGGGGAAGGAGAAGGTGACCAGAGCGACATCGTTGAGACTGACGTTGATGGCTCGGACGTCATACGAAGCAAAGATCGTCAGATTGCGACTATGGAAGAACTGTTTGTCGAGCTGATCGACGACATGGAGCGGAACGATGGCCACGATAATAGCAGAAAATGTAGATCCGTTATTGTCGTAGATCACCGTAGCTCCTGGCACGGCGGCGATGCCGGTCTCTCCAGCGGGAATGCGCACCTTGACCGCTGTTTCTTTCGGTACGCCAGCCAGCAGCACATCGACGTAGAACGCGAGTCGATCGAAGACCACCCCATCGACGATCAGCCGCACTCGCGTGATGAACGACCCTTCGATCTGGTAAACGTGCCGGAGTTGGAAGAACCCGTTCTCATCGAGAGCGGCCTGTTCTCGTGTACCATCACCATAGTCCACGAGAACCACCGCCTGCGCGAAATTGGCGTTCACGACCTTGCCGGTTCGCTGAAAGACACTGCCAACATTGGAAAATTCGTCACGCCGACTGAGGATCAGAGCTGGCTGGCCGATCGGAGTCACCTTGACGTCAAAACTCGCCGAGCGAACCCGAGCTTGGTCGTCCACCACGGTGACGACCACGGTGTAGGTGCCGGGTTCGGCGTAGAGATGGAACAACTGGATCGAGCCGTCTCCCATCACTTCCAGCGGTGAGCTTGGGGAGCCATCGCCATAGTCCACAGTGACGGAGAAAGTCTTATCCTCCCGGTCCAGAATCTTGCCTGAACGAATGAGCGGCTGACCGATCATGATCGTAGTGTCCTCGCCGATCGAGGGCGAGGGAGCGTTGGTATTCAACACGCGGAGAGACACCACGACAGGCAATACTCCCAATTGCGTGTCGATCGGAGTCAGCGTGATCTTCTTGTTGCCGAAGGTGTGCAGGGCGAAACCTGTGATGCGATAGACTCCCGGCGGATTGCCGAGATCCTGGTTCGTTGAGAACGTATAAGGATCCGGTAAGACGGCTAAAGGGTCGCTGCTGGTGAAACTGAGTCCGCCCGAGTCGAGTGGGAAGGGGTTGCCGAAGGCATCCACCGGTTTGACATCGATAAAGAACGGCTGTCCGGGGAGGACTTGGCTCAGTTCGGGGATGACTTCGTAACCGGCTAATTGGCCCGGAGTCACCAACACTGAGAAGGTCAGCGTGTTGGCTCCTTCGCTGGCTAGCACGGAAAACTGTCCCGGAGTCGTGTCCGCGGTGAGGAAGGGCGCTTTGGCTAATCCCAACGCATCCACGGGCACGATCACCGTGGACACTCCGTTGAAGGAAACGCCAAGTGGCGCGTTGAAGGCGACGGGAACGCCCGTGGCAGGCTGACCGCTCTCTAGCAGTTGAACGATCAGCTGCGTGTCCGCGACGGTACCAGCCGCGATCGAGTGTGCGTTGCCCGAAAACATCTCGAAGGTATAGTTGGCCTCGAATGCGCCGATGTCGGAGATTAGCGATCGAGGAAAACCGCGTGCATCCAGGAGAACGTCGATCAGGACGGGTCCGGCATCAATGGCGGGACTATTAGGCAACAGAGCATGAGTGGGAACGGGTCCGCCATAGTTGCCCAGGGGTCGAAGCAGGGCCGGGGTGTTGGGCTGATCTCCCGAGGCGGTGAGATTGCCCGTGTTGTCGGTCGAGAGATTGTGTCCCAGAGACATTAACGAGCCGAAGTAGCTTCCGGGAGCCTCGAACAAGTTGGCACCGACATTATCCGCGAAGAGAGTGTTTTGATAGACGATCGAGGAAGTTGTGCTGGCCTCGCCAAAGTTGATGATGCCGCCGATGCCCCCGGGTGCAGCTTGGTTGTTGGCGATGGTGGTGCTTCGCAGATCGAGAAAAAATTCCCCAAAGAACGTGTGAACGAAAATCGCGCCGCCCAGGCCGTTAGGATCCGTCGCCTGGTTGCCGGAAATCGTGGTGTTTTGCAACAGCGACGAGACGTTTGATCCCTGAATGAACAGAGCCGAGCCCAACGCCGCGGTGTTTCCAGTAAAGGTAGAGCTAAAGCTAGAAAACTGGCTGTCGAATCCGACCAGAACGCCGCCCCCTGTTCCATTGACACCCGCGGAGTTGTTGGCGATCAGCGTGTCGACGAGCGTCAACGACTGAAAGCTGGCGATCGCGCCGCCTTGCCCCCCAGCCGAGAGCGATTGATTCCATTCTAGCACCGAGTTTTGCAGCAAGAGCAATCCCTGATTGAGAATGCCTGCACCGAGATCTGCCCGTCCATTGGCAAGGCGAAGATTGCTGATCTCCACAGTCAAACCAGGAGCGATCTGAAAAATCCGAAAGTCGGGAGCAGAGTCGGCTCGTTGAATGCTCAGGCGGACCGAGTCTGGACCGAGGATCCGAACATGGTCGGTGAGGAGTGGCAACGGATTCGTCAAAACGATGGCTTCATTCAACCCTGGGCCGAATACAGACGGATCGAACTGAATCGTGTCCATGCCCACAGAGTTGTTCGCGTTGAGAATCGCGCGAGTGAGGCTGCCTGGGATGTCTGCGGAAGAAGTATTGGATACGAGAAAAGTCGCGGGAGTGACTCGCGCTTCCAAAATCTCCAGCCGAAGCATTCGCTTCGATTTCGAGCCAAGTGACACAGACCTTGAACCTCGAGAGGGAAATCCCGAATATCGGATCTTTTAGTGTGATTCTTCTAGCTCTGCAGGTCAATCTTTTCTTGCTCACCGAGTTTCTGCTGTTGGCTCACTCGACAATTCAACGTTAAGATGGACAGACATTTTTACCAAATGTGAAATCCGTGAACTCGGCGTCCACGGCACCACTCCTAAAGTCAACCTCTTCGATACCGAGGTGACGATGCATGCCCACTGGCAATGCCCGAACGGTCATCAGGGGAATACCCCTTTGACTATCCCCCTCTGCCCCGAGTGTGGGTGTGTCGTCAACCCTGTCTCCGAAGATCAGACGCTGATTGGCTCGCTCTCTACCGCGTCCCAACCCGAGGGAACGTTGATTGGCTCTGCCGTTCCGCCTACCGAGGAAACGCTGATTGGTTCCCCCAATGTGGCACCGATGCCGATTCCTTCTCGGATAAGTGCGGAGGGAGTCGACGAGATACGAGGCGTTTCGTCGTCCTCGGCGGAACCCGAGGAGACGCTTGTTCGACCTAGTGTGGCTCCCACTTCTCCAAACGCGACCACCGATTGGACTCCGCCCCGAACATCGGCAGCGATGCCCGGCCTTGATGAGCCCCTGGAGCGAGATTCTCCGCCAACTCCCTACGCACGCAGCGGCGCACGACTGACTTCGCCGATTGCCGCTCCGGCCACGAACTTCGGCGAGACGTTACAGCGCCCTTCGACCCACGGACCAACAGAAACGAGCAGCAGTGGCGATGCGACCATCGTCACCGGCTACGAGATCCTCGGGATTCTCGGACGCGGCGGTATGGGAGTGGTGTACAAAGCCCGCCAACTCGGCCTCAACCGCATCGTCGCGCTGAAGATGATCCTCTCCGGGGGACATGCTTCCACCGATGAACTCAAACGGTTCAAGATCGAGGCTGAGGCCGTCGCTCGCCTACAACATCCCAACATCGTTCAGGTGTTCGACATCGGCGAACGAGACGGACGCCCGTTTTTCAGCTTGGAGTTCTGTGATGGTGGCAGTCTGCAACAGAAACTCGACGGCACACCGCTGGATCCCTACAAAGCCGCCGCTCTGCTGGAAACTCTGGCCCGCGCGATGGACTTCGCCCATCAACGCGGTATCGTGCATCGGGATTTGAAGCCTGCCAACATTCTCCTGACCGCCGATGGGACACCGAAGATCACCGATTTCGGCCTAGCCAAACGATTAGACGACGAGCAGGGGCAAACCGGCACGGAAGCGATTCTGGGCACACCAACGTACATGGCCCCGGAACAGGCCAGCGGTAAGGCCAAAGCGGTTGGTCCGCAGGCCGACGTTTATGCCCTCGGTGCCGTCTTTTACGATCTGTTGACGGGGCGACCCCCCTTTCGAGGCACGACGGCGCTGGACACGATTCAGTTGGTTCAGACCGCCGAGCCGATCCCGCCGACGCGATTGCAACCCAAAGTGCCGCTCGACATTCAAACCATCTGTCTAAAATGTCTAGAGAAAGATCCAGCCAAGCGCTACGCCAGTGCCGCCGCCTTGGCCGACGATCTGCGACGTTTTCTCGATGGCCGACCCATCGAGGCGCGCCCTGCCTCGTCGGTCGAACGCCTCTGGAAGTGGGCACGGCGTCGCCCCGCCGTCGCCCTCGCTACCGCCTTGGCTATTCTCACTCCGGTTCTGGTAACGGCACTGAGCATTGCCTTCGGCGTTCAGATGGCCAGCAAGAACGAGACGCTGTCGCGACAGGCCCAGAAGTTGGAAGAGCAGGCCACAACACTAGAAAAACAAAATGAGGATCTGGAAAAGGGCAAATTAGCCTTAGAGAAAACCAACGCTCAACTTCAGGATCGCGAGAAGAAGCTCCAGGCAACTCTGGTATCGCTGCAACAGACGAACCAAAACCTCACCGAGGCTTTAGAGCGTGTGACTCGTGCTGAACGTGATGCGCAGGGGAGTTTTCTAACCGCTCTGGAGGCTGCCGAGGATCTATTAACGCTGGCACGCAAGGAATTGAAAAAGCCCGGCGTCGAAACCTTGCGGCAAAGCGTGCTTCAGCGTGGCGTGGCCATGTGTCGGCGTTTTACCGAACGGCCAGGCCATCATCCGTCGGCCCAGCTCCGCGCTGCCCGTGCCCATCGTTTGATTGCCGACCTGGAGACTGTCCTAGGCAACGCCAACCAGGCGATTCAGCACTATCAAGCCTCCATCGAGCTGTACGAGAAGCTGATCGATCGTGGGGAGGAAGCGCGGCTCGACGGTGTCGATTTCGAGTCCGAGTTACTGGAAACCTACATCCAGTTCTGGAGCGTGTTGGAATCGGTCGATCCCGCGCAAGCCGACCGAATCATGGCTCTGCTCGATCAGCGGATGCGAGAGGTTCAACAACGCCCCCACCCCCCCCCTCGCCGCTTAATCGGACTGTGGCTCTTGAATCGGGCTATCCATCATCAGTTACGCCATCGCCCAACTCGCGCCCAACAGGACTACGATCGAGCCATCGAAACACTTGAGCAACTCGGCGAAGCGCAGCAACTTCCCGTCGAACTAGCTCGCCTCCGTGTCAATCGCGCCGCGTTACTAATCACCAATCGGCAACGTCTCGCAGGAAGTTCCAACTCCAGCGACGAACTCCTCGCCAGCGCTGTGCAAGATTGCCAACAGGCCATTCGCTTGCTCACAAGGTTGCTCCAAGAGGGGGCCGCGGAAGAAGCCAAGCTGACGGAAGTGATCGGACAAGCCTACAAGAATCTCGGAGTGGCTCAGGCATTGCTCCAACACCACGACGAGGCCAGACAGACCTACGAACGCAGCGTGGAATTGTTTGCCGACCTGCACCAACGCGCCCCGTTGAATGTGGACTATGCCCATCAACTCGCTCTGGCGCGAGCCGATCTCGGCACGCAACTGGTACGGATGAATCAGCGAGCCACAGCTCGAAAAGAACTCGAAAGCGCGCGCGGCTTGCTCGAAAAACTGGTCAAAAGCTATCCGAATACTGCGAATTATCGACTCGATCTCGCTCGCCTGGCGACATCCGAGGGCATTGCTCTAATCCAGGCCAACGATCTGGCCGCTTCCGAACATTCGCTGACTCAAGCCGTCGACTTGCTGCTGGAACTGCAACGCCAGCTGCCACATCGTGCCGATCTTTTGGAGTATCGTCAAATCGCCCTGCGGAACCTCATCTTCTGCCACGATCAGCTAGCCCGGCTGGCGGAATCGCGCAAGGACCATCGCACGGCAGAGCGGCACGTGGCCCGGTTGACGCGGCTCCGTCAAGATTACCTGGACACGATTCCCCTGTTGGGACCGGAAGCCCCCTGGTATCGTCGGGCCTGGCGCATCGGCGAGCGACTGTTCATCCGCGATGCGATTGTTAGCACGGTTCGCGCCCGAGCCGACGTACTCGAAGCAGCGTTGGATCACGAAGGAGCGGCTCGCTGTCTGACTGAGCTTCGTCCGTTGATGTCGGAAGCTTGGCCGGGTTGGATAGATTCAGCGGCGCAGCTGTCTCGATGCATCAAAATGGCCAATGAAGATTGCAGAATTCCTACCACCGAACGCCAACTCCTTGCTCGACGCTATGGCAAGCAGGCGATGGAGATGCTCCAGCGCGTTCACATCTCAGACGAGCAAGCCCTGCGGCGTCGTCTGCAAAGTCGCGAATTCGAGCCGCTTCGGTCGGTCTATCGAGACGAGTTTCGCCAACTCGTCGATCGCCTTTGTAAGTAAGCCGTTCTGCTCAGAGTTTGCTCCAGCGCAGCCGCAGAGCGTTGGCGATGACCGACAGGGAGCTAAGACTCATGGCGACGGAAGCCCAGATTGGAGTAATCAGCCAACCACACAGAGGGTACAGCACCCCCGTCGCGACTGGTATCGCTAGAGCGTTGTAAGCGAAGGCTAGAAACAGATTCTGTCGGATTCCCGACAGGGTCGCGTGACTGAGCCGGCGTGCTCGGGCGATGGCCCGGAGGTCGCCGCGCACCAAAGTAATGCTCGCCGTGTGCATCGCGACATCAGTTCCCGATCCCATGGCCAAACCGATGTCCGCCTGAGCTAACGCTGGGGCATCGTTCACACCATCGCCCGCCATTGCCACGATGTGCCCTTGCTCTTGAAGACAGCGAACCAATTCCGCTTTCTGTTGTGGCAACACCTCGGCCATCACCGTGTCTATCCCCAGCTGCTTGGCCACGGCCTCAGCGGTTGTTCGGCTATCCCCCGTGAGCATCACTAGTTTTAACCCCTCGCGGTGCAGTAAGTCGATCGCTTCCGGCGTCGTGGCCCGAATGGGATCGGCAATGCCGAGCAGGCCAGCGAGTTGAGCGTCGACGGCTAGCAGTACCACGGTCTGCCCCTGTCGGCGCAGGGTTTCCATACGAGCCGCGATGTTTTCCGTGGCAATCCCTTGCTCGTGCAGAAACGCTGGCGTCCCCAGCAGCACCCGACGACCTGCGACATCGCCCGCAATCCCTTTGCCGGCAAGCGAACGAAAATTTTTTACTTCTAAGAGCGTTAAATGATCTTTTTTGGCTCGCGCCAAGATGGCGGCGGCCAAGGGATGCTCGCTGCTTCGTTCGATACTCGCCGCCAGTTGTAGCACTTCTGCTTCCTCGAACCCAGACAACGGTTCGAGAACGACAACGGATGGTTTTCCTTCCGTCAGAGTGCCGGTCTTGTCCAGAACCAAGATGTCGGCCTTGCCCAGCACTTCCAGGGCTTGGGCGTTTTTGATGAGGATGCCTGACTCGGCTCCACGTCCGGTGCCCACCATCACCGCCATCGGCGTAGCCAGTCCCAGCGCACAGGGGCAGGCAATAATCAGAACGGCAACGGCATTGAGCAACGCCAACGTCAAGCGCGGCTCGCTGGGTAGCAGGATCCAACCCGTGAACGTCAGCAGGCTCATGACCAACACCAGCGGGACGAACCAGGCGGCTACGCGATTGACCACTCGTTCCACAGGAGCGCGACTCCGCTGCGCTTCGCCGACCAGACGCACGATCTGTGCGAGCATCGTTTGATTGCCCACCTTGTCCGCTCGCATCACGAATGAGCCAGTGCCGTTGACTGTTCCGCCAATCACCGTATCGCCCGCGCTCTTTTCCAACGGCAGCGGTTCGCCGGTTAGCATCGATTCATCCACTGTGCTGGTGCCTTCGACAACAGTTCCATCCACGGGCACCTTCTCTCCAGGGCGAACCCGCAGCAGCAGGCCGGGGCGAATCGACGTCAGCGTGACATCCTCTTCGCGACCATCGGGATACACAACCCGAGCAGTCTTGGGGGCCAAGCCCAACAGTCTGCGGATGGCCACGGTCGTCTGGCCACGCGCACGCAACTCCAGAATTTGCCCCAAAAGCACCAACACGGTGACCACCACGGCGGTATCAAAGTAGGTTTCCACGCCATGAGCTCCGCTGTGGAATCCCTCGGGAAAGCACGACGGCATAAGCGTCGCGGCCACGCTGTAGCCGTAGGCGGCCCCGACACCTAGTGTGATCAAGGTGAACATGTTCGGACTGCGATGCACGATCGAGGTCCAGGCCCGCTCAAAGAACGGCCAGCCACACCAGAAGACGATCGGGGTGGCTAGCACTAGCTGCACCCAGTTCAAGACGGCGGTATCAAAACTTTGAAACGGGTTGCCCGGGAACATGCCGGCCATGGCCACGATGAAAACAGGAAGTCCGAGGAGTAAGCCGATCCAAAATCTCCTCGACATATCTACAAGCTCGGGACTCTCCCCCTCGTCGAGGGAGACAGTCTCCGGCTCCAGGGCCATGCCGCACTTGGGACAACTGGCCGGATGATCCTGCCGCACCTCCGGATGCATCGGACAGATCCACATCGTACCTGGCGGAGCGTCGGCTACTGGCGCAGAGTGGGTCGTTTTATGTTGACAGCAGCTGTGTTGTGGTAGTTCCATCGCGCGTTCCTCCGTGGAAATTATACGTTGGTAAACGAGTCATCCCACGGAGCATCGAGAACATTGTCTCTCGTCGATGGAGGTTGAACCACGTTGCGACCAAATTTCCAGAACACGGCAGGGGTGACGATCTGATCCATCAGTGCTGAGTCGAGAAGTCCTCCGATCACCACAATCGCCAACGGATGCAGAATCTCTTTGCCCGGTTGCCCTGCGCCTAACGCCAGAGGCACTAAGCCGATGATGGCCGTCAACGCCGTCATCAATACTGGGGCTAGGCGTTCCAAACTGCCGCGTACAATCATTTCTTCGCTGAAGGATTCGCCTTCGTATTTCATCAGGTGGATGTAGTGCGAGATCATCATGATGCCGTTACGACTGACGATGCCGATGAGAGTGATAAAGCCGACCCAATGCGCGACTGAAAGGGTCGTTGCCGCTGCCCAGGCTCGCGGCCAGTCCCACCAGGGCAGCGATTGCAACTCGGCCCAATCAGGACGGTTGATGAGCAACAGTGCAGCCACCGAACCAACCGCTGCTAACGGAATGTTGATGAGCAGCACCATCAAGGCCGCCTGCCAGGAGTTCAGACATTTCCACAACAGACCAAACACAGCTACGACTGACAAACAGCCTAGAGCGAGTAACCGCCAACCTGCCTGTTGTTGGGCCTCGAACTGTCCGCCAATCTCCAGACGGTAGGTTCCTGGTTGTTTGCTTAACTGGCGTTCCACCTCGGGAAAAAGTTGTTTGATGTCGCGTACCACACTGCCCAGATCGCGACCGGCAACATTGCACGAAACGACGATGCGCCGCTGAACGTTTTCATGGTTGAGAGTGTTCGGCCCAGTGGTTTCCAGCACTTCCGCGACTTGCCCTAGAGCCACCTTCCGCCCCGACGGCGTATCGAGAATGGTTTGATTGATAGCCGACGGATTGTTCCGCGAGGCTTCATCGTACCACACCACCAGCTGAAAAAAGCGGTCTTGATCCAACACTGTAGATACGACTCGCCCGCGATAGGCCGTCTCCATCATGTGGGCCACGTCGCCGGGAGCCAGTCCATATCGGGCCGCCTCCTGACGATTCACCTTCAGGCGAATTTGGGGAATTTCCACCTGTGGCTCAATCTGAAGATCAACCACTCCAGGGATCTGATTCATCCGTGATTCGAGATCGTGCGCCGTTTCGCGTAAGACTCGCAGATCGGGACCGAACACCTTGACTGCCACCTGGGCGCGGATTCCAGACATCATGTGATCCAGTCGATGACTGATCGGTTGGCCGATGTTCACGTTGACGTTGGGCAGCGCCGTGATGCGCTCACGGATGTCGTCCAGTACCTGATCATGAGGGCGTCCGCGGTACTCTGTTCCCATCCCGTGCAACCCGGGAATAGCGCGTAAGACCGCATTGTGCCAACCAGGCTTAGGGATTTCATGGGGGATCAAGCGTACGTCAATCTCGCTGTTGTTGACTCCCTCGGCATGTTCATCCATCTCGGCGCGGCCGGTTCGTCGGCAGATGGAGGCTACCTCCGGTACTTCCATCATCAGAGCCTCGGCCCGCAGAGCTACGCGTCGGCTCTCTTGTAAACTTGTGCCCGGTTCCAGTTGCACGCTGACCGTCAGACTGCCCTCATTGAAAGGAGGCAGGAATTCTGATCCCATCCAGAAAATGATGGTTTTCGAGCCGATTGCCAACCCCGCGACGACAAAAACAATCTTCCAGGGATGCCGTAGGGACCAGCGAATGAGCTTTTCATCCAGCCACTTCAAAGAGCGTAAAAGGAGAGGATCTCCTTTTCTCTCGATAATCTTTGCTCGCGCTAACAGCAGCGAGGAGAGAGCCGGAGTCACCGTCAGAGACACGAGCAACGAAGCCAGCAGCGCGGTCAGATAGGCCAGTCCCAGCGGAGCGAACATCCGCCCTTCGAGTCCTGACATCGCGAACAGCGGCAGCACTACCAAACAGACGATGAGCGTGGCATAGACAATGCTGTTGCGGATTTCCGCGGAAGCGTGAAAGATCACTTTCAGGGCCGGCTCGGGGACGGGTTTGCTCCGATTTTCCTTGAGCCGACGATAAATGTTCTCGACGTCAACGATCGCATCATCCACGAGTTCACCGACGGCGACGGCGATGCCGCCCAGTGTCATGGTGTTGATGCTCACTCCTAGAGCGCGAAAAACCAGCAGTGTAGTGAGCAGCGACAGGGGAATAGCCGTTAACGTGATGAAGCTAGTGCGGAAATTGAACAAAAACAAGAACAGCACCACGAACACCCAGATGGTACCGTCACGGATCGCTTCGATGACGTTGTCGATGGCGGTGCGGATGAAGTCGGCTTGTCGGAACAAATGGGTTTCAAGCTTGACGTTCGGGGGCAGTTCCGCCTGTAACGCCTCTAGAGTTTGATCGATGAGCGGATCGAGCCGCAGAGTGTTGGCTCCGGGTTGCTTCTGAATAGTGAGAATGACGGCGTCGGCAGCTCCCTCGCGGAGACGAATGCCCCCATCTCCTCGCCGTACTGGGCCGCCAAACCTCACCTCGGCGACCTCTTTTATCTTAATAGCTCGCTTCTCACGCCAGAGTACGGGGGTTTCTTCGATGTCTTGTAAAGATAGGCTTTGGCCCGACAGGCGAATGATCGCTTCAGTGACATTGCGTTCCATGATGCCGCCGCCAGCCAGGGCGTTGGCTTTCTCCGCTGCATCGGTTAGTTGCTGCAGCGTGATGTTCTGAGCGGCCAGGCGCTCCGGGGATGTAATGATCTGATACTGCTTGAGGATTCCCCCCATGACAGTGACTTGCGATACGCCGGCGATCGCCAGGAGTCGATTCCGCACCGTGAACTCGGCCAGGGTTCGCATCTCCATTGGATCACCACCCCGAAGCGCCAGAATCATGATCTCGCCCATGATGGAAGAAATCGGCGCGAGGATCGGATTGACATCTTGAGGTAACCGTTCACGAGCGAGCTGGAGTTTTTCCGCAACGATCTGCCGATCTTGGTAGATGTCCGTGCCCCAGTCGAACTCAACCCAGATAATCGATAATCCGACTCCCGAAGCTGATCGCACTCGAAGGACATCCGTAGCGCCGTTGAGCAGCGCTTCTAGTGGTCGGGTGACGAGAGCCTCCACTTCCTCGGGAGCAAGTCCTGGCGCTTCCGTCAGGATGGTTACTGTCGGACGATTGAGATCCGGGAAGACATCTACTGGAGTCTCAGCAAGTTGGTACAAGCCAACCGCGCAAAGGCTCAGCGCGACCAGAAGCACAACCCAACGATGTTTCAATGATAAGGCAATCAGCTGATTCAGCATGGTGAATTAACAGAGGCAGAGGCGGGCTAACCTATCATCATACAAATCGATACGCCGCCCGCCGTCTCGGTACGCTCGGAGCAACTAGGAGGGATCGGTCGTCTTGAGGGTGGGGGGAGCTATGCTCTTGCTGTCTTGCGAAAGCGTCTCGGCATCGCTCAGCGAGGTCAACGCGAAGCGGATCTCTGTATCACCGATGCGGATAATATCTCCATGATGGAGTTGCTTTTGATCGGTAGGCTTGTCGTTTACGCGCGTGCCTTTCGTGCTGATATTGAACAACACCGCCTGTTGGCCATCAAATTCAATGCGACAATGGAGCCGCGAGACGGCCAGATCTGAGAGCTTCGTGTCCGTAGTATGACTGCGACCAATATTCAGACATCCGTTGGCTGGAATCAGAAAGGTTTGTCCACAATCCGGACCGAGAATTACTTGTATTTTGGCGGACATATCGGCGAATCTCTTTCCTTGGGCTAGCCTGTAGTGTCCCGGTTCGATGGGGATTTGTCAATCACCACTCATCGAGTGGTTGAAAGAGTAGTTCAAGAAGTAGGTGAGAAACAACGGTCCGTTTGATAGGCTGAAACGGTCGAGCAAACCTGGATCGCGAATTGTCTGCTTCCTTTTGGAGATATCTCATGCGCGCTGTCCTGATGTTATTGGTGCTAGTGTCGTTCGTCGCTGCTGACACGGTGGGCTATCAAAAACCCCCAGAAACGATCCAAAAAATACTTGATCAACCGGCCCCTCCCACAGTGACTCTGTCACGCAATCGAGACTACCTGGTGCTGACCATGCGGCAACGTTACCCCAGCATCACCGATCTGTCCCGACCCATTCTTCGACTTGCCGGTTTGCGTCTCGATCCGCAGACCAACGGTCCACAGCGTCAGCCGCGTACCACCGGCATCGTGCTACAGCCGATCGACGGCGGCAAAGACATCCCGCTTGTATTCCCCGAAGGCGTGGTCCCAGGTGCCTTGGAGTGGTCGCCGGACGGCAAGCGCTTTGTCGTAGTCGGCACCTCTTCGGACGGCATCTATTTATTGCTCGGATCGCCGGAGCAACCCAAACTCCAGCGTCTGCTTCCGTCTCGCTTGAACGGAGCCTACGGCGATCCGGTCGCCTGGCTACCCGACAGCAAAACCCTGCTCGTTCGTTTGATTCCCACTGATCGTGGCCAACCGCCGACCGCGCCTACGGTTCCGACAGGGCCGGTCATTCAGGAATCCACTGGTAAACCGTCGCCCGCTCGCACCTATCAGGATCTGCTCAAGGATCGCCACGACGAAGCGCTGTTCGACTACTACTGCACCTCGCAACTGGCCTTGCTGGACATCACCTCAAAGACGCTGACTCCGCTCGGTAAGCCGGGATTGTACAGTAGTGCCGCACCTTCGCCTGATGGCAAATATCTGCTGGTGACGCGGACGAAGCGGCCCTACTCATATCTGTTGCCCGCGAGCTTCTTTCCACGAATCACCGAGGTCTGGCAACTGCCGAGCGGCAAGGCAGTGAAAGTTGTGGCGGAGCAACCACTCCAGGACAACATCCCCATCGAGGGAGTCGCAACCGGCCCGCGCTCGATCAGCTGGCGTCCCGACGTGCCGGCCACGTTGGTCTGGGTCGAAGCGCTGGACGACGGTAATCCTAACAAAAAGGTGCCGTTCCGCGATAAGGTCGTCAGTCTCGCCGCTCCGTTCACCGAGGAACCCAAGGAACTGGCTCGCACCGAGCATCGCTTCGGAGGGCTTCAGTTCGGCGAGAAGAACCTGGCCCTGCTCGTCGACTTCGACCGAGAGACGCGCCGCCGTCGGACTTTTCAGATACAGCCCGACACGCCGGAACAGCCGCGTCGCTTGATCTGGGATCGCTCCATCCAGGACCGCTACCGCGACCCAGGCACCCCGGTTCTGAAACGGCTAGGCTCCGGCTACTCGGTGCTGCGTCAAGAAGGCGACGACTTGTTTCTGACAGGTGACGGAGCCTCGCCGCGCGGCAACAGACCCTTTTTAGATCGCATGAATCTGAAAACACTGAAAACCGAGCGCCTGTTTCAGAGTGCGGACGACTGCCTGGAATCGGTCGTGTCTTTGCTGTCGGTCGAGGGGCCGACATTCGTGACCCGGCACGAGTCGCCAACGTCACCACCCAACTATCGAATTCGCCGAATCGGGAGTGACGAGGTTCGTGCCCTGACGCATTTCAAAGATGAAACGCCCGAATTGCGTGGCATCACCCGCAAGTTGGTTCGCTACAAACGAGCCGATGGCGTGCCGTTGTCGTTCACGCTGTATTTGCCACCCGGCTACAAGGAGGGAACGCGACTGCCGACGGTTGTCTGGGCCTATCCGCGCGAGTTCACTGATGTCAACGTCGCCGGTCAAGTGGTGGGGTCGACGAACCGTTACACGACTCTGGGCGGCACCTCGCATCTGTTCTTCCTGCTGGCCGGCTATGCCGTGCTGGACGATGCCTCGATGCCCGTAGTCGGCACACCTGAAAAGGCCAACGATACTTTCGTCGAACAGATCGTCGCCAGCGCCAAGGCGGCCATCGACGAGGCGGTGCGTCTGGGCGTGACCGATCCCGATCGAGTGGGCGTTGGCGGACACAGCTACGGGGCGTTCATGACGGCGAATCTGCTGGCCCACTCCGACTTGTTCCGCGCCGGCATCGCTCGTTCCGGAGCCTATAACCGCACTCTGACGCCGTTCGGGTTCCAGAGCGAACGACGCACGCTGTGGCAAGCCCCGGAGATTTACGCGCGAATGTCGCCGTTCATGTTTGCTCATCAGATTAACGAACCGATTCTGTTGATCCACGGCGAGGCAGACAACAATCCTGGCACCTTTCCCATTCAGTCGGAGCGATTGTTTCAGGCGATTCGCGGTCATGGCGGCACGGTGCGCTACGTCTCACTGCCCTATGAGTCGCACGGCTACGCAGCCAAGGAGTCAGTGGAACACACGCTGTACGAGATGCTCAGTTGGTTCGACAAATATGTAAAAAACGCTCCGCCGAGAAGCAGCGAGAGGAGTGAGTAAAACCAAAGGGCCAGCCGATGGTGTCGCCCACTCACCACGACTGGCCCGACCCTCCACAAAAGAGGGCTGCCTAACTAGTAGAAGTACTCGCTAAGATTTTCCAGTTTGCAAGCGGATTTTTTAGCGCGCGACATAACTGGAACCCCTGGCCGAACTCAGGAGAAAATCTGTCCTAGTGCCTCGTCCAAGTGAGGATACTTGAACGAGTAACCCAACGACAACGCCTTCTTGGGAATGACGCGCTGGCCCTGAGTGATGATGGCCGCCGCCTCGCCGAGCATCAAATGCAGAGCGAAGCCAGGCGTCCAGACGAAGGCGGGCCGATGCAGCGCTTTGCCCAACGCTTTGGAGAACTCGGCGTTGGTGCGTGGGTTCGGCGCGGTGCCGTTCAGCGGTCCGGTGCAGTCGGCCTGGTCCAGAGCGAAGAGAAACAGACCAACCATATCCTCGTGATGAATCCAAGACATGTACTGTCGGCCCGAGCCGATCGGACCGCCAGCACACAACTTGAACGGCGGCAGCATCTTGGCCAGGGCACCACCGTTCTTGTCCAACACTACGCCCACACGGATTACTGCTACGCGGACCCCAGCGTCGGCAGCGGGCTGAGTAGCTTTCTCCCAGTCCACACAGAGTTGCCCCAAAAAGTCGTTCGCCGGTGGTGTGTCCTCGGTGATCTCTTCGTCGCCGTGCGGACCGTAGTAGCCGATCGCCGAGGCGCTGACTAACACCTTGGGCGAACCATCCGAGCGTCGCGGTTGTCGCCGAATTGCCTCGGCGACGTGGGTCGTACTCTTAACCCGGCTATCGACGAGCAACTGTTTGAAAGCGGTATTCCAGCGTTTGTTGAAGATGCCCTCGCCGACCAGGTTGATGACGCTGTCGCATCGGCTCAGTTCATCCATCCACGGTCCGGCGGTCATTGGATCGCCCGATACTACCTCCACCTTAGAGCCAAGCGACTGTTTCGCCTGCTCCGGACGGCGGGTCAGCACCACCGGCTGATCGCCACGCTCGACGAGTTTCTGAATCAGCCGCGAGCCGATCAGCCCTGTTCCACCCGTGACAAAGACGCGCATGCGACGACACTCCCGCGATCGAGAATTGGATCCGTTTCACTGATTTATAGTCGGCTCACGGCTGACGTGTCGCATAGAAGGCCGATTCGCGCTCGGCCAGTCGAGACGTGCCCGCAATCGCCTTACCGTCGCCCGTGAACAACATGCCGCGAAAGGTTTGCTCGCTACGCGGGAACTTGATGGTGAACTCGATGAGATGGCCAGGGGAGCCGATCTTGCCGTGGACCTCATACTTTTGTCCGTCTTTATCCGAGTAATACGATCCAGAAACTCGGTTATCCTCCTCCACTTTCAGCACCAGTTTGCCCGAGCGTCGGCCATCGTCGTGCAGTTGGAAAGTACCGTTGAAGTACTCCGGCTTGAAGGTCGGCCCCATGACGAAGCGGCCGCCTTTGCGCGGCTCGACGGTGGGGTCATGCTTGGTGACGATGTACAGTTTGGCCTTGCCGACGGGTTCGGTGTAGATCTTGTCGCCCTCAACGACGAAGCGCAGGTCGCCGCCCAGTTCCTCGGGCACGACTTGCCCCAAATCCAGACTGAAGCGGAACCCAGCGTACAACGATTGGTTGCTCCCCGAGGCTAGCCGCGTCTGTTCCTCGCCCTCCTTGAAGGTGACGAAGCGTTCGATCGACAGAATCGGAAGCGAGCGTTCGGCATCGAGTTTCTGCTTGCCCGGCTGGACCAGGAGCTTGGCATAGCGTCCACCATTGGTGCGCACGATCAGGAACGCCGACGGCAACCCGGGCAGCACGCGGTCGTGTTCGAGGATCGTGTTGGGCGTCAATTGCTTGATCTCTTGAACGTGCTTACCGTCCACCAGCTTGGCCAGAGTACGGTTGTTGTAGTTGTCGAACGCATCAGCAGAGGCGACGCTGGCCAACATTAGAAGTACGACGATCGAACGCGACATGGGATGGCCTTCCACGAAGAGAGGACCCCTGCTCCTCTCGTGCGGAACGGCCACGAGAAGAGCGAGGATCGAGGGCTACTTCTTTTTGGTATAGCTCAGACTGAGCAAAGCAAAGGCCGTCGCCAGATTCGGATCGCCCTCGCCGAAGGTTTTGTCGCCCGTGTTGATCCAGCTGCCATCGCTCTGCTGGCGTTTCCGTAAGGCGTCGAGCAACTCTTCACGCCAGTTGTGGCGAACCCCCTTGGCGTCGACGAACACCTCGTCGCCCAGTAGGTCCATTGTCTTGGCGAAGGTGTGGTAGTAGTAGTACAAGCCCGACTGTTTCATCCCTGGGTTTTCGTCGAGCGTGTAGTGAGCGCGAATCCAGCGCAGCGCTCCTTGGACGCGCGGATCGTCCTTGCTCACCCCAGCGTACAGATAGCTCTTCAAGCCGGCGTAGGTCATCGCTCCCAGGGAGCGGAGACCACCGTCTCCGGTGGCGTGGGGGCTGTCGTCGTCATCGAGCGGGTTGTAGGTGAAGCCTCCCAAGTCGTCGGGTTTGGCCTTGGCGGCGAAGGGCAGATCGTTGCCCTTTTCCTTGTCGGGATAGTTTTGGCATCGCTGCACGAACTGAATGGCTCGTTGAATCGCCGGATCGTTCTTAGCGACTCCCGCAGCGATAAGCGAGTCAATGAACATCTGCGTGTTGGACAGATCGGGTCGCGATTTGCCGTCGTACCCAACCCCGCCGAGCGTTGGGGCCTTGTTGGCTGGGTCGTCCTGTTGCAGCTTCTTCAGAAAGGCCGTGGCATTCTTCAGAATCGTGTCATACTTGCCAGTGGTGTTGGCTTCCTTAAGAGCCATAATCGCTACCGAGGTGGTGTAGTTTTGCAGGCGCTTCTCATAGATGCCACCATCCTTCTGGACCTTGCTATCGAGGTAAGCCAAAGCCCGGCTAACCATCGGATCGTCGGTCTTGGCTCCGTTGCGTAGAGCGGCGGTGACGACCAGAGCTGTTACGCCGGGACCAAACTTCGGTGAGAAGCCGCCATCTCTGCTTTGTCGACTTTTCAGATAGGCTAACGCCTTCTCTGTCATTTCTTGCGCCGAATCCGTCGCGGTGTCGGCATGGCTGAACAGGGCAAGCGACCCCAGACTACAGAGCATTACCAGTAAGCCACAGCGTAGGAGCATTCTCACGATCGTGTCTCCAGATGGAACAGCTAGCAGGCGAAGACTCTGTGACCACATGTAGCAAAGTAAGTGCCAGTGTCGAGAAGTAGCGTTGCGGCACTAGTGCATGGGAAGAAATGGTCAATCGATCAGCACCTTTGGCGAGCAAGTGCGCACTGTTCCCCCTACACACGGAACGAGTCGCCGACAACGAGCTACGGTAACAGATGTAGAGTCGAATTGCGGTGAATCTCCTGGCAAGATAGAATGAGCTAATCTGCCGTCGTCTCGCCGAAGGATCTGCCATCGTGCCCGATGCTCCTCGTCTGCTCCAGCTGACACCGCTCGACGATCCCCAGTGGTTGGGACACCTGGTACGTGGAGAAGTCTGCCAGGCCAACAACTGGAGTGTCGCTCTAGAGTCGTTGGCCCAGCAACGATTTGACGCACTGTTGGCGGATCTCCGCGATCCGGCCATCGCCAACACTTTACGCACGCTCCAACAGGCCGGTCACATTCTCGCCCATGTAGCGGATGGGGTTGCAGTCGTTGATTTTGATCTACGAGTGAGATGGACGAATCCTGCCTTCCTGCGGCTGTGCCGTGAGTCACCGCTGGGGCGCGGGTTTTACGAGACCTTGGGTTCGCCAGAACAGTCGGACGAAGAGTTCTGTCCGTTTCACTCATCGTTGATGCAGGTTCAACCCGACGCCTGTGTGACCACGCATGTGCAGACCCACGAGGGGCGGCATCTGGACGTACATATCTCCCCCCTGGAACAGACCGCCTCGGGACCGCTGTTCGTGGCCTTGTGTCATGACTCGACCGAACTGATCCGCAAGCAACAGAAACTCGACACGCTACATCGCGCCGCGCGGGAGTTACTCGCGGCAGGCTCAGCAGAGTTAGCCGCTCTGGACGTCAACGGTCGCATCGAATGGCTGAAACGGCAAATTCGCCGACTGACTCGCGACCTGCTGCACTTCGAGTTGATCGAGATTCGCCTTTTGGAACAAGATACCGGCAGGCTAGTGCCGTTGATGCAGGAGGGATTGACCGCCGAGGCCGCTAGCCGCGAGCTATTCGCCCGCGCGGAAGGCAACGGCGTAACGGGCTTCGTCGCCGCTACTGGACGAAGCTATCTCTGCCACGATACCCAAGCGGATCCGCTTTATCTGCCCGGAGCTTCAGGAGCGCGTAGCTCCCTGACCGTACCGTTGCGGTTGGGGGAGCGAGTGATCGGCACATTCAATGTGGAAAGTCCGGGAACTGATTCCTTCGGCGAGGAAGATCTCCAGTTCGCCGAGATTTTCAGTCATGCCGTGGCTGCCGCCTTGAAGACGCTCGAACTACTTTCCGACGAGAAAAGCTCCGGAGCCAGCCAGTCGATCGAGGCGGTCACTCGTGAAGTGGCTCTTCCGGTGGACGACATCCTCGCCGATGCCACGATTCTGCTGGAACGCTACATCGGACACGATCCGGAAGTGGTGGACCGCATTCGCCGAGTGCTCGCCAATGCCCGACAGATCAAGCAAAGTATCGTCAAAGTCGGCGAGGATTTCGGCCCACCGCCGAGTCGGTCGGTGTTACGGGAAAACTCGCTAGTGCTGAAGGGGGTTCGCGTCCTGCTCGCGGACAATGACGATCGCGTTCGTCGCCATGCTCATCAGCTCATCGGTCGCTGGGGTGGCATCGTCGAGACCGCCCGAGACGGTCAGGAGGCGCTGACAATGGCTCGGGTGGCGAGTTACGATGCGGTATTGGCGGACATTCGTCTGCCCGACATGACCGGCCTGGAGATCTTCCGCGCCATGCGCGCCATCCAGCCATCGGCTCGAGTGATTTTGATGACGGGGTTTGGCTACGATCCCTCGCATACCCTGGTCAAGGCCAAGCAGGAAGGACTCCAACATGTGCTGTACAAACCGTTTCGCGTCGATCAACTACGCGACGCGCTGACCAATCTTACTCCCGGTAGCAAGGCATGAAGCTCGCACTGGTGATGCTCGCCTGGTTGGGGCATTTGGTGTGGATGATCGGTTGCCACAACTGGTTCTACGGCGGCAATCACTCCAAACGGGTCGGCGACTTGATCCATCTGGCCCACGGTGGCGCGGTGCTGGCTTTCCCCATTGTGCTGGCTGTGGTCTTCGGCCCTGAACTGACGGCGCTGGTTTCATTCTCGGGCGGCTTGGAAGCCTGGCTGGTTCGTGGCTATGTGGTGCTGTGTTTGGGAACGGCTCTGGTTTGGCTGCCGCTGCTGACTTTCGTTCGCTCGCGACGACAAGAGCCGGTGGGGTCGGTGCGTTCCGAAGTGGTCGATCTGGGCAAACAGCATGGCCGCGAACTCGTGGGCAATGGGCATCATGCCTTCCTGGCTCGACTTCCGAAAAATGAGATTTTACAGATTGAGTATCTCGAAAAATCGCTAATTCTGCCGCAACTCCCGACGGCCTGGGAAGGGCTGACTCTTTTGCACCTGAGCGACCTGCATTTTCATGGGACGCCCGATCGGGGCTGGTTCGAGATTATCTTCGATCGCTGTGCCGCCTGGAAGCCGGACCTGATCGCCCTTACCGGCGACATTGCCGACAGTCCGACGCATCATCGCTGGATCATTCCGCTGTTAGGCCGGCTGCGCTGGAACCTGGCGGCATTTGCCATTCTGGGCAATCACGATTATCGGTACGACGTGGCCCGCATCCGCAAACGGCTCCGCCGCGTCGGCTTCCAAGTGTTGCAGAACAACTGGATCGAAACGACGGTACGTGGCGAGTCGCTGGTGGTCCTCGGCCACGAAGGCCCATGGCTCCCCGGAGAACCGCGGCTAGACGACTGTCCGACCGAGGCGTTTCGACTCTGTCTGAGTCACACGCCCGATCACATCGGCTGGGCACGGCGACATCGCATCGACCTGATGTTGGCCGGGCACGTTCACGCTGGCCAGATCCGTGTTCCGCCGTTTGGCTCGATCTTGATTCCCAGCAAGTTAGGCCGACGTCACGACATGGGCACGTTCTGGGTACCGCCCACCTTGCTGCACGTCAGTCGTGGTCTGAGCGGCGAGCATCCGGTTCGCTACAACTGTCGGCCTGAAGTCACACTGTTGACGCTGAGATCGAGTCCGCCGGAATCTGCTTGACGTTCGCCTCACGGCTTGTCCATCGCGGGCAGTTTTAACAATTCCATCGCCTCGACGCGGAACGCCTCCAGTTCCCTTTGCTCGTTGGTACTCAATCTCGCCTTGTGCTTTTGCACCCAGGCCTCGGCTAGGTCGAAGCGCTCGCGTGCCTTGGCCGAGTCGTCTAACTGTTGATGGCACATGGCCAGGAAGTATAGATCGAACGCGCCGTTGTCGTCCTTGCCCAGATGAAGACTGCGGGTCAGGGTCTCGCGTGCCTGTCGGTACAAACCATTGCGGTACTGCACGACGCCCAAGGTGTTGAGAAAGGTGGCGTTCTCTGGTTCGGCCCGCATGGCCCGTTCGATCAGCTCCAGCGCTTTAATGGGATCGCGGCGAGCAGGAGGCATCGCCGTGGCCAGACGCCAGGCTTCGTTGTTCTGTGCCGTCGGACTGTTGGGGGCGAACCGCTCCGCCGCCGTGCGGTCGGCCTTGGCCTGCTCCTGGTTGCCTAGTGCCGCGTGACAAATCGATCGAGCCTGATACAAGGTCGGAGACTCGGGAGAGACTCGGAGAGCTTCATCATAATCCACGATCGCCTCTTTGAATTTCTTCTGTAAGCGTCGGGCATGGCCACGGAACAAGCGCGTTTGCACATCGCCTAGACTGTCGGCCAGGATGCGGTCTGCCTCAGCCTCGACCTCTGCCCAGCGTTGCAGTCGAATCAGCGCAATCAGTCGTGGCCGACGGGCTGCCGACAGGCGCGGCTCCAGCGTCAGAGCCAGACTGAGATGTTGATACGCTGCGTCGAGACGTGGCGGACTATTGTTCAAAAGCTGCACGCCCAGCCGGTAGTTCGCCTCGGGGTCGAAGGGATTGCTCCGCAACGTCAACAGGGCACGTTCGAGTTCGGCCTGGTCGGCCCGCACCGGATTGATCGCGGCACTGGGATCGTGCAGCGTCACCACGAGTCGGCGGTCGGCCTGGGGAAGCGTCGCTGCCGGCGGATAGGCGGGCAAATCCCAATCCAGCCCCAGTTCGGCCAGGCCGCTTCGCAACAATCGCAGATCGTAAATATAGACATAGCCGGTCTCCTCTCCCGAGGCCATCAGGATGCTACCGTCCTGAGTAAAGCTCATAGGAAGCAACCGTCCGGCTTCGGGAGAGGGCAAGCGAGCCAGCTCCTTGCCGGTGTCGAGGCGAATCAAGCGCAGGTAGCCCTCGTCGCTGCCATATGCAGCCAGCCGATTGTCCAGAGAAATGGTCCCGGCCTGGGAGACAGGCGGCTTCTCCCAGGCCTGCAACTCGCGGCTTGGTTCAGCTTGTTGCCAGCCGCTGGTCAGGCGGACAATCTCGTACTGTCGTTCCTCTTGGCCAAAGGTGTACACCCAGCGTGAATCGGAGCTGAATCGAACACTGTCCACAGCAGGATATGGAAAACCGTAGACGAGTCGTCCTGTGTTGGCATCCCAGAGTTGACACTTAAGTTGGCCCTTCTTGTCCCAGTGCGATCGAGTCACCACCCAACGGCCATTGGGACTGATAACCGTCGACCGCGTATCGTACTGCGGTCCCAGCACGACTTCGCGTCGCGGAGGGCCACGATCAACGAGCAAGGCTCCTCGGCTGTACAACGGCACAAGGGCGCGTTGGCCATCTGGTGAGATTGTCATGCCATCCCATCCGGAGTTGAGAGCATCGGCTTCCCACAAAGGCGGTCCCAGATGCCAGCGATCGCTCGTCTTGTGGACAGGCCAACGCATCAGTCCTGGACGGCTGATCGTCCAGAGATTCCCCGTCTGGTCGAAGGTCATGTGCCGCGACAGATAGCCTCCCTCGGCTATCACCAGTTCTTCCCCGGTGGTGAAATCATGTAGCGACAGGCCACTATCCGTTAGCACAGCCAGCAAGCGTTCTTGGGGGTGCAAACTAGCCTGGTGGGTTCGCTGCGGACCTTGTGCGGTGGCACGGTAGAAGGTTCGCATCTCCTGGCCGACGGCCAACCGAAAGGTTTGCAGCACACCTTGCTCGGGGGCATACAGACCGACGTACTGTCCATCCGCGGAAAAATGCGGCTGTGCCCAGCTAACTACACTCAGCAATTGCCTTCCCGTAGCGACATCCCACAGACGGAGAACTCCAGACCAATCGTTGCTAGCCACCCACTGCCCCGAGGGATGGAATCCGGTCAGGATGCCATCGGTACGGTGGCCGCGCCAGATGGAGCCGATTTGCTCTCCGGTCTCGGCGTTCCACAGGCGGATTTCCGTTCCCGAGCAGGCCGTTACTAGCCGATCTCCACGCGGATGCCAGGAGATGTTGTTCACGCGGGAAGGATGGCGAAGGCTATGCAGCTGTTGTCCCGTCGCTAGATCCCAGAGAATCAACTCGCTCCCGTGGGCGATGGCCAAACGCGGCAAGTGAGGATGATACGCCAGGTAGAAGATCGGGGAGCCGCCGACCTGAAACTGATGCGTTCGTTGGCCAGAAGGCAGATCGTAGACCGACACAATGCCATCGCCATGCCCGAACGCAACGGCTCGACTATCGGGACGAAACGCATAACCCTCTTCATGCACCTGGTCCACGTCCGCGACCGTCTCGGGCTTCTCGCCATCGACGCGCCAGACTCGCACTGGTAGGTTCATTTTGCTGTCGTAGGTCTCTCGCCCGAGCAAAACGAACCGTCCATCCAGGCTGTACCAGTGAATACCATGAGGTAGATAAAGCGATGTAAACTTACGCTCCAGGGCCAGCTGTGCCTTTTGCCAGGCGGTAAACTGCCCTCCCATGGATGCGGGCACCTCCTCTTCCTGGTAGCGCCATCGGGGACCCGGAGTCATGTCCGGCTGACACAGCGCGGCCAGTGCGATCGAACGCAGTCGACCTTTTTCGTCGTCCGACGACAGGTCCGCGCCGATCTCCAGGGCTTCCTTCAAGCGCGCTAGACTGCCGAACCGCTGGCCGGCTCGCTGCGTGAGCCGTAAGGCATTGGCATCGGAAACCAGAGCGTCGTACAGTCGTTGACGTCCCTTGTCGCGTTCCTCGTTCGCATCCTGAAGCGCCGCTCTCAGCTGGACGGAGAAGACCACTCCCGCCACGGCGGTGAGCAGGAGCAAGCCCATGACCGTGGCCGTCAATCCAGCGAGGCCAGGATTGCGCCTGGCCCAGCGGAGTAGCCGTTCCGGTCGCCCTACCGGACGAGCCGCGATTGGTCGATCATCGAGAAATCGTTCGAGATCTTCGGCCAAGTCGTTCGCCGAGGCATAACGTCGAGCCGGGTCTTTGTTCAGACACTTCAGACAGATCGTTTCCAGGTCAACCGGCACCGTAGAGTTGAGCTGACGCGGCGAGGGTGGCTCTTGCTCTAGCACCTGAAATAGCGTGTCGGCGAAGTTGGAGCCACAGAACGGCGGCCGACCGGTCAGTAGTTCAAACAGAATCGCTCCCAAGGAGTAGATGTCCGCCGAAAAACTCACCTGCTGCGAGGCGGCCTGTTCGGGCGGCATGTACGCTGCCGTTCCCATGATCTGCCCGGTGTTGGTCAGTCCCTGGTCGGCATCCAACCTTTTGGCCAGACCGAAGTCAGCAATCTTGGGCACGCCATCGGTGGTCAGCAGGATATTGGCCGGCTTTAGATCGCGGTGAATGATGTTGGCCTGATGAGCGTGATGCAAGGCCCTAGCCAACGTCGCCACCAATCGAGCTGCCTCGCGAGGCGGTTGCGGCACACCAGCCACCCGGTTAGCCAGACTGCCGCCACCGACGAACTCCAGCGCGAAGTACGGTAACCCCTCGTGTTCGCCGTACTCGTAGACCTGCACGATGTTGGGATGCTGCAGCCGAGCGATGGCCGCCGCTTCCAGCCGGTTGCGATCAAGCACGGCATCGCTGGCATGGCTGCCGCCCAGTACCATCTTCAGCGCCACCAGTCGCCCCAGCCCTTGCTGGCGAGCCTGATAAACCACCCCCATGCCGCCGCGTCCCAGTTCGCCGAGTACCTCGTATCCCGGCGGAACCGAGGCCTGGTCCAACCCTTTGGCACGCGACGCCGACACTTGGGTCGGGCTGACTCCCTGCGACTGCTCGTGCAACCGCGTCAGGGTCGGTTGCTCAGATGCTTCGTGTATAGTCATAAGATGCGCCCGTTGGGTGTTGCTGGGGCAAACCTCCAGGTTCGGAAATAAATGCAGATGATTAATTCTTAGAGTTTTAACTAGTAGGGGCGTTGGAGCGTGTTTTTCTCCCTCTCCCTCTAGCCCCTCTTCCTACGGGGAGAGGAGAACTTAACCCCACGGGCTCTCAATTGCGTAGCTCCTAATTTTTTTAACAGAATACAAGGAAACTCCATAATCAAAAATAATCAAAATGAAGACGACAGAGTCGCTATGAAGTTGGACGCGGAGTGATCGCCACCTCGAATACTTTGCCGCGGCGAGTTCGGCGAATGAGAAAATCGAACCCAGATTCGCGGTGGATCTCGCCACGCTTAGGAGTGCGTCCCAGACGACGGATTAACCAGCTAGACAGCGTGCCGTCTGCTTCGGGCAGAGACACGTCGAGTCGCCGGGCTAAGTCTCGCATCAGGACGCCACCTCCCACCATCCAGGTTCCACCTGCCAAGGAATGCAGCATGCGCGGCAAACGGTCGAATTCGTCTTCCAGCTCACCGACCAATTCCTCAATGAGATCTTCCAGGGCGACCAGTCCCAAAGTGCGACCCTCGGCAGAGCGAACAATCGCTAGATGTTCGTGCTGATCGACGAAAACGCGGAGAAGCTCCGGAGCTGGTGTATCCGGTCGAGTAAAATGTACCGGACGAATGATGCCGCGTAAACCCAAAGAAACGGGGTTGGTCCGTGCCCAGTAGATCATCTCCTTAAAGTTGACGTAACCTAGCACTTGGTCGCGATTCTGACCAGCGTGGATAGGAAAGCGAGTATGCGGATCCTCATGGGCGGTTAAGATGGCGTCGCTCAGTGATTGGTCCGCCGAGAGAAACGTCACCTCGTCGGCTGGGATCATCACTTGAGCCGCTGTCAGTCGCGACAGTCGCGATGCTCCACGAATGATGCGTTCCTGGTGTTCGCCCAGTAGTCCGCCCAACCGCGCCAACCCCGCCAGTGCGGCGATCTCTTCCAGGGTCGAAGCGTTAGCCGCTCCTTCGGCTCGTCGTTCAAAGGGACGATTGATGAGATGGATCAACCAGATGACCGGCGACAACACGAAGATAAGGAGTTTCAACGGAGCAGCGACGAAGGGGGCCAGGCGACGGTTAAAGCGCACGCCCAGCGTTTTGGGCAGAATCTCGGTAAACTGGAGCATCAAGTAGGTGAACAACACTGAGAACCAGATCAGACCGGTGCTGCCATAAGCTTCCTCGAACTTGGCCCCAGCGATGGTGGCACCGACAGTGTGCGCCGCGGTGTTCATCACCAGAATGACGGCGATGGGACGATCGATCCGCGCTTTGAACGACTTCCACGCTTCGCCTGCTTGCGGATGTCGCTGCGCCAGCTCATCGACCTGTCCCGGAGTGAGACTGAGCGTGACGGCTTCCAGGAGCGAACAGATTGCCGAAACCCCCAGGGCTACCACGACACTAACGAAAAAGATCACCACCGCGTCAAACTCCAACTAGCAGCGAGAGCCTGTGGGAAACCGGTTTGGATCGCTCTGGCTGAGATGGTCAAAGTAGCGAGTCATTGCTCCGCTGGCGTAACGAACTGCCTTGATTGGGATCGGGAAGCCTTGGTATCCGGGCCGATTCCTCGGCAGACCGTCCTGTCTTGTTCTGCTGAGTCGCTTGCGTCACAATAACGCCAGCGACCCGGGACCAATCTTCTCTCTGAGAACGGGGCGGATCACCATGCATGAATCCATTCTGCAATCAATCGGCAAAACTCCCCTCGTGCGTCTGCGGCGGCTGGCCAAGGATGTCCCCGCCATCGTTGCCGTCAAGGTCGAGTCGCAGAATCCGGGCGGCTCGGTCAAGGATCGCGTCGGCTTGGCCATGATTACCGAAGCCGAACGCAAAGGGCTACTACGTCCTGGCGGCACCATCATCGAAGCGACGGCTGGAAATACCGGTGTGGGCCTGGCTATGGTCGCCGCCGTCCGCGGCTACCGCTGCATCTTCGTTCTGCCCGATAAGATGTCCGCCGAGAAGATTGCTCTGTTGAAAGCCTATGGAGCCGAGGTGGTCATCACACCGACGAGCGTGGCACCGGATTCGCCCGAGAGTTACAACGGTGTGGCCGACCGGCTGGCCCGCGAGATTCCCAGAGCCTGGCGTCCCAACCAGTTCACCAACCTGGCCAACCCCGACATTCATTACCACATGACCGGGCCAGAAATCTGGGAGCAAACCGAAGGACAAATCACTGCCTTCGTCTGCGGTATCGGCACCGGAGGCACGATCTCTGGCGTGGCACGCTACCTTAAGGAACGCAAACCCGACGTGCGCATCATCGGGGCCGATCCCGAGGGCAGTGTCCTCTCTGGTGGCACGCCGCAACCTTGGAAGGTCGAGGGCATTGGCGAAGATTTCGTCCCCAAGACATTCAACAGCCAGCTTGTCGACGAGTGGATTCGCATCAGCGATGCCGAGTCATTTCACACCGCGCGACAACTGGCCCGCAAGGAAGGAATCCTGGCCGGTGGATCGTCCGGTACTAACCTCGCCGCCGCTCTCAAGTACGCCCAACGCTGCACCCGAGACGATCTCATCGTCACGATGGTCTGCGACACGGGCCGCAACTACCTCAGCAAGTTCTTTGATGATGCCTGGTTGGCGGCGAACAATCTGCTAGAAGTCGAGCAAGATTCGGGCACATTGGCCGACCTTCTGCAACAGCGGGGGCCGCGCTCGTTGGTCACCATCACTCCCGCGGCGACTGTTGCCGAGGCTATCGAACGAATGCAGACAACGGGGATCTCGCAACTTCCTGTCCTGGAGAATGGTAAACCAGTCGGCAGTATCTTGGAAGTCACGCTCGCTCGTGTCTTACACGACAAAGCCGATCCGGGAAGTGTCAAAGTCGGCGAAGTGATGGCTCGTGCTTTGCCGACGTTGGACGTGGCTGTGCGCCTGGATGAAGTCTATCGGCTGTTGCTAGCGGGACATACCGGCGTGTTGGCCGTCAGCGAGGGGCAAGTCGTGGACATCATCACTCGCATTGATCTGGTCCAGTGGTATCAGCAGCGACGGAAGAAGAGTTGACCGCGCGGGCCGCACGGTCGCCGGCCAGCCAGCCGGTACTCCAAGCGGCCTGAAAATTATAGCCACCAATCGGACCGTCCAGATCGAGCAACTCCCCGGCCAGGTACAGACCAGGCACTAGCTTGCTCTGCATGGTGCGTGAGTCCACTTCGTTCAGGGCTACACCTCCCGCCGTCACCTCAGCGCGACCGAAACCGAGCGTTCCGGAGATCGGCAACTGGGTCCGTTTCAGCGAAGCCACCAGACGAATTCGCTCCGCTTTGCTCAGAGCAGCGGCGCGACGGTCGGTGGGCAGCTGGTTCACTTCCAGGAGCATCTCGGCTAAGCGACGTGGCACCCAATGAGTCAGCACAGCAGCCAGCAGTTTCTTCCCCTCGCGAGCCGATTCCTGGCGTAGCGCCTCGTCCAACTGTTGCTCTTTCGTCGTTGGCACGAAGTCCAGTTCGAGTACCAGTGACATCGGTTCGCGATGACCGCTGACCACGCGACTGACATCGAGAATGACTGGACCCGACAGTCCGAAGTGGGCGAAGAGCAGTGAACCTCGCCGCCTGATCAAGGGCTTCTGGTTCTCGACTATCCGCACAGCCACGTCGGACAGCGTGACGCCGCGTAGCTGGGCCACCCAGGGAACGCTAACGGTAATAGGAACCAGAGCTGGTCGCGGTGGAACGATGGTATGGCCGAACCGCTCTGCCCAAGCGTAGCCATCGCCCGTAGTGCCGCTGCGGGGATACGACCGACCGCCAGTAGTCAGAATAACGCACTTTGCATATCTCGTTTGTCGGATAGTCTGCAACAAAAAGCGATCGGCCTCTCGTTCTATCTCGCGGAGCGCCTCGTCCAGAACGAGTATCGCGCCGCTTCGCTGCAGCCGACGTAGCAGCGCGTTTAGCACGTCGGTAGCAGAATCGCTGACGGGAAAGACCTTGCCGGTCTCCTCGACCTTGACGGCGACGCCCTCCCTCTCAAACAGGGCCAACGTCTCCTCGACCCCGAACGCCGCCAATGCGGAGTGCAAAAAACGCCCTGGCGGACCATACGCTTCGACGATACCGCGATTGTCCGTGGCATGCGTGAGGTTACACCGCGTTCCGCCGGACATTAGAATTTTTACGCCGGGACGACGATTCTTCTCCAACAGCAGAGTACGAGCGCTGAGTTCAGCCGCTCGAGCCGCAGCCATCAGTCCAGCAGCTCCCGCTCCAACAACTACCACGTCCCATACTTCGCTCATCGAGGTACTGCGTGCCTTACTCCGAGTCGGATTGATTCAGAATGAGATTCAAGTAGACGAGGAAGCCGAGATAGACCACGACGCAAAGAGCCAGTCCAACGAGCAGCCCACGGAGCGCGCCCCAGGTCGCCGCCCAGGAATCGATGGTGAACAGATACGCTAGTCCGCCGATCCAGGCGAGGGCCAAACTCGAACGCAACGAACTGGTCCGCAACCAACGAGCAGACACTGTTCCAAGAATCGCTCCTGGAATTGCACCAACATAACAGACGAGGAACGTGCCGAGTGCTGCACCGATGACCGCTCCGATGAGAACTCCTAGAAGCAGTCCGCCGAACAATCCGGGAGGCAGACGCATGGCCCGTCGTAACAACGACTCGCCACCGGAGCCGATGAATGCTCCAGCCAACCCCAGAACCACCGCGCCAACCTGGACGGCTAACAAGGCCTCCTCCAAAGTGGCCAGAGCCGCTCCCACTAGGGCGGTTGCCAGAATGGTCAGCAGCGCGGTGCGAACTAGCAGATTCGAGCTGAGTGAGGCCGGGTCCAGGGAATCGGCTCCAAGCCAACAGATGTAGGCTTCGATTTCGCGTCGCCCCAGGGTGCCTTCCGGTATGTAGATGTTCGCGAGGGGAATAAGCTCTATTTCGTTCTCGTTGTCGCCAACACATTCAGCGTAGAGTTCGTCAAGCGGAGCCTCGCCTCTCCACGGCATAAGTCGACGAACCAGAACTGGCCGGTGGTTCGAGGTTTGTGCGGTGATCGGAAAGTGGACTCGCTCGCTCAAGATCTGGTGAAACTGTTCCAACGACGCGGGGTCGACGGCGGGCAACTCGTCGTCGCTGGTCAATCCCAAGAGCATGCGAGCGCGATCGAGCGGATCTTCGAGATTGAGTGGGGCGGGCTGCAACTGCGTTGGTTGCTCCAGATCGAGCGACGTGCCCGTGTCCGGTTCCAACTCGGCTTCTCTCAACCAAGTTAGCTCGTACTCCAGTTCATCCCGCTCGCACCGCCGTCGATACACAGGATGCACCTGGGCTAGAGTCTCTTCGCTCCAGCGGATGCGATAGAGTCGCTTGTCCTCGTTGTCGTCCATGTCAACGATGACGCCTGCCCAGCCGCCGAGCGGAATATCAGGATAATCCGGATCTTTAATACCCTTCTTCACTCGCACAGCATCGCCGACGGCAAAGCGTGGGGCGGAATCAGCAGTAGCGGGCGGAAGTGATGAAGACACTACGGCACGTTGCCTCATTCAAGCAGCTTCACTTCGACACCGGAGAGCAGCGTTTCCGGCACGTCGGCTTTCTGGAACGGCGTCAGAGTAATCGTCAGTTCACGTTCGATGTCTACCTCGAAGGTTCGCACTAGTGGGCGACGCGGTCCGCCGGCCTCAGCGACCACGTCCAGCCGGGTTAGCACCGTTTTCCCTTGCAAGGCCACATCAAACAGCCTGGCTTCCTTGTTTACACCATCCGGTTCCAGGAAAGTCAACGCTACAGTATATCGCCGTGTGCGGCCCTTGTCGTTACCCAGATCGACCGTCAACGAAGACAGCCCACGACAACCATAACCAGCCACCCATTTCAGCCCTTTGCCCTCGACCTGACTGGAATGCAGGCGAAAGACGGTTGGCCTAGCGGGAATCGATTTTACCGAGAGCTTGGGAGATGGTCCGCCGACTTGTGGGTAGTCGATCCATAAAGTGCCATCGTCGGCTCGGCGGCTGCCCGGCGCGCCCAGGTTCACGCCCAAACGTCGAACCACCCCCGTGATTGGTCGCGACGTGGTGAACGTCCACAATTCCGTTTCTGGTGCGTGAATCAGGGCGATGGAACATTGATTTTGGTAGCTGCAAATGCAGGTGCGAGTGTAGTCCGGCACGGTGAGGATGCCGCCCGCGGGAATCATGTTGAAGGTACAACTGGAGCGGAAGCCGCCGATGTTGCCGGTGCCGCCCTCGTTGGCCAAATCATAGAACCCCGCCGCGCCGGAGCGGAACAACACCAAATGCTCGGACGCCGCTGGTGTGTTGCAACCGTAGGTGCGAACCCAGCGCCACTCGATCGGTTCGCCGGTGATCGGATCCGGCACGCGAATGGGTTTGCCGGTAAGCAGTTCGCAGGCTGTACCCGATCCGGCCCGAGAATCACCGCCCTTGAGGACGCGGTCGCCGTGGATCAACGCTGGACCAAAGTAATCCTTATTTCGCCACAAGAAAGATCCGTCTTGTCCTCGATAGGCAGCCATGCCAGCTGGCTCGTCGTTGAGCGTATCGCGCGACATCAGCCCAGCTTCAACGAGAACGTCGTGCTTGGTCGAGTAGCTCAACCAGGTACCAAAGATATTTTTGTCCAGACTCCACAGTAGCTTTCCTGTGGCCAACTCATAGGCAACGAGTCGGCCCGAGTCGCGCCTTTTCTCTACCTTCGTTGCTTTATCCGGAGTATCACTTTTGCGAGCCTTTTTGACTTCGATCATTTGAGGAAGATCGATGGCATACAACCGACCGTTCCCCACACAGATAGCATTGTGGCGAAAACCATGTTCCGCCTCGATCGAGAACTGCCGACCTGTGGAGCGGTCCAGCACGGTGAGCCGTTTGCTCGCTGACGGCGCGGGAGGCGGTCCTTTTTGTTTCTTCGTTTTGTCGGTCGCGGAAGTGACGACCGGTCCGGCTCCACCGATTAGGTACTGATCGGCACCCGTGACAAAACTCCACTTCGGCGGTCTTGATTCTCCAAATAAGGGCGGCAGTTGGAAGCGTTCTAGTTCCTTACCCGTCGCGGGATCCAGGCGAAGGCAGGTGTCCTGATAGGCCACAAAGATGCCCTCGGGCGTCGAGACGTAGTTACTGCCAGCGGCGTTAGCTCCAGGCTGATGCGCGGTGTTGTCGTAAATCGCTCCTAGCCCCGGTAGGCGTGCTTCCCAGAGCAGTCGTCCGGTGTAAATGTCGATGGCACGCAGCAGATCGGCTCCTTCGATGAACAAGCGTCCTTCGCTGACCTGCGGCACGGGACCATGACCATGACGGGGCAGAATCGGATCGTTGCCAGGTCCGCCGAACCAGAGAATTCCCAGCGGAGCCTTGACCCGGGCATCGCGCGAGACTCGGGTGTTGGCGGCGTCGGCATGTTGATGAGTCCAGTTAGCCGCCCCTGATAGTTCGCCCTTGCGCCGCAACAGCAACAGCCCGTTGCGTTCCTCCAGTGCAACTGATTCATCTGCCGAGCGCGTCTCGACCCAGGCTCGCAGGGCAGTACGCATCGGGGACGTGGCCGTCCAGCAAGCCGTTCCGCCATACGGCCGCAGCGTGTGCCACACAGCGTCGAAATTGACCATCCCATCGGCCAGGACCAGACTGGCTAAATAAGCTGGCAATTCGGCCTCGTGGAACGCGGCCTGGATCACCGACACCCGCTTGCTGTCCAGGTCCGCTCGATGCAATTGCTCGCGTAAACGTCTAGCTCGGTCGCGGCGACTCTCCAGGATCAACAGTCGCAAGTTCGACTCGCGCAGTAGGGCTTCGACGCTCTCCACGTCGGCACCGTAAAAGAGAGCATAACCATCAAAGATATTCACGGTCGCCAATATCTTCTTTGTTCGCTCATCGATTTCCTTCGAAGCTGTCGGCAGCGGTTCGACTCGCCGCGGATAGCGTTTTGGCGCGACACGCGGTAGGCCGAAAGCGTAGATATTCCCTTCGCGCGTGCTGACGACGAGTTGCTCGTCGCCTGCCGCCAGATGAATCGGTGTGCCGTCGATGGGCGCTTTCCAGATCACTCGGGGTGCTTCTTCGGAGGCGAGTTCGACAGCGTAAACTGTACCTGGCCCCGCGCCGTAAAGTCGGCCATGTGCAGCGAGTAGGGTTGTTGAGCGAGGGACACGCACGGAGGCCAGCGGTTCTCCCAGCCAGTTCTCGTTGAAACGATCTTTCTTCTTCGGCTTCTTGCCTGAAGCATCAGGAACTGATTCGGGATCCGGCTCATACGGAGGTCGACGGTCGAGATCGAAGATGCGGCAGTTGGTGCCGAGAATACTGAAGAGTGTTTGCCCCTGGATGGTGTAGGGATTGCCACAGGTCCCCAGGAAGTTGCCGTTGATCAGGTCGAAGGCTCCGCCACCGTTAAAGTAGACATCCGAGGCGGCGAGGACGTCCGGTCCGCCAGCCAATTTAGAGACATCTGCGAGCCGATAATGCAGTCTTTGCCCTGTGTGACGATCATAGCAGGCGACGATCGAGCGACCTCCAGGAACGAGCAGTCGATCGCCGATGACCACTATGCTACCCGAGGGAGCAAGACCGGCGAAAGCGTCGGTCTGGTGCGGTTGCTTGATGAAGTCCGAGCCATCGCCGGAATTACACCAGATCGATTCACCAGTGCGGGCATCGACAGCGTGCAGAAAGATGCCCATAAACGGCCAGATGCCGGCAGCAAAGTAGACCGTTGCTCCACCGGACTTCTCTGGGGCGACAACTGGTGCGCCGCGAGCTGGCCAGGTGCAAATCAGCCGTTCGTTGCCTAGAATCCGCCGGTCGGACGGTCCGCCGCGCACCTTCCACAGCAGTTCGCCGTCGTCCAATCCTACACAATAGAGATAGCCATCGTCGGCGACGAAGTAGACACGATCTTTCCACACTGTCGGAGCAAAGCGCACTGGCCCCTCAACAACGCACCGCCAGCGGAGTTGCCCGGTGAACGCATCGACGGCTTGCACCCAATCATGCTTCGACGAGGTCAACAGCACAGTAGAGCCGACGACAATCGGACGCGGTGCCACATCGTTAGTAAAACGCGGCTGATCTGGCCAGGTCGGTTCCAAAGGCGGTTCCTGCCGCTGCCAGAGTAGGTGCATCGAACCGCTCAGCGAGTGCGGCTCATTCGGGCGAGGTGTCGGCGTCAGCAAGGCCAATGTGGGCACAAACAGCGCGAGCATCAACCCTAATGCAGCAATCCGCGTGGATCGTGAGAGCATGGATTTCTTCGACTGGTTGACTCGGTGGGAACGAACTTCTTTTCCTCTCAGATTAGCGGAACCGAATCCACCTGGTGAAGAACATTCGATGAAATTCTCTGACAAAGCAGAGAGACCAGGGTCGGCATATAACATGCCGACTCCCGGTCATCTGCTCCCCCAACATTATCCCTGGGCGAAGGTAACGCGCTCGGACCGCTTGTGTAAGGCTTCCAAAATCGAGACCACGGAAGCGGCATTGCCCTGAGCCACGAACTCTTGCAGATAGCTACTCGGGGCCACCCATCCGGAGGAACTGCCAGACACGCCGTTGAAGTTGGTGAGCCGTTCGCGTGGAGGCTGAGCGGCATTGCGAGCCGGCACTTGAATCGCGGCGTGGAAGTTGAGCCGACCCGACATGACTTTGCCGTTCAAACTCGGCAGTCGGGTCGCCGTCGCCATCACCCAGTTGATAACTTGCTGATAGTTCCACTCCGGACGTAGGATCCACACCATCGCCATGACCGCGGTCACCTGTGGAGTGGACATTGAGGTACCGGTCCGCAAGCCATAGCTGTTATTGCGGTTGGTGCTGAGGATGCTGTCCCCAGGGGCGACGATGTGGACCGATTTGGTCCCGAAGTTCGAGAAACTGGTCATGCGGTCGTTTCGATCAGTCGCACCGACGGAGACAACGTTAGGTAGATTGAAGTTCGCCGGATAGACCGGTGCATTGTCCGTGTTGCGGGCTTGGTTGCCGGCTGCCGCGACGAAGAGATGCCCCTTCTCGGCGGCGCGGGCCACCGCCTCGAAGAGGATTGGCGTATAGCCAGAATCATTCCAGCTGTTATTCGAGATTTTGATTCCCTTGGACAATGCCCAGTCCAAGCCTTCGATGAACCAGCCGATCGAGCCGGCTCCGTATTGATTGAGAAATTTGACCGGCACCAACTGAGCCATCCAGGAGACGCCCGTCACTCCAACACCGTTATTCCCCACCGCGCCGATGATGCCCGCGACGTGGGTGCCGTGGCCGAAATCATCCAACGGATTGTTGTTGTTCTTAGTTGGATTCCAGCCGATCAGGTCGTCGGCGTACTTGTTGCCGTCCTGATCGATGCCGTCGACCCAACCGCCGCCAATGTCGCGTCCCTGAGCGTCGAAGACCATCGGCATGAGAATGTCACCGGCATCGATGTAGCCGTTCTTGTTCAGATCGGTAATTTTGCCAGGACCGATGTTAATCGGATTATTCAGATCGCGAAAGGTAATAAGTCCATCACGATCAACATCGACTAGGTTGACACGTCGGCTGGCGGGAATCTCAGCTTGATTGATCCAGATGTTCAGGTACAGATCCGGATGCGTGTAGTCGATGCCCGAATCCATGACCGCGATCGGCAGGCGGTTGGTGTTGATGATGCCACTCCAACCACGCACCGCTTGGATGTCGGCCCCGATGGTACCGTTGTTCTGCCCAGTGTTGTTCAGATGATACTGATCCCTAAAGCGGGGATCGTTGGGAGTCCAAGCGGCCGTGATGACGTAGTCGAAATCGGCCGTCTTGACTCGTGGATCGGCTCGATAGCTGGTAACGGCCTGCTGAGCCGTCACGCTGACCAACTCGACGCGATAGAGCTGTTTGAAGAAGTTATACGACTCGCCCAGTCGAGTTCCGGGCAGCGCCACCGGTCGTTGTCCGGGTTTGAATTCAACGAGAATGTGTGACTTCGCGGTCATGTCGGTATGGACATTTACCGCAGGTAGTTCGATGCGAGCAGTGGTCACACTGAGGACGGTTCGTTCTTCCAACCATTCGAGCGTCAAACGGCGCGCCATCCGGCGGGAGTCGGTCATCGCTCCCTCCATTCACACGTTTAGGCGATCGGTCCGCGCACGACTCGATCGAGGACGCGGGCAGCGATTCACCTTGCAGCAGCCAAGGAATACAAACGGATCGGTCAGACAGGATTCTTTCACAAGAAGTGAGGCCACCTCCAGAAGTGAGGCCACCTCCCAGTCTGAATTAACCTCATTCAAGTCTATCCGTAATGTCGCCCTGACGCAGAAAAATAAAGCAAAAATGAGAGGGTTTATCGTCCGATTGTATCTTCTGTATCGTCCAGGAAAAATAGTCAGCGAGTTGCTCAAGAAGCTCTTTCGCAGGCTAAAGCCCGCGGCTACCCCACGAACCACGGTAGTCGCAGGCTTCAGCCTGCGATCTGTCTTCATCATTCTGTGATGCGCACTAGCGATCGAGCAGAATCTCCTCGATTTCGCCGACGATTTTGGTTGCCGACTGCTGATGAGTGTTACTCAGCAAGATGAGATGAAGCCCGTCATCGAGCCAGCGCGAATAACAGTTATTCGCACCGTCCCAGGAGCCACTGTGCCAGGCGACTCGACGGCCCGGATAGCTCTTTAGATACCAACCCCAGCCATAATCGCCGACAGTGCCATCGTCTAACTGCCCCGCCTGCCACAAACGAGCGAGACTCTCCGGTGACACCAGCGTCGGTCGGGTCAATTCCTGATCCCAGAGGTAGAGATCAGCCACGGTGCTATACACGTTGCCGTCGCCCACCACCGGGATCACACGCGGCTGGCTGATTAGCTGCCCCCGTTGGTCGTAGCGACGGGCCTGCCCGGAATGATCGTGCTGCCAGGGATCGCAGAAGGTATCGTTCATACCGAGCGGATCAAACAAGCGAGTCTTGAGGAAAAAGGCAAAACCAACTCCAGCGAGACGTTCGACGATGGTGGCCAGCAAGGCGTAGTTGGTGTTGCAGTAGGTCGAATCCTCGTCTTCGTCGCGATGGCAGATACCGCGCGTCCCTGGAGCGAAGTCCAGTTCGCGCTGTTCGATCAGCCAATCAATCAAACGAGCGTTGGTAAAATTAACGTACTCATCTGCACTCAATTCCGTGGTATAGTCGGGCAAGCCGGAACTATGGAACACCAGATCGGAGACACGAAGCGGACGTCCTTCGCCGTGTAGTTCAGCAAGTTCGGGAATGTACTGGCAGACCGGATCGGATAGCTGGAGCCGCTGCTGTTCAACGAATAACAGGATCGCGTAAGTCGTAATTTGTTTCGACACGCTAGCTAGATCAAAGAGCGTACAGGGAGTGACTGGCACTAGTGCCGGCACGTCGGCGAGACCGAACCCGGCCAGCATCAATGGCCGTCCCCGCTCGACCAACAAAAACGCCGCTCCCGGCCCTGTCGATGGATAGTGATTCGATAGCAAACGTTGCACGGCGACTAGACGATAGGTATCCATCGAACTACCTGTTGCCAAGGAGTCTCTTGCACGGAAATGCCGAGCTTTTGACCCTGTTTAGCAAGTCCGCCCAACGGCGACAGCTCAGCGCTGAAGAATATCGTAGCAAAGCAGATAATCGCCTTCGCGGATGTAGAGTTTTCCGCCAGCGATCACCGGATGTGCCCAGCCAGGACGATCCCCCGCGTGCGGTATTTTGAACGAACTAATCATCTTGAATTCTTCCGGCGTAGCCTTGGCCAGTCCCATCGTGCCATTAGCGAAGCGGAGATACAGGTATCCGTCGGCAGCGACCACGGACATGGACCCACTGCCGGCTCGCTGTTTCCACTGCTGCTTGCCGGTCATCAACTCGACACAAAAGGGAGTACCACGATCTTCACTGTCGCCGTATAGGTAGTCGCCAACCAGGACGATGCCACCATGTTTGTTGGCCAACTCTTTGTTCTGCGAATAGATTTCCTCGACCCTGACGTCGCCATTCGGTTCAGGAATCTGTCGCAGTAGCATACCGCCACGCCCATAGCCTGCCGCGAACAGCACCAGATCCCCACGCACAATCGGTGTAGGAATTACTGCTGTAGCACTGAGATTGCCGACCGACCAGAGAATCTTGCCGTCACTGGCGCGAACGCCTAGCCCGTAGCCCGCCGTGGTCTGCACATAGACCCGAGTGCCTCCCACAACCGACGGCACGATCGAGGCGTGACCTGCGCCGGGATTCTTGGGCAGCGTCGCCGTCCAGATGGTTTTGCCAGTTTTTTTCTCCAGGGCCACCATCGTTGTTTTTCCGCCCGGAGTGACGATGACTTTGTCGCCATCGACCAGCGGAGACTCGCTGTAGCCCCAGCCATCTCCCTTGCGACCGCCAAACTCCTTGGTCAGGCTCTTACGCCAACGAATGTTGCCGGTCGCCGTTTCCAAACAAATCAGATCGGCATTACCCGTTAAGACGAAGGTCAACTCGCCATCGATGGTTGGTGTCGACCGTGAGCTTTCCCACTGCTTGTTCGGGTGTTTGTAGGCCGGTCCAAGTTTTGACTTCCACAGTTGCTTGCCCGTCTCGTCGTCAAAGCAGAGCAGATATTCATCGTCATCGTCAGCGGTCGATGGTGCGTCGCCAATGGTATACACCTTACCAGCAACCACCGCTACGCTGGAATAGCCTCGCCCCGCTCCTTTGGCTTCCCACAACAGACGCGGCCCGGACTTTGGCCACTCCTTGAGCAAGCCCGTTTCCGTAGAGACGCCGCTACGATCAGGCCCACGCCATTGTGGCCACTCTGCGGAGTGGGAGATTGAAGCGAGAACCAACAGCACCAACAAGGAGCGCCAACTAGACATGAGTCTCTCCGAGGACGAAACAGGTGGGAGGAAATCTTACAGCTCTATCCTCTGAACAGTAGCGCGAACCGTCAAGAGAAAGCAAAACCAGCGAGCCTGAAAGACCCGGAAACCTTATTCCTACCAAGAAGCACCCGCCGTTGCTCGGATTGGCGTCCATCGCGAGTTCGATCTCTCTAAAAAACCAAGAGTGGTTGCAACTCCCTTCTCCGGATCGTCAAGTCTATATAGCCACTTGAGCAAGTGTGCGGGTGTCCGATCACGACTTGGGATGCTTTCTTGGGGCCGCACTACCGATGCGTTGGACCCTGCGTAACCAGTTGCTGACCCCGGTGCTGTTGCTCTTGATTGGCGTGACCGCGATCAGTGTCAACACGGCCTACGTCGCGACTCTGGAAACTCGGCGTCAGATCGAAGAGCGATTGTTGGACGCGGCGCGTTTTTTGGTGGAGGATTCGCGGTTTCCACTGACCGTCGATGTCCTGCGACAGTTGCGACGACTGTCGGCAGCAGAGTATGTCCTGATGACTAGTCAGGGAGCGGTGCGTAGTTCGTTCGAGACGCAACCAGACGTCGACTTGCTTAACGTAGCGATTGTCGAAGATTGGTACGCTCTGCGCTTGACCCACGCGGTCAAGATTCAAGGACAGCCCTATCTCAGCGGAGCTGTTCGCCTCAGTCGTGGACCAAACTCAGGAGATATTCTTTATCTGTGTTATCCGGAACAACTCTGGCGCGATGCTCGCTGGCGGGCAATTCGTCCTTCCCTCGCCCTGGGCTTTACCACTGGGATAACCGCTTTGCTACTCGCCGTGGTTCAAGCACGACGGCTGAGTCGCCGCATCGTCGAAGTCGAACAACGAACCCGACTGATCGCGTCAGGGGACTTCAGCCCGATGCCGGTTCCCACACGAGACGACGAGATTCGTTCTTTGGTGAGTTCGATCAATGAGATGGCTTCGCGATTAGCTGCCTTTCAGAAAGAAGCCAAGCAAACCGAACGGTTGCGACTGCTAGGGCAGCTCTCGGGAGGATTGGCGCATCAACTTCGTAATGGACTGGCCGGCGCCAAGCTTGCCCTGCAACTACATCTACGTCAAGCGAGCTCCTCCAATGACGTTAGCGCGGTGGAGGTGGCCTTGCGTCAGCTAACCTTGTTGGAGCATCAAGTCAAACGCTTGCTGGATTTAGGCAGCTCGAATGTTTCCAAGCCAGAACAGATCGAGCTGACAGGGTTAGTACAAGAGTTGTGTGCGCTGGTTCGTCCACAGTGTGTCCATGCCGGAATTGAACTGGTCGTTCGCTTCACAGAAGCCAACTGCACCCTGTGGGCCGATCGAGGACAGCTCGAGCAATTGATTGTCAATCTAGTGACCAACGCCATCGAGGCGGCAGGCCCCAACCAAACGGTTGAAGTGCTGGCTGGCCGAGACGAGAAAGCTCTTTGGGTTGAAGTCTGGGATACAGGGCCAGGACCAAGTCCAGAAATTAGTGAACGACTATTTGATTTTTTTGTCACCAGCAAGCCCGAAGGAGTCGGCCTAGGGCTTGCTGTGGCCAAGCAGATTGCCGAACGTCATGGCGCGGAACTGGCCTGGCAGCGTCAAAATGATCGCACCTGCTTTCGCGTTCGATTTCCGTTCCGCTAAACTGTCCAGTAGGGAGGTGCTTCGAGGGATGGCCCGACGAATACAGATCATCGACGATGAAGAAGCCGTCTGCTGGGCTTTGAAACAAGCTCTCACGGCTGAGGGGCACCATGTAACCGTGGCCGCTTCTGCTGAACAGGCTTTTGCTCAGCTAGGAAAATCTACTCCGGAGGTGATTCTACTCGATGTTCGATTGCCCGGCATCGACGGGTTGACAGCTTTGCCGAGGATTCGTCAGTTGGCTCCCGAGGCGGCGGTTATCGTTGCTACAGCGTTTGGCAGTTTGCCGACGGCGGTTAAGGCGGTCGAAGGTGGAGCGTTTGACTACCTCGCCAAACCCTTTGATCTGAACCAGGCGCTGGACACAGTTCAACGGGCCTTGCAGCGTCACTCAATTCCCGATTCTGCTCCTCCAACTGAACTGGAACCGGCAGCGCTAGAGGAGATCGTCGGGGTCAGTCCGGCGATGCAACAGGTATTCAAACGAATCGCGCTGGTCGCTCCTTCCGATGCCTGCGTTCTGATTACCGGAGAGTCGGGCACTGGCAAAGAACTCGTCGCCCGAGCCATCCATCGCTACAGCTCACGTCGTGACAAGCCATTTTTGCCGGTTCACATTGCCGCGTTGAATCCCAATCTAATCGAGAGCGAACTGTTCGGCCACACTCGTGGGGCCTTCACTGGAGCGGCCCAGACTCGAACCGGGCTACTCGCTCTGGCGGACGGCGGCACGATCTTTCTTGACGAATTGGCGGACATTCCTATGCCCGTGCAGGTGAAACTACTTCGCGCACTGGAGTATGGCGAAGTGCAACCTGTAGGTGGAACTCAGACACAACCGTTGAACTTTCGCATCTTGACGGCGACCAACCAGGATCTTCCTCGTTGCGTCACTGAGGGACGCTTTCGGCATGATCTCTACTTTCGACTCAACGTCTTCGAGATTCAACTGCCTCCACTTCGCGAACGTCCCGAAGACATCGAGCCGTTAGCCGTGCATATCTTACGCCGATTTCAACCATCCGCGATCCCATTACTCCCACAAACGGTGGCCTATCTGCGCCAACAACCGTGGTATGGCAATGTTCGCGAACTCCGCAATGCTCTGGAACATGCCGCGATTCTGGCGCGAAACGGCCCGTTGTTGCCCGAACATTTCCCGTGCCTGGCCAAGGGGAACTCCTCTCCCGAGGAACAGCTGGCTTGCAGTGTCCGCAACTGGCTACTCCATCGCCTTCGCCAAGTGGAGGGACAACCGCCCTCTGAACTGTACGAGGCCTTGCTTCAGGTGGTCGAGCCGGCCCTGTTGGAGGAAGTGATTCGGCGACTCAAAGGCAACCGACTGGTCGCGGCTCAGTGGCTTGGCCTCAATCGCGCGACCGTTCGTAAGAAGTTGACGCAGTATGGCCTCGATCAGATTGCCGACGAGGAAGACGATCCTCTCGGTTAAGAAGTCTCGTTCAGCCACCACAACGGGTGATTGTCCAGTGCGTCTTAACGATGCGTTGTCGCTCGGTGCGATGTTTGCGGAACCAGCTTGCTACAAGCAGAACTCCGTCGATTTCGTCGAGACTTGGTGGGCCATTTGCTTCCGTGCGAAAGAGAGATTGCACCACAGATGCCTCATCTTCCAGAGAACGAACGGCTCCACGAACTACCCCCTGACGAATGAGATACCACAATGTCGAACCGTCGTGCCCCTGCACTGGATAGGCGAAGGAAAGGGTTCTAGCCTGGCGCACGCGATCCAGATGAAGAAATAACCACTGGAGTGCGTCAAGGCGATCGCGCAGCAGGGCTGCTCGCTCGAACTGCTGTTCTGCCGCTGCTTCGTTCATTTCTCGTTCCAGTTGCTCCAACGGAGTCGCATCCTTGCCCTGTAGAAAATCGAGCAGAGCTTGGACGTGGGAATCGTACTCCTTGCGGGAACAAGCTGCGGCACAGGGAGCGAGGCAGTTGCCGATGTCGTGACGAAGACAACCCGGCGTTCGCTCCAAGGGGAATAACTCGGGCTGATCGGAGAAGATCATCTTCTGCGATTGTGGACAATCGCGTAGACGATACCAGTCATTCAGCCGTCGAACTGCATCCCGTGTGCGCTGCAAGCCAGGCAGTGGACCGAAGCACCCCAACGACTTTCGAGGCGGCTTGGTCACGACATAGGCATAGGGAGCCGGTCTGCGACCGACGACAATGAAGCAGCGACGCCGTCGTCGAGGCATCCCCTGGACGTTGTAATGGGGCTGAAATCGGCGAATCAGTTCCAGTTCCCGCAGCAGGGCCGAGAACTCGTTCGGAGCCACTTCCCAATCCAGGCGAGCGGTGTCGAGAATGATCCGCTCAGCCTTGCGATCGCGACTGCGAGGACGAAAGTAGCTGAGTAACCGGGCACGCAAGGACTTGGCCTTCCCGACGTAGATCAACTCCCCGTTAGGATCGATCATTCCGTAGATCCCAGGCAACGCAGGGCAGTGACGGCGAACTCCAGCACGCAAGGTTCTAGGACGTTGGCCTCGAACAGAGTGTGTAGGTCGGAGCAGATCAGTAGGGTCAAATGCACAGGGACCGAATTGCCTGAATGGTTCGCCGCGGAACAGTCCGTTCACCGCTTTCCTCCAAGGGACGAGCGAGCCTACTTTATTCTAGCCAAGCGAACGCCTCACTTTCAGGGGCGTTTGCCCGAGGTCAGAGACTCGTTCAAGCCAGCAATCACTTGGGGCAACTCCTTCAGCGAGTCGATCACCGCATGAGCGCCTGCTTCGAGAAACTTGTGACGAATCTCGTTGGAGCGAATCGCTCTCACTTGGTCTGGTAAAGCAAGATACTCGGCGAGAGACAGCCCCATCTCGCTGGAACTGCAAATCACCGCGAGACTCCAACAACCTGCATTTAGTCCCTCTTCAATATCTACAATAGTGTCACCGAGTTTAACCACAGAAGCAGCAGGATAGATTTGTAACTGCTCCATGACGCGAAAGATCATCCACGGTGCAGGCCGACCTGCCGGAACCTCATCGCCGCAAACCTGGGCATCGGGAACGAATCCCTGTCGGCGCGCCGCTTCTAGCACCCGCTGTGACGCTGCCTGAAAATACCCCGTAGTACCACCTATTAGAATGCCATCTCGACGGAGCTGTTCCACGCAGGAGAGCAATCCAGGAACCAGTTCACTGTGCCGTTCGAGCGTTTCCAGTTGCCGCGGTACTAGTTCGTGATACAGCCGTTCTAGATCGTCTTGATTCCACTCTCGACCGTGTCTCTGGCGCCAGCGTTGAGCGATGGCCGACTGACTCAGCATGAGGCGGAGATGTTCTTTCTTGTGGGTGCCCATGGGACCGCGAGCTTCGGCGACGCTGACCTCAACTCCGTGAGCCGCAAACAATTCCACGAAGGCTGCCGCAGGCGCACAGGAGCCAAAATCGATAATGGTGCCGGCCCAGTCGAAGATGACCAGCCGAATCCTAGGAGCGGAGATCTTCACCAAGCAATCCCCTCACTCATCGAGTTACGTCTTCTTTGTCGTTATGTAATCGCGTCAAGAACTGCTCCCGCAAGTTTCGTCTCTGGTCGTGCAGAACCACGAGTCCTCTTGCAGCTGCTAACGATCCCAACCAGAATGACTGGACCGTGTAGCATCAGTTTCAACTGCAGAGGATACAGCTATGTGTAAACCTTGTCTCGTGCTGTCACTCGTGTTTGCTTTGGTCAGCTTGGCCCATGCCGCTCAAGAGAACCGACTTCCTGAAGTCGATAAACCAGCACCAGCGATCGATCTTCCCGCCACGAGTATCGGGTCGATTCTTCCCGATAAAAAAGAAGCCAAACGACTCACTCTCAAGGATCTCAAGGGTAAGAACGTCGTCTTGTTTTTCTATCCCCGAGCGATGACCAAAGGCTGCACGATCGAGTCGTGTGGTTTTCGTGATCGAGTCGAGAAGTTTGCTGAAGTGAACACCGTCATACTCGGCATCAGCACCGACACACTCGATCTACAGGAGCAATTCACAAAAAAGGAAAAGCTCAATTTCCCCCTACTCGCGGATTCGGAGAAGCAAGTTACTCGTGCTTACGGTGCGCTGAATGCTCGCGGCAGCGCCAATCGATACACTTTCGTCATCGACGACAAAGGGATTTTGCGTAAGGTCTATACCAAGGTATCGCCGGCCAGTCATCCAGATGAAGTGTTGGAATTCGTCAAGGAGCATCTCAAGAAGTAGAGCGATTTCGGCCAGTAAACCAAAAAAAACAGAGCGAGATGGTGTTTTACCTTCTCGCTCTGAACTGATCGTGTGAAGCAGGTTACCGCTGTGTCACGGTCAATGTGAACAACTTGTCGGCTGGCACTTCAATGCGCCGAGAAAAGACTGGCCGGCCCTGTTCATCATGGGTATACACCAGCCAACCTCCAGCGGGCACATTAGCTTGGAAGGAACCGTCGCGTTCCGTGGTAATCGTTCGCTGATTCGTCTTGGACTCAACGCTAACCAGTAATAGCTTGGCTCCGGATCGTGGCGTTCGATCCCCCAGCACGACTTGCCCCTGGAGGTTATATCCCTCACGAGACGCCATCCGATCGATGCGGATAGCAGGCGGTCGACGATTCAGCGATCCGATCGTCCCCTCGTCTGATGCCGACGGCATTCGAGGTGTCGAGGGAAGCGACGGACTTCGCTCACTCTTGTACGGATCGCTAGTCATCGGGGTCGTACTCTCTGTCGTACCCGGAGGCGGCGGCGGCATACTTCCATTGGTGCCAGGCGTTGTCGATTCCGCCGTGTTGGGCACCACCGCAGCCCCGGGAGGGGGAGTAGTTACCGCTCCGCCGACTGAGGTCGTGCAACAGGTAGTGACCGGCTCGTAGTAGAACGACTGTTGATACGTTGTCACCGGAGTCATGCAGGTTCGTTGCAGATAACTGGTCACGGGACAGCAGCGCGAACGCAGCCGATAACTCGTTTGTGGAGTCGCGACCGTCTGGTAGCTGCAAGTGCATGGATCGTAATAGCAGCTGTACCGATAGCTAGTTACTGGCTCGTAATAGTAGCTAGTACGGTAGGTTGTCACCGGCTCCATGTAATAACTGGTCCGGTACGTCGTAACCGGAGTGTAGAACGATCGCTGCACATATTTGGTCGTGCAGGTCGTTTGGGGACAGGGAGCCGGGCAGGGATCGCAGCTGCCGTAGCCAACCACTACGGGAGAGGCAGCCACTACTGGTGCGGGAGTGCTACTTCCACAGTGATTGCAGCAAACCTGGAAGACGTTATTCCAGCCCGCCCATGCTGGCGAGCTACTGACCGCAAGCAAGGCAAGTGCCCATCCCCAGGCGAATCCGTACAAGGGTCTCATGGTCCTGCTCCTTGTGTCATGGGGGTCGGATGGCCTCTTTTGTTCCGTTTCAGTTCCACTAACTGAAACTCACCACGAACCCTCAGCAGCCCCTGGTGCGTCGGATTGGCACCGGGTTCTCTTCAATCATTCAAAAAGTGAAACTGACTTGCAAGGAGGAGAGCGCCGTTCTCGATGGGTTTCCCCGGTCGACGCTGATAAACTTGTCATGTCCGGTAAAATCGGCAAACCCGGCAGAGCGAAGGCCGGGGTTGCCAAGAATTTTCGGAGATTTCCTCTCGCCTCAGCCGGCGCACGCTTTCAGGGCCGCAAGAGCTGGTTCATAGTTCGGCTCCGAGGCGATCTCGGGAACATACTCGACGTATTTAATCGTGTTGTTGGGATCAACGACAAAGATCGCTCGGCAAAGCAGAGGCACGGCCAGTCCTTCGATCAGTACGCCGTATGCCTTGCCGAACGACTGATCATGCGCATCGCAGAGGTTCTGCATGTTGGTGATTCCCTCCGCGCCGCAGAAACGAGCCTGAGCGGGGGGAAGGTCCATGCTGACGGTGAACGCAGCCACCTTGTCCTTCAGAGCGGCGAGCTGCTCATTGAACTTCTTGGTCTGCACGCTGCAAACAGGAGTGTCGAGCGACGGCACCACGCTGAACAACCGAGCCTTGCCCGAAGTGGATGCCAGGGTCACGATGTCTTTCAGACCTGACGCACAGGCAAAGTCAGGTGCCTTGTCCCCCGCCTTCAGTTCTGGACCGATCAAGGTCAGACCGCTGCCTTTGAGCGTTACCGCATTGGCTCGTTTTTGCATCTGTTGGTTCCTCCCGGTTGGCTTGTTCTCGGATGGTCGACTACGCAGGGTTAGCATAGGAGAGCTAGGATCCACTGTCCAAAATGAGCTAATCCAGATCTCCATTCTCTTCGTATTCTACCTTGGGGCCACCCTTGAACAACCGTCGTTGCAACGATTGATTGAACGGCGTCCAGGCGTTCGAGGTATTGCCATCCTCGCGAATGTCGCGCGTGAAGGTGTGCAGTTTGGCATCAAAATTGTCTAAATAATGTAAGGCGATAGCTTCCGGCGTCATCGGCAGGCGCGGACTGCCGAATTCGTGGGTGCCGTGATGACTGACGATCAAGTGCTTGAGTCGAAGCAACAGTTCCTGGGGAAACGGCTCGCCGGTCAGCTTCGTGGCCTGGACAACCATTTCGTTGACCATCTCTACCCCTTGGACCAGATGCCCGATCAGTTGCCCTTCATCGCTGTAACCGAACGTGCGATCATAGGTCAGTTCGCGGACCTTGCCGATGTCGTGCAGGAACACGCCCATGAGAAACAGATCGCGATCCAGTTCGGGGTACAACGGGGCCAAGCGGTCGGCAGCTTCGAGCATGGTCACGACGTGTTCGAGCAGTCCGCCGACATAGGCATGATGATTGCGCACTCCCGCAGGAGCGCGGCAGAAGGCCTGGGTGAATTGCTCATCCATGAGAAACGATTCGGCCAATGCGCGAAGATGCGGATTGCTTACCTTTCGCAGCAGTGTGCGAAGCCGTTCGTACAGCTTGCTGACGTCTTGGTCGGTGTGCGGCAGGAAATTCGCGAGATCGATGCGCTCAGGAGCAACGCGGGTTATGCCAGTGAGAATCAGTTGCAAGGCACCTTGAAAGAGCTGAACTTTGCCCTTGGCCAGTACAAAATCCCCGGCTTCGAAGGCACGAAAAATCGATTCGCTGGCGTTCCACAGTCTAGCTCCGATGGTGCCGGTCCGATCTCTCAGTTCCAGTTGGAGAAAGAGATTGCCATTCCGATTGGCACGCAGCTGCTTTTCCACGACAAGATACACTTCTTCGACCGCGTCTCCATCCGTAAGCGCTTGGATAAAGCGACGATTGACCGTTGGCTCAGATACGGAGTTCATGGACCATGCAACCTCATGCCAGACCCTGCGAACAAAATCGAGCGTTAATCGAGACTTGACGTTTTGTATATTGAACCAAGTCGCTCGTAACTAACTATGAGATCGATCCACGCCATGTCCTCTCCCCGAAAGTTTCTCGCCTTCGATCTGGGTGCCGAAAGCGGTCGCGGTATTTTAGGGGCATTTGATGGAGCCAAATTGTCGTTGGAGGTCATCCATCGTTTTCCCAATGGTCCCGTGCGAACGTTGGAGAGTATGCACTGGGATGTATTGCGACTCTACAGCGAGATGCTGCATACCATGCGGTTGTGCGCGGCCAAGGGCGGTGTCGAAAGCATTGGCATCGATACTTGGGGAGTAGATTTCGCCTTGCTAGGCAAGGATGGAACGCTGCTAGGCAATCCACGCCACTATCGCGATCCGCATACCGAAGGGATCATGGAACAAGCCTTTCAGCGCGTCCCTGCTGAGGAAGTGTTCGCGAAGACGGGCATCCAATTCATGCGGTTTAACACCTTGTTCCAACTACTGGCACTTCAACGCGATGCCTCGCCTCTGCTGGACTCGGCCCGGCATTTGCTCCTCATGCCGGACCTCTTCCACTACTTCCTGACAGGGATCAAAGTGAACGAGCTGACCGACGCCAGCACCAGTCAGATGCTCAATCCCCAGACGTGCCAGTGGGCGACGGAGTTGGTTCAATTGTTCGGGTTGTCGCCGGAACTCCTCGGCAATCTGGTCAAGCCAGGCACGGTGCTGGGCCCGTTGCGAACCCACGTTGCCAGTGAAACCGGATTATCTTCGGTGCCGGTGGTGGCGACCGCGACTCACGACACGGCGGCAGCCGTCGCTGCGGTGCCCGCTCGTGGAGAGAACTGGGCCTACATCAGTTCGGGCACTTGGTCGCTCATGGGGGTCGAGCTTTCGTCACCGCGCGTTACCGAAGAGGCGCGCGCCGCCAACTTCACCAACGAGATTGGCTTCGGCGGCACAGTGCGATTTCTCAAGAACGTGATGGGTCTATGGTTGGTGCAGGAGTGTCGCCGTGAGTGGGAGCGCTCCGGACAACACTACAGTTACGACGAACTGATGCGACTGGCTGCGGAAGCTCCGCCTTTCGGTAGCATCGTGGACCCCGATCATAGCAGATTTATACTGCCGGACTCCATGCCGCGTGCCCTGGCCGACTTCTGCCGTCGCACGGATCAACCCGTGCCCGACGGGGTCGGGGCGACGGTTCGATGTGCCCTGGAGAGCCTTGCTCTGCGTTATCGCTGGGTGCTGGAGAAGCTCGAAGCCTTGACCGCGAGGAAGCTACAAGTCATCCATGTCGTCGGTGGGGGAAGCCAAAATGAACTGCTCTGTCAACTGACGGCGGACTGTTGCGGTCGCGAAGTGTTGGCTGGTCCAGTCGAGGCCACGGCGATCGGAAATGTCTTAGTGCAGGCCATCGGTGTCGGCATGCTTCGTTCCTTGGCCGACGCTCGCGAAGTGGTACGCACTTCGTTTGAGCTTCGCCGCTATGAGCCGCGTGCCGAACCGCGCTGGCAAGAGCGTTACGAACGATTTCTAAAATTGCTGGGATAACGGACGCCGACCTACTTGCGGTTCAGTTGGCTGGCCCATACTCTGCCGGAATCCCCCGACAATGAGGAGATTCCATGGCACGTTACATCTGGGTCAAACGAGGCGACGTGAACGCCTTTTTTGGGCTGATGCTCGACAATGTCGCGGTGATGATTATCCTCTTCACGCTCATCACCTCGACCGATCCCATCGAGAAGCAATCTCGGGAAGGGATGATCCGCTTCACCCCAGAATTCGTACTGACACGGATGATTCCAGGCACAGCACTGGGCGTTCTTTTTGGAGATTTGATTTACACCTGGATGGCTTTCCGCCTGGCGCGCCGTAGTGGGCGAACCGACGTGACCGCCATGCCGCTGGGACTGGATACGCCTAGCACGTTCGGTTCGACCTTTCTGGTCCTGCTGCCTTCGTTACAAATCGGCTACAAACTTCATGGCGATCATCAGACCGCAATGGAATACGCCTGGCATGTCGGACTGGTAACATTAACCCTATGTGGGATCTTCAAAATCTTTTGTGCACCCTTTGGAAATGCCATTCGCTCGCTGGTTCCCAAAGCGGGGTTGTTCGGCTCATTGGCAGCGATCGCGCTGGCCTTGATCGCCTTTCTACCAATGCTACTCGATGGTATCGCGGGCGTTCCCTTGGTGGGAATGATCGCTTTGCTAGTAATCTTGCTCACCCTAGTAGCTCATCTGGAATTACCGGGTCGCTTTCCTGGTGCCCTGGCTGCCGTCTTGATCGGCGTGCTGATCCACTTCTTTGGTCGTGGACTAGAGGCGTGGTTTGGGATTCCGATCTCCCCGGACCTAGAGAAGATTAGCCACAGCGGTCAATGGCAACCGTTGGCGATGATCGCCTTCGGTAGTCACGATTCAATCTGGTGGCAGAATGTTGTTTGGGCCTCGGTAAGTCTGCTGCCGGTGGCGTTGCCGTTCGCACTAGCCACTGTAGTCGGCGGAATCGACTGTACCGAGAGCGCTGCCGCCGCTGGTGATGAGTACGACACGCGCTCAATCCTTCTGACCGAAGGCACGGCCTCTCTGCTGGCGGGCTTGCTCGGCGGGGTAATCCAAACCACGCCCTACATTGGTCATCCCGCCTACAAAAAGATGGGAGCCAGAGCAGGATACACCCTGGCGACGGCGCTGTTTATCGGCTTTGCGGGATATTTTGGGGTGTTTCAGTATCTTTTTGAGTGGCTGCCGCGCGGTGCGATGTTCCCCATTCTGGTCTTCGTCGGATTAGAGATCACCGCTCAGGCCTTTTTCGCGACTCCTCCTCGCCACTATCCAGCCATCGCTTTTGCCATGCTCCCCGCTTTGGCCTATCTGGTGCTGCTAGTGGTGAAAAACCTACATCCCGGAGCGGTTCCCGAACGGCCCGACGCGATCGTGACCTTGCAGACGCTTCGGTGTCTGGCGAATGGCTTCCTCATTTCGGGGTTGCTCTGGGCCGCTGCCCTGGCCATGATTCTCGACCGTCGCTTGCGTTCCGCAGCGGGCTTCTTTGCCCTGGCCGGAGTGTTCACATTTTTTGGGATCATCCACTCTCCGCTCAGTGATGAACGGCTGGGCTTTCCCTGGCAGATTCTCGCTGCCGTCGAACCAGCGTTTCAAGAAGCAGTGCAATATCAAACGCCGTATCACTGGGCAGCTTCTTACGTCGTGATTGCTCTGATCTTGATGATATTGGCCCCTAGAATTGCCAACGTCAGTCACGACAACCCGGATGACGAGGCTCGATCAGTTCCCAGTACTGGTTACAGCAGCGACCTTGGTGATAATAACTAGCGCGAGCCGACGAGATGGCATCGATCGATCGGCCGCTTTCCACGCAACGCATCCTCCAATCCGTAGCTCTTGGGGCACCTAGATCCAGCCAACGCCGCCATAGGTCGATCCCAAGTTTATAACCCTCGGCATGGACATACCAGAATTGTGGTCCAAGCCAGCAGATGGCATTTCCCTCGGCCAAACCATGTCCGTAGCGACCATCCGACAAGGAGACATACCCAAGAGTTTTGCCTTCCAGCCAGGCAAAAAACGCTAGGCTAGTGAGCATCTCGGCAATTTCTCGCTGCCGCAGATCCTGCCATTTTTCCCACGGTGCAGGACGAGCTTCCAGGCCATCGGGTCCGTGAATTTTCACGGCATAATCCGACCGATCGCGTCCTGGTTCGGTTTCCTCACGAAGAGGAAGGAAGAAGGCCGAACGAGTCAGACCACCAAGGAATTGCCGTTCCTGCACTGTTCCCTGAAGAATCCAGGCCAGTCCCGGACCGAAATCGACGGGCACCTGAACCAGTCCACCTGGAACTAACTGTTCTAGCCAAGCTGGTTCGAGGTCATCTGTCGCTGCGGTCACCTGAATGCGATCAAACGGAGCGAATTCGGGCCAACCCAGTCGGCCATCGCCGTGCAACAGATGCACTTGACGATCTGGAAACCAAGCCAGATGGCGATGAGCATCGGCCAACACTTGAGAGTCGACATCGATCGAATACACGGAGCCGACCACATGGGCCAACAAGGCGGCGTTGTATCCAGTACCGGTTCCGATCTCTAAGATTTTTTGTCCTGGACGGAGTCTTAGATCTTCGAGCATCCCCGCCATCAGCGAGGGTTGACTAGATGAACTGATGGCAGTTTGGGAGGCGTGCCAGTGCGTGGTGATAGCTCGATCCTGATAGATCGCTGTCAGATCCTCCTCGGAAGGCGAGTTGACGTCGACAGAATGCCAACGATTTTCACGTGCATGCCAGAGACGATCGACAAAATAATGTCGGGGAGTGGCTCGAAAAGCAGCGATCAGGGCAGCGGACCACAGACTCCCACGCGCGATCAATTGATCGATCATTCCATGATGGATCGCCTCGGCGGGTGACACGCCTTTATCTCCTCTTTTCCGCAGCCAGATGGGGGAGAGCCTCTTGACGGACCGCGAGAGCCTCTATACTGATGTTAAGGCGAAATCCTAACGTACTCAAGGAGTTTCGTTTCAGCCCCCACCGAAATTCCCAAAACTCTCTCCCTGGAGACAATTTCGATGCCCAAAGGCGCTGAGCCAGAGTTGATGGAAAAATGGAAGATCCAGGACGCACTTGATATGTTTGGCGTCCGTAACTGGGGCAAAGGATACTTCAGCATCAACAAGGCTGGCCACGTCCAGGTCCACCCCACCAAACGCGGCGATCGCTATGTCGATCTCAAAGAACTAGTGGACCAGCTGCAAGCACGCGGTATCCAACTGCCGATTCTACTTCGGTTCACGGATATTCTCCGACATCGAGTCGGTGAACTCCATGAAGCCTTCACCACTGCTATTCGAGAGTACGATTATCAGAACAAATACCTCTGCGTGTATCCCATCAAGGTCAACCAGCAGCGCCAAGTCGTCGAGGAGATTCTTGATTTCGGTAAGCCCTACCACTTTGGTCTGGAAGCGGGATCCAAACCCGAACTGCTCGCGGTTCTTGCTCTGACCAGTGGATCGAACAAATCCGATGAGAACGGTACTCCGATCATCTGCAATGGCTTCAAGGACGAAGAGTTCATCCAGATGGCGACTCTAGCCCGCAAAGCTGGCAAGCAGGTTATCCCTGTCGTCGAGAAATTTTCTGAGCTAGAAGTGATAGTTCGGCACTCGGAAAATCTCAAAATTCGCCCGTTGATTGGAGTGCGGGTCAAACTCGCCGCTCGCGGAGCTGGCCGCTGGCGCAGCAGTGCCGGCTACCGCTCGAAATTTGGTCTCACGCTCAGCGAAGTTCTGGAAACGGTCGAGTATCTCAAAAAGCGTGGCATGGAAGACTGTCTGCAGCTAGTTCACTTCCATCTCGGTAGCCAGATCACCAACATTCGCTCGATCAAGAATGCTCTGACCGAAGCCGCCCGTATCTACACAGAACTATACCGGGTCGGAGCTGGCGTGCGTTATCTGGACGTCGGCGGCGGTCTCGGTATCGACTACGACGGTTCGCAGACCGACTTTGAATCCAGCGTCAACTACACTCTCCAAGAATATGCCAATGACGTTGTCTACCGCATCAAGAGTGTCTGCGATGAGGCCGAAGTTCCTCACCCCATCATTGTGTCGGAATCGGGTCGAGCTGTGGTTGCTTACCACAGCATGCTGATTTTCGACGTTTTGGGCGTGTCCGACTTCGATCGCTTCCAGGTTCCTCCCGAAGTGCCACACGACGCCCCGCAGCAAGTGTCCGATCTTTTCTCGATCCATCGCGATCTCAAAAAGAAGAATTTGATCGAGAGCTACCATGACGCGGTGCAGGCTGTCGATGAATCGCTGGATCTGTTCAATCTCGGTGGTATGACCATCGAAATGCGAGCGATGGTCGAACGACTCTTCTGGGCGGTGTGCAGCAAGATTCATCGCATGGCCCGCGAGTTGGATACCACTCCTGAAGAGCTACAAGGACTGGAATCGCTTCTTTCCGATACATACTTTTGCAACTTCTCGGTGTTCCAGTCCATGCCTGATAGTTGGGCCATCAAGCAACTCTTTCCCATCATGCCGATTCATCGGCTGAACGAAGCTCCGACTCGTCGCGCCGTGCTGGGAGACATCACTTGTGATTCGGACGGCAAGATCGATCAGTTCATCGATCTTCGGGATGTGCGTAACACACTCCAACTCCATCCGCTGCGTGAAGGAGAGCCGTACTATCTTGGAGCTTTTCTTCTGGGAGCCTACCAGGAGATTCTCGGAGATTTACACAACCTCTTTGGCGACACCAATGCCGTACATGTCTCGATCGATGAGGATGGAGAATACACCATTGACGATGTCATCAAGGGAGACACGGTTCGCGAAGTGTTGGCCTATGTGCAGTACAATGCCGAGAAGCTAACAGAAATGCTGCGGCGCGACATCGAACGCGCGGTGCGAGCCGGTCGACTGTCGGTGAGCGAGTCCAAGAAATTCATCCAGTTCTACGAATCCGGCCTCGACGGGTATACTTATCTCGAAGAGCCGTGAGTGGTCTTTGTTCAGTAAGTAAGTCATCCGCTTGCAGTCGATCAGCACATGGTTGATCTCTCCGTTCGACTGGGTCGACTCTCGCTGAGCAATCCCGTGTTGGTTGCCTCGGGTACGTTTGGTTATGCCCGCGAAATGGAAGGATTGGTCGATTTCACTCGTCTGGGTGGGATCATTCCCAAGACCGTGACCCGTTTGCCCCGCATTGGTAATCCACCTCCGCGAACCATCGAGACCGCCTCGGGCATGCTCAACGCGATTGGTCTCGATAATGATGGCATCGACTACTTCATTCAGCATCACTTGCCTTATCTGCGTTCACTGCCCACGGTGTTGATCGCCAACATCGCCGGCAAGAACGAGGACGAATTTGAGGAGATGGCGGCTCTGCTTGCTCCGCAATCAGGGATTGCCGCTTTGGAATTGAACCTTTCCTGTCCGAACGTGTCCGGCGGCGTGGACTTCGCCACCTCTCCCGACGTGACTGCTCGAGTCATCCGACGTGTTCGGGCGGCTTGTCCGTTTCCAATCATAGCCAAACTGACTCCTAACGTGACAGACATCGTGCCGATCGCTCAGGCCGCCGCAGACGCAGGGGCCGACGCCGTGAGCCTAGTCAATACTTTTGTGGGCATGGCGATCGACTGGCGAAGGCGTCGGGCGATTCTGGGCAACAAGACCGGCGGACTCTCCGGACCAGCGATTAAGCCATTGGCCTTGCGTCTGGTCTGGCGGGTGGCTCAACACGTGAAGATTCCCATCATCGGGGTAGGGGGAATCGCCACTGGCGAGGATGTTATGGAGTTCCTCGTAGCCGGAGCCAGTGCCGTACAGTTAGGTACGGTGAACTTCTACGACCCGACGGCGTCCATGCGAGTGATGGAAGCGCTCCCAGAATATGTGGCACAGTTAGGAGCGACTCGACTGAGTGAGATAATTGGGTCGCTGCAACCCTGAACATCGCTTACTTGGCTTTCCAAGCCGGAAGTCCAAGGCGGTTCTGCCGCGTCAAGTACTTTCTCGATTGCTTTCATCTGTTTTTCGATCAGTGTTCTCATTCTTAGTGCGCGTTACAAAATGGTGTAGCGGCAACGAGAGAGAAAGGGCTTTCGCAGGCGGCAACTTGTTTTCGCCGGCTAAAGCCTGCGGCTACCTGGCCAGGCCATCCGAACGGTAGTCGCAGGATAAAGCCGGCGCTCCGCTACACGATTTTGTAACGCGCACTAATAGCCGATTAGAGTAACTCTAATAACCTATTTCGCGTAACGGATGGGACAGGGCGGCAGGACGACCGGCAGCGGAACGGAGTAGATCCCTTTGTCAGAGGTGGCTAGGCCGTCGAATCGGTGTTCGATCGCTGGTGCTGTGGTTTTGTCCAACTGCAACCGCTTCACAACCGCCTCGGGACCGGGCTTGAGAACTGGTACGCGAAGGACGATTTCACGTTGGACGGGCACAACCTCTTGTACTTTTACCTTGACGGTTTTGACGCCTTCATAGGGTTGATATTCCGTGTAACATTTGCCGGTTTTCGGACAAGTAACAGTTACAGGGCGGCTGTCGATCACGACGACTTGTTGCTCCACCTCCCGCGCTTGCAGTGTCAGCTCGGTGACGTAGCGTTTTTCCTCAACGAACTCCAAAGCGGGCCCCGTTGGAACGCGATTGATTTCGATCTCACGAAGTTTCCAATCGGGCACCGTGGTAGCCTTCTCTTTGGGAACGAGCAGCACATTGGCGACGCAGTACGGCTTCTCGATTGATGGAGAAGTGCAGGGAGGATCTGCGGGTAACAGCGGAGCGAGAAAGAACAGCGCGAGTATCGCAGGACGAGTCATGGCATCCTCCATGATGGTCTGTGCAAGGATGCAGGGCAGCCCCAGAGAAGGCAAGGGATTTTGCCTTCTCTGAGCGCTGTTGGAATCACTCGCTTACGCTAGGAACCGTTGAATCGGGAAGGTTGGAACAGTTTCCCCATTCCAACAAGAGCGAGAAAGGCCAGTAAGAACAAAAGTAAGGGCAACGGGGCAAGATCGATCCCCCAACTTGGTAGTTCATACATCAGTCGAGGCAGGTTTTTATCCTCCACTTTGACACTCATCGAGATGGCTTCCTTGATGGATTCAAAGAAGGGAAGCTCCAGAAAGGCTATCAGAACTCCAGCGATTGTTCCGCCAGCGATATAGCCTGAAGACAGCAACACTCCTGGTCCGGTTTCGGTTTCGGCAATCGCGCTGGCCTCGTCTTGGGTAGTGGTGGAAGGCTTGCTCGATCGTTCGACAAGCCAACGAGTGATTCCACCAAGAAAGATCGGGAATGTATATTGCATGGGAATATAGACCCCGACCGCGAAAGCCAGCGACCCGACGCCGCATAGTTCCAGTCCGACCGCGAGCATGGCTCCGATCAATACTAGCCCCCAGTTGAGCTTTTGTTCCAGCACACCATTGATGATGATGCCGATCACCGCCGTTTTCGGCGCGTCGAATTTCATCTTCACTTCCTCGCCGTTATCTCGCTGCTTGACGCGTCCAGTGATGGCGGGATCTTCAAGGAACACGACTCGGCGAGATTCATCAACATAATACTTGCCCGGCTTGGCGTTCTCTGCGTTGCCAGGGCGTGCGCGCCAGACGCGATATTCTGTTCCTTGGTAGGTGACGCGTTCCGTCAGTGCCTCATACTGGGCAGGACTAAGAGTCACTTCGGGGATGAACTCCTTGTTCGAGGTGACGACTGTTCCAACCTGATTAAAGATCAAGAGAATGAAGCCGATGACTAACGCGCTGGAAAGAGCGCCAATCAAGATCGCCCATTGCTGATAAATCGGAGTGCCGCCCACGAGAAAGCCCGTTTTGAGATCTTGTGAGGTGGTGCCGCCGTTCGAGGACGCGATACACACCACCGCTCCGATAGACAAAGCCAGCACACTCTCAGCAGGACTGGTCATGCCTAGGGCCAAAAAGATCAAACAGGTCAAGGCCAGTGTTGAAACCGTCATGCCCGAGATGGGGTTGCTCGACGACCCGATCTCACCAGTCAATCGAGAGGACACGGTGACAAAGAGGAAACCGAACCCCAACACCAAAGCCGCTCCGAGCAGGGCTTTCCAGACGTAGCCGGTCTGCCCTTCTTGAGCAAGCTCATGGCCGAGGAACCAGGCGAGTAACCCGAGCAAGGCGAGCGAACCAAAAATCAAACTGAACACTGACATGTCGCGATCGGTTCGACGAGTGCCGCCCATTTGGACATTGCCGATCCGGGAAAGGCTTGAGCGAAACGAGCGGATGATCATCGGCATGGTTTTGAACATACTGATGATGCCCGCCGCAGTGACACACCCCGCTCCGATGTAGCGGAGGTAGTTCACCTGGACAAAGCCCAGTAGCTCGAACCCACTCTGTTTGTCAGGGCCAGGATCGACAAATGGAGCAATGGCGGGTACTAGAACCAGATTGCCGATCACCGCGCCGGCCATCATGACGCAGGCCACCCGCACTCCGATGACATAGCCGACGCCGATCAGTTCTGGTGCGACTTCAGTAGTGAGAAAGGCGGCTCGCTGAAAGAACTTGAGCGGTAAACTCACCATGCCCGCTAGCACCGACATTCCTTCGGTGAGGAACTTGGCTACGAAGGCGATGCCGAAACCGACGAAGACTGTCGCCGCACTGGTTCCGCCCTTTTCGCCGGTGATTAGCACCTGAGCGCAGGCAGTGCCTTCGGGATAGAGCAGCGTGTCCGGCTGGCCAGGTTTGCCGTGCATATTGACGATGAAGGCGCGTCGTAGCGGGATCATCATCAAAATGCCCAACAGGCCACCCAGGATGGAAACCACCATCACGCGAGTCAGATCCATATCGAAGCCGAGCAGCATCAAGGCCGGCATGGTCACGCCCACTCCGAAGGCGATCGATTCGCCCGCCGAGCCGGCTGTTTGGGTAATGTTGTTCTCTAAAATGGTGGCTCCTCGCAGTCGAAACGCTCGACTGAGAGCGCGGAAGAGAGTGATCGACAGCACTGCGACGGGAATGCTGGCCGACACGGTCATGCCCACTCGAAGCACCAGATATAACGAGGACGCTCCAAAGAGAATGCCTAGCAAGGCCCCGACGGCGACCGCTTGAAAGGTAAACTCCTTCATGGTCGTGTCATCAGGAACGTGCGGGGTAAAGCCGGAACTAGAAGCAGCACGCGCTTCGGGGGCAGTAATCGAGGCCATGTCAGACTACTCCGTTTGCTCGAATATATTCCCAGGGGCTGAGAACTACATTCGGAGGCAAACCCGGTAATTTCAAGAGGGGAAGCGGAGCTAACCTCGATTTGTGACATTCGGGGTTGACTTGTTTTCCTCGCGTGGGTAAATCGCCGCCCATTCGTGGAAACAACTGTTCTTCGCACTGGCAACGCGGGGGAAGCGTCCAACGCGAAGGCATGGCACCGTGTCGGTCGGTCCACCGACAACGCGGGCACGGGAGGGGAGTATGAAGCGGATTGCAGGGACGTTTGTGCTGCTTGTGGGACTGGGCGGCTGTGTCTCCTTCACCGCGCAGCCCGGTACCGCCGAGAAAAAACCGCAGGAGGTGCGACCCACGCAACCGACCCCACCCTATCAGCTACCACAGGCGGCCTATACTTCCCAGGTTCCGACCAACACTACCTGGGCGGCTCATCCGGATCACCGCGTGTCGCAGCAGCCGACTACCGCAGCCTACAATCCGACCAATTATTCACCGTTGCCGTCTCCTCCGCCGGTGCCGCAGCGAGTTGTCGCGCCAACCTATTCACCGCCGCCGGCCCCAACCACAGTCCGGCAACCGGCTAACCCCGCTCCGAACAGCATGGTGATGCAAACGCCAGCAACTCCGACGGGGAATACGCAGCCGCCAGCTCCGCTGCAAATTCCACCGGGCATGCCCATGGCCGTGACGCCGCCCTCGGAGCGCGTCCACGAGCGGATGACTGCCGAACAAGCTCTTGCTGAACGCGCCTATCGCGAACGCCTCCAGGCCGAGCGAGCGCTGGCTGAGCGTGAGCTACACGAGCGAGCTATCTCTCAACGGGACAGTGTTGAGCGTCAGGTGAACTACACAGCGTCTCCCGTTCAACAGGAGACGATCCTTCAGGCCAATCGCATGGAGCCGAAGCGTTCTCCGACAATACCGACCTCGAATCACTTCAATACTCGCAACACAACAGCGGAACCCCGCATGACGCCGATGGAGCCAACCGCTCCGAGCAAGGGTGGCATGCCGTTGATGCGTCTGGTCAACACAAAGCGCATTACTCTGAACTTTGAAGTCAAGGACGTTGGGCCGTCTGGGTTGTCGAGTGTCGAACTCTGGTACACGCAGGATTGTCGAGAATGGAAGAAGTACGACGCGCCGACGCAGGCTCAAGCCTACGTCATTGAGGTGGATGAAGAGGGAATGTATGGTTTCACCCTACTAGCCAAGAGTGGCATCGGTCTGGGCAAAGAACCACCAGCACCTGGCGATCAACCCCAAGTGTGGGTCATCGTCGATCTGAGTAAGCCCGACGTACAACTGACGGAAGTGACCCCGACCACCGTGGGTCGCAATGTCCAAGTGGCGTTGGGATGGCGAGCCAGCGACAAGAATATGGGCCGTCAGCCGATCACGCTCTACTACGCCGAAAAGGAAGACGGACCGTGGAAGGTCGTCGCGGCGAATCTGGAAAACTCGGGCAAGTATCTGTGGCAAGCTCCGCCAGGACTGGCCCGGGTGTTCTTCAAAGTCGAGGCCTGCGATCTGGCGGGCAACGTCGGCAGCGCTACCTCGGGTCGCCCCGTACTGCTCGACAACTCGATGCCGACCGTCTCCATCACCAACGTCGATTCGGCCCCGATGCCCTGATTAAATGTCTAGTTTAACGATCGCAATAGGGAGAGATAATCCAATCATGGTTGTCTCTCCCTTTTTGCTTGCCAATCGTCGATCATGGCCAGACGAACTTTCTTGGACGGGACTTCTCTGGAGCGGATCGGTGGGCGTTCGTCGTAGGTGCGGCCTTCGAGTTCGCGCCCCGTCCGACACTTGCGCACGCCTCCCCATTGTTTGAAGAAGAACGGCACGTTGGCAGCCTCGCACTGGTGCCGAATGTTCGTCACCCACTCAGGCCGCATCGGTCGGGCACCTGCACCACTCTCTCCACCGACAATCACCCAGTGAATCCCTTCTAAGTTGAGTCGACCCAAATCTTCCAGCAATGGTTCAATCGAGAGAAACCGTACTTTGGCCGGAGTCTGACGCAACAATTCCAGGCGTGGCAACCCGTGCGTACGATTCTCGACACTGACTCCCCACCAGACGTGCGGTAGCTCGCTGGCCAATTGCAACTCACCGTGTAGAAGTTCTCGCATCCGCTCGGCTCGCTTGGTCAGCACTTGATAAGTGTGCCAATTCGCCAGTTGCATGATACTCACGACTTGTCGGATGTACGACGTGGGCACGTCTGCGAGAAACAGATCGCTCATCGAGTTGACGAACACCATGCGTGGCTTGTTCCACAACAGCGGTTCTGTCAGTTTCTCGGGGACGAAGCGAAGATCAAACCCCTGCTCATACGGATGGCCTGCCACGCCGCGAAACCGTTCGGCGAAGGTCTCGGCGTAGCAATGCGCACAGCCTGGACTGATTTTCGTACATCCTCGAATCGGGTTCCAGGTCGCATCGGTCCATTCGATGCTCGAAGAAGCACTCATAGCAAAGCTCCCAGATGTCCAGCGACGACGGCCTGTCCCAAAGAGATACCGCCATCATTAGTCGGTACCTGCTCATGCAGCAATACCGTCCAACCAGCCTCACGCAGTTGGTCGACGGAAAGTTGAAGTAGTTTGCGATTGAGAAACACGCCACCGCTCAACCCGATGCATCGCTGGTTGGTATGCGAGGAGCCGAACTCGGCTAGATCGACTATCAAGCGAGCTAGACTTCGATGAAACCGCCCTGCGATCCGCTCTCGTGGAACTCCACTTTGCAGATCTGTAAGAAGCGATTTTAGTAGATCCGTCGGATCGGCGACACCTCGGCTTGGATCCAGGGGCAAAGGATAAGTCTCATTCTCCCGCGTCTCCGCTAGGGTTTCTAGCTCGATAGCCGCCTGGGCCTCGTAGGTGACGTGTTGACAAACGCCGAGCAGTGAAGCCACCGCGTCGAAAAGTCGACCGATGCTGCTCGTCGGCACACAGTGGATATTTCTGCCTAATTGCTGTCTTAATAGTCGTAGTTCACTTGGAGAACAGGCTCGCACACAAGGAAGATCGTCGGACCAGTCCAGTCCAGCGGCAAATAGATAGGCCAGGGCCATACGATAGGGACGTTCGATGCAGCCATCGCCGCCGGGCAGCGGCACAGGCCGCAGATGTGCCAACCGACGACACTGGTGATAATCGACCAACAGCAACTCGCCGCCCCAAATCGTACCGTCTGTACCGTAGCCGGTGCCATCGAAACAGAGGCCAAGCAACGGAGCAGTACCATCCATGCCTTTTTCCACCATCAGAGAGGCAAGATGAGCGTGATGATGCTGAACTTCGAGGAGCGGTAACTGTCGGTTCTGAGCAAACTGTCTAGCCCAGCGCGAGGACAGGTATCCTGGGTGGGCATCACAGGCCACGATCCGCGGCGTGGTAAGAAACAGCGACTCGAAATGGGCGACCGCTCGCTCGAAGGCCGCTAGTGTTTGTGGACTACCGAAGTCGCCGAGGTACTGGCTGAGATAACCCTGTCGTTCGCGTGTCAGGCAAAAGGTTGACTTCAACTCGCCGCCAACGGCCAGGACCGAAGGCAACTCCCGAGGCAGGGCCACCGGCAGCGGCGCATAGCCACGCGAGCGGCGAATCGGATATTCGCGCCGCTCAAAAACCGACATCACCGAATCGTCACAGCTGATGTGAATGTCACGATCATGTACCAAGAACGCATCAGCGACACTCGATAAACGTTGAAATGCCTCCTCATTGTCTTTGATAATCGGTTCGTCGCTAACGTTGCCCGAAGTGAAGACCAGCGGGGTTTCGTTCACGAGCAATTCGTGGAGCGGCGAATAGGGCAACAGAGCACCAATCTGAGTCTGCCCTGGAGCGATTGCATGCGAGAGGTTGGTCCCGGGTCGAACCTCGAGCAGAACGATGGCCCGTTGCGGACTGAGAAGCAGACGCTCCTCGGCTTCGCTGATCGTCGCAACTTGGCGAATCGTTTCGATCGAGTTGAACAGTACAGCGAACGGCTTGTCACCGCGTCGTTTGCGATGCCGCAGTAGAACCACCGCCTGATCGTTCGTTGCATCGCAAGCGAGATGGAAGCCGCCAATGCCCTTGATGGCCACGATGCGCCCTGCACCAAGGGCACGCTGAGCTAGGGCTAGAGCTTCTTCACATTCGGCGAGGAACTGGCCGTTTTCATGGTAACTCAGCTTGGGGCCACACTTTGGGCAGGCGTTGGGTTGAGCATGAAATCGGCGATTTAATGGATCGTCATACTCTTCTTGACAAGCTGCGCACAAAGCAAACTTCGCCATTGTCGTTCGCGGACGATCATATGGAAGGCCTTGTTGGATGGTAAAGCGTGGGCCGCAGTTGGTGCAGTTCAAGAACGGATAACGATAACGTCGATCAGACGGATCGAGTAACTCGCGAAGGCAGTCAGCACAGGGTGCCATATCCGGGGAGACAGAAGTACTTGTGCCCGGATGAATGATGCTGTTGTGAATGACAAAGCCGCTCTCAATGATCTCCTGAATCGATTCGATCAACACTGCTTCGATGTGAGCCAGAGGTGGAGCTTGAGATCTCAAATCGGTGTGAAACTGAGCTAGTGCTGATTCCTCGCCTTGCACTTCAGCCAACACACCTTCGGAGTCATTACTGACAAACCCAGTGAGGTGATGACGAGTCGCCAGTTGATAGACGAAAGGCCGAAAGCCAACGCCCTGTACTACGCCTTTGATTCGCACACGCTGCCGCATGAGCAGTTGTTCCACGAGCGAACTGCCCTACTGTCCCGCTTCGAGAAGCAACACTCCCGGTTGAGTCTGAATGCCAGTGAAGGCGACTTTTATCTCAAGGCCGAGTTCACATAAGGCGACGGGGACATCACACACGATCGACTCGTCCTCGACTTGAAAACCGGGCTGAGACGCGATGGCGTCCCGCACCATGCGTAGCAGCGCTCCACGAATCAAGCCCGCTGGCATGCCGCCCACTTTGACCTCAGTTAGTGTGGCTCGAATGGTTGCTCCAACCACTTGTAAGGTCCACAGTGTCTCATAAGGAACTTTGAAGCCAAATCCCGAGGGATATTCGCCTTTTACCTGGATACCTTCGCTGAGCAAACTCAACTCTGCTCCGGCTAGCTCATCCTGATCCGCCAACTGTTGCCGGAAATGGTTGGCCAGTTCCGCTTCCGTGACGAGTAGTCGAAGTAATTGCAATTCCATCGCTCATCCTTTCACGTTGGCTCGGCCAACTGCTTCAGTTCCATTTCCCAGGTGTACCAGGGCACCGCTCCACGGACCAATTCGAGTAGGATGGTTTCAGCGGATTCTTCTAGTTGCACAACCAAGCGAAACGGCTGATTGTTGCAGACGAGGCAGTATTCTACGGTACGACGGTCCACCAAGAGATACAATTCGAGTTGCTCGTCGGTTTCGCCGACGAGTTGCCCGGCGACGGTCAGCGAGTTCCCCTCACGAGAAACAGTCACGTCACGCAAAAAGGCTAAGGCGCGGACTTCGAGAGCCACTTCGCCGACCAACCCTCCGTGAGACGGTCCTTCTACTTGCACTATAAGCTCATTACGCGATCGAAGAAGTCGGGTAATCTCGAACTCACCCTGCGCGATCACCTCGCCAACAAATGCATTGTTGAGAGTGATCTTGGCTCGATCCAACACTCGAGTCAACACGAGCCAGACGCGCTCGAACGAATCGATCCGACCAGGGTAGCCGAAACTCCGTCGATAGATCGCGGAACCGGCGAAATCGCCCCATGAGGTCGGCATGGTAACGCGAACAGACGGTCCCCCGGGAGGCTGAAACTCCCAGGGGCCACGCAAACGAATACGATGCGGATAACGCTGGATCACGGCTCCGCTCAGTCGAGTTCGCCCTTCGGTTCGGGCAGGAAGAAACAAGCGATCGACCCGACAATGTAGACAAAGCCAGCGACTAGACCCGCCGCTGCCGCGTACTTCTCTGGTTGGGTCTCGCCAGGGATGAACGACAGACCGGAAACGAACACCGTGACCGCGGCGAACGAAGTGCCGATGAGCCGACCGCCGATGTTGGCAGCGAAACTCTCACCTGTGCCACGCAAATGGACCGGGTAAACTCGCGGGAGATAATTGCCCCAGAAGCTGAACTGTCCGACCGTGAACAGTCCCGCCAACATCATGCCTAACGACACATTGGAGATTGGCAAACTCCCGATGCCAGCCCATTCCAATGGGATGCGGAAGTACAAGGTGTTCTCGATCGTCAGGAAATACCAGAAGAACAACGGCATGAAGAGCAGGCCAGGGATTTGGAACACGCGAAGCAGGTTTCGCCGACTGACAATAATGACCGTCAAGATGGCCAGCCAAAACCGCCCTAAAAGACCGCCAATCTCCTGCACTTTGGTGTAGTCACTAGCCAGTTTTTGCTCGGCGAGTTTCTCCAGCGCTTTGCCCTTAGCTGGCGGTTTGGGCGACAGCCCGCGCTGGATTCGTTCCTCGTTCTTTTTCTCTTGGGCCTTGGCGATCTTCTCGCTGTATTCTTGTACGTCTTGCTTTAGTCCCGGGGCGATCTGGGGCATCTGTTGAATTGCTCCGAAGGCGGCCCCGTAGCTACAAGCGAACATGATCATCGTCACAATTGTGGTGCGTCGCAGTTCGGGAGCGAACAGCCCAGCGAGGCTCGGACGTTTGAGCGTTCCTTCGGCTCGTTTCTTCGACCAGGCCGGGCTTTCTGGCAGGAACGGTCGGATGATGATGAGCGGAATCGCGGGAATCAAGCCGCTCATCAGGGTGTATCGCCAAGGCAGTGAGTCGTCCGATTTGACCTCGATAGAACCAAGCCAGCCAACGAGAAACTCCGGCATCACGACGTTGGGCAACTGACCCGTCTCGGCCAGGGCGACGCAGAGGGAATTCGCCGTCGCCACCAACAAACCGCCGACGGACGAGAACGCCTGGGTGTACCCCAGCGCTTGTTCTCGCTGATGCGGATTGGGGAACAACTCAGCCAGCCAGGCGACCGCGGCGACAAACTCGACACAGACGCCGACGAATGTGGTTGAGCGGAGAATCAGCAACATGATCGGGCCAGTGCTGAAGCCCGCGAGAAAGGCGCTGACCGCGTAGAGGAGAATGCTATAGGTCAACACGCTGCGCCGCCCCAGGCGATCGGTGAGATACCCGCCGAATAGACCGAAGATGCCGCCCGCGAAAGCCGGAACGTAGAACATCAAAGCGACCCACTTATCGAACTCGGGATTCTTGACGCCATCGATCATCGGCGGAATTCCGAAGTCCGTTAGCGCGGGCCGCAGGATGAGCGGCAGCATGAGCAGTTCGTAAATGTCAAAGGCAAAGCCGATCGAGGCGATAATCAAGATCAGCCAGACTGTGATTGTCAACTTTTGAGGTGGGGGAACGACACTATCCGACACCGGCATCTCCTCTTAGGTGGGTCGGCCAGGAGTTCAGTTCAACTCGGCCAGGTAGGAATCAACTCGCGGGCACGAACAGTGTTGTAGTGTATGAATCGCACCCTGTAGCGCCAGGTAAGGACGCGAGTTCCTCGATCGCTCATAACATCGACACATCGCGCACGTTGGCCTCGGCCACAGCTCGCGAGATCCGCTCCTCGCGCAACAGCAAGCGAACCGATTCGTCGAAACTAATCATTCCCTCGGCACGACCGCTGAGGATGTAGTTGTCGATGCTCTCCAACTTGCCGGTACGGATGGCGCTAGCGATGGGGTTATTGTTCCACATCACTTCCAAGGCGAGATGGCGTTTCTGTCCAAGTTCCAGATCCGGCAGAAGACGCTGGGCCACCACGGCACGCAAACTCGAAGCCAACTGATAGCGGATGTCGCGTTGAGCCTCCTGGGGAAACAGATCGGCAAAGCGGCTGATTGCTCCCTTGGCATCGCGGGTGTGCAGAGTCGTGAAAACTAGATGTCCCGTCTCGGCGGCGCTAAGAGCCATCTGCGCCGTCTCGCGATCACGGATCTCGCCCACGAGAATCACGTCGGGATCTTGTCGCAGTCCGGAACGCAACCCGTCGGCGAATGACAAGACATCGGTGCCCACCTCGCGCTGTGTCACTACAGAGTTTTTCGCTCGCGGATAGAGATATTCCACCGGTTCTTCCACGGTGATGATGCGATGGCCGCCTGCCTGATTCAGTTGTTCGACAATCATGGCTAGCGTGGTCGTTTTGCCTGAACCAGTTGAGCCAGTGACGATCACCAAGCCATCCAGCAGATGTGCGAGTCGATTGGCTAATTGGGGCGGAAAACCAGCCCATTGCAGATCCGGAATGCGCGAGGGCACGATGCGGAAACAAGCGGCGAGTTGGCCTGCCGCATGAAACAAGTTGGCTCGAAATCGACACAACTGACCGTCGAGCACGACGTCAAAAGCTAGGTCCACGTTTTTCTCGACATTCAGCCGCTGCCAGACCTCCACGGGACAGAGTCCCTGAAGCTCCTCGCGAAGTTGGGCCGCGTTCAGCGGTGGCCGGTCCGTTTCTGTCAAGTCGCCGTGCAGGCGTAGCGTTGGTGGGTGATCGACGGTCAAATGCAAATCCGAGGCCTCCCTTTCGAGAGCCAGACGTAACCAGTCACGCAACCCACTGGAGAGAGTCACATCATTCATTGAAGGTACTCAGTAAGAATCATTCCTGCACAAGGCTACTCGGATACTCAACCCCGAAGTGTGGAGTAGGTCACGCGGAAGATGCCGTGAGCTGGTGTTGCTGCAGCACTTGAGCGTAAACGCGCAAGGTCGCCTCGGCCATGTGTTGGGCGGTGAAACGCTCCAGAACAGCAGCGCGGCCACGCTCGCCCAACTCGGTTGCTCGACGTCGATCGTGCATCAACTCCAGCCAAGCGGCGGCCAACGCATCGGGATTTTCTGGCTCGACCAGCAAACCTCCTCCAGTTTGTTCGAGGAGTTCGGGAAACGATCCGTGCCGTGGCTGGACCACGGGAACGCCGTTGAGGAGTGCCTCAAGAATGTACAAACCCTTGGGTTCCTTGTAGATCGTCGGCACACTCAGCACGTCTAGAGCGTGCAGAAACTGAACCTTGCTGACGTGATCCGGACATTCCAGATGAACAAAGTGGTTTAACAGCTGATCTTGTTTGAGCAGGTTGACCTGGGCTTGGAAAAAGGACCGCTGATTGGCCCCCAACCAACCGGAGGCGTAAAGGGTCGCCGACTCGGTCCCTGGCAGGCGTTTGAACCGGCGAAACGCCTCAATCATCTGGTGGAACCCCTTCTCCGGACAGATGCGGGCAAAATAACCGATGGTGAAGGGTTGCTCCGAACGAGCAGGCCGCATCGCATGGCCGGCTGGATTGATTCCAGGATAAACGACGTGAATTTTCTCCCTGGGCAAACGAAAATACGACGACATGGCATCGGCGTAATAGGCACTCGTGGCGATAAAGGCGTCGATCAACTCGGCATGTTGACAGATCAGCTCCAAGGCGAGGCGTCGCGATTCTGCTGGCAAGGATTCTGTGAAGATGTCGTCCCCTTGCAAAGAAGCCAACACCGGCACGTTGGGAAACTGTTTCTTCAACTCAGGCACGATCCCGGAAAGCAGCAGGTTGGTGAGATTAATGATCTCTGGGGGAGCATGTTGCTTCAGCCAAAGAACTAGTTTTTCGATCTCTTTTTTCTGATGACCGTGTTCTCCCTGAAGCATCGACACCGTCAAATCCCCGAGATCCTCGGCTCGTGTCTTGACAGCAAAGCGACTGACCCAGCGAAGCAACCCGCGTAGATCGAGCAAGCGATCGAGCATCCAGGGCGTGTGGCGGAACAAGGAGAATTTTTGCTGGAGGTAGACATTGATGCCGCCGAAGAAGATGCGTTGCTCGCTGACGTCTTCCTCATCGGTGCGAATCGGTGTATAAGTCGGGATCAAGTGGGCATCATGACCGCACTGGCACAGGGCTGCTACTAGGGTGTTGTCCCGCATACAGGAACCACAGAACATCCCCGCTGCCCCAGCAGTGATATAGGCTATCTTCATGTATCGCTCGATCAGACCAGGAATCGTTGGAGTCACCGATTGTCATCTTTATGATAGTCGATTTCCAATAGAGACGAGTTGTGCCGATGATTCGCGAACTGTTTCATGCCTTGCTAGTCGGAGTCGGAGCTGCTCTTGGAGGACTGACGCGCTGGGGCGTAACGCTGACTTTCGTGTCGCTGCTGGAGCTGAGCTTTCCGCTGGGAACATTGTTTGTGAATGTCACGGGCTGTTTTATCCTCGGGTATCTGGCTAAGTGGTTAACCGATCGGCTGCCGCTGCACTTTGAAGAATGGCGGCTGCTCTGTGCCGTGGGGTTCTGCGGTGGGTACACGACCTTTTCCACCTACGAATGGGAGGTCAGCGGGCTGTTCGGTCAAGGTTTTTCGCTTACGGCAATAGGCTATCTCGTCGTGAGTGTGGTACTAGGGCTGCTCGCGGTGCAACTCGGCGCGTGGCTGGCCGAACGCCGCGATCACAGCGACGACTCACTCGACGATCCCGAGGAGGCTGTCATTCTGCCTGCTCTGCCGGCGAAAAATAACCCACAGCGATGAGGTACCGGTGGAAGCTCGCGCAGCTGTACTTGAAATCCCAGCGAACGCAGGTGGAACTTCAATCGCTCCTCGTTGTAGGGCAACTCGTCCACAGAGTACATCGCCGGCAGCGGACCGAGATGATACTCACCGCAGATGGCGTCGACTCGATCCAGATGTTTGGCGGTGAAGAGAATCGGCCATTCCGCTCCTTCACAGTCCAGTTTCAGCAAGCGGACTCGTCGCTTTGGTTCCAGTGACGTAAGGATGTCATCCAGTGAAGTAACCTCGACCGAGGCTGGCGACGTTGCCGCTGTCAGTCGATAGGCTCCAGTGTTGCGCGCAGCGATGGGATTCTCGACTGCCAGGCCTGCGAATGACTCGTCGGAACGCCAGACTGCCCGAGAATATAGATTTACCCGCTCTTCAAAGGGGGATAAATTCTCGCATAGCAGAGCGAAATTGTCTGGATGCGGCTCAAAACAGTGAACCTGCCCTGCCCCGCGGTTCAGCACCGCCAACGCGAACGAGCCAATGTGCGCTCCGATGTCGACGATGACATCCTCAGCCTGAAAGCGTGGCGGCAGGCGATATTCATTTTCGATCACCACCGACCGTAGGATGCGAGCGTCCAAAGTCCGTGGCCGATAGCGCCAGTGTGGCGGCAAATGTCGAGTGAAGAGATAACGCTGGTACAATCCCTTGAGCCATCCCATGACTGAAGCTCCTTACTCGACCGGTCGGGCTAACATTCCGACCGCCTCGCGCACCAGAGCCATCGTCTTCTGGGCCTCCGCCCGCGCTCGACGCGCGCCCTGGGCCAGCACTTCTTCGACGTAGTCCGGACGCGCTGCTAACTCCTTGCGTTTCTCGCGGAAAGGGGCAAAGTAGCTGTCGATCTTCTGCAACAGCATGTTTTTGGCATCACCATAGCCAAACGGTCGGCCTTGTCGGCTGTCGGCGTCTTCCATCGGGTTGCGGTATAGAGAGGCCAGCTTCTCGCACTCGGCTTCTGTGGCGAACAGTTTATACAGGGCGAAAACGTTGTTTCCCTCGATCGGTTTGGGGGCTTCCAACGGGGTCTTGTCGGTGACGATTTCGGAAATGGCTTTTTTGAGGGCCTTGCCTTCGGCGAAGATCTCAATGGTGTTCTTGTAGGACTTCGACATCTTCTGCCCGTCGGTGCCCGGCACCGTGGCTTCCTTATCGTGTCGCTCTTGCGGTAGGGGGAAAATCTGCCTACCGAAAGCGTTGTTGAAATAGCCTGCCATGTCGCGGGTCATCTCCAGGTGCTGTACCTGGTCCTTGCCGACCGGCACGATGTGTGAACGGTAGATGAGAATGTCGGCAGCCATCAAGATTGGATAGGTGAACAGACCAACACTCGGTGTGATGCCGCGCTCGATCTTATCCTTGTAGGAGTGCGCCCGTTCGAGCAACCCCATGCCGGTGACGGTGGCGAACATCCAGGCCAACTCGGTCACTTCGGGAACGTCAGACTGCCGAAAGAACGCCGCCTTGGTGGGATCTAGTCCCAGGGCAAGGTAGTCCAACGCCACGTCGCGGACATTATCGCGGAGAATCTCGGCGGCCTTGCGCGGCTTGATCTTGCCTGAGGAGTTGCGTGCTTCTTCCGCCTCCTTCTCCTCGGCATCCTTGATGGTGGTCAGGGCGTGATAGTCGGCGATGAAATAAAAGCATTCGCCTTCGTCCTGCAAGGCGATGTGCTGGCGGATCGCACCGAAGTAGTTGCCGAGATGGAGTTTACCGGAGGGTTGCACGCCACTGAGTATCCGTTTTCGCATGTGCTGTCTCAATCGTCTCGTCGCAATATTTTGGTTGCTCTATACCTGGACCGTTTTACCCGTTACAATGTTCGCCGCACAGGAGGAGCTTTCGCGTTATGGAGGCGAAGGATCGCGTCATCGAAATACTAGTCGAGGTGTTGCGACAGGCCCTGGCCATGCCGGGTGAACATCGCTTGTATCGATCGGGCAAGCTAGCGGGGTTGTTCACCAGCCGAGCCGGTGCCCATGCCGAAGCCGTCGAGCGTGCGCTTCAAGAACAGTTGTTGCGGCGAACACGAGTCGAGGTCAAGGGCAAAACCGAAATTGACTGGGTGGAGATCACGCCGCGCGGCGTCGAGTTTCTCCATCGACAAGAATCGCCGGTCGAGGCCCTGCACGAACTCCGCGACACGCTTCGCACCAACCGAGAGGCTCTACCCCTTTGGCTAGACAGTATGCGGAGCATCTTACGAGAACTCGACGCTCGGCTCAGCACCGACGCCGATCGCTGGCGGCAGCGCCTGGAAGCGATGGAACGGCGCGTTCTGGACACACTGCGGCGATTGGAAGCGGCCTCTCCACTGGTGCCGCCAGAGGTGCTGGAACTGCATCCCTGGGCTGTTGATGCGCTGAACTATCTGGATCGTCGCCGAGCTAGTGGTGGGCCAGCGACCTGCCCACTACCGGAACTGTACGCCGCTGTCGCCGAGCATCATCGGGATCTGTCGATTACCACCTTTCACGATGGCTTACGTCGACTAAGGCAACGTCGCGCCATCGAATTGCAGCCAGTGGACGAGCCCACCCAGATGACCATGCCGGAGTTCGCTCTGCTTGACGGCGACGGCGTGTACTACCTGGCCGTTCGCTAGAGCGATTCTCAAAATGGTGTAACGGGTCGCAGGCTAAAGCCTGCGACTACTGATTCGGATTGGTAGCTAGCCGCAGGCTTTAGCCTGCGTAAACAAGTTTCCGCCTGCCAAAGCGCTTCCTACCTCGTTGCCGCTCACCATCTCGGGAACCGCTCTAGCTCTCAGTCGAGTAACTCGAATTCGTCGGCGAAACGAGCGAGAATGTCTTTCGGCGTCAAGTTAAAGATCACTCGATATTTGGTACACCAGCGCCCATCGTGCCAGAAAAACTCCGCCGAGCCGAGACGTAGATTGCTCACCGCCTCGACGCCTTCCATCTCGCCGCCCTCGATCGCTTCAAAGGCGATGATCACGCCGACAAGGGCGGCCAGTTGTCCGCTCGACTTCAGTCGGGCAAACGTCGTTTCTGGCTCCCACTCGATCGATTTCCATCGCAAGCCGCGCGGCTTGCCACTGGCGGCGGCTCCGGCAAAGAAGTGCCGCTCCAAATCCGGACGCACCCGCAGAAACAGTTCGCGCGATTCGCGCACCGGCACCTCGCGAGATCCGAACAACCAGCGCCAGAGCATGACGGCACCTCTCAAACAACAGAGTGAGGTCTCACTAGCTAGAATAGTAGAGCCGTCGTCTGGATGGCATTTTTCCGACTGCGGGATAACCTAACTTCGTGACTCACTCGCCGAGGAGAAGTACTGTCATGAAACCGTTTACCGGGCTGTTCCTGCTGGTACTGCTCGCTCAAGTTGGCTCCGCTGCGTCGCTCAAGGAGGCACGGACCCGCTGGCTACGCGGCAACTACGAGGAAGCCCTGGAGCAGTATGAAAAGCTACTTAAAGACAAGAAGTTGATTGTCCCGGCGAGCATTGGTCTGTCGCGCGTGCTGCAAAGTCAGGGGCAGTACGACAAAGCATTGACGGTACTCGCAGAGGCTCTGAACCAAGAGCCAAAGCAGCCGGATCTGTTGGCCCGGCAGGCGGAGTTATTGCACCTGCGCGGACGCTGGGACGAAGCAACGAAGGCGGTCGAGGCCGCCCTGCGAGCCGACCCCAAACATCTCCTCGCTAGCTGGATGAAGCTCCAGTTGCACCGCGATCGTGGCGAGATTAAGGAGGCCGACGCCGATGCCAAGCGGATTCTGCGTATTTATGGAGCTGTGGTCAACACTCCAGACGAGATTAAAGATCCGGATCAGCTCTTAATTGTTGGGCTGGCCAGCGCGGAGCATGCCCGCTGGAACGGTCTGGCCGACGAGTTTCAGGCTATCCTCGAAGATCTCTACGGCGATGCTATCAAGTTTGACCGTGACTTCTGGCCGGCGGAGTGGCAGGCGGGACTGTTGCTGCTGGAAAAATACAACCGTGGCGAGGCCCTCGATGCCTTCGACAAAGCTCTGAAGATCAACCCCAGTTCCGCCGAGGTGCTGACCGCCCGAGGTCTCATCGCTTTGAGTCGTTTTGAAGTTAAGGATGCTGAGCAGTTTGCCGAACGCGCACTCAAGTTCAACGCCAACTTGCCCGAGGCGCTACGGCTGCGCGCTGACGTTCACCTGATGGTCGGCAACGTTCCCGCCGCCTTGAAGGAATTGGAACAAGCTCGCCAGGTGGCTCCTCGTGACAGCCGAACCCTTGCCCGGATCGCCGCCTGCCACAAAATGCAAGGCAACGACAAGGCGTTCGATGCCGTCGTCGCCGAGGTCGCCTCCTTCGACCAGAAGCCTGCGACCTTCTGGTTCGAGTATGGCGAACGCATGGAGGATCGTCGCCGTTACGATCAGGCCGAACTAGGCTACTCGACGGCGATGAAGCTGCGTCCCGAACTCTCTGGTCCGCTCAACGGCTTAGGGATGTTGTACATGCGGCTGGGCAAGGAGCAGGAGGCGGCAGCGCTGTTGGAGAAGGGCTTCAAGGCCGATCGCTTTAACGTCCGCGTCTCGAACATGCGCAAGGTGCTACAACACCTGTCTAAGTACAAGGAGATCCGCACCAAGCACTTTGTCATCAAGTACGACGAGCAACGCGATCCAATCTTGGCTCGCTATCTGGCCGATTATCTCGAACAAGTCTACGAGGATCTGGCCAAGAAATTCGACTATCGGCCCGAAGGACCGATTCCCGTGGAGATTTTCCGTAGCCATGACATGTTCTCGGGGCGCACGGTGGCTCTGCCGGACCTGCACACCATCGGAGCTTGCACGGGCCGTGTGGTGACCATGGTTTCCCCTAACGAGAAGAACGCCAAAGGGGAGCCGGCGCGTCGTCCTTTCAACTGGGGCCGAGTCATTCGCCATGAGGTCGTCCACATTTTCAATCTGGCACAGACGAATTACCTGGTGCCGCACTGGTTCACTGAGGGATTGGCCGTCAGCAACGAGGGCTTTCCACGTCCGCCGAGTTGGAACACCTTGCTGAGCGAACGCTTCGCCAACGAGCAGCTGCTTAATCTGGACACCATCGACCTGGCCTTCATCCGCCCACGCGACCCGCTAGAGTGGCAGCAAGCCTATCTGCAAGCGCAACTGTACGTCGAACACATGGAGAAGCAGTACGGTCCCAAAACGATCGGGGCCATGCTTGCCGCCTTCGCCAACGGCAAAAATACCGAACAAGCCATTCAAGAGATCTGCAAAGTTGATAAGATAGCTTTCGAGAAAGGCTATCGAGCCTATCTCGAAGAGTTAGTCCGAGAGATTCGCGGCAACCAGCCGATCGAGAAAAAGCGAACCTTTCAAGAACTACAGGCGGAGTACAAGAAGGATCCGACCAACGCCGATGTCTGCGCTGAATTGGCTTACCGCCTAGTGTCGACTCGCCGGGTCGAGGCGCGAAAGCTGGCCGATGAGGCCCTGTCGCGCAAGGCCAACCATCCCAAAGCACTGTATGTTCTGGCTCTGTTGGAACGGCGGGCAGCCAATCCCAAGAAGGAGCAAGAGTTGCTCGAAAAGGCCCTCGACCGAAACAATCCTGATCTTCGCGTCGTCAAGGCGCTGGGCAAGCTATACTACGAAGCAGGCAGTGCTGCTCGCGCTGCCGAGATGTTTGAGTTAGGCCGAAAAGTAGATAAGTACGATCGAGAATGTCTACTGGAACTGGCCCGAGCTTATGCCCAGGCCAACGACTCGACCCGGCTCATCAGTGTGTTGAAGGATCTCGTCCCACTGGATGCGGATGATTTCGACCGCCGCTTGCGATTGGCCAAATTATGCCAGGAGAAGGGCCAGCAGGCCGATGCCGAAAAGTATTCTCGCGAAGCTCTGGAAATCGATGTGACCAGCAAGGAAGCTCGAACGATTTTGTTCAAGGCCCTGGCGTCTCAAAAGAAGGATGAGGAAGTGAACCGGTTACGGGGCATCTTTGGGGAGGAGCAATGACGCTGGGTGAATTCCAGTCCCGCATCCGTGCGTTGTATGGAGCCAAGGACGCCCGACGCGGTATCGAAGGAACGTTCATGTGGTTCATGGAGGAGGTCGGTGAACTCGCTGCTGCTCTGCGAGCTGGCCCGAAGACGGATTTGGCCGCTGAATTCGCCGACGTGTTGGCTTGGTTGGTGACACTGGCCAACATCGCCGACGTGGATCTTGATGCCGCCATCGCCGCCAAGTATGGCGAAGGCTGCCCCAAATGTGTACGGACTCCCTGTATGTGTGCCGAAGCCAAACCCTGATTGAGACTCTTATGATTCGTGCCGTCTTGCTCGCTTTGGGAATGGGTGCCTCCTTGGCAGTGGGGCAATCGCTGCCCTCCATCGAACGAGTTCGCTTCGGTCTGCCGTTGGGACAGGCCGCACAGGAGGGCGGTTGCTCGCGCAATCATGCCTGGATGCCGGTTGTCGTCACGTTGCGCGGGAGCAAGTCAGGCAATGGTCCCAACGAGTATTACCTTCGTTTGGAAGGGACCGATCAAGAAGGGCTTCCCTACCAAATGCGCGTGCCAGTGCCGGCTCTCGACGCTGACACTCTGCGTACCGTGACCGGTTATGCCATGCCCGGCGGCGAAGCAGCTACTTTCCGCGTGCAGCTGGAAACACCAGATGGCAGGGTTCAAACCAGCCTACCCGGACGAACGCGCGACGTGAATAGCGATGTGATTGTTAGTCCAGACGATGTGCTGATCTTCGGAATCGGGGGCGGACTTGCTGAAATGAAGCGGATCGGGGAGAAACTCGACCGTCCCCCCGCTGAGCAGAACGCCGAGTTGAATCAGGGGCGCCGTCAGTATGCTTTCGCTGAGGAGGTCGCATCGCTGCCCGATCGCTGGATTGGCTACGACGCCGTCGATGTTGTCGTGCTGGGGACGAGTCGACCGGAGTTTGTTCTGCAACTAACTCAGGAGAGTGAATCTCTTCGCCGCAATGCCTTAATCGAATGGGTAAGTCGAGGAGGCCAACTAGTTCTTTCGTGTGGTCGCAACAAGCAAGAAGTGGCGCAACTGCTCCAACAATGGCCCGGGCTGGAGATCCAAGTTTCTGGTAGTGAGGTTTTGCCCTCGCTGCCGGTCATCTCCAATCAATGGTGCGATCGCGTTAACCTGCCCTCATTGCAACAAGTGGAAGTAGCAACGCTGACGGTTGGACCACAGGTTAACGTTTTGGTCCGCGAGGAGCGTCGTCCCGTGATTGTGCAGACGGCCTGGGGATTGGGACGTGTTTTTGTCGTGGCCTTCGACTTGGACGCACCGCCGTTCTCCACTTGGGACGGACAGGAGGCCTTTTGGAGGCGGCTAGATCGCGAGATTTTGCCCAGTCTGGGGGTTCGCGCTCGCGGAGCCGCTGCTCCGGGGGTCGTCGGTCCCCGACCCGCTTTCGGCGACAGCGACAAGTACGACTATCGCGCCGAGTTGAAACGCGGGCTAGAATCATTTGAGGAAACACCGACAATCTCGTTCGGCTGGGTAGCTCTGTTTCTCTTAGGCTACATTCTTCTCATCGGACCGCTGGATTATTTGGTGCTAAAACGGATCTTCAAACGTCTCGAAATGACTTGGCTTACTTTTCCTCTGACTGTTCTCGTTGTCAGCGTCGCTGCGTATTGGACCGCCTATGTGCTGAAGGGAGATGATTTGAAGATTAACAAGATCGACGTAGTAGATGTTGATCTCAGTAGCGGCACACCACAGATGTACGGTACAAGCTGGTTTACGCTCTTCAGTCCGCGCGTGTCCAGTTACACCGTCGGAATAGAGCCTTCCTCGGACTGGGCGACCCCTCTACCCGAGGGCGCCCCTCGACCGATCCTGACCTTGCTCGAAGCGGGTGATCGTGCCTTCCGCATCGGATCACAGGATCTGTTTCGACGTCCCTATCTTTACGTCGACGATCTGAGCGGGATTACCCAGGTGCCGATTCCCGTCTGGGCGACTCGCTCTTTCACCACCACTTGGCGAGCGCCGCTGTTGCAGCAACCTCCAATCGGCTACACCGACGATATCGGCCCGCTGCGGCTTGCTCGGGAAGGCGGCGGACTTGTGGGCAAACTGACCAATCATCTCGGAGTCAAACTGCAAGGTGTGACACTGATCTATCGCGAGAAGTGTTATTTTCTCGACACTTTAGAACCCGGCGAATCCAAACGCGTCGAGTCGTTGTTCAGTGGTAACGCTCAGGGGCAAGGCCGCGCTCTGTCCGAGTGGTTCAACGATACTACCCTCTCTCACGGTGTGCCGCTTGCGCCAAGTGGCCGACCTATTAGTTCCAACTTTTTGCAGAGCCGCGATTCCTACCGCAACATGAAGTCGATGCTCTTTTATCGCCTCAATGAACGACCTCGCGCGACTAACCTCGGACTCCGCCGACTCGATGAATCGTGGCGTGTTCGTCCTCTGGCAGAGTATCCAATTCCAGCACGACCGAACTATCGACCCGAAGTCGTACTGCTTGCTCGCACGCCAATGCTGCACGATCAAGCTGAAGTAGTCACGGCACATCCAGCCTCGCCGACTCGATTGTGGTTGGGTGAGTTGCCCGGCGAGCAACGGCAACGACCAGCACTACCAGGCGTCTTGACTCAAGAAACCTACCTGCGTGTGTTTCTTCCCGTAAAGATCCAATAAATCAGCAGTATAATTTTCTTCTCTATCTCGAAGTTCGGCGGAACCGTTTTATGATCGAGACTCGCAATCTGACCAAGATGTACGGAGAGTTGTACGCCCTGAAAGATCTCACGCTGAAACTCGAGAAGGGGGATGTCTACGGCTTCATCGGCCCCAATGGTGCGGGCAAGACCACGACCATGCGCATTCTGGCGACGTTGCTCAACCCCAGTTGGGGGGAAGCCACGGTGTGCGGCTACTCGATCTACAACAACGCCAAGGAAATTCGCCGTTCGATGGGCTACATGCCCGACTTCTTCGGCGTCTACGACGATATGAAGGTGATCGAGTACCTGGAATTCTTTGCTGCCGCTTATCGTATCGATGGCCCGGCTCGTCGTCGCAAGTGTGAGCAGGTTCTTGAACTCGTCGATCTGGGCTACAAGCGCGATGCCTTGGTGACTAGTCTGTCGCGCGGCATGACGCAACGTCTCGGTCTGGCTCGGGTGTTGTTGCACGACCCGCAAGTGCTGCTCTTGGACGAACCAGCCAGCGGCTTGGATCCGCGCGCTCGAATCGAGATGCGGGCCTTGCTCAAGGAACTTCGCAAGATGGGCAAGACCATCATGGTATCCAGCCACATCCTGCCCGAGTTAGCCGACATCTGCAACAAGATCGGTATCATCGAACGCGGCGTGCTGATTTTCGATGGCACCGTCGAGTCCGCCATTCAGCAAGTACGTAAGAACACCGTCTACCTTGTCGCCGTGTCCAACGATCTCAACGCCAAGGCTCGCGAGCATCTGGAAACCCATCTAAACGTACTCAAAGTCGAGGACGTGCCGGAGCAGCACTGTTTGCGAGTCACGCTCGCCGACGGTGTCGAGGACGGTGCCTTTCTCGTCGATCTACTCTTGAAAAACGGCTTCCGCCTAAAGATGTTCAAGGAGGAAGAAATCGACCTGGAAGACGTGTTCCTCGGCATCACCAAGGGAATCACGAATTAGGTAAGCAGACAGGAAACAGTAGTCGGCAATTAGATTAAAGTGTGAGAGTAGTTTTTGGTTGTAAAATCACTTTTTAGATATAAATTATGTCTATATGTGATCGAATTTTGGTTCAAAAGCTAACAGATAATTTCGCCGCTACTGCATAGATCAACTTCTCGTATCCTCCCCTACTGACTACTGTCTAGATGAAACAAATGCGCGTCCTAGTAACCGGCGGAGCGGGATATATTGGCAGTCACACCGTGCGACTGCTACTGGAGTCCGGTCATCAAGTCTGGGCGATCGATAACCTTTCGACGGGCCATCGGCAGAGCCTTCCCGACGAGTGCCTCCTTGTCGGCGACTTGCGCGACGAGTCGCGACTGGATCATTTGCTGGTCGTCCATCAGATCGAGGCCATCGTCCATTTTGCCGCTTCGGCTCTGGTGCCGGAGTCGGTGCGGAATCCAGCGTTGTACTATCGGAACAACGTCATCGCCTCACTGGTGCTGCTGGAACAGATGCGACGCCACGGCATCAAGAAGCTAGTTTTCTCCAGCACTTGTGCCACCTACGGCCTGCCAGATCGTGTGCCGATCGATGAGGAAACGCCACAGCGGCCGATCAACCCCTACGGCAACACTAAGCTGGCCGTGGAACGAGCCATTCTCGACCATGCCGCGGCCTACAGTTGGGGGGTGGCTCTGCTGCGCTACTTCAACGCGGCAGGGGCGCACCGCTCCGGAGACATCGGCGAGGACCATACTCCAGAATCGCACCTGATCCCAATCGTCCTACAGGCGGTGTTGGGGCAGCGTCCTCACGTTCAGATTTACGGGACGGACTATCCCACACCAGACGGCACCTGTGTGCGCGACTACGTTCATGTCGAGGATCTAGCTCAGGCTCACGTTCTGGCCCTGGAACGGTTGTCGGAAAACCAGCCAATCGTCTGCAATCTGGGCACGGGACAAGGGCATTCGGTCCGCGAGGTGATCCAGACGGCGGAGCGTATCACCGGTCAGTCGGTCCCCGTGGTGGAAGCAGCGCGGCGACCGGGCGATCCTCCATTTCTTGTCGCCCAGGCCGACCGAGCCAGACAGCTTCTCGGTTGGCAGCCTGAGTTTCCTGATCTGGAATCGATCGTTTCTTCGGCTTGGAACTGGCATCGCCGGCACCCGCGCGGTTATCATGAGTAGAATTCGTTTCTCTTCTGGAGTAGCGTTTCATGAAGTGGTTCCTCCCGTTCGCCCTGGGATCGGTGTTGTTTCTGACCTCGGTTCGTGGTGAGAACACTCCGGTTCAGGAGGGTGTGCCCCTCCGACGCCTCTGTATTGATGCACCGACCGTGGTACTGGCCGTGCCTCTCGATCCGTTGGTGCCGACTCAGTTTCGCGTCTTGAGTTGTCTGCGTGGCAAGATGCCTGCCGAGACCATCCTCGCTCCCGTTGGTCTTACCGCCGAGCAAATGACCTCCTACGAAGAACCTGATCTAGCCCGCAAAAAACCGCGGCCCCGTCAGATCGCCCAGGCGTTGCTCTTTCTCGAACAGCACAAGCAGGAATGGAGGCTGCTGCCCGGTGGTCTGCGGATGTGTGGTGAGGATCGCGTCACCGTGGCTCCGATTGGACCGAACGGCCAATTGCGTGCCCTGCCAAAGGTGCGTTGGGCGGTTCTGGTCAATCGCGTTCGTCAGGATCTGACCGCCGTCGATCAATTGAACGCTTATCGCCGCATTGGCCGACCTGCCCGACGAACAGAAGCCTTGTTGGGTTGGATTCAGGCCCGTAAGGCGGAGTTCGCTGCCCTGCCTCCAGGGAGTGATGAATCGCCAGCTGGCTGGGATCATTTGCAGCTGGACGTATTCGATTGGATCTTCGAGGCGGCCACTCCGGAGAGCGGCTGGAAGGCCGTCTGTCTCTATGCCGAGTTGAACCAAGGCGACGCGCCACGGCTACTCTCCCCGGTCTTCTCGACTCCCTCGGGCCGAGCTTATCTCGCCACCATCGCTTGTGATACTAACCGTCTGATTGGCGATCGGATTCGCGCGACGCGCTTGCTGGGCGAACGCATCACGCTGTGGCCCAACACCGCCGACTGTCAGCGTGGCGCGGTGCCGATGCCGCGTTCCGAGCAGGAACAATTACTCGATAGGCTGGCTAACGCTTTAAGCGAGAAAGAAGAGGGGATACGTGGTGAATTGGCTCGCACCCTGGTTCGCCTGAGCGAATCGGGCAAAACCTATTTGCCAACCGCTCTGAATCGCTTGGTGCAAGCCTACAAGGACAGTCAGCCTGGCGAGGCTCGCGATGAACTGGCTCAGGCCCTCTGCTCTATCGCCTCGCCGGAGCAGTACACCGCGCTGACCGGAAATCCCCCAGGCTTTTGCGCTTGTTTGCGCGATCTGAGCCGACAAGACAAGACCTTGACTTTCTGGCTATCGCTGCAAACACCTGGCCCCGCTGTCTTCGAGGCTCCTGAACTGGTCGTCGAACGTCTGGGCCGGTTCGGCTTTGTCGCCGAGACCAAACGCTATCCTATCCAACCCAAGAACCTCGGTAGTTGGCTAGCTGGTTGGGACGGCACGGATACTCTCGTCGTCCAATTCGACATCAGCAAGTGGACTCCAAACTCCAGCTATCGCCTTCGTGTCGAGGGCCATGCCGGCAAGGGAGCCGAGCGGGTCAAGTGGTCCTCGGAGCCAAAGAAACTGCTGCTGCCCAACTGGGTCCAAACTGAGACCGGCGGAATCCGCTTTTACAAGTGAGCAGCCATGTGGGAGCTGACCGAGGCCAACGCCCTGGACTACCTACACCGAATGGGCTGGATAGACACGTCCCCAGCCAAGGTGGAGACGCTGTCGGGTGGCGTCTCTAATGTGGTGCTGCGCGTGCGTCAAGCAGAGCGTCTATTGGTTGTCAAGCAATCGCGGCCTCGCCTGCAAACTCGCGAGGACTGGTTCTCTGACCTGGAACGCATCTATCGTGAACAAGACGTACAGCGGATGCTGAGCGAACTGTTGCCAGCCGGTGCCATTCCTCGCATCCTCTTCAGCGATCAGCAACACTACGTCTATGCGATGGAGCATGCCCCGATCGAGGCATGCTCGTGGAAACAATTGTTGTTAAAAGGAGAAATCGACTTGGCAACCGGCTCGCGAGTCGGAACCCTGCTGGGACTGATTCACGAGACCACGGCCCAACGGCCCGAGTTACGGCGGACGGTTGCTGATCGGCGCGTTTTCGACCAGCTCCGCGTTGAGCCGTTCTACCGCCGCATTCAAGAACGGCATCCAGATCTGCGGCTACCGATCCAGGCAGTGATCGAACAAATGCTCGGCACTACCGAAGCACTGTGCCACGGCGATTTCAGCCCGAAGAATCTCCTAGTGCATGCTCAGGGCATCACGCTGGTCGATCACGAAACCGCCCACGACGGCGACCCGGCGATGGATCTGGGGTTCTTCTTCTCTCATCTGCTGCTCAAGGCCATCTATCATGCTCGCTGGACCGAGTTTGAGCAACTAATCGCCCCCATCTGGAACGCTTATCAAGCCGAGGTGCGGTCGTTCGACACAACCCGTTGTTTGCAACGCGGATTTCTCCATCTAGGGGTTTGTCTCTTGGCTCGAATCGACGGTACTAGTCCGGTGGACTATCTGCGAGAGGAATCGAAACGACAGATCGCGCGACGACTGGGACGGAGCTTGTTGCTGGCTCCGGCAATCCACTGGGACGAGTGCTTTGCTCGACTCAGAGAGGCGGTGAACTGATCCTTTTCCCAGCGGCGGGCGTCAGCCCTCCGTGTTTCGCACCAACTACACAGAGGACTTACGTCCTCCGCTCAGATGGAACGCTTACCCCGATCCGAGCAGAGGGCGTAACCCCTCCGGTGACGCGCTCCAAACAGAAAGGCAAGAATGAAGCGATTTCCTTAAGGGATTGCTAACGAAAACCAACCGAATGAAAATATCACTCTTGTCTAGCGTGACCAGGAACGTATATTAGAGGTGTGGTTTGCGCGAAGCAAACGAATCGCGGCGTGGAGCAGTGGTAGCTCGCCAGGCTCATAACCTGGAGGTCACAGGTTCAAATCCTGTCGCCGCAACTATACGCCCATGTTTGCTTGAGTTTATCCTTGTTCTTTTTCTGATTAACTTTCCCCGTTGAGATGTGCCACTGCCTCGTTGAAGTTGGCGGCAAAGGTGAATTCCTTGTCGAGCTTGGTGGCCTCGAAGACACTGTAGGCGTTCGGTCCCACCTCACATAGCACCAGGCGTCCATTGTTCTTCTGCAGCGCGTTGCGGATAGCGATTAACTTGGCCAAAAAGACGCTATAGAGACAGTAGGGAGGCTCTGGGCCGAGGCTCAAAGCTAGTTTGCATCCTGGTTCCGAGCACAGGGAAAGAATCTCGTAGCCTAAGTCGGTGATGTCGATCTCTTCCAGACGCGCTTGCTTGAGGCGGACACAATAAACATCCTGCTGACGCGAAACCGAAATTAAGCGGTAGGAATCCATGGACAGCCTCCTCCTCGCGTCAACAGCGGAACCGAAGTCGATACCCTACGTTGAGGATGAGATGTTCACCATAACGACCACACGGGCGAAGTCAAGGCATGCGCTGTCATAGGCCACCTCGGCACAAAACTTGCGGTACGGTTTCAGCAAATAACTTCGCTGATTACAGCGTTCGATTTTGCAGGAGTTTTAGCGCAAGATGAGGCAATCGCAACCGACGACTTCCACTTTGTTTCGCACCTCGCTTCGGGACTGGAAGGAACGCTGGAAAGCTCGTCAACTCTCGGAAACTACTGATGGATTAGCGACCACCCGTGAGAAAAAACTGATCGCGCGGAAGCGACGTAAACGCTCCAATCAGTCCGTGCAGCAGAGTTGAACCTCTCCCAAACGTGTGCGGTGTAGGCCGACACACCGCGCACGTCTTGGGTGTCATTTTGGCAGGTTAATGTGGTCGTTTACTTTCGCAAGGTCAGTTCGTAGCGCACGTTCCAAACGGGATTCTTTTCCTCTCCGTGAGCCGGCGTCCCCTGGAGGATGGCTTTGCCACCTTCGAGCCGGTACTGGAACGGCTTGCCGGTCACCGGATCGTCGGGCAGAGGTACGCGTACCTCGTCGAGTTTGGACGGGAACCCACCCCGCTCGGCAGCATGCAGGCGCAGCGATTCGACGACACGGAGTAGCGCTAGCCGCTGTGCCAAACGCGAGTGAATGAGCTTGACCTTGCGGATGGCTGGAATTAGACCGAGAAACAGTCCTTCCTCGGAGGCTTTCTCTCGGTGCCCCGCCAGGACGGTTTGCATCTGGTAATGCGGCAACAGGATCGCTTTGGCCAGCTCATCACGCTCCGCCAGGAAGGTTAGATACTCATCGGCTAGGATCACCTGTTCGGACAAGTAGGCGTTGACTTGTTTGGCGTCGCAGCCAGCGTCGATCAACCGTTGTCGCGCCGCCTTCAGCTGGCCCGAATCAGCAACCTTCTTCTTGACGTACTTCGCGGCATCGAACTTATCCACCTGGTTCTTGAACGTCCTGTCCAGCTCTTGAATCAGACGGTCGAGCTGTTCTGCCGATTGTGGCGAGGGATCCTCAAAACTCTCCAGCAGCTTGCCCATCAGTAATCGTTCGCCCTGCATTACCTTGCGGAGCTCGACGAGCGGGTCGGGCAGGCTCGTCAAAGCCCAGTAGAGGTTCGGCGAGCCAGGCTGCTCGATCATCTCCTCGATCGGACCGATGGCCATGTTCGCTATAGCCACCCCAACTAGCGCCGCGATCAGCGTGGGATGTTCGCCGAGGGCACGCGACAGGGCGAGCATCGTTTTTGCCGTGCGCACGGCATCGTCGAAGCGTTTCTCGGCGACTTCCAGACGGAAGCGCACCTTCAGCGCGGCGGCCAGCCGACGCAGTTGTTGCACCTCGGGCAAGAGGGCGTTGATTCCCTCACGTCGCAGAATTGGCAGCATTTGCCAGTCGACTGTCTCAAGCCGAGCAGCATAGTCCGCCTGACGCAGCCCAGAGTTGGTACCGTAGCTCGCGCGAATCTCTTTCAACGGCAGATCCGCCAACGGCATGGTCAGGTACTGCTCGCGTTTTTCCTCGGCTTCCTTATTGAAGAAGAAGTAATTCTGCTCCATGAACGATTTCAGGAAGTTGTGGACCACCTGACCGGGCTGGAGTTCGTGAACCTCGGGCAACAACTGATACTTCAGCGCTGGTCGCGGAGCGGCCATCGGTGCGACTTGCAGTCGAATCACTGTTTCGGTCGACTCCGGCACCGGAGCGGCGCTCATGGGAACCAGGCCAGCCAGCAACACGGCCAGCGCGCAGGGAATTAGCATTCGAGCCATACAGGCTCCTCCTTGGGGAAAATGGTGTTGGGGTCAATCCAGTGGAAAGTCGTTCAACAATGCCGACACCCGCAACGGCGGATCATCGGGGAATAGGTCGATTTCGTAAGCCAGAGGTGCCAAGGGATCCAGGCTTAGCCGATCCCGCCAGGCGGTGAGTCCCGGAACCGGGACGAAACTTGGCGGCGGCGGAGTGATCACTGGAGCAGGCGGAGTCGATCGCTCCGGTCGCACGAACACGAACAGCAACGTCAATACTTGGCTCAACGCCAGCATCGCGCACAGAGTCTTCCAACGCAGCGGCGACGGCACCGAAGCGCGTCCGGCTTGATAAATGATCGTATCGCGATCCAACGTGGCGCACGGGGTGAATCGGCTCAGCGTTCGGGTCAAGTCGTCGGACATGGGACTCTCAGTTTCTGTCGTAACAGGGCAAGGCCAGCTTGATAGCGGCGATGAGCCGAGCTAGCCGAACAGCCAACCAACTCGCCGATCTGCTCGAAGCTCAGCCCCCCCAAAGATGAGCCACGATCGGTTCGCGTTGCTCCAGCGGCAGGGACTCCAGGGCGGCGACGGCAGTGTCAGCATCGAGACCGTCCACCTGCGGTTCGACGAACCAGCGGGCCTGGCGAGCGGCTTGCGACTCACAGCGGAGTCGTCGGCGCTGTAGCTTGGACTCGTCCAGAGCGCGGTTCCGCACGACGCGATAGAGCCAGCCTACTGGATCAGTCGGCGGTGGTCGTTGCGTAATCAAGGCCAGAAACGCCTGCTGAACGACATCCTCGGCAGCTTCGCACCATTGCCGGGCGTACAGCACCAAGGCCGGCGCTTGTGTATCCATCAAAATTGCCAGTTCACCGGGACTCATCGTCAGAGAAGACGACGCCGAGGCTTGTCTATTCCGAAGAAAAAGAAAAATTTGGGCCAATCGTCACGACTTGCCACTTGTACCCCTGTTGCCCAACTGTTAGTTTCATCTGTAGAGACGGATTGGCTGGCGCGACCCCGTAACGGAGGATTCGCTGTTCGTGAGCGCGCTGGAAGCACGACTGCTTTCCCCGATCGCTGATTTCCCCCTGGTCCGGAGAGTGCTGGAAGCTCTCCTGGCGGCCCGATGTCGGCGGCACTTGGCTCGGCTGGATCGCTTTCCCGCCGTTCGTGCTCAATTGCGCACTTTGCTCAACCTGATCCATCAGGCGCGAGCTACACCGTTTGGTCATGATCACGACTTCAACCGCATCCGCTGCATTGCCGACTATCAGCGCTTGGTGCCGCTACACGAGAGGACGGTCTGGTATCGTCTGACTAGTGACAGAGAATTGGTCGATCCGGAGCGGCAAACTCCGTTACTCGTTGATCAACTCGATCGTCCATTGCGGCTGACACCTGAGCTGATCCAGGCCCATCGTCGGGCTATTCGCACCGCGTTCGCATTAGCTCTGCGCGCTCAGCCGCGTGTTCGCTTGCTTGATGGGCGTATACTCTGGCTGGGAGATGACACTCGGCTGCTCTTCTCGGGAGCGTACACTGCCCAGCAGTTGGTGCAAGCACGTTTTCCCCTGACCATCCATCACGTTGTCGAGGACGCCAGTGCTGGCGACCCAGCGACGCTGGCCCGGCAATGGCTGGATCGACCACTGACAGCGATCGTCGGCTCAGCGAAACGGCTCGATGCGCTGCTGCAGCAGGCGTGCCACCAACGAGGTGAATCGTCGCTACGCCGTCTCTGGCCGCAGTTGCGTGTGCTGGTTCGATTGCGTACCGATGCCTTGACTGCCGCACTGCCTGCCGAGGCCGAAGGGATCCAGACGATCGATCTATTGACCTATCCCGAGGCACCGCTAGGGGTGTCCGACCCTAGCTACCCCCAGATGCGGCTGTTGGTGGAGCACGGCGTCTTCTTCGAGTTTGTACCGCTGGATCAGGCCGACGAACTGCATCCACCTCGCTGGGTGCTGGACCAAGTGCAACCCGAGACGGCCTATGAAGTCGTGCTGACCGCGCCAGCAGGCATCTGGGCGCGACGCACCGGACTGGTCGTGACCTTCGATCAATTGGAGCCGCCGCTCTTCCGCATACTGACCGAACCGGCCACTTCCGCTGCTCGACGACTACCGTTGCCTTCGCGGACAGAGCCGCTGCGTCCTGCCGACTCCACACCTCCCAAGCCCGTGCCGCTCCCGAATCGACTTCATCGGCCCGACTCCGGAGTTTCGGTTTCAAGGCTTCTGTTACTGTAGCGGAAATGGAATCGAAAGTTTCCTCTAAGGCCTGTTTTGCGGTCTTGTTTCTCCGTATTCTGTGCCCTACTACTCCGCGAGAGACCGAAGTCGCGATCCTCAGCCCGACAAGTCTACAGAGCAGAATAACTAAAAATTTTAGCAATTAGCCGTCGATAGCTGTGAGCCTAAGTTCCCCTCTGCCGTTGGGGAGAAGGGAACCGAATTGCTCTCAGCACCCCCGATCTGCTGGCGTCGCGCAACGGTGCGGAATCGACTTATTTACTAAGATCGGGCTTGTGATGCCGCGGTTTCTTGACCGTTCGGAACACGTCCAGAACTTTGCCCGTCTCCCCGAAGGCCAAATGAAACTCCTGCTCACCCTCCAAGCGGTGCAGGGTGATGTGGTAGTTGATACTCACCTCTTCAAGGTAGGATCGCATCTCCGGAGTTTTGGGAATACGGAGTTTACCCCAAGAGCCATCGCCTAAGTAGGTAATGCCTGTCGCCTCGTCCACTAGACCGCCGGTCAATGGGCGGGTCCGCTTGAAGGTGTGGTCGTGGTGTTCGAGTACGAGGTCCACTCCGTATTTCTCGAACAACGGACACCAGTATTTCCGCTGCTCCTCGCCGGTACCGAACTTATCCCCCTTGCCTTCCGGCACTCGGTAGGATGGATAACAGGGAACATGAGTGACGGCAATGACGTGCGGTTTACCGGCGCGCTCTTTGAATACCTTTTCCAGCCAAGCGGTTTGTTCGCCGCCGATCGGCGAGCAGTGTCCAGAGTCAAGCAGCACGAGCGACAAGTAGTCGCCGAAGTCGAGGGTGGCATATCCAGTCTCGGAATACAGACCGCCGAACAACGGGGTGAAGAACGTGGCCTCTTTTAGCGTTTTGCCATAGCCTCCGCGTACTTCGTGGTTACCCAGACAGGTCACCAGCGGGATCAATCGCCCAGCTGAGTCGATCATGGTGCTGGAGTAGTTGCGGATGAACTGCAGAGCGGTGTCGCCGTTCACCCCGTTATCGTAGCCGAGATCACCAGCGATCAGGACGAACATCGGATCCTGCCCGGCAGCGACCCTATTGTTCGCCACCGCAGATGGGCCGACTCCCGCATCCCCGCCACTGATGAAGTGAAAAGCCTTCGTCGCCTTAGCCGGCATGGTACGGAATCGCCACGTCGGCGCGTTCAGTCCGATGGTGAACTCGTACTCGGTGCCCGGCGTCAGTTTGGTCAATTCGGCCCGAAAGATGGTCAAATCGGTTGGCCCAGTGTACTTCGACAGTGGGCGTTTGGCCGCGGGGTCGGGTTCTCCCCAATCGGCTCCGGGTTGCGGAGCGAGCGACGTCGTCTCCACGACCGGAAACGGAGTGGTCTTTGCGGTTGGTCCGATGATCCACTCCTCGCCCTTGCCGCGGTCGCGGTAGAGGATCGTCGCATCGCCTGCGTCTCTTTTCTTGCCGATCCACTGGATGGTCATCGTCGTGGTCGGATCCTGTTGCCAGGTGAGGAAGAGCGTGTCCGGCTTGAACTTCTTCTGGTCGTCCCTGACCTGGGGCGAGGGGACTTGACCGAGGAGTCGGCCAAGACCGCCCAACGAGGTCGAGGTGAGACAGGCAGTGGCTAGAAACTGGCGACGGCTAGCAGCAGTCCACATGATTCCCTCGAGGTTAAACATCCAAATAAATTTTTTATCTGGATGTCGGTCGAGAGCGTCAGCCGAGAACCCCATTATTCATCTGAACCCCTTGCTTTCTTCATTGAATTTCCCTTTCTCCTGGGGCACAACATTTCAGGGTGAAGTGGCAATCAACTCGTTCCCTGGCAAAATTTTTTCGTATGCGAACGGCTTCTGCTAGGTTCTATAGCAATGGAGGAGCGATACCATGTCCGAACAATCTGGCGACAGCATCCTCCTTGCGGTGCGTCGACTCTTTCCGAGGTACGGCGGCGTGGAGACCACGGACGCTGAGTTGCTGCGCCGCTTTCTTTGTCCAACAGCGTGAGGAAGCGGCTCTATACAAGCAGTTCAAACTCGATGAACCCTGGGATAGTCCGCACAACATAGAGCTGCTCGGCAAGATGCCCAGGGGGGTTCGCTCCCATCGATGCCAAAACCCGAGCGAAACATGAGACCTACTTCCAGGTGATCGTCGGACCAGAAGCGATCTTTCCTATTGGGCTGGAAGCTGGCTCGAGAAAATTTTCTGCGCCAGGATCTGGAAGGGCGGCAGGTGCAGACGGATAACGAGAGGCTGGAAAAGAGCATCAAGGAGAATCGCAAACAGATCACGAAGTTAATGCAGGAAATGCGTAAACTCAAAGAGGAAATGAAGAAACGCCAGGACTAGGGGCGGGGAAACAAGCGAGTCGGACTGGGAAGACCGCCTTCCTGGCCGACTCGCTCGCTTCAGGTTGTGCCGCTGGGTTGTCCCGCCCGGAGAGCCGGCTTGACGCCTTTCTCGGGCAAAGGTAATATCGCCCCCGTTCGGTCGGTGACGTGCAACCGAGGCAAACCGGATAGGTTCCCCCACTTACCAGCAACCCAGCCAAGAAGGCCGGACGCTGGCGACTCCAAGGAAGGAGCCTCTCCCAGAACCGGCTCGCGGCTCATGTGGATACAGCGTGAAGGCTACTCCGTCCGTGTGTGGACCCCTGCTAAAGTCAACCTCTTTCTGGAGGTGCTGGGGCGTCGCTCGGATGGCTACCATGACCTGAACACGCTGATGGTGACGGTCGGACTCTTCGACACGCTTCACTTCCGCGAACAAGCGTCGCAAGACATTTACTTGACTTGCGACCATCCCGGTCTTTCTGTTGGCCCCGAGAACCTCGTCCACCGCGCAGCACGCTTGCTCCGTGAACGGTTCGACATCCGTTCGGGAGTGGCGATTCATCTGGCCAAGCGCATCCCCACCGAGGCGGGCCTGGCTGGAGGATCGTCCGATGCCGCAGCCACCCTGGCGGGATTGAACCGGCTGTGGCGGTTGGGATTGCGGCCCGAGCAGCTAGCCACCTTGGGAGCCGAACTCGGCAGCGACGTAGCGTTTTTCTTTCATGGACCTGCCGCCTGGTGTACCGGGCGGGGCGAGATCATCGAGCCAATGACTCTGGGTAGTCGTCTGTATCTGGTGCTGTGTTGTCCGCGAGTCGGACTGTCTACCGCGAGCGTCTTTCGGGCGCTGCGGCTGGACGGCCCACCACGGGACGGCGGAGCGGCCCGACGAGCTGCCGAGAAAGGCGATATTGCAGATCTTGGAATGAATCTATATAACCGGCTGGAAGAGCCGGCAATGCGACTGTGCCCCGAAGTGGCCGGCTGGCGCGAGCGTCTCGCGCGATTGCGACCGGCTGGGGCGCGGATGAGCGGGAGCGGTAGCACGCTGTTCGCCCTGGCGAACGATGCTGCCGAGGCCCTGCGGCTTGCACGGGCGTTGGCTTCTCAGCAGGAGGCTGGCTGTCAAGCTCGTGTGTTTGTTGTGCGGAGTTGCGATTGAGTGTGCCACAGTCCATAGGAGATCAGACGTGGTCATCACCGAAGTCCGAATCAAGCTCATGGAAGACAACAGCGAGAACGAGCGCCTGCAGGCCTTCTGCTCGGTGACGTTCGATGACGCTTTCGTCATCCGCGATTTGAAAATCATTGAGGGAACCAAAGGTCCCTTCGTGGCCATGCCGAGCCGCAAGCTCACCGATCGGTGCAGTTCGTGCGGCTGCAAGAACCACTTGCGGGCACGGTTCTGCAATCAGTGCGGCACCAAGCTCGACGAGGATCGCGCTACTCGCGATGCCGACGGGCGCGTGAAGTTGCATGCTGACATTGCCCACCCGATCAACAGCGCTTGTCGCGAGATCATCCAGAATGCCGTCATCAAGGCGTTCCAGATGGAGAAGGAACGCGCTAAGCAGCCTGGCTACACCTGCACCTACGACGACTACGACTCTCCCGAGTTCGAGGGCACGTCGTACACGCAGATCGTCGCCGAGATTAGCGGACGGGGTTACCGCACGCATGGCTCGCACGCCAGCCGAGGCACCCATGCCAGCAGCAGCACCCCAGCGACAGCGCGCGATGATCGCTCCAAGGACTTCGGCGCGGGCATTATGTAAACTCGGTTGAGTTCCTCCCTCCGAGCAGCTGAGGGAACGGCTTCTGGTTCCCCTCTCCCCATTCAGGGGAGAGGGGTAAGGGGTGAAGGGCACAAGATTGCCACCGCCTCGAAAAATCCGCTCTATTCCGCAAGATCCGCCAATTCCCGCGCCGATAACAATTCTGGATGTCCTGCCTCCTTTTCACGTTTGTCAGGAATCTCGCACATGTCCTTGTACAGACTGCGATATAGCCTGACCGCGGCAATGCTGCTGGCCCTTGGATGTCATGCTCCGCCGCCGTCCCGCCCGGCGTTGATCGACGGCCAGGTTCCTTCATCCCTAGTGATGCGACCAGCTGTTTCCCCACCGGAGAACTGGACTCCGCCGATCCGACAAGTTGTTTATCGTCGGCCGCGCATCGCACGACAACGACGTACAGAGAAGCCAACGGAACCCCAACTGATCGCCGCCTGGACTCCCCTTCCATCTCCCAAGCCGACGATGCCGAGTTGTGGCGCAGCCGCCGATCATCAGTGGCTCGTCGGTCAGCTAATCTATGATGCCCAACGTGATCGATGGTTGGTGCGCTACGCTGGACCAGAATCGAAGGACCCTTTCGGTGGTGAACTGGAGTTACTGCGCACTGGACCGATGGACGGCTTTCGCTCCGGTCAACTGGTCCGCGTCGAAGGTGAACTGGTCGATCCCGCGCCGTTCCAAATCGTGCCCGCCTATTGTGTCCGCTCCCTCAACCGAGTGCCCGGCTCGCCCTAATCCAAGTGCGGACCTCTGCTACTCGACCAGCCAAAATCACTTCTCGAACATTTTCTCATCTAGGTAGGTAAAACTAGAGTTCTAAGATCTTGTAGATCGTTTTTTGTTGGTCGGATAAATAGATTGGCAACCATCGGGCAGATACATCGTGCTTCTTCATCGCAACGCGATTTACATGAAAACTAAATTGAAACATCACCTAAAATTTATTGAACTGTTACTACTAGTTTTTTAGTTAGTGGCAGGAGTAATCGAGTTCTCCTCACCCCAGCTTAAAAGAAGGCGAAAAGCTCCTTCCACACTCCAACTGTGTAGCAACTAAATTTGTCGATAAGTACTGCTTAGTGACAAAAGTCGGATTTGTGGCAAGCGAATTACTTGTTGTAGGTAAGCTTGTTTGTTGGAGCAAAAATCATGTCTCGCGCAGAAGGATGGGGATTTGTCACCCTGATGATGGGGTTACTAACCGTCACGATGTCCTTATTGTTTGGCACCGGAATGGAGCAAACCTTCGGGTGCATTGTTGGTACTCTGTTGTGCATCTTGTCAGGCGGTTTGTATGCCCTATCGGCTGGTTCACGAAGCGATGTCTGTACCGAGCATCCAGCTACATCAAACCAGAGCAGACCATAGTGGTTCACTGCAGCTGAACTGAGGGAAGGTTGGAGTCTTCGAGCTTCAGAGCGGCGGACGTAAGCAAGCTTCTGAGCGGAGGACATAAGTCTTCCGTGAGGGTTGCTGAGCCACGGAGACCCCCTCTACTCAGAGGAGGCGTTAGTAAGCCAACCTACAATTCAGCTACATCAACCAGTAGTAAGTAACTTCATTCTTGCTCAGCTCACCTGGACGATGGTCAGGTGAGCTGATTCTCCAAACCAGCAGCTCGAACCACCCTGTTATCTACTCACAGTTGATTCTGGGCTACAGCTCTTGACGGCTGTATCAAATCGGTTGACAATGGACAGAAGTTACCTGCCAAAGCGATCCCTTCTTTGTCCACACAAGGAGATAAAGCTCATGCGACTGCTGGCCGCAATTTTTGCTCTAGCGCTGCTCACCGGCACCGCCTCTGCCGAGCTGAAAGGACAGTACATCGAAGCACGCACCTGCGACATCTGGACAGGCCCTTGCTTCGCCAATGCCGAGACCAACTTGACGGGCAAACACGCCGTCCTCGGCTGGAAAGTCGAAACGGGCAGTTTCGCTGGCGTGCAACTCGACGGTCTCGGTGTAGTAGCAGTGGTGGCCGCCTCAGATACCCTTGGTCTGCCACAGACTGGCAAGGCCAAGGCCGTTCTAATCGTCGATCAGCGGGCCAACGACGAGCAAAAAGCCGCTCTGATTCAGTTGGCCAAACAGCAAGGCGGCGACCTGACCCAGCATGTGGTTAAAGTGTCCAGCGATAAATTCGAGTTCAACGTCTGCCCCTGTGACGAGAACGGTTGTGCCACTCTGAAGGCTGGAGCCGCCAAGATCGAGACGCGCTGTCTCAACGGCAAGCACGACAAGATCTGCGGCAACGAGTCGGCCTACTATCCCCCGCTGGTCCAGGGTGTGACAGTCACACCAGCGATGGCGGTGGAACACAGCTACCAGGGTGATCAGGCCGGGGCCAAGTGGTCCGACGGGGGACGACGTGGAGCGTATCTAGGAACTTTCTCGATCCGCTAAGTTGCATTTTCGATCCTCGGGCACCAGGGAATTTTTCTGTTCTCTGGTGCTTTGTCTTGTTTACTCAGGAGTAAACCATCATGACTTTGCACCGCACGGCACTGCTCGCCGTCGTCGGCTTTTGTTTCGCTTGGCCCGTCCACGCTGCAAACTATGCTATCAAAACCATCTCGGACGCCGAACCTCCCAAGGAAGTCAAGGAATCGATCCGCAAGCTGCTCTCGCAGCAGTGTGTGCAACTTGTCGACGCTAAGGGGCGAACACTGGCCGAACTTTGGTTCCGCAAGGAGTTGCCGGTCAAGGCCACCGAGACGCAAGTCAAGAACGGCCTGACTTATCAAGAAGTGCCGGTCTCATCTCTCATTGGCGTGATGCGTGTGCCCAAGGGCCTGACTGACTACCGCAAGCAGAAGGTCAAACCCGGCGTGTACACCCTGCGATTCGGTATTCAGCCGATGGATGGCGATCACATGGGTACGGCTCCGTATTCCGAGTTCTGTCTCGTCAGCCCCGCTGAGGACGACACCAAACCTGACTTAATGGAGGCGAAATCACTCAATGAGTTGAGCGGTCACACCACAGAAGGACATCCCTCTATGCTGTTGCTCTTCCCAGGCAAGGGAGCGGTTGCTGAGCCGAAACTCGTTGACAAAGGCGAGGGACACTGGGTGTTGTTGTTCCAAATCGATGCCGCGGCTGGCGAACACAAAGCGAAGATGAGCTTCGGCCTGACGTTGATTGGTGCCTCCTCGAGCGCGTGAACCACTAGCTCTGCTGAACCGCACCTCAGCGCAGGTGCGGTTCGTTTGTCTGCACGCGCTCCTCTGAGCGCCGGGCGTCAGCCCTGCGTGCTTCGCGCCCCTCACGGAGGACTTACGTCCTCCGCTCGGAAAGAATGCACGTTATCCGCTCGGAAGCTCGAAGACGCCAACCCTCCCTAAGTTCAGCTGCAAGCAACCATTCGAGCGTTTCTTAATATGATGAAACTCTTTCGCAGGCTAAAGCCGGCAGCTACCAAACTTACGGAGGCTAAACCCTGCGGCTACCGGTGGATCCGAACTGGTAGCCGCGGACTTCAGTCCGCGTTTGGCTCATACGCAGGCTTCAGCCTGCGATCCGCTTCACCATCTTGCAACGTGTACTAGCTCAAGGCTTACTCATGCCCACGAAGCTACCGTCGTTCTCGCGAGCCAACGCCCACAGGAACGAGCCGAGGTCGGGACTTTCGTAGAAAAAGCCGATGGTATGAATCTTGACGCGCTGACCGTTGATCGGTGGGTTCCAGGTGGTTTTCAGTTTCGTGCGGATGTACTTGCCTAAGAGCAGACCGCGTTCGATGCCTTTGACCGTAGCTCGCTGAGTCGGTGTCAGGCCCTCGCCCTGATTAGGCAGCCCATCAGACAGCAAATAGATGGTATCCAAGCCGTCAGCACGGAAGCGGAACGCTTCCTCGAAAGCAACGTACATGTTGGTGCCGCCGCGCGGCTTGATCGCCTTCATGGCACGGAGGGCGTCGTCGGAACTAGTTTTGGGATCAACTTCGATCCATTGGCCCGGCGACTGTAGCGGATACTCGAACTTCGGGCCAAAGGCGATAATCTGGAACTTCTCCAACTTCGGTAGGCTGCGAATCAATTTCGCGACAGTCTCACACACTTCAGACCACTTCTCGGGAGCTGTAGTAGTCTCGTCGATCATGTCCATACTGCCAGACGTATCCACGATGAAGATGACTCGCTTGCCGGTCAGTTCGATGCCAGCAAAACGGGTCTCGGCAGCAGCAACGAGAGTGCGTTTTTCTTGCTCTAGACGAGCCAGTTTAGCATCAGCAACCTCCAGCGCAGCCTTGCGTTCCCCAACGAGCTTCTCCGCTGCCGCCAGCTTCAGTAACGCCGTCTCCAGTTCCTTGACACGCTGGGCCAAGGTGGCTTCTGCCTTGTCTTTGGCCGAGCGAGACTCCTTCAACTCACCGTCGACTTTGTCTCGCTGTCGTTCCAGTGCAGCTAGCGATTTGGCCAGCATGTCGGCTCGCTCGCGTTCGGCTTGCTGTTTCTCGAGGGCAGCGGCCAGCTCCGCCTGCAATCCCTTGATGGTGGCTTCGCGCTTGGTCAAATCGGCCCGAACGGTCTTCAACGAGTCGTCGCGTTCGCTGACCGACTTGGCCAGGTTCGTCAGGCGGGTTTTGGTTTCGTCGAGCCGCCCACGCTCCGTGGAGAGGTCGGTTTCCAGTCGAGTTACTCGATCGGTCGCCTGACGCAACTGCTCTTGCAATTTCTTGGACCGTCCTTGCTCGTTGTCGAGCTGCTTGCGAATCTCGGCGAGAAACGCCTGAAGAGCGTCCAACTTCTTATTCAGATCGCTAATCTCGACTTTGGCAGCATCACGTTCTTGAGTGATAACCCGAACACGCTCACTGGCCCGGCTATGCTGAGCCTGGGCCTCGGCGAGGAGCCGGCGACTCGCCTCACGATCGGACTGGGCCAAACTCTTGAGCGTTTCGATCTCTTGCTTGCTCTTGGCGGCGGCGACCTTCGCTTGCTTGGCATTGAGCAGCCAGATCAGAATAATGCAGCCCAAAGCACAGCAGAGCATATCCACCATCGAGAGACTGAAAATTGCCGGCACCTTATGGCGAGTGCGCATGGATCGGCTCCTAACAAGTTGAGTCGCCTAGAAATCGCAGCACCGGCCCGCGTGGCCCCAGCCGAATCCAGTCCCCTGAGTGCAACGCTGCTTGTTGTTGGACCGGGCGATCATTCAGCAACGTCCCGTGTCGGCTGCGATCGCGAAGGACGTAGGAACAGCGCTCGTAGACGATCTCGGCGTGTCGGGCCGAGACGTGCGGATACAGTTCCGTCTCGAAGACCAGGTCACAGGCCGGATCCCGACCCAAGGAAAACGAGCCGGCAGGAAGCACATGTTCATGCCCCCGGAAAGCAACCCGCGGCGGTCCTGTATCGCGCACTCGCTGGGTGTCCTGTTGCGGCAAAGCTAGACAATCGAGATGGCCCCGAGCAAAGTCGCCGCGCTGAATCCGCATGGCCAGTTCATGCGCCACACAAGCAGGCGTATCAACCTCGACTACCCGCACGAAACCATTCTCGTTCTCCAGCACACGCAGCAAGGAAGCGCCGTAGTCCGCCTCGTCGTCGATGGCCCGAATGGCATTGGAACGCGGGCGATGGCGAACCCGTGTTTGCAGCAGCGACACCAAACCAGGCAGCCCGGCAGCGGCATGCGTGACAACGACGGCATCCAGTGGCCCCAGCGATTCGATCGTCGCCAACAGTCCATCAAGTTCGCCCAACGTCTGCCGCAGTAAAGGGCTGACCAGAACCGATAGATCATCTTCGTGGAACAACAGCGTGTGAAACCAGCCCGGACCTTGCAAGTGCAGTTGTGTCGCTCGAGCCCCCCCTCGATCGAGTAGCTCGAGCAGCTGTTCGTACAAGGATTGCTCAGTCTCGGCAGATTCTCTCGGATCGCGTCGACTTTGCCGCACGCAGCGGGCCGCCGCGGTATCGAGCAGTCGGCGGAGCCACGCGCTGCGTCCCAGGTGCGGGGCGGGCTGAATCATGCGCAGGCGAAACTGTCCACCGCCTCGCTCGACGATCGACCAAGTTAGGGCGTGAGCATCGACATCGACCACCAACACCAAACCGGGGTCGGGTCGAGCTGTCAGTCCGGGAACTCCCAGCGCGGCGGCGATTGGAGCGGCAAGAGAACCGACAATCGGCAAGCCGGCTTTCTCGGCCAGACGCATTAACTGAACCAGCTGGGCTTCCGTGAGGTAAGCCGGCCAGACCACGGCCAGAGCAGAGGCCCGTCCCAACAAGCGAGCCAGTGCCGTGAACGTCCACTCAACAGCTCGATCGGCGTCAAACTGATGTCGTCCCAGATGCCAAGTTCGACCGGTGCCGACGAAAGCGAAATAGTCCTGACAGGTCAGATGCGGGCGAGTTCGGGTCAGGGCCTGGCCAACATGACCAACACGCGGGGTTCGCTCTTGGAGACTTAGGGCCAACGGCAGTTCCAACCGTTCCCCATCGAGTCGGACCAGAGCTACCTGCTGCGTCTCCGACCCGGTGACGGCGCGAGCACGACTCGCGTTCAGGTCCAGGCCGACCAAGCTCATGGCAAGAACCTTCCTTTCTCCTGTGTCCGGGGCAAGGGGCTGGTCATGTCCACGGGCAAGCCAACTGATTCTTCCTCCGTTTCGCTCTCGTAGAGTCGGCTAACGAGATGTTCCAAGGCATACTGCTGGCAGTCGATGACCAGGCTTTCTTCCTCACGTTGCACGGTGTGTAACATGAACATCACCACCAAACTCAGAGCCAACGCGACCAGAGTGCAATCGAAAGCAACGTTGAGATGGCCAGTTGCCTGTTTCATGAACTGTTCCATCGCCAACTCATCGAGTTGATTGCCCAAAGTCAGACTGCCGGCCAGACCGCGCACCGTGCCCAGAAAGCCGATCGCCGGAATGGCCCAGGCCAGATAGTGGACGGTACTCATGCTAGAGACAAGGCGGCTCAGTTCGACCTCGGCCTGAGTGCGGACAACGTCGGCGACATCGCGGCTGGATTTGCTGGTGGCGAACTTGCCTAGAGCTAACCGCAACATGTTGGCCAGAATGAATGGGCCGCGCCTGCCGACTCGATCGTCGATGCGACGTTGCAGATCGCGGGCATCCTCAACGAGAATGACCTGGCCAGGTGGCAACAACTCCAGGCGGAACGCTGCTTTCTGCCGCCGCACCTCTAGATAACGCCCCGCGAGGATGAACAGCGCCCAGGAGAAGCAGCAGTAACAGGCAATCTGTTCCGGCCCCAGCAACAACCGAGCTAAGCGTTCTGTGGTCCACGGAAGCGAAGTCGCTTCCTCACTGAGACTGGCTCGGTGATATTGCCACAAGGGGATGCAGATAGCACAGACCAGCGCCAAGGCCAGAATCAGAAGCGGCCATTCTCGGGTCGGTCGCGAGGTTGCGGAAAATGCCATGTTGTGGCCCTGTTGCCTCCGAATGTATCGATCGTGCAAAAGTATACGATTATTCTCTGGCATGAAATGGGCGAGAGTCAAGCGAAGCCGCCTCAGTTGCTCACTCGTCACCGTCTCCCCAGTAGTTCGCCGCGACCGGACAGGAATTACAGGTAAAGTCTCTGTAACACGAACAGAGACGTGCTAATCCCTCTGTGCGTTGCCTTCGACCGACGATTGTGACCGTCGATGGCTACGCTGACTTGCCGCACCCCACTCGGCGCAGGCAGAATACAAACTAGAGAGAACCTCGACAGTAATGACTCTTCGCGGACAGGGGGAGCGACGACATGCGGCGAGAACTTCGAGGCTTGCGGATTCTGATCACCGGGGCATCGCAAGGTATCGGACGTGCGATGGCTCTGGAAGCAGCACGACGTGGCGCGATCGTGCTGGCGGCGGCGCGGTCGGCGGAGTTGCTCGACGAGTTAGTTCGTGAGGCCAGTGGAGTGATTCATACTGTTGTCGCTGATGTCACAAGCGCCGCTGATCGCGAAAAGATGGTTGAGGCAGCACGCGAGAAGATGGGCGGTCTGGACGTCCTCATCAACAACGCTGGCATTGGCGCGACGGGGCACTTCGCGGATGCTGCTCCGGATCGGCTGCGAAAAATTTTCGAGGTAAACGTCTTCGGCACCACTGAGACGACGCGGGTCTGTCTGCCCTTGCTCCGCCAAGGCCGCACTCCGGCGATCCTGAACATTTCGTCGATCGCGGCTCGTTGCGGCATCCCCGCTCGCAGTGAATACAGCGCCAGCAAGTTCGCTATCCAGGGCTTCAGCGAGGCCATTCGCGCCGAATTGGCCAAAGATGGCATCGATGTTTTGCTCGTTAATCCCGGCCTAACGCAAACCAACTTCTCCAAAAACATGCTGGAGCAGAAGGCGAAAATTCAGATGGATCACATGCGCGGCATGACCGCCGAGGAAGTCGCCCGACGTTCTCTGGATGCCCTGGCCCGAGGCAGTCGTGAGGTCACCTTCACCTTCAAAGGCAGACTACTGGTGCTGGTCAACCGCTTCATGCCTTGGCTGGTGTCGTTTGTGACCAAGCGTAAAGTGCGGAAACTGTTCGCCGATGAACGTGCTGCTCGCTTGGCGAAGACGACATAAATGCGGCAACCGCGTCCGAGTCAGCGAGCCGACGAAACGACTGCAAACGAAATTCTGGCAGGTTACAATTCCTCCACGATTTGCGACGCCTCAGTGCTGAGTCGGAAAGCCTTGTCAGCGTCGTACAGGCGGTAGATTTTGCGTGTGAAGGCGAAGGCGGATTCCAGACCGCGGAGATCGAGTTTTTTGCCAGTCGTGGCGAAGCCACCCACGACAAGCAGCTTGTTGGGGGCAAAGCTGGCCAACAGGTGGGGTAGGTCGCCGGCCCGCAACAGCCCGGGAGCTAACAGTCCCATGCGTGTGCCCGAGGGATATGCCGTAGAGGTGACCCAACTGGTTGGAGAGTCGAGCAAGACCAAGCCACGGAGACGGTCAGCGAGCAAAGCAGCGGCGCAGCCCACGAGCAAGCCTGCCTGCCCCACGCCAATCAGCGTCACGGGTCGCGGAGCAAGTTGCTGCAGCACGGCGCGGAGATCGGCCAGCCATTGCCCTATCAGCGGACGCCCGATCCACAGACCATGCTCAGCACTATTGTGATCGGGAGCACCAGCGATCGCGTCGTTCTTCGGAGCGGCGGTTCCCGTAGCCCGCAATTCCGGTACGACCACGGCCCATCCCTGCATCGTCAGTTGGTTCACGAGCGGCTGCGCTAGAGCTTTGGCCGCTCCATCGAGATGCACCACGACTGCCGTCGCTCCGTTTGCTTTGGTAGTAGCCTCACGAACATGTGAGACAATTTCGATCCCTAATTCTGGCTGTAGTGTAATTTGGTCGTCCTGTTGTCGGGCTTTGCTGTCGCTCGCAGGAGGCAGTCCGCCCAACGCTTCTTCGAGTTTGGCTCGCATGACGACTGTGTGTGCTTCCCAGGCCGAGCGATGATCGAGCGGTTTCGTCGTCTGCCAGGCCAGCAAGCGGTTGGCCTCACGCGCGGCTAGATCAGGGGCGAATAGGAACGAGGCCGGACGCTTGCCCGGCGGCCAGCACGCTAGTTCCTCGACTGGCTCGATCTGGTGTTTCGGTTCGGGAATCGGCGAACCGTTCCCTTCGCCCTTGAGCCAGCGAGTCATGAAGCCATACATCGCCTCGCGCATAGCCTGGTTGTAGTCGTGCGGCGACTCAAAGATGCCATGCTGGAGACGCTCTTCCTCATTGAAGAGTTTGTAGATCGCTCGTGTCCGTTCTAGGCTTTTTTTGGCCTCGCCCACGGAAAACTGAAAAGCGTCCTTGGTGGCGTTGATGACCAGTAGCGCACGCGGAGCCACCAGTCCCAGCACGTCACCTTCCTCGGTGAAGCGCAACGCTCCGGGAAGTACCTCGCAGACACAGCAGGCTGCTTTGAGATACGCCTGATACCGTCCCACGGAGCAGACCGGAACGACGGCGGCCAAGCGTTCATCCAAAGCACCAGCGTACATGCTTTGATTGCCTCCGCCAGAGGCTCCAGTGATGCCAAGTCGGTTGCCGTCCACCTCGGGACGAGTCAGTAGATAATCGACGGCCCGGCGATTGTCGTACACTTGCAGCCCCAGCAGAGTCAGCCCCGTTGGCCAAAGCGTGCTGCCCAACAACGCGCCGTGATAGCTCCCGCGCGAGATGGTGGGATGCCGTTCTCCTGCGCTGAAGGCATCGATGGCCAGCACCACGAAGCCCAGTTTCACCAACCCCAGACAGCGGGCCTGCACTACCGGATCTCGTCGAGCGTATGGCCAGTGGCCATGCACCACGAGCACGGCCGGTGCCTTGTCCTTTTGCTCCTGGGGCAGATACAGACTAGAAGTGATCCAAACCTCAGGACGCGACTGAAACAGAAGTTTTTCGATCCGATAGCCATCTCGTTTCAGCGTACCGACTAATTCCGGTTCCAACGGGCAGGGCTTGTCCGGCATTGGCCCGATGGCGGCAAGCAGCGATTCGCGCAGTGCCCGACGCCGAGTTGCCCATTGCTCACGCGAAGTTGGCGAGGTATCCCTGGCTCGCAGAGCGGCTGCCTGTTGTTCGATGAAGCGATCGTAGGTGGTGGCGTCAGGCATAGGTCGGCTCCTGTTGGCGGGTCAAACCAGCACTTGTTCACCGGCTCGGGGCGGCCATTTTTTCATTACATCCTCGGTTTGTCGGGTTCGCACGACAAGCTGAGTAAACGAGTTCAGCGAGGCGTAAAGTCCGAGAAAGCATTCCAGTACGCTGGCAAAGAGGTAGGCTCCCGTGCCGATGTACTTCTCCTCATCTAACTCTATCGTGATCTCGACCCCGCGACAGAAGCCGCTAGCAGCCCCGCTACTGGTTCGTCCCAGAACGCGACGGCTGGAAACACTGGTGATACCCTCGATGAGCAGGCGGTTGATCTCGGCGAGTTGCTGGCCCGATTCCGGATCGGAATAGTCGTATAAACGAAGGATCTCTTGCAGTGCTGCTTTGCCTTCGATGGGGTCGCTGATGGAGAGATGGTTCAGGCTCAAATGAGACAGCAGTTTCCAGTAAGCAGCACGGCGACGAGGCGGACGCAATGGCAACGTTGGCGTGCGCACGCAGCGAATACCGGCTAAAGGTGCGACGGCTTCCAACTCGAAGTACAGCTGTTCCCCAGCTCGCTGTAATTGTCGAGCCAGATCGCGGTTGGTACAGGTCGTTCGCACAACCAGCGTCGAGCCTGAAGGCAACCTCGGGTCGAAGTCTAGATCGACCAGATGCAGGAAGATCTCTAAGCCTGCGTCACCTTCGCGCGTCGAGGGGCGTCGCGTGGCATACCAAAAAGCCCGGCGTTGTTGTTGACCTTCGCCATGATGGAAGGAAAAGAACGGCTGATAAGTCGTGGTCACGCCGGCGGTCGGATCGGCACTGGTTACCTCGTCAATAGAGTAGACCTCCATGCCCAAGGGCTGCGAAACGTCCGGCACCACGCGATACTCGAAGCGAGAATGATTCAGGGCGATTGGCTCAGCGGTTTGTTCAAACAGATTGACGATCGGTGTGCAGCCAAGACGGAAGGTGCCAACCTCAACACCTTGTTCGAGGACAGGATTGCTACGTGACAGATAGAAAATAGCTTCAAAATTGGTGCTGGTCGATCCTTTGCACAGGCGAGCCAGCCCCACGAGATCGAAAAAGAGAAACTTCGCGGGATAGGAGAAGAACTCCGTCAACAGGCGATAACCTAGAAAGGATCGAGCCGGGTAGGGCAGCAATCCTTCGTCGGACTCGAAGCCGACGGGACGAATCGCCTGTTTAGCGTCCAGCACAACAGGAGGTTTGTTCGGTTCGCTAGGCGAGCGTAGCACGACTTGCAAGGTGTGATTGAACAACACTTCGTACAGTTGAGCAACGAACTGATTGTCACCGAGCAGATGAAACCGCAATGAGTCCAGCGACAACTCCCCGAGTTTGGCAGTGCCTTGCAAGTCAAAAGCCAGACGCATCGCGGCGACAGTACCAGCTGGCGGAGAGTATCCCGGAGGGAAGGGCGGAGGCTGCAACCGAGCCTGAGTGAGCGTAACCGGCCACAGCGTCACTGGATAGGCAGTGCGGAACCGGCAGGGCAGATCGTTCACCGGGCGAGTGCGCAGCCGACTGCCGCGTGGCAGCACGAAGCCGGTCTTCATCGGTGTCCGAGTTGGATCCGGCACGAACTGTACCATCGCCATCGAGGGAATCGGCTTCAGATAATGCGGATAGAGAATAGTAATTAAAGCGTCGGTCAGTTCGGGAAATTCATCGTCAAGTTTGTGCTGGACTCGACCCGTCAACAGGGCAAATGCCTCGATCAGTCGTTCGACGTGAGGATCGACCGAGCGGTTCGGCTCCAAGAGAAGTCGGCCGGCGGCTCCGGGATACTGTCGGGCAAACTCCTGGGCCATCTGTCGGATAAAGATCAGTTCGCGTTCGTAGTAGCGATAGATGGAATCGCTCATGAGGTCAGGTCCGCACGGGTGATCGACGAGTGGCCGGTGGTCAGTTCCAGAATAGTTTCAAAGCGTACCTCAGGCGCGGGATCGACGGCGAGTTGAGCTTCCAGATGAAACTTGACGGCTCGGCGAAGAGCCTGGTCCGGCTCCAGCAAAGTAGCTCGAACGTGACGCAACCGAGGTTCGTAGCGTTCGACCAGTGTTTCCAGAATGCGACCGATCCTAGCTCGCTGGTCAGAAGTGACTGCCTCAATGTTCGTCAGATCCGGCATGCCATACGCCACGATCGACCGCGAGAGTTCAACACACTCCGGCGGAAGATCGTGTAGTACCTGGCGAGTGTTGAGCAGTTCCTCGAGATCCCGATGCACCGCTGCGATCATTTGCTCCACCGTGTAGCCATGCCGACCGCTGGTGCCTTCGGCGTTGGGATCAATCAGGCGATCCAATAGCGACGGCATCAGTCCTTGTTGGGGATCCAGTTGTAACATAACAACAGCTCTCGGTTGGTGGAGTGACTCAACGAGTGTATCGTAGCCGGTTTTTCCACTGGCGACAGGGGAACGAGATAGATCGATTCCAGCAGGGATTCCTAATCAGCGTCAACGTCGTGATCCTCCTGGCCGATACAGAAGGAGAGAGCTTACCAGGAGGGCTGGGCCGTGGCCGAACCACTGAATCGTCGAGAGGTGTTAAAGCTTGCCGGGGCAACCGGGCTTGCCGCGCTTGCCTCGTCATCTGCCGAAGCGGGTATACGGCAGGGTTGGGTGGTTGGCCAGCTGACCGGAGCGCGAGCGCTAGTGCAGACGCTGCTCGCTGAGGGCACCTCCTGCGTGTTCGGCATCCCCGGTGCCCAGGAAAACGAAGTCTGGGACGAGATGAAAAAGCAGGGCCTGCCCTACCTGTTGTGTGCCCATGAATTTTCGGCGTCATGCATGGCCGACGGGGCCGCCCGAGCCACAGGCCGACCCGGCGTGTTGTGCGTGGTGCCTGGCCCCGGCATCACCAACGCGCTGACCGGCATAGGCGAGGCGCTGTTGGACAGCATCCCGCTAGTTTGCATCGCTGGCGACGTGGGCCGAGGCAGCAAATATCGCTCCTATCAGGTGCATGAATTGCCCAACGCAGCTCTGCTCAAGCCGGTGTCGAAAGTCGTCTTCGAGGTCAGCAGTGTCGGTCAGATTCCCCAGGCGGTGCGGCAGGCGTTCCAGGCGGCGATGTGCGACGAACCCGGTCCGGCCAGCATCGTCATTCCTTATAATCTACTTATCGAATCGCACAAGTATCACAATCCTCCTCTGGGACCGTGCGTCTCTCCGTTCGATGAAACCGCCTTCCAGCAAGCTCTAGCGCTGTTGAGTGACCGTTCACTGCGGGTCGGCATCTATGCTGGTCTGGGCTGCATGGCCTACAGCGACACGCTGACACGCGTTGCTGAGCTGCTACAGGCTCCGGTGGCGACCACCGTCTCGGGCAAGGGCGTCATCAACGAGTGTCATCCGCTAGCCGTTGGCTGGGGCTACGGCAAGCAGGGCACACGCACGGCTCAGGAGGCCTTCCTTCGCGTCGATCTAGTGCTGGCCATCGGTGTGCGTTTCAGCGAGGTGTCCACTGGATTTTACTGTCTGCCACAACATCCCAAAATGATCCAGGTGGACATCAACGCGCGGAACCTCGGCACCGTGCTGAAGCCGACCGTCTGCGTCCAGGCCGATGCCGGTGTCTTTCTCACGCGCTTGCTGGCCCATGAAGCGAACCTAGCTCGACCAACCAACGCCGGATTGCAAGCCTGCATCCAGAAGTGGAAGCAGGAGGACGCTCTAGAGCATCAGAAAATTTATCCCACCTGCTTCGTCGAACCGATGTCGTTCATTCTGGCTTTGCGACGAGCGACCTGTGCCGAGACGTTGGTCTTCGTCGACGTGACCATGAGCGAACACTGGGCCGCCGAGGCGTTCACAGTGACCCAGCCGCGAACCTACTTCAACCCCACGGACAATCAATCAATGGGCTGGTCGATCCCCGCCGCTCTAGGGGCGCAGCGCGTCCGTGGGGATCGCCCGGTGGTGACGCTGACCGGCGACGGCTGCTTCCTGATGAGCGGCATGGAGCTTTCGACCGCGGCGCGGGAAGGGCTGCCGGTCAAATTCTTCGTTCTGGATGATCAGGCCTACCACTACATGCAGGTGCTGCAAAAACAGGCCTACAAGCGGACGACAGCGACGGAGTTGGCCCGCCTCGACTACGTGTCGCTGGCGCGCGGCTGGGGGGTTGGCTACGCTGAGATTGCCTCTATGCAGGATCTCGAAGGTCAGATTAAAGCTGTGCTGGCCATGCCTGGGCCGGTGCTGGTCCGTGTCGTCACGGAGTACAGCAAGCGACCGATGCGCTGGATCAAGGCCGTCAAAGGACGTTTCACCGACGAGCTATCGACCGCGCAGAAAGTCCGCTTTCTGGGCCGGCTCGGGGCCCGCTCACTGGCGGTTAAGTCGCTGGACGATTAAGACGATAAGGCTCACTTCGCGGCTCGGATCCAGCCACGGGTCTTCTCGTCGCGCACCAGACGAACTGGGGTTTCGTCACGGAAGATGGCGACGTAAATTTCTCCGCTGGTGGTGACGTAGCCACGATACATCCCGTTGCTTCGCGCTGACAAGCAGAACGCTTGGTTGCCTTTCGCATCCAGGGCGATCAGCGCGCCGACGCCGCCCGCTTCGTCGGGCAGTTCGTCGATGGCCGCCTTCGCCGCTTCTTCCACCGACTGCTTGTTGTACAGCATGCGGGCGACAACGTCGTAGGCGACGACATGGCGGAGAAACAGCTCACCGGTGCCAGTGCAAGAGACGCCACAGGCGCGATCGTCAGCGTAGGTGCCGGCTCCGAGAACGGGAGTGTCGCCGATGCGTCCGGGCATCTTGTTAGTCAAGCCACCTGTCGAAGTGCCGGCGGTGATGGCCCCATCCTTGACAGCGACAGCTCCAACGGTGCCGAACCGTTCGTCGCGCGGTTCACGGGCGTCGGCTCCCTTCCGTGCCGCCGCGCTGCGTGTCTGCCGCAGCCGCCGACTTGTCCAGAAGTAGGTGTTGCTGACTCGTTCCAAGGCATACTTTTTCTGATTCTCGGCGGACAAAACGAACGCTTCAGCGCTAGTACCGCTTAGCAGGACGTGTCGGGCGTTAGGCATCTCCATAACGGCTCGGGCCGCTGAGATGGGGTTTTTAACATGCTGCACAGCAGCGACCGCACCGGCGCGTTTACGGCCATCGCGCTTGCCCGGAGCCTTTTTCGATGGTGACATCTCACCTTGCATGATGGCCGCGTCCAACTCGGCGATGCCGTCCTGATTCAGCGCCGCCCCTCGACCGGCGTTGAACAGCTCGCTGTCCTCCAGCACGCGAATGGCGGCTTCGACAGCATCGACGCTGGAGGTTTTCCAGGCGCGATAGCCCGCGTCGAGCGACTCGGCCAGGGCAGTCTCGAAGTGACTCCGCGTCAAAGGCGTACCATCCTCCAGCCTGGCTCGGGCCATCTCCTCGTTGGTCATCACGCCCACGCCGCCATGAATCACCAGAGCCACTGGGTTCGGCTTCTTCGTCGTGGGGGCTTGCCAAGCCGCCAGACTCAGAGCGGTCATTCCTAGAAGGCTCCACAGAGCTAACCGGTTGCTCCGACGCATGCGAGGTTCTCCACGAAGTGCCAAGGGTTCAGCCGCCAATCGCGTGCATGGTGCGCAACGGCTTGACGAAGCGAGCAGTGTTGATCTCGTGGCCTTCCCACTTGGCCGCCACATTCTCCCGAAGGCGTTCGACGATCCATTGATCATCACAATTACTTCGAAGTAGATCCTTTATATCCACTTCGTCGAGGGCGAACAGGCAATTCCGCAACTTGCCGTCGCAGGTGAGGCGGAGTCGATTGCAGCGGTGACAGAATGGCCGCGACACCGAGGCAATGATGCCAACGCGGCCCCCATCGGAATAGCAAAAATCCATCGCCGGAGCGCGAGGATCGTAGTCCTCCGCTGGAGCCAACGGGGCCACCTCCCGTTCGATCGCTTCGAGAATCTCATGAGCGAAGAAGACTTTCTCGCGCTCCCAGGCTTCCGCGCCGATCGGCATGTATTCGATGAAGCGCATCTCCCAGCCACGCTGGCGAGCGTGTCGAGCCAACGGCCCCACGTCCACGTCATTGATGCCGCGCATGATGACGGCGTTGACCTTGATGCGGGTGAAGCCGGCTCGTTGAGCCGCCTCAATGCCGCGCAATGTCTGTTCCAGTCCGTCGCGTCGAGTCAATTGACGGAATCGCGCCGGATCCAGGGTGTCGAGACTGACGTTGAGGCGACGAAGTCCGGCATCGAACAACGGTTTGGCCTGAGCCTCCAACAGGAGTGCGTTGGTGGTCAATCCCACGTCGCGAATGCCAGGCACGGCTACGAGTAATTCGACGAGTCGGGGCAACTCGCGGCGCAAGAGCGGCTCGCCCCCTGTAATGCGGATTTTGTCGATCCCTAATGGAGCAGCAATGCGGACAAAGCGGCTGATCTCCTCAAAAGTAAGCAACTCCCGCCGATCGAAAAACGTCACCTCCTCGGGCATGCAGTAGACACAGCGCAGGTTGCAGCGATCCGTGACGCTGATGCGGAGGTTGTTATGCATTCGTCCAAAGGAGTCGATCAGCGCGGCGGTCATGTCGCGGTCTCAGGATGCACCCAGTGGCCGGCTCCTTCCGGATCGTTTTCCTTTTTCCAGATCGGCACGATTTCCTTGAGCCGATCGATGGCGTATCGACCTGCTTCAAAGGCTTCGGCCCGATGCGGGCAAGAGACAGCGACGGCCACGCTGACCTCACCGACTTGGAGATGCCCCAAGCGATGCACCAGAACGATGTCGCCAATCGGCCAGCGTGCCCGGGTTTCTTGTTCGACCTCGGCGAGCTTCTTTTCGGCCATTGTTGGATAGGCTTCGTAGTCCAACGCCACGGTCAACTGATCGCCAGTCCGATCGCGCACGGTGCCCAGAAAAAGAACCACTGCCCCACAGCCAGGCCGACGCACCGACTCGGTCAGGGCGTGGTAATCGATCACTTCGTGTGTCAACGCGATCATGGCAGGTCGTCTCCCAGGCGCTATTCTACCCACCGGAGACGGGTGGGATCAGAGCAACTTCGCTGGATTCGCTGAGTAGCGCAGACTCGTTGGCAAACTCTTCGGCCACCGCGATGCGACAACGAGCCAGGAGCGGCTCCAGCGACGGCATCGTTTCCGCCAGGCGTTGCCGCAACTGTCCGACCGTAGCTCCAGTCGGTAGTTCGACAGTCACGGTCTCCCTGCGTGCCAACTCCCGCGCCCGAGCAAACAGTTGAATCGTGACCCTCATCGTAGTACCCAATGGCAACAGCTGATGCCCTCTACTGAGCCTCGGCCGAACGGCAGCTGGTCTAGGCTGTCCTGGCACAAACTTCATTCCTTCTCGAAAAAGATAACGTGTTGCCAGGGCAGCGTGTCGAGCGTCTTAAGATGTCTGACCGGATGCGGCTGCATCTCGCGGATGACCTGTTTCTCACTCATCTTGTGGACCAGTTTGATCGGCACGTTAGGATCTTCCAGGCGATACTCGACGAACACGAGCAACCCACCAGGTTTCAGGGCTTTGACCATTTCACGGACCATCTCATAGGGATGCGACAGTTCGTGGTAGACATCGACCATGAGAATTAGATCGATTTTCCCCTGGGGCAACTTCGGATCGGTTTCCGTGCTGAGTACCGGGAGGACATTTTCCACCTTACGCGCTCTCATGCGTCGCTTGATGATGTCCAGCATCTCTTGCTGAACATCGACCGCGTAAACCTTGCCTTTGGGGCCGACGAGCTGGGCCATTGGGAAGGTGTAGTAGCCGCTACCCGCCCCGAGGTCGGCGACAACCATGCCGGGCTTCAAGGCCAACGCCTTGAGCAGCTTGCTAGTGTGCTCTTCTTTTTCTCGCTCAGGTCGATCAAGCCAATCCGCTCCCTGATAGCCCATGACCCAGGCAATCTCACGTCCCATGTAAAATTTGCCGATGCCGTCGGGATCGTGGATCTTGCGGTAGGTGTAGCGAATGGGCGGCGGAGCAGCGGCGACGAGTTCTTCCGCCACAACCAGAGTGATGAAAAGTGTCCAGCAATAGCGCACGAGGAAGCCCTCCAAGGGGAGTGTCTACCACATGATGGGCGCGACGCGACAATTTGGCCAGTGCGAACTGTGCCGTTGCGGAAAAATCTCGGCAGCGCTCTGTTCCGCCCACAGCGACAGAGTCGCTCGATCGCGGTATAATCCCACAGGATTTCTCGACTGTCGGAGCCATCATGAACATTTTGACGCCGCCTCTGAAAATTGTCCATTATCCGCATCCTTCATTGCGCCATCCTGCCAAGCCATTGCCCGCGATCGATGAGAGGGTTCGCACCATCGCTCGCAAGATGGTCGAGCTGATGTACGAAGCGAAGGGACTCGGCTTAGCTGCTCCGCAAGTCGGCTTGCCCTATCAGTTGTTCGTGGCCAATTATGCAGGTGATTCGACGAATCAAGAGGCCGAGGGCATCTACATCAATCCGGTGATTCTGGACAAGGAAGGCACGATCGAGGGCGAGGAAGGCTGCTTGAGCTTTCCGCAGCTGTACCAAAAGGTCCGCCGTGCCAGAACGGTGCGTGTGCAGGCGTACAACTTGGAAGGGCAGTTACTCGAACTCAAACTCAGCGAACTACCGGCGCGAATCTGGCAACACGAAGTGGATCATCTGCACGGTGTACTGTTCATCGACAAACTCGGCCCGATTGGCCGTCTCTCGGCCCGCGGCTCGCTCCGGGAGTTCGAGTATCTCTATCAACGTGCGCAGAAACGCGGCGAAATCCCTTCGGATGAGGAGATTAAACAGCAGCTCGTCGAACTGGAACGGATGCTGATGTGAACTACTGTTGAAAAGCGATGCGCTCCAGGAAACGCAAGGGATCGTGAATGCGAATCGTCATGATGGGAACGGGATTGTTTGCCGAGCCGACCTTCGAGGCACTGCTAGCGCGAGGGGGCGTCGTCGGGCTGTTCACCCAGCCGGAGCGAGCCGTTGGGGTCGAACGCGGTAGCACCCGTCAGATCGGAAAAGGGATGAAACGGATCGCCGAAGAGCGAAATATTCCTGCCTTTCAACCCCACAGCATCAACACGCCAGAAAGTGTGGCGTTGCTACGCTCGCTGTCACCGGACGTCATCGTCGTCGCCGCTTATGGGCAGATTCTCAAGCCAGAAGTCTTCTCGTCCGCACCGCATGGTTGTCTGAACGTGCATGCCTCACTATTGCCGAAGTATCGCGGAGCAGCACCGATCAACTGGGCGATCTATCACGGCGAAACGGTTACTGGAGTAACAATTTTTCGGATCGGCAAAGGGGTTGATACGGGGGAGATGCTGGCTCAAGAAGCGATCGAAATTGGCCCTGAGGAGACAGCGGGAGAGGTCGAAGCTCGGCTCGCGCCGTTGGGAGCGCGACTGCTGTGTCGGGTGCTGGACGAGTTGGCCGCAGGCACGGCCCGGCCTATCCCGCAAGACTCCTCGCTGGCGACCAAGGCCCCCAAGCTGAAAAAAGAGGACGGACTGATCGATTGGACTCGCTCGGCCAGCCAGATCTGCTGTCACCTCCGGGCGATGCATCCCTGGCCGACGGCCTACACGTTCTGGCGGCGTCCTGGTCAGTCGAGCCTGCGTCTGATCCTGCATCGCGGTCGCGCTGTGCCCGCTTGTTCTCGGTTGCAGCCCGGCGAGATTGTTGTCGATCGCCTCGATGCTCTGTGCGTTGGAGCGGGAGACGGTGCGATGGTCGAGATTCTGGAGTTGCAGCCGGCGGGCAAGCGACGGATGGCTGCTGCCGAGTTCCTACGTGGTCGGAAGCCGCGACAGGGCGATTTTCTAGGAAGCGAGCAGGCATGATTCATGACGTTCAGTTTGCCGGCCGCGCGTATGATGCGCGTAGTTTGGCTCTTCAAGTGTTGCTCGACAGCAGCCGACACGATGGCTTCGTTCAAGAGTTACTCGATCGACATCTCAGCGCGGCCCAGGCACGGAGTCTGTCGGCAGCGGACCGTCGGTTGGCAACGCAACTGTGCTACGGGGTGCTGCGGCGACGCTACACCTTAATGACCTTGCTGCGTCCGCTGGTAACACGCAGTCCAGACAAGGTCGAACCGTGGCTGTGGGATGCCCTGCATCTGGGAGCTTACCAACTGACCCTGCTGACGCAGATTCCGCCTCATGCGGCTATTCACGAGACGGTCGAGTTGGCGGTCAAGTTCAACCGGTCGCGAGCCAAGGGATTTCTCAATGCCGTGCTGCGCGCCTGCGCTGGCCAGGTGACGATGGATCGTGCCGCTGGTCCTGCCGCCAATGCTTTGCCCATGGACGACGGCTCGTTTCGTCGCCTGGCCCAGCCGTTGCTGCCCGACCCCGAACAGGCTCCGGCGGAGTATCTGGCACGCGGGTTCGGCTTGCCGAGTTGGTTGGCGGCTCGCTGGCTGGAACGCTACGGCCGCGAGGAAGCGTTTCGTCTGGGCTTCTGGTTTCTGACGCCGACAACGTTGACCTTGCGCGTCAATCCTCTGCGAACATCGCGGGAGGCGTTCTTGCAGGCGCTGGGCCAGGCCAGCATTTGTGCCGAACCGGGGAGCCATCCTCAGGCAGTTCGTCTGCGTGAGTCAGCCCATGTGCGCGACTTGCCTGGCTATGACGAGGGTTGGTTCTGCGTCCAGGACGAATCAGCGATGCAAGTAGCCTCAGCTCTAGCTCCCAAGCCGGGCTGGCGCGTTCTGGATCTCTGTTCGGCTCCGGGCGGCAAGACGACCCATCTAGCCGAGTTAATGGGCGATCAGGGCCGAATTATCGCTTGCGACATCGATGAGAGTCGATTGCGCACCGTGCGCGACCTGGCCCGACGATTGCATCTGAAGAGCGTCCTCACCGACCGTCATCAAACAGTATTGACGGAGGGAAACTTTGACGCGGCCTTGGTCGACGTGCCCTGTGGCAATACCGGAGTGTTGGGCAAACGGCCCGAGGTCCGCTCGCGCCTTCGGTCTGAGGATCTCAAGCATCTGGTCCTGGTGCAGCGCCGCCTGTTGAAGAGGGCCTTGGAGAAAGTCAAGCCGGGCGGGGTCGTTGTCTACTCCACTTGCAGCATCGAACCAGAGGAGAACCAGGAACTGGTTCGTGGTATCATAAACAGTCAGCCGAAGGTGCTTCTCGAAGAGGAGCAGGAAGTGGTGCCAGGACGGCCCTCGGACGGCGGCTACTGGGCCAGATTGCGCAAGGGAGACACAGGAGCATGACCACGCCGCATCCGCCAACGTCGACTGCTCCGCCTCGCTCTGGGAGCGAGACGTTACCGATTCTGTGTAACGATCTCCCCATTCTGTACGAGGACGAAGGACAGGAAGAGATGGGGGAGTCTACTCCGCACACGCTAGCCGATCATATCCTGAGCTTTGCTCTGGAGGAGCATTTTCGCCCTTACAAAAACCATCGAGTATTCTCTAATTTGAATCTCTATTATCATCCAATTGATCGTCGTGCCTACTGTTCGCCGGATGTCATGGTGGTGCAAACGGCCAAACCGTTGCCCGAGCACTTGGTCTCCTATCGCATTGAGGAGGGCTGCCCAGCTCCGTTTCTGGTCATCGAAATACTATCGCGCCGCTCGTTTCAGCAGCAGGATTTGACTAACAAACCCATACTGTACGCGAACCTAGGAGTCTCCGAATACATCCTGGTGGATGGTACAGGACAGTACTTGCCGGATCGCCTGCTTCTCAAACGCCGAATCGATGAGCAGTCCTGGCAAGATGAGCAGGATCGCGATGGTGGAGTGACAAGCCAGTATGGCTTTCGCATTCTCATCGAGCACGACGAGCTACCGCGCGTGATCGACACGTTCACAGGGCAGCGCTACCCTCGCCCTAGTGAAGCGCTGCAACAGATCAAACGGGAGCAACAGACTCGCATCAAGCTCGAAGAACGCATTCGCGAATTAGAGGCAGAGTTACGGCGTCAGTCCGGCGGAGGAGAGCAAGCATGACCAAGAAGAAACTGTATATCGAAACCGTCGGCTGTCAGATGAACGTGCTGGACAGTGAACTGGTCGTCGGCACACTGCGGCGGGTCGGCTATGAGATCACCCACGAACCCCGTGAGGCCGACGTCATTTTCTTCAATACCTGCTCAGTTCGTGAACACGCCGAGGAGAAGATCTACTCTGCCCTGGGCCGATTGCGCGGCCATATGCAACAGCATCCTGAGAAGGTGCTTGGCGTGCTCGGCTGTATGGCTCAGAAGGATCAGGAGAAGATCCTTCGCCGCGCTCCCTTCGTGAACATCATCTGTGGCACGGGGCAACTGGCACAACTACCACAACTTATCGAGCAAGCCAAAGCCACCCAGCAGCCACAACTAGCCCTGTCGCTGGCTCGCCACGAGGCTTCGCGCCACGAAGTGACCGCCAGCTTCGAGAGCTTTGACCCGATGCGCGATCCGTCGATGCGGCCTACACCGTTTCAGGCCTACGTCCGCGTACAGATCGGCTGCGACAAGTTTTGCACCTACTGCGTCGTGCCGTCGACGCGCGGCCCGGAGCAGGGGCGACATCCTGACCACCTTGCCGCTGAGGTTCGACAACTGGCTGACGAAGGATGCAAGGAGGTCACGCTCCTGGGACAAACGGTCAACAGCTACCGCTACGTCCACGGCGACGGTCGAATCGTTCATCTTTCAGATCTTCTTTATCGCATTCACGACATGCCAGGCTTGGAGCGCATCAAGTTCGTCACCAACTTTCCGCGCGACATGAGCGATGATCTGCTCGACGCGGTCCGTGAACTTCCCAAGGTGTGCAAGTACCTACACGTTCCGGCGCAGTCGGGCTGCAACGAGATGCTGCGACGCATGAAACGCCTCTATACCGTCGAGTATTATCGCGACATGCTGGCTCGCTGTCGGGAGAAGGTGCCCAACGTTGCCATCTCTAGCGATTTTATCGTCGGTTTCTGCGGCGAGTCAGAAGCGTCGTTTCAGAAGTCGTGCGACCTGGTGCGCGAGGCGAACTTCAAAAACAGTTTCATTTTCAAGTACAGCCCTCGACCCGGCACCAAGGCCGACGAACTGTATGCCGACGATGTGCCCGAGGAAGTGAAAAAACGCCGCAACAATGACCTGCTTGCCATTCAAAGCGAACGTAGCCTGGAAGATCATCGCCGTTGGATCGGCCAAACGGTCGAGGTACTTGTTGAAGGGTTGAGCAAGACCGCGGTCAAACGCGGCCTGACGCAGTTGACTGGGCGGACCAGGACCGATCACATCGTGGTCTTTGACGGCAATCCCCGGCTGATCGGTCAGACCCTGACAGTGCAGGTTCGGGAGGCAACGCCGTTCACCTTGTTCGGTGAGGTGATGACGGAAGAACTCGTCGGCGTAACCGAGATCTCTACCTGCGATCTCCCTGAATCGCCAGCGCGGCGCGTCCGTTTGCCGCTGGTGTAGCACACTAATACACTCCGTGATTTAGCCGCTCTTTTTTAGGCGATCGTCGGTTCTCACTTCTTGGATCGGTCAACATGCGTTTGGATTCCGCCGACAATGTGCGTCCGATTCTCGAAGCCTGGCGGGTTGTTGATTGGGACCGCGGGCATCGGAACCTGCTGGGGCTGGCCCAACACCTTAGCCATCCGGGGTTGGATCAACTGGCCGTTCCGCTGACTCGCTTGCTGCCGCGCTGCCCCGATCCAGACATGGCATTGAACAACCTCGAACGGTTTTTCTCCCACTCTGCCGCACCGCCGCTGCTACCACTGCTACTGGAAAATCGATCGAGAAATTTAGAGATTCTTTTAGGTTTAATTTCCACAAGTCAGTTATTCTCCGACTTGCTATCTCAGCATCCAGAATATCTGGATATGCTGCGGGTACCGCTGCGGAAGTCGCCCAGTTTTGCTGAATTACGCGACGGCTTGCGCACTGAGATCGATTCGGCCCTTGATGACGCTGGGGTTCTTCGCGCTTTTCGTCGCTTTCGACACCGCCAACTGTTACGTATCGGAGCCAACGACATCATCCGTGATCGTCCCTTGGAAGAGATCACCCGTGACATCAGTCGGGTCGCCGACGCCGCCATCGACTTGGCCTACGCCACGGCTTTGCGGACGATTAGTGGACGGTTCGGTACACCGCTGACCAGCGATCAGCGCCCCATCCCAGGGGTGGTGCTGGCCTTCGGTAAACTCGGCGGAGAAGAGTTGAACTATTCCAGCGATATCGATTTGATGTTCCTTTATTCCGAGGAGGGGCAGACCAGCGGCAAGCGTGTCAGCTCGATCACGGCAGAGGAATACTTCAGCCGAGTCGTCGGCGAAGTAGTTCGGCTGCTGGCGGCCCATACCGATCGGGGCCAGGCCTACCGCGTTGACCTACGCCTGCGGCCCGAGGGGCAGCGCGGTCCATTGGCACGCTCGTTGGCCAGCACACTTTCCTACTACGACAGCATGGGTCGCACTTGGGAACGTCAGGCTCTCATCAAGGTTCGCCCCATCGCTGGCGATCTCGAACTGGGCAAACGCTTTCTCGAACTTATTGAGCCTTTTGTCTATCGAAAATATCTCTCATTCTCGGAGATTAACGAGATCAAGGCAACGAAACGACGGCTTGAACAGAAAGCGGCTCGAACTGGTGAGAGTCAACGTGAGGTCAAGACTGGACGCGGCGGCATTCGTGACATCGAGTTTACTATTCAATTCCTGCAACTGCTCAATGCCTGGGATCTGCCCGAACTGCGTCAGCGAAACACTCTATTGGCCCTGGCTGCTTTGGAGAAGGCGGGCTGTCTCACTGATCAAGAGTATCGCGTTCTCGATGATGCCTATCGCTTCCTGCGTAAAACTGAGCATCGCCTTCAGCTGCTCTGCGACCTACAGACGCATCGGCTTCCTGAGAATGAGCACGAGCTACGCAAACTCGCCCTGCGAATGGGTTACGCGAACCGGAGCGACGAGCGACGCGGCAGCGGAACAGCCCGGCTGGGAAGACGACGTGGCGGCGCACAGACTCCTCGTCCCGACGATGTTCACACCGCAGAGGTAAAAGGGCCGATCGATCCGTTGGAAGCGTTTCTGCGTGATTATCGCGATAAAACCGAGCCGACAAGGCGAATTCTCGATCACCTTTTGCATCAAACCTTTCCAGGACAGACCAGTTCTGCGGAGCCGGAGTCCGATCTTCTGCTCGATCCGATGCCCGATCCGGAGACCATCCGCGCGGTGTTGGGTCGCTATCCGTTTCGTGATGTGCAGGCGGCGTACAACAATCTGATCCAACTCGGCCAGGAGGTGCCGTTCTTATCCACGCGACGCTGTCGGCATTTCCTCGCTAGCATCGCCCCTGCTCTGCTACGGGCCATTGCGGAGACTCCCGATCCGGATATGGCGTTACTCAATCTGGAGAAGGTGACGAGTTCGCTGGGCGGCAAAACCGTGCTTTGGGAGTTGTTCAGCTTCAATCCGCCCAGCCTCAAACTGTATGTCGACCTTTGCGCCTGGAGTCAGTTTCTTTCGGAAATTCTCATCAACAATCCGGGCATGATCGATGAGCTACTCGATAGTCTGGTGCTGAACCAGCCGCGTTCGCGCGTCGAACTAGCTTCGGAATTGATCGAGTTGTGCCGTGGGGCAACTGATCTGGAGCCGATCCTCCATAGCTTTCAGGACAAGGAACTACTCCGCATTGGCGTGCGCGACATTCTGCACAAGGACACGATTCAGGAGACAACCGCCGCTCTGTCCGATCTGGCGGAAACGATTCTCGCTCAGGTGGTCGCGCCGCAGGAGAAACCGCTGCTCCGTCGATTTGGCGTACCCAGTGTCGAGGCGACCGGCCAGCCAGCTCGGTTCGTGATCCTGGCCTTGGGCAAACTCGGGGCCCGCGAGATGAACTACCACAGTGATCTCGATTTGATGATGATCTACGAAGCAGACGGCCGAACGCAGCCGCCGCCGAACAGCTCGCGTCATGAACGCTTCGAGCAGACTGACAATTTTCACTACTTCACCGAACTGGGGCAGCGCGTCATCAAAAAGCTGAGTCATCTGGGACCGATGGGCCGACTGTATCAGGTAGACATGCGGCTGCGTCCCACGGGTCGATCCGGTAGTTTGGTCCTACCCTTGGCCGAGCTACGCCGTTACTACACGCAACCTGGCTGCACCCCCGCTCATCCCGAGGGAGGTGCCCAGCTGTGGGAACGCATGGCGCTGACCCGGGCGCGCGTGGTGTTCGGCGATCCCGGTTTTGCTGAGGAGGTCATGCAAACCGTGACCGAGGGAGCCTACGGCATGCCCTGGTCGCCGACTGCCATTGACGAGATCCTCGACATGCGCGAACGGCTCGAAGCTAGCCGCTCCAATCGCGATCTGAAGCGTGGCCCCGGCGGTTTGGCCGACGTCGAGTTTCTGGTGCAGATGTTTCAGCTGAAGTATGGACGAGAGGTTCCTAGCCTACGGACGACGAACACTTGGCAGGCCCTAGAGGCGCTGCGAACCGTACAGCTGCTCGATGAGGATGTATTTCAGAGCTTACAGAGCGCGTATAACTTCATGCTGTGCGTACAGAGTCGTTTGCGCATCGTTCACAACCGTTCCCTGGACGCCGTGCCGGAAGCTTGCGACGAGGTGGAAAAACTCGCGCGACGATTGGGGTTCGATCAAGGGTTATCTTTCCTGCAAACTCTGGAAGAGCATCGCGGCACCGTCCGTCGAATTTTTCACCACCTGATGCAGCGCGAGCGAAACTAGTGGTTCATTGCAGCTGAACTGAGGAGTGGCTCAGAATTGGTAGTCGCAGGCTAAAGCCTGCGCTCGCAGGCCTGCGCTCTGCTTCGCTAAACCCGCAATCGAGCAAGAATGGCCGAGGCGATATGCTGAATCGGCAGCACCCGACAGGCAGCGTTGCGTTCGACGGCGGCGCGGGGCATCCCGTAGACGACGCTGGAACCTTCGTCTTGAGCGATGGTCAACCAACCGGCCTCACGCAGTTTGCCCAGCCCGCGTGCTCCGTCGTCCCACATGCCGGTCAACAGTGCGGCCACGCCAGGGGTTGGCCAGTAGGCCGCCAGACTGGCGAAACAGACATCGACCGAGGGACGAAACGGCTCGTTCACTGGTTCGCGCGTGTAGTGGAACGTCCGTTCGCGCGTCAGGATCAAATGATCGTTCGAGGAAGCAATAGACACCTTTCCAGGAGTTGGAACAAGCCCCTCGACGGCAGGCTCGACCGGCAGGTGAGAACGTCGTTTTAGCCAAGTCACCAGATCGGCGACGAACTCCGCGCTGATGTGCTGGACCACCAGAACCGGAAACGGGAATTTGGCAGGCAAGCGTTCGAGGATCACAGCGATGGCCTCGGGGCCGCCGGTGGAGGCTCCCAGGGCCACCAGCGGCGGAGCCGATCCTTCGGCGAAATCGGGGGAACGATAGATAAGGCCTGTGTCCGACGAAAGGCGACGTGCCCGCTCCAGTCGTTCCAGTCGAGCCAGCAGTTCCTGAGATCCTCGCAACTCGCCGTTCAGTCCCAATTCGGGAGTGTGAACGGCGTCGATGCCGCCGTACTTCATCGCTTCCAGGGCCAGTTGATAGTTCCCCGCCACCGTGGCCGTGACCACTAAAATAGGACATGGTGACTCCGCCATGATTCGTCGCGTCGCTTCGACGCCATCCATTCCTGGCATGACCAAGTCCATGAGGATCACGTCGGGTCGATCTTGCTTCGCCAGCTGCACCGCCTGGGCACCATTCTCGGCCACCCAGGCGATCGTGTAGTCTGGATGAGACAGCACCACGCGACGTAACGCTTCTCGGGCCAACGGCAGATCATTCACTATCGCGATACGCATAGTCAGGCTTCGCCGATCAGATCACGAACTACTTGCACGAATCGATTGTCATGGAAACTGCTCTTGGTCAGATAAACGTTAGCTCCCAGATTTAGCCCGCGCTGGCGGTCCTCCTCTCGATCCTTGTACGACACAATAATGATGGGAACACGACGGGTCGACTCTTGCTCGCGGAGCAACTTGACTAATTCCAACCCAGTCAAGCGGGGCATGTCCACGTCGGAAACAATCAAATCATAGCTCCCGCCACGCGCCTGATTCCAGCCATCTCGGCCATCGACGGCAATATCCACCTCATAGCCGGCTGCCCGCAGAAGTTGCCGTTCCACCTCACGCACGGTCACGGAATCATCCACCACCAGCACCCGCTTGCGCGACCGCTTATTCTGCAGGCCAACATCGTAGCGACGCAAAGTTCCCGACTGGATGAAGTGATCCATCGAGCGAATCATGTCCTCGACATCGGCGATCAATACCGGAGATCCATCATCCAAAATTGCCGCCGCCGAGACGTTCGGCACCTTGCCCAGCCGTGGATCGAGCGGCCGGACCACGAGATCCTGTTCGCCCTGGAACGATTCGACGATCAGCCCATACATGCCAGAACTATCGCTCAGTAGAACAACCGGCATTTCATCGCCGGCCAAAGGCTCTGGAGAGAGATCGAGTAATTGCGCCGCTAACACCAGACCGACGTTCTGGCCGTCGACATGGATGTACTGCCGATGCTCCAACGACTTGACCGACGATCGCTTGATGCGCAAGAGTCGATCAATACGGTTGTGGGGAAAGGCATACGGTTCACCGGCGATGTGAACTAACACGGCTCGGACCACTGACAGAGTGATGGGTAACTGAAGATGGAAGGTCGTGCCCTGGCCGGGCCGAGTCGAGATACGGACCGATCCACCGACTTTTCGGATCGTAGTTTGCACCACATCCAGGCCAACACCGCGTCCCGAGTATTCGGTCACTTCTTTAGAGGTAGTGAAGCCAGGCAGAAAGAGAAATTCCAACAATTCCGCCTCGCTCATTGACGCAGCCATTTCTGCCGTGGTCAGGCCGCGTTCCACGACCTTCGCGCGCAAGCGATTCAGATCAATGCCACCGCCGTCGTCGTGAACGTTGATGGCCAGCATGCCGGCCCGATGCAAGACTTCGATCCGCAGAGTACCCTGCTCCGGTTTGCCGGCTTGCCGACGAACCTGCGGTGGTTCGATGCCGTGGTCGATAGCGTTGCGCAACAGATGCATCAGCGGAGCTTCTAGTTTTTCAAGTATGTCGCGATCAACTTCCGTGGTCAGGCCATCGATGTGCAAGCGAACCTGTTTGTTCAGCTGACGGGCCATGTCGCGAACCAGGCGCGGGAAACCATGTGCCCCATCAGCAAACGGTCGCATTCGACTAACGATCACTTCGCGATAAAGTCGACTATTCAGATCCTCGGCCTGTCCAGCGTGATCTTCGAACTCGCGAGACCGCTCGGCCAATACCTGCCGACATAATGCCGCCTGCTGGCGAGTCTCGTCGAGCAGTTCCTGCCATTGCTCCTGGGGACTTTGGGCCAAGCTGTCAAGCAAGCTAGCTAGTTGATCCTGATGTTTTTTCAGCTTCAACAACGATGTAGAGAACGGCTGCAACCAGCGAGCCTGCACCAGAGATTCCCCGGCCAGGCTCATCAACCGATTCAAACTGCGAGCCGAGACGCGAACCACCGCTTCGGTTGAATCTGTGTTCGTCGAACGATCTTCGAGGACCACTTTCTGGGTGATAGGCTCGGTCAGAGCAACAACCGGCGGTTCCGAAGCCGCGGCACGAGCGACGGGCAACGGACGCATCGCCGCCAACGCCACTGTCAGCGCGGTCAGTTCCTTGGCGTGAACGGTGGCCCATTGTTGGGCCTGCTCTGGGGTTGAGTGAATGAACTCAACAAACAGGGCCGTAGTAAGCAGGAGTTTTTCGATCCGTGAAGCATCTAAAGAGACCTTGCCCTGCTGCAACGCGGTCAGCGCCGTTTCCAGGTTGGCGGCCAGTGACGAGGCGGCATCCAGGCCGACAATACGAGCGGCTCCACGAATCGCTTGAGCCGCTCGTATCATCTTCTCCAGCCCCTCGGGCTGATTGGGTTGGGTGGTCAACGTCTCGCTCAGCTGAATCGCGGCTCGGCGCACCTCCTCGCGAAACAGATCGAACAGAGGAGCCTCGTCTCCTTGCGCGATCGGCTCACGCTGGATCTCGACCAAGGGTGGCTGCGTCGCGGATTGCTCCCCCAGAACGACGACTGACTCCGACTCGATTGGCGGCGACTCCTCGCTTGGAGGTAAAGATCGTGTGGATGGAGCATGCACTCCCGTGGCCATGGCCTCCAGCTGCAATCGCAGCTGACCAAGGTCCGTGTCATGTCGAGTGCCCCAGTCATGCATTTGTTGTTCGCTGGCCTCCCCCAACTCGGCCAGCAGATCGGTGCTGCGGAGCAACACGTCGATGTCGCCCGAGGTAAGCGTTACCGAGCCATGCTGAGCGGCGACCAAGGCATCCTCCATGACGTGCGACAGAGCTACGACTGCATCCAGACCAACGATGCGTGCCGCCCCTTTCAGCGAATGGGCGGCACGCATCAGCGGTTCAATCTTTTTGAGATCTCCTGGATCGCTTTCTAAGTCGAGCAATCCCTGAGTCAAAGTGGCGGTGTGGGTCTTGACTTCGTCACGAAATAAATCGATCAGGGAGAAATCGCTCATCGCAACCTCCCGCGCAGCGTTTGAAAAAGTCGTTCGTCATCGAGCAACCCGATCGATTTGCCCTGCCAATGAAACACGCCTCGACTGAGTCGGACCAAAGCGCGGCTGATGGTCGGCGGCACTTCGACCAGTTCATTCAGAGCAACGCGATAGACTTGATCGACCTCGTCGACAGCGACAACCCAGCGTTCGTCCTCCCGGTGTAGCACGAGCAAGCGTTCCAACGACCGTCCAGTTCGCGAAATGGAGCAGGCTACTTCGCTGCGATCCACGCCAAGAATCTGATCCAATCGGGCGCACAAGTGTAACTCACCGCGAATGTTGACCAGCCCCGCGAGAATGCCGCCGCGATGCGGGATGCGATGAATCGGACGTGGCAGCGTGACCTCGACCAGTACCAATACTGACAAAGCGAGCCATTCCTCGGCCAGGCGAAAGATCAACACGCCGGTCAGGTCGCTGGAAGTGATCTCGATCGGCGCGGCCAATCGTCGCGTCCACTCTTCGAGATAACCATCGGGAGAAGGAGCGTTGAGGAAACGTCGGCCCGCACTAGCGAACACTGAGCAGTTGTGGCAATGCACAACGCGCGGTAGCTCGGGGCAAGAGTGATCGCCACGTACTCCGATCTGGTTCCAGCAGTCGGTCACGACGGGTAGCGTGTTCACGCGATCCCCTCCCGAGTGCGACGATAAAGGAAACAGCCCAGCGGTCCTGTACGCTCGAAACGAGTATCCGTGGCTGGGATCGATTCGGCGTGCCCAACGGCCAACAGCCCCCCCGGAGTCACCAGCCGCACTAGCACCGTCAGACCGCGTTGCCGAGCCTCGGGCGAAAAGTAAATGAACAGATTGCGACAAAAGACTAGATCATAAGGTTTCTGCCAAAGCAACAAACCCGGATCGAGGAGATTGCCGACCTGAAATTGCACACTTTCGCGAATGAGCGGGTCGAGCTGCAGTCCGCCGGGCACAATGCGGAAGTAGCGGGATTTGAGTTCCGGCGTGGTCTGGCGAAAAGATAACTCGCCGTAGATCCCGCGTCGGGCCGCCTCAATAGCCGTGCTACTGAGGTCTACGCCATCGATGCTCCGCAAGCGTTGCGGTACACCACGTTCCGTCAGAGCGATGGCCAAAGAGTACGGCTCCTCGCCAGTGCTACAAGGCAGACTCAACACGCGAAAAGGAGTGGTTCGACTGTTCATAACCTGCCGAATCACCTCAGCAATATGAGTAAACACCTCGCCGCCACGGAAGAACCAGGTTTCCGGCACAACAATCTGATTGACAAAGTGGACAAACTCGGTAGAACTCTCTTGCACAAGGCGAAGGTACTCCAGCTCGGATAGATCCAGTTGTTTGCGTCGTGTTTCAATAGCGTGTTGCACGGAGCATAGTCCCAGCGTCGCGGGATCCATTCCCGTTCGATCCTGAACAGTGGCTAGGAGAGTATTGAGCATCATGGCGGCGGTAACCGCTTTCTCACGGGATCCGGTAGAAGATGATCAAGATCCAGTAAGTGCAGAATAGTATCTCCCTCGACCAACGTCTGGCCGAGTCGCGCCTGACTGCTGCTGTCCAGTGAAGGCATGCTGGGAGCGTTGGCGTTGATTTCGCGAATATCCGCGACCTGGGCGGCGAGCAACCCGATGAGCCTTTCGTCTCCCCCCTCGCGTTCGAGCGGCACCAGAATAATACGGCTAGATAGATGCGGCGGACACTCGCCGGCACCGAGTAAGTGGTGCAAATCGAGTACGGGGACGGGGTGGCCTCGATAGACGAACAGCCCGGCCAACCAGTCGGGAGCCATCGTTGGTCGATCCAGATGCACACGCGGCACGACTTCGCGTACTCGTCGGATGTCGAGCGCGAGTCGATTGTCGCCAATTTGAAACATCAGCACGAGCATCGGTTGGTTTAGCTCTTGAACTGAGCGATTTCCTGATTGAGCAACTCGACACTGCTCCGTAGATGATCGGTGGCTCGTTTGAACTCTTCCAACGAAGCCGCCGTCTGCCGGATATTACTAGCCATGCTGGCCATTGCCTCGTTGATCTGCTCAGCTCCAATGGCCTGATTCTTCATCCCCTCGTTCACTTCGCAGTAACGTGCAGTCAGGCCATGTACTTCTTCGATGATTTTACCCGTTTGTCCGTTGATTTCGGCGACTTTTCCCACGCCGGAACGCACTTCCTCGGAGAATTTGTCCATCTGCATTACGCCACTGGTGACTGCCTCCTGCATGTGGCGAACCATATTTTCGATGTCAAGCGTAGCCACGGCGGTTTGGTCAGCGAGTCGTCGGATTTCCCGGGCGACGACGAGGAAGCCGCGTCCATACTCGCCGGCCTTCTCGGCTTCGATGGCCGCATTGATCGACAGCAGGTTAGTTTGATCGGCAACCTTGGTGATGGTGGTGACGACCATCGTGATATTGTCGGCCTTCTCGCGAATCATGGCGAGTTTGCTTGAGATCGACGCCGTCGATTCCACGAGATGATTCATGGTCGCTTCCATGCTGACCAGACGAGAACGGCCGGTGTTGGCCAGCATGGCGGCTTGGTTGGCTCGTTCATTCACCTCGTTCATCGCTCCGGAAAGTTCCTTACTTGTGGCCGTAATCTCCCGGACAGCGGCGGCCACCTGCGTCGTCGAACTGGAGAAGCCCTGCACGGTTGCCTCTTGTTCTCGAGCCGTCGCCGCGATCTCCGAGGCCGTCGAGAGTAGCTGAATACTCGATTCACGCACCTTCAACACGATCGACTGAATTTTGGCGATCATTTTGTTGATGCCTTCGGCGAGTCGGCCCATCTCGTCCCGTGTCTCCACGGGGATACGCACGGTTAAATCACTGGTTCCTAACGACATTTCTTCAACTCGGTGAATCAACACCTGCGTACCTTCGACGATGCCGCGCATGGTTAAGTAGGCAATCAGCGTGCCCACGATTAGCATTCCGATGCTGACGACGGCCAACCAAAACAGCGACGTTCGGGCATCCGAAATCAACTGCTCATCGAGATGATCGATCTCGCGTTGGAGGGCTTGATCCATCTCAGTGGCGGCTTTGCGATGCTCGCGAAACGCCTGCAAGATTCGCGTGCGCAGCACCTCAGAGATTTTCGCCTGCATACCTGGCTGACCAATCAACGGAAGATACTCGGTTCGCGCCACCCGGATTAACTCGCGGGCTGTCCGATCTATCTCATTTTCCATTCGACGACGAAATGTTGAATTGGTTAATCTCTCTATGGCCTCGGCATATTTGCGGTCATACTGCTTCGCTAGTTCGTCTACCTGCGTCAGCCGCTCACGGATCTCCTCCGGCTTGGTCAAAGTCTCCAACTCTTGTAACACCAAGTACAACTCGATGAGATAGATCGAAGGCGGGGCCACCTCGGCGCGAGTCATCCGTTTGTATTTAATGGGAATGTGCCGTGGTCCCTCGACACGATACTGGTACACTAGATAGATTGCCGCTAGCAGAACAATCAGGGTGGAACTGAAGGCCAGCACTCCTAACACATAGAGTCGGGCACGGATGCTATAGTCGGTGAGACGCCAACGCATCGCAAGAAAACTCCTTGGCAAAATCAAAGTCGAGCTTCGACAATCGACCAGTCGTCGGCGAATAGCTCCTGCCCACGCAAAGTACGAGTCTTGTCGTGAATGCGATCGACCAGCGGTTGATCGTCCGGTAGCAATTGGGAAACAAACTCGACGAACTGAGGAAATTGCCACATCACTCCATCGGGCTGTTCGATCTCGAAGACCCCATCGCTGTAGACCAGTAACCGCGCATGTGGTCCTAGTTCCAGAGTGCGATTCTCAAACGGCATCCCTTCGGGCATCATGCCGATGATTGGATCCGTCGAGGTCAACTGATGCAAACTAGCGCTGGCACAGTCCGGCCCAGTGTAGACCAGAGCATCGGGATGGCCGGCGTTGGAATAGGTCAGTCGTCGCGTGGTTTTGTTGAACACCCCGTACCAGATGGTGAAGTACTTGTTGTCTTGGCGTTCCATCTGGAAGACATCGTTGAGACGAGATAACACCTGTGCAGGATCGCGAAAGTCGGTATCCTGCAACGATCGCCCCGAGAGGACGTTGGCCGCGGAAACGGCCAGCAGCGAGGAACTCACTCCGTGTCCCGAGACGTCGAGTAGATAGATCGCCAGATGTTCTTTGTCGATCCAGTGGTAGCCGAACATGTCGCCGCCCAGCTGAGCCGATGGTACAAACTTCCAGTCAATGGAAATCTCCTCCTTCCACTTCTTGGGCAACAGCGAACGAACATAGCGTTCCGCCCCAGCGATCTCGGCGGCCAGTTCCTTCTGACTTTCAGCCAGCTTCTCATAGGCTTCGTTGCGTTCCAATAGTGCGATGTAGCCGCGTGAGTGGTAGCGGATACGCGCGATCACCTCCAGTTTGTCGGGCAGTTTGACCAGATAGTCATTCGCGCCCAGGGCAAAAGCTTGAGCCTTGATCGTTGGTTCTTCTTTGCTGGAGAGGACGATCAACGGCACGTCGCGCGTTGGCTTGTTGGCTCGGAAGAATTTCACCAGCATCAGCCCGTCGATGTCGGGCATAATCAAGTCTTGCAAAATGACCGTCGGCTGTATCTCGTTGGCGGTCTCAATGGCTTTGGCCGGATCTTGGCAAAAGTGGAACACAATATCTGGTTCGGAACTAAGCATCCGACGCACTGACTCGGCGACGATCGCTTGATCGTCGATCAATAAAACAGTGACCGGACGATTGTCCATAGCAACCTCGCACGATGGAGCGTCCAGAAATCGATTCCCTCACCGTAACTCGCAATCCGGGGATGGAGTTGTATTCTAGGAGAGTTTTCGCTCCGTGCTACTAACCTAAGCAAATGTCAAACGACCCAGCAAAACTAACTATAGAGAGTGAAAAACTCTCTATAGTTTATGAACTCTCTCTCGATCGCCAGCGTCGACGAGCAAACGGCAGTCACTACACTCCCGTCGAGCTAGCTGCGTTCCTGGTACGCCAGACCCTCGCGCCGCTACTCGCGCGTGGTCAAGATCCGCTCCGAGTGCGGGTACTCGATCCAGCCTGCGGTACCGGAGCGTTACTCGTGGCGGCTTGCAATTATCTCAGCGAGCGACTCATCGAACACAGATGCAATCACCTCCGTTACGACGAAGCTCATCGTCTGGTGCAGCGCTATTGTCTGCTAGGGCTGGACATCGATGCGGAGGCACTGGAGATCGCGCGACGACGGCTGCCGCACTTGCCGCCACAGGCGCTTCGGCTGGCGGACGCTTTGACCGAACCGCTGGAACCCGTCGACGCCGTAGTGGGCAATCCGCCATTTCTCAATGCCATCGAGGGGCGGCTTCCGGAGCAACGAAAAGCCTGGCTGCGTGGCCGCTATCCGGAGGTGCGCGGTGCTGCTGATCTGGCCTATTACTTTGTCGCACGCAGTCACGAAGTCGTTCGCCCTGATGGGACAATTGGTCTGATTCTACCCCGAGCGTTTCTCAATGCTCCGGCGGCCGACTCGCTGAGGCAACGGTTGCTTGAGGAACGTCCTCCCACGACGATCTTTTGTCCCGAAGATGCTCACTTGTTCCACGCTACCAACGTGCGCATCACGGCACTGGTCTTGGGGGGCGGTTCGGTCTGTGTTGGCGGCTCCCGCCTACCGCTGCGACCGTGGAAAGTTTGCTCCTGCAACTGGTGGCAGCCGCTTACTCGTGCTAAGCCCTCGCTCAAACCGACGGAGCGGCTCCACGAACGCTTCGAGGTGATCGCCAGTATGACCGCCGCGATGGCCTACGAACTGCTTCCCTACCTGACCGATGAAGCCACTGGGACACGACCGCGGTTACTCACCACAGGGCTAATCGATCCTAGCGCGAGTTTGTGGGGAAAGCGACGCTGTCGTTACTTAAAAAGCCACTTCCAGCATCCGCGAATCCGCCTCGATCCGTCGATGCCCACTGCCCTGCAACGACGGCTGAAGCAGGTCGCTCGCCCGAAATTACTCGTGGCCGGAGTCGCTGGTCCGGGACATCGCCTCGAATCGCTGCTGGATCGAGGTGGACACCTGGTTGGGGCCGTCTCCACATTCAGCATTTTTGACCCTGATGACGACCTGTACGCGCTGGAAAGGTTGGAAGCCTATCTCAACAGCGCAAGCGTAGGCCAGCACGTCGTGGAGCAGCTCGTCGCTCGGGCAATGGGAGCGGGGTTAACGACCATCACTAAGGAGTTTCTGCGCGGCTTGCCACTGCCCAGCGCGATCAGTCGCCAGGGCCGAGCGTCACTTTGACTTTGAGAAGCTCCTCGTCGCGAACGATAGTTAATTCAACGACATCGCCGACCTTGTAATTCTCTAAATGATCGAATAGATCGCGGAGCCGTTTTACTCGCTTGTTGTCGACGGCGACAATCACGTCGCCAAGTACGGCTCGTCCGTCGAACTCGCGATAGCTTGGCCGTAACCCGGCCTTGTGAGCTGCTCCGCCTTCGATGGGACGAATCACCAGGGCTCCTTCGCGAACGCCAAGTTCTCGCGCTAGTTGATCGGAAGCGAGCTTAGCCTGTAGGCTAGGACGAATCACTCGGCCATGTCGAATCAGCTGCGGCACAACGCGATTGACCTCGTCCACGGGGATGGCGAAGCCGATGCCCGCCGAAGCGCCCGAGCGGCTGTAGATCGCTGTGTTGATCCCAATGAGCCGACCTGCAGAGTCCAGCAGCGGACCGCCGGAATTCCCGGGATTGATGGCGGCATCGGTTTGAATCATGTTCTTGAGCGTGGTGCTGTCTCGTTCGACAGGTAGTTCGCGTCCTAGGGCACTGATGATGCCAGTCGTCAGCGTTTGATCGAAGCCATACGGATTGCCAATAGCGTAGACCAGCTGACCAACTTGCAAGTCGTCGCTAGAGCCGATGGCAATCGGCTTGAGTTTGTTGCGCGGAGCGTCGATGAGCAACACGGCCAAATCCTTGTCCTGGGCCCCGCCGACGTAACGAGCATTGTAAGTCGACTGATCGGACAGCGTTACCTTGGCCGAGGAGGCGTTGCGAATCACATGATAGTTCGTGATGACGTGTCCCTTCTCGTCCCAGATGAAGCCGGAGCCAGTTCCTTCGGGCACTTCGAATGATTGGCGGAAGAAATCGGTACGGACGGCGAGAGTGGTGATGTGGACCACGGACATTCGCGCTTCTTTATAGATGCGAATGTTGGTTTGCTCTAGATCGGTGAGTTCTCCGCGGGGGACAACGGGGCGAGGTTGGGCCTCGGCGGCGTAGCGGGCGTAGCTGAAACGTTGCCAAGCCTGGTTAGCGAACCACCCACCAACCAACAAAATCGAAACCAACAACAGAACCAGAAACCAAGGTGCCACGTTGGTGGCAGGAGGACGACGTGGCGGCCAAGAAGAATGAGGTTCAAACGACATAGCTGAACTCACTAACCCAAGGAAGATTTCTTGTTCATCGTAGGCAAATCCAGAAGTCCACTCAACCCGTCGCCTGCAATCCTTCGTCTAGTTGGCGTAAACGAGTGCGCAACAGGGCCAGATCTGCTTGGAGTGGGAAGCGACTGCCAAACCGAGCGGCGTAGTATAGTTCGACGACTTGCTCGGGAAGCTCAGCTAAGATGGCGACTCTTTCGCGACGGCAAAGCACTTCTCGGGCACGTTGAGCCAGTTCACGCGGCGTTTCGTCAGACCGCGCGGTCAGCTGCAAACGATCATTTAGAGTATCGATCAACTGTTGATACAGTCCCGCTATTCCCCTCTGGTGGGTGGGAGCGCGGCGACGACGCTGCCAGAGCATACTGCCCAGCAAAACCACCAACCCCAGCCCCACCCACGGAGCCAGCAAAATCCAGCGTCGGCTGGCAAACAGTTCATTCCAGAGATCGGCCTGCTTGACTGGATTGTAGCCGACGATCAACTCTTGCCAGAGCGCTTGGCTGCTCTGTTGCAGCGCCCAGAGGCGATTCAGGGGATCCGATCTGCTCGGATTAAAACTGTTCTCTGGGGTAGGGTCGAGCGAAACCCAGTCAAAGTGGAGTTCCTCGGTGTCCTCCGCCAGCACCATTGCTTCCACCCAGGCATGGGCGTAGGAATTACGAATTTGATAATTGCCGTCGTTCCCCTCGTCCAGACCACGAAACCCTTTAACCACTCGGGCCGGGATTCCCACCGCTCGCAACATCAAAGTCAACGCAGTGGCGAAGCGTTCGCAAGGTCCGCTACGGACGTGAAGCAAAAAGTCCAAGACCGGATCAGCGTCTTCTCCTGCTGGAGAGTAGGACATACTGTAGCCATATTGTCCGGAATAAGCGAGATGGTCGCTCAATAGGCGAGCGACCGGCTCCCAGTATTGTGGGGGCAGCGGATCGGCGGTACGGATATTTGCCCTTACCGCCTGATGCAACGCTTGGTAGCGCGGGACGTTGGCCGTCAGCAACAACAGTCGGTCCCGCGTCCAGGCCTCCATTCGCAGCGGATGATTGCGGACGATCTGCTGCAAGTAGTCGCCTCGATTCCGATCAGATCGGGTTCGCTCGCGCGGATTACGTGGCACCAGCTGAGAGTAGCGGTACTCGCCTCGGGCTAGGCTGCTGGGCGGAATCAGCGGAGAGATCGTGCCCTGATCCTCATAAAATAGGGTATGCACACGAGCCGGTCCCTTGTTGGTGTTTGTGGTCCAGACCGGCAGCACGTCCACCGTTGGGCCGAGGCGAAGCGGTTCGGCGAGAAACAGTCCGCCCGCGCGACCAGGAACCTTGAAATCAAAGCGGAGTAGATCGGGGGCTTCGTCCAGATGCTGCATCAAGCCGCGAGAGACTAGGGCTGGTCGAGACCAGGTTAGGCTACTGCTCCAGCGACCATTGTCGTAACGATCCAGCACAATGCCACGCCAGCGCGTATCCAGAGCTAGTCCACGAACGGGGTTTCCTTCAAAATCTGTGACGTGAACGGTGAAGGCAACAGAGTTGTCCTCTTCAAGACTACTAGACTTTGTCAGATCGATTTCCTCGCTAAACCCGGTGCGTGCTACCACATGATCCGGCTGCCGGAAGCCGAAACGGCTCCACGGATCCCAGTCTGGATTATCTGTTCGTGGCGTCAGCAGGAACAGCGGCAGCGCCACCAGTCCCACCGCCACGGTCCAGCGGGCACTGAAGCCCAACCAGCGGAGTCGCTCGTTCCATACTCCAGCTTCTGATTTTGTCGGTAGCAGCAAGTCAGAGCGGTGCAGCTGGCTCTGTCGCTCTTGGGTGGCCAGGGTACACAGGGCACTGAGTAGATACGCCAGCAGCAGCCAACCGAACCACGATCCCGCCGCCAGCACACAGCCTAGACAAATCTGAAGCAGTCCCAACCCTTGGATCACCCAGAAATCACTCCGCCCACGTGGGCAAAACAGTCGAACGATAGTTAACGCCATCAACAACGGTCCAAAGTACGGCACAACCGCTACCAGGAATGGCACCTCCTGTTGCCAGAGACTCGTCTCCGCATCTCCGAGTCGCACCGCGATCCAAACACTGACCACAAAAGCGATGAGCAATCCCAGCATGTTGATCGACCAACCTGGCAAGGTCCATCGACTACTCAGGTGATAAGCTAGAACCAGGAACACTAGGTAGATCAGCACTAGAACAATCATCTCGGGAATGAAGTCAATCTCCGAGACGGCGAGAGCGAGTCCAGCGAAGGCCAAGGTCAGATGCGAGAAAAAGTTTGCAGTTCGTGAACGAGTCATGGCGGAGTATACACTCCCGAACCTTCGAGTTGTTCTGGGATCAACAATGTCACCGGGCGATGTAGCCGAGCCTCGACTTGCGCGGTCAGATCCGTTTCGCCCAGACTAAGCACGACAACGGCTACCGTGGGAGGAATCGCCTCGGACAGCAGCGCTACAGGAGCCGGCCCCAGGTTATCGCGAGGTAACAAGGCGAGGCGTTCCAGCAAGGCACGCAGATGTTCCGGTCCCGTCAGACCGTCGTGCAACTCGGCAGGTTCGCCGCCTAGACCAAGCAGGAAGCGATCCCCCCGACGTTGATTCCACTCCCAGATTATGGTAGCAGCCAGACTGATCAACGCCTCCACTTGTTCACTCCCCTCAGCGCTATCGAGCACCAACAACAGATCCTCGCCGGGGATGTCCTCAAACTCGCGGACCATCAATTCGCCTCGGCGGGCACTGGTCCGCCAGTGAATCCAGCGCGGACTGTCTCCGAGGCGAAACGGCCGCAGACCGTGAAAATCCGCCTGAGCGGTTTCGTGCCGCCAACCATGTCGTCGAATCCGTTCCCCGTAGGGGTCGCGCCCCCTCAAGTACTGGCGCAGGCGATCGCGCTGCAGTTTTCCCGGCCGGGGCAGAACCAGAACACGAGTCGGAGTACCGATGAATACCCGTCGCTGCCACAGCCCGAATGGGTACGAACTGATCGCCGCAAGCGGGGCGAAGTTGTACCAGCCGCGTTGAGGTAGAGTGACCTCGGTAAGAAAATTTTGCCGATTTTTAGGATCAATTTTATCCAGATACCAGCCAAACTGATGCGCCTCGCCGCCATCCTCCAATCGGACAGCTCGGATTGGTTTCGTCGAGGAATTAGTCAGGCGAACTTCCAACCGCGTGGGCGAGCCAGCCAATATCGTTTCTTCCAGCACCCGACGACCTTCGAGCCATTTGAGACGACGCCCCACCACCAGACTGCTTAGGGCGATGATGGCCAACATCACGAAGCCCACCAGCGTGAGCAGATTGATGTTCTTGACGATGCCGACCGTCAAGAGAATAACCACGATCCCCAGCCAGTAACGTCCCTCGTGCGTAGGACGCCATCCGGTCCAATGGGCACGGCGAAGCGAGTCGGCAGTGTCAGACACGAGCAGCTCTCGTCAGAACTAGAGGATCAACTTGGAACAGGTGTTTGTCGGACGATGGTATCGATGATTTGGCCAGCGGCGTCGGCCTGATTGGCCCTGGCTCGACGTACCAGAATACGATGCGCCAGTACCGGACGAGCCAAGCGTTTAATATCATCAGGAATGACGTAGTCGCGTCCTTCGATCAAAGCCAGCGCCTGACTGGCACGGTACAATCCCAGTCCGGCACGAGTGCTGGCCCCCAATTGGATCTCTGCATGATCGCGGGTTGCCTCGAGAATGTCTAGCAGATAGTCCGACAAACTGTCCTCAACACGTACCTGTCGCACCGCCTGTTGCAACGCAGCGACCTCCTCACCAGTCCATACTGGAGCGAGCTTATCTACTGGCTCTCCGTCGCGGTGCCCATCGAGAATCAACTTCTCCGCCTTCCGATCGGGATAGCCCAGCCGAATGCGGATCAGAAAACGATCGAGCTGGCTTTCCGGCAACGGATAAGTGCCCTCGAACTCGTAAGGATTCTGCGTGGCCAACACGAAGAATGGCGGGCCTAGCGTATGCGTCTGCCCATCCAGAGACACCTGCCGATCGCTCATGGCTTCCAGTAAGGCAGACTGGGTTCGTGGTGTGGCACGGTTGATTTCATCGGCCAGCACCACCTGAGCAAAGAGCGGCCCCGGTTGAAAGACGAACTGCCCCGTTGCTTGATGGTAGACACTCGTGCCCAGCAAATCGGAAGGCAACAGATCCGGCGTAAACTGGATGCGATGAAAGGTGCAACCCAGACTGCGAGCCAGCGCTTTGGCCAGCAGCGTTTTACCAATCCCTGGTACATCCTCAATGAGCAAATGACCCTCAGCGAGGAGAGCGACAAGAGCTAACTGAATCCCTTCCGGTTTGCCCAGCAGCACTCCAGCGACAGCGTCACGAAGGCGACTTAATCGAGAGGAATAATCGGTGAATGGAAGCAGAGTCGTCGTCACGATGCCGCGATGTTACCTTTCGGAGAGGGTATCCACCTAACATCGTAGGGACATTCGACCATATTGGCTAGCGTTCAGGACATGAACGGAGTCAGTACCTCACGCAGCTGATTGCGGGCGCGATAGAGAAGACTCTTGGCTGCTTTTGGAGTCATGTCCAGTTCCTCGGCCACCTGAGCGTAGGTGCGGTTGTGGAACTGGTGCAACTCCACCGCTTCGCGTTGCCGTTGCGCTAGTTCGGCGACGGCAGCGCGAACCACACCGGCAATCTCGTCGCGCTCCAGCGGTCGAGACGGCGAATCGCCTCGATCACAGAGCATCACTTCAAACAGTTGTTGACTGGTCGATATCACCGGATCGAGGTTGACCGATGGATGGCGTCGCCGAGAGCGCAGCGCGTTGCGAGCGACATTCTGAGTGATGTGAAAGATCCAGGTGGCAAAACGAGCACGCGGCTCATAACGCAGCCGAGAGCGGTACAGACGAAGGAACACTTCCTGAGTGTAGTCCTCGGCTTCGGAGCGATCTCGCAGCTGACGATACAAATAACCGAAGATCCGGGCGGCGTAGCGTTGTTGAAGTTGCGAGAACGCGTCATTATCACCGGCTTTGACGCGCTGCATCAATCGCACGTCGGGATCGTTGCGCCAGGCTGCCCGCATCCGCGAGTTGGGTGAGGGAGCTTTCTTGCGGCGCACGGTCGTCATCACTGGCATGCTGACATCACTCCTCAGGCGGCGGACGCTGGGCTGTGTACTGGTAGCTCGACTCGAAACGTACTTCCCTGACCCGGCGCGCTTTCAACGCTGATCCTACCCCCCATTAGATCGACATACTCCTTGACGATCGCTAGTCCCAATCCCGCGTTCAGTCCATCGCAAGCACGCGAGGGATCGGCTCGATAGAACCGCTCAAAGATGCGATCTTTAGCTTCTGGAGCGATGCCAATTCCGGTATCGCGAACCTCAACGCAGACTTGGCCGTTTTCGCGTCCTACCACCAGATCGATCGCGCCTTGGGGTCGGTTGTACTGGATGGCGTTATGCAGCAGATTGCTCAGCACTTCACGGAGTTTGTCCGGATCGGTATGAACGAACGGTTCGTTGTCGCGTTGCGAAGGACAAGCGTTGACTACAGACAGTCGCAATCCCCGCGCCTCGGCCAGAGGCCGAACTACGGTGGCACACTGTTCGGCCAAATCGCTGACATCAATGACCCGGGCACGCAAACGGTCGACTCCAGCATCGAGTCGGGCCAACGTCAGCAGCCTCTCGACGATCTGATGCATGTGAGTGGCACTGGTGTGACACTCCTGGAGCATCTCACGATACTGCTCGGCTGAGCGATCGCGTCGTAGTGCTAGTTCAAGCGTGGTCAACAAAGCCGCCAATGGTGTCCGTAGTTCATGCGAGATGTCGGCGGTGGCTTGCTTCTCTCGGGCGAAGGCGCGTTTAAGCTGATCGAGAGTGGCTTCCAATCGTTCTGCAATTGGTTGCAATTCCGTGGGCAGTTGCTTGGCATTGATGGCCAGGGTGAAGTTCTTCGGCGAGATTTCGCTGACAGCATCCGACAACCGATGCAACGGCAGTAGTCCCAGCCAAACCAGCCCGACACAACCCAGCACAGTAGCTCCGAAGGTTAGTCCGAAGATTAGCAATAACAGTTGGCGTTGATGCCGCAAAGATTCGGCGGTCTCGCTACGAATCCGGGCAAGATCCTCGTCGCGTTGCTCACGGAAGGGAATCAGCGATTCTTCGAGGTCGCTGGCACGAGCAGCACATTGAATAATTAGAGCTGGTTTGGGCAGAAGCTCCTTCGAGCGAGGGTTGGAGCCAAACGAGCCACTTGTCGAAGAGGACCCAGGACGGGGCGACGAGCTAGCGACTCCGCCTCCGCCGCGCCGGGGAGGAGGTGCCGGCCAACCACCATCCTGCAGCGTCAGCACAGTGCGGAAACGCACACGACAGACCTTGTGACCATCAGGGAGTACGATCTCGTCGGGTTCCCAGTAGACACGCTCCTCCGGCGCGAAGTCCGCCTCATCGGGCAAGTTCAATTCGCCGCGTGGAGGTAACGGCATGCCCCAGTTGTTGGTCTGAATGTACCAGGAGATGCGTGGGAATTTATGATCTTCGTCCAGTTCGACTTCATCGCCGAGACTAAGGATTACCAAGTCGCGCCGCCAGATATAGGTTTGCAGATCGGTGACTCGCGGCCAACCACGGCTGTCGCGGTAGGGATAGCCCTGAGCCAACCACCACAATTGTGGAGCCAGCATGTGCGCATTAGGAGCGAGATTGGCTCCCAACATTCCCAAAACGGCACTGTGCGTGTGGGGGATCGAATCTCGTGGTCCACGAAAGCGGGGCCGAACCCGTCCTGCTAGCGAACGCGCGGTGGCCAACATCCGCTCGTAAATTTGAGTACGGGCCTCCTGGCACAGCTCTTCATAGCGAGCCTTGACCAGAGCGCTGGCGGCCTCCTCTCGGGCTCGAAGAGTGCTTTCTATAATGTTGTACGCCAGTAACGACGCCACCCCCAGGCCCGCCGTCAACAGCAGTAAAAAGTAAACCAGTAACGACAGGCGGATCGAGCGCATGACTCAGTCTTCGCCTCTCAGCATGTACCCTTCGCCCCAGCGAGTCAGAATCAATGGTGGGTCGAAGCCTTTATCGATCTTGTTTCTCAGGTAACGAATGTAGACGTCGACGACGTTGGAGGTACTCTCATCCTGCTCGTCGTAGAGATGTTCCCAAATCATCGTGCGAGTAGCGACCTTGCCTCGATGATAGGCGAGAAACTCCAGCAAGGAATACTCACGCGGCGTCAGAGCGATCGCTTGTCCAGCCCGTTTGACCGTGCGCGAGGCAGTGTCGATTTCCAGGTCGTGAATCCGAATCACCGGGTCTTTGCTCTGATAATCCCGACGGATCAACGCCCGGACCCGGGCCAGCAACTCTTCCAACTCGAACGGTTTGGTCAGATAGTCATCGGCTCCCAGATCCAACCCTTTGACACGGTCTTCAACACTGCCACGAGCTGTCAGAATCAGCACATGGGTCTTCAGCCCATCTCGTCGCCAGCGTTCCAGCAGCGTCAACCCATCGATTTTAGGCAGCATCACATCGAGCACAATGACGTCATAAGCGGTGTTGCGAGCTTTGATGTCGGCTTCTTCTCCATCCTGGGCGACATCCACAGCAAATCCTTCTTCTTCCAACCCTTGGCGAAGCGCTCGGAGTAAAGGTTTGTGATCTTCAACGAGTAGCACGCGCATGGACGTGATCTCCGACGGAGCAGAAACGTCTGAACGAGTGGCAGTTGCTCCAAGTCGAGAGAGATCATTGGGGCCAACCGACACGTTCGACGAGGTGGGAGGTTGATGCCCGGTTTGTATCATTGTAGCAGACCTCCAGGTGAGATCAGCCTTTCGGGCTAACTGGGAGAGTTAAGAGACCGTGGCGGAGACGAGTTGGGGTACCGATCAGACTCGTCCCCAGCCACTCTCTTGCGTCCACGGGTGAACTACCCGCTTATATAAATGCTAATCGAACGACGATTAAAGCGTCATGAGAAGTCGCTTTCTCGTTTCCTCCGCCCGGAGGCGACTCGTCCTAGCGGAGGGTGTCAGCTCTCCGTGTGTCGTGACAATCACGGAGGACTTACGTCCTCCGCTCAGACGAAACGCTTACTCCGATCCCAGCGGAGGGCGTCAGCCCTGCGTGGTGTGCGCTACTGAGCGGAAGGAGTCAGTTCTCCGTGGTTTATGTGAGGAGTCTCCATCGATGCGTCAGATAAGTGTGGAAGAGCTAAAAGCACGGCTGGACAACGGCGAACAGTTAGCTCTGCTGGATGTGCGTCAGCCGGAGGAGTGGAATCTCTGTCATCTTCCCGGTTCGGTCTTGCTTCCACTGGGGGAGTTGCCGCATCGGCACAGTGAGCTGGACCCTCAGAAGGAATGGGTAGTGATCTGTCATCACGGCATTCGCAGTCAGCACGCGATTGCCTATCTTTCGCAGCTAGGCTTCACAAAGCTGCACAATCTCAGCGGCGGAATCCATGCTTGGGCCACGCGCATTGATCCCACCATGCCGCGCTATTAAGTCGGTTACGTTGGCTAAACCGAGAGTTCGCTTGTCGCTTGAGGGATCGAGCAGTCACCCATGGTAGGATCAATCAACACGAGCGATTTCGCCACCGTTGCGCGTGATGAGCTTGCGTAGTTCACGCGGATCGAGCGACTCGTTGAGAAAGGCGACATGTCCATCGCAGAAGAGTACCTGTGCCCCGCCGGGATGAAAACTGAAGATTTCCTCATTGGGACCACAGTTGTTCACGCTCCAGAGGCAACTGGCCGGGCCACCGAACGGCGTGCGGTTGTTGTTGATCCCCATCGAGACGCCGATGGCACAGTCCGGCTCCGCCCAGCGATGCACTTGCCGCAAACCGCCTACTGGGTCGGGGTATATCATCGTCATCGATTCGTTCCGCCCCACGTCCTCCGCGATGGCAATGGTATTACTCGTGCCATCCGTGATGGAGAGTACGGTTGACCTACCCAGAATCAGCCCTCCGTCCGCGCGAGTGAATCGATTCCGTAGCCCTGTGAGCGGATCGATATCGACATAGTAAACCGGCGCGTAGTCAGTACATCCATACCCTTGAGAGTCGACCGGTTGAGAACGCAACGGATTGGTTGGACAGATCAGAATGGAGATGACGTTTCGAGCCGCTGCCTGATTCCCCGGGGTGGCGTTGTAGGCTCGGCTCAGATCGAACATCCGGTAAATATTCTTCTGTTCCACATACGGTAGCAACTGCGTGAAGGTGGAGTGCAGATCAAACGCTACTGAGGGAGGATTGGTGGCATAATTTGTTCCCTGTCCACTGGACGGCAAATAGCCATGCGCGCTTTCGTAGTTGAGCAAGCCAATTCCCAGCTGACGCAGGGAATTTGAACAGCGTGTCCGACTTGCCGCCTCGCGCACTTTCTGCACCGCAGGAAGCAACAACCCAATCAGCACTGCGATGATCGCAATCACCACCAGCAGTTCGATCAGGGTGAATCCACCTCTACCTTCAGATGTCACACGCATCAGCTTCCCTCTGACTAGACGGCAAACTATAAAACACTCGTTTTAGTGTCATGATGTTGTAGCGAAAACCGCAACAGGTGTCCCTACCGTGCTAGTTTGTCATGACAAGCGTCGTCTCTCGCCTAGGAGGACATAGGCGGCATGCAACGCCACCATCAGAGAGACCAGAGTCAACAACCATCGTGTAATGGTCAACAAGCGCTTTGCCGTGCTGGACGCTGCGGGAATGGTTTCTGCCACGCGATCGATGCTCTGACCGAGTTCGTGCAGGGAGTTCTCCTGCCGTTCCAAGCCAGACTCGAGATTGCCGATCAGTAGCGGCAGCGCTGCCGCGAACATCGTCGTAAGCTGCACCGACTGATTGATCATCTCCTCGAACTCGTCCCGTCGTGCTAGAACGGTGTTCAATTGCTTGCGAGTTTGACGTAGTAGTAGCGAGGATTTTTCGAGTCCTTTGCGCAGTTCGGGCCAACGCTCGACAACGATCTGCATACTCTTCTCAGCCTGTCGCATGGCGGTGGCGATTTCTTTGAGTTTGTCGGTCTCGCGTAAAATCTTGGCTAATTCCTCGGTCAATCGCGGCAGATCCTCGGTGAGCTGTGCGAGTTGTTTGGGCAGACGACGCAACAGAGGTTCCAGCATTTCCTCTTGTTCGATGGCCTTGGTCAGCACCTCGCGTATCGAAGCAACGACTTTCTGACTCTGCTTGAGTGAAGCGGAAAATTTGGGCAACTCCTTGTTGAACGATTCCATCTCCTTGCCAGCTGCCTCACAGCCCTTGGCCGCTTTCCGCATGCCCTCGGCGACAGTTTTCGCGTTGGGCCAAAAGTCTTTCTCGACCACCGAGGGAACCAAGCCACGGAAGCTCATCTGCGGAAGCTTGAAGGTGCCCATGTGATCAACTTGCTCAGCTCCAGAGTTCAGCGCCGTATGCAGTCCTTCCATTCCCGTGCGCATCTTCTCGAAGTTCTCGACTTGCGTGACGTTGGACATGCGTCCAAGTCCTTCCTCAAAACGCGCGAGTTGGTCAAGGATCAGCTTGACGGCTTTGAAATCGGTGGGTTTTTCCTGTAGTAACTTGGCGAGTCGAGTGGCATCGGTCTTCAGTCCAGTGGCGGCTTTTTCTAGAGAAGCGGCGGCGGCGGCGGAGACCGGCATTAGCTTCTCCTCCAAATAAACCGCGGTCGCTCCCAACCCTTTGGCGATATTCGCCACTCCATTTGCATCTAATGAGGTTCCGATGCCCTCCAGTCCTTCGGCGATCTGCCCCAGCGATTCCGACATGGCCGCTAGTCCTTCGCCGTTGAGCGAATGCCCTTGCAGATTCGTGCCAACGGCTCGGATCTGTTTTTCCAGACGACTGGCCAAGGTTTCTAATTCGGGTTGTCGTTGACGCAGCCGGGCACACTCATCGCGCAGATTGCGGATCTGAACTCCGGCATCACGAGTAACCGAGCCGAGCCGCTCCGACAGTTCTTCGACCTCTTCACGTCCAGGTAGCTGCCAGGCGAACACCAGCAGTACCACAGCAATGACCAGTTCCAAACCGCTGATTGTCCAGTCCAATAGGCGGCGCATCGTTGGCTCCGAAGAGAACCCCTTGGCAATTGAAGTATTTGGAAGTGCCGCAAGGATTGTACCACATTTGGGATAGCTTCGCGCAATCGGATCTAGAGTGGTACAATCAGGTTGGACAGCCGACTGACACTAGGCTGCCCGCCCGAGGAACTCGCGTAATGGCACGTGCTGACCTTCCCACTGACGCCAAACGAGAACTCTTGTATGGGGTGTTGGCCCTGCAACTGAATTTTGTTAGTCGAGAGGATCTCCAAGTTGCGCTGATCGCTTGGCGTGAGGAACGTAATCGCTCGTTGGCTCAATTGCTCGTTGAACAGCAGGCGTTACCGCCTCGTCGACGCTCGTTACTGGATGAACTGTTTCGCGAGTATCTCTCCCAATATGGCATGGACGTGTCGCGGGGATTGGAAGCGGCCTGTGCTTACCGACCAATACCTGCAGATCTCTGGAACTTGGCGATGCCAACTCTGGCCAAGGATCAGGGGACGTTACCCTTCCATTCCACGCTTCAGGCTCAAGGGGACGGTCCTCCCCTAGCTTTTCCAGTACAGTCCGCGCGGAACCGCTATCGGATTGTGCGACCTCATGCACGCGGAGCCCTGGGGCAAGTTTTCGTCGCTCAGGACGAGGAACTCAACCGCGAGGTCGCTCTAAAGGAGATTCAAGAACCCTACGCCAATCTTCCTGACAGCCGTGCGCGGTTTATTCTTGAAGCCGAGATCACTGGAAGTTTGGAACATCCAGGTGTGGTGCCGGTCTACAGTTTAGGGGCCCACGCCGATGGTCGCCCTTTCTACACGATGCGATTCATCAAGGGCCAAAGCCTACACGATGCCATTGAGAACTTTCACGCGAGATTCAAGGAGAATTACGATCCCTCAGAACGAGCCTTGCAATTGCGAGGTTTGTTGATTCGCTTTATCGCGGTTTGTAACACCATTGCCTATGCTCATGCACGCGGCGTGATCCATCGCGACATCAAGCCATCCAACATCATGCTGGGACCGTATGGCGAAACGCTGGTCGTGGACTGGGGCTTGGCCAAAGCCTTTGATCAACCCATGACGCCAGACTCGATGGAACTGCCGGTCCATCCTCAGTCCTCGCATTCCACGGAAGCCACCATGCTAGGGCAAGCCGTCGGAACGCCCGCGTTCATGCCGCCCGAACAGGCTATGGGACGTGTTGACCTGGTCGGACCTGCTTCAGATGTTTACTCCCTTGGTGCTACGCTCTATAACTTGCTAGCCGGCGTACCTGCCTTTACGGGACGAGCAGCTGACGTGTTAAAGCAGGTCCAGCGGCACTCCTTTCCGCCCCCGCGACAGGTCCAGCGCTGGATTCCCCCACCTCTGGAGGCGATCGTACTGAAAGCGATGGCTTTTCATCCCGAGGATCGCTACGCCACCGCAAATCAACTGGCCTCGGATCTAGAGCGCTGGCTGGCCGATGAACCCGTTTACGCCTACCGTGAACCGTTCCTCGATCGTGTCAGCCGTTGGACGCGACGCCATCGCACATTGGTCTATGCCACCACCGTGTTGATGGTCACTGCCTTGATCGGCTTGACGGTCGGTTTGTATGCCGTCAATCAGGAACGAGCCTTGACCAAAATTAAGGGCGACATTGCAGATCGAAATTTGCGATTTGCACAGAAGGCGATCAAGGAATGTTTCGTCGTCGCCACAGAGAATCCGCAGCTCCAGCAATCTAAGATGCGCGGGGTGCGCAAGGAACTGCTGGAGAAGGCTCTGGAGTTCTACAAAGAAGCTCGCTATCGCAAACCCAACGATGATTCCATTGACGAAGACTATGCGGACAATCAATTTCGCATTGCGGTAATTCTCGACAAGATCGGCAAAAAGGAAGAAGCGATTAAAGCTTATCAGGATGCTCGCGATATTTTCAAGAAACTACTTCACGATTTCCCAGAAGATCGAGATTATCAAGTCAATCTCGGACGCACGCTGAATAATCTCGGCACTCTACAATCGGGTCACGAGGCCAAGCAATCGTATGAGCAGGCCTTACAGGTGCGTGAACAACTTGCCCTACAACATCCGGATCATGCGGAGTATCAATTTGATCTAGCTGGCACTTACATCAATCTCGGAGTATTGCACCGAAATGATTTCCACCGTACCAAAAGTCTGCTTGACCAAGCCAGGCTCAAGCTCCTGAAACTGGTAGAAAAAGAGCCGCGTAATCAACAGTATAACGCGGCCTTGGCCTCCGCCTACCAAAACCTGGGCGAACTCCACTCTCGCATCCCGGAGACCGTGCCAGAAGCCTTAAATTATTATAAAGAATCTCTTTTTTATCGTGAAAAACTTATTCATTTCTTCCCCACCAACAGCGATCATCGCGCCAATCATGCACGAACTCGCTTGTACCTGGCGAGATTGCTAGAGCAGGAAGGGTTGCTTTCCGATGCGCTGAATCATGTAGAGCAGGCTCTACAAACTTTGGAAGTCGTCTGCAAAGACGAACCGGAAGTGATCGAGTTTCAGATCGACCAGGCTCGGGCACTGTTGGCCAAAGGCCATTTGCTCACCATGCACAAGGAACAGTTTGACCAAGGGATCCAACTCCAGCGGCAAGCAGTGGGAATCTTTGAAAAATACTACATCGATCCCATCGAGGGGCAAATTGATCAAGCCACGGCTTACGTCAGTCTGGCACGCTCCCTACAAAAACAGGAAACTCGGTCCCTGGAAGCCCGCGATTGGTATACTAAAGCAATTGCGTTGCTAGAGAAATTGAGTTCGCAACAGAGTGAGCATTTCGAGATCACTCCACTTCGCATGCGCGCTTACTGGGGGTTGGGAGAGTTGCTTACTCTTGCTCTGAAAGAGCCACTTCAAGGATTGGCCTATCTCGACAAGGCTCTAAAACTAACCGCTCCTGGGGATCCCGAATACAACATGATTCGTCGTGATCGCTGCTTCGCGCTAGCGTGGAGCGGCAATCATTACCAGGCCATGCAATTAGCCGAAGAGTTAATCCAACAGAGCCGTGGTTCCGCTGAATCGCGCGGAACAATTCTCTTCGACATGGCCTGCGTCGGTTCGCTGTCGGCTCAGGCCGCTTCCGTCAATGCCCAACTCGCTCCGATGGAGCGAACGAAATTAACTGAACGCTACGTCAAGCTAGCGATTCAGTACCTGGAGCAAGCACGACTGCTCAAATTTTTTGACCAAGAGGAGTATCGTTCTGCTCTGCGCGAAGACAAAGATTTAGACTTTCTTCGTAAATACGAAGGGTTTCAGCGACTGTTAAATCAGGTCAATCAAGCTAACAAGACCCCCTAAACCGATCTAGAAAGTGATCTGTGCATGGAAGCCAGCGATCGATTGCTCGAAGAGATTCGCTTTCACGACCAGCAAGCTCACGAACGAGCCGAACGTCTCCGTGAAGCGGATCTTGCTTTCTCGAACGAAACCTATCTAGAGCACGAATCCTGGATTCGACCCGCGATTGAAAAACTAGGCGAGATTCGCAATTGCGACTTACTGGATCTGGGTTGTGGCCATGCGATGGCTGCCATCGTCTTTGCCCGAGTCGGCGCACGGGTGACCGCCCTCGATTTGTCATCGGGGTATCTCGCCGAAGCGCAACGACGTGCGCACCGCAACGGAGTGAAACTAGAGTTGGTGCAAGCCGACGCTGAGCGTCTCCCCTTTACTAATGCTTCGTTCGATCGCATCTGGGGCAATGCCATTTTGCATCATCTGCACCTCGATACGGTTGCCCATGAGATCCACCGTGTATTGCGGCCCGGCGGCGTTGCAGTTTTCGCTGAACCCTGGGGAGAAAATCCGCTCTTGGAGTGGGCTCGTCAGCGCCTGCCTTATCCTGGCAAATCGCGCACTCGTGATGAGCGGCCCTTGCGTGCGTCACAGCTGGACACACTCCGTGAACACTTTCCACGCTTGCAGGTGCAAGGCTATCAGCTCCTCTCGATGGCTGGTCGCGTGCTGGGTCAAGGACCGTTAGTGCGCGCGTTGGCTTGGTGTGACGATCGGTTGTTGCGTCAGGTACCCACACTGCATCGCTGGTGTCGCTACGTCGTCCTGACCTTACCGCGTGATTAATCTGCTCGTCGAGCCTGTGGAGTTTGCGGGTTCAGCGACAACGACTACAATGAGTTCAAGTGTGACTGATCCACAGGAGTGATTCAGTTATGACCGGCCCTTCGCAGCAGATCCAAGCCGGTTCCCTGCGTTCCTCGATGGCTTCTTCACTTCCTGATCCTCCCGTGTGGCCCCCTGGCGCACAGTGGTGCATGGCGATACTTGCTTCAGTCGGATTGGCTCTTATAGCTTGGCGTGGTTATGGTCTGACACGATTTAGCACTCAACCCTTGCCGCTTCAGCGAGCGCCGGTCGACCTGAATCAGGCCGACGAGATTGATTTGTGTCTGCTGCCCGGCATCGGTCCGGTGTTGGCCAAACGTATTCTCGAGCATCGGCCATTTCGTTCTGTTGAGGAACTTCGCTCGATCCCCGGCATTGGCTCAGAAACGTTTCGCAAGTTGCAACCGCACGTCTGCGTCGATCCCGAGTCACTGCCGCCGCGCGTGGTGCGCGCCAAACCTAACCTGGAAGAAGACAGTCGATCGATCAGAAAAGAATCGCCCAACGAACTCTTGGATCTCAACAATGCTAGCGAAGCCGAGCTAGTCCAGCTTCCGGGAGTCGGTCCCATTCTCGCACGTCGCATCATCGAGGCCAGGCCATTTGTCGCTATTGAAGATCTTTTGAAGGTAAAAGGGATTGGAACGAAAACCTTCGCGAAGATCAAACCGTATGTGACCGTGAAGGAGTGAAGACATGGCCGCCAGGTTCGAAATGGTTAGCAAGTTTCGCCCTGCGGGAGACCAACCCAAAGCAATTGCCTCTATCCTGCGCGGTTTTTCCGAAGGCAAAGCGGTCCAGGTGTTGATGGGAGCTACAGGCACTGGGAAGACCGCGGTCGCTTCCTGGATCATCGAGAAACTCGGCAAGCCGACTCTGGTCCTGGCTCACAACAAGACACTAGCGGCCCAGTTATACAAAGAGTTTCGCGGCTTCTTTCCCAAGAACGCCGTCCATTACTTCGTCAGCTATTATGACTACTACCAACCAGAAGCCTACATTCCTCAGCGCGACATCTACATCGAGAAAGATGCTCTCATCAACGAAAACATCGATCGCCTGCGGTTGGCAGCGACCTCCGCTCTGGTCAGCCGCGAGGACGTAATCATCGTCGCTAGCGTGTCGTGCATCTATGGCCTAGGATCCCCCAGCGATTACAAACGGATGATGGTCTATCTGACTAAATCAGAGATTGTCGATCGTTATTATCTTTTATTGCGACTAGTAGACATTCAGTATCAACGGAATGACGTGGCCTTTACACGCGGCACTTTCCGAGTACGCGGCGATACCGTTGAGGTCTGGCCTGCCTACGAGGAGTTTGCTCTACGCATCGAACTATTCGGCGACGAGATCGAACGGCTGGCCATCATTCATCCCACCTCTGGCGAAACCCTGCGGGAACAGGACGAACTGTACATCTATCCGGCCAAGCACTTCGTCACTCCCGAGGAACGCATTAAGGAAGCCGTTGAGCAGATTCGTCAGGATCTGGAAGCGCGCCGCGAAGAGCTGCGGGCACAAGGCAAATTGCTGGAAGAACAGCGGCTAACCGCTCGAACGAATTTCGACATCGAGATGCTGTTGGAGGTCGGCCACTGTCCCGGTATCGAAAATTATGCCCGCTACTTCTCAGGCAAAAAACCTGGGGAACCGCCCTACACCTTGCTGGACTTCTTTCCCGACGATTTCCTGATGATCGTCGATGAATCGCATGTCACCTTACCGCAGCTACGCGGTATGTACTTTGGCGACCACAGCCGCAAGATGACACTCGTCGAACATGGGTTTCGACTCCCCAGCGCGCTGGATAACCGTCCTTATCGGTTTGATGAATGGGAACGTCGCGTCAAGCAAGCGTTGTTCCTCTCGGCAACTCCCGGCCCCTATGAACTAGAGCGAACCGGCGGCGAAGTCGTCGAGCAGATCATCCGCCCCACCGGTCTGGTCGATCCGCTCTTGCACGTTCGCCCAGCCAAGGGACAAGTGACCGATCTGTTGACCGAGATTCGCAAACGAGTGGAGCGCGGCGAGCGTACCTTGGTGACGACGCTGACTAAACGGCTGGCCGAGGATCTCGCCAACTACTTTCGGGAGGCTGGTCTTCGCTGCAAGTGGCTGCACAGTGAACTAGACGCCATCGAGCGTGTGCAGGTGTTGCGCGAACTGCGGCAAGGCGCGTTCGACGTACTTGTTGGCGTTAATCTGCTCCGCGAAGGGTTGGACCTACCAGAAGTCTCGTTGGTAGCCATTCTCGACGCCGACAAAGAAGGATTTTTACGCTCGGGAACATCGCTTATTCAAACCATCGGTCGAGCCGCACGCAACGTCAATGCTGAGGTCATCCTTTATGCCGACAAGACCACTGACTCGATGAAACATGCTATCGAGGAGACGAACCGGCGAAGAGCGTTGCAGCTGAAGTACAACGAAGAACACGGCATCACGCCGCAATCCGTGCAGGCGGCTATCGAGACCGGCATCGAAGAGGAGATCGAAGCGCGGAAGATGACTCGGGATGCAGCAGGACAAGGGGCTTCTGATGTAGAGGTGGAAGAATTGCTCGAAGAGTTACACCGCGAAATGCTCAAGGCAGCGGCGGAACAGCGTTACGAGGATGCCGCCAAGTTTCGTGATCAGATGCGCAAACTCAAAGGCGAAGCGGTGGCCACTCCACAAGCTGAGGCGAAGCGGCCACGCGGTCGCAAGCGACGCTAACAGTCACGCCAGAATTTCGTGAATCGGCTTGCCGTAGTCCAGATCGAGACGCTTGCGTCCTGGAACGGTCAGTTTGCGCGAGTCGAGGCCGAGCCGATTCAGTACCGTGGCATGTAGATCGGTGACGTAGTGGGGACTTTCCACCGCATGGAACCCTAGTTCGTCAGTGGCTCCGTGAACGATGCCCTTTTTGATGCCTGCGCCGGCCAGCCAAACCGTGAAACCGTGGGGATGATGATCGCGGCCAGTCGGCATCTTGTACGCTTCGCGCGTCTCCAGTCCGGGAGTCCGACCGAACTCGGTGGCACAGACCACGAGCACGTCCTTGTCCAGCCCAGTACGCTTGAGATCCTGAATCAGTCCCGCGAGGGGTTTATCGACCCGTTCGCAGGAGCGGGCATGATTGGTCTTCAGTTCCGTGTGCGAATCCCATTCGCCGTAGTCGCTGAGATAGCACAACACAAAGCGGACACCATGTTGAACTAGTCGCCGCGATGCTAACAACCGCCGCCCATAGATCGCGGTCTTGGGATTATCGATACCGTAGAGTTTTTGGGTCTCTTGAGTCTCTTTTGAGAGATCGAGTACCTTGGGAGCCTCCATTTGCATACGAAACGCTAGTTCATAGGAGCGGATCCGCGCCCGGACGTGGGGATCGTCAGGATAGCGCACGGCAGAGAGCTGGTTTAACTCAGCAGTGAACTCGAACAGTTTTTTCTGCTCCTCATTAGTGATCCCCTTGGCCGGCTTGGCGAAAGGCAGCGGCGACGATGGATCGAGCGAGAGTTCGATTCCAGAGTGCTCAGGTCCCAGATAGTCGGCATCAAAATTCTTTCGCACTCGAGTATCTTTATACTGGCCCAGGAAAACAAACTTGGGCAGATTCTCATTAAGGGTGCCCAGACCATAGTGAATCCACGAGCCGATCACAGGTTGGTTCTCTTCCAAGACGTGCCGGCCGGTGTGCATCTGAAACTCGGCTCCGTGATCGTTGTCCGTGGTGTACATGGAGCGGACGAAGGCCAGTTCATCGACACAAGTTGCCAGATGCGGCCACCAGTCAGACAATTCGATGCCGGATTTCCCGTGCTTCTTGAAGCCCACTTGCAGGGGGAAAATTTTCGGATACGGGCGCTCCCCGCCGACCACGTCGCGCGAGCGAAGGCGGAACAACGGAGATTTCAGAGGATCGGGATAGGGAGTCTCCGAAAAAGTCTTGCCACCGTACTTAGTCAGAGCTGGCTTGGGATCCCAGGTCTCCATCTGACTGACGCCGCCCGAGAGAAAGATCCAGATCACCGATTTGGCCTTGGGCGGAAAATGCGGCTTGCTATCTGGAGGGGTCCAGCGAGCGGCTCCCTCATCGGCGTGTAGCAATGTGCCCAGAGCCAGGCCCGTAAAACCTAGTCCCACATCAGCTAGAAAAGTTCGGCGATCGATTCTTCCGCAGTGCATGGCAGCACCTCAGCGAAGTGTCACAAAGTCGGTGTGATTGAACAAAGCAGTTAGTAGGTGCTCGCGAGCCCGTTGCGCCGGATCCACGGAGGGTCCATTCTCGACCGGAAGCAGTTTCTTCCCACGAAACAGTTCGATCTGCTCAAAAAGATACTTTTGAGAGGCTCGAAGTTCGGCAATGGTCGGCGGGCGAGAGAGGATCGTTTCAAAACTCGTCTGTAAAAAGGTCGGCTCGTCTAGTGCCGCCAGACGTCCTGCCAGCTTTCGTGCCATCAGCGGCACCAATTCGCTGTTGACCAACGCTAGTGCCTGTTGTGGCCGGATGGACTCAGTGCGACGATAGCAATCCAGGGGATTGGCGGCATCGAACAGTTCCAGAAAGGCCATCCGCGTTTCGCCATGATGCGTAAAGTACAGGCTCCGTCGTGGATTGGTTAGGCCCTGCTCATGAGGAATGTCGGGACCGCCCAGGCGGAGGTCGAGTTCACCAGCGGCATGCAGTAAACTATCGCGTACTGCCTCGGCTTCGAGTCGGCGCAGTGGATATTTCCACAACTTTTTGTTGTCGGGATCGCGTTGCCGATTGGCCTGATCCTCGGGATGAGTCGAGGCCATCTGATAAGCTCGGGACAGCACGATAAGTCGATGCAGGTGTTTCATCCGCCACCCCTGCTCCATGAACTCGACGGCTAGCCAGTCGAGCAACTCAGGATGAGTCGGCGGCGAACCTTGACGTCCGAAATTGGCCGTGGTTTCGACGAGCGGTTGGCCGAAATGCCAGTTCCAGATGTGATTGACCGCGACGCGAGCCGTTAGAGGATTGTCCGAACTGGTGATCCATCGAGCCAGTGCCAGTCGTCGTCCTGTGCTTTGCGTCGGGTAAGATGGGCCTAACGGAGTATAGGTCTCGCCAGGATTGGCCGCCGCTTCCCGTGCTTTATCCACGACGGCACGCTGAGCCTGAATGGCTTTGATCGTATTGGCCACCTGGGGATCGGGGGGAGTGGCGGTCTGCTGTACGAGTAGATTTTGCTCTAGTTGTGTCAGTGTGGCCACCGCCTGATGCCAACTAGCGAGGCGTTCCGCTTTCGCCGCTGCTTTCGCGGACTGAACTCGATCGCCAGGCTGCAGGCCGTGCTTGATTTTCTCGGCGTCGATGCGTGCTTGCAGCGCGAGCCATTCGGCTTCAGCAGCGGCCAACTCCGCAGTACTAATCATTTCCGCGGCCCGAGCTTTGCGTAACTCGTGCTGACGTTGGTTCAATGATGCCACGTCGGCGAGTTGCTTTTCCAGCTGATCCACTTTGGCCCGAGCAGTTTGTCGCTCACGCCGTTTGGCTTCGATCGTGGCTCGACGCTTTTGTTGTTCTTCCTCCAGTACGAAGGCTTGCAAGCCTGGTGAATGTACCTGAGGCGGCAGGGCAACTGGCGTGATTTTCAGTTTGTCGCCCCGAAGGAAAGCGGGAGCTCCGGGTTTCATAGGCGGCTTGCCGGGCACGCGATCGCGTTCGTCCCCTTTACTGTACATCCAGGTTTCTGCGTTGAGCTTTTCGTCGAAGACGCGAACCAGACCGCTCTGGATGGGGGCGTAGGAGGCCCCGTAGCTGTACTTGGGATAAACACCGGGATCCGGCTCACCAGGCCAACGGTCATGGCGGATCTCTAAAGGTTCAAAAAAGGCACGGAAGCGGAAGTATTCTACCTGCGTGATCGGATCATATTTGTGATCATGACAGTGGGCACATTGTAGCGTCAGACCGAGGAAGGCTTTGCCGGTATGCTCGACGTTGTCACGCATCCAATTGTTGTAGTTCCAGCGATAGAAGTTCCGCACGAGAAAGCCAGTGGCCACGCCGTTTTCCCGATCTCCTGGAGCCAATTCATCGGCGGCGAGCATTTCCTGCACCATGCGATCATACGGCTTATCTTCGTTCAGCGAGCGAACGATCCAATCACGCCATCGCCAGATCATGCCATAACTATTCAGCACATCCGGCACATTTCGCCGACCATACCAGTCGGAATAACGCCAAACGTCCATCCAATGACGGCCCCAGCGTTCGCCATAGCGCGGCGAAGCCAACAGCCGATCGACCAGATGTTCGTAGGCTTGCGGCGAGGGATCGTTCAAAGCGGCGAGCAACTCATCGCGTGTAGGTGGCAATCCGGTCAGATCAAAATAGACGCGACGAATCAGAGTGGCTCGATCGGCAGGCGGCGCGGGTTGCAATTGATACCGCGCCCAAGCCGCTTCCAGAAAGCAATCAATCGGATTGGGTGAACTGCCTGCGGGGACCACTGGGCGAATCGGTTTCTGAAACGCCCAGTGACTCAAAGGATCCGGCTCAGGTTGCTCATGAGTTGGACCGGGTGTTCCTTGACGAATCCATACACGAATCGCTTCAATCTGCTGTTCGGTGAGCGGTTCGCCGTCACGCGGCATACGTCGAGAGGGAACCTTGGTCGTCAAGCGATCAAATAGTTCTCCTTCGGCAAGGATCGATCCATTATCACCGCCTTGTCGCAGCAGTTGCACCGTGTCCAGACGCAGGCCGCCTTTCTGTTGCAGGCTGCCATGACAGGCGTAGCATCGTTCTTTCAAAACAGGTTTAATATCTCGTAAATAGTCAATTCGCGCCGGAGGAGCCGCTCCGGGTGCTGCACCTCCTAGCGCAACCAATATCAACAGAGATAATCTGTGGGTCATTGTTGCTTTACCTTGGTGGATTGTCGTTGAGTATATCATACAGCATCTTGCTCGCAATCAAAACTTTGCACCGATCACCCAGCAACAAAGATAATCGGTGACTTTAATTTGTCATTCTTGACCCGTAGGACGGCAGTACACTAAAGGAATGATCGTAAAGAAATCTTAGGCCACGATTGATCGACTAATGTTCATCCATCCCAATCGGTTGACTCACGTATTGTCCGCAGAAGAATACTATTCGCCGCTACAGTATCAGCGTGAATTGAATAACCTCTTGCGGCCAAGTTGGCATTTCGTGACAACCACATTTGATCTCAGTAAGGAGGGAGATTTCGTTACGTTGTTCTTACTTGACCAGCCAGTGATGGTGGTACGTCAGGAGGGAGAGTTTCTCGCGATTCGGAACCAACGTCCTGGACAATATACCCCGTTGTCGACTCAACGACAAGGGTCGATTCGTGACATCAGGCTAAGCCAACATAATGAGTCACTGCTTAAAGTGGATTTAACCGATCCTGGATATCAACAATATGCAAGTGCTCGCTGTGGGGAACTGATCTTCGTGAACTTCTCTGCTTCCCCGATTCGATTGCGCGATCAGCTAGGAGCAACATTTCCCCAGATCGAACGAGGCTTCTCAGCACCGTTTCGACAGGTGTGGAGTTGGATCTGCGATTATGAGGCTAATTGGAAAATTCCGTTGGAGAACGGCGTCGAATCCTACCACATTCCTTGTCTGCATGCTGCCACGTTTCGCAATTATCCACGAGAAGAAAACATCGATCACGAAATCCATCCTGAGTGGACCTCGTATCGGACCAATGAGATGGATAGGTGGGTAAAAAACAGTATTCGTCGCACCACCCGATGGCTGGGGTTGCCTTTTACCGGGCAGTATACTCACTACCACGTTTTTCCCAATCTGACCTTTGTTCTAATGGACTTGATGAGTTTGGCTCAAATTGTCGTGCCGACTTCGCCTACCACCTCGCGTACGATGGTGTGGCTGTTTACGCCATTTGGTCCACGGCGCGGAATGATTCCTTGGCTCTTTGCCAAGGGGAACGCCTGGGCCTCTCGGGAAGTGGCCAAGCGGGTCCTTGCCGAGGATGCGCCCATCTTTCCCGCAGTACAACGAGGGATCCAGGCCAGTCCGTTCTCAGGTGTGATTGGAAGGCGCGAAGAACGTGTTTGGGCGTTTCAGGAGTATGTCTCTCGCTTGTCTTCTCCGAATAATCCTGAATAAAATGCTCCCTGTAAATTGGTTACTCCTATGCCGCGGAGAGGGATTACATGTTTCTCCATGAAAGTCAACTGAGGCATGTTTTACCTCCTCGTGCCTACTTTGCTCCGGAACAATACCAACAAGAACTCGATCGATGCCTGTTATCGGGCTGGCACTTAGTTGCTTCGATGGGGGATTTCAAGCGTGACGGAGATTACGTTACCCTAGATTTGTTTAATAAACCTTTACTTGTCCGACGCATCGACGGTGAAGCTCACGTTTATCTCAATATTTGTGGCCATCGCCACTGTATGCTCGTTAGCAAGCCCAAAGGACATGAAAAGGCCTTTCGCTGTCAATATCATGGCTGGGAATATCAATGTGATGGCCGAACCGCAAAAATTCCGGATGCACAATCGTTTCGACCTTTTGATCGAGAAAATGCTCGAATTCTGAAGTATCGTTCCGAACGATGTGGCGATTTGATTTTTGTGAATCTCAGTTCAGATGGACCATCATTGAAAGATCAATTGGCAGAAACGTATCAGCCAATTGCCGATGCATTCTCACAGCCATTTCGACAGATTTGGGGATGGAACACAACTTATCCTGCCAACTGGAAAATAGCTATCGAAAATTTGCTCGAATCTTATCACATTCCTTGCTTACATCAAAAAACCTTTGGAGTAATGCCTCCCGAAGAAATGATTATTCATGAAATGAATGATCGTTGGACTAGTTTCTACACCGAGGATGTCAATCCGTGGATTAAAAGCAATGCTCGACGCACAGCTCGTGCATTGGGACTTCCCTTCAGGGGAATGTATACGCAATACCATGTCTACCCAAATCTCGTGTTTATTTTGATGGATACGTTTAGTCTTGCTAAGATGGTGGTTCCCACTTCGCCGACGACTTCACAAGCCATCGTTCGCGTATTCGGTCCCTACGGACCGCGGCGAACTCCGCTAGCCTGGATCTCTGCTCGGTTAAACACTCTGGTCGCCAAGGAAGGGGCGCGTAAGATCCTGGAAGAAGATGCTTCCATATTTGCGGCTGCTCAAAAGGGCATGGAATCGAGTCCAGTTTCTGGGGTTATTGGCCGGCGTGAGGAACGAGTCTGGGCCTTTCAAGATTGGATTCGTCGCAAATGTGGCATCGTGGAGCCAAAATCACATGCCTTGCCGGTACTCGATCCCTCATCGAGATAAGGCTATTCCCTTCAAAACGTAACCCGATCTAAGGACTGAACAAGCATGACCATTTCTTCAAATCCGCTTGGCGTTGCCATTGTTGGCTGTGGAATGATTGCTCGCTTTCATGCACGAGCCTTAGCGGAAATTCCCGAAGCTCGGTTAGTTGCGTTAGTCAGCCGAACCGAATCTTCCGCGCAGAAATTCGCTAGCGAACTTCCTCATCCCGTGCAATGTTTTGTTCATCTCCAGCAAGCGCTAGATAGTAGAGATATTGATATCGTAATCATTACTACGCCTTCGGGTGCTCATTTAGAACCAGCCATTCTGTCGGCAAAAGCCGGCAAGCACGTCGTGATAGAAAAGCCATTAGAGATTACTACTGATCGCTGCGATCAGATCATTCAAACCTGTGCGGAATACAAAGTTCAATTGTGTACCATTTTCCCCTCTCGCTTCGGGGATGCCAACAGTGAGTTAAAGCGAGCCATCGATTCGCATCGCTTTGGGCGATTGACACTCGGCGAGACAACCTGTAAATGGTGGCGATCCCAGCAGTATTACGATGAGGGGGGGTGGAAAGGCACGCAGGCGCTGGATGGCGGAGGGGCGCTGATGAATCAGGCGATTCATCAGGTGGATCTACTTCAGTGGATGATGGGAAAAGTGACTCACGTTTCTGGCTTCACGGCCATGCTCGCCCATGAACGAATCGAAGTCGAGGATACCGCGGTGGCCTGTCTTCGTTTTGCTAATGGAGCGTTGGGCGTTATCCAGGCCACGACCAGCGTCTATCCAGGTCTTCCCAAGACAATTGGAATTCATGGTGATTGTGGAACAGTCGTCATCGAGCAAGATGATATTTTACGCTGGGAATTTAAGCCCGAACAAGAACTCGATCACTCGATTCGGCAACGATTCGCGCAGAAGAGCGGTGCCTCGGGCGGGGCCAGCAATCCCGCGGCGATTTCACACGAAGGACATCGCCGCCAACTGGCTGATTTCCTTCAGGCGATTCGCACTGGAGGGAAACCACTCGTCGACGGACAAGAAGGCCGAAAAGCGGTGGCCATCATCCAAGCGATTTACCAATCGGCGGCTACCGGTCGAGTTCTGGAATTGAGTTGATCTTGTGGCAGATTCCGCCTCCGAGGTACACTTCGGGTTTGCTAGGCCAAGGAAACTGAGGAGGCCAAGTATGGCAGCGAAGCGACCCTGGCAGGTAGATTATGCAGTTTATCTTCTGGTGCGAACATTGGTCTGTGTCGTTCAGCTCCTCAGTTGGCCACAAGCGAAGGCGTTAGCGGTTGGTCTTGGTTGGCTCGCACATCGAATCGATCGTCGCCATCGCTTAGTAGCTAGTGAAAATTTGCGCCATGCTTTTGCTGAAAAGTCTGAAAAAGATATAGAAGATCTCGTATACAACTGTTACCAGCATTGGGCGTTGGTACTTGTCGAGATGATCCGCCTGCCACGAACCATTCATCGAACGAATTTGTACGAGCATGTGCATTATCCCGTGCCCGAACAACGGCATTTGGCCGAGTATTTGTGCGCTACCGCCAAACCTGTGATGTTGGTCTCCGGTCACTTCGGGAACTTTGAAGCGCTCAGCTATGTCTTGGGACTTTATGGATCGGTTGGATCGGTGGTAGCAAGGCGGCTCGATAATCCCTATCTGGATCGGTTTCTGCGTGAGTTTCGCCAGAAGACTGGACAACGGATTTTGGATAAGAATCAAGATTATGAACTGATTCTGCAGGAATTAGCCAAGGGCGGTCGATTGGGAATGGTCGGCGATCAGGATGCCGGACCGCGTGGGTTGTTCGTTGACTTCTTAGGTCGCCCCGCGTCGACGTTCAAATCGATTGCCTTGTTGTGCCTGGAATATCAGGCCCCTATGTTGGTCATGGGAGCTGCACGAGTTTCCGGACAGATGCGGTTCGCACTTTATCTAGAAGACGTGATCCATCCCAGAGAGTACGCTAACGATCCAGACGCGGTTCGTGCTATTACCCAGCGCTACACCAAAGCACTAGAGCGAATGATTCGCCGTCATCCCGAGCAGTATTTTTGGCTGCATCGTCGCTGGAAGCATCAGCCCAAAGTTCGAGCAAATCGAGCCGCTTGAATCAGTCGTGCTGCTACTGCTAAATGGGAAGGCCATACGCGATTGATCTTTTGCGAAGGAAGTTGATGTGCTGTCGGGACCAACTGTAATTCTGGCGTTGAAAATCGCCGTCGCGGCGGTGACCGTGCTGCTACTAGCCTCCTTGCTAGCACTGTGGCAAGGTAAGTTGAAACTGCACGGGCGGTTGAATCTGGCTTTTTTCATTCTCACTCTGGCTGCGGTACTCGGATTTGAGCTGATCATTCGAGTGATCGAGCCTGCGACGTTTGACTATATCAAGAACAATCCAGATCTTCTTCGAGCTTTGAATATACATCTTCTGTTTTCCGTTCCCGCACTGCTGCTTATGCCAGCCATGCTGTACACGGGGTTAACGCACCGACGGGGACTTCATCTGCTGCTGGCGACGCTATTTGCCATCGCCTGGGCAGGCACTTTTGTCACGGGGATCTTTTTCCTTCCCACGGATGCGCCATGAAGGATGCGTTTTCTTCGGAGGATTCTCCGCCTCCACCAATCCCACGAATTCTCGAAGCGATGTTATTCGTTGGTGGGGCCTTATTGAACTATCCTCGGGTTTGCGAAGTTCTTCGTGGCCTCACTGCGGAACAGCTGACCCAAGCGGTCGCGCAATTGAATCAGGAATATCAAGAGCAGGCACGTCCTTACCGCGTTCACAAACGTGAGGAAGGATACGAACTAGCCATTCGCCCTCAATTTTTTTCCGTGCAAGAGCGTTTGCAAGGGGCACGGCGTGAAACTCGTCTTTCTTCCGTCGCTTTGGATACGCTCTCCTTAGTGGCCTATCATCAGCCAGTCACTCGACAGCAAGTCGATTCCTTACGAGGAGGCGATTCGCTCACCGCACTACGACAATTAGTTCGATTAGGACTAATCGCGATCCAACGTGGCCAAGCCCAACAAAAGGAGGTTCAGTACGTGACTACTTCGCGATTCCTTCGGCTATTCGGGCTGAAGAACCTGGAGGATTTACCTCGACCGCAGGACGTGCAGCGAATCTGAGAATCCGAAGTACGCTCAGGTCTGTTGGAGCAGTCGGCGAATGGTGGGCAGTAACTCCGATGCCTGGACTTCTTGTTCGGTTTTGCTGGCCAGCTGTTTCAGTTTCCAGGTTCCCTTGGCGATCTCATCTTCACCGGCGAGCAGGGCCAGTGTGAAGCCGCGCGACTCGGCGTATTTGAATTGTTGTCCCAACTTCTTCGGTTCGGGAAACACCTCGACACCAATCCCGGTGGCTCGCAGTTGCCGCGCAACTCGCTGATACTCCCCAAGCAGGCTAGGGCTGAGTTGCAACACGAGTACCGGAGCAGGAGTGGAAGCGGTGGGCAGTAGCCCTAGTTCCTCCATCGCCGCCAGCAAGCGATCCAACCCCAACGAGGCTCCAACGCCAGGCAGAGCTTGCCGTGTGTACAATCCTGCCAGATTGTCGTAGCGTCCTCCGGAACAGACACTACCAATATCTTCTTTATCCAGTAAAAAGGTCTCGTAAATCGTACCCGTGTAGTAGTCCAGTCCACGGCAGATGGATAGATCCAGACGCAGGCGAGCTTCGGGAACACCACAAGCTTGCAGGACGGAGTTCAATTCGCGAAGTCGCGCGATGCCCTCGGCCGCTTTGGCGTTTTTGCCGAATTCACTCTGTAACCGATCGAGAATCTCGCAATTGCTGCCGCGCACCTGGGCCATCGACAACACCTGGGCGGCTTGCTCTGGGGTGACGCCGGCCTTCTCGACCATTTCGGCAAGAACGGCATCGGGACCGACTTTCGGCAACTTGTCCAGGACGCGGAGAATCGCCACCGCTGAGTCAGCTAAGCCGAACTCTTCCAGTAGTCCGTTAAGCACCAGACGATTGTTCACGCGGATCTGAAATCGATCAAATCCCAAAGCGGTGAACAGATCGTGGATGACCAGAGCAACTTCAAGGTCCGCGGCATTCGAGGTCACGCCGATCAGGTCGAAATCAACTTGCCAAAATTCGCGATAGCGCCCATGGGCGGTGTTCTCTCCGCGCCAGACTGGCCCCATGGCATAGCGCTTAAACGGAGTGCCTAACTGGCCAATGTGCTGGGCCGCGAATCGGGCAAACGGCACCGTCAGATCAAACCGTAGGGCGACGTCACGAGCGCCGTGATCCTGAAAGCGGTAGACCAAACGATCAGACTCTTCGCCGCCTTTTCCCAGCAGAATCTCTGCGTATTCCAAGGCAGGCGTATCGATTGGAGCAAATCCGTAAGAGCGGAAGACCGCACGAGCCTGTTCCAGCAGACGCTCCCGAGGGATCATCAAGTGAGGGAGATAGTCGCGAAATCCCTTAAGAGTGCGCGGCGAGATAAGTTCAGCCATCAGCTATTTACTTTCTCTTGTAACGATCACTGACACGCTTCAAAAAGCGTTCTTCCTCTTCAGTAAGCGACTGTCGACCTTGGCGATGGACCTTGTCGAGCAACTCATCCATGCGTCGTTCTTCAGCTTCACGTTGTTCGAGTTCGCGTTGCAACCGACGAGCCGCCCGACTATTCAGCCACCGTCGCCACCAACTAACCCGTGGACGAGGCGGAGCGGCTTGATGGATTTGATCACGTTCCAGGCTAGTGTACCCCTGGGAGAAATCATAGCCAAATAGCGTGTCTTCGCTTCCATGTTCGATCGAAACCCATTGGCGTTGGCAGGCTACGAAGATGAACAAAGCTAGTGCCAAAGCCAAGGTTTCCTTGAACACCAAGGCATAGATGCCAACGAGAAAGACCACCCCAAATCCGGAGAACACCGCTGCCAGCGTGGCCGATTTATGCCCCAGAGACGGCCAAAGAACGCTCTGTAGCATACGCCCTCCATCGAGCGGAAAACCAATCAGAATAACATTCAGTACCCCCAAAAACCAATTGACCCAGGCAATTCGAGCCAGCCATACCGGTAGTTCATAAGGGGTGAAGGTAAAGTCTGTGCCATCCCAGCTCCGCAACTGCACATCCACGGGGCCGACCTTATTCGTGTCCACGGCATGACCTCGGGCTGGCCATCCACCGGGCATTGGATTCCACGAAGGTTGCAGTGGACCTTTTGAAGAATCCGCCACCAACAGCGCAACTGTACAGAAACCAACTAAAAGGAAATTCACTGCCGGCCCCGCTGCCGCCGTCATGAAGTGAGCGAACGGACGTTGAGGCAGTTCAACCTGAGCCAGTCCTCCAAGCGGCCAAAGCAGGATTTCGTTTGCCTCCCCACCACAAAGTCGCGCAGCAAAACAATGGCCGAATTCGTGCAAAATCGTGGAAAGAAACAGAATCAACATCAGAATGCAAGCATCGATCCACAACCCCTCCGGTATTTTGTACTCCGGAGTTGGTTTGTATAACGCCGTGTGCAAGATCCAGCCAATCGCCACAAAGGGAAACAACCAGTGAATCCGTAACTTGACACCGAACAGCTGTCCAAACGGAATAGACCAAGATAGAGGATCTTGCATCGCGGCGGCTCACCCGATGAGGTTAGTTTGCGATTGCGTACCTTAAAATTCTATCATCGTAAGCGGAACCATGCAATCAATCTGACCGTATTCCTAGTCACCCGCCAAGCGATTGAGAACAACCCGCCTTCTTGCGAGTGGTCGCGATAGTAACCAGTCAGGCTCGAGTTTTTCGTGGAAACTAGACGTTATGCAGTTGAAACGTCCAGACGCACTCTTTCCCCCTTCTCCTGGGTTCTTTCCCCCTTTTCCCCTCAGGGGAGAAGGGGGATGAGGGGAAACTCCTTCCCCTGAGGGACGGGAACCCAAGCTCACAGATGTCAACTGCGTAACTCCCAAGAGCGCAGAATTTTCCTCATACGGTACTTTTTTCTGTATCTTTCTGGGGATCTAACGTAAACTTTCTTCGTCGAAACAACTAGAGGTTATGCCGATGGGGCTGGAGGGCCCTCCGCCTTCTTCTCACTGGAGAAAGCCAAACTCCATCACTCAAGCAACCAGTAGCGTAGCTTCTAGCAAATTACACCTGTGTCAGAACGATAGTTCGTCGCCTTTTGTCACCATTGTTGAGTCAAGGGTGGCTGTGTTCAATGGTGAAGCGATCCCCAGCAAAGGCGATATTTTTGGTCCAGCAACTGCTCAATGAGGTGCGGTTGCACCTAACGAGTATTTATGGCCATGAATTCGCCTGCGCAGGAGCATGTACGCGATGACGTTGAGATCCCCGATCGTCTGGCAAGACTTCTCCAAACCGAGAATGAGCAACTTCAAACCTCCTCAACGTGGCTGAAGTCTTCTCTCCGAGAGTGCTTGGAACTTCTTTCTCTTCCTGCAGTGTTGACAATGGAGGATCAACACTATCTAAACGCTGCCGCTCAATCGTTTCTGGAGTGCGGCCAAGAGGTGGTATTGAGTCAATCTAGTTGGCATGATCGATTTAAGCTATTTTCTCTCGATCAACACTTTGATGCTACCAACCAGACTGAAAACTTGGAACTGTTCGGGTCGCAAGTGTATAAATTTTGTCGTTCTGATGGCGAGATTCGCTTATTCGAGCGAAGATTGCTTGTTGATAATAAACCGCAGGAATTATACCTCCTTCGTGACCTGACCAACATTATCCGCAGGTTGAGTTTGTTAGAACAGAGTGCGCGCACCGCTCAGATCGGCGGATGGGAAATCGACATTGCCACTAGAAAGGTCTACTGGACGTCGGAAACGTATCGGATTCATGATCTCACTCCTGAGGAATACTCGCCTTCCATCGAAACGTTGCCTCAGTTTTACATGCCGTGGGCTGCTCCTATCATTCGGAAAGCGATTGAACGTGGAATGAACGAAGGGGTGCCCCATGATTTAGAGCTAGAATTAATCACGGCTAAGCAACGGCGTGTCTGGGTGCGAACACAGGGAATAGTCGACTTTGGCGTCAATGGGCCAATTAAACTATATGGGTCACTTCAGGATATTTCTCGCCTTAAAGTATCTGAAGAAGCATTGCGGTTGAGCGAATCGGAAAAACGTCGGTTAATCGAATCTAGTCCAGACTGTTTGCTTGAACTCAATTTTGAAGGACGAATCCAGAGCATCAATCCACGAGGGCGAGAGTTACTCAATCTAGGCGTGTCTGAGCCAATCCTAGGCCGATATTGGCACGAATTATGGTCTACAGAGTGCCAAAAGCAATTACAGGAGGCATTAGAAGCTGCTCGACAAAGTCGAGAATCCTATTTCCAACTCGCTTCAACCAATCGAGATGGGAAGCCTTGTTGGTGGGACATACGATTAACGCTCATTGAAGATACTATTGAACGCCCCATTCGCTTACTTGTTTCTGCCAGAGACATTACCGAGTTCAAACAGGCCGAAATCGAGCGAGAATCATTCCAGCGAAATTTACTTCAAACTCAAAAATTAGAATCCTTAGGAGTCTTAGCTGGTGGTATTGCTCATGACTTTAATAATTTGTTAACGGGCATCCTCGGCAATGCGGAATTAATCAAATTAATGTCTCCCGATCATTCTTCCGTACTTGAATCGGTAAGACAGATCGAAGAAGCGACGAAGCGTGCCGCGGATTTGTGTCGCCAGATGTTAGCCTACGCAGGCAAAGGACAACTCTTAATTCGACCTGTCAATTTAAGTCTGTTGGTTAACGAATCGGCTAATCTGTTGCGTCTCTCCGCAGTTTCCAAAAAGGCGACTTTGACTTTTACGACACGCGCCGATCTCCCCTTTATCCGAGGAGATGCGACACAACTCCGCCAAGTGTTGATGAATCTGGTTATTAACGCCTCGGAGGCGCTCGGCGATCAGGAAGGGCTTATCGCGGTTTCGACGGGACTGCACTCAGTTCAGGATGGATCTTTGCGGGACGTCGTTGTCGGCGACCCCGTAGTGGAAAACGAGTTAGTGTATCTGGAAGTGAGCGATACGGGCTGTGGCATGGATGAAAGCACTCGATCGCGAATCTTCGAACCCTTTTTCACCACCAAGTTTACAGGTCGTGGATTGGGATTGTCTGCGGTTCTGGGAATCGTTCGTAGTCATCATGGAATCCTCACTCTCCGAAGCACTCCAGGAAAAGGCAGTACATTTCGACTCTATTTTCCTGCTGTGAGTCAATTATCCGAGCATTCTCGTTCATCTGATCAAGGTCAGCTAAACTGGTCCGAAAATGGCTTAGTTATCATTGCCGATGATGAAGAAACTGTGCTGGACGTAGCAAACACGTTGGTGCGTTCGTTCGGATTTGATACCTTGATTGCGCGAGATGGATTTGAGGCAGTCCAACTAATTGGCAAATATAAGGGACAAATTCGACTAGCACTTTTAGATTTAACGATGCCGCGATTGGATGGCGAACAAATGCTCGAAGAGGTTCGCCGATTGGCTCCGAACTTACCTATAATTCTGATGTCGGGATTTCATCAACTAGAAGTTCACGAGCGATTTGCCACTCGTGGGATTTCCGCAATCCTTCCCAAACCGTTTTCGAGATCGTTATTAGGACGAAAAATCCGAGAAGCATTGCAGGCTCAAGCTTCTTCTGGGCGGCAGATTGAGATATCCTGATTCGCCATTAAGGGAACTGACACCTCATTAGATGGTTGTTCGTTAAGCGGACCTGAATAAGTATCCATGAGATTGGCCCAGGGACGCCAACCGGGAACATGATAGCAGACGGTTTTTGCCGCAGCCATTACCGGCATGGCAAGAAACAAACCTGCCGGCCCCCAGACTAATTCCCAAAACAGACAGGAAAGCATGACCGTTGTGGCGTTGAGATCCATGCTTCGTCCCATCACCAGAGGCACGATGAAGTAGCCTTCGACCGTTGTCAAAGCCATGTAAAAGAGGGTAAGCCAAATGGCCACCCAGGGAGAAGAACAGGTCAACAAAGCGTCGAGGAGGGGCGGGATCCCAGCTAGAACCGTACCCAGATAGGGAACGTAAAGCAACACGACAGTAAGTAAGGCCCAGATCAACGGATGCGACAAACCTAGTAAATAAATAATACAGCAGCCCCATAATAATCGCGACAGCGACATTTACGAGGGTCCGCCAGACTAGAAACGTGCGCACCTGAGCGGCCATGTCGCGCAAGGCCAAGAGAACTCGTTGCTGGGTTTGCTGGTTGGTCCCGAAAAGTTCGACGATCCTCCGGGTTAACAAGTTGCCCTCCAGAAGGAAAAAGAACAGAGTGAACAGGACCAGTACAGACTGAACAAGCCAATAGGTGCCGAAACCGAAAAGCCCTTTTAGCAGATCGAGAACGAATCCGGGCGTTTTTGGATCTAGTGCAGAGCGAAGATAAGCCATCAAAGCAGAATCGTCGGCGTTTTCTGGCAGATAGTGCTCATCGAGAGAGAGAGGACTAATTTCTCCTAGTTTAGATCGCAAATGGGAGTAATAAGCGTTGGCTTTGGAGGGGGTATTGGGCAGAGATTCGACGAGTTGAGGAATCAGTAAGGTGATCGCCAGCGCTGAGCAGGCCACCAAAATCACAACCAACGAGACCGTGGCCGTACAAGCTAACCACCACGGGAAACGAAGTCGATGTAGCCCCACAACCATTGGCCAGAGCAAACACGTTAAGAGCAGAGCCAGAACGGCCGGAATGAGGATCGACCGGCCCAGATAAAGAGCGAGCGTGAGAGCAAACAAGATCAAACCATTCTGCCCCCATCGCAAGGCTGGGCTTGGCTGCGTGGCGGTTTCATTCATTCAAATCTTGACCTGAGCTTGGTGGAGCCTCGCGGCTTGTAGAGTATTGTACAGCAACATAGTAATGGTCATCGGTCCAACCCCTCCAGGGACCGGAGTGATGGCCGAAGCAACTTCCGCCACTTCCGCAAAGGCTACGTCGCCGGTCCAAGAGTTGTCGGCCCGGCGATTCATTCCCACATCAATCACCACTGCTCCGGGTTTGATCATGTTTGCGCGGAGAAACTCAGCCTGACCAATCGCCATGACCACGATGTCGGCTTGTCGAGTGAAGTTGGCCACGTTGGAAGTGCGCGAATGACAAACGGATACAGTAGCGTCGATTCCCTTCTGGACCAGAATGAGAGCTAGCGGTTTGCCCACAATGTTACTTCGACCAACCACCACAACATGCTTGCCCACAGTCGAAATGTCGTGTCGAGCGAGCAATTGCATGACTCCATAAGGAGTACAGGCCAGATACCGAGGACGTCCAGCGGCCAACAATCCCAAGCTGGCTGGGCCAAAGCCGTCAACATCCTTCATCGGATTGACCGTTTCGATAATTGTGTCTTCATCCAAATGTTTGGGCAGGGGCAATTGGATGAGAATCCCATGAACTGTAGGGTCCTGATTTAAGCGATGAATAACCTCCACAATATCCTGAGTGCTGCATTTCCCGGACAATTCCCGATGCACACTGTGAATGCCGACGGCCTCGCAAGCACGGATTTTGTTTTTGACGTAGAGCCGACCCGGATGATTTTCTCCTACCAGAATCGTGGCCAATCCAGGGCGAATTCTGTGTTGATCGACAAATCGATTGACATCGTTGGCCAGCTCTCCTTGCATGGTCAGGGCGAGCTTTTTGCCATCCAGTATGCGTGCCTTCATCTCGTCTACCATCCTGTCAGGTTCTCAGCCGCTGCATCACCTCCGGGAGTGTCTTGCCCGAAGGGCCAAAGAGGCTAACATGGGCCAGCGCGCTGGCGGGAGTCTGTTCGAGGTTGAACTCGATCACCGAGGCTCCGTGTTGTCTCGCCGTTTGCACCAATCCAGCAGCAGGATAGACCACCGCACTGGTTCCCACTACTAAGAAGCAGTCGCATCGAGTAACGGCCAGCTCCGCTTTGCGCCAGATGTCCTGGGGTAACATTTCGTGAAACCAGACCACATCGGGACGCAATAAGTCCCCACAGTCGGGACATTTGGGAAGAGCGGGAAGCGACTCGCCGGGACAGTCACGAGAAAACTCGCAGGAAGTGCAGCGGACTCGGCTTAAGCGTCCGTGAATCTCTAGTAATCGCTGGTTGCCGGCAATGGCGTGCAAACCATCGACATTCTGAGTGATCAGAGTGAAACGATCGCGAAGCCGTTGTTCCAGGGCCACCAAAGCAAGATGACCTGGGTTGGGAAGGACTTGTCGCAACGCCTCGCGACGCATGTTGTAGAAACGCCAAACCAACGCAGGATTACGAGCAAAACCTTCAGGAGTCGCCACTTCCTCAATAGGATGCCCTTCCCAAAGGCCGCCTCCTCCACGAAAGGTCGGTACTCCGCTCTCTGCCGAGATTCCCGCACCGGTCAAAACCGCGACATTCTTGGCCTGACGAAGCAAGTTCGTGGCGCGATCCAAGCGGTCTTCAATCTCATCGATGGAATGATGCACTAGGTCACCTCGAACAGACCAATCTCCTTGTTTTTGAGGATACCCAAGGTCAACACCACTGACAAGCGTGAGCCTCGACCACCCCAACTATGCTTTCTTGCTTTTGCATGCGAATTCAGTCTGACCGGAATCCCCCTTTGATTTTCATTTTTTGGGTTGGCAATCGAACCTGATTGACATTTAACGAAGAGTATCTTCTCCTACCTATTATTCGGGCATTCCTTGGCGGGAGATGTTCCACATGCGAACAGCCAGGTCGATCTCACGAAGTGACTTCCTGCTGATCGAGTTGCTGAGCCGCGGTACTTCCGCCACACTTCACGGAGCAATCTACTAATGCTGCGATCCCTCGTTTTTGGACTAGCGGTTCTCGGAGGAATGACTCCTGTATGGTCGCAAAACGATCAGCAGGCCGAGAAGTTACAAGGCACTTGGATTGCCACCTCGTGGCAGCGAGGAGATGGCATCATCGGCAAAAACGAAGTCAACACGGAGTTAGTCATCAGTAAGGGAACGTATGAGTTTCCCAAGGGGATCAATCGCATCAGTCTTAAGGGCAGCTTCAAAACGGAACCGGGCAAGAACCATATCGATTTCATTCCAGCCGATGGACGAGCGAAAGGTATGACTCTAAAAGGTATTTACAAGATAGAAAACGATACACTTACGCTGTGTTTCCGCCCCATGGGAGCCGAACGCCCCACCGAGTTCAAGTCGACAGATCGAAATACTGTCTTGGCGATCTATAAAAAGAAGAAACAGAAAGACGAGTGAATCTCATCCGCCGGGCATGAGTAGACTCGTTCCGGTTATCGTTGGGCGAAGCGAGACTCGAGCCAGGCTCCAGTTTCGCTTCGCCGTTCTTGTCGGCGGCAGAGGAAATTGTCGCTTTCTGGGTTTTGAGGGACGTCATGGTGCTTAATGTCTTTACTCGACTGGATCAATGGCTGTCGGATACAGTGTCGTTGGCCCCGGAAGGGAGTTTTCTGCACGCTCCGGGGAATCTTAACGGATTACTGGCGCTGATCCTGGTGAGTTTAAGTTGTGGAACCGTAGGCTCGCTGGTGGTCGGCGGACGCATGGCCTTTTTTAGCGATGCTCTGGCTCATTGCGCCTTCGCTGGAGTCTCGATTGGGTTTGTACTCTTCACCACGGTCGTGGTGCATTTTTATCCCCGTGCCGACTTCTGGGACTGGGTGACCCCCATCATGCTGGTGTTCGGCCTGATTGTAGGGTATGGCATTGTTTACTTTCGCCAACGAACGGGTCTGGCCAGCGACACGGTCATTGGGGTGGTGTTTGCCTTCGCGATTGGCTTGGCTGCCACCATCTCACGTATCAAGAAAAGTCGAGAACTCTTCCAGTTAGAAAGCTTTCTTTTCGGCAATCCATTAGTAGCACAAGTTGAAGATCTTTTTTATCTGTTTATTCTTGCTTGCGTGACAGGTATCGTCCTTTGTCTGACATACAATCATCTGCTACTTGCAGGGTTCAACACTAGTCTGGCACTATCGCGCAAAGTGCCGATTCAGTTCGTCAGTTACCTGTTCATCATGTTGCTGGCGTTGATAGTGAATCTCTGTGTGCGCACGGTTGGAGTACTGCTGATCAATGCGCTTCTGGTAGTTCCGGCAGCAACGGCGGCGAATCTGGGGCAGAATCTCCGACAGGTTTTTTGGTGGACTCTGTTGCTATGCTTGACAGCCAGTGTTGGTGGAAGCTTATTGGCTTGGGAGGTGGAGATACGAGGCGGTCCGGAGTTGGGCATCCCCGGAACCGTGATTCTGCTGAGTGTGGCCATGTTCATCGTTTCCGCCGTGATCGGGCCGTATCTGCGTGAACGCCGAACTGCTTTTTGACGTAACAAAGGGAACGAATCGGCATTCCTTAAGTTCGTCCTGATTCTTACTTAATGTGGGAGACCCGCGGCGATGGCTGACGCGATTCACGACCGCGACGATCGTGCGGCATATTACTACGACCAGTTGTTTTCCATCGGGGTTTGCGGAGCGATTGCTGGCGTGACTCTCATGCTGTGGTACTCCGACCTGCTGGGAAAAATGCTGCATCCGAAGTTCCACCTCTGGGTAGCTCTGGGCGCATTCTCACTTTTGATCGTGGTGGTATTGCGAGCCATCGCGGTCTGGCAGTCCGTGGATGAAGAGGAGACTTCCAGCATCTCAGCCAAAGAGTCCGGCCATCAGCACAGCGAAACGTGTGAACATTCCCACGGCGACAGCCCCTCTCATTCCCACAGCCATAGTCACAGTCATTCGCATTCGCACAGTCACTCGCATTCGCACTCTCACGGAGATGGGCACGAGCACAACTACGCTCCGTGGCGTTACGTTGTGTTGTTGCTGCCGGTCGCGTTGTATTTCCTGGTACTCTCTAATCCCAATTTCGATCGCGAGCCGATCCCTCTTCCTAGCCAATGGTGGACCGAAAGCGAGAATTTTCAGAAGAACTTGTTGAATGCGATGATTAACTTCATCGTGATTTTTCGTGGGATCTTCTGGGAGGCTTTACCGTTCATCATTCTGGGGGCGGTGTTGGCAGGTTTGTTGGAAGAATTACTCCCCCAACGGTTTCTAGCCGCGGTGTTGCCCAAGAGTCGATTCGTCGCGATCTGTATAGGCGGTCTGCTGGGCATCGTTTTTCCGATGTGCGAGTGCGGTATCATTCCGATTATGCGGCGACTGTTGCGCAAAGGCTTACCTCTCTCGTGTTGCATCGCTTATCTGCTCGCTGGCCCTGTCATCAACATTGTGGTCATGTTAAGCACTTTTGCCGCCTTCTCGGGGATGGAAAACGTCTTCGAGATGAAGGATGGTCAATCGGTGCCTAGCTACCAAATGGGCGGCTGGTGGATGCTCGGCTTTCGCTCGGGGATGGCCTATCTGATCGCCGTCATTACCGCACTGCTTGTCGACTGGCAGTACAACAAACACGGAGACTCCCTACTGACTCCTCTGGCCAGGCCAAGCAATTTGCCAATGGTTGAGGAAGAAGAGACGGAGAAAAGATCACTTTGGCAGCGAGTAAATAAAGTGACCGAAACCGCGATGCACGACTTTGTCGATATCACGGTCTTTCTCATCCTCGGGGCGTTGTTAGCGGCCATTACGCGACTCTTCCTGACCAACGAAGATGTGTCGACTCTCGGGGAAAACTATACCTACCTAGCCATTCTCGCCATGATGGGGTTGGCCGTGGTGTTGTGTCTGTGCAGCGAGGTCGATGCCTTCGTTGCCGCCAGTTTCGTCACCTTGCGTCCCTCGGCGAAGTTGGCCTTCCTTGTACTCGGCCCAATGATCGACATCAAACTGTATGCTCTGTACACACGAATCTTTCGACCACGATTGATTCTGACTATCTATCTTGCGGTATCAATTCAAACCTTTGTGTACTGTGTGGGAGTTCATTGGTTCTGGGAAACCTATGCACCGGATCTGATAACTCCACAACGTCAAAACACTGCCAAAATCACGGAGAAAGAGCGCGAAGATGCTGCGGTTCGCGCGGCTCAGACAGTAGGGCTAGTTAGCAGTGCCTGGCCGGGAGGTTCGCTATTAGGAGAAGTGCCGTCTGTCTGTGCCATGGCCATTCTTCCTACCACCTACGCCGTTCCGGATATGACCTTCACTCAGTTGGAATCGGCCTCGCAAACTCCAGAGCGACGACAGTACTACAGCGGAAAACGCATTGGAGTGGTGGGCCGTTATACCGGGACGGAAACGACCTTCCGACTGACTCGTTATCGCATGAATTGCTGTGCGGCTGATGCGCAGCCGATGAATGTGACCTTCGTACTCGAACCGGGACGTAAGGAAACACTTCCCGCCAAGGAACTAGAAGGAAAATGGGTGCGTGTCATTGGACAGATGCAGTTCTTTGAAGAACGAAAAGGAAGCGGGAACTACCGCACAGTTCTTGTTCTGTCTCCTAATGAACGTGAACCCTTGAGCGAGTTGGTCAAACGGATCGATCCACCAGCGAATCCCTATGTGGATTAAGAATCCGAGGGGGTGACTCTTCCTGCACGTCCACAGCCAAACTGTTTTGGCCGTGAGGATTCGTCAGTTCGACAGCAACAGAAGCAAGCCCCAGGAGTCGAGAAAGAGTTTCTTAGACAGAAGGCGGACCACCTCTCGCTTTTCGGGGTTGAATCTCTAACATCGACTAGAACGCCCGGTTGCCGTGCTCGCGGCAGGTGCGGGACAAGGAGCGTCGCACTCGGAACTGATTCGTCGATTCAGGAAAATTCGCGGTCGCGGAGGACAGACCCTTGCCCGCCGTCATGCTTTTGACCTTTGCCTTCACGCTTTTTCTCAGCGCCACCCTGATGTTCTTCCTGGAACTGATGGTCGGCAAGATGATGCTGCCACTGCTGGGCGGGACTCCGGCGGTGTGGAACACCTGCATGGTCTACTATCAGGCGATCCTTCTGCTTGGTTATGCGTTCGCGCACTGGTCGACGCAATGGCTCGGGGCACGAGGACAAGCCCGCTTGCAACTCACCATCCTCATCTTTCCGTTCTTTGCTATCGCCATCAATGGGCTGTTCTACAGCGGACTGCTTGCTCCCAATGAGAAATTGATCCTCGGACAAGAGGCCAATCCGATTCCCGCGCTGTTGCTGGTGCTATCGCTGTCGATTGGCTTACCGATGTTCCTCATCTGCACGGTGGCTCCGCTGTTACAGCGTTGGTTCAGTAGCACCGACCATCCTGCGGCCAGCGATCCCTACTTTCTCTATGGAGCGAGCAACTTCGGCAGTATGCTCGGACTGTGGGGGTATATTTTTCTCGTCGAACCCTACTTGACGCTCAAAGAGCAGCAACTGATTTGGGTCGTCGGCTTGGCCTTGCTGTCGCTGTTGATCGTCGCCTGTGCCCTGTTGATGTGGGGTTCACGTCCAGCAGGCTCACTGGCTTTGGCCGGCCTTCCCAACGATGTCGCTATCTTTCATAGCAACCCCGGCCCAGCCTCCACCAAGTCCGCCTCTCGCAAACCGAACAAACCTGACCTCGCTCGGGCCTCCGTTCCTCCCTTGGTCGAGGAGGAAAACCGTCCGTCGACGCAGCCGGTTACCTGGGCGCGGCGTTTCTACTGGATCGCGCTGGCCTTGGTACCGTCGAGCTTGATGCTTGGCACGACTACCTACATCACCACCGACATTGCCTCGATTCCGCTTCTGTGGGTGTTGCCCCTGACGTTGTATCTGCTGACGTTCATCATTGTGTTTGCCAAGATCGCCCCGCTGACTCAGAGCATCGTGACACTGGCTAGCTTCGCCGTGCTGATGGGAGTCACGTTGGTTAGCATCTTGCCGAAGTTCGTCACGGAACCGAGCATGCTCTGGCTAGTGCGTCTGATCGGGTTGGGGGTGCTGGCGTTCAGCCTTCAACTGCTCAAGGTGCGCGACACCAAGTTGATCCATCGCGTCATGATTATGGTCATGCCGCTGTTGGTGCTGCTACTGATCTTCATGATGCTTTCAGACATTCGTCCCGGGATTGTGCCCAACATTCTGCTGCATCTGGCAACAATGTTCATCGTGGCGATGGTCTGTCACGGCGAGTTGGCCAATGATCGTCCCGAGCCAAAGCATCTGACCGAGTTCTTCCTGTTGATGTCGACCGGCGGCGTACTCGGCGGATTGTTCAACGCCCTGTTCGCGCCTGTGGCGTTCAACTCCCTCGTCGAGTATCCGCTCCTGTTGATGGTCGCATGTCTGCTCTTGCCTCCGCTGGGCGTTGGCCGCGCTAGCTACTGGGCACGCCTGGCCGATCTGGCCCTGGCCGCGGTCTTCCTCCTAGTGGGGGGACTACTGCTCTACATGCGATGGCGAGATGAGGCCAACCGGCCCAATCTGCAACCGTTGTGGGAGGGTCCCTGGCAATGGGGCGTGGCCGCTCTGGTACTCGGCTTGCTCGTCGGTGCAGTGGCAGCCTGGCGCGGTTGGGGTGGCGAGAGTCGGACCAGTGACGACGAGCCCGATCACTGGCTCGACCGGATTCTCGACGTGGTGTTACCCGCGGCGCTGTTTCTGCTAGTACTCGGTCTGTTCTGGGGACTGCCTGCCAAGGGCGTCGAGGGACGCATTACCAACTTCGCCAGTATGCTCAAACTTGAACCGCGCCAGTTCAAGGTCATCCTGATTTTTGGCCTGCCTGCTGTCTTGTGCTACACCTTCGTCGAACGCTCGGTTCGCTTCGGTCTGGGGGTGGGAGCTATTCTGCTCGCCGCGGGTTACTCCAACTATCTCGAAGATCCACCGATCTACCAGCAGCGGAGTTTCTTCGGTGTTCTCCGCGTCGAGGATGGCGGAGCGATGAAAGAAGGCTATTTCTATCCTTTTACGCGCTTGGTTCACGGGACCACTCTGCACGGTAAGCAGTTCGAGATCGACGGACTGCGCGATCTCCCCTCGAGCTACTACCACGGCTCCGGTCCCGTGGGACAAATCTTCCGCTTCTACAACGTCCCCCGCGACGGCGAGGATCATCTGCGTCCGATTGCCGTCATCGGCCTGGGTACCGGTACGATGGCCTGTTACGTCAAACCGGGTCAGACCCTCGACTTTTACGACATCGATCCGGTCGTTGTGGACATCAGCTTCGACACGCGGAAGTATTTCTCCTTCGTCGAGGATGCGGAAAATCGTGGAGCCGATGTCAATCTGATTCTGGGCGATGCTCGACTAACATTCCAACCGACGGGGGACAAAGTACGACTGAAACCGTTGCGGAAATCGAAGGACAATCCCACCCCTCAGCGACAGTACGGCAAGCCGTTGACCGACGACTACAAGTACGGCTTCATCGTCGTTGATGCCTTCAGTTCCGATGCGATTCCCGTCCATTTGATCACCGAGCAAGCGGTGAAAATTTACATGGAACGGCTGGTGGAGGATGGCATCCTGTTGATGCACATCTCGAACCGGCATCTGGATCTTCAGCCGGTTTTAGCCAACATCACCGACAAGCTCGGGCTGATCGGCTACCACATGAGCGATGGCGAAAACGACGTCGTTGGCAAGAACAGCGCGCACTGGGTGGCCATCGTTCGCAAGAAGGAATATCTATCGCGCGTGCTGGAACAGAAGCGCTGGAATGTGGATGAGGACGAGCTAGCCCTGATGGGTGCAGCGATCACACCGTATCCCGGCTCGATCTTCCCCCCGGTGCCCGGCATGGTGACTTCGGGGTTGTCGCAGGCCTTTTTGACGCTGACGGATCAACAGGAGCAGATGTTGGCCGCCGCTGAGGGCAAGACGGGAGATCTCAGTCTGGTGCAACTGCACTGGGAGCCGCTCGACCAACCCGGAGCGCTGCAAGCGCGCGAGCAAGAACTCGCCGAGCAGATCGAGCATCTGGAGCGGCGACGCCAGGAAGTCGATCGGTCGCTTACCGAGGCCCGTGATACGGCCAAGCGCGTCTCGGACAAACTCCAACCGGAAATCGACAAGTTGAAGGAGCAGATCAAGAAACTTGACGAAGACATCGACAAGGAAATGAAGGAGTTGGGCAATGTGCTGACGCGCGGCCTGAAGGAGTTGAACACCAAGTTAGCCGATGCGGAGAAGAAACAGTTGACGCTACTGGAGGAGCTAGTCACCCTCAAGGCGCAGCAGAAGGAAAAGCCAGCTAGCGATGATAGCTCGGTCAAAGCTCTGACCAGCAAAATCGAGTCGATCGACAAAGAGGTCGAGGAATTGCGCACTAAGACCATCCCGAGATTGAGCAAGGCGATCGAGACGCTCAACGCACAGGCCAAGCGACGTTTGCCGCCAATCGAAAACGAGGTCTACTTCCGTCAAGACAATGAAGACGACGCTCGGGCTCTGACGCGTTGGGCCACGCTGCGTTCGCGCGAGTTCGACACGGCCTTCCGAGAACTGGTACGAGCGAAAGACATCTCCGAGGAGGTCGGCAAAGAGATCGAGAAATCGAGTAAATCTCTCTTTGACATGGAACTGAAGCGTATCCCACTGGCCGACCAGCAGCACAAGCTGCAGGATCAGGTCGACGATGCGACCCGCTCGAAGCGCTGGCTGGAACGAGTGCAACGCTCGCTGGATAACCGTCAGGAGCGTTTAGAGAACACGCTGAGGAGCATCCCCGAAAAACAACGCATCGCCAAGCGCGTCAAAGTCTGGACGGATGATTACTCGAACCTGCTGAGTGTGTTCAACTGGTAGATAGATAATATAAGAGATAGAAATTATTGTAAGTAGATTAGAGCGCTTCTCCAAATAGTGTAGAGGCAACGAGGGATGAAGCGCGTTCGCAGCCGGAAATTTGCTTTCGCCGGCTAAAGCCTGCGGCTAGCTGGCCATCCGAATCGGTAGTCGCAGGCATTCGTCTGCGCTCCACTACACCATGTTGTAACGCGTACTAACTTGGCTCTCTGCTCGGCGCAAGGAAGCGGTCGAGCAGCCGCGGCATCGGCGAGTTTCGCCCTGATGTCTCAGTTGTAGGAACGCTGGGCCGTGTTGAGTCAGAGTTTCGGTTTCTCCTTTTCCTCTTTCGGCGGCGGTGGTCGTCGGGTCGGAGGTGGAGCGTGCTTCGGCGCGTTGGGGTTCGGTTGAGCGATGCCGGGACGGGCAGCGGGCACGCCAGGTCGAGTAGGAGTTGCTCCTGGACGTACCGGAGCCGTCGGCGGTTGGGCCGGAGACTGTCCGGGCTTGCCGTTGGTAGGCACCGCAGGTAGCCAACGGGCCGCTGGTTGTACTGCCTTATCCTGGGCCGGCCTCGTGACTGGAGGTGGGGACGGTTTCGCTCCGGGAGTCGCGTTGACGGTGTTGACTTGGCTAGGTTTCGTACCGGAAGCCGGCATTGGTCGCGCCAAAGTCACTGGCTGAGAAGTCGGGTTGGTCGCCTTGGCCTCTGAACTTGCTGAAGCAACGGGTTGCCCGACCATGCGTCCCGTCGACGCTGGGTTATTCGATGGCTTAGTGCGTCCGGCAACAACGGGACCATTCGGCCCATTTGGTCTTGCTGGAGCAGTAGGACTCGGTCCATCTGATCTCGCTGGGTGGGCGGAATTCGGTCCATTGGCCTTCGCAGAGGCAGTCGCTGACAAAGAGTTCCTCTCGTTTGCTCGGCCAACAGGCGGAGTGTGACGCGCTGCAGTCGCGTCTGGCGGTGGAGTGGGGCGAACCGCCGGTACGCTCATCTCGGGTTTGACCGGTTCGGTCTTCGGCACCGCCAATGCCGCAGTTCGGGGCGCTCGTGGAGTTCCAGGTTTCAGCGTCACCTCGGTGTTCGCGCGTTGCTGGCCGACCTGTTGCACGCTCGCCGCTTGTGCTCGTGCCTTTTGTCGCGTCGCTTCGTCCAGTTTGACGAGGTTGGTATTCTTAGTGACGGCGACTTGTTTGGTAGGGGCGACCAGCGTGTTGTTATTCACGCTGGTCGTGTGATTGTTCACGATGGTTGTGTTGTTGTTGATGACCGTGTTATTGACGACGGTATTTTGTTGGATCAGGGTTCTCGGTGGACGGGGAACACGGCCAGCGCAGCGGTCGTTGAACAGGTTGATCTGGAAGCTGATCCAGGTTGGATCACGGCGCTCGTAGGTCTCATAAACGATGATCGAATCATAGCGTCGGCGACTATAGATGAAGCAGCTTTCGTAGCCTAAATGACGATAACTCGGAGCGTAATAATCGCCAAAGTAGTAATGACAAACGGCAGGTCGGACGAACAACGACTCGATCACAACCGTATCGCGCACTGCATAGGCCGGGGTGTAGACGAAGCCGACGCGCACGACCGGATCGATGACCACCGGAGCGTAGAGAATGCCGCGTCGCTTCAACGCTAGATCCCAGTAGCCCGGGACGTAGACATAGCCCAACGGCGTCCAGCGATAATGATCCGGCACCCAGACGTAGCCGGGCTGTACCCTGGCCCAATAGCCGGCCCGGAAGACGTAGCGATCTCCTGTCCAGATCCAAACCCCCGGCACAAAGAAGCTGTCTTCGCTCGGCGGTTTGCCTGGAGGAGCTACCTCCGGCGCGGCGGGCGGAGCCGGCAAGTAGGTGATCTCTTGTTTGTCGGCTTCCTTCTTGACAGCAGTCCAGAACCCCGGGATCCACTGCCATTGGCCGTTCTCTTCGCGCCAGTAACCGGCCACCCATTGCCGACCGGGGGGCACAACACGCCAGATGCCCGAGACCCAGAGAAAGTCATCGCGTTCCTCATCATAGGCCCAGTAGCCGCTGATCCAGACCACATCCCCCTCGGGTTTCTCGTCGGGCGGCACCTCCTCGATGGGAGCGGGCGGTTGCTTGCCGATCGGTTTGGTCGGTGCGGGTTCCGTCGTCGGACTGGCGTAGGCTTCATGCACCGGACCACGCGCCAGCACTTCAACGCCTTTGGGAACCGCGGGAGTATCTTGCGCTTGCAGTGGAGCGAGAACGATTAGAGCGAGCAACAGCCCCCAGCAGCGCGACAGCATAGGACGTACTCCGAACGCGACACGGGCGAACTGCGCAGCCTATACCCCGAGGGAGACGTTCTGTCCAGTGATCCCGCGCTAAGGATCTCCAAAGGCGCGAGGAAGCCCAACTCGCCCAAACTACCTGGAGTACGTCGCTAGGCTGATGCGCTTGGTTCAAGCTCTCGGCGGTGAGATCGACCAGCTCAGCGGCGGCGGTTCGCTTCCCGGAACGCAGGCATAGTCGGAGAAATCCTGCACGCCTTCGCTACGCAGAAACGGTTCGTCCAACAACACCTGACCAGTGAAGCTGTTCGGTTCCTTTGCCACGATTCGCCGCACGCAATCGACGAGAATGTCCGGCTTACGCCACATCGCTGGCGTCCCCAGGGCGTGATTGATGCTGGCCTGACTTTCGATGATGGTCACCGGCCAAAGCGAGTTGACCGCGATATTCTGGGCACGGATCTCTTCGGCAAGTCCCAGCGTCAGCATGGTCATGCCTAGTTTGCTGATCGCATAGGCGATACGGCCAGGTATAATGCTCAGGTCCATCGGTGGAGAGAAATTGAGAATATGTCCCCATTTTCGCTCGCTCATGGCGGGAATAACTTTCTGACAGCAGAGAAACGCGGCCCGAGCATTGACCGCCATTACCAGATCGAATCGCTTGGCGGGGGTCTGCAACAACGGCTGCCAGAACAGCGCTCCGGCATTGTTGATGAGGACGTCGATTCGTCCGAATCGTTCCAGCGTTTTGGCGGTCATCGCTTCAATCTGGCTTTCGTCGCGCACATCCAGTTGGACCGGCAGCGACTGACCGCCGAGTGCCTCGATCTCTTCGGCCACCGTGAAAATCGATCCCGGCAGTTTGTCACTAGAGATGGTGCTTTTGGCGGCGACCACGATGGCATAGCCGTCCCGGGCCAACCCCAGAGCCAACGCCCGACCAATCCCCCGACTGGCTCCGGTGATGATCGCCACACGCGCGTTCGACATCGTCAGCCTCCCGGACGAGAAAATTGTTGGCGGATCCGCTCCCTCACCTGGAAAGATAGTAGCGAACCCACAGGCTACTGAGAATTCCACCGATGCGTACTTCGACCCTAACCTCGTTTCTGGAACATCTGCGCGGCGAGGAGACCAGCAGTGATCACCAACTGCTGGAACGCTTCAACTCGGGCGACGAGTCTGCTTTCGTCATTCTAGTACGTCGACATGGTCCAATGGTATTGGGTGTTTGCGAGCGGGTGCTGGGCCATCGTGACGACGCCGAGGATGCCTACCAGGCGACGTTTCTCGCCCTGTCTCGGCAAGATGCATGACACGACTGGCGCGAATCCATTGCCGGCTGGCGAGTTTCTGGCCCTGGTTGGCGAATATGCAGATCCCACGATCCAGTTCTGGAGTACCCGCACTGGCAAGCTCGAACGCAGCTGGCAGAGTGGGCATCGCGGCATCTACGGCTTGGCCTTCTCTCCCGATGGCGTTTCTGTGGTGCGCGAGCAGCTCAAACCAGTCAAGAATGCCGACGTTTCCAAACTCGTCATCGATCTTGATTCGGACAAGTTCGTCACCCGCGAAGCAGCTATGCGGCAACTGGAGTTCCTCGGCAGTTGAGCCATCGCTGGGCTAGAGCAAGCCCTGGAGCAAAAGCCCAGTACTGAAGTCCGTCGCCGAGTGGAGGGGTTGATCCAACGAAACATGCGCTCCGACGAACGTCGCCGCGACAGCCGAGCGTTGGCTGTTCTGGAGTACGCTGGCACACCAACCGCTCGTCAGGTGGTCGAACAGCTGGCACGCGGCTCGAAGGAGGCTCCGCTCACTCAGGAAGCGGTTCAGGTGCTGAAGCGGATGCAGAAATGACGAAATTATCGATCCCGTATGTGGTAAAAATCAAACGATCAAGCCGCGAGGCTGGAAGGAGACCGTCTCCTGCCCCGCGGCCGTGAAGTCAGACGCAAGCGAATCTCACCAGTAACGCAGTTTCCACCAGTTGTACTTGTTGCCGACCTGGCCGTACCACCAGTAGCCGTCGTCCCACTCCAACTTCACCGACCGCCAGCCGAGCGGCACTTTCGGGAAGGGGTAGACCGGTCCGATGAACGGCCACGATTGCCAGGGGTACGCCTCGGGATAAGCCACCCGCGAGAAGTTGTTGTACGGGGCGTAGGTTGGCCAAGCGTAGGGCGGCATGCGCGGCGGATTCTGTTGTCCGATTGCCCCCAAAGGCGACGGTCCCAGAGCCATCGGTTCGGGCAACATGCCGTTGCCGCTTCCTAAGGCACCCGCTCCGTCCTTCGCTTCGCTGCCGTTGGTGGCTGCGGGCGGCATCGTCGAGGGCAGGGAAGGGCCTTGCACACGAACGATTCCCTTGGCCTGGCTGGCCAGCGTCATCTGATCGATCACGCGAACCACGCCAGGTACCCCTTGTACCAGCCGCAGCACTTCCTCACGCTGGGCCTGATTGGCGATCATGCCGCGAAGCTCGACATCGCCTCCCTGAACCGAGACGTCCACCGTAAAGTTCCGCAAGATCGCGCTCTGCCGTAGGTTGTTCGCGATGGAGTCGGCCAAGGTTTGGTTAATGTTTCCGGCAGGCAGATTGATAGGAGCGGGTGGTTCGGCATATCCGCTGTTGCCGAAGACAGCTAGCCCCACTACCGCCGTCCATGCGAGACGACGTAAGGTCACGGGTGCATCCTCCTGATGATCGGCGCGACCGCGCCGCCTGTGGCCGCGTTACCCCTCTGGTAGCGCGACATTCCCTTCATCGACTCGGACTAGGGATTGGATGTAGCCATCAGCAAGCAAAGTCTGGGAAGGGATCACGAGTAGCGACGCATTGCGACGATCACTCACGACAGACGCTCGACAGCGTTATCGCCGCCTCGCGCCAGAAAAATCTGTCCCCTGATCTCGATTTTCTTCAAGATTCTTCTACTGCCCTTGGCCTGTTGCTCTAGTAAGCTATCCGTGCCATTTTTGCCACTTATTTACGGAGCGGAATCATGACGCGAATGCTGCTTGGGTTGAAAGTACTGACAGCACTAGCACTGTTGGGGTTGACCGGGTCGGCCTTGAGCCAACGCTATCTCAGTGGCATCATTTGGCCCGAACCGCCCGTCGTCACTCCCGGTGAGAGCAACGGTCCGCCCTCCGACGCTATCGTACTCTTCGACGGCAAAAACCTCGATGCCTGGAACGGGGTTCGTCGCACCAAAGTAGACGCCGACGGAGCCTTCACCGTCAAGGACAACCTTGTAACCAAGCAGAAGTTCGGTGACTGTCAACTTCACCTCGAGTTTGCCTCCCCCAAAGAAGTTCGCGGCAGCGGCCAAGGACGCGGAAACAATGGCGTCGGTCTCATGGGCGGTCGCTACGAGATACAGGTGCTCGACTCCTACAACAATAAGACCTACCCTGAGGGACAGGCTGCGTCGGTCTACAATCAACGCCCGCCGATGGTCAATGCCTCGCGTAAGCCAGGCGAATGGCAAACCTACGACATCATCTTTACCGCACCGCGCTTCAAGGCTGACGGCTCGGTCGAAAAGCCCGCCTACGTCACTGTGCTGCATAACGGCGTGGTAGTTCAGAACCATACCGAGATTCTCGGCAGTACCCACTATGATCGACCCAACACTTACAGCAAGCATGCCGACAAAGAACCGTTGGTGTTGATGTATCATGGCGACCCAGTCCGCTTCCGCAACATCTGGATTCGCGAGTTCAAGGAACTCGAAGGTAAGCCGGGTGGCAAGAAAGGGCCGGAAGGACAGTAAGGCCATGGCCGGTCTGGAACTGCGGCTACAAACCTTACGCCGAGCCGTGCGTGCCTTCCGCGACACGCCGGGGCGACAGGGACGGTTCATCGCTGTGGAGGCCGACGAGGTCTTCGTTAGCGGCGATTTACACGGGCACGTCGAGAACTTCCGCCGCTTGCTCCAGCGTGCCGATCTAGCCCGGCACCCACACCGCCATTTCCTCGTGCAAGAGTTGATTCACGGGCCGTTTCGCTACCCCACGGGCGGCGACAAGTCGCATCAACTCGTCGATGTTATTTGCGCTCTGAAATGTCAGTATCCTGACCGCGTTCACTATCTGATCGGCAATCACGAACTGGCCCAGGCCACCGGACAGCGAGTGATGAAGCATGAGGACGATCTGAACGAACAATTTCTCCACGGGATTCGCCTCGCTTATGGCGAGCGAGCCGACGAAGTGTATGCTCTATATCTGGAACTGTTCGCCGTAATTCCCTTTGCCCTGCGGACCAAGAATCGGATCTACCTCAGCCACAGCCTGCCCCCACCGCGGTTGCTCGATCAATTTGATCCCTCTGCCCTGCTGCACGATCCCAGCCTAGAGGCCGACCTTGCTCCGGGTGGCTCGTTATACGCGCTCGTCTGGGGAAGAGATACTAGTGTGGCAACGCTGGAGCGTTTCTTGAGCTTGGTCGATGCCGACCTGCTCGTCAGTGGGCACATTCCCTGCGAGCAGGGTTATGATCTGCCGTCGCCTCGGCAGTTGATTCTCGATTGTTTGGGTTGTCCGGCAGCCTATGCCCTCCTTCCGGCGAATCGCCCCCTGTTGCCTGAAGAGTTGCCCGGCTGCGTGCATCTGCTTGATTCGCCATGAGTGATGTTTCTGCTTCTCGCCCTCCCATGCCTACGACGCCGCTGGAAGCATTGGGGCCGAGTATCCTCGAAAAGGTTCTGCTGGAAGATCGCGTTTTCGTGCTGGAAAAGCCCAGCGACTCGGACAAGGCGATGCGCCATCCCTCGGTGCGGGGTCGCCCCGAACTGGACGGCTACGTTCCTTACTGGGCCGACCTGTGGCCTGCGTCGCGGATGCTGGCCAAGTGGATTCTGCGACACTCCTGGCCCGCTGGATTACACGCTCTGGAGATCGGCTGCGGCCTGGGCCTGCCTGGTCTGGCCGGGTTGGCGGTCGGCATGCGCGTGACTTTCAGTGATTACGATGCCACCGCTTTGCATTTCGCCGCTAAGAATGCTCGCCGCAATGGCTTCCGCGACTTCGACACACTACAGCTCGACTGGCGTTTTCCCCCTTCGGGTATCCACTATCCGTTGTTACTCGCTGCCGATCTCTTATATGAATACAGTAGCATCGAACCCTTGGTCGGACTGATTCGACATCTGTTGACCAAGGACGGCATCTGTTTGCTCACCGATCTGGAGCGTGTGCCCGCACATTTGTTACGACAACAGCTCGATCGCGCCGGACTGAGCTACACCACTCAGTTGCTTCGCGCTGGCGAACCTGGCGGACGACGCGAGAAAGGTACCTTGTACCAAATCAAGCATCACGGGAGAGAGCCTGTTTGAGATCCACGATGCCGACGACTTGGAGCAACTCCTTACCGGGCACCAACGGCCAAGTCCACGTTTCGCCCTCGTAGGGCAACGGCAGGCCGAACAGCGTGTTTTTCACGCCGCGAACACTGGACACCTCGACGTCAGTGATAAGCGTCACTACGCCGGGCAGCGCTTCCAGATAGCGCAAGTGTGCCCAGATCAGTTCTCGTCCCCAGGCCAGCGTCTCCATGCTGTGAGGTGAGCGACAGGCGAGCAGATAGCGTTCCGGCATGCAAGGCAATTGCGACAGGAGGTTCAACGACACCGTCAAATCGAGATCGGCACGATCGAGATATAGGCTCGGGGTGGAGGTGGGCAGCGGGCGACGCTCGAATCCGCAGCGCCAGACTTGTTCCAACACGCCGGTCACGTCGGCAGCGACGAGTCGAATCTTCGGGTGACGCCACAGATGCCAACGTACCGATGCCGGATGAAACAGATCGACAAAGTGTACCTCTTGAAACTGCCTGGCCAATTCCTTCCAGGGCACATCGTGCAGCCAGCCCGAGCCGATGATGACGGCCAGTCGGCGTTGCCAACAGCGTTGGGCCGCTGCCAGAATCAACTGTCGCGATCGTCGGCAATGCTCCGCCCAAGCCTTGCGATAACGCCGTTGGCGTCGACGAATTCCCAGCATCTCGCCGAGATAGCCCATCTCGCGTAGATACAGCGGACAGCTGGAGAACAGTCGTTCGAGCCAAACTTCGAGCATGAATCGCCCTCCGTGGTTCTCCTGGGTATACTTACGACTAGAGCGAAAGTTGCCCCGAGGAATTTCCATGATGTCGAGTCGAGCGATCAAGTTAGCGTTGGTCCAAATGCCCTGCGATGGTACGCCAGCGGACAACCTCCAACGTGCCCTCAAACACGTCGCCGAAGCCGCCCACGCGGGAGCCCAACTAGTGGCCCTACCAGAGTTGTTCCTCGGTCCGTACTTTTGCCAACGCAAAGACGACTTTACCGCCTTCGACCGCGCCGAAGTGATCCCAGGTCCGACGACGGAAGCACTCGCTCAGGCCGCCCGTCGACATCGCATCGTCTTGGTTGGCGGCTCGATCTTCGAGAAGGCCAGCGATGGCAAGTTCTACAACACCGCCAGCGTCTTCGAGGCCGACGGCACTCTGCTGGGCAACTATCGCAAGACGCACATTCCCGAGGACCTGCTGTATCACGAACAGCACTACTTCACTCCCGGAGATACCGGCATTCGCGTCTTTTCGACCTCGGTCGGTCGCCTCGCTCCATTGATCTGCTACGACCAGTGGTATCCCGAAGCAGCTCGAATCGCGACTTTACAGGGCGCTGAACTCCTGATTTATCCCACTGCCATTGGCGTGATCGACGAATCGGTCGAAGAGAACATCACTGGCGACTGGGAGCAGATGTGGCGAGCCGCTCAGGTCGGGCATGCGGCGGCGAACAACGTCTACGTCGCCGCGGTCAATCGCGTGGGACGTGAGGGGGCCATCACCTTCTGGGGCGGTTCCTTCGTCGCCGGCCCTGCTGGCCACGTCCTGAATCGGGCCGGCTCCGAGGAGCAACTCGTCCTCACCGAGTGCGACCTGTCTCGCGTCCCTGCCCTGCAACGTGCCTGGCGCTTCCTGGCCAATCGTCGCCCCGAGATGTACGCCTCTCTGACTCAACGAGTAAACTGAGCAATGGCCGCTTTCGGCTAGAGCGTTCTGCGAACCGGTGTCGCGAAGCGCACGCTAAAGCCTGCGACTACCTTGCCTGTGGTAGCCGCGGGCTTTAGACCGCGCTTCACACACGCAGGCTAAAGCCTGCGTAGGTAGCCACAGGCTTTAGCCTGCGCAAGAGCTTCTTATCCCGCTGCCGCTTCGTCATCTTGCGACGCACATTAATGGCCAATCCTCGCTGCTGATAGTCTATTTCGGACCGACACAGTAGAGATACTTATCAGATCTTAAATAGATACAACCATTAGCAATTGCGGGCGTTGCCTGGATGGTGTCGGCGATGTCATTGCGTGCAATGATGGTTGGCTTCTCGCCTAATTCGATGACGTAGGTCAACCCTTTGCCGTTCACTGCGTAGAGTTTGTTGTTGGCGATGACAGGCGAACCATCGAAAGGTCCGTTGACTCGCTCGCGCCAAAGCTCACTGCCATCGCTGGCCGAGAGGCACACGACCGCGTTCTTGGTCAGTCCGTAGATACGTCCCCGATGATAGACTGGTGAGGCATAGCCGCCCGTGACTACCCCTCCCTCCCACAGTTCGTCGGGCTGGTCACTACCTTGACGCGGCTTGACCGCTTTGAGCTGTTGCCCCGGCAGATAAACCACCCCCTCGCCGGCCGTCGGCGAGGGAATCGTCGACCAACTCCCCTTTAGCCTCCAGCGAACCGTGCCCGTTTCCGGATCGACCGCCGTTGCCTCCTGGCCGTTCTGGAACAGTACCAATCCCGAATCCAGCACGATTGGCGTCGTCCAGTTAATCTCCCGAGGCCGCGGAATCTTCCAACGGTTTTTGCCTGTTTTTTTGTCGAGGCCCGCGAGGAACGAATCGCCGACATTTTCCATCGTCAAACATACGATATTGCCGACCAACCTCGGCGAGGAAGCCATGCCCACTTGGTTAGACACGGTTGGATAGTCGCCAACGAGAGAGCGATACCACAGCAGGTTGCCGTCGCGATCCAAAGCGGCCAAGTCTCCAGTGGCAAATAGCGCGTAGACAGCCTTGCCATCGGTCACGGGAGTCGGAGCAGCCATGTTGGACACGGGATGGCAGGCAGTGCTACCCGTGGCGGTGAACTGTCGCTCCCAGAGTTGCTTGCCAGTCTGTTCTTCTAGACAAAGAACGTGTAATCGAGTCTCACGATATCCCGAACAAGCCGTCAAGTAGATCCGTCCGCCGGCGATGACCGGGTTGGATAGTCCGCGTCCCGGTAGAGCGACCTTGTAACGGAGGCCTTCGTCCTTGCTCCACTTAAACGGCAGCGAGGTCTCGTTGGAGACGGCACTGCCCGTGGTGCCGCGGAAGCCGCCCCACTCCTCGGCCAGACCGATCGAGCCGCTCAGAAGAGCCAATATTACTATCCGGATAGTCTTCATTACTTGCTCTCCTTGGTGACCAACGAAAACGGCACGGCGGCTCCCACGAAATCACAGATGCGAAGCTGAAATTGCCACTCTTGCGCCCAGTTCTCCGTCTGTTCGTTCTGAGCCACCTTTAACAGGATGGTGTTGACGCCTTTGTTGAGCTTGCCTCGCGCCTTGTACTGATCGACGTTCATGCCGTGATGATACTCTTCATTGGCGAACACCAGTTTTCCGTTGAGCCAGATTTTGAGGCCATTGATGCAGCCAGCCCGCAGTTCCACCTGTCGTTCCTCGGGGGACTCCACGAAGGCGACGGCGTAAGCGATTGCCCCTTTGAATTTGCCCAGCGTCTGGTTGAGATCGACCACGCCCGTGGCGCTCTTAGTCGTATGGGCGATCCAGCGGATCGGTTGGCCTTCCTTTCCTTGTAGCGTCGCCGCGAGATCGATCGCCTTTTCCGGCGGATAGGCCACGTCCCAGCCGATGCCCTTACGATGATCGAACGGAGCGATCAGATGCCAGGTGGTCACAAAGCCAGCGACTTTGGCCCGATCGATTTTGACACCGAATTTGTCCAATCCCTTGGCGATGGTGTCGAGTTGTTCCGGATCGCCAACCACGGGTAACAACTTCTCCAATGTCGCCTTGGCCGCTACGTCGTCGTTGTTCTCAACAAAGGTCTCGGCTTGGCGAAGCACTCGAGCGATGGCCAGTCGCCGCAACTCCGCCGAGGGATCCTGCAACATCTTGGGAAGTAGACGATCCGGAGTGGATTTGTCGAGTTTGACCAACCAGGCGTAAGCCAAGGCGCGAGCGGAGCCGGCTTGCATGGTATCGTCGACGAATTTAGCGAGCGGCTCGGCAGCCAATTTCTCCTCGGCAACAGCTTTCTCGGCGATGGCCTCGAATGCCGGCCTCAACCAGTTATTGGCGACCGGTGCATCGTCCCGAATGGCGGTGAGGATCGGCACCAGTGCTTTTGGGCCCTGCTGTACTAGTGCTTTCCAGGCAACAGCGGCTTGCTCGTTGCCTACCCCTTCACGACCAACTTTGCTGATCTGAGCAATCAGTGAAGTAACCGAATCCTCGGCACGCGAGGCCGAAGCGACGAACAGCAGGCTTACGGTCAGCGCTAGTAGCACTCCAACGCGAACCCAACGTGACATAAAGCAATCCTCCACTACGGGTCGGGGCATCGAGTCGAGGATCATTCTCGGGAGCCACATCGCGACTGACTAGAGTCGGACTGCTGAGAACGGCAACGAGAGGGGAAGTAGTACCACACGATAGATATTTGTTGGTGCAGCGAACGACAGAGCCTGCCTGCAAGCAACGGAACCAAGGGGAAAGGGGAGGAAAGTTCGCTCTTGTCGAATGTACGACCATGGTGTAAGATACCGATGGTGAAATGTTCCTAAATTGATTAAGGAAGAACATTTACACCACTCGGGGCGTGGCGCAGCTTGGCTAGCGCGCCTGAATGGGGTTCAGGAGGTCGCTGGTTCGAATCCAGTCGCCCCGACTATTCTTCGAGACAAGCCCTTCGGCGAGCACGTCGAAGGGCTTTCTTGTTATCGGGACAAGGTTTGCGTCATCCAGCAGGAAGTTCAAAAAGACGATTTCCAGCACCCGCCGCTTCTCGGCATAATCCGCCACAAGCCAGTGGGAACGCAGGTTTTGCGAGAGTTCAAACGCTTTCACAGCGAGGTCGATGGCCTCGTTCCGCCCCCGACTGCAAGCCTCGATCCTCAGCCGCAACGCCGCCTCCTCGTCCCGCAGTTCTCGCCCCTTGGCGGCGAAGGTCTCGGCGTCGATCTCGTGGTTCAGCCGCAGGTTCAGCAATTGCCCCTGAAGCCGCACGACCTCGGAGTGGCGTTTCTTCAGGTCACTCCCCTCCTGCGACGACCGGCTCAACTCCCCGTTCGTCGCCTGCCGTAGCTCATCCACAAACACCTGCCGGAACTCGTCGTCCCCGACCCGCAGCCGGTCGAACAGGCCGAGGATCTGGGTGTCGATCTCGCCCTCGGTGAGCCGGGTCCGGGGATGATCGCCCTTGTGGCACTTCGTGCAGCGGTAGTAGACGTATTCCCGCTCGCTGGTCTTCGTCTTCTTCGTCTTCGTCTCACCGATGATCGGGCATCCGCAGTGGCCGCACTCGATCAGTTCGCTGGCGTAGGTCATCTGGTGCGGCTTGTAGGCAACACCGTACGTCGAGCTGGGCAGCCCGTGACGTTGGTTTCACGCTATACGAAGTACGAATTTAACGAATTCAGGCGGCTAATTCGTTGAATTCGTAGTTCGTCCGGATCGCTGAAACCATAGCGCAAGGGCGTACAGTAGCGGCGACTGGATTTGAACCAGTGACACGCGGCTTATGAAGCCGCTGCTCTAACCGGGCTGAGCTACGCCGCCAATGGGCTTTCCAGGGCGAATAAGGCGAATCCTGTTGAATATTTTAAGCACAAAATGATCGTTTGGGGAGTCCCCTGACGCGAAAATCTTGCAAGCGAGTTCGGCGTTACTCCAACGGTCGCCGCGGTTGATGGAACCCGAGCATGAACAGCAGCAGAATACCGCCAGTGATCCCCGCAGCCACCGCGAACGTCGGAGGTAGTGCGCCATGATTAAATTGGCGCAGCCAGCCAACCAGCACATTTCCCAACAAGGTGCCGATCCCGCCAATACACGCCAGCAATCCCTGCACACTCGCGCGAATGTCGCCCTCAGCTAGGCTGTTGACGTAGACCTGTCCCGCGATGAGAAAACCAACGACGTACAAGCCATTGAGAGCCATCGACCCTAGCACCAGTTCCAACGGTTCGCCGATCGAGAGAATGCACATCGCGGCCAACCAGGATGCCAGCCCGATCGCCATCGTCCAGCGTACCCCGAAGGTAAGCAAAATCGTAGGCAACAAAGCCAGACCAATCACCTCGGTCGCCTGGGCAATAGTCAGCACCGAGGTCAACCAGCGTTTCTCGACACCTAGGGTTTCCAACAACAGCGAGTTATTCTGAGTCGTGAAGGGGAAGGTGATACAGGCTCCGAGCATGCACACAGCGTAGATGGCGAACGAGCGTTTTCGCATCAGTCCCAGCGCCTTCAGTGGGGCAAATCGAACGTTAGGTTCGTTGGAATCGGGACGTCGCGGCGGAGTGGCTGGCAGAGTCAACGCATAGACCGCCAGTAATAACGCCACTGCTCCGCCGACGTGTAAGGCATCTCCTGAGTAAAAGCTGATCGCATAGCCGATCCCCATCCAGCCGATCGTCCCCCACATGCGAATCGGCCCGAACTGTCGGCCCGGTTCGGGCAAATGAGCGAACGAAATTGTTGTGCCATACAACAACATCGGCCCCGTCACGACCCAGAAAAATAAGGTGGCGAAAAACACGGAGGTCGGCTCGCGCAACTCCGCCAACAAGAACAGATCTAGCCCAGCCAACGTGGCACACAAGGACATGATCTTTTCCGCCGACATCCAGCGATCGGCAATTTGACCGGCTAGTAACGAGGAAATGACGCCGGCAGCGGCTTGGGTGGCGCAACAAAATCCGGTAATCCTCGGCTCGAACAGGAGCTGTCGCTCCAGACGTAGGCTGTACAGCGGGATCAGTGAGCCGGGCACCGCCCACTGCAAAAACATCATCACCGATAATCGGAAAGACAAGGCTCTCTCTCTGTTTCGCTCGGGCGATGGTTCGGGCTTCCCTTCAAGTAGATTACACTAACAAATCTACAATCGTTAAGAGAATGGCGAGTGGCCATTTTTCGACGATTTTTTCGATTTTTCTCGATCGGCCCATCTCCACCAAGCGATTCCAAGCTCAGCTACTGAAGTTCTATCTCTTTTTGCTTGCTGAACTGAGTTTCCTTCATTCCAATGGTTCAAAGGGTCTCCTCGGTGTCAAAGAGTGGCCCTGGGGAGCAAAAATTATGCTATCTGGTGAACTAGCCTGCCTCTGTACCTTTCCCACTCGAATACTTGCCAGCGCGATGCCGCAATCCGTGGTTGTTCTCGACCACTACTTGAAGATTCTCTCCCCTCTACTGAGAATGCAGCACCAGTATCCCGGCCAAACATTCTTGGCCTTGCAAGATCATGCCCTGCTCTCTCACCCTCTCGCTGCGGCACAACGCCAGCAGTGTTTGCGGGATACGACGTGCGCTCTGCTAGCAATTGGAGTCGACACCCGCAAGACAGTGTTGTTCCGTCAATCGGAAGTGCCACAGATCGCAGAGATGGCAGTGCTGATGTCAGCGATTGCGCCGAGCCAGAACATAGCCAATTCTCCAATAGACGTTGAGGCGGCTCTGCTACTGACCTTTCGAGTCACCCGAGCTGTCCTTACCACTACCACTGATTGTAGCCGATCCATCGAACGAGCCGCTTCCTTCGCTCGACAGATCAACACCGGACAACAGTACTTGCTATTTCCTCTCCCTCAAATAGAGCAGATTCTACCAGACTCTTGCTCCCCGCACCTTAGTGAAGCGATGGTGAGAGATCGATATCAATATTGGCAAACCCATAGTGACGATGTGGAAGACATCCTCAAACTAGGCGCGTTAAGGGCCAAAGAACAGGCCGTGGAGACACTCGACGAGTTCCGCGCCTTTCTTGGTCTCTGACCCAACAAGACTATGAATGAACGCCTCTTCACTCGCCGAGTCAACCGCCTAGCCGTGCCCGAATTGATTCTCGGTCAGCGAGCCGGGGGAAGACGCCGCCTTCCCAGCGAGCTTCTGGCTACTTGGCAACCAGGCTACCGCTTGGCTCTTCGAGCGTTACGTTGTGAGGACTTCGGCAGAGAGACGCGACGACTCGCCGCTCTCTTGCGTGAGGTGACGTTTCCCCTCTATATGCTTAGTCAGCCGCAACCGATCAGCTATTACTCGTACACCGACACTGGGGTGATCGATTGGTATCTGTCCCCCAGTCATGCACCAATTGAGATCCTCAAAGGCAAGGCGGTACGCGGTGCGATGTTATTGCTACGAGACCTGGCGCGGTTTGAATCTGCCAGCCAGCGAGGAGAAGTTTGGTTTCAGTGCAACGATTTCGCTCCTGCCATTGTTCATCAACGGATCGAGCTTATCGAACGAGTTCTCAAGGAGTCTGAAAGGGAACTCGAAGCATCTAGTTTGCCCAAATGGAACGAAACTGATTTCTTGGGTACCCGATATGCCTCTCTGGAAGGCTATGCCCGCCAACCGGGTGGAACCAGTGCCCTGCTGCATCTCTCTTGCTTTCCGCAGACCATCTGTCATGATGAAGTGTGCTTTCTACGAACCATTCACATCAGTGAACTCTGCTTTTTTGCTTTGCGCGTACTCGTGCTAGAGACAATTGAACAGCTACGCCTGGGCCAATGGGAAGCGGCAGAGCAGAGTCTGCGTCAGGGCACTGCCGTCGTACAATTTTTGTTTCGCACCTTTGAAGTGTTGTGGACCATGCCGCCCGAACATTTCCTCGCTTTCCGTGAGTACACCGAACGCGGTAGCGCTGTCCAATCACGGAATTATCAACTCTTGGATATCCACTTGCGCGGTGTCGATGCGCGAAAGTTACCGATCTATCGAGAGAATCGCTCGTTGCGCGACTTGCGACTCTATCACCACCCTGACTTCGTCAGTTTGCGAACACAGATTCATCGCTTGGAACAACAAGGGGATCTTCGCTGGAATCAGGTCCGCGAAGCCGCTGCTGACTTCGACGAAGCGTTGCTGCGCTGGCGTGGCCGTCATGTCGCCTTTGCCGTCAAGTATTTGGGCCGGCCCTCTGGCTCAGGAGACGGTGCGGTAGCGGCGACGGGAGGCACATCGGGCTACCACTATCTTCGCCAGTTCTTGCGCGAAGGGTTATTCGTCCATTCTGAGCAGCGTGCCGCTGAAATCGAACAGCAGAGCTTGCTCGATCTGGAACGCGCGCTGTCCAGCGAATGGATCGTGGCCAGCCGAGTCGCTCCAAAAGTAGGACGGCGTCCCTTGCTGCCTCTGGTGGAAAGCGACTCGTGGAGTTGGTCGACATCTCAGGTGAAGCAGGAGCCACATGACCGAATTCGGGATGCAGCGGAGGATCGGGAGCCCCGCGATGAGCCATGACGATCCTACGGGCGACTGGATGACTCACTCGGATCCGAAAGCGACAGAAAGGGATCCATTGCCTAGGTACTTTGGGCCATATGTCTTGAGAGGCCAACTCGGAAATGGCGGCATGGCCGTGGTCTATTGTGCTTACCATCAGAATCACCAACGACATTGCGCCGTAAAAATCCCCAAAGACGAGTTCCGAAGTGAAGAAAGCCGCGTACAGTTCGACGAAGAAGTACGAGCGCTGAGGAATTTGCGGCACCATCCCAATCTTTGTGGCTTGGTGGAAGCGGGCGAGGTGGAAGGTGTTCCCTATCTAGAAATGCCTTTGATCGTGGGCGAATCACTGGCCACAGTGCTGCACCGCGGCGGAGGATTTTCACCTGTCAATGCCGCGACACTGGTTCACACGCTGGCCACGGCCATGCAGCATGCCCACGATGCCGGCGTCCTGCATCGTGACCTGAAACCAGCGAACATCCTCATCACGAGAGATAGCGAACCGATCATTGTCGATTTTGGATTGGCCCTGTCGCTAACCGATCCGTTTGCGCGAATCACTCGTCGAATTGGCGGCACTCGGGACTACATTCCGCCCGAAGTTGTCGAGGCGGTACTCCTTCCTGATCCCCCAGCAATCTTCCCTCATATCACCTGGGACGTGTATTCCTTGGGGGTGATCCTCTATCAGCTATTGACTGGTCGACTTCCCTGGCCAGAGCGCACAGACCTGCGAGAACACTTCATGGGGCGGTTGCAGGCGTATCCGTTGATCGACCCGCGACAACTCCGCCCCGAAGTGCCGCCCCGACTTGCTCAAGTTTGTCTGCGCGCCCTGGAGCGGAATCCGCAGAATCGCCATGTCAACATGCAAAGTTTTGCCGTGGCCCTGGCTTCTGCGATTGCTCGCCCACTCGAGGTCTCAACGCCGTGCTTTGCCCCGATCAGTCCCGATCGCTTCCGCTACCAGTTTGTTCACACTGGAGCAGTTGCTGCCGATCCCTGCCCGACGGATCGGCTGTATCTAGATGTAGGCAACCGGCTCGGCCCCGGCGTGATCGATCATCATCGACTGCTGGCCCACTCGGGGTCAACGACACGCTTGGTCCATACCTATCCAGAGTTACTCCAGTTAGTTCAGGAACGTCTACCGCGTGAAACGCCGCTGACGATCTGCCTGCATGAATGGCCCGACCTGGACGCGGTGGCTTCAACTTACCTGGTGCAAGAGTATCTGGTTCATGGCCGCTTTCCCGAACTGGCACCGCAACTAGTCCGTTATGTCGATTGGGTGGATCGCGGCGCTTTGGGAGTCACTAGGGATAACCCGTACTCGCTGTACGCGGCGTTTCAGGTGTTGGCCAATCGTCCGCATTCAGGCAGTCTCAGCGATCGCTGGACGACCTTGCTCGAAAATGGGCTAAAACTGCTCCGTTATGTCGATCAACAAGCGACGAAGTATCGGCGGGCTATTTCCGCGGTCGCCGCCCTCACCTGGAGTGAGCTTTTCTCCGACGAGGAGCGTGAGGCCGTCGCCGAAGATCTACAACGTTACGAATCCTGTTTGTCGGATACGCGATGTCAGCCACGACAAATTCGCCTTCGGTTGCCAGACCTGTTTGGGGATCGCAGCACCGTAGACCTGTTGTTAGTCCGTGACGTGCAGAACGTCGGGGATCCCAACCGTTGTCTGTTTTTCAAGGACTGGGCCAGACTCGATAAGCAACGCTGCCCCGCGACGAAAGGGTTCCTCGCTCTCTGTGTGTTCCACAGCCCGACCCCACAGCATCGTCGACGCTGTATCATTTCTTTGCGCCCTGGTGGCGACCACCAACTGACCTTGCGCGGACTGGGAACGCTATTAGACACCGCTGAGCGAGAGGCTCGCTGTCGCCTCAATCTGCAGCAGTACGGACGCGCCGTTGACGATCGGCAAAACTGCCCGATCTGCGGCTATTCACGCCCGCCAAGACCTGGGTACGATAATGCCGACCCCTGGTATGATGGCCGATCGCATGGCTTTACTATCGTGGATTCCCCAGCTCAAGGAGAAGGCACCGTCCTCAGCGAAGAGGAGATCGTCCGAGTCCTGCTGGAATTCGGCCAGGCTTCGCCCGGTGATGTTCGTTCACTCGTTCCTCAGGGAGCTTAAGAAGGCCCTTTATGAGTTCGTCGCCATCGTGTCGAGTCAAACGTCGTTGCCCCGAGGCTCTCCTGGAAGTACTTCGTGAGCATGCCGACCCTACGGCACAGGCCGTGCGGCGAGCTTTGTTGCGCGGGGCAAGAGTACTCGTAGTTCGTGCTGGATATGCCGGCGAAACGGTCCGTCGCGATTACTATCATCGTGCGGCTAAACTCGGCGTTCGCCTGACTCTACTTCATGAGCAGTCTGATACGATTCACGGCTTGGACGAACTCGTTACCGCCCGACTAGTCGAGAATGTGCTGTCGTTCGATTTGAACCATGAATCGGCTCGATCATTGCTCCTGGAGAAGTTACGAGCAGAACAACCGTTCGATGGCGTGGTGACCTTTTTTGAGTTCGGGTTACCGCTGGCCGCCTGGCTAGCAGAGCAGTTGGAGTTAGTCGGTAATGATCCACAGGTAGTGGCTATCGGCCGAGACAAGGAACTGATGCGGCAAGCATCGTTAAGAGCCGGAGTTAGCGCGCCTCGATTCTCGCGAATTCAGAAGGAAGCCGATCTACTCTCGGCCGCTGAGAAGGTCGGATTCCCGGCGGTGCTGAAACCGGTCAGTGGGTTGACCGCGATCGAAGTTCACCGAGTAAACGATTTTCAAGATCTTGTTTATCATTATCGAACAACTCAAGAGCGGATGCGGACGGAAGCACATGCTAATCCCAGTCTGTTACGTGCCGTCCTCAGCGGCAGCCCAGACATGATCCTCGAAGAATTCCTCGATGGCCCCGAATTCGATGTGGATTTGCTCTTGTGTGAAGGGGAGTTGGTCTACGGCAGTGTCACCGATAATCAAACGCATCCAGAATGGCCCTGCGTACAGATCGGAGCGAACATGCCTTCGACTCTTCGCCTCCTGAATAACGAAGACTGGTTGATTGGCACAGCGGCCAAGTGGGCGCGACAGCTTGGTTACAGCGATGGCGCATTCCACATCGAAGGCAAACTGCGGCGTTCGGACGGTAGCCCAGTTCTCTTGGAGATCAACGCACGCATCGGCGGCGCTTCGCAATATGAACTGAACCACGAGGTGTGGGGGGTGGACCTGATCGAAGAGATCCTCTTGGGGTGCGTCGGTATCCCAATTCGTCCGTGTAAATCGATCCAGCCAAGACGCTGGTATGCGGCTCGCTATCTGTTGGCACCTCAGGCAGGAACGATTCGTTCCAGTACGTTCCTTGATTCTCTGGCGTTCCCCAGTGACGTCCACGTTCTAGCTCGAAACTCTTGGGTGCAATCCGGAGAGCCGGTGGATGGTCCAGTCCCAGGGCCACCGAGTTGGTTGGGCGAACTGACAGTCGGAGCAGCTAACCTTGCTACTGCTCAGCAAGTCGTTGAGGAGGTCCTTAGCAAGGTCGTCGTCCCCATTGAACCTTCGTCCTAATCAAGGCCTGCTCTGACTCCCGGTCAAGGCCAAGTTCGACGAAATCTCTAGTCCCCTAAGGCAACACGGTCCATGTTCGTTTCTCTGGTGCATCCGGAAAATCCGCTTGAAGCTCAACGCTGGCAAGCGAACGTGCCCTCCTATCGCCCTGATATGAGCCTACAGGCCGTTCATGCCGCCAGCCAAGGCGGACTTCTCGACGGCCTTCGTCTGGTTGTAATCTCCTCACAAGAACAAGCTGAACCCGTGGCCCTGGGAATCATCCAGCATGCTGAAGTTCGTGGACCAGGTCTAGAAGATCCGCAGCAGCGCCATCCGCTTCAGGAACACATCGTTCGTCTAGTCGTGATTGCGCCAGCCATTCCCTCTGGGCTGAGCGGTATCGTGTTTCGGACCACGGATCCGTCGCTGCGGCGTGAAGCCGTTCGCGCCCTGCTAAGACACCTGGTAGCTAATGCCCCCTCTGATCGATTACAAGCTATTTGGGATATTCAATATCCGAAATATCAATATTGGATTGATGCCGCTCGTGAACTCGACTTCTTCCCAGTGCCCCAAGGCTACAGCTATTTGTTAGAACTCCCCTCGGAGCCAGCCTGGAGATCCTTTGATGACTATTTCGAGTCATTAAGGAGTCGATATCGAAAACATCATCGCCGCTGGATGCTTCGTGCTGAGGTGATGGATCTGTCGGTAACCACGGTATGCGGACAGGATCTCGTCGAAAGGATTGCTACGGCAGCACCGTTGATTCAGGAAGTAACCACCCGGCAGGGAGTATTTTTGGAATTGCCCACCTCGGAGTATCTGCAGCAGTTCGCTGCTCTTGCCGGAGCCGAGATGACCGTTTGCCAGCATGCCGCAACGCAGCACCTACTCGGCGTCAACCTGTTACTGCATGGCGGAGACGAACTGTTTAATCTCTACGTCGGTTTTCACCAACAGGATCGCGTGACGTATCAAGCATTGCTCCGTCATTCCGTGCATCGTGCGATTGAGTTGAACTGTCGGCGACTGCGGTTAGGTCAGCGAGCGGAGGATTCCAAACTCAAACTCGGAGCCATGCCTACACAAACGATGTTATTCGCCCGGCATCCTATCTCGACCGTACATCAACAGCTGCGCGAGTTGGACTCGTCAACCGGTTTGCCGCACGAACCCATCGCTGCTCTGGTTCGACGGCGTCGCGTGTTCCATCGTTCGCTGCGTCAGAAACTACACCAGCAACGCGATCCAAAGACATCGTTGCCCTAGTTTTGTGCGTCTTCATCCCGATGTGGACGACATGACCAATGTGGAAAGGGTTCAACAATAGACCTCACTCCGCTAGGTTTGCCCCCTAGCGAAGCGAGTGAGAGTTGTCTGGATTTTACCTGCTCAGGTCATTCCGCTTATCGTCTTCGCAGACAGCAGCGACGTGGCGGACAGCATTCATAGTAGACAGGACAGCAAGGTACATAGTAGCACGGAGTTGGTGTAGGCACACACGGTGGTGGAGGCGGAGGGGGAACCGGGGTCGGCTCGACGATCGGCAACACGATGGCCACCACTTGATCCTGATTGCCAGCTACCTGTAGCACAGCAGGGGTGCGACCCGCTGCACGAAAAGTCAGAGTAACTTCCGTTCGATCTCCCAAAGAAAGGTTCCCTAAATCGATCTTAAAAGCCACGAAATTGTCGGTGGGAGAGGCTGGCTTTAGAGTGATCCCTTCGAGTGACGGAAAAGTGCCCAATGAAACCCCATCGGCAGCAAAACCGCGTGTTACTTCGACATTAAATCCGCTGATCTCTCCGATTGGTTTTTTCGGATCCCGAGAAACTACTTTGCCACTAATGACCGCTGCCTGAGCACTACTGAGGGCAGTGGCCAATAACGTCGCGATCACAAGCACTGTCGTTCGCATACCAAATTTACCTCAGACATTTGTGATTCGCGCTGGGGGTTGCCTACTGTTTTCGCTGGAAAGTCGCGGCAAAAACCTGGGCTAAATTGTCTTCCGAAAATGATTTACCGTCAAGAGCAGCAAACTTGGCAATCAATAGTATCACATCTCCCTGATTGAGTGGCGGCATTATAAGCTCATTTTTCGTTACAAGCTGTTCGAGTTCCGGTTCTGATTCGGAGTACCAAAAGTCGATTTGTTGATACAGCACTTGTTTGCTCGTTGGATCGACTCGGCGAAGCAAGGCCAGACTGTCCAAGAGATGAACCCGCTGAGTGCCGCCAAAAACGAGAGCAGCAGTGAAGGAGCTGTAATAGCTTTCAATCGGCTGAGACTCATAAATAATTACTTCCTGGTGTGGCCAATTCAGACCAGTTTGAATCCCTTTTCGGAGCCAATTTTTCCAGGAGGTCAGACTATCTGCTCTTGCCCAGCGTACTCGGTCGCCAAGTTCCTGCACCGAGGCCAGTTCGTTGTTAAAAAGCTTGGTGTAGCGTGTGGGTGTCAAAGGGATTTCTCTGGGTGGATCGGTTCGTCCGACGCGGAGTTCCAGGGCAATATACTCAGTCGTATCTTGTGGAAAACCGACGAACAACGAGGAAAAGGTCGCCACCAGCAAACCTGTAGAAGCGAACAACGAAGCCCAAAGGATCCACCAACGCCGCCAGCGACCAGTACCAGTGTAGGCATGTTCGCGAAAAATCGTGTACGCCGAACTGCTCGCCGTCAGTAGCAGGAGCAAAAAACCCAACAGCAAGACAACAGGCGGCCAGGGTAGTTTTCCCAAGAGAGCCGCTAGCGATCCCGAGATTCCAAGCAGTACGAACAGCACGGTCAGCACGGGTGGCAACCAACTCAGCGGTGGAGTTGGTAACACGGTCCAGTCCGGCGTCGGATTATAGATGGCAGCTCGGTCTTTTCCACTGTAAGGCCCGAAGTACCATTCCAGAATCTCCACGAAGGCATCTAAGGCAATACGAGCTTGGCCGATGGTTGCCTGAAAATTTGGATCGTGGCGAACTCGGTTGGCGTAGTTTCGGATCTGGTGGAAGTACCCCTGAACCTCGGGGGGGAGTTCTCGCCCTCGTGGCGGCTTCCATTCGTCATCATGACCACCTGCCACGTTGGTCAAGTCGAATAGATTCTCTCCTGGATCCAGTCGACGAAGTACTGGTGCGATCTCTGGTTCGTTTAATTGTCGTCTGATGGCAGCCAGATACTCTTGCCGCGTCTGAAACCCTTGATCCTTGAGTGTACTCAGCCGACCAATCACGTCATCTGCTCTTAGATTTTTGTTACGGCTGAGATCCGCTCGTAAGGACGCCAGAACCGAATCGGAAAGAGTAAAACGACCCTGCCTAGCCAGGACTCGTTCGAGCATCGTCAAGCTGAGTGAGGACAGCAGAACTAGTACACTTTCTGGACCACCTGCTTCAAGGAATCGCTTCAACGCAGCCTGAAGTTTCCGTCGCAGGTTTTCATTTTCCTGTTGTCGGTTCGGATTAGTCTCGTCGGCATCAAGATTCCTCAAACAGGCGATCTTTTCCTCGATGGAGTTCTTTGATGACGTGTCGTCCCACAACCACCGATACCAACCAGCTAGTGAATGTAGAACCGTTCGATGCCAGGAAGGATTGCTCATCGGTCGCTCTCGCGTAGCGGCTCTCTGTTGAGAGGCTTTACAATCACCACCTGTTCCAAGGATCAAAGTGAGGACGACGTGAGTGAGAAAAGTGAATTCCATTCCTCTCTTCTGGTTGAAGAGAGGAATGGTTGCGAAGAATGGCTACGCCACGACGTCGACTTTTTGTGTGACCAAAATCGACTCAATCTCGCGCATCTTTCGGCTGATCGACAACACATTAGGGAAGTCAAAATGATGGGCCTGGGCCCCGGTGGTGCGGACGATCAGATCCCCGGAGCCGAACCCGAGAATCCAATGGCGGAAAAGATCGTTCCGCTGCCGCTCGAGCTGTAGCCCGACCGTGCTGTAAACCCGTTCGCCCCCGCCGATTTCAGTTCGGACTTTGAATTGCGCCTGCGAGAAGACCATGTAAATCTGTCGATCAAAGAAGGCGAAGGTAATCAGCCAGATTATGAACAACACGCCACCCAAGACGAAGTATCCGCCGGCGTTAATGCGGATGTCCAGTCGTCCCAGTTGCTCGAAAATATACTCCCACCATCCAGCCAAGGCGAAAATGACTGTTAGCAGGATTAGTGTAATGATCACGATCACCGACCACATCCCGCGTAGCGGAACGTTGGTAATCACGATGACCAGCAGCAGGGTGAAGACAAAGATCACGCCGTAATTCTTGCTCTGCGACATATGCAGTTTGGCTTCCTTAGGCTGAGAATCCTCATCCTCTTTGTTCTCGCGTGGCAACTTTTTGCCTTCTGGCAGTACCCAGGCTTCACGAGTTACCATTTTGCTGGGATCGCCTGGTGAGGGAACCTTTACCTCGACCACTGGCTTCGTTCCAGGAGGCACCGTGACCATGAGGGTGCCATCAAGATAAGTGAGAATGCCCATCAGAAAACAGACGGCCCAGACTGGCCACCAATAGAACAGATTCGAATGGCTGATGACGACAATTTCGCGTCGATCTTCTCCAGAGTTGGCTTTCGCCGCCACACTTTCCGGAAGTGGTGATCCGGTGGGGTTGCCTGCTGACATAGAAAAGTTCTCTCGCCAGGTTGGAGTTCGTTAAGATCCGCCCCAGACTCGCGCGTCGAACTGGGACACCAGGTGCGCGAGGATGAGCGCCGTTAACGATTGATTCGCCGTGGACGTCAAGATCTTGCACCTGGGTTGCAGGCAAAGGCTACGGGACCATACATTCAGCGTCAAGCATCCGCCCCGCTGATCGGTTCCTTCCGGAGATGCTCACGAAGGAGAAACCTTCCGAACGCCTTGCTGACTACCATGTGCCGAACCAGGTTTGTAGGCTCGTCCGGCGACGTAGATTTTTTCCAGGCGAAACGGATGAGCATGAAACAGAATCAGATCCGCCGCCGAGCCGACTTGCAATTCCACTTGAGGTAATCCCAGGAGGGTGCGCGGCTGCACACTGGCTAGCTCCAGAGCGTCGGCCAGCGAGACGTCCCCCAATTCGGCCAGCGTGCGCACACAAGTATCGGTAAACACGCCGGAGCCGGCCAAAAATGTCGTGCCGGGTACCACCACTTTACCGCCGGCCAGCACCTCCAGTTCGGTTCCCCACATCGAATAACGTCCAGGCGGCAGCCCCGCCAGCCCACTGGCATCGCAGGTAAGAAGCAAGCGAGATGGGGTCTTCACGCGAATCAAACAACGCAACAACGCCGGTGGCAGATGGTGCCCATCTGGAATGAAACTGGCCCACAGTTCATCTGCGGCTAGCTGCTCCCACAAGTAGTTATCATGACGCGGAAGTTGGGCATGCGAACCGTTGCCCAAGTGCGTGGATAGCCGTGCTCCAGCAGCGATGGCTTCGCGAATCCGAGTGGGAGTCGCCGCGGTGTGTCCGATCGCGACCACGACGTTTCGCTTGACCAGCTCCTCAATGAACGTCAGCGCACCGTCATGCTCTGGCGACAGCGTCACCAGACGAATGCGCCCGCCAGCCTCCTCCTGCCAACGAAGAAATTCGCTCAGGTTCGGGGGACGAACCTGCAAGCGGGGATGTGCGCCGCGAGGCCCGTCTTCGGGGCTAATGTACGGTCCTTCGAGATGAAAACAGGGCATGGCACGCTCGAGTTCTGGCTCAGTCTCGCAGGCCTGTCGTAAGGTGCGAAAGCCATGAGCCAGTGCCTCGAACGATTCGGTAATCAAGGTCGGGCAGAACCCAGCGATCCCGTGACCGCGACAGCGAGCCACAATTACTCGGATATCTTCGATCGTCAAAGTAGACAAAGCAAATGATCGGCCCAGACAGCCGTTGATCTGCACGTCGAAAAAGGCGGGAGCAATCCAACCGGCGACTGGCTCCGTTGTGGAGCGAATCGCCGCAATTCGACCTGATTCCAGGATCAGTTCCAGCGGTTCCGCCGTGCGGTAGTGACAGGCACGAAGGCGAGTAGGGGAGGTCATTTTGGCTCAGGGGGTTGAGATCGACTTTGCCAGCCAGCCAAGAGGTTCCCCAAGGCATAAGCAACGAGTCCGCTGCCGACCCCGAGGATGAACATAAATAGCTCTCGTCGCGTTACTCCTGACTCCGCCGAGGAAGCTAAGGAGGGGACGGCGATCAGTTCCACTTGCATCGGTTCGCCCCTCGCAGTCGGCAAAGACAAGGGGGAGGCTTGAGCAGTGGGCTTGGCAGGTTGAGCAGAGTCTTTCGCCTTGTTGCGAGATTTCCTCTCAACCCGCGGAGCAGCGATCCGTTCCCCATCTGGCGAGTAGGAACCACTAGGTGAAGTTGACCTAGGGGTGGCTTCGACTTCCAACCAGTTCAGGTACTTTTGCATCTGGGGATCGATTTCTACAGCGACAGTCGGTTCAGCACCGGCGGCGAGGAAAACTTCTAAAGCCTTAGCTGCTCGTTGCGGAGTGGGGTAACGGTCGGTCGGTTCCTTCGCCATCATCCAACCAAGAATCTGCTCCAGGCCGTCAGGGATCTCCGGATCAAATTCGGACAACGGTTTGGGCGGCTCCGTGGCATGACGGATCATCTGATTAATCAGGTTCGTGTCGGGAAAGGGTGGTTGACCGGTTATTAGATGATATAGCACACATCCCAGACTATAGATGTCCGCGCGAATGTCGGTCGAACGTGGATCCCTCGCCTGCTCTGGAGCCATGTAGTCGGGCGTACCCAGCAACATGCCCTCACGAGTCAATCCCGTCTTCTCGTCGTCGGTCTCCTCGAAAAAGACCCGCCCTAGCCCCACATCCAGGATCTTCAATATACAAGAAAGCGTAGAGTCCGTCGGAGTCGGCACGAGCATCAGATTGGCCGGCTTGAGGTCGCGATGGACTACGCCCAATTCATGCAGATATGCCAAGCCCTTCAAGGCCTGGTAGATCAAGCGAACTGCTTCGCGAACCGGCAATTTCCCTCGACGATGCAAGAGTTCTTCCAGCGTGATGCCTTCGAGAAACTCCATTATCAGATAATGCAGATCTCCAGAAACTCCCATATGGAAGCCGCGCACCACATTCGGATGACGCAGTTTGATTGCCAGACGGGCTTCACGCTGAAAGCGAGCCAGAAGCGTTGGTTCGCGTGCTTTGGAAGGAGGCAATACCTTGATGGCCACGACTTGCCCTAGCTTGTGCTCGGCGCGATAGACGCCGGCCATCCGCCCCTTGCCCAGACGATCGAGAATCCGGTAGTCATCGAGGAAAAAACCGTCGGAAAAGCCGCGGGTCAGCAGCGTGGCCTGATACTCCGTGACGTACTTGTTGGCAACCAGCCAAGCGGCAAATCGGACAGGATCTTTGGCTTTATCGCGTGTTTCCTGATTCCAGCGAACGAAGAGTTTCTGGGCTTCCTCAGCATCGAGTAGCTTGCTACGCAGCAACAGATCATAGAGCTTCTGTACCGTCAGATCCATCCTGCCCCCGAGCTGATGTGAAGCGACGTGCGTGTAACTGTCTATTTGGTTTATTATAATAATCATCATAATGAATCTCGATACCGCCTTGCCTCTGTTGGCTCAGAACCCCGCTGCTCCGCTCGATCTCGCCGAGTTGGCCCTGGCCGTCGCCCGCGATGAGTACCCTTATCTCGATCTCGACGACGAACTGGCGGAACTTTCGGATTGGGCGTTTGAACTTCGCCCTCGACTTCGCGGCAGATTGGCCTCTCGTGTCGAGACGCTTTGTCGTTTCTTGTTCCACGATTTGGGCTTTCATGGCAATCAAAAAGACTATTACGATCCGCGAAATAGTTTTTTTAACGAGGTGCTGGCTCGTCGAACCGGTCTACCGATTTCCCTGTCGATCGTGGCAATAGCGGTCGGAAGCCGAGCCGGCTTGAATGTGGTCGGCGTCGGTTTGCCTGGCCATTTCGTCGCCAAAGCCATCGAGAACGACGAAGAAATCCTTTTCGATCCGTTCCACGGGGGAAGGCGGTTATCGGTCGAGGATTGCGTCGCGTTGGTCGAGCGCATCGCCGGCGTAGCATTTATTCCCACGGTCGAGGCCTTGGCCGAAGTCCAAGTAGGACTGATGATTCAACGCATGCTGAACAACCTCAAAGTGGTGTACCTACGTCAACGCGACTTTCCCCGAGCTGCTCGTACCATCAGCCGCCTCATCCAATTATGCCCGCACGATCGGAGCCAACGGCGCGATCAGGGAGCGGCTTTGCTACAAGCCGGTCGACCGGGTCAGGCCATCGATCCGCTGCGTATGTATTTGGAGTCCCAACCGCCTCCGCAAGATGCTCTGGTGATCCAGGAACTGCTTGATCAGGCCAAATCGGAAGTGGCTCGCTGGAATTGAGTCGAGTCCGCGTGATCGGTCTGCATATGTACAGGACAGGAATGAATGACGACCTCTTTCGCCGTGTCTTGATTCTGACAGGCCCCACTGGATCGGGCAAAAGTCAACTCGCGCTGGAACTGGCAGAGCGATTAGATGCCGAGATCGTGGCGATGGACTCGATGACGCTGTACCGCGGCATGGATATCGGTACGGCCAAGCCGACTAGCGAGGCCCGCGCTCGAGTACGTCATCATCTGTTGGATGTGCTAGATCCCTGGGAGTCGGCCAACGTGGCGACTTGGCTACGACTGGCGGCAGAGGCCGTGCGGCAGATCGAAGGTCGCGGCAAACAAGTGCTTTTCGTCGGAGGCACGGCGTTGTACCTTAAGGCGCTGCTGTTCGGACTATTCGACGGTCCGCCCCGAGATGAGGCTCTACGGGCCGCTCTGGAATTCCAGGCCCAGCAACAGGGGACCACAGTTCTGCATGAGCGATTGCGTCGAGTAGATCCCGCCAGCGCTGCACGAGTGCATCCCAACGACCTACGGCGTGTAGTGCGTGCCCTGGAAGTGTATGAGCTGACCGGCCAACCAATTAGCGCCTGGCAAACTCAGTGGCAGCGCCAACAACTCCCCCTGGAAGCGCTTTGCCTGGACCTGCCGCGTGAGCTACTTTATCAGCGGATCGACAACCGCGTGGATCAAATGCTCCAGCAAGGGCTGCTCGACGAGGTGGAGCGGTTGCGTCGCCTGACGCCTGCTCTTGGTCGCGAAGCTCGGCAAGCGCTTGGCTACAAGGAGTTGCTCGATTTTTTGGACGGTCACGGAGGGACATTAGATGAAGTGGTTCAACGGGTGAAAACGCGAACGAGGAACTTTGCCAAACGGCAATTGACTTGGTTTCGCCATCTTCCCGGATGTCTCTTGATTCGTCCAGAATTGACTTTCGACCACTGGCGGTCGAGAATGAGATAATTTTGGAGAGCAGATAGCTTCTCCCAGAAATTCGGCTATGCTAGTCGAAGATAGGGAGCAATACCGTTTCCGACCGTCTCAAGCCAAGGGGATCTTGCTTAGGCGGAGAGAAACGCAGAGAGGTTACGCGATGCCTGCGGTCACATTTCAGGTTCTTGAAGGAATCGATAAAGGCCGAGTTTTTCGCGAGCTCAGCACTCCGGTGACAATTGGCCGTGAGGAAGGCAATGTGCTGCGCCTCAATGACGAGCGCATTAGCCGGTTTCATGCCAAGGTCCAATTCGACAACGGCGAGGTCATCATCACTGATCTGGACAGTACCAACGGAACAAAGGTGAATGGCAACGTCATTCAGATTCGCCGTCTTCGCCCAGGTGATCGCGTGCAGATTGGCCGATCCGTCTTACTGTTTGGTACCGAGCAAGAGATCCAAGCACGGAGTTTGTCGCTGACTGGAGGAGCCAGCGCGGCCAGTCCAGGTGGAGCCACTCTGGTGCATCGAGCCACGGTCCCTCAACAGACCCTAGCCGCGGCGATGGAGAATGAATTCGACATCGATCTGAGCCTCCCCGAACAGATCACTGTCTCTGGAGCAAACTTTTATCAAGGCAACAAACCACTGCCTCCGTTGCCAGAAAAGATGTCTCCTTCACAAGCGGCACGACTAGCAGAACTTCTTGACTTCTTACACAAGCATCTGACCAGTGCCACCGAGAATGTTCGTGCCAACGAAGACGCCTCCCAAGTGACCCTGAACTACACCGATTGGCAACGAATCCTGAAGATGCAGATGCTTCTGGCTCGCTACGTCCGCGCCGTGTCGGAACCAGATATTTTGGATTGAATCGGTTTTCGTTTCCACTAGTCGCCCTAGTAAAATGCCGGTGTTTCCTCCTTTCTCGCGAGGCACCGACATGAGACGCTTACTCTATCTTCCTCTCCTTGTTGTTCTGCTGGGGGCTGCTCCGCCGCCACCTCCACCGATTCCCAACCTGGCCCCGTTACTGCAACGCAAACCCAGTTCGGCAGCCCACGTTGTTCGCCGCTACGAAGCGGACCGCGACAGCTTGCATCGAACCTATCCGATCACCGACTCGCCGACCCGACACGAACGGATGCGCCGCTTTCACGAGGGCTGGAGCCGAGCATTGCAAGAGTTCGATACTAGCAAGTACCCTCCCGAGGTGCAAAAGGGGCTGGCCGATCTAGCCGCCACCATCGAATCCGAGCAGCGCGAGCTGTCGGCCCAGGTGCGTCGCCGTGTCGAAACTTTGCCGCTGGTTCCCTTCGCGGATACCATCATCGGACTGGAGGAAGCACGGCGGCGCATGGAGCCAGTTCAGCCGGTCCAGGCCGCGACCTGGCTCACAAAGACAACAAAGCAGATTGCACAACTAGGAAATGAAGTTGAAAAGCAAGCGACCCGGAAGGAGGCGCAGCAAGCTGCCGAGGTGACGGCCCGGCTGCGCGGTCATCTGAAACACTGGTTCGACTTCTACAACGGCTACGACCCACTGTTTACCTGGTGGCTGGCCGAACCCTATCGCCAAGCCGATGAGGCCTTACAGAGCTACGTTAGCTTCCTACGCGAAAAGATCACTCGGGAAGGAGAAAATCGCGACGATCTGTTAGGGCTACCGCGAACGGTCGAGGCCGACACGTCGGATGTGCCCAATCTGGCACAGTTGCTGGCCCTTCCGGTCAGTGAGATGCAAGCGGTGGTTCGCGCCTATCAGTCCGACCGTGGCCGGGGCGGACGCTTAGCACAAGCCGGCATCGCTCCTCCGAGAGGCCACGATCCGGATCAACTCTTACGAGCCAAAAAAGTTCACGAAGGCTGGTTGCTAGCGTTGCGTAAGCTCGACTTCGACCGTCTCAGTCGAGATGCCCAGATCGACTATCTGCTTTTGCGAAACGCGATCGAACGAGAACTGGCTCGGATGGCTCTTCCCGCGCAACCGCGTAGCAAGCCACGCCCTGATAGCAGCGGCATCAGCGGACGCCCGATCGGACGGGCGGCGTTAGAGCTGGAGTTGGCCGCCGAGATGATTCCCTACTCGCCGGAGCAGTTATTGACACTGGCGGAACGGGAGTTTGCCTGGTGCGAAGCGGAGATGATTAAGGCCGCTCGTGACATGGGCTACGACGACTGGAAGCAAGCTCTGGAAAAGGTCAAGACCCTGCACGTCGAGCCGGGCAAACAGCCGATCGTCATTCGCGATCTAGCTTGGGAGGCGATCCACTATCTCAACAAGCACGACCTCGTCACCGTGCCACCATTGGCGGCGGAGACCTGGCGGATGGAGATGATGTCGCCGCAACGCCAACTGGTCAGTCCGTTCTTCACGGGCGGCGAAGTGATCTCGGTGGCCTTTCCGACAAACACTATGTCACACGAGGCCAAATTACAGAGTTTACGGGGAAATAATGTCCACTTTTCACGAGCCACTGTGCATCATGAACTAATTCCGGGACATCATCTCCAGGGCTTCATGACGGCTCGCCATCGTGGCTATCGGAGTGGATTCTCGACGCCTTTCTGGACCGAAGGTTGGGCTTTGTATTGGGAATTCATTCTCTATGATCGCGGCTTTCCGACAACTCCCGAAGATCGAGTTGGCTTTTTGTTCTGGCGAATGCATCGCTGTGCCCGGATTCAGTTCTCCCTGGGCTTTCACTTGGGCAAGCTGACGCCGAGTGAGTGCATCGAACTACTGGTCCAGCGTGTCGGCCACGAACGCGACAATGCCACCGCCGAGGTGCGACGTTCATTCCAAGGCGGCTACGGCCCACTATATCAAGCGGCGTACATGCTCGGTGGGTTGCAGTTTCGCGCTCTGTATCGAGACCTGGTCGAGAGCGGCAAGATGAGCGCTCGCGACTTCCACGACGCCATTCTGCGCGAGAATCGCATTCCCGTGGCGCTGCTCCGTGCCATTCTCACGGAAGAAAAACTGACGCGCGACTGGAAGTCGGACTGGAAGTTTTACGGCGAGTTGCCGACTGCCATCTCGGCCACGACGCCCTGAGCCGCGCGCACGCCAACGCTGAGGGATCCGTTGAGAGAGGCGGCGAATTAAATCAGTTGGGGGAAGGATAGCGAGAGAAGTGATACAGATGTCGAGCCTGAGGACGATAGCGACGAGGCAACTGAGTGGGAGTAGTATCTGGTTCGACCCGGATTGCCCAGACATCGACTAAATTATCCATCTGATAGTGGATGCCCTGTCGCCCGACCACTTTGCGTAGACTGGCGGCGATGGCGGCGGGATTGGTTTCCTGCGCGATCACTTCCTCGTGGACTGTTCCCTGTTGGCGCAACTGTTTGGCTCTAGCGCGACCAACCACGCGGACATAGGCTCGGGCTGCCGCATCGCGCAATGAGGTACCGCGTACTGAGATGCTGGCACTGGGGATGTCAAAATTCGCCTCCGAGCCAGCAAATGATGTCGTGTTGGCCAGGGAGGAAACCGGAGCGTAGATGGTGCAGAGGTAGCGCATGGACAAATCTCCAGAATAGAAGGTGAACGTAACTCCAACTAACGGACACGGCAACAGTTGGCTAAGGTTCGCGAGAATCCGCCCATTGGCACAACGGGCACAACACCGACTTACAGATAAGAAGTAATCTACCTCTACTGCGCTCGCCTCTTCGCTCCGACTGGCGATACAATGCCGGGCATGGCACAGCAACTCTCCGGTATCATCGAACGGATCACCTTTCACAACCCCGAGACGGGGTATGCCGTGCTGCGCGTCGTGGTTCGAGGCCGACGCGGCCTGACGACCGTGGTGGGGCGGATTGCTTCGGTCCATGCCGGCGAACAACTCGATGCTGTTGGCGAGTGGATCTACGATCCTCAACATGGCGAACAGTTTCGCGCCGAGTCGCTACGCTGCCTTCCGCCCTCGACCGTGGAAGGCATTGAAAAGTATCTCGCTTCGGGGTTGGTCAAGGGCATCGGACCGAAGTACGCTCGCAAGATCGTCGAGGTGTTCGGCGAACGGACGTTGCAGGTAATCGACGAAAGTCCAACATTTCTCAAAGAGATCAAAGGAATCGGGCCGCAGCGCATCGCTCAGATTCGCGAGAGCTGGCGACAGCAAAAGGCGGTGCGCGACATCATGATCTTTCTGCAATCGCACGGTTTGGGCACTCAGCGAGCCGTACGTATCTACAAAACTTACGGCGATCAGGCGGTGACCATCGTTCGCGAGAACCCTTATCGATTAGCTACCGACATCTGGGGAGTGGGCTTCAAAACCGCCGACGAATTGGGGACGCGACTCGGCATCGATCCTGCCTCGCCGAAGCGTGCCCAAGCGGCTCTACGTTATATCCTGCAACAGACCCAGCAAGAGGGACACGTTGGCTATCCCGAAGAAGAGGTCGTCCAACGCACGCTCACCGTGCCGGACTTGCCCGAGAGCGTGATCCGCGAGGCGGTCGAGTTGTTGCGTCACGAAGAGGAACTGGTGCGCGAACCAGGGTCGCCACCGTGGCTGTATCTAAAGCCCGCGTTTCTCGCTGAGTTGGGCATTGCTCGCTGTGTCGCCCGCTTGCAAGCCGAACCCCATCCTCTGCCGCGCCTACACGTCGAGTCGGAACTGACTCGTGTCGAGCAAGCGATGAAGCTACAGTTAGCTCCCGGACAGCGAGAAGCTCTGGGCCAGGCTACTCGACAGAAGGTACTAGTGCTGACCGGTGGTCCCGGCACGGGCAAAAGTACCATCGTGCGAGGGTTGTTGCAACTGTTCAGCTCACGCCACCTGCGTTGTGCGTTATGCGCCCCAACCGGTCGAGCCGCTAAACGCTTGCAGGAAACCACAGGTCGCGAGGCGAAAACGATTCATCGGTTGCTAGAGTACGATGTGTCCTTCGGGGGATTTCGTCGCACCGCCGAGCATCCCCTGGAGTGCGAGTTACTGGTGGTCGATGAAGCCTCGATGGTTGATGTGCCGTTAATGTATCAGCTACTGCGGGCCGTGCCGCGTTACGCCTGTGTCGTGTTGGTCGGAGATACCGATCAGCTTCCCTCGGTGGGACCGGGTACAGTGCTGGCCGATTTGATCGCCTCGGGCGTTGTTGGCGTGGCTCGGCTAACCGAGATTTTCCGACAGGCCCAGCAGAGTTGGATTGTGCGGGCGGCCCATGCCGTCCGACTAGGCCAACTGCCTGACTCAGCTCCAGCGGGCGGCGATGGAGATTTCTACTTTATCGAGGCTAATACTCCTGAGAAGATCCTCGAGCATTTGCTCACCCTGGTGCGTCAGCGCATTCCCCACCGCTTCGGCCTCGACCCACTCCGCGACATTCAGATACTTGCACCGATGAATCGTTCGGAATTGGGCACGCAGTCGCTGAATTTGCGACTTCAGGAAGTGCTAAATCCACCCCGAGGGCAGGCCGAGGTGCAACGCTTCGGCTGGTGCTTCCGTGTCGGCGACAAGGTGATGCAGATTCGCAATGACTACGACAAAGACGTATTTAACGGCGACGTCGGACGAGTCGTGTCCATCGACGACGCTCAACGCGAAATGCTCGTCCACTTCGACGGTCGCGAGGTGCGCTACGACTTCGGCGAGTTAGATGAACTGGTGTTGTCCTACGCCTGCACGATTCACAAGTCACAGGGTAGCGAGTATCCAGCGGTCGTGATACCGCTGCACACTCAGCACTTCATCATGCTACAGCGCAACCTGCTGTACACCGGCATCACGCGCGGCAAGCAGTTGGTCGTCGTCGTAGGTAGTCGCAGGGCGATGGAACTGGCCATCCGCAACGTGGACACGTCTCGTCGCTGTTCGCAACTGACCGAACGATTGCGCAAGGCCGTGATCTGCCCCAAGGAGAGCATCACCGACAGTAATACATAACTTTTTGGATCTCAGATTTCCGCATTCCAACGACGTGACCATCGCAGAACAGTACGTTGAAGACACCGCTATGTCTGGGTTCGGGATAATGGTTCACCGCGTCAGCGTCGTCGATGGGCCAGGGTTGGTGTGGCGGCAACCCGACTGGCAGAGTGCCGCTGGTTGCACACCCGGGATGTCGTGAATGATCCCACGCGAACATCACGTTCGAGGTGCCGTTTCCCATCGTGATGTCCAGGAGCTTGCGTCCTTGAGGTCCCCCCTCGACTCCGTTGATGGCATAACTAATCTGTACACGACGACCAAAGGTTGGGCTGCCAGGAAGTACATCGATCCCCTTGGGACAGCGGAACGTCTGTGGGTTTTGATCGACATACTTCCACAACAGCGTCGTGGTGGGATCGTAGTCGGGCAAAGGATCCTCGGCATAGCCGACGCGATCATCAAACGGTCCCCAGAAGACGCCGCGATCCTGGACTTTGGGCAGGTGATCCTTTTTGTTCTGGGCGTAGTGATGGCTGGCGATGCCGATCTGTTTCATATTGTTGACGCACTGAATCCGTGCAGCCGCTTCACGGACCTTCTGCACCGCGGGGAGAAGCAAACCGATCAAGACCGCGAGGATGGCGATGACAACTAGTAGTTCGATGAGCGTGAATGCCGTTCGGGATGCGCGGGTCATGACTGGGGGTACTCCGCAACCAACTCTTCCACGATCTGGCCTAACCCATTGTAGGCAAGAGCTGGTCGCGAGTCAGGTTCAATAACTCACCAATGCGAGAAATGGTCACGTCCGGGGTCCGCATCATGGCCACCGCCCGGGAGTCATTCGCGTACATCCCCTGCCGAGGAAATACCGTGGTAACGCGAGATCCCCAATACTCCTTGACGGCGGTGAGAATGCGTGGCTTGTCGTCGATCAGTACATAGTGTCGCGCGGGATAGTGTACTTCGACGTCGGCGAGTTGTTCTTCCTTGTGAATGTAAATGAGAACCTGACCGTCGACGGCCTCGAACAACCCAGAGCGTTCGATTTTTCTCGGCTGAAATACCACGTCGCCATCGGTGAGCAAAACCGTGCATCCCCATTGCTTTAGCTGGTCCAGAACATCCAGCGATTCCGGATACAACCGATTGGCAAAAGGATAATCAACCAGAAACGACGACATCGATAGCAGGCGATTGTCCAGCGGATGCTCGACACGATAGCGCTGCAAGGCTCCGAGATAATCGCGATATCCTAACTCGCTGAAGAGTTGTTCGAGAATGGCCCAGTAGCGATCGCGGCAAGCCTCGCCGAAGCAGTCGGCCAGATGACGCCGAATGTCGGCCTGCACGCGATCGTTGTTCAGCAAGGTGTTATCCACATCGACCAAAAAGACGACTTCGCGGATCTCGTTCATCAGGAACACTCCAGCTCGCGTGGATCATGCCAGCGTTCGCCTTCGAGCAGTAAACGTTGTGCTGATGCCGGTCCCCAGGTACCTGGAGCATATTCCTCCACTGGAGTAACATTGCCGAGAATCGGATCCACGATCTTCCAGGCAGATTCCACCGTGTCCTGGCGGGCAAAGAACGTGCTGTCGCCCTCCATCGCCGCGCCAAGCAAGCGTTCATACGGTTCGACATCCTCAGCGGGATTCTGCATCAGCGTCAGTTCGACATCCTCGCCGACAAACTTAGGCCCTGATTTCTTGACGCGAGTGCCTAGAGCGATCAACTCAATAGGCGAAAGTCGTAGTCGAAGGTGATTGCGAGTCTGCACGAGTTCAAACGTGCCGAACATCTTCTGGGGCGGACGATAGAATTCGATCAACACTTCGGTGCAGGTCAACGGTAACGACTTGCCGGCACGAATGTAGAATGGCACCCCACCCCAGCGCCAGGAGTCGATGTACAGTCGGACAGCGGCGAAGGTCTCGACTTGCGAATCCGGAGCCACGCCTGCCTCGGCCCGATAGCCCCGGAATTGCCCGCGCACCACCTCGTTTGGAGTTAGTGGACGAATCGCTTCTAGTACCTTGGCCTTCTCGTCGCGTAAGCCGTCCGGCGCGCCGGACCCCGGCGGCTCCATGGCCAGGATCGCGACCACCTGCAACAGATGGTTTTGAATCACGTCGCGAATCGCCCCAGCTTCCTCGTAGAAGCGTCCGCGACCCTCGACGCCGAACTTCTCCGCCATAGTGATCTGCACGCTTCGGATGTAGTTGCGGTTCCAGATCGGCTCAAATATCGAGTTGGCAAAGCGGAAAAACAACAGATTCAGCACCGCTTCTTTGCCTAAATAATGATCGATGCGATAAATCGCCCCTTCCTCAAACACCGAATGTAACGTCTGATTGAGAGCAACCGCGGTTTCATAATTGCGACCGAACGGTTTCTCAACAACAATACGCGCGCCCTGGTTACAACCGGATTGGTGCAAGTGATTGGCCACGGTGGCGAACAAGCTCGGCGGAATCGCTAGATAATGGACAGGTGCCTTCGCTGAGCCAAGTTCGCTGCGCAGCATTTGGAACGTATTGGGATCCTGATAGTCGCCATCGACATAACGAAGCAGCGAACACATTTTGCTGAACGCCGCTTCGTCTACTCCTCCACCATGATTGGCGAGACTATCTCGGGCGCGAGCCTGGAATTGCTCGAGGTTCCAGCCCGCTCTGGCCACGCCGATGATCGGCACATTGAGCAAGCCTCGACGAATTAAGCGTTGTAGCGAGGGAAAAATTTTCTTGTAGGCCAGATCGCCGGTCGCGCCAAAAAACACCAGGGCGTCGCAGGAAGTGGACATGGATTGGCTCCGTGAAAACGGCTTTTTTGGAGGAGTTTATTTCGCGTCGCTGGTGATCCTGGGGATTGCTTGAAGAATGGCATCGATCTTGGCATCGTTCAGCTCGCCGGCGCGAAAGGCCTGATTCACCACAACCTTTTGCTTGACGAACAGCAGCACCGTCACGTCAGCATCGCGATGCAGCTTGTAGGTCGGTGGGCCTTCGATATCCTCGAAGACGCCGACCGGCACCGAGCGGATGGCGTGCTTCTTGGTCCATTTTACGATGTCAGCATCGATCTTGCTGTGGTCGTCGTGCAGCACGGTCACCCAGCTGCGTAGCTCCTTGGCCTTATGTTCGTTGAGTGCTTTGTCCAATTTTCCGCACAGTTTGCCGACCGGGTCGGTCAACGAGCGGATGAACAGAATCACGGCAGGGCGATCTTCGGTTTCGCAGATGTAGCAGTGCGACTTACCACGATTTTCACCCGTCGACATGACGAACGAATATGGCCCAGGTCGCTGACCGACTCGCGGACCAGAGACGCAGGGTGTGCCCTCGGCAAGCAGACTCGTGGTGAACCACAAGAACGAGCAGGCTAGTAGATAACGCATCGGGATGAACCTCGAACAGTTGTCGGGAACGGGCATTCCCCATTGTTGCAGGTGTGTTGTATAAGAAAACAAGTTACAATTCCGCCAGCAGATTGCCGGAAACATGAATCACGCCCCTACGTGGTAAGAATCTCAGAAAAAACTCATTAAAAATGTTGCGAAGTCTCAGATACTTTGAGATTATCTCCGTGTTAGATCTACAGACCTCGCAGAAGCAAGGTTTGAGAAGTTTTGTAGCGGCTTTCCCAAAACAGCCTACCAGACATCACTCCGGTTGTAGTTGGTTCGGTGCCCCTGGAGAAAACCAGTATGTGCACGAAATCGACCTTGATCATTCTGTCAGCCTGCCTTCTCGTGTGCTTTCCACCAATCAGTTTGGCTGCCGAGGTTCAGCTTCCCCAGGGCGAAAAGTTAACCTCAATTGACTTTGAACGGCACATCATGGGGCTGCTGGGTCGGATGGGTTGCGCCTCGGGTTCCTGCCACGGCTCCTTTCAGGGCAAGGGCGGCTTGACGCTGTCGCTGTTCGGCTATGATCCCGCTAAAGACTATCAAGCTCTGGTTCGCGACCAAAATGGGCGACGAGTGGACTTCGCTAATCCAGACAACAGTTTGCTGTTGCTCAAGGCCACCGGACAATCTCCGCATGGGGGACTAACGCGATTCGGCAAATCTTCCTGGCAATATCAATTGATACGGGAGTGGATCGCTCAAGGTGCGCCGTGGAAAGCCGGCAGCGGTAGCGTTCAAACTTTGCAAATCACTCCTGCGGAATGCGTTTTCGACAAACCAGGCGGACGGCTATCACTGCAAGTGACCGCTCACTACGCTAATGGGGCGTCGGAGAACGTGACCTCCCTATGCGAATTTCGCACCAACGACGACGCCGTGGCCGACGTGTCCAACCTGGGAGTGGTTCACGCTCTGCGTCCCGGCGATACCGCGGTTGTCGTGTCTTATCGAGGCAGTGTCGTACCAGTTCGCGTGCTGGTACCCACCGAGACCAAAGCGGGGTTTGTCTATCCGACCATTCCCGAGGTAAACTACATTGATCGCGAAGTCTTCGCCAAGTTGAAACGTCTCAACATGGTGCCCTCGGACTTGGCTTCGGACGAAGAGTTTCTCCGCCGAGTCAGTCTTGACACGATCGGCAAGCTGCCGACCGCCGAGGAAGTGCGCCGCTTTCTCGGCGATCCTTCACCCGACAAGCGAGAAAAGAAGATCGACGAATTGCTGAACCATCCGCTGCATGCCGCTCTGTGGGCAACCAAGTTCTGCGACATCACAGGCAACAACACAGATGCTTTGGAGAATCCGCTGCAGCGCAAGCCGCATCAGAGCCAGATGTGGCACGATTGGTTCCGCAAACGCCTAGCCGAGAACATGCCCTACGACCAGCTCGTACACGGCGTGCTAACGGCCACCAGCCGCGAGGACCGCTCTCTGGAGGAGTACGTCAAACACGTCGAGAAGTACGAGGAAGCCCAAGAAAAGGGGCAGGTTACCGACTATGCAGAGCGGAAAACGCTGGATCTGTTCTGGCGTCGGCAACAACGTGTGACGGTCGAAGAGTGGGGCGAGAAGACGGCGGCAGCCTTCCTAGGCGTCCGTCTGGAGTGTGCCCAGTGCCACAAGCACCCCTTCGATCGCTGGACGCAGGAGGATTACCGGGCCTACGCCAACATCTTCAATGCTGTCGCCTTTGCTGTTCCGCCGCGCGATCAAAAGCAGTACCGCCAGATTAATGAGGAACGCGCTAAACGCAGCCAGAACCGAGCTAACGAGCTACGCCGCATGGGACAACAGGTCACCTTCCTGCCCGTCGTCCCGTTGCGTGAAGTTTTCCTGCATCCCAATCCGCCGCGGCCATTGACTCACCCCGATACGGGGAAGCCGTTGCCGGCCAAGACACTTGGCGGGCCAGAGTTGAAGGTTGCTTCCGGCGAGGATCCCCGTGAGGCTCTCTGGAAGTGGATGCGCGAGCCGAGCAATCCCTTCTTCGCTCGCAGTTTCGTCAACCGGGTCTGGGGGCATTATTTCAGCGTCGGCATCGTTCATCCGGTGGACGACTTCTCTTTGGCCAATCCGCCCTCAAATGAGAAGCTGCTCGATGCCTTGGCGACGGATTTCATTCAGAGTGGTTTCGACATCCGCAAGTTGGAGAAGACGATTCTGCTGTCACGAACGTATCAGCTCTCCAGTACGCCCAACGAGACGAACAAGTTTGACCGCAACAACTATTCACGCTGCTACATTCGCCCACTAATGGCCGAAGTTGTTGTGGACATGCTCAACGACGCTCTGGGCGCAACGGAAAAATGGGGGCCGGGCGAGGGACGTGAAGGCGCACGAGCCATCGAAATCGGCGCAAGTCGCGTCCAGAACGCTGGCGTGAACCATCTGTTCCGCGTCTTCGGGCGACCACCGCGTGCCGCTGCCTGCGACTGTGAGCGAGCAATGGATCCGGCTCTGCCGCAAAAGCTGTTCTTGATGGCCGATCCGACCTTGCAACAAAAGCTTCGCGCCCCCAACGGACTGTTGGCCTCCATTCTCAAGAACAAGAAGAACGATTTGGAGGCCTTGTCCGAGTTATTCCTCTCGACGTTGGGTCGCGAGCCGACCGAACAAGAGAAACAGGCCTTCGTCCAGTTTCGCGATCGTAAAGCTCCGGAAACACCGGGGCGAAGCGCCGCAGATCGACGAGCCGTCTTTAACGACACTCTCTGGGCGTTGCTGAATACCACGGAATTTATCTTCAACCACTAGGGCTAAATTTTCCGGACGTGGACCAGGCGGCTGCTCGGCAGGTGCCGAGAGGGCGTCAGGGCCAGGTCGGACGACACCCGAGGAGCATTTTGATGACTGTACGCAAAACCGACTGCGAGGGGTTCCATCGCCGCGATGTATTGAAATTCGGAGCCGCCGGCCTGTTCGGGCTGGGGTTGCCAGAGTTGTTGCGTCTGGAGGCCCAAGCGGCCCGAGACGGCACCGCACGGAATCGCAAGGCCAACGCAGTGATTATGCTCTGGCTGGGCGGTGGACCAGCCACCATCGACATGTGGGATCTCAAGCCCGAGGCTCCCGAGGGCATCCGCGGCGAGTTCAAGCCGATTGCCACCAAGGCCGAGGGCGTCCAGATTTGCGAGCATCTGCCCAAGACCGCGCAGGTGATGAACCACGCTCTGTTAGTTCGCTCACTGCACCACACCATTCCCTCGCACGGTCCGGCCACGGTCTTCATGACCACGGGTAACAAGCCAACTCCGGCATTGCAGTATCCCGCTTTGGGATCGTTGGTCAGTAAGTTGATGCCCGCCAAACCAGGTGTGCCGCCCTATGTCAGCTTCGGCGAGATCCGCGGCGGTGTCGGCGGCGCGGCCGGCTACCTTGGCACGGCCTACAACCCGTTCATCGTCGAGGGATCGGCGGGCAACGGTCGCGGCAAAGGCGGTACAACATTACGTGTCCGCGGGATCCAGTTGCCCAACGGCTTCACCCTAGACGAGTTGAACGACCGCGAAGGATTGCTCCGGGGCTTCGACCGCACCTTCAAGGCCATCGACAAATCTGCCGACATCGTCGATGGCTTCGATGCTTTCCACAAGCAGGCGCTGGAAATTCTCCGCTCGGATCGCACTAAGAAAGCCTTTCACCTGGAGGAGGAATCCACGGCGACACGTGAACGCTATGGCTCGACCACCTTCGGACAAGGTGCGTTGGCAGCTCGGCGACTCGTCGAGGCCGGTGTTCGTTTCGTCACTCTGACCCTGGGCGGATGGGACACCCATCAGAAGACCTTTGAGCGCTGCAAAACCAACCTGCTGCCCACGCTAGACACGACCCTGTCGGCACTGATCGAAGATTTGCAGCAACGCGGCATGCTCGATAGCACTATCGTCTACTGTGCGGGCGAGTTTGGCCGTACTCCTAAGGTCAACAAGAACGTCGGACGCGATCACTGGGCGCGGTCGATGGCTGTGCTGTTGGCGGGCGGTGGTTTCCGCAAAGGCTATGCCCACGGCACCACCGATGCCCACGGCATGGCCCCGGAGATTGACCCCGTCACCCCGGACGATGTTTCCGCTACCATCTTCCACAATCTAGGCATCGATCCTCATACGGAGCTGATGACCTCGACGGGTCGGCCCATCGCCCTGTTCCGCGAGGGCAAAGTTATCTCCAAGCTACTCGCTTGAAACCTGCATCCTCGAACCACTCAGCGGGTCGCGCGATCAGCGTGACCCGTTTCCTTTTTGCCGCAGCTTCGTCAAATCTACGCACGATTTTCAGAATTTCTTGATCCAGCTGAAACCCGAGTCTAGCATGGCTAGTAGCAAGCACTAGCCCGTTGCTAACCTCATGAGATGAACATGCGCCTACGTGAATTGTCTTGTTTGCTGGTTCTGCTTGGTGGTGTTCCTTGTGCCTGTGCCCAACCGCGCGATCCGACCAAGTCCGCCCAGGTGTTCGGGCTGACCAAGGTACATTCCATGCATCTGACCATTCTGCCCGAGAACTGGGAGAAGATGCAACCGGCACGTGGCGGCTTCAGCGGTAATCGATCCCGTCCCGGTCAGCCAGAACTCAGCGACGAACGCAAGCTACGCGGCGGCTTCAACTATGACTTCGAGTACGTCAAAGCCGATCTGGAGATCAACGGTGTTCTATTCAAGGATGTCGCGGTGCGCTTCAAAGGCAACTCGACTTACCTGCTCACTTCCAGCTACCTGAAACGACCGTTCAAGATCGATTTGGATCGCTACCACGAATCGCAAGCCTGGCATGGATTGAAAAAATTGACCCTGAACAACAACGTGATGGATCCCAGCGCGACCCGCGAACCACTGGCCCACATGGTCTATCGCGCCGCGGGAGTGCCATCGCCGAGAACGGCGTTTCTTGAACTGACGCTGACTGTACCCGGAAAATACGACAAGACGCTGGTCGGCCTCTACACTCTGATTGAGTCAGTGGACAAGACATTCCTTAAAGAACATTTCGCCTCGGCTAAGGGGTTGTTATGCAAACCTGAACGAGCTGGTCCCCTGGTGCATCTAGGCGAGAACTGGGCCAACTACGAAGCCGCCTATCGCCCCAAGAACAACAATGTCACCCCTGAGATGCAGAGCCGATTGATCGAGTTCACGCGGCTGATTCATCGCTCCCCCGAGGCGGAGTTTCACCAAAAGATCGCCTCCTTTCTGGAAGTCGATCGCTTCCTCCGCTATGTCGCCGCTACAGTCGTGCTAGCCAGCATGGATAGCTTCGTCGGACTAGCCCACAATTATTATCTCTATCTCGATCCGAAAACGAATAAATTCTCTATCCTCCCCTGGGATGTGGACCACTCCTTCGGCGCGTTGACCATGCTCGGCTCGGCCAGCGATTTGATGAACCTGAGTATCCGCAAGCCAGCTCCGGGCAACAATCGCCTGATCGAGCGACTGCTGGCTGATGAGAAGCATTACAAAACCTATGAGAACCACATCCGTGAATTGTTGCGGACCACGTTTACCCTCGATTGGGTCAAGACAAACGCCGAGCTGATCGCTCGAACGATCGAACCGTGCCGCGAGCGCGAGAAACAGGCCATCGCCCAGCGTGGAGAGGCCTGGAACAGTTGGAAGATGCTCGAACTGTTTAACCCGCCGCCGAAGGTCGAGACCTTCGCCGAGAAACGCATCGCCTCGTTGGAAGCCCAGTTGGCTGGCAAGAGCGAAGGCAAAGTCTTGCGTGTTGGTCGCCCTGCTCCGCCCCCCGGACCGGAACAGCGACTCGTTCCGTTGATCGTGCGTCAGGCCGATCGTGACCAGAACGGCTCGCTGTCTCGGGACGAGGTGAAGGCAGCGGTTCGCCAACTGTTTGACGCCTGCGACGTCGACAAGAGGGGAGAACTCGATCTCAAAACTCTCACAAGCGGTCTGGAGAAGCTGATTCCTCGGCAAGGCGGCCTCTTCGGACCACCTTCGCCAGCGGGTGTTTTGGCGCGGAACCTCTTCGCCCGCGCTAGTCACGATGGTAAGCTCACCGCTAACATGTTGATCGAAGCCGCCGATAACCTTTTCGACCAGACTGACCGGCAGAAGACCGGCCAACTGACTACGAGTCAACTCTCGGACTTGCTCCGTGAGCTGGTCACACCAAACCGGCCACCGCTTGCCGACCGCAAGTAATCACTTGCCCAAGAGCTTTTCCACCCGAGCGCGGAGGGCGGCATCCTTCGCGCTCCGCAGTGTTTTCACCTGCTCCGCGCTCAGGATCGACTGATCCACTCGTTTGGCTTCGATGGCGTCGAGCAAGGCCGTGATACGCTCCGGAGTGCGCAGAAGAGCCTCGACAGCGAGCTTGCGGTTCGAGGCCGAGTAGTGTCCCAATCCACCCAGCAGCAGAGCAGCCACCTTGGGCGAACGCGCGTCGGAAAGTCCGCTGATCGCCCCTTGCATCAGTTCCTCGTGGATTCCCTTGGCGAGATACTTGGCCAAGTGATCGCCGCTCCGTTCCCAGGCATCCAGAGCGATCATCCGCAAAGCATCGTAGCGCGTGCCAGTGGGGACTCGTTCGTCGTCGGCCATCGTCGCCGCCTGAGTCAGGGCACGTTGCCAACGCTTGCGAAGCGACTCGTCCTCGCGGAGCAATGCCGTGAAGCGTTCGTCGGGCCACTGCCCGATCAAACTGATGCCGTTGATGAGGCCGCCGCCCAGAACCACCGCTTGCCAATCGCGGAGTGGTTCGTCGAGTTTCGGTAGCGCGATGGCCAGTAGTCGCTTCAGTTCGTCGGCGTCGTTGCGTTTGCCCGCAGCGATCGATACCCGCCAAATCCAGGGAATGCGACGATACTCCTCCTTGCCGGGCTTGAGGTCTTTGGTCATTTCGACCAGCAGCGATTCGGACAACTTGGGGTGTTCGTTGACCAAGGCCACGCGACGCGCCTCGGGCAATGTCTCGTCGAGAATCTGTCGAGCGATGACCGCAGGGTCGTTGGGAGCGTCGCTCCGCGCTTGTGCGAAGTTAGGCTGAACTCCAGGTGGAACCAGACACAGCGTACGAAGGTCCATCAGCGCACCGCGGACCAGCCCTTCGGGACGCAAGGTCAATCGTACTTGGCCACGCGGCAGCGTGACCGAGCCGAGTTTGCGTTGCTGATAGAATTGCCAGCCGCCCGTGCCGAGCATCTTGCCACGCAGTTGCTGCTCGCCGCCGTCGAGAACGAAGACATTGCCCGCCGAGGGATCGTCACAGCTAGCATCCAACCAAACGTCGAAGGTGGCCGGTTTGTCTACCTGCACGGTCCAGACGATGTGATCGCTCTCCCCGTGCCAGAACCCGATGTTGCGGTATGGTTGTTCAAAGCAGATTTGGTTGCCGTGGATCTCGCAGGTCGTGGCGGCGAGGACAACGCCTTGTTCGGTGGCGCGAAGCAGAGTCGGACGATTGCCCGCGAACTCCTTGGGCGGGTTAGACTGCCGCGTCAGAAACGCCAGCAGGTCGCCCATTTCTGCTTTGGAGATGTCTTTCTCGAATCCTTCGGGCATCAACGACTTTCCAGAGCTTTCTAGTTGCTCTAGCTCGGATCGCAGCAGTTGTTGCGTCTTGCCTTCCTGCATACGAAGGGTCAAACTTGTCGCTGTCTCGCTGGCTAGCAACCCCGTGTATGACAGTCCGTGCGTTGTTGTTGCTAGATATTGCAGATAGCGAGAGTCGAGATTGCGGTTCGGATCGAGAATTTCCCCCAAGAGATATAGGGGCGTTTTGTTGGCCAGCGCGGCCAGATCCGGACCGACCTCGTGGCCAAGCTGATTCAAGCGATGACAGGCCGAGCAGTGTTTGATGAACACGACCTTACCACGCTCCACGTCGCCGAGCATAGTGACGACGCTGGCATACTCTTTGACGATCCGCTGCCGATCGCTGCTGCCCGTGCTGGCAAATAGTTTCTCGGCTCGTCGGCGCGTGGCTTCGTCCTTGCTGGCGAGCAACCGTTGCCGTCGTGCGGCATCGAGTTGGTTCGTCGCCACTTCTCCCTTCTCCAGGGCCATCAGCAGCCGCTCGCGCCAGGCCGGTCGGCCCAGTAACAGATCGAGGATCTGATTCCGCAGAGGAGGCGTGTGGGTCTTCCAGCCAGCCAGGAACCGCTCGGCGACTGCGAGTTCCGAGGAGCGAGCCAAAGCCGTCACTGCAGCGGCTTGCAACTCGTGAGAATTGCGCGGAACCAAAAGATCCGCGAGCAAATTCAAGTCCGCGCGATCTCGCCCCAACACACTGACCGCGGCTCGTCGCAACGAACCAGGCGATGAGCCATCGGCAACAATGCGCCGAGCCTGAGCGAGTAAATCGTCGATTACTTTGGGCGGAGTGGCTTTACGCCGTTCAAGAGCATCCAGAATCATGCCCAGTGAGGCAAATCCTTCTTCGGTGGGAGACAACAACTCGATCGCCTGTTCCAGAGTTTTGGCATCTCCCAAGGAGGCGACAAGCGCGAACAACTGTCGAATCAATCCACGGGGAGGCGATTTGACTTTTCGTACCTCAGTCAGCACGTCGACCAGGTTCGACGAGTGAATACTGGATAACACAGCTGCTTGAAGAAAAGGATCGGCCCCATGCTGAATAGCCAGTTTTGCCAGAGCCGCTGCCGCTCGTGGGTCGCGCCAGTGCCCCAGTGTGAAAGCCAGCTGCAGCCGCACCTGGGCGTCGTCATCCTCGGTTCGTTCCACCAGCGCGGGACCGAGCTCCTCCAAATGGGCTTCGGCCAATCGTACCGCGTGGCGACGAACTCCCGGTTCGCAATCGAGCAGAGCGCGATTGAGCAAACTCGGAGGAAGTTTTCCCAGTCCATCCAAGATGCACAACGCCTGCAGTCGCGTTTCCGGTCGAGGCCCCGTCGCCAGCCGAACCAACGCCGGCACCACCGAAGTATCTCCCCGCCACAGTAGCATCTGTCCGGCTAGATCGCGCCGCGTTCCGTTGGCTGTGTCCAATGCCTCGACGAGTTCCTTCGACGAAAGCCGCTCGAGCCGAGGAACTTTAGGCAACGGCTTGTCCGTGGGAACAACACGGTAGATGCGACCCATCGTCGCCCCCGCGCGGACGTCGAGATTGGCCAACTCCTCCGGCGGAATCCAGTGGGGATGCTCGATGACGTGGCGGTACATGTCGACAATCCAAAGGGCACCTTCCGGACCGGTCCGCGTCTGCACGGGACGGAACCACGGATCGGTCGAGGCAAGAAATTCTCGGTCACGCTCTTCTGGGGCACGCAGGCCGGTAAAGGTGCTGCCCTTGGCGGCGAGTTTGAGGCGATGGACAACCAGATTGACTGGTTCACAGACGAAGAGATTACCGGTGAACTCGCGGCCCAGTAAGTCGTCGCGGTAGATGCTTAGGCCACAAGCGGCAGTAGCGATGCCAGGCGGTCCAGAGAGTTTGAAGAGCTGTAAACTCCGCGCTGGGTAGACCCGGGCCGCCTCCGGCTCGACGGCCACCAGCGCCGTCGGATTCGGATAGGTCAGGTGCGGATTGCGCTTCAGATAATGATCAGGTAAAACGTAATGCATCGCGAAAGTGGAGTTTTCACAGCCGAACCAATTCCCCCAGTCGTCGCGCATTCGTCCCTGCTGGGTGCGACCGGTGGCCGGTTCCAGAAGCCCCTGATCGGGACGCAGGCGAAAATCTCGATCGCCTAGTTCGACCCGCTGGCCGTGCCGGTTGGTAATGGTGCCGCCGAACAATCCGCATGAGCCATGCACCCAGTGATCCAGGCCGTAGCACAGGCTGTTGACCCGTGCTTGATAGTTGTCTTTGCCGAACCCCGTGAATAGTTTGGTTACCTCGTCGGCTCGTCCGTCGCCGTTGGTATCGCGTGCAAACAAAATGTCCGGAGCAGCGCAGATCAGTACGCCATCACGCCAGACTGTGACTCCCGTCGGAAACGGGATGCGATCGAGGAAAATCGTTGAGCGATCGAACAGCCCATCGCCATCGACATCTTCCAGCACCGAGACGCGGCCACCGGGCTGCTTGTCGCCATTCGCTCCTTGGGGATAATCGAACATCTCGGCGACCCAGAGGCGACCATCCGGGCCGAAGTCGATGGCCACAGGGCTACGAACGAGCGGCTCAGCAGCGACGAGCTGGACAGTCAAGCCTTCGCTGACCCGATGCAAGGCCAGCGATTGTTGCGGCGATCGCGGCAGCGACTGCGTTCGCCGGGCATCGAAGGGGACGGCGAAGCGGTTGCTCAGTTGTGAACGAACCGTATCCAGAATGCGTTGTTCCAATCCCGGACGAAACGGAGCGGGAACATCGTAATAGATCATGGCGTCACCGCCTTCGTAGCCGCCTTCCTTCAAGACGCGCTCGGAAGGGATGTAGCCGGGGTCATCGTTGGCGTAGGCGTTGATCCACAATCGTCGACCGTCCAGCTCCTTTTTGAGCGTCAAGGCATAGTCGACAACAACTTCACCTGGCAGAAACAGCATGCCCAGTGAGTCGCCGAAGCTCCAGCTGGTGATCGAGTAAGTCAACTTAGTTGGCAGCTTTTCTCCGCGATCGAGACGATCGAGATTGACCCGAGCATGATGCCCGACGGCATCCTTGCGATTGGCTCGCTTCTGCCATTCCTCACGAGTCGGCAGCGGGGCCAGGGGAAGCTCGATAGTCTTCGTGGCAATCTCGATCGGCCCGGACACAGGAGCGAGATAGCCTTTGAGCAAGCGGCGAACCTCGCGGGCAATCTCCGCACCTTGTCGCTGGGCGATCTCGATTTTGTCGCCGGTCACTCCTGAGGAGGGATTGCTGTCCGCGCCGCAACCGATCGAGCAAAGAGCGATCGCCCCGGGATGGTCGTCCTCGATCGCCTGCTGGGCATAGCCGGGCCAATCGCCCCCGATCTTGTTGTGCGACAGGGTCACGGCATGGCAGGCGTAGTTGAACCAGATGGCCCGCAAACGATGATCGAGGCTACGCACGGTCAGAATCGGCAGGTCATGATCCACTGGGCCACCAGCGGTGCGGCGATTACTGGCGAAGCCCACCGAGCCGATGCCCCAGTGCAACCGAGCCGGCTTGCGATCTTTCAGAGCGGCGACAGTGGCCTTCTCCATCGCGTCGACAAACTCGCGGGTGTACTTGGCGATCCGCTCCAGATGCTCTTTTGGGATTGGCACGCCAAACAGCGTTTGATTGGCTCCCTGGAGCATCGGTGCAGTGTGAGTGTGCGTCGCGGTGATGGCGAGCCGCTCGGCGGAGACACCGTGCTTGGCCAAACGGCCAGCCAGTTCTGCTACCAACTCCGACGGAATACCCAGATTATCGACTGTCAGCACCACGGTTGGCCGTTCCTTGCCGATGGCTAGCGCTTTGACCCAGAGGCGTTGATAGACGCCCTCGGACTCGCTACGCCGAAAGCCAAAACCATTTAGCCGGATCGCATACTTAGGCGTGACCTCGATAGCCGCAATGCCGACGTGATGTACGTTGTCCGAAGCGTCAGCATGAGCCAAGATTGCGACGAATGATATTGAGATAATGGAGATCCGAAAATATAACATGAAATCGATCCTCCACGGCGGCGAGTCGGACGGAAGGTTGCTTGTTACTGTACTGGAAAGTGAGGTCGGCTTCATCCGTTTGCCCCTCGAAGAACGGTTTCGGATCGCCTATGTTCTTTGCAGGGGAATCGGCTTCAACCCGGTAAAGGCATCCTGTGAAAAAGCGATGAGAAAGGTAGCTCATGTCGCAACATCAAGAGCAAACGGCGGAAATTCCAGCGACTCCGTGGGTCTGGCGGCTGGGCCTGTTGGGAGCGATCGGCATACTGGCCGGCAGCGCCTATCTGCTTGAGGAAACGCTTGGTCCACGCGGACGAGCGGCCCTGGGGGCAGCGTGTCTGATCCTACTCGTCGCTGGGTTCTCGACGAATCTCCGCGCGGTTAACTGGCGAACGGTCGGTTCGGGCTTGGCGATTCAGCTGTTCCTCGTGCTGTTCGTGCTGCGGTTCGGCTTCGAGCGGCCCACGACGCCCCAGATGGCAGCCCCCAATGCCGTCGCGCTCGTCGGCCAGGGGTTGGGGTCGCCGCTGAACTCACTGGCTGCCGCCGCGTTTGAGGTACGCCCCACCTACTTCTGGCGTCCCGGCTACGAGTTGTTCGACACCATCGGCAGCGTGGTCAAGAAGTTCCTGGAATTCTCCAACGAAGGAGCACGTTTCGTCTTTGGGGCGCTGGCCGATCCCGAGCAGCTAGGGAAAGCGGTTCCTGGGGGAGGCTTTCTTTTTGCCTTTTCCGCTCTTCCAACTATTATTTTTATCTCGTCGTTCTTCACCATCCTCTATCACTTCGGCATCCTTCAGCTATTGGTGCGATTCTTTGCCCGCCTGATGATGGTGCTTATGGGCACTTCCGGCGCGGAGACGCTCTCCGCCGCCGCCAACGTCTTTATGGGACAGACGGAAGCACCGCTGATCGTCAAACCGTATGTCGAACGGATGACGCAGTCGGAACTGCTGGCGTTGATGGTTGGTGGCATGGCAACGATCTCAGGCGGCGTGATGGCGGTGTTCATCGGCATGGGAGCCAACCCGGTGGCGATTCTAGCGACCAGCGTGATGGCGGCTCCGTGCGGCCTGTATCTGTCCAAGTTGATCTTACCCGAGACCGAAGAGCCGCTCACTCGTGGAGAGGTGCGAGCCGTCATCGACACCCCGTACCGCAACGTCATCGATGCCGCCAGTGGCGGTGCATCCGAGGGGCTGAAATTAGCTTTGAACATCGCGGCCATGCTGATTGCCTTTTTGGCCTTACTGAAAATGCTCGATACTGTGCTGGTGTGGATTCACCCTCAACTTTCGCTGCAAAACACGTTCGGCAGTTCGTTCGCGCCGATCGCTTATCTCATTGGAGTAGATCGCGCGGATTTGTGGCACATCGGCGATTTGCTAGGCACTAAGTTGACGGCTAATGAGTTCGTCGCCTACGTCAACCTGACCACGAAGTATCGTGAGACGATCTCGGAACGCAGTTTCGCGCTGGCGACGTTTGCCTTGACGGGATTTGCCAACTTCGCGTCGATCGGCATTCAGCTGGGTGGAATCGGCGCGATGGCCCCGTCACGACGAGCGGACCTAGCCCAACTTGGGTTTCGCGCCTTGTTCGTGGGCTTCGTGGCCACGCTGGTCAACGCTGCCTTTGCCGGCGCGATTCTGGAGTAATTCGTTATGAACACCACAGGTTTAGAAGCGTTGATCGAGGCGGCAAAACAGGCGCGCTCGCGAGCCTATGCCCCTTTCTCGAAGTTTCAGGTCGGAGCAGCACTGGAGACCGAGGACGGTCAGATCGTCACGGGCTGCAATTGTGAAAGTGCCAGCTATGGCCTGACGATCTGTGCCGAGCGCGTGGCGATCTTCAAAGCGATCAGTGAAGGAGCAAAGCAGGCTAAACGGATCGTTATTTTAGCTAATACCGAGACCCTCACGCCTCCCTGCGGGGCATGTCGGCAGTGGTTGTGGGAGTTCGGCCAAGACATGGAAGTGATCCTGGTCAACTTAGACGGCGTGTCGGCCAACTACCGACTATCGACGCTGCTGCCCTGGCCGTTCGATGCCCGACTACTGAGCTAAAGCGGCGGCTTCGCTGGCCTTGCGGCGTCGGCGGGCTTGGATAAACGAATTGACACACAAGCCGACGAAGAGGAGGCAAACTAGAGTGGTCAAGCCCGTGGCTAGAGTCGGAGGATCGTTCCAGTTGATCTCGCCGAACAGTTTGGGCACAAAGCGGCTTCCCGCCGCGATGCCGCAGATTAAGCCCAGGGCTGCCGCTGCGTGCATGGCGTGCTTGAGGAATTTTTCTCGCAACGCCAGCAGCCCACATAGCAACAAAGCGCCTCCGAACATCGCGGGAATCCAGAGGGTGAAGCTCTTGCCCTTGTCGGGATCGGGAATCGTGACTTGATCACTCCAGACACTGATCGCCACAAGTGCTAGCCCAAACACGATTGATACGATAGGCACCGTCCACCTCCAAGGGGAAATTTCTAGGGTTGTCACAATCTTATGGTAGTCGCCTCAAAATCGCGGTCCACTCGGGGCCGAGACACTTGCGAAAGCCAGCTAGAAGTGGTAGATTCACCTAGTGACCTCTGCGGTGTTCGTGATCGGACGTTGCTTTTGACGAACCGATGGAGTACCCGCTGGGAGCCAATAGTGAGGCTGGCGCTTGCAAGCCCACCCATCGTTTCCGACGATGCGCAGTGGGATCCGAACCGCGGCCCTGAGGCACCCACGATTGAACTGCGGGTTCTCAAAAGCGTCCAATGACACGGCATATGTGGAGGTCTCTTTTTATGCGCTGACTGGGCTTAAAGCGTTTCGACAATTCTCAGAAGTTTTTTTTCTTGAACGAACCTCCCACCTCTTCGCAAGCGAAAAAGCGAAATAATTTTCAGCTTGTTTTTAGTGTTGTAGTTAAGTCGATCAAAACCGGATAAATTCTCGACAAAACGACTCAATCAGTCGGTGATTGTGTGCGATTGATGAGTGTCGCTCATCGACACTATCTGCCTAATACAACATCGTTTCCGAACAGAGTTGCCTGATTCCACAGAGTCGCCCGAGTTTTCCGATTGACTCTTTCGATGAACTCGGTAACCTTTCACTCATGATTACTGTTCGAGGATTGAAAGTAATCAGTTCGCGGAAATGGAAATCGTTGTCTGCCAGGGAAAGCCAAGAATGACCAGTCACCCAGACAACAGTGTAACTCGGGTCTCCCGTCATGACCTCGTGACAAGCACGTTCGCTCAGTAACCGCCCTTGATCCATTTTTGAGTAGTAGTAACCAGTAATCGCGACAGAATCATCGACACTCATCGATCGGAAGAGTGTTTTGATGGTGATCTTTTGCGATGGTTGAAGCCAGGCTTCAGCATCCGGCAGCACCCACCAGAGCCAAAAAGGAAGGCTCGCGATAACCGGCCAAGGATGGTGGGGGTCGAGAGATGGGTTGCACATCCACTCGGAAGCGGTGTTGTCGGGCGCTGAGGTCGCCTAACCCGGGCAGGCTCGCAGGAGGATGAGCCTGTTACTCGAGAGGCGGGCTTGCACGGACGCATAGGGCCACGCCACGATGCCGAGCCGCTCGATGGACCGAGCGGCTCGGTTTATTTATTTTGGACTACCAGTACAATAGGAGGCACTCCGTGGGAGACCCACGCGGCCCAGCCCTGCCAGGAAATTGAGGCAATCCGGTAATGCTTCGACCCAGTTACGTCTCGACTCGTCAATTACTCGAAGAACTTCTCGACCGTCGCATTCTGCTGCTCGACGGCTCAATGGGAGCTTTGATTTACTCCCAACAACCCAGCGAAGAAGACTATCGAGGTACGGTGTTTCGCTCGCATCCGCTCCCGCTGAAAAACTGCACCGAAGCGATGGTGCTGAGTCAGCCGCGTTTGATTGAACAGATTCATCGCGAATATCTGGAAGCCGGCGCGGACATCATCGAGACCAATACATTCAACGGCACTCGTTTCTCGTTAGATGAATTCGCGCTCCAAGATCGAGTTCGCGAAATTAATCTGGCAGCCGCTCATCTGGCTCGCAAAGTTGCAGATGAGTTCACCCGACGCGATCCCGACAAACCGCGTTTCGTAGCCGGCAGTATCGGACCGACAAAGAAGCAGCTGTCGATGGGCGTCCACGTTGACGATCCTGGCAAGCGCGACGTGACCTTCGATGAGATGGTCGAGAATTATTATGAGCAGATCGCGGCCCTGGTCGAGGGCGGCGTCGACATTCTTCTGCCAGAGACCGCCTTCGACACGCTGGTCATGAAGGCCTGTTTGTTCGCCATCGAAAAGTTCTTTGAAGATCGCGACATCTCTCTTCCCGTCATGATCTCGGGCACGATCTTCAAGGAAGGCGGTCGCACGCTGTCGGGACAAACCATCGAGGCGTTCTACACTTCGGTAGCACACTTCGACGCCTTGTCGGTCGGCGTCAACTGTGCGGTCGGGGTCGATGTGATCCGTCCGCACGTCGAGTCGCTGGCCAAGATCAGCCGCCTTCCCGTGTCCTGTTATCCCAACGCCGGCATGCCCGACGGCTTTGGCGGCTTCACTGGCTCGAAAGAAGAGACCGCGGAAGCTCTGGGCGAGTTCGCCCGTAATGGTTGGGTCAACATCGTCGGCGGTTGCTGCGGCACACGGCCGGACTGGATCGCCCTGATCGGTGAGAAAGTGCGTGGAGTCGCTCCGCGCCGCCGGCCCGATCTGCCGGACTGGTCCTGCTACTCCGGCACTGACATGCTGGTGGTTCGCCCAGAGACCAACTTCCTGATGATCGGCGAGCGCTGCAACATCACCGGCTCGCGGCGATTTGCTCGACTCATCAAGGAAGGCAACTACGAGGAAGCGATCAAGATTGCCCGAGAACAGGTCGAAGGGGGGGCCAACATCCTCGACGTGAACATGGATGCCGACCTGATTGACGGCGAGGAAGCGATGACGCGGTTCCTCAATCTAATCTCCGCCGAGCCGGCTATCTCGCGCATTCCCATCATGATCGACTCGTCGAAGTGGTCGATCATTGAAGCCGGTCTGAAGTGCGTGCAAGGCAAACCGATTGTTAACTCGATCTCACTGAAAGAAGGTGAGGCGAAGTTCCTCGAACAGGCTCGGTTGCTACGTCGCTACGGTGCCGCAGTGGTGGTCATGGCTTTCGATGAGGAAGGCCAAGCTGTCGACGCTGCCCGCAAAGTTGCGATCTCGGCTCGCGCCTACAAGCTACTCACGGAGAAGGCCGGCTTTCCACCGTCGGACATCATTTTTGACACGAACATCCTCACAATTGGCACGGGCATGGCCGAACATGCCAACTACGCCGTCGAGTTCATCGAATCGGTGCGTCGACTTAAGCAGATGTTTCCCCAGGCGAAAACCTCCGGTGGGGTGAGCAACGTCTCCTTCTCGTTCCGCGGCAACGAAGTGGTCCGCGAGGCGGTCAATGCGGTCTTCTTGTACCATGCTATCAAGGCCGGGCTGGACATGGGCATCGTCAACGCCGGTCAGCTTCAGGTCTACGAGGAAATTCCTCCCGAACTGCTGGAGCGTGTCGAGGACGTGGTGCTGAACCGCCGCCCTGACGCCACGGAACGGCTCATCGACTTTTCACGCACTCTCGCCAAGAAAGATAAAGCAGAGGTGAAAAGTGAGCAATGGCGTGCCGCCCCCGTCGAGGAGCGTCTCAAACACGCGTTGATTCAGGGCATCGTCGATTACATCGACACCGACACCGAAGAGGCACGGCAAAAATACGGCTCCCCCTTGAAGGTCATTGAAGGTCCGCTCATGGACGGCATGAACGTCGTCGGCGATCTCTTCGGCGCGGGCAAAATGTTTCTGCCGCAGGTCGTCAAAAGTGCCCGTGTCATGAAGTCGGCGGTGGCTTATCTGCAACCCTTCCTCGAAGCCGAGAAGAAGAAAGACGGCCAACAACACGCCGCGCGCGGCAAGGTGCTGATGGCCACGGTCAAGGGAGATGTTCACGACATCGGCAAGAACATCGTCGGCGTGGTGCTGAATTGCAATAACTACGAAGTGATCGATTTAGGCGTGATGGTGCCGTGTGACACGATCCTGCAGAAGGCGCGCGAGCATGGCGTGGACATGATCGGCCTGTCGGGATTAATCACCCCTTCTTTGGATGAAATGGTCCACGTTGCCCGTGAGATGGAGCGCGAAGGGTTCGAGATTCCGCTGCTGATCGGCGGAGCCACCACCAGTGCCAAGCACACGGCGGTGAAGATCGCGCCGATGTATCATGGGCCGGTCGTTCATGTCAAGGATGCGTCGCGATCCGTGGGAGTGGTGGAAAAGCTGGCTCGGCAAGACTCGCTCAAGGAGTTCATGAGCGAGGTGCGCGCGGCTCAAGAGAAGGAACGCGAGTCGTTCAATCGTCGTCGCCAGCGGAAGCTGGTGCCTTACGCCGAGGCGTGCAAACGTCGCTTCCTCATCGACTGGCAAGCGACGACGATTCCAACGCCGAGTTTCGTCGGGGCGCGAGTGTTGTCGCACTTTCCGCTGGCCGAGTTGGTGCCCTACATCGACTGGTCGCCGTTCTTCATGGCCTGGGAGCTGTCGGGCAAGTATCCGCACATTCTGCAAGATGCGCAGGTCGGCGAGCAGGCCCGGAAACTGTACGAGGATGCCCGCCGCTTGTTGCGTCAGATTGTCGAGCAGCAATCCCTCACCGCTAATGCAGTGTATGGCTTCTTCCCCGCCAACAGCGACGGCGACGATGTGATTGTCTGGGAGGATGTGTCCCGCACTCAAGAGAAGGCGCAGTTGCATTTTCTGCGTCAGCAGTGGGAACGCGAAGGTCAGGATAGTTTCCGCAGCCTGGCTGACTATATCGCTCCAATCGAGAGCGACAAAGTCGACTATATTGGGGCCTTCGCTGTGACCACCGGCATCGGAGCCGAGGAACTAGCCTCTAGGTTCAAGGCCGCAGGAGATGACTACAACGACATCATGACCAAGGCGCTAGCAGATCGTTTGGCTGAGGCTTTTGCCGAATTGTTGCACGAACGCGCTCGCCGAGACTGGGGCTATGGCCGACTCGAACGCTTCTCCAAGGAAGACCTGATCGAGGAGCGCTATCAAGGCATCCGTCCGGCAGCGGGGTATCCCTCGTGTCCGGATCACACGGAGAAAGCCACACTGTGGCGGTTGCTTGACGTCGAGGCGGCTACCGGCATTCAGCTGACCGACAGCTACGCCATGTGGCCAGCGGCATCGGTGAGCGGGCTGTACTTCTGGCATCCGCAGGCGACCTACTTTGCCGTCGATCTCATCACCCGCGATCAGGTCGAGGCCTACGCGGCTCGGAAACAGATCAGCCGCGCTGAGGCCGAGCGTTGGCTGGGACCGAATCTTGGCTACGATGTGACGTGAGAGTTTCCAGGAGAGGGCGATCGTGATTCAGAAATTTTGGCCGTTGATCGTGTTGGTGTTAGTGGCTGTGGTAACGTTGGTGACCTTGATCCACGGTCCAGAGCAGCCCAAGGAACAGCCGCGCGTTGAAGATCTGGAGATCGAGGACATCGTAGTCGGTGACGGCAACGAAGCGAAAAAAGGCGACACGGTCGAAGTGCACTACGTTGGAACACTACGAAAAAACGGCAAACAGTTCGATTCCTCCGAAGGCAAACCGCCGTTTCGTTTCACCATTGGAACTGGAGGCGTCATCAAAGGCTGGGATCTAGGCGTGGTCGGCATGAAGGAAGGTGGTCGGCGAAAACTGGTGATTCCCGCCCGATTAGCGTATGGTAGCCAAAGCCCCAGCCCGGACATCCCGCCGAATTCCGATCTGGTCTTCGAGGTGCAGTTGATTCGCATTATCAAATGAAGGACTTACGCGGCCTCGTCTCGGAACTGTCCCGGCGGAGAGGCGTACCAGTCCGTCCGAGTTAATGGCAGTCCGCTGCGACCTTCGTGTGGTTTCGACAAAAGCGTCTGATAAATCGTCGGCTGACCAATGCGAAAGGCTCGCGCGGACATAGCTAAATATAAACGATAAATGCGATAGGTTAAGTCGCTGGTGATGGCGCGAGCCTCTTGCTGCTTCGCCTCTAGTCGCCGCAGCCATTGCCGCGTGGTTAGCTCGTAATGCTCCCGCAGACATTCGACGTCGCGCACCTCGAAGCCGGTCGTCTCGGCCACACGCAAGGTAGCGTTGATCGGCTGTAGTTCACTGTCTGGGAAAATGTAAAGATAGACAAACGGTGTGCCGACGGGCAGCACCGGTCCGACATGCTTGCTGATGGCATGATTGAGGAACACGCCGCCTGGTTTGAGCAGGTTCCATGCTTGTTCGAAGTAGGTGGACAGCATTGCTTCCGTGACGTGCTCGAACATGCCGACCGAAACGATTTTGTCGAACCCCTCGCGGTCTTGTAACTGGCGATAGTCGCACAGTTCAACATGACAGCGAGACGCTAGTCCAGCCTGGTGAATGTGTTCTCGCGCCCACTGTGCCTGAGCGGCACTGATCGTGACTCCCAGCGCGGTTACGCCATAGTGTTCGGCAGCGAAGCGAATCAACCCCCCCCAGCCACAGCCAATGTCCAGCAAGCGCTCGCCTGGCTTGAGACGTAATTTTCGACAGATATAATCGAGTTTCTGCTCCTGCGCCTGATCGATGCTTTGGCCCGGATGCGTGAAGTAAGCACAGGAGTAGATCATCCGTTGATCGAGCCAGAGCTGATAGAACTCGTTGGACACGTCGTAATGTGCCCGAATCGCCTGCCGATCTCGCGACAGGGAGGCGAACTCGCCGGTCATGCGCGGAGCCTGGCGTTCGCCGCGCTTTGGCCCCTGTTCTGGCAGGTCCGCAAGTTCACTGTGAATTCGTTTGCGTTCCAGGCGGCCAGCAGGCAATCCCTTGACGAACAGATATTCGAGCAAGCCCCAGTAGGCTTCGACGTCGCCTTCCACGTCGATATCACCGTAGAGATATGCTTCGCAGGCAGTCAACATCTTCGGTGGGAGAAACATGCGTCGCAGCGAGGCGGGGTGTCGCAGCACGATGGTACAACGGGTGGCGCAAGTGAAATTCCACTGCGTGCCATCCCACAAGCGGACAGCGAGATCCTGCGGAGAATAATCCTTGAGTATATCCGAGAGAAACTGAACCGCGCAATGTCTCGCCACTTGGTGAGCAGCAATCGTCGAGGTAGACATCCTTGTTCCCCGTAGCGTTCAAGTCGGCTGATGGTGAAGACTGTACTCAAGCCGCCAGAAGCGAAGCAACCCCGCTTTCTTTCTATGAGCCAGACCGGACGGAAGCACTTTAGCCAACTTCGGCCAGTTCCAAAGTGCTACCGTACTTTTCCAACACACGCGCGCGCAGCAGGGCTAGTTCGGGGGCCTGCAGTCTTGGATCGTGGAGAACCAAGCCAAAAGCATCCTGACGCGCTTGCTCTAATAGCGAACGGCTAGCCATCCCCAGCGCCCATAGTTCCCCTGCCCCGTGTTGCTTTGCGCCGAACAGTTCACCACTGCCACGCAACCGGGCGTCTTCCTCGGCCAACGTGAAGCCGTCGGTCGTGCGCAAAAAAACCTGCAACCGTTCACTGCCCTGTGTCGTCGGTGGGTCGGCGAACAGATAGCAGTAGCCCGGCGTGGAGCCACGACTCACGCGCCCGCGTAGCTGATGTAGTTGGGACAGCCCGAATCGCTCGGCATGTTCCACGATGATCCAGGTAGCGTTCGGCACATCGATGCCAACCTCGATCACGGTTGTACAAACGAGTAAATCGATCTCTTTTAAGGCAAACAGCCGCATCGTCTCCGCCTTGATCTCCTCGTCCTGCTGACCATGCAGCAAACCAACGCGGAAGTCTCGGAAAGGGCCATCAGCCAGTTCGCGATGAACACGGACCGCCGAACGCAGGTTAGACACCGAGCTATCTTCAACCAGCGGACAGACGAAGTAGGCTTGCCTTCCCTCGCCCAAGGCGGCGCGGAGCCTTTCATACAGCCAGTCGCGCTGATGGTCGCGCAGCCAACGCGACTTGACGGGCTGACGACCAGGCGGAAGTTCCCGAACTAGCGACACATCCAGATCGCCGAACACTGTCAAAGCAACAGTACGCGGAATCGGTGTGGCGGTCAGGATGAGATAATGCGGCTCGGCCCCGAGTTGTCGCACGCGCGAGCGTTGATGCACGCCGAACTTGTGCTGCTCGTCGATCACTACCAATCCCAAGCGGGCGAACTCGACGCCTTCTTGTACCAATGCCTGAGTGCCGACCACCAGATCGATTTCGCCGGCTTTGAGAGCGGCCAACGCTTCCCGCCGTTCGCGTGCGGTCTGTCCTCCGGTGAGCAGTAGCCGACGAACTCGACTCTGCGACAGATAGCGGTCCAGGGTTCGGGCATGTTGTCGAGCCAGCACCTCGGTTGGGGCCATTAGCACGGCTTGATGCTGGCGAGCTACGGTTAGAAGCATGGCATAAACGGCGATGGCGGTTTTTCCCGCGCCGACGTCGGCCTGCACCAGCCGTTGCATCGGTCGTGGACTGGCCATGTCTCGGCAGATGTCGTTGATGGCACGGTTCTGATCTGCCGTCAACGGGAACGGAAACAGAGCGCGAATGCGTGCATCGATTTTGTCGCTGACGGGCAGAACCGGCGCAGCTTGCCGATCCCGAAGTTCACGCCGCCGTAAGGCCAGAGCCAGTTGAAGAATCAAAAACTCCTCGTAGACAAAGCGATCTCTTGCTCGCAGAGCCGAGCCGACCGACTCGGGAGCATGGACTTGGCGTAGCGCCTGCGTGAGGTCGGGCCAACCGTGTTTGTCCTTCAAGGACAAGGGGAGGGAATCCGGCAGCGATTCGGCGAATCGCTCTAGGGCAGTGTGGATCAGCCGACGCAACGTCTCGGGACGAAGATCCTCTGTTAAGGGATAAACCGGAACAACACCCGGCGTTGCTGGAGTGTCGGCATCAAGCGTCTGCACACGCGGCGAAGCCATCTGCCAGCGATCACGATACCACCGCGGTTTGCCCGAAAACGAGACGTGCTGACCATAGCGAAACCGTCGGGCGGCATACGGCTGGTTGAACCAAACGCCTTCCACAACGTGTTCGCCATCGTCGCTAAGAATCACGCTAACGATCGTCTTACCGTTACTCGTTTCTCGTGAGTCAATCTCGACGATCTCTCCCCGCACAGTCTGGGGCTGGTTCTCGGTCAAGTCGACAATGCGACGCAGGTCGCTGAGATCCTCATAAGCTCGCGGAAAATGATAAAGCAGATCGCCAATAGTATGAATGTCCAGCCGTGCAAGCAACTCACACCGCGCTGGAGTTGCTCCCGGGAGTTGCTCTAGTGATTGCTTCAACGGATCCATCAATACGAGGGTCTCATCCACCGGCCGACAAAAAGGATTTAATCGGTCTACTCGCCCCAGGTTTACCTCCGCTGGGCAAACTAAGGCTCTCCGCTTGGAAAGCAAAGGATTTAATCAGTCTACTCGCTCTAGATTCACCGAAAATCGCCAGAGATGCAAGCTACGTAGTTCGTGAGAAATTCCCTCAAAAAAGTCGATTTGTTTCCGCTGGTGCGAAGAAAGAATCATTCTTGTACATTTCTCTGTCCATTCTTGCAAAGAGCAACCAGCTCACACGCTGAGCCTCGCCTGATTGCCCGCCAAAACTAAACAATCATTTTCGCCACAACTATTGATTGTATCGACGGTTCCGCTCAAATGGGCGAAAAATCATCTTGACATGGCGCGAGATTGGTACTCCGCTTGCTCCAGGAGGAATCGTCCACAACCCATCTCACGGCCCGTCAGGAGGAAAACGCCATGCAGGTCGAACTCTACTGCCCACACTGTGACACGTCTTTTGTCGCCGCCCCCGAGACCCCGGCGAGCCAAGTTCTCGATCGCATGGCCGAAGAAGGACCATGGTACGCTCTGGGCGATGGCGAGACGTTCGAGGACATGATCTTCGCCAGCATGTTCGCTTGCGGCAATATCCGCTGTAGTGAATGTGGCACTCCGGTCTCAGTCAACGAGCAAAGCCTTGGCCGGCTGACGATGGAAGTCCTTGGTAGTTGGTGAGTGCCTCCACCGACCCTCTTCCACTTCCATCGCAGACCCAGTGCGGCCCGGATTCCCGCTTCGGGCCGCTTCCTGTTTTCTCTCCCACGAACCGTTCCTGCTACGTTGCCGATTTTAACGACCGCTCCTAACGTATTACTAGTGAGGTACCGCTCCCTGCCAGGAGTCCTCGCATGGCTCGCTTGTTAGTTTTTTTCTTGTTAGCAGTTCCATTCTTCTGCTGGTCGCACTCGCCACGAGCAGCAGTCCCACCACCACAACCAGTTGCCGATCGTTCACCGATCGATTTCGTCGTTACCAGAGATGAAAAGTGGCTTTTAACCGCGAATCAAACGGCAAACACGGTATCGCTTGTCGATCTTGTCGCAGGCCAGGTGCTAGCCGAGGTGCCCTGCGGCGAGCGTCCGATGGCGATAGCTTTGACTCCCGACGAACGAACCGTTCTGGTCAGCGCGACTTACTGCGGGGAATTGGTGTTTTTGCAACGTGACGGAACGACGCTGCGGAAAACGGGAGCGGTGCATTTGGGCTTCGAGCCGCGCGCCATCGCCGTTTCGCCGGATGGCAAGCTGGCCTACGTTGCCTTGGCCGCAGGCAGTGGCGTTGCTGTCGTCGATCTCGCCGAACGCAAGCAAGTGGTCCGGATTGCCACCGGTCGCTGGCCAAGGTTTCTTGCACTCTCCCCGAACGGCTCACGCTTGGCCGTGGCGGCGTCTGGGGACGGCGGCGTCAGCGTCGTGGATACGGCCACGCGAAAGCAGCTGTTCCACGAAGACTTCATGGGCTTGAATCTCGGTCAGATGCAAGTCAGTCGAGACGGGGTCTACGTCTACTTTCCCTGGATTTCCTATGGCCACAATCCGATTACCGAACAGAATATCGAACGAGGTTGGGTGCTGGCCAGCCGCATCGCCCGAGTGCGGCTCGATCGTCATGCTCGACGGGAAGCGATCGCGCTAGATCCCCGCGGAATGGCCGTGGGCGATCCATACGGCCTGGCGATCAATCCTGATGAGTCGTATTTAGTCTGCACGGCCTCAGGCACGCAAGAATTATTGGTCTATCGTCTGCCAGGACTGCCCTTTCAGGACTACGGCGGTCCGGGAGACCATATCGACGAGAAGTTGCTCGCTGACCGCGACCGCTTCTATCGCATCCCGTTGGGAGGGCGTCCCACCACCGTGCGGTTCCTCAAGGACGGCAAGCACGTTTGCATCGCCAATTACCTGCGTAACTCGATCCAATTAGTAGATATTCAGACCGCAAAGCTGACTCGGGAAATTCATCTGGGCGGTCCCGAGCAACCCTCGCTGGCCCGTCGGGGGGAGACGATCTTTTTCGATGCCAAACGCTCGCACGATCAGTGGTACAGCTGTCACAGCTGTCACTTCGAGGCCGGGCCGAACGCCCAGGCGATGGATACTCGCAACGATGGCCGATTCGGCAATTTCAAAACTATTTTGCCGCTGGAGTCGCTCAGCGAGACCGGACCGTGGTTCTGGCATGGCAATGAGAAGCAACTCGACCAGGCGATTCGCAAGTCACTGACAGACACGCTCATCGGCAAGAAGACTCCTACTGAAGAGGATGTGGCTGCCGTGCGAGCGTACCTGGAAACGGTACGGTCGGTGCCCAGTTCGTATCATCGCGATCGAGAAGGTCGGCTCGATGAGCAAGCGGCCCGAGGTGAGAAAGTGTTTGTCAGTGAGAAGGCCGGCTGCGTGCGTTGCCATCCGGCCCCACATTTCACCGATAACAAGATCCACAACGTTGGCACCAATGATCGGCGTGATGCCTTTGTCGGTTACAATCCGCCCACGCTAAAAGGAGTCCACCGTCGCGTGTTATTTCTGCACGATGGACGAGCAAAAAGCCTCGAGGCATTGCTCCGCGGTCCACACGCCCCGGAAAAGATCACTCGTAAAGGAGAACTGACCGAGCAAGAGCTAGCGGACCTGATCGCCTACCTACGATCCTTGTGAACAGAGTGAATAGCGAGGTACGAGAGAGCGTCTGTTGTTGTGGGAATGACAGGATAGTTCTCTCAATGTTTCAATGCTTCCACACCAAGGAGATGTTGCATGTTCCGAACCACGATGTTGCTGGCCGGTCTGTTGACTTTGGCACTGGTTGCGACTCCGGCTGAAGCAGGCAAGTACAACAAGAAGCTGTCGATCGGTGATCCGGCTCCGGTCTTCTCCGATTTGCCGACTGCCGACAACAAGAAAATCTCCTTCAACGACCTGAAGGATAAGGATGTGATCGTCATTGCCATCACCTGCAACCATTGCCCAGTAGCGGTGGCCTATGAAGATCGGATCATCGAGTTGACCAAGAAGTACGCTTCCGCGCCAGACAGCCGGGTGGCTGTCGTAGCCATCAATGTCAACACCAGCGACGCCGACAAGCTGGACAAGATGGTGGAACGGGCCAAGACCAAGGGGTTCAACTTCCCCTACGCCTACGATGAATCACAGAAGATTGGCCGCGACCTCGGAGCGACTCGTACTCCTGAGTTCTTCGTGATCAACAAGGAACGCAAGATCGCCTACATGGGCGCGATGGACGACAACCAGAAGCCCAGCGCCGTTAAGAAAAAATATCTCGAAGAAGCGATCGACGCGCTGCTCGCCGGCAAGCCTGTACCGACCGAAGAGACTCGTCCGGTCGGCTGTGGCGTGCAGTACAACCGCTAACCTGTATCCTAATCTCTGACTTTCTACCGCGAAGACTGGCGACAGGCTGGTCTTCGCGGTACACTTTAGATACCCCACTTGTCTTTACACCTGTCCAAACCAAGGAGACCTCATGTTGGCTCGTCTGCTCATTCCGTTTGCCCTGCTGGCGTTGACCGGTTGCATTCCGACCGGTGGTACCAAGTGCGGCAGTTGCGCTACTCCGGAAGCCCCCCCCGAGGATTGCGCGGTCACCGCGAACGAAGAGAGTTGCTGTAGTAAATGTCCGAAGACGACCGCCGAGGAAGCCGCCTGCTGTGAGTCCTCCAAGGCGACAGTCGCTGGAGTCGAGTTGAAGAACATCAAATTCGACGACCTGAGCAAAGCCATCGAAGCACACAAAGGCAAAGTCGTGGTGGTCGACATCTGGGCGAACTTCTGTGTGCCCTGCAAAAAGGAGTTCCCGCATCTGGTAAAGATTCACGAGACCATGCACGACAAAGGCGTGGTTTGCATCTCCGTGTCGGTCGATGAACCCGAACAGCATGCCGCGGCTCTGGCATTCTTGCAAAAGTCAGGAGCGAAATTCGCCAACTACCGCCTCGAGGATCCCAACACGGTTTGGCAGGAGAAATGGGATCTGAACGGCATCCCCGCTGTTTTCGTCTACGATCGTGACGGCAAACAGGCGGCCAAGTTCTCCTTCGACGATCCCGACAACCAGTTTACCTACGAGGCCAACGTCCTGCCCTTAGTACAAAAGCTGGCTACGACCAAATAACCGTCCACGGTTCGATAAAGACTCTGCCGCACAGCAGGCGTGCCTTGCGGCAGAGTTTTCCTCTCCACATTATCCTTTGATGACCCCAATCGGTCGCATCCGCGCCACCTTTTTCGACAGGTTGGCCTCATCGACGACGGACACCACCTCATCGACATTCTTGTAGGCCATCGGTTGTTCCTCGGCGAGGCCCTTGCGACTCTGGGCCCGAGCAATGACACCCTGTGACTCCAGTTCTTTGTCGATGCGACGGCTGCCTGTGGCTCGGATGGCAGCAGTGCGGCTCATGACGCGGCCCGCACCGTGGCAGGTGGTGCCGAACGTCTTTTCCATGCTGCCAGGTTGACCGACCAGCACCCAGCTAGCTCGCCCCATATCGCCGGGGATGATGACCGGCTGTCCAATGCCTCGGTAGAGGTCCGGAACCTCGGGATGTCCCGCCGGGAAGGCTCGGGTGGCTCCCTTGCGATGCACCCAGACTTTCTTGCGCCGCTCGTGAACCGAGTGTTCTTCCAGCTTGGCGATATTATGGCAGACATCGTAGATCAAATTCATTTGCAACTCTTGCCACGATCGCCCAAAAACTCGCGCGAACACCTCGCGGGCTTGCATCATTAACAGCTGGCGATTGCACCAGGCGAAGTTGGCCGCCGCTCGCATCGCCGCGATGTAGCGTTGCCCCTCGGGGCTGAGCGCCGGCGCGCAAGCCAGCTGGCGATCTGGCAAAGCGATGCCGTACTTTTCCGGCACTTTGCGAAATGCAGCTAGGGCGTCGTCGCAGACCTGATACCCCAAGCCGCGTGAGCCGGAATGGATCATCACGCAAACCATGTCCTTTTCCAGCCCCATCACCTGAGCCGCTTCCTCGTCGAAGATGTGATCGACCACTTGCACTTCCAGAAAGTGGTTGCCCGATCCGAGGGTGCCGCATTGATCCGCGCCGCGCCGTTTGGCCTCGTCACTGACCAACGACGGATCAGCACCATCGAGTTTGCCCTCAGCCTCGGTCATCGCCAGATCGTTGACCGTCGCCAGTCCGCGTCCGACGAGATAGCCGACGCCTTCGCCCATGAGGCGATCGAGTTCCTTGCCCTCGAAGCGATATTTACCGGACTTGCCTACTCCAGTCGGAACTGCACGAAACAGTTCCTCGACCAGTTGGCGCAGATGGTGCTTAACTTCACGATAGAAAAGGTTGGAACGCACCAGACGCACGCCGCAGTTGATGTCGTAGCCGACGCCACCGGGCGAGATGACGCCGCCCTCTTCCGGGTCGGTGGCCGCGACGCCACCGATACAGAAGCCATAACCCCAGTGAATATCGGGCATAGCCAGACTGGCCAGTTGAATGCCGGGCAGATGAGCCACATTGGCCACCTGCTCGGGAGCCTGATCCTGAACCAGATGCTTAAGAATTTGGCGGTTGGCGTAGATCAATCCATCGACCCGCATGCCGGGCCGATAGCTTTTGGGTATCCGCCAGCAGCATGAGTCGATCTGTTCCAACGGGCCGTGGTAGGCATCCTTGGACATTATGATTTTTCCCTTCTTAAATATCAACAATAACCTCGGCTAGCCAGCCCGTGTCAGTCGGTTCGAGTTTCAGTTCATGATAAGTGATCGCCTTCACCTCGTGAGCTGGCTGATGACGCGACTCGTCGAACGTCTCTCCCCAGGCTCGACCATGCAACCCCTGCTCGTCGAGTTTTACCTCGAAGCGCGAACAAATTAACCGCTCGGTTTCAAAGTGATAGAGCAGTTGTTTCAGCCAGTCGAACAAGAGATACTCCCGATCGTCGGGCGGTAGCTCGATTCGTAGTTCGGTCGTTGCCGCGATCGTCTGAGGATTCTCAACGAGAGCCGCTGTCAGCGCCTCGCCAGCCTCGGCGAAGAGCGTCTCCAGCTCCGCCGCACGGATACGCAACCCCAGGTCAGCAGTGTGGTCAAACTGTTCGTGCATACCCAGAATGTTATCAAGCGCAGCGACTCTTCGATAGGGGCAGACACCAACGACTCGCTCGGGGTTCGCGGCTATCTCAGCGTCGATCACTCGACCCGGAGAGCAGCGCCGACGCCAAGCTGCAATCGCGCCGCGGCATTGCCTTGCACTTCGGCGACCTCCACGAACCCGCTGGACGACACTAGCGCGACCAACTGGCCTGGCGCGGCATCACTGTAGGTACGCACACGCGGGGCCAGTGTGTCTCCCAGGCGAGCCAACCTCCAACCGGAGCTTACTCGATCGCCGCGCAGATTGGAAATCAAATTGCCGAAATGATCGACGAAGACGATCTCGCCCAAATCGCCCTTCGGCTCCGGCCAGTCTAGCTTTCGCCAGGTCGTGACCTGCGGTCCCAGCTCAGCGGGATCCACTCCTCGGCTCAGATGCGCGGCCACAGGCGCAAACACGTCGCGACCGTGGAACGTGCTACTGAGCGTGTCGCGCCAATAGCGACGTTCGCTCAGCCGCCGCACGACGGTTGGTTCGCCCAATCGCGTCCAGCACCCGTTGTCCGGGAGAAGCAAGCGCTGACCGGCGACTTCGACGTACAAGGCATCGCGTGAGCTGCCCACCTCGGGATCGACCACGACCACATGGATCGTCCCAGGGGGAAACAACGGCAACGACTCAGCAAGAAAAAACGCGATATGGCGGAGGTCGTATGGTGGAATTTCATGGCTTAAGTCGAGAATCCGCGTCTGGGGAGCGAGAGAGACGATCACTCCCTTCATGGCGGCGACGAAAGGCGAGCGTGTGCCGAAATCCGTGGTCAACGTGATGAGCGCGTCGGTCATGATTTCAGCCTCTCTCACAACGAGTCGCGAACGTACTTACTCTGCTCCAGCAGTAGGCGTAACCGTTCGCCATCGCCTTGGGCCAGAGCATCGAGGAAGCGATCGAAATGAGCGCGAAACTCGGCAGCGGCGGTCAACAAGGCCGGCTGATTGCACTGAAAAATCGCCCGCCACAGCTCGGGACTGCCGGACGCCAGGCGAGTTGTGTCACGAAAACCGGTCGCGGTCAAGTGCTTCCATTCCAGGGGCAATACACCGGCCAAAACCGAGGCGACCAGGTGGGGCAAATGGCTGGTCATCGCCAATGCTTCGTCGTGCTGCTCCGGCGACATCGTTTCGACACGCGCGCCCAAGGCCTGCCAGAACGCTGACACCGTCGAAACCGCCGCGGGAGGATCGCCTGCCGGGGTGATGACGACAAGTTTGCCCTCGAACAGATCTGCTCGAGCGTGGTCCGGTCCGGCCTTCTCGGAACCAGCCAGCGGATGACTGCCGACGAAGCTGACCCCAGGCGGCAAGCGATTGACCAGTCGACGAGCTATTTCTGCCTTTGTCGATCCGACATCGGTCAAAAGCGTGCCGGGCCGACAGGCGAACGCACAACCACCGACCACGTCCGGCAACGTGTCCACCGGCGTGCAGAAGACGGCGAACGAGGCCTGCGTCATCGCCGAGCACGAGTCCGTTGTCGCGTCATCGAGCATGCCACGCTCACGGGCGCGGGTCAACACTTCGGGCCGATCACACCCGAGGATACGGTCCGCCAGACCACGTTGGCGGCAGGCCAGAGCGATCGACCCCCCCAGCAGACCGACGCCCACGATAGACAGCGTCGGGATGTGAAACCGCGCAGTCACTCGACGATCCGAGCTGCTTTCAGAGAGGCGGCCATCTCTCGGGCGATCCGTTGCCGCATCTCGCCAGTCATTAAGCTACCGTGATCCTTGCCCGGAAACAGTTCAACGATCAGGCCCCCCTTGAGCCGCTCGTTCATCTCCTTCAGCAGCCGTGTCGCTCCTTCGAGATAGAAGGTGTCGACATCGCCCATGTACACATGCACCTTCCCGGAAAGCTTAGGTCCGAGTTTATCCCAGTTGCGTTCGAGAATCAGGCGAATGTCGTACTTCTCCCAGCTGCGAGCCACTTCAGCGTCAATCTCACCGGTCTTGCGGTTCCACAAACGGCGCGGTTTGCCGTCCCGACCACGTTCGCTGAACACTGCCTCGAACGAGGCTAACTGCCCCCCATGCCCCATCACCTCTTCCATGTCGGAGAAGTCCTTGTACCACAAGATCGGTTTACCTCCGCGCCGCGCGATCGGTCGTTTTTGGCCGTCGCGATCGGTGAACATGTTCTCGCTCGGTCGATAAATGTTGATCCGCTGAAAGTCGCGGAAATCAATGGGGTCCGGCGCAGTCGACCAGCAGCCCCCGAAGTAGTCCGGATAGGTCACTTGTAACCACAAACTCGACCAACCGCCCGATGAGTGCCCCGTGACCAAGCGAGCCGCTGGCTGAGCGATGGCGCGAAACTTGCTCTCGATCGCGGGGATCAATTCCTCGATCAATGCTCGACCGACGGGGCCGTTGTTGGCCGAGTCCGCGAAGACATGATGCCCATGATGACAACTCGGATCTAAAATGACGTGTAATACCTCAACCCCATCTCGCTTAGTGCCTGCGGTGCCCATCAGCAAGGCATGGCGATGCGTACCGCTGAATCCGGGGATCTCATAAACCGTGGGAAAACGGCGGGTCGGCCCCTTGGCATACGATTCGGGCAGGATCACCGCTGCCCGCATCCGTGTTGGTCGCTGATGAAAATCGCTGAGCAGCTTGCTTTCGATGTCTACGAGTTTGACACGCTCGGTTTCCTTGAACGATGGCTCCTCGTAGACGCGGTCGAGCTTCAGTTCCACCGGACCGGTCGTAGCGGGATCGAGTTCCCGGCGGGTCGTGGTCCAGATGTTGCCTGGAGCTGTGGTGAACCGCATGTGATTGGGGTTCACGTCCATTACGGCCTGAATCGTCCAGGTGGCGGCTTTGATTTTATCGAGTGAAACCGGATAACTCAGAGCTGATTGATCGAGAATCATCTTCTCGCCAGGCTTCCAGTTGACCACGTCCTTGGCGAAGCCGGGTTGCGGGTTGAACCAGTTCGGCCAGGTGCCCAGCGCCGTGGTCTCCTGGGGGAAGAGCAGGACATAGACGCGCCCAGTAAACGGAGTGGGCCGAACCTTGGCATCAAAAGTGAGATGAAACTCCAGCGGTGCGGCCAGAGTCAAGGCCGGCACGGCCAGCAGCACAAACACGGCAAACAGTCGCGACATCAAGCAACCTTTCTGAAACGGGGTGATCCACCGCTATTTTAGGACGGAACCAAGTGAGTGCCAGCGAGTCGATCGTGCAGCGAACGAGCCAGGCAGTTCGATCGTCTGCTGCCACTTAGGACAGATTTGACTCATGGTGTTCGGTCTCGCCACTGACGTTCAGCGGAACTGGCCCGCAGATACAGAGGTTCCAGGGTGAATGGATCGTCGCGCTGCTCGGCCCGATAGCGAGCCAGGCCAAGTCGATGCAGGCTTTCGACGGTTGGTTCGCGAAACAACCGCTCGACCCGACCAATGGAGGGCGGAATCTTGTCCTCCCATTTGTCCAGGCCCGGTCCACTGATCCAGGCCGTCGGCTCGCGACGCTGGATCCACTCGGCGAACGGCTCAACGTGTAATTCGTCGACAGGGTACCAGCCTTGTTCGACATAGGCGAACGATTGAACGTAAAGATCCTCTTTCTGGGCGTCGGCTAGTATGTCGACGCGGCCTACCTCGGGCGGTGTTTGAGCCGCGATGATGGCAAAGGTATCGATGCCGAGCAAGGCACAATCGGTAGCGTAGGTCAAGGTTTTGGCGGTCATGATGCCGACACGCAAGCCGGTGTAACTGCCCGGTCCCCGACTAACCACGAGGGCGTCGAGTTGCTTGGCCGACCACCCCTGCTGCCGCAATAACTCAGCCAGCGTCGGAGTGAGATCCCGAGCGAGGAACATTCCGGGAGATTTCGAGGCCAAATCGCGAGCGGTCAGCAAAGATTCTCCCTGGGCCAGGGCGAGAAGTCCGCGTCGGCCCGACGTTTCTAGAATGAGCATGCGAGGATTGGTCACGATGGCACCTCTCTCGCATTCTAGTAGAACTTCCCCACCGAGGAGGGGCAAGATGTCCGACGCCGACGTTCTTCTCATCCACACTGACGGAGCCTCGCGCGGCAATCCGGGAGTGGCGGCCTATGCCTACGTCCTCGAAGTGGGCGACGAAACAATCGAAGAAGCGGGTCGGCTAGGCCAGATGACCAACAACCAGGCCGAGTACACCGCCCTGGTCAAAGCGCTGGAACACGCCAGCCGACTGGAGGTGGATCGACCCGTAGTCGTTCATTCCGACAGTGAGTTGCTGGTCAAACAGATGCGCGGTGAGTACAAGGTCAAGAATGAAGAGTTACGCGGTCTGTATACTCAGGCTTCTCGCTTGGCAGCGCAGTTTCGCCACGGCGTCACGTTCAAACACGTTCGACGCGAGAAAAACCGTCGCGCCGATCAGTTGTGTAACGAGGTACTCGACGGCAAACGCGAACTAACCACCGAACAACTTCTCGCCGAATATCAAGCCAAGCAACAACCAAGCAAAACCCTCGACGATGAAGTTCTCGCCTGTCTTAAAAAAGCTGGAGCGAAGCCGTCTGCTGAAGCGGTATGGCGACAACTCGCGGACCTGCTTCGCACTCACGGCGTGCAACTGCCGAGATGAGCCATCCTAAGGTATAGGCAGAGAGAAATCGAGGCGCTCGCGAGCAGATCGGTTGCCGACACAACCAGATCTGCTCGCAATCGAGTTAATACCGCCTCTGCACTTTAGAGCCCAGCGCGGACTAAAGTCCGCGGCTACCTGTCAATCCGAGTCGGTAGCCGCAGGCTTAAGCCTGCGAACGAGCTTCATACCCGCTGCCACTTCACCATCTTGCGACGCGTCCTAGTGGTTGATTGCAACTGAATTGTGGGGTGGCTGAGAAACAACTCTTCTGAGCGGAGGGCATCAGCCCCCCCGTGTTCGTGCGCCCCCCCACGGAGGACTTACGTCCTCCGTTCGGAAGCTCGAAGACGCGAACCTCCCCTCTGTTTAGCAGCAATGAACCACTAGCTCAGCATTTCCAAGTTTATTTCTTCGCTGTGGGATCAATCGCCTCTAATTGAATGTCTTTGAATCTCACCTCCATTGGTCCTCCGGAATGGAGTTGAAGGGCGAAGAGACCACGCCGGGAGAGCTTGGGATCGTCGAGATCGACGCACAGTTGGCCGTTGATCCAGGTTCGCACTCGGCTACCAACAGCCTCGATGACGTAGTCGTTCCATGCGTCGGGTTTGACGTGCCGTTCGCCGGACTCCTTCCAGAGCAGACCGCGTCCGTGTTCCTCGTAGAGTTTGCCCCACCACCCCGCGCCGATGTCGGCCTGGGGCCCCTTGACCTCGCCTTCAGGCAATTCCTCACTGCGGAATTGGATACCGCTATTCTCCTTATTCGGTGTCAACTTCACCTTCAGCGACAGGCGGAAGTCGGCGGCGATCATCTTGCTGCGCAAAAACTCGTTGCGTTTCAGCCCGGTCGATCTGCCGACGATCTCCCCGTCTTCGACGCGCCAGAGTTTCTCATTGCCGACCCAGCCAGTCAGATCCTTTCCATTGAACAGATCCTTAGCGTTATCGGAGGTGGCCAAGAGTGGCACCTGTACCGGACTTTGCAGATAGGCAAAGAGGGAATGAACCTCGTGATCGCTTAATCCCTTGAGTTGATCCTCCGGCATCATCGACTGAGAACTAGCTTCGCGTTTCTCGATGTCGCTCTTGGCGAGAATCAGGGTTTCGTCCTGAGTCACTACCGTGAGTGTCTTGTCGTTCTCTTCCTTAACGATGCCAGAGACAACCCGACCCGTGGCGAGATGCAGCACGGTCATGGCGTACTCTTTCTGGATGACCGCGCTAGGATCGAGAATGTTCTCCAGCAGATACTCCAGACTGCCGCGATTGGCTCCGGTGATGTCAGGACCGACCTTCCCGCCTTCGCCGAATAAGACGTGACATTTGGCACACATCTTGTTGTGCAAGGCGCGGCCCAGCGACGGATCAGGCGGCGTCTTCGGACGCTTGAGCATCGAGGCATACTGTCTGATCTGCTCGCGACGCTCTGCCGGTGTGGTGCGGACCACGCCCCAAACTTCACCGATGCGACGCTCCAACTCGGCATCACCTAGGTTGCGAAGCTGCCGCACCACGTCGGCTTGCAGATCCGAAGCGGGCACCTTCTTGGCCGCGATGGCGTTGAGCAAAGCCTGAGCATAAGTCACCCGAGCCGACAAGACGCTGATAGTGGCTCGTTTGCCGGCAAGATTCAGCGACGGATAAAGCGCCAGCAACACTTCTGGAGTTTTCGGATCGTTAAACGAGGCAAGAGCCTGAATCGCCTCCTGACGTAGCTGATCCTTCTGGGCCAACGTGTGTAAGAGCGGTGGCAAAGCCGGATCAGTTCCCTCGACCAGGGCTTGCAAGGCCTCCCGTCGCGCGGGTAACGGCGTCTTATCGTTAGCCAGTACCTCACGCAGTGAGGCAAAGGCGTTCTTGTCGCCGAAGCGAACGGCTAACGCCAGCGCCGCGTCGCGCACCGCCGGACTGCCTTTGTACAGATTCGCGGCCACCTCACTCCACGCCTTGGGCATCAGAAAGCGTTTCTGGCCCTTCAATCCGGCCTCAATCCCGCGAAGATAGATCACCTGTTTTTCCTCGTTCGCAGCTTGGCTTAGGGCCTCGACGAGCATGGACACCGCCTTGTCACTGCCCATCGCGCTGATACGTCGCACCATGAATGGCAAGTGGATTGGAAACACCGAGTGTTCCGCCAACCGCAGTGCCCGAACGGCATCGACTTCGGCGAGTGGTTCCATCGCGTACCAAAGCATCAACGGTAGATTGTGATCGTTGACGTTTTTCTGGTGCAGAACCAGTCGCGAGAGCGGTACCCAACGTTGCTCCAACGGAAGACGTTGAAGAGCGCTGGTCAGATACAGATGAACCACAGGAGATTCATCGCTGATGGCTCGCGTCTCTATGTCTCGCTGAATTCGCTCCGAAGGATACTTGCCGGACTCCAGAGCCAGCTGAATGGTCCAGGCACGCACCCAAGGCGAGGTGTTTTTCAGCAATAATTCGATCCGCTCCTCGGTCAACCCGTTGGTGACGTGCAGCGCCCACAGGGCACGCAGGCGACGTGTTTCCTCAGCGTGACGTAGCGCGATGTCGTACAGCCGTTCCTGCCCGCTGGTGCTGCCGCGTTCCTGGAGCAGTCTTCGAGCGTGACGAACATACCAGTCATTATCGTGTAGTTGTAGTTCGACCAACTCCTTGTCGGAGAGTTTGCCGAGGTCCACTTCGATTCGCTTATTATCCCCATACGAGATCTTGTAAATCCGACCATTACTCCGGTTCCAGATGCGTGGGTCGGTGTGATGGCAGGCTTGCTGATCGTACCAATCGATCAGGTAGACGTTGCCGTCTGGCCCGGAGCGGAGATTGATGAACCGCGCCCAGGCATCGTTGGCCAACAGAAAGTCCGGAGAGCGATTTGCCTGCCAACCAGATCCTTTTTGGGTTAGCACATCGACATTGAGCCTTCGACCATGGATGTTGCCCATGAACATCTGGTTGCGGTACTTGGCTGGCCAGGTGCCGCCCAGATAGATCATCGTGCCGCAGTGGGCGTGCCCTCCCCCGGCAGAATCGGAGCGCTCGTTGCCGCCGTGTGGATTGTTTCCCACGTAGTGCCGATGCACGGCGATGGTCTTGATGTCGTCGTAGGTGTAGGGGTTGAAGTGTGCCCCGGCCTGACGATGATAGCGCCCCCCCTGGATGATGTGCCAGTTGTGCGGAATCACGCAGGCTTCGCAAAAAGCCTGTCCCCAATCGTTGAAGTCCAAGCCCCAAGGGTTGCTTGTACCGTGAGCGAACACCTCGAAAACGTGTTTGGTCGGATGATACCGCCAGATGCCGGCATTGATCGGGATTCGCTTGTCGTTGGGCGTGCCCGGCTTGCCGACCCGCGAGTGGGTGAAGACTCCGTGGCAACCGTAGAGCCAACCATCCGGCCCCCAGATGAAGGTGTTGAGCGTCTCGTGGGTGTCTTGATAGCCCCAACCGTCGAGCAAAATCTGCGGCTTGCCGGCGGGTTTATCGTCCTTCATCGGCACGAACATCAAGTAGGGAGCAGCTCCGATCCAGACACCGCCGAAGCCGACCTCCAGCCCGCTGACGAGATTCAAGCCTTCCATGAAGACAGTGCGCTTGTCGAACGTACCGTCCCCGTTGGTATCCTCGAAAATCAGGATGCGGTCGTTGGCATCTTGATCGGCTCGGCGAATCGGATAGCAATGCCCCTCGGCGATCCAGACCCGCCCGCGATCATCCAGACACAGAGCGATCGGCTGCTGGACATCGGGTTCCCCGGCGAAGAGCGTGACCTGGAATCCCTCGGGCACAGTCATGGCTTTGGCTGCTTCCTTGGGTGGCAACCCCGCATGAGCGTAAATATCCGGCTGCATGGCGCGTGGTCGAGCTGGGAACGACGGTTTCTGGGCATGAAAGCGGAAGTCGTCGAAATTAATGTGCCCCCAGTGTCCGGAGTGGTTGTCCACCAGGCGAATGAACATCTCCTGTCCCTGATACTTGCTCAGATCAACCACTTCTCGGGTCATGTCCTCGGCTTCCAAGCCGCTCGCCCGATGAAAGACTTTTACTCCCTCTTTTAGCACCAATTCGACACAAGTATTGACGTGTGGACCGCCGCCAACCAGGAACGAGGCATAAGGATGTGTGATCTTGAACGGGACTGAAGTCAACGTCCCCTTGGGAGCGTCGCCCTTGCGTTCGTAGGTGCCGATCCAGTAATTGCCCTGATGCCGACTCTTCATGTCCCCGCGGCGCGGAGCTACCGTGTCTCCCTTGATCGGCTGCCCCTGAAAGGCTGTGCCGGTCGCTGTCCAGTCCTTGAGCGTGCCGGTCTCGAAGTCGAGATTGAGCGGTTTGCCGTCTGCCCCCACGGGTAGCACCCCCACATCGTTCGACGAATCGGCAGCGACCATCAGACTGGTCACAGTGAGCACTGCAATTAAGGTGAGCATACGAGACATCGGTAGGAACTCCTTGGCGGGAGGGAGAGAGAACAACCGCGGTTCTGGACGTTGTACAAAGTGGGCAGGAGCTTACTCACAAAATCTTTTTGTTCTACCCCCGAGGTAGCACCAGGGCTTCACTTGTGCATCTGCAAGAGCAGAAACTCGCGCAACTGATCGAGTCGATCGGTATTGATCAGATCAACACCAGCAGCCCGCAATTCGCGCCAGAGAGACTCTCGTTCTGGGGTGGCCCAGAAGCGGACCAGTCGCCCTTGTTTGTGGGCACGCGCGACGAAGTCGCGGAGTTTCTGCCGCTCTTGTTCCGGCATGGGGCCGTCGCCACGCCAGCGGAACTGACTGAACCAGCTGGCACTGAGAAACGGCATCAAATGCGCCGGTTCGGTCGAGTCCAAATCACCAGACCGACCATCGATGCCGGCGTGCCGCACCGTTTGGGCGCGGATCTCCGCTTTTGGGATGTTGCCCGAGATGACTACTGTCACGGCCTTACGTTGAAACTTACCATCGCTCGTGGTCGACAGGATGTCGCTGTACCGCGCTAACAGCGGTGCGAGAACCTCGTAGGTGGTTTTGGCCTCGGTCTTGATATCGATCAGAAGATAAAACGGAGAGTCATTAGCATAGATACGACCGCCATACTGTCGCGCACGTTGCCGCAACGGTTCGAGATACAGTCTCTCCAACGTGCGCTCGGGGCGAAGCTCAAGCCGAGTGTGTCCGACCAGCAGTTGACCGCGCGACAGGAAGATGTCGGCCTCGACGCTAGTGAAGCCGCGTGCCAACGCATCAAAAAGCGGTCGGGGATGCTCGTAATCATTATGAGCGTGGGCATGGCGTAAGGGTACGATCGGACTGGGTGGAGCGGCAGCGAAAGCGAGCAGCAGCAGTGCGAAGTTCATAACGACGGCAGTTGTCCTCCGACCAGCCGATTGAGGTGTAGACAGGCTGACTGCCAGCGTCGGCGAACAGTCCGTTCATCGATCTCAAGCAAAGCGGCGATCTCGGACTGAGTCCAGCCGTGGTAAAACGTCAGAGAAAAGACCTCTCGCTCCTTGACGGACAACTGTTCGACCGCCTCGTGAAACCGGCTCCAGATTTCGAGTTCTTCAGGATTTGCAGCGATTGCTTCCAAGGGATCGCAATCACTATTCTCTTCAAATGAGTAACCAATTGCAGCCAACGGCGTTCGCCGAATCGATCGAGCCAGATCGAGCAGTTCCCGGCGAATCTGAGTAGCGGCGATGAGGAAAAATTCGCGGACGGTGATCGGCTCTAGCCGCTGCAAGCTTTTGAGCAATCGCCACGCGGCAGCTTGACAGATGTCGGCTGTTTCCGTGTGAAAGCGAATTCTCGGAAAACTCCGCAGCATCCGTCTGGCCAGATTTTCTAATCGCTGGCCAATTTTTCGTAACAATTCATCGGCAGCAGCTTTATCCCCCGTTTTCCAGCGCTGTAGCCATTGTTGCATCTGATAAGAATGAAACGAAGAATCATCTACTGAAGACATAACCGCTTGCTCAACATCTGGAGCTACTTCAGGGATCTAGCCCGATTCTAAACCAGGATTCAGCAACCCACAAGTTAATTAACAAGTGGATTGACTGTTCGATTTCCTCCTCTTTCCACCGTCAACCGACCTCGCCTTGGCCGTTGGAATCAAGGTACTATGCAAAGAATCCCAACCTCCGAGGGCCGTTAGCGTCATGCAAAGCAACTTGTTTCCTAGCGACTCACCGAACAAGACCGCGAGCTTGTTCGCCGAGATCGTCTTCGATCGTCCGCTCGATCAGGCCTTCACCTACGCCGTCTCTGAGCAACTGATCGATCAAATCGAAGTCGGCAAGCGTGTTCGCGTCCCGTTCGGTCGTGGGGATCGCACGACCGTGGGCTACTGTGTGGGTTTGACCGACGAACCACCCGGTCGATCGGTGAAGGAGATCGTGGCCGTTCTTGACGACGAAGCGTTGCTGACCGACAGCCTGCTGCGGTTGACCCGATGGATGGCCGACTACTATCTCTGCGGTTGGGGTCAGGTACTCAACGCAGTCGTCCCGGCAGCGGCGCGCGATCAGGCGGGGTTGGTCAAACGCGCTTTCGTCGAGGCTGTACCCGAAGCGGAATTGGCCTCCCCCATCGTGAATCTGCCGCCCAAGCAACTGGCTATTCTGAAGGCCCTTCGCGAGGCCAACCAACCGATCGAGGCCCAACGGATCAAGCGGCAACTACAAGTGACTGACGCCCCACTGAAAGCGCTATTACAGCGCGGTTTAATCCGGCAGGCACGTCGCCGGATCGAGAAGCTCAGTCAAGCAGAACCTCATGCTGACTATCCTCCGATTCAGCTCAACGAGGAACAGCGAACGGCTTGGGAAGCGATTGCTCCGTTTGTGCAACGTGGCGAGTTTCGCTCGTTTTTGTTGCATGGCGTGACGGGTAGCGGCAAAACGGAGGTTTATCTTCGAGCCATCGAAGAAGTGATTCGTCAGGGCAAACAAGCGATCGTCCTGGTACCGGAGATCAGTCTCACGCCGCAGACGGTGCAACGGTTCAGTGGCCGCTTCGGGGAGGTGGCCGTGCTGCACAGTCATCTGGGGGATGCCGACCGCGGTTCCCACTGGCGACGGGTCTTTCAGGGCAAGGTGCAAGTCGTCGTCGGTGCCCGCAGCGCAGTCTTTGCTCCGACGCGGAACCTCGGACTGATCGTTATCGATGAGGAACACGAGAGTAGCTTCAAGCAGGACACGACCCCGCGCTATCACGGTCGCGACGTGGCCGTTATGCGTGCCCGGCTGGAAAATGTTCCGATCCTGCTGGGTTCAGCAACGCCGTCGTTGGAAAGTTGGTACAACACCAGCCGTGGAGCCTACACCCTGCTGTCCTTGTCCAAGCGGGTGATGGATCGTCCGCTGCCACCGGTGCATTTACTCGATCTGCGTCATCAACCACTGCGTCGTGGTCGTCCCTCGGCGTTGAGTGATGCCCTGGTCTATGCCATGCAACAAGCGCTGGACCAAGGCGGCCAGGTCATTCTCCTGTTGAACCGACGCGGCTTCGCGACCCACATTCACTGCCCTAGCTGCGGCCATGTCGAGGCGTGCCGCTTCTGCGATCTGGCCATGACCTACCACAAACTCAAGGATCTGATGCTGTGCCATCACTGCGGCTATGAACAGGAACCGCTGAAGAAATGCTCGCAGTGCGGTCGATCGGCAGTGCGTTATCAAGGACTGGGGACCGAGAAATTAGAAGTGGAGATTCAGGAGCGTTTTCCTGGGCGAACCGTGGCGCGGATGGACAGTGACACCATGCGCAAACCAGGCAGTCACGCTCGTACCCTGGCGGCATTTCGGCGCGGCGAGATTCAGATTCTGCTCGGCACGCAAATGATCGCCAAGGGACTCGATTTTCCCAACGTGACACTGGTCGGCGTCGTCAACGCCGATGTCGCCCTGCACATGCCCGACTTTCGTAGCAGTGAACGCACCTTTCAACTTCTATCACAGGTGGCGGGGCGAGCTGGTCGCGGTTCCAACGGCGGACGAGTGTTGATTCAGACGTTCAACCCCGAACATCCCTGCATTGCTCACGTCGTCACTCATGATTATGTGGCCTTCGTGCAGAGCGAACTAGCTCATCGCCGCGAATATCAGTACCCCCCCTTCCAACGACTGGCCCGCGTCGTGGTGCGAGCACGCCAACCTCAACAGGCCGCCGATTTTGCCGATCAACTGGCCAAGGCGTTCGAGACCGGCCTGCAAACGCTGCGTCAACAAGGCCCTGCCGAAGTGCGCTTGCTCGGTCCCGCCGAGGCCGCGGTTTTCCGCCTCAAGGGAGTTTATCGCTATCACTTTCAGCTACAGTCGCCCAGTCCCGGCACTTTGCACAAACTGTTGCGTCTCGTCAGGCCGATGCTGACTCCGCCAAGCGGCGTGGAGTTCGTCGTTGACATCGACCCAGTGAACATGCTGTGACAACCAAGTAGCGAAACGCTCGCTGAGATGATACACTACGGCTATCAACTTTCTGATGAACTCAGTGGCGTCTACACCCATGAAGCGTTTCCTCTCTCTCACGCTCTTGCTGTGTCCTACCCTGCCCGGTGCTTTGGCCAGCGAGACGAACCCGCCCGAGGTGCAACTCCGTTTCTTCGAGGCAAAAGTACGTCCCCTGCTCATCGAACATTGTCAACAGTGTCACGGTCCTAAGAAACAACAGGGTGGTTTGCGACTCGACACCGCCGCTGGATTTCGTCAAGGGGGCGACAATGGCGCGCTTTTGTCCGACAAGCGCGACGAGAGTTTACTGTTGAAAGCGGTTCGCCACGAAGGCCCAAAGATGCCGCCCAAGAAGAGGCTCTCACCTGCCGAGATCGACCTTCTCACACAGTGGGTTCGGATGGGCGCTCCCTGGCCGGAAGCCGCCGCTCCGATTCGTTCTCGCTCCATCGTCACTGAAGAGGATCGTCGGTTTTGGTCGTTCCAACTGGTCCGCGACCCCGAAGTGCCCACGATTCAGCACCGACACTTAGCGAACAACCCGATCGATCACTTCTTACTGGCCCGACTGGAAGCACAGGGGTTGAGCTATGTCCGCCCTGCCGATCGCGTCACGCTACTGCGTCGGCTGACCTACGATCTGACCGGTCTGCCGCCGACTTTGGAAGAGATTGAGAATTTTGTCGCCGATCCACGTCCCGACGCTTACGAACGAGTTGTTGATCGCTTGCTAGCCTCGCCGGCCTACGGCGAACGCTGGGGCCGACACTGGCTCGACGTGATTCGTTATGCCGACACGGCGGGAGACAATTCCGACTATCCCGTACCGCAATTGTATCTCTTCCGAAACTGGGTTCTGCAAGCGTTCAATCGCGACTATCCCTTCAACCGCCTGATTGAGGAGCAACTCGCTGGCGATCTTCTGCCGAGCCATTCGCCGGCCCAACGACGGGAGCAGATCATCGCCACCGGCTACCTGGCCAGTGCCCGACGCTTTGGCTCCTATGAGGATCGCCGTTATCAGTGGTATCTCACTTTCGAGGACACCATCGAAAACCTGGGCCGGAGTTTCCTGGGACTGTCGTTGTCTTGTTCGCGCTGTCACGATCACAAGTTCGATCCCATTCCCAGCGAAGACTACTACGCCCTGTACGGTTTCTTTCAAAGCACACGCTATCCCTGGCCGGGAATCGAACTGGACAAGGTGCAACGTGACATGGTGCCCATCGACAATCCCGTTCGCGTCGCCGAGGCTCTATTCCAGCGACAGCAGCAACTCTCCGATCTGGACAAAGAGATCAAGGGGCTAGAGTTCGACGTGATGGCCGGCACTAAGGAGTTTCAGAAAAGGATCGCGGAACTCAAAAAGCAACGCGACGAACTGAACAAACAACCGTTGCAGTACGAGACCGCCTACGCCGTCACTGAAGGGTCGCGCTGGATTGGCAATGCACGCATGCAGATGCGCGGCGATCCGCTGAAACTGGGAAAGGAAGTGCCAAGACGCTTCCTACAGGTGCTCGGGGGGCAAACTCTGCCTAAGGAGGTTCAGGGCAGTGGTCGGCTGCACCTCGCTCAGTGGATTAGCGATCCGAAAAATCCCTTGACCACTCGCGTGCTGGCCAACCGTCTCTGGCTCTATCACTTCGGCAAGGGGATTGTTCCCACCCCCAACGATTTTGGCCGACAGGGACAGCCGCCGACCCATCCCGAATTGCTGGACTGGCTCGCCTCGCGTCTGGTGCAGGCAAACTGGTCGCTCAAGTCGATGCATCGGCTAATCGTCACCTCTCGCGCGTATCAGTCGTCCAGCGATGACCACTCGCAAGCGCTGGGGATTGATCCAGCCAATCGCCTCTACTGGCGGTTCGATCGACGCCGACTTGACGCCGAGTCAATTCGTGACACTCTGTTGTCACTGAGTGGCCTGCTCGATCGCTCCGTCGGCGGCGCGCATCCATTTCCACCGATGCATACCTGGAATTTCACCCAACATAACCCGTTTAAGGCGGTCTATGACACCGATCGGCGCAGTGTCTATCTCATGACTCAGCGCATCCAGCGACATCCTTACCTGGCCCTGTTCGATGGCCCCGACACCAACGCCAGCACTGCCAAACGGGACTCCAGCACGACGCCCTTGCAGGCATTGTACTTCCTCAACGATCCGCAAACCCACCGAGCAGCGAATAGCTTCGCCCAGCGACTGCGGCAATCGGCAACAACGGATCGCCAGCGGATTGCTCACTCCTTCCGATTAGCGTTCGCGAGAAACGCCAGTGAAGAAGAGATTCAGACAGCACTGGGTTATCTCAATCAGGTACGCGAGAAACTTCGTGCCGTGGGCGAACCCGAGGAGCGCGTCTGGGAAAGCTATTCCAGGGCGATCTTTTTGAGTAACGAACTGATTTATCTCGACTAAGATGTTAGCGATCTCTATTGTCCCTCTTGTGCTGGCAGCGGCTCCGCCCATCGATACCGAAGCGCGGGCGTTGGCCTATCTCGCTCGTGAAGTGCCACGCTGGCATCGGGAGAAGCACTGTTTCGCTTGCCATCATCACGCTGACGCGGGGCGAGCCTTGTTGACCGCTCGGGCAATGGGGCGACGACTCCCCGACGTCGTGTTCGCTCCCTGGACCGATTGGCTACAACGTCCTGCCGGATGGGACAAAAATGGTGGCGAGGAGTTCAGCGACAAAAAATTAGCCCGGTTGCAGTTTGCCTCAACTCTGGCCACACTCCGAAGCTCTTCCCGCGAGATCCGCCAACTTGCCGCCAAACTACTCGTCGAGGTTCAGGATGGTGACGGCTCCTGGCGGGTAGTGTCCGAGGGCACTCTGGGCGGTGCCACGACCCTAGGGACGTCTCTAGCTACCCATTTGGCTCGGGAGGCGCTGGCCGCTCTCGATACCCCCTCACATCGTGATGCGATCCAACGTGCTGACCGCTGGCTGGCCACAACGCCGATCCACAATCTCCTCGATGCTTCTGCGGTTCTGCTCAGCGAGGCCAATCGGCTCCAAGTCAAACGGCGGGAACGAGCCTTGACTCTGATCCGAACCAGCGAAGCCCGCGAGGGCGGCTGGGGGCCGCACCCCTCATCGGCCCCCGAAGCGTTCGACACGGCCATCGTGTTGTTAGCCCTGTCCCGTCAAAAACCATCGCCCGACATCGACGCCTGGATTCGTCGTGGTCGCGCCTATCTGCGTTCCCTTCAGGAAGCAGACGGCAGTTGGCCCGAGACGACCCGTCCCAGCGGCGGTGACAGTTACTCGCAACGATTGTCCACGACCGGCTGGGTGACGTTGGCCCTGCTCGCTACTTCAGCTCGAACGGCACCTTGACTGTTTCCGTCTTGAGCTGACGGTCGACGGGCTGAAGTACGTCGACTTCGAATAACCGCCCCAGACTATTGCCAGCCAGATCCTCTAGTCGATTATCTGCGACAAGGTGATACCTCCCCGACTTCCAAGGCTTCTCCGGTGTCAAGGTTAAGACCGTTTCTCGATCCGATAACTCAGATTTACAGTCAACACGTTCTCCCCGTTCATCTTCGATCCAGATCATCCGTAATGCCAAAGCGTGATCCATCGATTCCGGAAACGTCACTACCAACGGTGCAGTCGGGTTCGTCGGCTGTTTGAGTTTCCAAGTCTTGATGTCAGGTTGGACGTCGTCCGGTGGTCCCACCGAGAATGACTTGACGTGGCGTTGCTTGAGCGGATTGCCCTCGGCGTCCAGCCAGCTGCGTTCGATGACTAGCGAATATCGCTTGCCTTCCTCCAGCACGGGACCAAACTCTTCGCGCGGCTTCAGTCCTCGCTTGACTCGGCCTGGGTCGAAGAAGAGAGTAAATCGCCTCCCCGAGCGATCCCATAACTCCTGATCGAGTTCGAGAAACGGCAGCTCGACCTTTTTGCCGTCGGCATCGACGAGCGATAAATGTTCGTAGACTCCGCCTTGAGCCATCGGTGCGGAGAAATGGAGATAGAACTTCAGCTGATTCTCTGGTAGTTTGTCCGCGGTCGGATAGACCTCACTAACCACGGTAGACGGCTTGCTCTGGGGTTTGGGCAGCGACACGATTTTCTCGGTGGCCTTCCCATCGATCTTCACCACCACGCGGTAGGGAACACCTCGACTCAGCGGGAACCGCGGTGCAAAACAGAGGGTCTCCTTCTCGACTTTCCAACTACCAAGCATAGCGAGTTGCTCGTCACGATTGCCTCGGGCAACATACACTGCCGCTTCATAGCGTTTACTATCGCGCAACACCTCCTGAGCAATTCCGGTGATGGTCAAGCGAGTGTCTTTGTCTTTTTCCTGATTGAGGTGAATCACGGGAGCCGCTGTGTCGGCGGCGAGTAACGGCGCGGGGACGAGGAAAAACAACAGGAGTCGAAGCATGGCAACACCTCGCCAGTACAGGAAGACAGCGAGCGGCGAACGAGAGTCCGCCGCCCGCTGAGCCAAAGAGATTGGAACACTCGTTTACGGCAGTTCCACCGTGTCGAGATTCAGCTTGCCATCAGCAGTCTGGAGCAGAACCAGAACGTGTTCCTTTCCAAAAGCGTCTAGTTTCTGCACCCCCGAGAGTTCCTTGATCGTGTCATATTTCAGACCTGCTTTGTCGGCGACCCGTTCACGGATGCCCTCAATCTTGTTGATGCCGTCCAGCGCGATTTTCATCATGCCACGGCTACTATTGGCCATCAAAACATAATCCTTACCGCCCTTGTTATAGACGATCATGCTCAAGGGGCGGTTGCGGTTGCCTAGCTCGGCAACGGTCGTGGCCATTAACTTCGTGCCTGGTTCGAGTTTGTTGACCGGAATCTTGACCAGCGGAGTGCAGGTGTATGCAGCCAGCAAGTGATCCTCGCCGTCGATCTTGTAGGGAGCAAAGACACGGATTGGCGAACGGGTCTCCAGCTGCCCATGCGCGCCGTGGTACATCTCAATGCTGGTGCCGCGATCGACCTTGTCGAAGGGGAAGGGAATCGACCGCAGATTCGAGGCAAACTCTTCGTTCGACAATCCCGCGACATAAACCCGCCCATTCAGATAGCCAATCTGAGTGATGGCATCGACTCGCGATGCGGCACGGCCACCTTTGGCCCCTTTGCCACCTTTGCTGGAATCGGCGACAGGATTGGGAATCGTCGCACGAGCAAACTTCACATTGCTAAGGCTGAACTCCGAGAGTTTGCCCTCGCGCGTGACCTTGAGCAACACGGGGATGGCCCGCGGCCCAGTGCCACGAGCCACAGAGAGGTAGGTGTTGCCGGAGATGGGATTGACGGCCAGATCCTTCACTTGAACATCTTTGACGTCGGTGCCCAGCAGCGCCGCGATTTTCTCATTAACGCCCTCGATTTTGGGGCGGATAGCGGAGTCCGGGGCAGGAGTAGTGTCGCCAGTATCGACCGCATAGATCGCCGCCTCAATCGGATCTCCCATTAACAAGATGCCTTTAGGTGCAAATCCTAATGCCGGAGCAGACTTCAGCTCGATCTTGCCCTGTCGTAACCCTTCGGTGAGATCTGCTTCACGCGGAGCCGCTGTCAAACTCTGTGTCAAGAACAACGCGAACGCGGTCAGGGCCGCCAACGCCAGCAAACGTCGATGCAGCATGAGATCGTTCTCCCTTGTGCTGAGAACCAGGAAATGTCGCCTGGGGTTTATGATGTTGCGCCACGACCAGAAAACAACTGAGAAATTGATGAGAACGGTATCCTTCCCCTTCATGACTTGACGCCTAGCTCATCGTCTCTAGAATCGTTCAGCCTACTAGATCTACCAAAGAGATTCGCATGACTCGACGTAAACGCACTGCCCTACCCCTGTCTCAGCAGCCACTCCCCGTCACGCTACTAGCCAAGGCGCGCTCGCCGTTGGCCATCGTGCTTGGTTCTCCAGCCGAGGTGCGGCATGTACTTGCTGAACTCTCGGGAATCGAGGCCACCTGTTTCCAACTCGATCATTTCCAAGGAGAGAGGCTGCGTGAGGAATTGGCAACGGCCAACTGTTCTGCCGAGGTTTGTGTGCTGGCCGATCTGTGGGATCTACCGGCTGGATTTGCCTCGGTGTTGTACTTGCCGGCCCGCGGCGGAGAGCGTGAACTGAAAATCGACATGATCGAACAAGCGTATCACATTCTCCGACCGCATGGCCTGTTCCTGGTCTGGTCGGCCTACGAAGACGAGGAATTCTTTCCCGCTCAGCTGAAGAAAGTGTTTGGCAAGGTTCATCTACCTCCGCAAGAGGGATCGCGTAGTGAGTCGTCGCTGTTGTGGTGCGTGCGAGAGGGCGATCGCCCTCGTCGTCGTCACGAGATCACGTTTCAGGTCAAGATTGGCGAGGGGCCATCCTGCCGATTCGTCTCGCGACCAGGGACGTTCTCTTACGGTCGCTTCGACGACGGGGCACGGGCTTTATGTGAAATCATGGAAATCGAGGCCGGCGATCGCGTACTCGACCTGGGATGCGGAGTCGGAACCAACGGCGTGTTCGCCGCTCAGCGAGCGGGCGAGCATGGCTACATTGCCTTTGTGGACAGCAACCAGCGCGCCTGTACTCTGGCTGCGTTGAATGCCCGAGCTAACGGCGTGGCCAAGTTCGACGTCTTTGCCACCAGTACGGTCGAAGGTCCGGAGCCGGACAGTTTCGATGTGGTGTTGGCCAACCCTCCCTACTACGCCAACAGCACCATTGCCCAGATGTTCATTCGTCGAGCCAAGCAGATGCTGACGCCTCAGGGGAAGTTTTTTCTGGTCACCCGCCAGCCGCGAGAACTGGGCGATCTTTTTTTGGAGACGTTCGGTCAAGGCGACGTAGTGGAGAATCGCGGTTACGCCATCATGTGCTCATAAAAGGATCGCATTTAGTTCTTTTAGTCACAACTTGACGACTTACCGCGTCTGGCTGAGGAGATACGACGATGCCAAATAGCCGCATCATCAGGCTGCAAGCGGTTGTTTTTTTAACCTTCATCTTGAGTAGTGTTGCCCAAGCGCCCAAAGAAGTGGTCAAGGACGTGCTGGCTCTCGTGGCGGCATCGCAGCAGGGTAAGGAGGTGACCACGGAGGCACGCCAACTGAGCAAGAAGTTCAACACCATTGCCGCGGTGATGCGACTATACAACAAACGTGATCAGGGCGGGATCGGATTTGGCCCCAAAGGCGTTCGGATGGAACGGCGTCTGATTGATTTGGAAGAAGACGGGATCAGTGCCGAAACGCTCAAGCACGAAGCGAACGAACTTCGGAAACTCGCTCACGTCAACTTGATTCTCGCCGAGGCCAGCCGTGCCTTCGCTCCCACTAAAGAGTTTCAAGGACGAGGGAAGAAGGAATGGCTACGCGATCTGGATGCCGTTCAGAGTGCCTCGCGAGAACTCCTCAAAGCGATCGAGTCCAACGACCCCAAAGCAGTGCAAACCGCAGCAACTACCATTAACAAGGCCTGCACCCGTTGCCACGAAGGGCAACGCTGATCTGGCCAGTGAGTTCAGAGCAAAACAATGTTCTAGTACGCGTCGCAAGATGGTGAAGCAGATCGCAGGCGGATTCATGGGTAGCCGCAAGCTTTAGCCTGCGAAAGCAGCTTCATCCCTCCTGCCGCTACATCAGTTTAAGAAGCGCTCTAACGCAGGTTCAGTTCCACCTTGGCGGCAACCAGATGCTGTCGATCCCCACGACGATAGAGATCCTCTAATAGAACAGCCAGGCTCGGTGTGACCTTATTGTTGAACATGCCACGCAGACCAACCCGAATATTGACGGGTTTGTCCAGATCGACTAAATACTGTCCCGCGGAGTTACGACCGATCCAGACTGTCAGGGCGACGATTCCCTGACATTTGATAGTGATTTCGTTGGCGACTGGCTCGACGCGAGCCGTCAGCATCGCCGGGGAAGTTTGTGGCAACCAGCGATCGGGATAGACGACATTTCGCGGACTGACGTGAGTCGGCTCCAGCCAGTAGAAACGATTCTCCTCGCCGCGTAGAGTGCAGAATTCATTGCCGAACGGCGAGCCATTACCATCGGTGCCGAGTTGTCGCAACGGAAAGGCCCGCTTCTGATGACGCATCCAGTCAAACATCATCGGTAATTCCGCGGAGAAAAATTCGGTGCCGCGCCCCTTGTATTCAACCCACAGAGCCGGATAGGAACGCATGACCCAGTTTTCAAAGGTCTCGCGGAGGAGCTTTTGACTGTCGGCCCCGCGAGTGCCATTAACGACATAAAACGGCAGAATGTTGGCGTTCCGCCAGCAGCGTTTGGCATAGTAGTCGGGTCCAGCAGCCATCGGTAGCACACCTGCGAACAGATCCGGATGGGCCAGGCCGAAGTCGAACGCCATCTTGCCTCCTTCGCCCAGACCAGTCAAAAAGACGCGATCGGAGTCGATCTGATAGCGTCTTTTCAGATCGCGAATAGCATTCAAAACCGTTTCATGCTCGCGCTGGGTGTAGTGATACTGATTCGACTGAGGATGTCGCCAAGCCGGGGCAGCGAGAATGTAGCCATGCTCGGCCGCGTGATACTCGAAGCGTGCTAGCATGTCGGCAGGCGTTTCCTCGCCGTCGTGCAGAACAATCAACAGGGGATACGCGCGGTTATGCGTATATTCCGGAGGAAGTTTCACCAAGTACGACGTGGGCCGACGAGACGACCCCACCTCGCGTTCGACCGCTTCCGGTCCCGTGTCCTTGGCCGGTTCCGCAGGGGGCAGGTGAGCAATCATCTGTGCGATTTCATCGAAATCGACTTTGGGGGAAATCTCGGCCAGATATTTCTCCACTCGCCGACGACGCTCGCTCGCGTTCGTTTCGTTTAGATACTGAAGAATCATGTCGCGAGTTTTCCACAGACTGAGGGCCGCTTCCGGGCGAGCTTCCGCCGAGGGACTGCCCAAAAGCCAGCCCGTCACAGCCAGACTGAGCAATTGCTCTGGTCCCAGCGAAGGTTTTTTCCCTTGAGCTTTTTGCCGCTGGGCTTCGCGATACTGTCCGAGAAAGGCGTCGAGTCGAGGAGTGGTAGCCTCATGCAATTCCGCGAGAATCACCTGAGCGGCGTCGGCCAACAATCGACTCTCCGCAGCATTGGGCATTTCCTTAAGCGTGTCGTGCAGAGCTTGAGAGGTATCGGCGAGCAACTCGGCGGAGGCGGCCAGTTTTGCTTTTAATTCGGCTAAATCGGCGCGGATGCGGTCGCTGGCTTGTTGAAGAGGAAAGTTAGCAATACGTCGGCGAACAGCAACAAGCCTCCCAGCCTGATACCAGTGCTTGATCTGTTCCCATGCCTCCTTGGTGCACGCCCGATCCAGTCGAGTTTGCGCGACGACCACTCGATCTTTCTGGTCAGGAAAGTCCTTCAACAGTCGATCGAGTTCACGCTGAGCGTGATCGTACCAGCCAGCCTGGGCGAGAAAATCGCAAATACGAAAGCGTCGAGCCACGGTTTCCAACGTCTTGTCTGCCGGTTGGTCCTGCAGATGCGGGCTGTTTTTGAGCAACTCTAGCACCAGATCAGGATCCCATTCACGAGTCAGATAGGCCGCACTCCATTTGTACTTGGTGACGGCGTCGACCCGGGCATAATAAGGAGAAAGGGTGGCCAATCCCTGGATCAGAGCCACTCGCGGAGAATCCGGAGAGCGAAAGTAGTAATCTCGCTCCCACTTCTTGAGGTTCCATTTCCCTTCTTCGACCACACCCAAATGCGGCGGCAAGACGCGAGGATTAACGATGAGTCGGCCACCGTGGCTGAGCAATCGATCCTCTCCCGGTGAGGGCAGCGGCTCGATGATCCGCACCTGCGAAGGAGCAAAGTAGACCCGTCTTGGTCCGTCGTCGATGGTGAAGAACCCCTTGGGAATCAGCATGACATCGCGCCCGACCGGATCGAACTCCGCGCGTGTCTCCCGGCGGACACTCCCCTGAAGAACATAGCCGTCGTTGAGGAAAATCAGATCGGCACGGACTGGAGCAGTAGTAACAATCACAGCGCAGGTAACGAGTGAGAAGCGCAACGCTAGATTCATGGGGATCAGCTCCTGTTGGCGACGCGACCTTCTCTTCCCTGGAATAGTTTTCCTTATTGTTCCCCTTGACTGGGGTTCCCGTCAAGCGACCTGTTGCATCCCTGCCTGAGAAGTTGAACAATAAGAGAATAGTTAGAACGCGCGTGCCGCTGTCGCACGGGAGCCCCCGCCCATGCCGATTCGATTTCGCTGTCAGCACTGTCGCCAGTTGCTCGGCATCTCACGCCGTAAGGCGGGGATGACCGTTCATTGCCCGACCTGTCGAGCCGAGGTCACGGTTCCATTGGAGGATGAACTGCCGCAACAACCGGACGTGGTACAGGCGGAACAGCAGGACGAATCCAGCGGATCCCCTTCCCCCGCACCACCGGCTCTGTTTGAACGAGATGATTTCGAGGAGCTGCTACAGGGCGCAGTTGGGCAATCCGAACTAATTCGTCCGCGAAGTGGCGCAGTACAAATGCCTGCCCCGGTGACACGGCCCTCTTCTAGCTCGATGCAGTCCGACGTGGTCGTTCCTCCGCCGCTACCTCGTCTGTCACCCGCTGCATCAGGCCTTCTTCTAACTCCGAAGTGGGTTACGGTTTTGACGGTTGTCGTGATCGTCCTGCTGGCCCTGGCCTTTGGCAGCGGGTTGCTCATCGGACGCTTTGTCCTCTAGGTCATTTCCGCAAGAATCGATCATAAATCAGAAGGCAGATGACAGCTCCGACGATGGCAGTCACGATGCTGTTGAGATCGAATCCGGTCACATCCCCGGTACCCAGCAAGCGGGATCCGAGGAAGCCACCAACCAGCGCGCCGACGATGCCCAACCCGATGGTCCAGATCCAGCCAGGAGGAGCCTTGTCGGGCAGAAGATAGCGAGCAACGGCACCGGCAATCAGTCCTAACACCAACCAGGAGACAATTCCCATCGGTTTTCCCTCATGCGGATAGTTCAGAGTAAGTCAGCGAAGAATCCTTGCCTGGATCTTGACGGAATCAGGAGACGGTGGCTCTGTATTACATCTGGAATGACCTATCTAAATCGTGTACAGCCGGCAACCACGATTTAACCAGCGGCGAGTACCGGCAACGATCGCCGAGTGCTGGACTCGACTGCTTCGATTGTGATGCGAACCGATTTGAACGCCGGAGTTTTTGACTGAGGATCGACCTGACGTGCGACCAAGACATTCGCTTCGGGAAAATACATCACCGCATTGCCGGCGCGTACTTCAAACGGTCGAACGAGAATGTTGGGCATCACGCCGGTGGCACTGCGAACCGTGACTCGTTGGTCGGGATGCAAGCCCAGCCGCTCGATGTCAGCGCGATTCATGAGAATGACGTCTCGGCGCTCCTGGCCACGATAGATGTCTTCCTCCTCATAAACGACCGTGTTGAACTGGCCCTCGGAGCGCACGGTCATCAGTAGTAGTTCTCGCTCGCCCAGGGGATGCGAGGGTAACTCAAGAGCGGCAAAGTGAGCCTTGCCCGTCGGAGTGGCGAACCGAGGCGTATGCAAGATACGCCCCGAGATGGTGAATTCGCGGCGAGTGCGATCAATCTCGGCGAGGCGTTGCCATCCCGGCACGATTCGAGCAATCATTTCACGGACATGACAGAGCTTAGACATCTCATTCCAATTCACGGGGCCACTCGACCCCAGCACGCGATCGGCCAAGGTGGTGAGAATCTCGACTTCCGAGAGTGGTCCCGGAAGCCGCCGCGGTCCGCCGTCCGAGAGCCGAACGTAGTTGAACATCGATTCCTGCGTAGTGGGTTGCGGCTCCTCGTCACGGGCCAACACCGGCAGAACCAGCGTCTCCCGTGCCCGGCCCCAAACGTGCCCGGTGTTCAACGTCGTACTCAGATAAGTGATGAGATCGAGCTGCTCCAGCGCCTGCTGGGCGAACTGAGAGTCGGGATTGGCTCCGTAGAGATTTCCCCCCAGACACAATGCCGATCGCAGCCGACCAGCCGCTGCCGCCTGCATGCAACCCATCGTGTCCAGACCGGGGCTACGCGGCAGTTCGCAGCCGAGATGATGTTGTAAATTGTCGAACAGTTCCTGCCTTAAACTCGGCATCACCCCCACGGATCCCATTGCCTGGACGTTGCTATGTCCACGAATGGGTAGCAGCCCCGCGCGGGGCCGACCGACCATGCCGCGCAGCAAAGCCAGATTGACGATGGCGCGAACATTCTCGACGCCGTGTTCATGATGAGTAATCCCCATGGTCCAACCAAACACCGCCGAGCGTGCCCGGGCATAGCGATCGGCAAGCTGAGCCATCGTAGCGCGATCGACCCCAGCGGCGAGGGTGAGTTGGTCCCAAGAAAAGCGCCTCACACGATCCTGAAACTCGTTGAAGCCTTCGGTGGCGTTCTCGATGAAGGTCCGATCGACCGCACCGCGTTCGAGCAACTCTTTGGCCACTCCGGTCAACAGGGCAATGTCTCCACCGATGTGGGGCTGGACATAGAGACTAGCAATCGGGCTGCCGAACAACAGTGACCGCACGTCGGAAGGCACGCGAAAGTTGACCAGCCCCACTTCCCGCATCGGATTAATGACGATGACCTCGCCACCGTTGCGTCGAATCATCATCAGTGTGCGCATTAGTCGAGGATGATTGCTCGCGGGATTGCCGCCCAACAAGAGGAAACAGTCAGTCTTCTCGACATCGTCGAGCGTGACTGTGGCGGTACCGGTTCCTAGCGCTTGCCCCAGTCCGACTCCGGAAGCCTGATGACAGTAGTACGAGCAGTTGTTGACGTAGTTGGTGCCCCAGAGACGAGCAAAGAGTTGCAGCAGAAACCCTGCCTCGGTGGAGGAGCGACCCGAAGCATAGAAGAAATGCTGCTCCGGCTTAGTCTGGTGAAATTGACGAGTCAAGCGGTCGAAGGCGAAATTCCAATCGACGACGCGGTAGTGGGTGTCGTCGGGACCGGCGTAGAGCGGGGTAGTGAGCCGACCGCACCATTCCAGTTCACGCGGAGACAAGGTGCGTAGCTGAGCCAGGGAATACTTGGCGAAGAACGCCGGTTCCAGGCCGCGCTGCATGTCAGCAACCATTGCTTGCAGCGACTTTTTGCAGACCTCGGGCCAGTGTCCGGCCTCGTTGCGCATGCCGCCAGCCTGTCCGCCCATGCCCAGAGCGCAGGTCTTGCAAGCGTTCTTAGATCGCATGGCCCGCCACAACTGCCACCATCCGACGCGGTTGGCCATCCGTAGAGTGTAGAGAATCGCTGCCCAACCACCGCCACTTCGGAGTCGCTTCATATCGCTAACCTGTCCCTGCCTGGAGAGAGTGCGTGTTGCGTTTCATTTTATCTGTCGTACTCTGTCCGGGTCAGGGACGGACTCGGCGATAGGTGCCGCGATTGAGAGAGGCCAACCGAGCTAACGCGCTATCCAGCGGGCCAGTGTCGTAGCTCAGTTCGATAACGTGGATGATCGTTCCACTGCGATTCTCTCGGCTCACAGCTAGTACCTGTTCGTCGGTGAGATGGTCGGCGTCGGAGAGGAAAAACAACACGTCAGGCCGCAGAGCTAGACCACGTCGCAGGGCCATGATGTGATCCGTCGGACCAGTTGGCGTCAACTCTCGCAGTGCGGCCAAAGCAACAGCGATCGGCCCGGATTCCGCTGGGGCAAGGCCGCTCGGCGTCGGCACCAATGGCGTGACTTGACGATTGTAAGCCAACACTTGAAAGCGAGTCCGTGGCGATAGTGCCCGAAGACTCGCCTGAATTTCCTTGACGGCACGATCCAACACGCCATGTTGCCCCATACTCATCGAGCGATCAAGGATATAGACAATCTTTGTTATCTGTTCTGAGACGGGTAGCAGCGACGAACCTACTCCCGAGGCAGTGGTTTCTCCGCTGCTCTCGATGCCGCTCCCTCCCAAGCGATGAATTGCCGCTTGTTGCTCTCCCGAGTCGCTGGTACTCCTCTTCACTGTGGAAACGACCAGTTCTGCGGGTAGCGAACTCTGCGTTGTCGCCACCAGACGAGGTGGTTCGAGATCGATGTTCCACTCTTGCTCGTCGGGCATCAACGGCGGCAGCTTCGCGGGTGGACGTGGAGCCGCACTACTGCCGAGACTGAGCCGCAACCCCCGCCCGTCCTCAGTTCCGGAGAACGTGAATTTGCTCGGAGTTCGCTCCCGCAGTAGCAGCACCAGTCCCAGAAGCAACAAATGCCCAAATAGCGATAGGCACAAAGACAGAGCGAGTCGACGCATGGCGGCTCCTTCCGCGAGATTCGCTCAAGTGGGTAGATGAGGCTGGTCGATGAGAGAAGCAGAGGAGGTCAGTAAAGCCTGGATAGCTGAGCTGGCCTAAGATCGACACCCGGAACCCACACCTACCTCGAAAGCGGACGGTGATGCAAGGCTGCGTCACCGTCCCTTTTTTGTTTGCATAGCTCGATGCCTCGTTAGGAACAAGTTCAGTCTCTCGTCACTGTCAATCTGAGTAGAATCGCTCCTCACCGCCTTCGACGATTCTCCTTCGCTGACTACACTTCTCGGTAAGTCCCGCAGGCTTGATACTTCCGAACTACTCATCCCCGATGTACTCGGTTGAGGTGCTACTATGACCAGCTACGTCCTTGTACTACTGTTCGCTGCCGCTCCGATCGAAGCCGAGGTTGTGGTTCGCGGAGCCACCTTACACGATGGCAGCGGCAAGCCTGGAGTGGTCGGCGACGTGGCTATTCGTGGCGAGCGAATTGTTGCTGTCGGTTCGTTCGAGATCGCTGGCCAACCTCGAGTCATCGACGGCAAAGGTCTAATTCTCGCCCCCGGATTCATCGATCTGCACTCGCACTCGGATTACCCGCTTCAGAACAAAGCAACCCGAGCCAACCTGTCGTTTCTCTACCAGGGGGTTACTACCGTGGTGACGGGCAATTGCGGTGCCGGTCCCAGCGACGTAGCCAAATACTTTGCCGCGCTGGAGAAGAACGGAGTCGGCAGCAACGTCATTCATCTGATGCCGCATAATACCGTGCGGAGACAGGTCATGGGCAACGCCAACCGGGAACCCTCGGCGGCGGAGTTGGCCAAGATGGAGGCGATCCTTGAACAAGGCATGAAGGACGGGGCGTGGGGCATGGCAACGGGATTGATCTACACTCCAGGTAGCTATGCCAAGACTGAGGAATTGATCGCCCTGTCCAAAGTGATTGCAAAACAGGGCGGCCTCTACGCCAGTCACATCCGCGATGAGGGAGCTGGAGTTCTCACCGCGATCGACGAAGCGCTCCGCATCGGTAAAGAAGCGGGATTGCCGGTCCACCTTTCGCATCTTAAGGCGTCAGGTCGGCGAGCCTGGGGTAAATCTGCGGACATCGTGGCGGCCATCGCGGCTGCGCGAAAAGCCGGTCAGATTGTCACCGCCGATCAGTACCCCTACACGGCTAGCAGCACCTCTCTGGCGGCCACGGTTATTCCGACTCGCTGGCGAGAAGGCACGGCGGAAGATTTTCAGAACCGCCTCGCTGATCCCGACCTCGGCCCTACTATCCGCAAGGCCATCGCTAACTCGCTCAAGGCTCGCGACAACGGAGCCGCCATTCGCATCGCTCGCTATGCCCCGAATCGTTCCTGGCAAGGTAAGGATCTAGCGACCATTGCTCAGGAGGCGGAAAAAGACCTATTAGAGATCGTTTTAGAGATTGAAGCCAATGGCGGGGCCCAGATCGTCAATTTCGGCATGAGCGAAGAAGATGTTCGACTCCTCATGAAACAACCGTTTGTCGCCACCGCTAGCGATGGTTCTAGTCAGGTGCCCAGTTCCACCGTGCCTCACCCACGAAGTTACGGCACTTTTCCGCGCAAGATTGGACGCTATGCGCTGGAAGACAAGATCATCTCGCTAGAGCACGCCATTCGCAGCGCGACGGGCTTACCCGCGGAGATCCTCGGCCTGAAAGAGCGAGGCAATCTCCAGGTGGGCAGTTATGCCGATCTCGTTGTCTTCGATCCCACGACGTTTCGTGACACGGCAACGTATGACAACCCCCACCAGTATGCCACAGGCGTGCAATATCTCTTCGTCAATGGCACCCTGGCTATCGACGAGGGGAAAGCAACCGGCAAATTGGCCGGCAAGCCGCTCCGCAAGCCGACCAAATCATCGGATTCCTAGATCAGGTAGACTCGCCCTGGGACGCGCCGGCATCGGCCAGCGGACTGACTAGGTTGATGATCGTGCCCAGCTGGGCCAGACGCATCCCGTAGCGATCGAGAAACTCCGACAGAGCGAAGTCATTATCGACCCCATCCTCATCATTGAGACGCTCGGTTAAATCCGAAATCATTTGCGCGTAGGAGCGTTCCAGATGAGGCATGGCACGGCGGCACCCCTCGGCAAGACCGGGAAACTCTTCCTGCCAGCGGGAAAGATAGCAACGCCATCGTGCCGACATGTCGTGCGAAGCAGCAGCAGCTCGCTGTGCGGCGAGTTGTTCACGCTGTACTTCGAGAATCTGCCGGAGCAGATCGACGACTTCTGGGCCAGCAGAGCTTTGCGACTGCGGGGGTTCCGGGGTGGCACGAGGTAGAGAACTGGTGACGTCGATCTGAAAGTTCATAGGTGGTACGTCCAGGCCGGGAGCCGTCGCGAATGGAACCGTCAGGTCGGCCGGCACCTCACTGACGCCATTGAATATTCTAGCACGTTGAGCCTCATAAAAAAACGCTTTCGTGATAAGAGCCGGTTCGGAGACGTGCTCGCTCCTCCCTAGTACAAACCTAGAGCGCTCAGCAAAACATGTAACAGACCGCTGGCTTCAGCCTGCGTCAGGTAGCCGCTGACTTCAGCCTGCGAACGAACTTCCTCCCCCTACCGCTGCACCGTGTTGAAAAGCGCTCTAACGGGGAGTTGTAGGGGTTTTTCACTCCGTGATCGGCTGAATCGCCGTGCGAATTTCCTGGCTGAACGCGGTGCTGCCGCCTACCGACGTTGCCGCCGTCAGATTCACGCTCGTTCCGCGTGTGCCGCTAGTGCGATCCCAGGCGCGATACGTCAATGTCGCGTTGCCTGTGAAGCTACCGTTGGGCACGAAGCGTACCAGATCGGTGGCGAACAACAGTCGCGCTTGCGCCGCGCTCACCACGCCGAAGTTGATCCAAGTCGCACCGCCATTGAGCGAGTATTGCCAGGTGCCTCCGCCCGTCGCCCCGAGGAAAGCGATCCCTTGCAAGGCCCCTGCGTCCACATCGGTCGTCCCCTCCAGTAGCAAGGCTATGGCGATGCCCGCCGGGTCGGTGGCGGAACGGGGGAGCGGCGGTAAATCCACCTGCGAAGTCGGCAATACTGGGGCATCGTTCACCGGTCGCACCGTCAGCGAGGCAACCGCCAGCGCCGCGCTGAACGTCCAACTACCGCCGACGCCCATCTGTGTCAGGTCAAGTTTCTGTCCCTGCATGCCCACCAAGCGATCCCAGCCACGATACTGAATCCGCGCTACGCCGTTCCAGTCCTTCGTCGGGATGAAGCGTATCCAGTCGACGTCGCGCAACAGCAGCGCGGAGGTATCGGAGACATCCCCGAAGTTGGTCCAGGTGGTGCCGTTGAGGGAAAACTGCCAGGTGCCATTGCCGATCACGTTGCGGATGGCCAGGCCACGACGAGCCGCAGGGTCGGCATCACTGAGACGCCCGGTCAGGATCGTGCCGATCTGCTGTCGGGGTTGTACGCGATCTTCCAGAATCGCGGTGAACACATGAGGGGTCGGTCGCAGCACCGGAGCACGATTGATCAGTTGAATCCCCTGCCGCAAGCCGACACTGAACGCCGTGGTGCCGCCCACATTTGCGGGGTTGGTAAAGTTGACCACACCACCGAACTGGCCAGTCGTCTGATCCCAGGCACGATAAGTGATGGTAGCGACACCGTTGAAGTTGCGATTGGGAACGAAGCGAACCAGATCGGTGCCCCGCAACAAGCGAGCGACGGCCGCGGAGACAGGTCCGAAGTTGCGCCAAGGACCAGTGCCAATTCGATACTGCCAGGTGCCCGCGCCGGTGAGCGCGACCACGGCGATGCCCAGCGGGTCGCCATCGACGTCATTCGCTCCGAGTAGTAATTGAGCCACGGCACGCCCCGGCGGATTGGCCAGGTTTGGTGGAATCGGCGGCAGATAGAGGAAGGTATTTGGCTGTGCTGGAGCATCGTTGACCGCAGCGACTCGAACCGTGAAGGTGGCCTCTACGAATTGCCCGCTACTGTCCGTGGCTCGAATGGTGATTGTCGAGTCGCCGAACGCATTGGCGGCGTAGTCGAGCGTGAGTACGTCCGTGCTGCTGTTGATCGTAGTAGACGTGAACAGCCCGGGATTACTGACGTTAATGATTGTGTAGGTCAACCCCGCGGGACCATCCTCGACGTCGTCGAAATGTTGTCTCAGGTCGATGACCGTATCGGCAGCGTCTTCAAGAACGTCGACGTCGGGAATCCCCGTGGTGGTCGGGCTGGAGTCGGTGAAGACCCAGAGTTCTTGGCCGTGAATGCCATCGTCAGCAACGAAGAAAAGTTGATTTCCTCTTACGGTCAGACTCTGGGGAGAGGAGCTGTCACTTCCCGAACGAATGTCCTGCACTCGGAAGGTTCCCTCGGCGGTGCCATCGCTACGCCAGAGTTCGGCTCCAAAATCTGGGTCAGAGGCCTGGAAATACAACAGCCCTTGGAACAGGGTGAGATTGGCTGGATAGGCTCCTGCCGTCCCCGCAACAATGTCTTTGACGAGTACCGTACCTTCGGGAGTCCCATCGCTTTTCCACAGTTCGCGGCCGGTGTCCGCCTCGTGGTTGACAAAGAACAGAGTCCCGTTGACGTTGGTTAGTTCATTTGTCGTGAAAGGGTATCCAGTTGGCGTAAGTGAGCGAAGAAAGACCGTGCCAGCCTCAGTGCCGTCGCTCTTCCATAGACCGAAACCGTTCACGTCATCAGTCGCTGTAAAGAACAACGTGCCATTGACGTTGGTCAGTTGCCTGGGATTGGCCCCCGTTTCCCCGGGAAAAATATCCTTAACCATCAGGGTGCCTTCGGGGGTTCCATCACTCTTCCATAACTCGAAGCCGTTACTTCCATCGCTGGCGACGAAGAAGAGGAGGCCGTTGACGTTCGTCAGTTCCGTCGGCGCAGAACTGCCTGGCACACCTGCATCCACTGTGGAGTTGATGTCTTTGACCAACAGGGTACCTTCGGGAGTGCCGTCGCTCTTCCACAGTTCGACTCCATGCACGCCATCATCTGCGGCGAAGAACAGCACTCCGTTGACGGCAGTGAGATAGGAAGGGAACGAGCCGTTGGCATATGATCCACTAATCGTAGCGTTAATATCTTTGATAGGCACTGTACCTTCGGGAGTGCCATCGCTCTTCCACAGTTCGGTCCCATGCACGCCATCATTCGCGGTAAAAAATAGCGTGCCCTGGACCTTGGTTAGCTGACCTGGATTGGAGCCGACAGGATACCCATAACTGCTTCCCGGACGAATATCCTTGACGAGTAGTGTGCCTGCTTCGGTCCCGTCGCTTTTCCACAATTCGATGCCGTGGATCCCGTCGTTGGCGCGGAAGAACAGTGTGCCATTGACCGCCGTCAGTTCCTCGGGAAATGAACTGTAGGGAAAGTACCCGTAACTTCCAGGGCGAATGTCCTTGACGAGTACAGTTCCCGTCGCCGTGCCATCGCTCTTCCACAATTCCACCCCATGAATCTCGTCATCAGCAACGAAGAACAGGGTCTCATTGACCGAAGTTAGCCAGACGAGATTGGAGCTAGTGGGCAGCGCGTTGATGTCCTTGACCAGCGTTGCCGCCGGGGCGAGGCGTTCTTCCATCCGTTCCAGTTGGGGACGAAACCAACGCGAACTTCTGCTCTTGTGCGATGAAGCAGAGCGTTTCCAAACCAACGACATGAGCCTACTCCCTGTTGTGCAAAGTCCTGCCAAGCCATTGTCACCTCTGCCCCGCACTGCTCGGCGGAGGCACTACCCACAAAGCCGGTGTTTCATCAACGTCCGGCGATGGACCAGAAATCGCCAGACAGCGTAACGGCACCACGCGAACATCGTAGATTTCTTCCACTCCCGAACGCAGCATGAACGTGGCCACGGTTTTTCCGCTACGCAGGTCGATCACGCCAACTCCACAGATCAACTCGTCGCGTTTCTCGGCGATGGGCAGACCACCGAAGACATTGGTCTCGCGAATGCGCGACAATCCCACAAAAGCATACGGCCCGAAGAAGCTGAGTCCGCGTGTGTAGCCGGGCACTTCGCCGACCGGCGTGACCGCACCGGTTGTGCGATCAACCAGGGAGAGCCTACCCCAGCCCGAATCCAGTACCCACAGCTTGCCGTCGTACAACCGGGGCGAGTGCGGCATCGCTAATCCACGAGTGACCACTCGACCACTCGGTACTTCGAGAATGCAGCCGGTCTTCGCTTTGTTTGCTCGCCACCCCGCGGGTTCGTTGGTTTCCGCCAGAGCCGTGACGTAGCGCGGCGCGGTGCCCTCCGTCGCCATACCGTTGAGGTGACAGCGATCCTCGGCGGCCAGCGCGGTGATGAACGGTGGCTGCCAGCGCGGAACGAAGCTGAACTCATTACTGAGAGTACAGAGACAGGAAAAGAGGGTATTGACCGCCCAAAGCTCGCCGTTACACCAGTCCATGTCGTGGACGTGGATCGAGCCGGTGAACACCGCGGAGCGAGTGAGAAATGCTCCATCGTGTTTCCCAGCGGGTTCGATCCGACTAGCCAACTCACGAGTCGGTTGCAACAGCCAAATCAACCGTCGGGTTCCGACGGCCAAGGCACGAGGGCTGACCGCCAGTCCCATTGGTTGTTCAAAACTGTGAAAGGTCAAACTCAGTTTGCGTTCCCAAGTGCCCAGCACTAGCACTTTGCCGGCCTGGTAGGTCGAAATGAGTACCGACACTCCCAAGTCCGCAAGTAGCCCTGGCAAGTTGCTGCTATGCTCAAAACGTACCTCTGTCATCCCATCCTCGAAGCGAAAAAGGATTGGGAACGCGGATCCGGTTGGCGTCGTCTCGGCGCTTAGTCTTGCGTTCGCGCCAGTCCGACTGCCGAGAAGATATCTGTTCCGAATCGATCAACGTTAGGCAGCTGGCAAGACGAACAACCCCGAGTGTATCACACCCAAACCGCTCTGACTACCGCTCTAGTGCGGGAATTATTCAAGATACTTGAGCGCGGCTTTTGCTTGACCTGGCCATTAGGAGTGGTAAGGTGAGGGCGCGGAGTCGCTCAGGCATTTTCTCCAAGGAGTTCGGATCATGCGCGCCAGGAAATCTAGCTGCCTGTGTTGCTCGGGGCCGACTTGTCGGGATCCCGGATACGATGGGGTCAAGTCGGAAGCCCCGTACTGTCCGGCCTGTGATGCCGTCTGGCAAAAGGCCACCTGTGTGGTCTGTGGTGAGGTGTTTCTCGTCGACATCACTCGCCATCGCGGCGGCCACCACTGCGACCCTGGAACCGAAGAACGCATCGAGTCGCATCGCAAACGACGAGCCGTTCTCGCTCGAGTACATGCTGCTCAACAACCTGTGGGGCAGCGGTTATCGCGCGGCTTCCAACTCTGGCATGCCGACGAACGTTGAGCCGCTAGCCCAAGTAGTGGTTTTAGAGGCACCGTCGCCGTTCTCCGCGCGAGAGCAGTCGCCACCAGCTTGGTTCATCGTGGGTGGATCCACACCACGACGAACAACTGGTCGCGAGATAGTTTTGCCCTACTGAAGATAGCATAAGTAGATTTCGATGTAAGGATCGATACTGCGTCGCCTTCTCGTAAGGCGAACCGCACCGCTGTGGCCGCGCGAGCAGGCGACAAGGCTAGTAGTTCATTGCAGCTGACTTGAGGGGTGGCTCGGAAACGCCGCGCTGATTCTGCTCTAAGCGGAGGGCGTCGGCCCTCTGTGTTTCGCGCCCTCCACGGAGGACTGACGGCCTCTGCTCGGAAGCTCGAAGACACGAACCTTACTACAGTTCAGCTGCAAGCAACCACTACTTTCCATTCGGCTCGCTGGGGATGTAGTTCAGCGTGTAGTAAGCCTCGGGATGTAGCAGCGGTTCTTGGTCGGCAGAGCGTACTCCTTTGGCCTCCAGCGCGTGAATGTGTCCCTCTTGCAACCCCTTGATACGCAACCGAATCCGCTTGACATCGTCGCTCAACTCGACTCCTGTAATCGTTGGGCGTGTCTCGTCCACCTCGGGAGAACCGTAGGCGGCCTGGTAGATGTAGGTGAACGTCTTCATCGAGTACGAAGCAGGATTTCTGGCCGAGTCCGGATCTACTGGCTTGGTGAAGATTAACTCGAAACCATCGGGTTTGGCCTTCATTTCGCGGATCTCAAAAGGGGTCTTTCCAGTCCACACGAGCCGCTCGATGGAGAATGGCTTGGGACCGCGCGATCCCCACCCGCGATTGGTGCCGCCGACGAACAACGACCCATCGGCCCCCTGACGCACGGGCACGACACCGGAACCGAACCCCGCACGGAACGGAAAGCAGGCTCCCTGATACCGTCCGTTGACCTTTTCCAGGTAGACCCGCATTACCGTGGAATGGGTCTGATCGCCGACAAACAGTTGGTTCTCGAAAGGCCCGAATTTGCCACCAGATAGGTCGCAATCGATGCCGCTGGCGGATTGCCCCATCTTGCCATAGGGAAAACTGATTGCCGGAGGCAGCAGCTGCGGAATGCGTTTGGCTTCGGTGATGATGCGACTGCCGCTCTTGGGCTGAGCGGGAGCGTCGCCGAGATAGCGGGCGTCCGGCTCACGATACCATTTGAACCCGCCAGGGTGCCCTACGAAGGCTCCCGGGGCGATCTGCTTCAGATGGCAGGTGCCGTTCCACGGACCTTGATTGTCGGTGTAGAACACATCGCCGTCGGCGTTGAGACCGACCCCACCCGGAGAGCGCACGCCGCTGGTCGTCGGCACCCATTTGCCTTCCTTCGTGACCTTGCCCGCCCAGCCGCGATACTTGCTGTTGGAATCGAACGACCCTGTCAGACACAGGGCAATCCAGATGTTATCATCCTTGTCGAACCGTGAACCGAAGGCATACTCGTGATAGTCGCCGTTTACCTCCCAGCCTTCGGCGACGACTTCGAACAAGTCGGCCTTACCGTCGCCGTTGGTGTCCTTGATTCGCGAGACGTCGGGCCGTTGGGTGACGTAAAGCCAGCCATCCTTCCAGGCCAGACCAAGGATCTCATGCAAGCCGTGCGCGAAGCGGGTAAATTTTGCCTTTTTTGGATCCGAATCGTAGGCATTGTCGATAATCCAGATCTCGCCGCGCCGAGTGCCGACGGCGATTTTACCCTCGGGCAATGGCTCGATTGCGCCGGCTTCCAATACCTGCTCCGGAGGTGTCTCGAAACGGAGCAACTTGTAGTATTGCTCTTCCGTAGCCGCCGTCGTCGCGGCTTTCTTGCGCTTGCTCTGCCCCGACAACGTCGAGGTTGTGACCATCAGGATGGCCCCAAGCAACAGCCAACCGAGAGGAAATCGCAGTCGCATCATAACGGATATTCTCGATGGATATTAAGACTGTTTTCACCACCAGTTGTCACCACGCATACTCCTGCGTGAACGTCGCCTTGCCTTGCTGGAAACGGATTGGCAACAGTAGTTCGCTCTTACTTCCCACTTTGCGAATTTGGCCAGCGGGCAACTTCACTTTCCAGGCTCCCTCGACGCGGAACCAGTCGTTGGCCAGCGGTTCGATCTTGTCTGCGACAGCGGCACGATAGAAGAAATTCTCGATCGGCTTCGTCGCAGTCAGCGTAATCGTTCGTTTCATGCCGACATCCCGACCAGCGACAATGGGCGTGAAGAAATCCTCGATGTTCACTTCGCCGACGCGATAGAGGAACGTCGGTCGATCGTCGGGGCTAAGACGATACCCCAGGAACCGGTAGCCGAGTTGCTTCGGCGATTGACGTGGCCAGGCGGAATCGGTGCTGTCGAGCCTGGCAAACGTCGCCCCATTAGGGAACTTCAGCACGTTATCGCCTAGCGGTCCCTCGGAGCCGACGCCACGATCGGTCCAGTGCCGAGCCGCGTCGAGGAACGCCCCTTGCCACAGCAGAGCCAGCCGTCCTTCGTTGGCGTCAAAAGCCAGACTCGCTCGCTCAGGATAACCAACGGCAATAGCTCGATTCCCCGCCCCATCGATAAAGTTGCGGTAGATAATGGCACTATCAAACGGCACCAGGGGAATGGAAACTTTGCCCATCCCCACCGGGAGACGAGCCTTCGAGCCATCTTTCAAGTACAGCCACATCGCCTCGATTTGAGTCAGGGCTGTGCCGTCCAGCACGTCGGGCAACACACTTTTGCCATTCAGAAACGACGCGGGCATACGGGTTCCCGGTCGCACCTTTTGCGGATCGGCAATGTAGGCGTGAAACCAGTCCCGCTTCAAACGGCGCGGCATCAGGGTCATATCGATGCCCTGCACCCCCTCAGCCTTGACGCCGTTGAACGTGTGGCATTTGATGCAGCCCAAAGCCAGGCCGCCGACCAGATGACGAGCATCCGATTTTACCCGACTTTCTGGATCCTTAAACTGCACAGAGGGAATTGGCGGTAGTTTGTCGAGGGACTCGACAGCGGCAATGTAGCCTTCGACATTGGCCAATCCGAAACCTGGCATGCGGGTATGCATATACGGGCGATCGTTTGCGCCGCGGTCGAGCAGTTGCTTGAAATAGTCTGCGTTCAGTTTGGCCCCGACTCCATCCAGCGGCGGAGGCAGTCGGCCCTCATCGCCCATCTCTGGTTGCATGGTCAGGAAGTGCTTGTTCGTCGCTTCCTCCGGACCGCCGATCTTGTCGCGGACGTGGCAAGCGTAGCAATTGAAGGTCGTCATCGTCTCACGAACTACCATTTGCGGAGTCTGGGCCGGAGCCTTGGCCCCCAGGGCCGCGACGATGGCTGTCTTCTGGACGTCACGCAATCCGTAGGCCGGCACTCCTTGGGCAGGTATGACCGACAGACAACCCCTGTTCACGTTGAGCGACGTCATCGGTGGAGCCTTCAGACTGGAGCCGATCTCCTTGCCCGCGAGTTTCAGTTGATGGCAATTCGCACAACCAAGAGTGGAAAAGTATTCTTTACCTTTAGCGATTAATTCTGGCTGCAGGACAACTGCATCCGGATCAGCTGGATCGGGTTTCGTTTTGACGCTCAAGCCAGCCTCGTCCGAAGCGACGAGATCGCCAAGCGATCGATCGCCAAACCCCGTGGCACGGACCCGCACGTCGAGGGTGGCTTCGCCGCCCGCCTGGAAGAAGTCAACGACGATCTTGTGTATCCCTTTTTCGAGCTGAATCTTCCCCTCGCGCGACTGGGTTCCATGCGTGCCATCGTTGTTTACGACCTCTTTGCCATCGACGTACAGTTTCGAGCCATCGTCACTGGAGAGAACAAAGGTATAAAGAGCCTCTCGCTCGACCTGCCAGACAGACTCGAAGCGGAGGCCATAGTTGTACTCGCGATGAGCAACGCCGAGGTCGAACCCCGAGGCGATGCCCCTGGCCCGTGGCCGCATTTTGCTGAAGTCCGGCAGCTGCGCCCAGGAACCTTCGTAGTAGGCGTACTTGGTCGTTCCCTTGCCGACGAGCGAGGGGGTGGCTCCCTGGAGCAGATAGGTGGCGACCGACTTGGCCTCGGCGTTGTTCAGTAAGCGCGGCATGCGACCACTAGGGCGACTGTGTAGGGGATTCTCCAGAAACGCTGCCAAACTCGTGATCGAGTACTTGGTCTTTAGATCGCTGATCGGCACGGAGGTTGGGAAGGTCACAGCAGGTTCGCCCTTGCTATCGCGTGTGCCATGACAGGCCACGCAACCGATTTTTTGGTACAGTTCGCGTCCCTGGCTGATCCCCTTGGGAGCGGGCCGTTCATGCTTCAACGTTCCCGTCGAAGCGAGCAGTTGAACCAGCGCCTCGACCTTTTGCTCCTTTTCGGGGTCGTTATGGAGCAAATGTGGCATCAGCGTGCCAGGCTTCACTTTGTGGGGATCGATGAGAAATTGGCGAAGAAAGCTGGGCCGCACGCGACTGCCGACCTGGTCGAGTATCGGGGCCTGGCGTTTTGTGATCTCGCCACTGTGGCAGGAAGCGCAGCCAAGTTCGCCAAGCAGCAGCCGTCCGTCACGGACCGGCTCAGCGGTGGGACCAGTGCCGAACCGCTCAAACCCAGGCACGAGCGGCGAAGTTGGAGCGGTCCACCCCGAGGCACAGATGACGAGCAGTACAAGCCCCGGAAGCTGGAGCGTTCTCAGAACCTGAGGTCTCATTGGCTAAATTTCCTGAGGAGAGAACCTGGTTGGTGGGTGCAGAGTTAGAAGCAGGTGGGCCTACTCTCAGTATGAGTTATTCCACTGCCGACGACAAGCAATTCCCTCGTCAAAAAATATCGAAGAGAGTTTTTGATCAGCTCGCTCACCAGCCCGAAGGCAATCCCCACAAGCCCGGCGTGAGCAGTTCGACCGCATTGCCCGCAGGATCGCGAAAGTACAACGAGATGGAACCGGTCGGCCAAGTGACTTCTTTCTCGATCGCCACCCCGTATTGAGCTAATCGCTGACGCCAGTAGGGAAGACTTTCAGCGAGAATGGCAAAGGCAAAATGGCTTGGTCCGATCGCGCCGTGGGGCGGAAGATGATCGCCCTGCAATGTCGTCTCGGCACGAAAGATGAGCAGCATGTTCGAGGTCCCGACACGAAAAAAAACGTGGCGATCTTTCTCCTGAGTGACGAACTCCAGGCCAAGTAAATCCCGGTAGAATAGAAGAGCGGCATCTAGATCCTCCGCATAGATCGCAGTTTCGACGATGCCCTGGATTTGGTTCACGGTTAGGACTCCTGACTACGGGGAGAACCTTCGTTGATTTCCACAGATTCGGCTATTCGGGTCAAGTCATGGACCAGAGCAATTCCTGGTGCGGGTGCGATTCTAGACAGCCTACTAACCGCTTTAGCCGACGACCCGGGAGATGATTGCGCCTGGCTGGCTCTGGCCGATGTCTTTGAAGAAGCCGATTTGCCGCAGCAGGCCGAACTGACTCGGTTGCGCGAGTGGCTACGAAAAGCTTCGTTTCGCAGCCGAGGACGCCGCGACCGAGAACAGCGAATGCAACAACTCCTCGCTGCTGGAGTTCGCCCTATCGTGCCCGAACTCATCGTCTCCGTAGACCACCAGACGCGATTGGAATTCTGCCTCATTCCACCAGGTTCATTCTGGATGGGAAGTCCTCGTCGGCAATCGTTTCGTTATCCCAACGAAGGGCCGCGCCACTTCGTTCGTTTAACACGAGGGTTCTGGTTGGGACGAACAGCACTGACGGTTCAGCAATGGCAGACTATCACCAATGCTCCGCCCAACCTACGTGATCGGAGCGCGGATTTGCCCGCCACCGGACTTAGTTGGGACATGCTACGCGAAGCCTGCCGCTCCCTGAGGAGCCGCACCGGGTTGCCGTTTCGTCTCCCCACCGAGGCGGAATGGGAGTATGCCTGTCGAGCCACCACGCGCACGCCGTTCTGTTCCGGCTCAACTCAAGAGGACGCGAATCGCGTGGGCTGGCACATGGTCGACTCGAAGCGTGAACAGCATCCCGTCGAGTTAAAGGAGCCAAACGCCTGGGGCTTGTTCGACATGCACGGCAGCGTTTGGGAATGGTGTCTGGATGGCCGCCGTCCGTTCTCTCTCGACGATCAGACCGACCCCGTTTATGAGTTGGAGTACCGAACGATTCGGGTACTTCGGGGCGGTTCGTTTGAAAACCGCTACACAGATGCGACGTCCTCTTGCCGCGGCTGGGCAGAGCCACAAGAGAGCGCCCCTCACTGGGGAGCTAGATTAGCGTTGTCCCTCGACAATGACGACCCGCTCCTGCGCGTGTTCCATCGGTAAAGTGCCACGCGCCATCTGTACTAGAAGACGTCGCCGGGGATAGCCCATCACCACACGCTGAATGAAGACAAAATGGCAAGCGCTGCCGGCCATGACCAAGAGATGAAACAGTTCGTGCGCCTCGAACCAGCCGGGCACTAGTACCGGATGATGCAGCCCGTTAAGAATCGCTCCCACGGAGTAGAGCAATCCGCCGATCCACAGCAGCCTTACTCCCGCATGAGTCAATCTTCGTGCCAGCTCACCGTAGGCTAGACAGCCGATCCAACCCATGAACAGATACAAGGCGGTCATCACTTCCATCGTCGGGTAGGCATGAAGCCGCAGACTGATGCCAACGAAAGCCAGCAACCAGATTCCCCCAACCAAGGCCAACCGCCCTCGACCATCAAGGATGACTAAACCGATCGGCGTTACTGTCCCTGCAATGAGCAGAAAGATGCCGACATGATCCATCGTTTGAAATAAGGGCAGAAACGTCCGCGGAACGGCGTGGAAGAGAAACGAACTAGCAGAACAGAAGACGAGCGAAGCGCCGAAGATCATCGCTCCACGCCGCTTGACTGGGTCGGTTCCTGCGGCTTGCCAAAGGGGAAGCAGCGCCGGAACCGCAGCGAGGAACCACAGCAGGTGAGTCCAGGCACTCACTGGTTCTCGAAACATCATCCCGAACAACGACATACAGCCATAACCTTAACATGGTTTTCTGCTGGAGTAGATCATCCTACCAAGTCCCGGTGAGACGTGCCGAGAGAATTCGTTCTCGGTTCGTGGGTAGTGAAGCGTTCCTCAGCGCGGTATAATCTGTTGGTGCGGTTTGCGCCATCTCGTTCGGACAAGGCACAAGGAGGTACACTCCTCTCGCGACACGGCAACAATGCTGTTCGTCACGGACGATCAACGGAGAGGGAAAAATCCCCCCCGGATTCCCTTCTCTACCAGCGTGCAATCCCTGAGTAGTTCCACGGTGAACCTCAAAGGCAAATAACCGGTTCAGCAAGAAGCAGCCACTCACTTAAAAGGAAACCAAGAATCGAATGCAAAAAGTCTCGCGCTTTGAGGCCAGTCTGTTAAGGCTGCTGTACTTCTTCCTTCGCAAGGAACCGCTTAGCCGGGCCAAACGCGAATTGGAAGCGCGCTACGATATGCCCGCGTGCCTCTCACCGGGAGCGGTACGGCTCATTCGCACGGCGCTGGCCAAAGGTTGCGTCTACGAGCTGGCCCGCCGCGGAGCCTGGCGCGATGAGCCGTTTCTGCGTGCCCTGAAAAAAACGACAGGGCGACTGTGGCAACGCACCGCCCCCAATCAATTGGGCCTGCTCTTTTCCGAACAGGCGATGCACTTCTTGCTGTGGATTACCGCTGTTCGACTAGGCGACAAACAGCCCGCTTGGACGCCCAACCATGACCAGCTTTCCACCGGAGATCTCTTACTGCTTTACTTTGCTCACGAGGGATTGCGAGAGGCTTTGGACAGGGTGAATACGCCGACCTTCTGTCTTCAGGAACCGTTTCAGCGGCATGGCCTGTGCTGGCTGGCCTATCCCGAAGATTTTACTCAAGTGCCCGAGCCTGTCGCGGCAAGCTTCGTGCCCTGGATGGAAAGCCCCAGGTCGTGTATCCTGGAAGCGTTGCAGCCCGAACTGATGGCACGGTGGATCCACGTGGAATGTAGCAAGGAGCGCATCGAACAGCCCGCCGCCATGCGGGCACTGGGACACAGTCAGGAGCGCGTCCTGACCCAGTTCTTGACGGCCTGTGAAACAGCCAATCGTCGCGATCTGGCGCGGTTTCTTCTGCAGGCAGCTCATCGACTGCTCGGCCCCCACGTCGATCATCGCCTGTGGGTCAGTTCGCTAGAAATGTCCGGACAACGTCTCGCCGACCGAGCGGCCACCTATCAAGCTGCTACTTCGTTCTTACGCTGCTTGGAGCGCCTAGCCGGCTGGACCCGCTGGGCGCGGAGTGTCTGGCGCTTCGATGACGAATATCCCGCTGCTCAGCTTTGGCTGGAGGACTGGGAACAACATCAAGGCGATCAACTTGTTCTGCGTGCTCAGCAAATTATTCGGGCACTCGATCCCATGCGTCAGGCCCAAGCTCAAGCTGCTCCATGAACTTTTCCCCGGTCTTTAACTTACCCGCGAGGTTACTCATGAGTCGTTCTTATCGCGTTAGTGTCCGTGAATGCGTGAACAAGGTCATCAAGGCCGAGGACAGCATTAGTACCGAACTAGAGATCCTGGAGATTCTTCCCAAGGAACAAATGTCTCAACTGCTGGCCGACGAACTTGAGAAAGATGGGTTTCGTCGCGACAGCAACTTGTTGGTCAAAGAAGAAGACGGAGTCGTGGTCACCGTGGATACCGAAACGGGCAAAGTGACTGTCTCTTCCGAGGCCGCAGAGACTACCAAAATCGAAGGGGAACGCCATGGCCGCGCCTACGATGATATTGGACCACATGCCAGCCAAATCCGCGAAGGGTTAAGGCAAGAGCTTCAAAAAGATCTGGAACGGAAAGTCGAGAAGAAGACCTCGGAGTTGCAAGGCAAAGTTACCGACAAACTCGAAGGCAAGCTCGGTGATTTGCGCCAAGATCTGGATAAAGTGGTGAACAGAGTCACCGCCGAAGCTCTCAAACGGAAAGCCGCCTCGATGGGTCAGATCAAGGAAATGACCGAAGATCCTCAATCGGGTTCGTTGACCATCGTCGTCGAAGTCTAGGTTAAGGAGAATTTGGCAGACGGCCCTCTCATCTCCTCCTGGGTTGAGCCGTCGGCTTTCCTCCTTTGGGAGTGAACATGTCTGTTATTATTCCTGAGAACGATCTACCTCAAGAATTGACCGCTGAAGAGGCCGTTGAGGCCGCCTACGCTGGAGAACTGGCCGAAGTCGCCTCCAAACTACAACGCGGCTTACCTACCCTGGTGGAGTGCGACAAGGATATTTCACCCTATTTATATCTTAATATTCGCAATCGCTTGCGTGCTGTCAACCTCCGCTGTCTTTATCTCGACGGCAGGCCTCGACCTGAGGATCAACAAGGGCCGGTACCCACGGGAATGATCGGCACAATGATCGCCCAGCTCCGCGAGGCGGTCCGCGGCGCGGTCGAACGTCGGGTCGTCGTTCTACCGCATCTCGATCTCTTGACCACTAGCCAGGGTGGTCTTACCGCTGAGGCTCGCGAAGTCATCCCTCTGCTGTACGAGAATCCCGAGCTCGTCTGGTTAGGCTTCAAGGATCCCAGCTTCCAGATTCCCAAGGTGATCGAGAATCTGTTCACCCATCATCTGAGCGTGCTGGGCATCAATCGGGCACGGTTAGGGCGACTCATCACCCGTAAAGAAAGCCGCAAGTTCGGTCGCGAATTTAACCCCTGGGGACTGTACAAATACGTCTCCGGCCTCAACGCGGTCCGCCTGCGCAAGCTGCTGTCAACGTTGGAAGGGGAAGACTATCCCGCCAACCCTCAAAAGGCCTACCGTCAGCTGCGACAAGCCACACTAGGCGGCACCATGGAAATTCCGACGATTTCACTGGACCATGATATCGGTGGATATGCCAAGGTTAAGGAGCAGCTGAGAAACGAGATCCTCAATCTCCTCGCTCGCAAGGAGCAGCTAACTTCGGAAGTGGAAATCAAAAACATTGAAGATCTTTTACCAAAGGGAATGATCTTTTGGGGTCCACCCGGTACCGGCAAAACGCTCTTCGCCAAAGCGATGGCCTCAGAAATCGGCGCGGCCGTCACCATCGTCTCTGGCCCCGAACTGAAGAGCAAATGGGTCGGCGAATCGGAAGACAATCTCCGCCAGATCTTCCATCGTGCCCGGCAGTCGGCCCCCTCGATCATCGTCTTCGACGAACTCGATTCCTTTGCCACGGCACGGGGCACCTACACCGGCAGCGGCGTCGAACACTCGATGGTCAACCAGTTACTCACTGAGATGGACGGCTTCCATCGTGAAGAAATGGTCTTCGTGGTCGGTACCACGAACTTCGTGGAAAGTTTGGATCCAGCTCTACTTCGTCCGGGACGATTCGAGTTTCATCTGCACATTCCCTATCCCGATGCCGACGCTCGCCGGGAGATCTTCAAGATCTACGATCAAAAAATGTCGCTGAAAATGAACGAGGAAGCGCTGGAGTATGCCGTTCGCCGCACGGGAGAAGGCTATCAGACTTCGCAGGGCACGCCGTTTTCCGGCGACCACATCAACGCCCTGTGTCGTGGCATTGCTCGACTACGACTACGCGAGGGGCGAACCGATGAGACCGTCACCAAGGATATTGATCGTGCCTTGACCGAATACGAGGAAAAACTCAATCTCACGCCTCGCGAGGAGCAGCTGCTTGCCACGCACGAAGCCGGACACTTTATCGTCGCCACTCATTGCCCCAACCATCCTTCTCCCGAGCGCATCACTATCCAAAGTGAAATGTCCTGGGCACCGGCCTATGTCCGTTTCAAGCAAGACGAAACCCGTCGGCTGGGTATGACCCGCAATCAGATGCTCGATGATCTCTGCGTCTTGCTCGGCGGCATCGAGGCCGAACGACTTCTACTCAACGACATTTCCACCGGAGCTGGCGGCAGTGATCTAGTGCGTGCCACTATCCTCGCTCATCTCCTGGTCGAAACCTACGGCATGGGCGAAGGCGAAACTGGGCTACGGCAGTACCGCTCGCCACGCGATGGCCAACGCTATGATGGCTTGTCCGAGGAACATAAACTACTGATTGACAAAGAAGTGTCACGGCTGATTCACGAACAGCAGACACGAGCGCAAACACTGTTGAAAGAGCATCGGGCCGCACTGGAATGGCTTCGCGACGAGGTGATTCGCAAGAAAACCATCGAGGCGAAGGAACTGGGCAAGATGCAACCCGCTGATGAGGCGAAGAAGTCGGCGGCCGACATCGACAAGAAGCCGCGCTCACGAGAGAAGGTGAAACTGGAGTAATTAAACTTATTAAGGAGATCCACAATGGCGGAAATGATTATACGACTTATTCCAGATCCGAAAACTGGCAAGAAAAATATTATCATCTCCTTGCACGGAGACGAGGACACCCTGCCCCATGAGCATGAACAGGCTCATCGAGCGATCGTCGACAAGCTGCTCGGTCAGGCCAAAATCAAGGCCACAGAAATTGGCCAGATCACCATCGAACGGGAACAGGATGAGAAACAACCCGCGGCTCCGAGTTCGACTGGAACCCAGGAACAACGACAACCGATTCAGCAAGGACGCTGATCCTCAACTGTCGCGGTCATGTAGGTGATGACACGGCTTGAAACTTAAACGCCGGACAATCATGATTTTCAAGTTTCCCGATCTAAAATTGCTTCGTTTGGCGCTCGAAAGCAGAGTGATTCCGCCTACCGTCAGCGGTTCGGAAACTTTGGTGGCGTTCGACGAAACGGGTGGGTGCTTCGTCGAAGTTAACGAGTTTCTGCCTCGAAGTACTAGCAATGAGCTGAAGCGACTTGGTGTCTCCAGCGTGCGTAGCTTTAACTCGTTGAATAAACAATCCGTCAGTTGTTGGGCAGAGATTCTGCCCTTGGAGCCGGATCCACATAGCATCAACCATCTCGACCAGTTACCCGTTCTGTTTGAAGTGAACGATGGGGCAGAATTTGCTCGTCTGGCGACGGAGATTCTTCGACTCGGCAATGATCGCCAGAGCTATCGTTGGTTGGAAGAGGAGCAAAACGGTTCGCGCTCCCTGTTGCGGGTGGTGGGACCACCGTACTACTCCTTACTCCGCGCCATCGACGGAACTCGTGGATCAAACTCCACCATTGCCTATCGAGAAAGTGCGGAAAACTCTCGCGTTTGGGTGGAACTAGGTTACTCACATCCCCTGCAACGACAGATTCGGCCTCCAATTGGCAAATTGCTCCTCTTACGTCCCCCCAGACAATGGAGTTTGCTGGAGGAGGCTCCCTTCCGCGATCTGTACGAAGGGGTGGAGTTTCAGGTTCCCGATCGAGTGATTCACTGGAAAGATACCTCGCTGCCTGAACGGATCGCGGTTCGACTGTCACTGAAACAGGGCGGTGCCACTACGGGAGCCAGGCTCTGGGTGCTGAATGAAAATCCCCTCGAGGAATTGAATCGCTTTGTGCAGAACTCGCCCGATGAGCTTCTGCAACGATTAAGCTTTGCCGTGGGAGAAAGTCGCGGCAAGCAAGTCATCGTGCTTCGGATTCGTCAGTTAGACAATCAGCCGTTGCATCTATCGCTGAGCAAAGCAACAGCTTATCTGCCGTTCATCAATTTACAGAATCTGTTCCTGCCCGTGGGCACTCTCTTGCACCCACCTCTACGACGCGATCAGGTGCGCAAGTTGCTAGCCAACGATATCAATTCTATCGTCTGGTTGCAGCCGCACGGCGACGGGCGATTCACTCCGATGAGCTTGCCGGAGAATGTGTTCCGCCCCTTGTGGGACTGGATTGATTATGTGCTGGACCACGATCAGGAGTCCCTGAATGCCTGGGTGCAGGCAATGCAGTTTGATTTCGAGGGATTTATCTGCGACGACGAAACCGGCACGAAGCCGAAGAAGCCGCCTGTAGGCGACACACGTATCAAACCATCTCGTGAACGGGAGCGACTGGTCGAGGAATCGCTTCGCCGAGCGCAACCGAAATCTTCCTCCACCGAGTCAGGCGAAGCGGAATCGCTTTCGACTTTGGAGCCATTCACCTCCATTTCGCCCCTGCAACTTTCTCAGGTCCTGAAGGAAGTGCGTGCCCTGGAAGAGCAGTTCATCACTCTGGAAGGAGGACTAGATCATCCGCAACGCCAACAGATGTGGCCGATTATGGCTGGGTTGTACGCCCAGCTGGACTCCGCCGAATCCCAAGACGCTGGCATCTGTTGGATCAATGCGATGTGGGAAAGCGATGCGGAGGCGACGCGAAACTGGTCCTGGCAGTGGTTTCTCAGCGAAGCTCGTTCTGTCCCGGCTCGGCAGAATACGTCCACGGCCAGACCACGTGCCTGGGTCGGCAAAGTGACACAACACGGAGCGACTTCGCCTGAGATCAGCGGCGAAGACTTGGACCGTCTGCTGGCCCTCGAGGAGCCAGCCACGGCGGATCTGCGTGCCCTGGCTGCTTATCTAGTTTATTGGGCCGGCCAACCGAATCCCTCGGCGGAGTTGCTCCAACGACTCGGCCCGATAAGCCGTTTCTTGGAAAAGTATGAAAAGGTTCTTCCCGTGCGTGGAGTGTGGCTAGCCTGGCTGCATTTGACCCTATTGGCTCGGGGCGATGTGCTGGCCTTGGCCCGGGCCAGGGATCGCTTGCTGGAACGGCTTTATCACAACGGCTTACGTCCCGAACAGGATCTGCCCGGTTTCCTCCGCTTCGCTGGGCAACCAACCAGTCAGCGTTTCCGCGCAGTACGCCAATGGCTGGTCGAACTGGCCACATTGGCCCAGGAGTGGGTTCGCCGTCATTCCGGCCAGCAACCCAAGTCCGCTCAAACTCCAGCCTACGTCGATCTCCTCTTCGCCTTTGGCTTGGCCAAACTCGGGGAGAATGAGGCCGCCCGCGACCTCTGCAAGCGTGCGAAGTCGGTTCTACAAGATAAGGATGAAGTGCATAAATTCCTGCTGAAAGCCTTTGAATATCGCATTCAGCAAGCCCTGGATGGCAAACCACATTCAGGTTCACTACCCGACGAATGTGCCGCTGAGATGGGGAAAATCGAACGGCTGAACCGCTATGTAGTGGATCGGCTGCGGAATCAGTCGCGGATTCTCGAACCAGACGAACAGATCAATCCGTATCGTTTTTGGGTGTTAAAGGTCAGCGACTTCGAGAAGGCTTTGGCCGAGTTGACTGACCTAACGAATCGCCAGGAACTGGTTCGACGAATTGATGCTTTACTTGCCGAGGTATCGAAAGATTCCAAAGGTATTGAACCGCGAGCAAGAGTGGTTCGAGCCGGACTAGAGGTGGCTCCGCGAGTGGGAGAAGAATTTGCCCGTCGCATGCTGGATCTGGCCGTGCCGATCTACGATCAACTTCCCGAGATCACCGATCAACCCGGGTTGACCGATCACGCTCTGTTTCTGGAGAAAGCTCTTTTTGTCGCTGGCCATTTTGGCCGAATCGACACGGTGCATTTGCTGGTGAATCGCTTCCAGAAAATGCTCCGTAGCGCCAAAGTCGTTCAGGATCAAGAAGAGATCGATCGCGTGGCCGTGTCTTGTCTTCGAGGTCTCAGAAAGCTCGGCATGCGCGATGAGATCGATCAGATTCTCCGCCAAATGGCCGATCTGATTCTGGAAGGTAGGGAGATTAAGTCAATCGACTTCAGTAGCTATCCGAGTAATCAGGGACCTGCCGCTCTTCGCACTTTGCTACATGTCGCAGAAGGATGGTACTATTTTGGTCGGGACAGTCAGGCCGAACAAATTCTGCAAACCGCGCGACAAATCTTGCTGGCCAACAACCAGAAAAGTCCACGCGACCAGACTCGACTAGCTTGTGCCTACGCCCGCGCCGTGGGACAGGCCCCCGTCGAGGTGGCCCAGAAACGCTTAGAAGAACTCTTCAGATCCTTGCAAGGCATTGAGGATCGCTACACCACCAATAATCATTTCAGCGTATCGCATTTGGATGTGGTGGAAAAAGTGGTTCTCGCTGTCGTGAGCGATGATTTCACTATGGGCACTCAGGCCCGGCGTTGGCTCGATGAGGACGAGTACCTCGTTCGTCGGCGAATTCACCGCGACCTGCGTCAATTGCTAGAGAATCATTGAAGCGATGTTCGTTCTTCGTGAGCGAACAGGAGAAAATTCTATGTCGAAGAATGCGGAAAGGTTGCCCCGTGAGGATTGGACTTTCGAAGAGTTGCAGGACGAAGCAGATTCTCTGCGTACCCGCTTAAATCGATTCCGCACCTCGTTGGGGCGATTTTTCGTCAAGAAGCAAGAATTGATCGACCTGATGGTGGTGGCGGCGATTGCTCAGGAGCCGCTGTTACTCGTCGGTCCGCCGGGCACGGCCAAGTCAGACTTAGTGCTGAAGTTCAAGGACGCCCTGGGGCTGGAGGAAGGCGACTATTTTGAATACATGTTGACGCGATTCACCGAACCGGGCGAAATCGTCGGCCCCATCGACATCTCGAAACTGCGTGAGGGACGATATATTCGTCGCGAGCAAGGCAAACTGCCCACAGCTCGACTGGCGTTTCTTGACGAGATCTTCAAGTCGAACTCGGCCATTCTGAACATCCTGCTAACCATCATCAACGAGAAGAAGTTCTATCAAGATGGTGTGCCAATGCCGGTCCGTCTGCGTGTGCTGTTCGCCGCCACCAACGAAATCCCCGAGCAGTCAGAATTAGCCGCTTTGAAGGATCGTTTTTGTCTTAAAGCTGAAAGCCGCTCCGTCGCCGAGAGCGACTTCGAGAGCCTGATCGATCTAGGGATTCAAGGAGAAGTTCACAAAGGGTTGTCGCAAAAGCCTTGGTGTGAAGGTCATGCTTCCTTAGAAGACATTCTCAAGGCGAGTCGCTACCTCACGTTTCAGTTTGGTCGTAAGCTACGCTCTAGCCGAGGTACCGAAGAACTGAACGACCGTCAGCGGTTCTTTCCGCAAGAAGTGTTCGAGGAGTTCCATCGACTCGTTCGCACTCTGGTTCAGGAAGACAATATCTTCATTAGCGATCGCAAACTGGTAAAATTGTACAAACTCTTCCGCGTACGAGCCTGGTTGTTTACGGGCGGGGTGGTCAGCCGCGATGATCTGCGGTTGTTGGCCTATCTGGGGGAATCCCTATCTGAGATCGAACGGCTCCGCGACAAGGTGCCTCTGCTGCTGGGCTTGGGATAGAAGCTCCAGAAACTTATCACCCCTGCCAGCAGCGAACTGCCACACCAGATCCCATGAAGAGTTCTCCTGGCTCTTGTCTCGATCCCAGTGAGCAGTTCGCTTAACTAGGCAGTTGTACCTCCAGCTGCTAGAGCGCTTCTCCAGATAGCGTAACGGATCGCAGGCTTTAGCCTGCGATCGCGGACTAAAGTCCGCGGCTACCGTAAACGCAGACGAGTAGCCGCAGGCTTTAGCCTGCGAAAGAGCTTCCTATCTCGCTGCCGCTACACCATTTTGCGACGGAGGCTAGGCCAAGATCTCCCGGACGACGTGGCCCTTGACGTCGGTCAAGCGAAAATCTCGGCCTGCGTGACGGAAGGTCAACTTTTCGTGATCCAGCCCCAGCAGGTGCAAAATCGTCGCGTGCCAGTCGTGAATGTGGATCTTGCCGTCCACCGCTTCATAGCCGTGGTCATCGGTTTTGCCGTAGGATAGGCCTCCCTTGACACCGCCGCCAGCCATCCACAACGTGTAGCCTTTATTGTTATGGTCGCGACCATCGCTGAGCTGAGCGTAAGGAGTGCGTCCGAATTCACCGCCCCAGATGACGAGGGTGTCGTCGAGCAACCCGCGCGACTTCAAATCGGTCAGCAGACCGGCAATCGGTCGATCGACCGAGCGAGCACTCCTGGTCAGGGTCTCCTGCAAATTGCGATGATGATCCCAGCCGCCTTGACAGATTTCGACGAAGCGCACCCCTGCTTCGACCAACCGTCGCGCCATGAGACATTGGCGAGCGAAATTATCCATACCATCCTCACCAACGCCGTACAGTTTGCGTGTTGTTGCCGATTCCTTGTCGAGATTGAGTACTTCGGGCAACTCACCCTGCATGCGGAAGGCCAATTCATAGGATTCAATCACTCCCTCGATAGCGGGGTTGACGCGATCGCGTTCCAGAGCTGCTCGATTCATTGCCTGCAAGAGATCGAGCTGAGCGCGCTGTGCCTTGGTCGAGCTTCGCGGATTTTTGAGATTGCTTACCGAGGCTTCTCGCAAGGATCGACCAATCGAGCCGATTCGCGTGCCCTGATAGATGGCTGGCAAGAATGCACTGCCGTAGTTCACCGGACCGCCATTCTGGTTCGGTGGACTGATGGTCACAAAGCCGGGCAGCTGGTCGTTCTCCGTCCCCAAACCGTAGAGTGTCCAGGCCCCGAGCGAAGGCCGACGAAACTGAAACGAGCCGGTGTGCATCTGCTGGAAAGCCTGAGGATGATTGGGTAAATCGGTGTGCATGCCATGTAACAGGCAGAGTTGATCAGCCTGTTTGGCCACCTCGGGGAACAGTTCGGAAATCCACAATCCCGAGCTGCCATGTTGCTTGAATTTCCACGGCGAGGCCAGCAACTTGGCGAACGGCACACGCCCCTTGCCGATGGGCCGACCATCGTCCTTGGCCAAACGCGGCTTGTAGTCGAAGGTGTCAACGTGCGAGGGACCGCCTTCCATGCACAGAAAGATCACTCGTTTGGCCCGAGCGGGAAAGTGGGTTGGCTTGGGCGACAGCGGGTTGGTGGCGCGCTCCGCCGCCTGCGTCGCCAAGCCTGCGAACGCCAGATAGCCGAACCCCGAAGCCGTGGTTTGCAGGAACATCCGACGCGAAAACGACAACATAGTTGGGGTCTCCTGGTTAGTTCCGGTACAAGAATTCGGCACTTCCGAGCATGGCCTGGCACAGAGCAGTCCAGGTTACTTGACGCTGCCGCAACCGCGGCACACCGTCCTGTTCCAACACCTTGGGATAGCTGCGGAGAAATTCGTTCGCCAACTGCTGTTCCTTTTCCGTCGGCTTTCGAGATAAACAGCGTTGGTACAGCAACTCGATCCTCTCATGATCGTCGCCAGGGCGGGCCAGCAGTCGGCGAGCCATCGTCTCCGCCGAGCGGATCACAAACGGGTTGTTCAACAAGTACAACGACTGCGACGGTACCGAGGTTGTAGCTCGCTCTCCAACAACCACGTTGGGATCGGCGAAGTCGAACAACGCCAGAGCATCCATCGTCAGATCGCGAGCGACAGGCAAGTAGACCGAGCGGTAACGAACACGATTCTCAATTGGCCCCAGACGACCGAAGGCATTGGAGAAGCCTTCGCCCAACCGACCAATTTCCGACCCGACCGGAGGAGTGAGTTCCAACTCTCCGGAGACAGCCAGGATCGCATCGCGAATTGCCTCGGCTTCTAGCCGACGCTTGCTCATGCGCCACAATAGCGTATTTTCCGGATCGACTTCATAGCAAGTATCGGAATGGGTCGAGGCCAACTGATAAGTTCGGCTAAGCACTAGATAGCGAACGAGTTTCTTGACCGACCAGCCCTGCTCGACAAAGGTCGTGGCCAAATGATCGAGCAACTCCGGATGAGTCGGAGTCTGACCAGTGGTGCCGAAGTTGTCCGGCGAACCAACCAGACCATGACCGAACAGCCAGCTCCAAACGCGGTTGACCATGACGCGAGCGGTCAACGGATTGTCTGGAGCAGTCAGCCAGTCTGCGAGTTCGAGCCGACCGCTGCCTCGGGTGATCGAGACCGGCTCACGAGTGAGTACCTGGACAAAACCGCGCGGTACGACTTCGCCGGGCTTATCTATCTCGCCACGCTGGAAGACGACATTGGCTCCGCGAAAACTCTTCTCGCGCACTCCCATGGCCAACAGTTTCGGGTTGCCGTCCGCGTCATACGAATCCAGCCTACCGCGTAGAGTCTGTATCTGGATGTTCAGAAAGACCCCTTGATTACTCCCGAATAGATTGCCTTCTTTGCGGAGTTCTTCTTGTCGTTGCTTGAGGCGATCGAGTTGATTAACGATACTCTCGCGTTCTCGGGCCGAGAGTTTCTCGCGTCCAGCAGGCTGGCCCGAATCCTCGCTCAGCGGAAGCAACGGCGAGGGATGCACATTTTGAATGATGGGGATGGTACCGTAACAGGTCTGAGTGGCTCGGAAGATGCCGGCCATCGCGTAGTAGTCCCGCTGAGGAATTGGGTCGAATTTGTGATCGTGGCAGCGGGCACAGCTGACGGTCAGTCCCAGAATGGCCTGGGTTGTCGTGTCAATCTGTTCATCCACCACGTCCATCTCAAATTGAAGTCGATTCCGTTCGTTGTGGGCCTTGGGACCGATGGCGAGAAAACCGGTCGCGATCTGATTCTCGGCCCGTTGCTGAGCACTAGCAGCGGGTAGTAAATCGCCCGCAATCTGTTCGCGGACGAATTGATCGTAGGGTTTGTCCTTATTGAAGGCAGCGATAACCCAATCGCGATAACGCCAAGCATGTGGGTAGTTCAGGTTCACGGTCTTGCCGCTGGTTTCAGCATAACGAGCCACGTCCAGCCAATGTCGTCCGAACCGCTCGCCGAAGTGCGGACTCTCCAGCAGTCGATCGACCACGCGTTCGTAAGCCTTCTCAGAGCGATCGTTGACAAACGCCTCGACTTCTTGCACAGAAGGCGGCAGCCCAAGGAGGTCGAACGTGACGCGGCGAATCCAGGTGCGTCGGTCGGCATCTTCGACGGGAGATAAACCCTTAGCCTCCAGCGTGGCCAGGATGAACCGATCCACCTCGGTACGCGGCCAATCCGTGTTCTTGACCGTGGGCATCTTCGGTTTACCAACGGGCTGGAACGCCCAATGCTCACGTCCCTTTTCGATGTCGATCTCGGCACGAGCAATCTTCGCTCCATCGCGTGGATCGGGCGCGCCCATGCGGACCCACTGTTCGAAGTCGCGAACGATGTTGTCGTCGAGCTTCTTTTTAGGCGGCATGGCCAGCTTTTCATCGACGTGTCGGATCGCTTTTATCAATAAACTGCGATCCGGTCGGCCTGGCACCACCGCTGGTCCGGAATCGCCGCCTTTGCGCAACCCCTCACGAGTGTCCAGGGTCAAGCCGCCGCGGATCTTGTTGCCCTTCTCACTGGAATGACAGTGAAAGCACTCGGCGATGAGTACGGGACGGATCTTCTTCTCGAAAAAGGCGATGCCTTCAGCAGTAGCGGGTTGCTCAGCAGTTGCCTCTTGTTTAGGATCCGTTTTCTCCTTGTTGAACTTGAATTTCCCCATCCCCGGTCGCTGAGCGCCGAACGGTTTGAACTCTTCCACCGAGAGAAACCCGTCCCGGTCGGTGTCGAGCCGATCAAAGGCCAAGCCACGGAGTTTGGGGTTCTCCTTGCCCTTTCCTTTGCCTTTCAGCAGTGGAGCGCTGCTGGTGAATCGTTCAAACTCTTCTCGAGAGAGTTTGCCGTCGTTATCGCGGTCGATTAACCGAAACAGTCTCTCAGGATCAGCTTTCTTGTCCTTGGGGCCGTCCTGTCCGGCAGAGTAACTGGACATCAGCAGCAAGACAGCCAGCAGGAACACGCTGAAAAATCGAAGCATTGGCAGCCTCCCTTTATGCGGTTCGGAGGGTTAAGGGCGTGTTTGGGGGGGAAACCACAGTACGGCATGAGGACCGAACCAGCGTTTCAAGTAAACCAAACGGCGTTCGGGGCGATGGTCGCGTGTGTAGATTTCATACGGAGTTTGCAGATGCCCTTCGAGTTCGTATTTGTCGGAGTCGAGTAGTCGCGTCTCCGCCAGAGTGTAGGTGACAGTGGCGACAAGTCGCCCCTGCCGCATCCGTTCCAGCGTCAGACGACGCAAGACTTTGGTCTCGCTATCCAGTTCCAGTACAGCGGAACGAAGCGCCGCCAACGGATGATCGAAAGTACGCCGTGCCCGAACGATGTGGCAGGCGCTATCGGTGGGCGATGGCTCACGAGTTAGTTCAAAGTGCGTCAGCAATTCACCCAACAAAGCCTCGGGCTGCATCGTCAACGTGTCGCAGTACAGATTAAGCCAGCGCGGCACCTCGTCGGGTTCGATGCGAATAGCTCGATGCGGACCAAAGGCCATCCAGACTCGGCCTTGGTCATCGCGACCCCAGGTCCGCCTGAACTGGGGATCAGTGGCTTCCACAAAAAAGCGATCGCCCCGTGTCCAAAGATGAGTGACGCGCGGCGGGACCACGGGCGACGCTTCTTCCAATAATTCCGATTCCTTGCGAAGTTCAACCAAGTAGCAGCGGTCCAACGGCAACAGATGCACCTTGCGTGCTTCCTGAACCAGTTGTTTGGCGCTGGTGCGAGCAGGAACTGACTCTTGCCAGAGCAAAAATGTAGCAATCACGGCAGCAGCGGCGACCATCGGCCAAGCCCAGTGACGTCGCGATTGCGAGCGAGGCAGACGTCCCAGCGTGCGTTGGATCCGTTCAAACAACGGGCGCGGATCGTGCGACTCGGCCTGTCGATCGAGCCAGTCACGCACAGTAGCATCGAGAGAATCGGCAGAAAGTGAATTCATGCGAACTTCTCCTCGTCGAGTTGGAGCACCCTCGCCAACGTTTGCCGCGCTCGATGGACCAACACGCCAGCATTGGTTGGCGTGGTTTCCAGAGCCTCAGCGATCTCTTGCAGCGAGTGTCCCAGACTCTTTAGCTCCAGAGCGGCCCGCTGTGGTATCGTGAGCTGACGCATCGCCGATTCCATATCTTGAGTAAACTCGCGCTGAATCACAATTTGACACGGATCCTCCGCTTTACGATCAACCAAAGTTCCAGACTGTTCGGCAAGCGCGTCCAGACTGAGAAATCGCCTTTTCCGAGCGTAATTGATGCAAGCATTGGTAATAGCGCGATACAAAAGCTTTGTACCATCGCGCGGAAGATCATAGACCTCGCTCTTGCTCAATAACCGACAATAACAGTCGTGAACAAGATCGTCAGCGACGGCAGAATTGTCAACCAACGAAGTCGCAAATGCTAAAGCCCGAGGTAGGGTCGCCAACACCCAGGCGTCCATTTCTTTGGCCGAAGCCGCACTTGCGCTTTCGTCCGCCAAGTCGATGCCTCCAGCGTCTCTTGCTCAACTCCTTTAACACGCTGCTAGGCGAATTTTTACAACCCTCAAATCAGACATTCTCACGATGGTTCAATCGCATCAGAAATGCAGATTTTGCCGAATGTATTAATTAAACAGGCATCGGGGTCAAGAGAAATTAAGGAAATGAGTCAATCTGCGCAGACTTTATATCCAACAGAGGGTATCTCACCAACAACTCGGGTTCGTTTCAGTTGAACAAGTCGTCGGCCCCAAACCCCTAATTTAATTAATTAGTGGTGAGGCAAAATTTCGGGAGTGAACTATGCTGCGCATTCGTCGTGCCAAGCCTGTGCTTGAAAGCTTAGAAAGTCGTTTTGTCCCAGCTACCGTTAAGTTAATTGGTGGCAATCTGTTCATTAGTGACGTTGTAGGCCCTCTTACTGTTACTGCTACCGCCAATAACACCTTCAAGGTGGATGACGCGGGGAAAATTGTCTCAGGCCTCAAAGCAGGCAGTGGCGTGTTTATCACTGGCGCGAACAAAGGCCAGACCATAACGTTTGATCTTCAAGGTAACAATTTTTCAGGTAATCTGTTTATCAATGCCCGGAACGGAAATGATATCGTCGAGATCACCGGGACGGGCACAGCCACTATCGGTGGTAATGTCACTGTCTTGACAGGCCTGGGGAATGATACCATAAACATGCCCTTGTCAGGTGGCCAGATCCGCATTGGTGGATCATTCACTGCGGTCGACAATGCTGGTTTTGATACGTTAAATATCCTCAACAGTGCTAATATTAATGTGATTGGAGGCAATGCCACCGCAGTAGGGTATAACCAAATTACGGTTGGTAATGTTGCTGACTTAATTGGCGGCAACCTCACTCTCTCTAGTCCCAGTGACGGGAATAACACTACGGTTTTGCTAGCAGATGGCCTGACGGTTGGCCGTAACGTGACCGTGCTGACTGGAAATAAGCTTAATAGCTTCAATCTCGCACAAGTCACGATCGGCGGCAATCTAAATGTAGACTTAGGCAGTGGTACTTCGAGTGGTGCGGACTTGGGCGCTAGTCTTGGTGGTGGTACTGTCGCAGGGAATGCATTCATCTCGTCTAGTGGGGGTGCAGGAGTTCTGACCGATGGTGAAGGGATAAATATATTTGGCAACCTCTTTATCAACTACGGAAATGGCAATTACAACTTCGCGCTCAACAATTCAGGCAAGCTTTTTGTCGCCGGCAATCTGTTCATGAATGTGGGAAATGGCAACAGCATTGGTACGCTATTAGCTACCGTGTCTGGCAACATTTCCATCACCTTCGGCAACGGCGATAATGACTTTACTATAATTAATGCTCCGGGTGGAATGTTGAATTACCGCACGGGCAACGGCAACAACACCTTGACCCTAGGCGACGGCAACGTTGCCAACGGCAACTTCTTAGTCAACATCCGTTTTGGCTCGGGTAATGACACGTTGGTGATGGACATCAACAACACCAACATTCTAAATGGCTACATCGACTTCAATGGAGATGATGGTACAGGCGACACCTTCACTCAGACTTCGGGAACGTTGTCGCCAACCTTGACGATCGTCGGTCTGCCATAATTGTGCGTGATGCTAAGTTGACTCTCTGAGGTTTCCGAGTGACCAAGAGGGGCAGTCGATAAGGATAAGACTGTCCCTCTTGGCTCGTTGGTTACTTCTTCTCCACGATCCAGACATTGCGGAATTGCAGAATGTTGCCGTGCCCCTGGAATTGCAGCGGACCGGGCGTGCCTTCCGGTTCGTTGCGGGCACCGCCAGTCTTGCCGGGAATCTCGTAGTCGTCGTGAATCGTGATGCCGTTCAACTTCGCGGTGATTCGGGCATTCTTCACTTTCTTGCCGCTCTCGTCACGTACGGCATTGGTAAAGTCGATGTCATACGTCTGCCAGGTCAACGGCGGCAGACAGGCGTTCACAGCACTGTCCTTGAAACTGTAGATTCCGCCACACTCATTGTTTTTGCCTTCCAGCCCGAAGCTATCGAGAATCTGCACTTCGTACATGTCAACCTGGTAGAAGCCGCTGTTCCCTCGCCCTTGATCGCGAGCTGTGGGAAGATACGGCACCAAAAATTCGACATGCACGGTATAGTTGGAAAACTTCCGCTTAGTGCGAATGTCCTGGCGTTCAGTGCTGAGCCAGCCGGTCTTCGAGTCCAAACGACCTCCCGTCCACTCCGAGGTATTCGTTCCGTCGAACAAAATGATAGCATCCTTGGGTGGCTTGGCCCCTAATGTCGGACTTTTTCGCTCGGTTTTTTTCAATTGTAGTTGCTTGCCGTCCTCAGTCATGAGCGACAGCGTATCGCCGGTGAGGGTCGCGGTATAGTCCTTGTGCCCTTTAGGAGGGAACTTTTGCGTGGCAGAAAACTCCTCAGGCCGTTGGGCCTTGTAGCGCCGTTTGCCCTTGGTTGGCTCGAAGGCGATCTTCTCTCCGTCCAGCTTGCCGTCCATCAGGCTTTTGTTCTCGCCGTCCCAGCCGGCGCCAGGGAGTCCGCCCGGTAGAATCACGGCCTGAAACCGCCCGTTGCCCAGAGCGATCACCTGACAGCCGATCTTGTCTCCTACATACTCTCCTTGCAATTTGAAATCGATCGGCAGCGTCGGATCCTCGGGATGCAGCCACTCCTGCTTGCCCTTTTTTGACTGCCCGTTACTTGGACTCAGTAGAATCAAGCCGACAACCACAGCGGCCAGCCACAGTCCGCCCATTACCCAGTATTTCGCCTGTTGCATCGGTGTGTTCTCCCTTGGGGTGTGCAAAGCGAGGCATCGTGTATGATACGCAGGGTTGTCGATCAGGCGAGGAGGTCCGAAGAAAGACCTGGCGGGAGGCATGAAGCATGACACGCTGTCTGATCACAGGCGCAACGGGATTTCTGGGTAGCCATCTGGTCGATGCCAGGCTGGCACGGGGCGATCAAGTGACCGCCTTGGTTCGAGAAGGAACCGACGCTACGTCGCTTCAGGAACGCGGAGTACGAGTCGTTCGCGGCGACTTGCAGAGCTGGCCGGCGCAGCTGTTCGACGAAGTGGATCAGGTTTTTCACACCGCGGCTAAGGTGGGCGACTGGGGATCGGTCGACGAGTACCGCCAAATCAACGTCGAAGGGTTGCGAAAGCTCCTTCAAGCCAGTGTCGGGCGGGTTCGTCGCTTCGTGCATTTTTCCAGTCTGGGCGTCTATGCTGCGCGAAATCACTATGGCACTGACGAGAGCGAATCGCTGCCGAGTCGGCACATCGACGGCTACACCCAGAGCAAAGTCGAAGCGGAGAATCTCGCTCTGGAATATCACCAAAAGCAGCAACTGCCCGTCGTGATCCTACGGCCTGGCTTCATCTATGGACCGCGGGATCGCACGTTGCTGCCCCGATTAGTGCAGAATCTGCGGGCCGGCATCGTCTGGTGGCTGGGGTCTGGCGAACAGGCTCTCAACACGATTTACATCGACAACCTGGTGCAGGCCGCCGAGTTGGCCGCTGACAGACCGGGCGTCGAAGGCCGCGTCTACAACCTCACCGATGGCGAGCGTGTCACCAAGAAACAGTTCATCAACGGCGTCGCCGATGGACTGGGAATTCCGCGACCGTGGCTGCGCTCACCAGTGTGGTTAGCGCGAATTACGGCCTGGTGGATGGAGCCGCTCGCACGAGCTTTGCGATTCCGCGAACCGCCTCGATTGACTCAGGCACGATTGAAGTTTCTCGGTCTGAACCTCGACTTTTCCATTGACCGCGCTCGCCGAGAACTGGGCTACGCGCCGTCCGTTCGTTTTGCCGAAGGACTGGAACGAACTCTCGCCTGGTATCGCGAAAATTATCCAGAACACTGTGGCCCCATTCGCTCGATTCCTCAACCTTCGCTCGTGGAGAACCAACGATGAACCTCAAAGGTGTGCGCGCTTGCGTCCTGGTCGAGCAACAGTACCAGGAAATGGAAATTTGGTATCCGGTATATCGACTAAGAGAAGCTGGCTGCAAAGTCACGCTCGTCGGCCCCGAGGCGGGACAGACCTATCCCAGCAAGCTCGGCTATCCCTGCAAGAGCGATAAGGCGGCTCGGGAGGTCAGCGCCGATGACTTCGACTTGCTCGTCATTCCTGGTGGGTTCGCTCCGGATTATCTGCGGCGTCATGAGGCCATTCTGAAGCTGGTCAGCACAATGGCCGAGCAAGACAAAGTGGTGGCGGCGATTTGTCATGGCCCGTGGGTGCTTTGCTCGACCCAAGCCCTCAAAGGCCGCAAGGCGACCTGCTTCTTCGCCATCAAGGACGACGTGCAGAATGCCGGGGCTACCTACGTCGATGCCGAAGTGGTTCGCGACGGCAACCTGATCACCAGCCGCAAGCCCGACGATCTGCCGGCCTTTTTGACGGCGATTCTTGAAGCAGTCGCGGAGCGGCGAACAGTCCAGGTGTGAGTCGATCTCCACAAACGGGAGGGCGTGGCGATGCAGTTCTACTTCTTTCATCTGATGTCGTGGCCGTACCTGCCCGAAGACTTCGAGCAGCAGTACGACTCGGCCTGGGTCTGGATCCCCAACGCCCTGTACGACCCGGTCAAAGGGCACGATTTGTACCGCGACTACATCGACACGCTCGCCTATGCCGACCAACTCGGCTTCGATGGGATCTGCGTCAACGAGCATCATCAGAGCGCCTACGGCCTGATGCCCTCGCCCAATCTCATCGCCGCCGCCTTGACGCAGCGAACTTCGCGTTGCCGCCTCGCCGTGATCGGCAACGCCCTGCCACTGTATAATCCGCCGCTGCGTGTCGCCGAAGAGTTCGCCATGCTCGACGTCATGTCGGGCGGTCGACTGGTCGCGGGCATGGTGGTCGGCGGCGGCCCGGAGTATTTTACCTACAATCTCGATCCGACAAGAGCGCGAGAACGGTTCGCTGAATCGTTGGAACTGATTCTCAAGGCCTGGACCACGCCCGGACCATTTCCCTGGAACGGCAAACACTACTTCTATCGCTACGTCAACCCCTGGCCGCGCCCCTTGCAGCAGCCGCATCCGCCGATCTGGATCCCCGGCTCTGGCAGTGCCGAGACCATCGACTTCGTCGCTCGCAGGCGATTTTGCTACATGGGCATTCCCTATTTCCATATCGACGTGTTTCGTCGAGTGTTCGGTCAGTTCCGCGAGGCTTGCGAGCGAGCCGGCTACACCCCCGAGTCGACTCAGATGGGTTGGGGGGTGCCGGTCTACGTCGCCGAGACCGACCGCCAGGCCCGCGAGGAATTTGAGCCGCACTTCTGGTACTTCATCAAGAAGTTGCTCAAGAACATCACACTTTCACCACCAGGTTACACGTCACCGAAGTCGGCCTTGGCGATGCTGAAGAATCGCAAGTATTTCCTCGCCGAGGTGCAAAGTTGGGACGACATCGAGAAAGGCGTTTATGCGATCGTCGGCAGTCCCGAGACGGTGCGGCAGAAACTAGCTCACTATCAACGCGAACTGGGAGCTGGCGTAATTCTGACCGGCTGCCAAACCGGGGCTGTCGAGCATGACAAAACGCGCCGCAGCATGGAACTGTTCGCCCGTGAAGTGATCCCGCACCTTCGCCGAACCACCAACGAAGTGGCTTCGGTTCCTCAAGCAGTGCCCCAGGAAGTGGGATAAAAGAGATAGGAGTTACGCAGTTGGGGCGTTGGTTCGTGTTATTCTCCCCTTGCCCCTCTGAATAGAGGGGCCGGGGGTGAGGAGAGTTTGATTGAGAGCAAAGGGCTTCTCCAGAACACCTCGTTCCGGTTAGCATGTCTAGTATGTTGATGTGAACATGCGAGGACATCCATCATGCCTGAACCGTGGAACGCGCCGGAGAAAGAAATCACTCCGCCCAAAGTTGCCCTGTCGCGACGACGTTGGTTGTGGGCAGCGGGCGGACTCAGCCTCGGCGGAGTTGCCGGCGGAATCGGCTGGTTGCTGCGACCAGGCAGTGATCGCGAGGTACTCGATCCGCAAGCCTATGTGCCGCCCGCTCGGGAACTCTATCCAGCACGATTGCATCCGTTGCATCGGGACGCGGGCCGTCCTTTGACCGATGAAGCCGCCGCCGCTCGCTACACCAATTTCTACGAGTTTTCCCTGTTCAAGTCGGTGTGGAAGCATGTTGGTTCGTTTACTCCGCTGCCCTGGACGCTCGAAGTCGCAGGTTTGGTAGCCAAGCCGAAAATTTACGACATTGACGAGCTGATTCATCTGATTCCCCTCGAGGAGCGAATCTACCGCTTCCGCTGCGTCGAAGCCTGGGCCATGGTGGTGCCTTGGACTGGCTTTCCCCTGGCCGCCTTGCTGAAGAAGGTCGAACCTTTGCCGGGCGCGAAGTACGTTCGCTTCGTTTCCTTCGACCGACCCGAAGAGGCCAGCCGTCAGCGTGACCGCTCCTATCCCTGGCCCTATACCGAGGGGCTGACTCTCACCGAAGCGACCAACGACTTGACCATTCTCGCCACGGGCATGTACGGACATCCGCTGCTGAAACAACACGGTGCGCCGATTCGGCTGGTGGTGCCGTGGAAGTACGGCTTCAAGAGCGCCAAGTCGTTGGTCAAGATCGAACTGACCGACGAGCAGCCGCGAACCTTTTGGAACACGTTATCGCCGCATGAGTATGACTTCTTCGCTAACGTCAACCCAGAGGTGCCACATCCGCGCTGGAGCCAGGCCGAGGAGCGCATGCTCGACACCGGCGAACGCTTTGCAACGCGCCTGTACAACGGCTACGAACAGTGGGTCGCTGGACTGTACCCCGAGTAAGCCAGCTTCCTGTTAGCCGTCAAAGCGGCTGGCGATGAGTGCCGCGTTTTGCCCACCGAAGCCAAAACTTTCGCTCAGAACGTGGCGCACGGCGACTTCCCGCGGTTGATGCGGAATGTAGTCCAAGTCACATTCCGGATCCGGTATATCGAGATTGATTGTGGGAGGCAACACGCCGTGTTGCAGGGCCATAACGGAGATGATCAGTTCGACCGCACCGGCTGCGCCGATCAGATGACCGAGCATACTTTTACTCGACGAGATCGGCACACGCTTGGCCTGTTCGCCGAACACCTGCTTGATCGTCAGCGTCTCGACCAGATCGTTCAGTCGAGTGCTAGTACCGTGGGCGTTGATGTAGCCGATCTCTTCGGCAGACAGTCGCGCATCGCGCAGGGCAGCTTGGACACAGGCGACAGCTCCGCGTCCCTCGGGGTGGGTGTCGGTGACGCGAAAAGCATCGGCAGTCGAGCCGTAGCCGGTCAATTCGGCGTAGATTCGCGCCCCGCGTCGCCGCGCATGCTCCAACTCTTCGAGAACCACCACACCGGCCCCTTCGCCGAGCACGAAACCATCGCGGCGCAGCTCGAACGGTCGCGAGGCGCGGGTCGGCTCGTCGTTGCGGGTAGACAAAGCAGTCAACAAACTGAAGCCAGTCACCCCCGTGGGGTAGATCATGCTATGGGCACCGCCCGCCAGCATCAGATCGGCCTGGTCGCGGCGGATCAACTCCAACGCCTCGCCAATCGCCTGAGTTCCGGCCGCACACGCGGTCAGACAACTGTAATTCGGACCTTGTAGATCGAAATAGTCGGCTAGATGTGCTGACGCCATGTGCAGTTCTTGCTCGTGCTGACCGCCCGGAGTGTAACAGCGTGGCCCCAGTCGCCCCATCTCGACGGTGTCGATGTCGCGCAACTCGGGCTGGTAGGTTCGCGCTACCAATTCCAGCAACAACGGTACCTCATGGGTCGCTTCGCCTGTTCCCAGATAGACGCCGAAGCGGCTGCGATCGCCTCCCGTCAAGATGCCGGCATCCGTGAGTGCCTGTTGAGTAGCGGCAGCAGCGAAACGGCTAGCTTCGCACGCATGTTGCCAGAGATGCGGCTGGCGTAGATGCCGCGACAGATCGAAGTCGCGCACCTCGGCGGCAATGCGAGTGGGGAAAGTCGAGACATCAAACTTGGTGATGGGGCCGACGCCACTTTGTCCGGCAAGTTGAGAACGGAACAACGCCTCGACGGTCTCGCCTAGGGGCGTGATCGCTCCCATCCCGGTGATGACGACTCGTCGCATGCTCCGTCTCCCCGCGGCAACCCGCCTCCTCGCTTAGCTCAGTCTGCCCATCGACGAACAACCAGAGCGGCACATTGTCCCTGTTCGGTGGCCGAGAGTTTCAGTACATAATCTCGCTGGATTGCTTCAACGTGTCGAGCTACCCAAACAGGACAATCAGGATCAGTATTATCGTGATTTAGGGTGGCCGGTCGCCACCCCTCGACGAGCCCAACGAGACTCGCGGCCAACTCCGTGGAGCTAGCTCCGGTTCCCAGATTTCCCAGATAGCTTTTGATGGCCACCACTGGAGCGGAGACACCCGCCAAAGCTCGCGCCTCCCAGGCGTCATCCTCGCGCGTACCGGGAGCATGGGCATTGACCTGATCGAGTTGGTCGGCCTCAAGCTCGGCACGCTGCAGGGCGGTGTGAATCACGCGCGAAAAGCCTTGCCCCGAACGTCCGCGATCGAAGCCGGCAGCGAAGCCGACGAGTTCGCCGTAGATGCGTGCCCTGCGCGCTCGCGCATGGTCCAATTCCTCCAGCACCATGACACAGCCGCCTTCCCCCAGCACGGTGCCGTCGCGGTCGCGATCGAAGGGACGAGGGGTGGCCCAGGGCGGGTCCTGGTGATGGGACACCTGAACGAACATGGGGTAGCGGATCATAGGAATGACCGAAGTGCGGGTGTCCGCTCCGCCGGCCAGCACCACATCGGCGGCCTCGCGTTGGATCACGTTCATCGCTTCGCCCAAAGCGAGCAATCCCGCGACATCGGATTGCGTGATGGTGTTGTTCGGTCCTCGAGCATCGTGGAGAATCGAGACATGACAACTCGCCATATTGGGAACGTGGTTGAGCATCCACATCGGCGGAAGCTCGGCCATCCCTTCGCGTCCCCACTTCTTCAAGTCGATCGTGCCTCGCGCTGAGTCGAAGCTGGCCCGACAGGCGGGACCAAGATCGGCGGGATCGCCGGGAATCGTGCCGATGCCGAACACCACACTGAGCCGGTTCGGATCCGCAAGCGGCGTCTTCAGCTGGGCATCGTCCAGAGCCAGGCGCGAAGCGGCCACGGCAATCTGCACGACTCGCGCCATCATTTTCAGCAACTTGCGATCCTTTTTATCGAGATAATTGCGGGCGTCGAAGCCGTCCAACTCGGCCGCGATTCGCACCGGCAACGCTGCGGCATCGAACCCGCGAATCGGTCGAACCGCGCTTCTTCCTTCGCGCAGCGCATGTCGGAGTGTGGCCAGATCCGACCCCAACGGGCAGACCACTCCTAGCCCCGTAACTACAACTCGTCGGCGGCACGACATAATACACCCGACCGCGACCGAAGGAATAAGAAAACTAGTTCTCGAAGGTAAAGTATTTCTACGACAATGCCAAGATCGAGGAGTGAAGTTCTCGACAATTGTGGATCAACTCGATTGGCGTATTCGCGCTAGTCGGTTCAGCTAGGAAGAGACGGTCGTCGAAGGTGCCAGTCGGTGGCGCGCTCATACAGTCGAGCCACTCGGAGCAGCTTCTCTTCTTCCAAGGGTGCGGCCAGCAGTTGCAATCCAATGGGCAGACCAGAAGCGCTGAATCCGCAAGGAATGCTAATTCCGCAGAGTCCAGCGAGATTGCCGCTAATGGTGTAAATGTCGGCCAGGTACATCGCTAGCGGATCACTGACTCGCTCACCCAAAGAAAAAGCCACCGTCGGAGAGGTCGGCCCCAACAGCACGTCACACTCGGCGAAGGCTCGGTCGAAATCATCGCGAATCAGGCGTCGAACCTTCAACGCCTTGAGATAGTAAGCGTCGCGGTAGCCGCTCGACAGGGCATAGGTACCAAGCATGACGCGGCGTTTGACCTCCGCGCCGAAGCCTTGCCCGCGCGACTTGCAGTACATGTCGATCAGTCCGCGATGGTCGGTCGAGCGATGGCCGAAGTGCGCCCCGTCGTAGCGAGCCAGATTGCTCGACGCCTCCGCCGTGGCCACCAGATAGTACGTCGCCAGAGCATACTTGCTGTGTGGCAGCGACACCTCGCGGATCGTGGCACCGTGCCCACGGTAGACCTCGACAGCGGCACGAACGGCTTGCTCTACTTCGGACGACAGCCCCTCGGCAAAGAACTCGCGAGGCAAGCCGATGGTCAGTGAGGCGAACGGCTCGTCGAGGCGTTGCGCATAGCGGGGCACGGGGTGATCGACGCAAGTAGCGTCGCGCGGATCGTGGCCAGCAATCGCTTCGAGCAACAGGGCACAGTCACGGACGTCGTGGGACATTGGCCCCACCTGGTCGAGCGAACTGCCGTAGGCCAATACACCGTAGCGGGACACGCGGCCATAAGACGGCTTCAAGCCGACGATGCCGCACAGTGCGGCGGGTTGGCGAACCGAACCGCCGGTATCGGTCCCCAAAGCCAGCGGAGCGAGGCAAGCGGCAACCGCGACGGCACTTCCTCCGGACGAACCGCCCGGAATCCGGCTGGGATCCCAGGGATTGCGTGCTGGACCGTAGGCGCTGTTCTCGTTGGACGATCCCATCGCGAACTCGTCGCAGTTGGTTTTGCCCAAGAGGATCGCATCGGCGGCGCGGAGGCGTTCCACGACGTGGGCATCGTAGGGAGGACGAAAGTTGGCGAGAATTTTACTGCCCGCAGTGGTCGGTTGCCCCTTGGTGCAGATGACGTCCTTGATGGCGACGGGTAGCCCGGCCAACGGTCCAAGTGGTTCGCTGCGCCGTCGTCGAGTATCGACTTGACGAGCCTGCTGCAAGATGTCGTCTTCATCGACGTGAAGAAAAGCCTGAAGCAGAGTATTGCGATCGCCAATGGCGCGAAGAAAGTCATCGGCCACAGCTTCGGCCGTTACCTCGCCGCGATGAAGTTGATCGAGTAGTTGGCTGGCCGTCAGTTGCGTCCGCGACACGGTGTCACTCCAGCACGGCAGGCACCGCGAAAAAGCGTTCGCCGCGCGGCGTCACTCGTCGGTCAGGAGCGGCGGCAACGGCCTGATCGACGGGCAAGGGTTCTCCAGGAACATCGTCACGGAAGACGTTACTCACGGGAAGCGCGTGGGCCAACGGCTCGACTCCTTCCGTGTCGAGAGTTTGTAGTTGAGCAACGTATTCCACGATTGCACCGAGCTGGCGGGTCATCATCTCCAACTCGGCCTCGCTCAACTCTAGTCGCGCGAGATGGGCGATCCAGCGGACTTCGTCCAGGGTTAACGTCTGGCCGCTCACAGGTTCGGCATCGAGAAGGCTTTGCGCTTGATCGGACGCTGCACCAAGCCAGTGCGGATACACTTCACACAGACACGCTTAGTCACCACGGAACCACCGTCCTGACACTGCAACGTCTGTAAGTTCGGTTTGTAGCGACGCTTGCTAATCCCCGTCACTTTGCGACCGATTCCGCCGAGGTACTTGGCCTTACCACGGTAAGTATACTGATTGCCTCCAACGGGCTTTTTGCCACAAATATCGCACTGCATGCCCATGACGAATCAACTCCACAGCAGAGAATGCTTGCAATCTCGTAAGAGATGAATCATAGCGGAATGCCAGACTCTGACAAGCCCGGGCCACTAGCGAAGCACCTTGACGGCTTTGCCATCGGAGAGTTCCGACAGATCGCTCTCAATCACCTCGTCGGCCTCGGTCATCGGCTGCCAACTATTGCCTTCGCGTTTTTTACTTACTCCGACCCAGTTGGCATCGCCAGGCCGTGTTTGCAAAACCACTCGCACCGCCTTGCCCTCACGCAGCAGATAACAACAGGTGTCGTTCCCAATTTCCACGATCGCGGAACGTGGTAAGCAAAGCTCCCTGCGGCGGTCAATCAAGATACGTCCGTAGGCATACATGCCCGGAAGCAGAACGGCCTTGGGGTTGGGCAGATCGACTTCCGCACGCAGAGTCCGACTCTTGACGTTCAGCGCCCATGAAGTGCGTGTCACCTCAGCGTGTATCTCTTCGTTGCCCAACGAGGGGATGCGCACGATGGCCTTGGTCGGCACCAAGGCGGGATCGCGTTTGGTATCGACCCGACTGACAATCAGATTAGCATGTTGTTCCGGAATATCCACATAGACACGCACGATATCGGTCCGAGCAATCGCGTAGATGGGCGCTCCCTTCGTCGTAGACTGATCGGCAGAGCGTGGCGAAGCCGACGGATCGCCTGTGGCGGGGAGGACGAAGTCGCCAGTGTTGGCATTCCGCAGCACCACGATGCCCTCGAACGGGGCCGTCAGTTTGGTATATCCCATCAGAGCGGCCAGCCGCTTTTCATCGGCGTCGGAGACTTTGGCCCGTGCCTTGGCCACCAAGACATCCACCTTCGCCTTGTCCAGATCCGCCTGTCGGGCTAACTGGTTCGATTCCGCCGTCGTCACAGAGGCAATCGCCGCTGTTTCCGAAGCCTGACTGGATTCGAGTTGACGTTGCGACTCGGTGAGAATCTGTGGCGACACAACGCCATCACGGACAAGCCCGGATTCGCGGTTCACTTCCGACGTCCAGCGTTTCACCAGAGCCGAATACTTGCCGACGTTCGCTCGGGCTTCCCGCACTTGAGCTATTGCCGCTTTGAGATTGGCCTCCGCCACCTCGACCAACTTTTCGGCTTGAGCAACCAAAGCCATGTCCATTTCCACTTGGGCCTTTTTCTGGGCATGCTCCTGCAGTAGTTCCGGAATAAACAGCGTCGCCAACACCTGATCCCTACTAACCCGATCGCCAATATCCACGTTCCATTGTTCGATAAAGCCGGGTAGTTTGGCGTAGATGGCTGTCTGCTCGTAGGCATCTATAAACGACGGCTGGCCGACTTCGATCAGAATGTCACGCATCTGAGGGCGCACCACCTTGACAGTTGGCTCGTTGGAAATGGGACGCTCCATCGGAGGCTTCTTCGAGCACCCGCACGGCAAGCACAAGACAAAGAGGATGCAAAAAATCTTAAGATTCTTGTTCGTGCCCATGAGCAGCTTCTCCCGTCAGTGGAGCGTAATACGGACTCTCAGGATCGTCCGGATAGATCGACACCGAACGCGGCTTGCGGTTGCCCATCACCACTGCGAAAACCGAAGGGACAGCCAGCAAGGTGGCAAAGGTCGAAACTATCAAGCCGCCAATGACCGCCCGTCCCAACGGAGCTTGCATCTCACTGCCGGCTTCCAGTGCCAGTGCCATCGGAATCATGCCAACGGTCATGGCTGTGGCGGTCATCACCACAGGTCGCAGTCGGTCGGCAGCCCCACGAATAGCAGCCTGGGTGGCGGCCATGCCGCTGCGCCAGTGTTCGTTGATGAACGTCACCAACATAACCGAGTTGGATACCGACACTCCGATACACATAATCGTCCCCATGAACGACTCGATGTTTAGGGTCGTGCCAGTGAAGTACAACATCAGGGTCACCCCGCTGAGTACGCCGGGCACGGCGCTGACGGAGATGATCGCCAGGCGAGGCGACTCGAAATAACCGGTCAGCAAAATCAGAATGACAAGGACGGCAATGGCCAGCCCGATGCCCAGCGACTCGAACATTTCGATCATTGGCTTGAGCTGGCCGCGGGTTATGACGCGGACACCGCGCGGCGGATCACCAGCGGCCTTGATCGCTTGCGCCACTTGTCGGGTGGCTCGTCCCATATCTTCCCCTTCCACATTAGCGGTCAGGCTTAGATAACGTTGCGACGAAAGTCGATCGTACTGACCCGGCATGGTGCTTTCGCGAATTTCGGCCACATCGCGTACTAACAAATTGGTCACGGGAGAAACTTCGCGGAGCGGCAACTCGGCTACCTGCATCGACGAAGTCATGCGCGTGGTGGGAACTAACACTTCGACTTGATAATCGAAGCCAGTCTTGGGGTTCTGCCAGTAGTTCAGAGCGACAAAGCGGCTTGACGACGTGGCCACGATGATGCCGTCGCCAACCTGCTTGGCTGTTGCTCCAGACAAGCCAGCCTTCTCACGGTCGATGTTGACCTCGACTGTCGGATACTCTAGTGTCTGTTGAAACTCCACATCGCGGAGAAACGGGATCTTTTGCATCTCCGCTCGAATCTTCTCGGCATGGGCACGAGCGTCGGGCATGTTCGGACTCGCGACAACCACTTCGATCGGATTGGGAGCGCCGAAACTCATGACCTTGGAGACAATGTCGCCTGGCTCGAAGCCGAACTGACAATGTTTAGCCCGAGCAACAGCAGTCTTCTCCGCCACGCCGTATTCCTCCAGCAGCTTAGCGAACCAGGGGATTATCTTTTCCGGAAGACGCTGACGTAGTCGCTCGCGAAACTCATCCAGTTCGATTCCGCATCCTTTGCGGAGTTTCACACGCATCCAGCCGTCATCAGGGCCACGCATGAATAGTACGAGGTTGTTCATGCCGAAGTTCGGAGCGATCTGGCCGGCATAGCCAATCGAAATATCGACGTTCTCTGGCCCGGCCTCCTCCTGAATGGTCTCTAGTATTTTCACCCCCATCTGACGGGTCAGCTCAAAATTGGTGCCCAGCGGCGGACGATAGCGAAGCACAAACTCGCCGGAGTCGATCTGAGGAAACAATTCGGTTCCCAACCGCAGGCCGACAAACAGCAGAATCAGCCCGCATACCACCAAGTAGGCCGGCACGATCACCCAGCGTAGGTGAACAAGAATCTCCACCAGAGAGGCGAACCTCGCCTGAATACGTTCAAACAGTGAAGGGGTCTGCGCGCTTTGGCCATGAGGGATTGGCTTGAGCAGCCAGACACAGATGATTGGCACTAGCATGCTGGAAAGCAGATACGAAGTGATCATAGCGAAGCCAACCGCCAGAGCCAACGGCAGGAACAACGAGTGCAGCGGATCGGTCATGATGAATGCAGGAATGAACACTGAGAGGATGCACAACATCGCCAACAGACGAGGTACTGCGGTCTGCTTATTGCCACTGCGAACCGCCCGAGCAATCGACTCGGTGTGCTCCATCTGTTTGTGAATGTTCTCAATCTCGACAGTGGCTTCATCAACCAGAGTACCAATAGCCAGCGCCATCCCGCCCAGCGACATAATGTTGATCGTGTTGCCAGTGAGATACAGTCCGAACAGCGACCCCATCAGGGCCAGTGGAATGTTCAGCACAACCACGACCACGCTGCGCAGATCTCGCAAAAACAGGAGAATCATCAGACCGGTCAGACTCGCCCCGATCATTCCCTCGGTGGCGACACTGCGAATGGCCGCCACAACTGTAGGTGATTCGTCGAACTCGAAGGAGATTTCCACATCCTCGGGGACGGCGGCTTTGAACACCTCCATCGAGTTACGGATATCGGCCACCACCGTGAGCGTCGAAGCCGTGTCCTTTTTGATGATGGGAAGGTAGACCGATTTTTTGCCGTCCACCGTGGCATAGCCATAGTTGACGTCGGTACTGTCCTCGATTCTGGCCACATCACGAATGTAGACATTTCTCCCCTTCTTTAGAGGAATATTGCCTAGCTCTTGAATGTTCGATACCAGAGCGTTGTTCGGAACCAGCGGCATCTGATCCTTGATGTAGAGGTTGCCCGCCGGTACGATCACGTTTCCCTCCATCAGCGATTCGACTACGTCGTTGGGCGAGAGATTGTAGGCTTGCAGCTTTTGCGGATCGAGATTGACCAGAATGGTGCGGACGTTTGGCCCGAACGGAGAGACTGCCACCGTTCCGGGCACGTTTTGTTGCACCAGAGGTCGTATGATGTTCTGGGCATAATCGGCGACTAACCCCAACGGCGTGGTCTTGCTAGAAAAGACCAGATAGCCCACGGGAATGTTCCCTTCATCGAAGCGCATGACCATCGGGGGAAGCGTGCCAGGCGGCATGCGCGCCATTGCTCGGTTGGCCATTGCCACCACTTGGGCTTGAGCCGCTCCCATGTCCGTGCCTGGGAAGAACGACAGCTTGATCAGGGCGACCTGCTGAATGGATCGTGACTCGACTTCTTGTATGCCATCGACATATTGAAACGCCAATTCAAACTGGTTGACAATCAACCCTTCCATCTGAGCGGGACTCATGCCGCCAAACTGAAGAAAAACGTAGATACGCGGTAGGTTTAGCGAAGGGAAGATGTCAACGCGCATCCGGACCAGGGCCAGCGTTCCGCCACTGATGAGACCAACGACCAGCATCAGGGTCGTGATCGGATGTCGCATTGCGAAGACGATCGGATTCATGCGATACAACCCACGAAATCGGTAAACTCGGCGAGTTCGGAAGTCGATTATAGACGAGAGAAATCATGCTGACGAAGAGAATCAGTTGCTTGGCTGGCCTGTTCCTGGGAGGTCTGTACGCCATGCTTCGATCGCGACAGCTTGCTCTTACTGGGCTTTTTAGCCTGGTCGGCGCTGGCGTTTTGGCGCAAGCTCCCATCGACAAACGACTCATCGTCACTCCTCCAAGCAACAGCAATAGAGCGGACACGCGGCCTGTGCTGCAACTGGAACCATCTCCTTCCAGCGTAGCTCCAGGGAGCGCTTCACCGAATTTATCGTTACAGTCTCTATTACCTGCTCATGCGCCATTACCCGTAGGGTTTAACCCTGATGGCGTACTCCAGGGACCAATCCTGAGCGAAGGCTTGAAGGTAAAACGTCCCGCCGAGCCCCCGCTGGCGGCAAAGGATCGACCGCTGGCAATCAATCTGGCAACGGCCTTAAGGTTGTCCGATGCGCGTCCGTTACTCATCGCAATTGCCCAAGCGCGGGTGCAGGAAGCCGCCGCCCAACTGGAACGTGCCAATGCCCTCTGGGTGCCCAACTTCAACGCGGGCAGTTACTTCTATCAGCACACCGGGGGGGCCCAGGTAGTACTAGACGGCGGCCTGGCCGTCAACAGCCGCAATGAGCTTATCCTCGGAGTCGGCACCACAAGTGTCTTTGCCCTGACCGATGCCATCTATGAACCACTGGCAGCTCGCCAAGTTCTTCGGTCGCGCGAGTTCGACGTACAAGCGGCTCGCAACGACATTCTACTGGACGTGGCCGAAGCCTACTTCACAGTGCAACAAGCGCGCGGACGTTACGCCGGCTATCTCGACACGTTGGAGAAGTCGCGCGAGCTGGTTCAACGTGTGGAAAAACTGGCGAAGAACCTCGTTCCGGTCGTAGAGATCGAGCGTGCCAAGGCTCAACTGGCCGAGATCGAGCAGCTGGTCGCGCTGGCCCGACAAGATTGGCGCGTGGCCAGTGCCAACCTGACTCGATTGCTACGTCTCGATCCTGCCGCCGTGATCACTCCCCTGGAGCCGCCGCATCTGCAAGTCACTCTGATCTCGCCTAGTCAAGCGGTGGATGACCTCATCCCCATCGGTCTGCGTTCGCGCCCTGAGTTGGCGTCGCAACAAGCCTTGGTTCAGGCAACCTTGGAACGACTGCGTCAGGAGCGAATGCGGCCACTGATTCCGAGCATCCTGTTGACAGGAAATGGCTCCCCGGAATTTTTCTTCAACGGGGGAGCTTACGCGACGGGACGCGGAGACAGCCTGAACCGCTGGGCCGGTCGCAGCGACGTGGCAATCCAATTTGTCTGGCAGGCGGAGAATCTCGGCTTGGGCAATCGCGCTCGCATTCGTGAGCGAGACGCCCAGAATCTGCAAGCCGTGCTGGAACTCTTTCGCGTGCAGGATCTGGTTGCCGCTGAAATTGCTCAAGCTCATGCCGAACTCGAAGCTGCTGCCGTTCGTGTGCAAGAGGCGACTCGGGGATTGGAACACGGCTTGGCCAACTATGCTGGCAATCTGCGAGGACTCAGTGAAACGACACGCTTCGGAGACATTCTGCAACTGGTCATTCGCCCTCAAGAGGCCGTGGCCGCCCTGTCTCAACTGCAACAAGCCTACGCCAACTACTTCTTGACTATTGCCGACTATAACCGTGCCCAGTTTCGGTTGTATCGCGCAATGGGCTATCCGGCGCAGTTGCTCGCCTGCGAACGACAGGCCGGCCCAATTGTGCCAGTTAACACCGAGCGTCCCTTCGCGGAGTTGCCGCCGGTCCACGCGCCGGAACCGTGCGGCGGCTGCTTACCAACGAACGTGCCCCTGCCACCGGCTTCGCCCACCACTCCCTTGCCACCACCTGCCGTCGAGGAGAACAAACCCAGCAGGGAATAACCAAACAGCGTAATCACGCTCTACAGATGGAGACTCTGAGAAGTACTCCTTAATACTCCTGAAGCAACGCCTTCACCTTGCTCTCAATCAGATCGCGGACCTGGCGATATTCCGGATCGCTCATATCGCGTGGATCGGGGATCTGCCATTCCTCGCGTCGCCGGGCACGAACCAAGGGGCACTCGTCGCCACAGCCCATCGTGATGGCGACGTCGATTTCCTGACCGTTGAACTCATCGAGTGACTTCGACGCATGCGTGGTCAAGTCGTAGCCCAGCTCGGCCATGAAGGCGATGGCCCGTGGGTTGATTCTCCCCGACGGACGTGACCCAGCACTAAAGACTTCGATAGTTTCGCCACCGTGGATGCGAGCGAACGCCTCGGCCATCTGGCTGCGGTTGGAATTCTCCACACAAACGAAGAGTATCCTTGGCTTGGAACGCATGGCGGCCTCTTTGAACGGACCAGGGTCCGAAATAACATTGAGCGGGAGAAGCTCTTGTGGCCAAAAACCTCTCTCGCTCGACTGTAGAGTCGCGACAAATCACAACTACGCGCTCTTTTTCTCTCCCCCCGACGGCGGCGTGTTCTGGTCGAACAGATGGCGTTCTCCCCGCACCACCGCGGCATCGACGATGTATTTGGTCTTCGTTTCGATGTCGGGCAGCTCGTACTGGATGTCGAGCATCACTTCCTCGATAATCGAGCGAAGCCCACGCGCTCCGGTGTCACGCTCCTTGGCGCGACGAGCGATCTCTCGCAGAGCGCTTTCGTCGAACTCGACCTCTGCATTCTCCATCTCGAACAGCTTCTGGTACTGTTTGACCAGGGCGTTCTTTGGCTCGGTGAGAATGCGAATCAGAGCGTCCTCGTCGAGCGGATCTAACGGAGCCAGCACCGGGAGGCGGCCGATAAACTCCGGAATCATGCCAAACTCGATCAGATCGTCGGAAGTCACCTGACTAAGCAGTTCGCCCAGTTGTTGCTCACCGGCTCCGCCGATGCCGCCGAAACCAAAGGTTCGCTTGCCAATTCGTTTGGAAATCACATTGTCCAGACCGACGAACGTGCCCCCGCAAATGAACAGAATGTTTGAGGTGTCGACTTGAATGTACTGCTGCTCGGGGTGCTTGCGTCCGCCTTGAGGCGGCACATTGCTGACGGTGCCTTCAAGCATTTTCAGCAGCGCCTGTTGTACACCCTCCCCGGAAACATCGCGGGTGATGGAGACATTCTGTTGTGTCTTGGCGATCTTGTCGACTTCGTCGATGTAGACGATTCCCCGCTGAGCAGCTTCGATGTCGAAATCGGCGGCGTGCAAAAGTTTGAGCAGCAGATTCTCGACATCCTCGCCAACGTAGCCGGCTTCGGTCAGAGTGGTAGCGTCGCCGATGGCGAACGGCACGTCGAGGACACGCGCCAAAGTTTGCGCTAACAGCGTTTTCCCGGAACCGGTTGGTCCAATCAACAGAATGTTGCTCTTTTCCACTTCGACGTCGCCGCGTCCACAGGTCTCGGCTAAACTCAGCCGCTTGTAGTGGTTGTGGACAGCAACCGAAAGCACTTTCTTAGCCCGTTGCTGACCGACGACGTACTGATCGAGTTTTTCCTTGATGGTTCGCGGCGTGGGGATATGCGCTAAAGAAGAGCGAGTCCCACCGCGTCGGCGTTTTTCTTGATCGATAATCGACTGGCACAGCTCAATACATTCGCCGCAGATGTACACGTCTCCCGGTCCTTCGACCAGAGGGCCGACATCCCGGTAGTTCTTGCGACAGAACGAGCAAGCAGCGTTGCGACTACGACCGGTGTTTCCGGTTGGCTTGCGACCTGCTCCTCCCGATCCCGAGTCTTTGGTCGGCATGCGGTCTCCTTTAGCGATCCCCTGGCCCTCGACGGCGACCGGGGTTGCGAACAGCGATGGCGGAAGCGAGGTAGCCGAACCGAAACAAACGCGGAAGCAAAGAGAATAAGTGCTGGTTCCGCCAAGCGTTTGTTTCCTGGAGTAGCTTACCTCGTTACAAGTTCACAGGAAAAGTCGTTTCGGATTCTACGGGCTGGCGGAATACTCCGCAAGGAGGATCGCCATACTCAGGTGGGCCGCTGATCCTCTCCGTTAGGTTTAGGCGGAGGCGGCTCAAGGTTATCACTGGGTGTGGGACTCGTCGGACTTGTTCCCGCTGTGGCTGGTGGGGTCGGCGAGTGCATCGCCTGACGGATTTCTCCACCAAGAACCGAGCGGAGCCGCTTAAACTCCTCCTCGCTAATCGCACCCTTTTCGTACAATGACCGAAACTCCGCGAGTTGGTCGCTGGCACTGGGGCCAAGCGGTTTGTCCGACAGCTGCCAACGACGGAACACAGCAATGACCAACGCTCCAATGAGTAATGCACCCACTAGGGCGAGTGTGGGAATCAGCAACGAGGAGTCAAAAGCCGCTAGTATCGTGACTGGAAGCAACTCGAGGCTGGTCATGCTCTACTCGCACGAGTGGGGCAAACCCAGCGGTCCCGACCCGACTGGCGACGGAATCCGCTCGTGCCCTCTATTATAGCGCCAGAGAAGCCAAGTGAATGACTTGCCTTCACCGCAAACTCACAACTAGCCGCTTCGCCTGCCGGCACAGTTAGAACCGTCGCCCCAATAGGCCTGCAGAGCGTAGTTTACCTCGACGATTCAACCTCCGCCCTGACCCGAAATGCTATGACGCGCATCCTCGTCAATCTGTCGGCTTTCAATTTTGTCGCCTTACTCGCGGCCTTCGTCGTCGGCTGGCTCTCCTTCTTTCGAGGTAGTCGCTCGATCCCGGACGATCCGACGTTTCTCCTGCACATCTTCTTGGGCCTGCTGGCGGCAACTACCACCTTAGGCGTACATAGTCTGGTGTTCATCTATTTCCTCGGCACCGGTCGCTGGGTCAAGGAAGTCTGTCTGGCCTATGCGATTCCGGATGATCCACTACCCAAGACCACGCGCGAATTAAAGCGGAAAGCCTTTCCACCAGCTCTCTTCGCCATGCTGATACCGATCGCTGCCTCGGCTGCGGGAGCCGGTGTACAAACGCTGCAATGGCACTGGGTCTGGCATGCTAGTCTGGCGGTGATGGCCCTGGCGGTCAACGTCTGGGCCTTTTTCCGCGAGTACGACTGTGTTCGCATCAATGCCGAGGTCATCGACGGCGTCATGCGTGAGGTCGATCGCATTCGCGCTGAACGCGGTTTGCCCAGCAACGAAGAGGCCCTACGCGAGCAGGAAATCTGATCTCGTTTAAATTCTTGGAGTCACGCCATGAGTACTACCCCGCACCACGAGTCGAACCGCAAATTCTACGACCGCATTAGCGCGGCATACGATCTCCTCGCGGATTCCAACGAAAAAACCGCTCGCCTGGCAGGGCTGAAGGCACTGGCGATACAGCCTGGGGAAAAGGTGCTGGAACTGGGATTTGGCACGGGCAACGAGGTGATCGATCTGGCCGAGTTGGTCGGTGAATCGGGACTAGTCGGCGGCATTGACATCTCACCGGGCATGCTCGCCGTCACCGAAAAAAAGCTGGCGACCAAGACGCTGAAGGCCAAGCTCGATTTGAAAGTCGGCGACGCCCGCCAGCTCCCCTGGGGAGATGGGGACTTCGATGCGGTCTACTCCAGTTTCACTCTGGAACTCTTTCCTCTTGAAGACATTCCGACGGTTCTTGCCGAGTGCAAGCGCGTCCTCAAACCAGGTGGACGACTCGGCGGCGTGTCGATGGCCACGGTCAAACCTGGGGAGAAGGCCAGCATGCTGGAAAAGGCCTACATCTGGATGCATCGCCATTTTCCGCACCTGGTAGACTGCCAACCGATCGATCTGGAACAGTTTGTCCGCCAGGCTGGATTTGAGATCATGCAAGTCGTCGATATGGAAATTTGGACCATGCCAGTCCGCGCGGTCATCGGGCGAAAATAGGTCACCTGGCCCACTTAAGCGATCTCGCCAACAGGACTTGACCTACAGCAGGAGGGAAAGCTAACTTGGTGATCCTTGCGAAGCGGTGCAACCCGGGTGATCGGCGTTGCCCGCGCTGATCAGGGAGGATCACCAGGGATGCTCAGCGTCTTGTTTTGTTCGCGGAGAAAGGATAATCCCGACTCCGACCTGCCGCGTCTGCTCGACTCGACGGTGGAAACCCTTAGCCCAGCAGAGTATGCTCAGATCGAGTTCCTCATCAAACTCGACGATGACGACAGCGAACAGCTCCCCGCTTCGTTCTACGAAAAATACCCCTTTCCGATCCGAAGATTCACCTTTTCACGCGCCGAAGGTCGGCACTCGCTACATCATGCTCAGGAGTATCTCTTCGCTCAGCGCGATCGACGGTCGCGTTGGTGTCTGATGACCGCCGACGATTTCTACTTCACTCGCAAAGGCTGGCTGTCGGAAATTCTCGCCGTGCCTGACGAGTACTGCATCATGGGCTATGTCCGTCCGCATATCGAGGCCTACTGCGGCATCTATGAGCAGGAAGAAGCGATCCGCAAGTGGGTGGTGGCGTTTGGGCTGTGGAGTCCGGTTGTCAGCTCTCGAGTTATCGAGATCTGTCAGAATTTTGGTTGGCAGGCCAACGTCGACAGCTGGCTAATGGGTTTGTCGGTCGTCCTGTACGATCTGTACGGCGTGGTGATCTGGCGGCACCACGAACCGTTCTACACCCGAGGCGGCGGCTATGGGTTGGGCGACACGCCTACCTACAACAATATGGAATTGACCTGTCAAAAGGGGCCGTTCAACAAGTATTGGTTCGAGTTAGTACGCCGTCAGGCGCGAAATCTGTACCTGAACATGCAATACGGCAGCGACTTCCAGCGGGTTAGTGAATTAACCCGACTGTGGAGAAAGTTTCGGCAACAACCTCTGAGTCGGTTCCCGTCCCGACTCCGTCGCAAGGTGAAACAAACGCTTAGTAATCTCCTGGCATAAAATCTCCTGGCATAATTCGCCACGAGTTCCCACGTCCCCACGGATGGAGACAGTCTTTATGCACCTGGGTCTGCGGCCACGGGTTCACTTTCCCGCTTCGTACAAGAGCTTTTCACTAGTTCGCACGCATGGCCGAGTGTACGCCGCCCCACCGCCATTGGATGCCGAGCAACTCCACGGCGATGGAGTACTGTTCTCGCATCCTGCGGTGATCTCGGCGACGACCCTGGAAGAACTCCAGAGCCAGATCGATGCCATTGAGGTGGAGTCGTTGCGACCACAGCTCGTCGAGCAAACACCGCAGTACGATCTCGTTCGCCATCGTGAAGCGTACTATGCCATTCCTCGGAGAGTTGTCCCCGTTGATCTCGATCAAGCCGAGGAACGGCAGCGTCAAGGAATTCTTCGCGGCGAGAGTCTGGAAGATCTACAAGCCAGTATACGGCGGCAAAGCACGACAGATCCTGTCGAGTTTGCCGGCTGGCTGCCGATCTACGTCCCCTCCGGAAATTGCGGACGACATCCCCAGTTTGCCCACACTGCCGAACCGCCGAGCGGCTATCACTTCACTTGCTCGGCTCCAGAGCGGTATCGTCCGTCGTGGTGGTGGAAGAAGGTCGCCGTTCCACTGCTAGAAGGCTTTACCAAGGCCATCAACGCTCTGCGGCCGTTGCTGTCGCTCACGGTCGGCGGGCCGAAGGTCGGCCTACGAGCAAGACTGCGCACTTTAGGCGCGTTGACTCGTCTTACCTGGAACATGCTGCGGAATGGATGTCGCCCCTGGTCGATTCTGCGATTCGTTCAAACGCGACATCTCACCTCGCAAATGTTGTTGTCCCAATGTCGACAACTGAACTTCCTGACCAGTATGCCCTATACTTTCGGTCAGAATCCCTGGATTATCGAGATTGAAGATCCGACAACGCTATTTTATCCGATGATTCAGAACGGGCACACTAGCTATCTGGACATCCGCTCGTCCCCTTACCTGCCGATCCTTCGCACCCTACTGGAAGCGCCGCAGTGCAAAGGCATCGTCACTCACATGCGATCAACGGCGGAACTGCTACCGACTCTATTTCAGAGTGAAATTATCCGCAACAAAGTGTTCTATGCTCCTCTAGGAGTGAAAGTGCCGACCCGATGGCAACGGCACGAACCGGACCACGACCCCGACGAGATCCATCTGCTTTTCATCAATTCTTGGTGCCAGGAGCCGTCGAACTTCTACCTGCGTGGCGGGCTGGACGTGCTGGAGGCGTTCGCCACCCTGCGTGAGCGCTATCCCCAACTGCGCTTGACGATTCGCTCCTACTTGCCCGCCTTGGCCGACGAGTATCACCGCATCCTCGAGTCCGGCTGGGTACGAGTGATTAACCGCTTTATGTCGTCGGAGGAGATGGCTGATCTGCACGCGCGAAGTCACATCTATCTTTTGCCGGCCGCCCGGGTCCACATTGTTTCGCTACTGCAGGCCATGTCGTTTGGACTGCCCGTCGTCGCTTCCGATGGGTGGGGCTTCGATGAGTATGTCGAACACGAACGCAATGCCCTGATCGTTCGCGGTCGCTACGGCAAGGTGACGTGGGCCGATCACGAAGTGGGATTGTTGCGCGAGGATTATCAGCCGATGTACACCTCGGATCCCGACGTAGTGGCGGGAATCGTCGAGGCAGTGTCTAGGCTCGTCGAGGATCGCCAATTGCGGGCACGACTTGGTCGGACGGCTCGGCAGGATGTCGAAACGAAGTTCAACCTGAAACGCTGGAACGCCGCCTTGAAAACCGCCTTCGATCGGGCGCTGGGCAAATCCGACACACCGCTCAGCGTTGGGTCGATTCCCGTTCTCGCAGTATCAGAGCCAGGTGTAGCTGTCGCAACTCCGCAGCGGTGAGATAGCTCATACCGGCATGTCGATCGGCTTCGCGGAGACAGCGTTCCGCCGGCTGCTTTTGGCCCAGCTGTCGCCAGACATCGTGTAGATACAGGTTGGGACGAGCCTCGTTAGGGCGTCGCAGCCGAGCCAGGGTGAGTTCGCCCGCCGACTTGCAGAGCAGTTCCTCGGCCAACGGCTTGGCGTCGCAACCGCCGAGTTCGACACGCTTGACGGCCAGTAGGTACAGCCCGATGCCGCGATTTAGACGTTCGGTGTACTCGTCGCCCACACGACCAGCAATCTCCATCAGGCGCGTGTGACTAGAGAGCAACTGCTCGTCGGCCAGTTTGGGATGATTCTGCACCTCGGCGATGAACTGATCGAGCTGTATTTTCGCATCCTTTAAGCGATCGAGCTTGACCAGCACCTCGGCAAAGGGCATCCGAACCAGAAAATGACTGGGGTTGGCGTCGAGATACGCTTCCAGATGCGGAGCAGCCTCTTGCTCTTGCCCCAAAGCCAAGTGAGCAGCGGCCAAGCTCAAGTGAGCATCGGAGAGCTTCGGATCCAGTCGTAGGCTCAGTTGAAAATGTCCGATGGCATCCTCGAAACGATCGGCCTCCAAAGCAATCTGCCCCAGCTGAAACGCCTTGAAGGCCGGAGTCGCGGGGGGATCGGCTCGCAGCGTCATCGTGGGCAGAAGGAAAAAGATCAGCAGGCCGAAGCATCGTGAAGACATGGCGAAACCTCGTTGCGGGTGGGAAGAATAAGGCAGGTAATGCCTTTTTTATCGTCCGCGCGAGTTACGCCGATTGAATCAAAATGAACGGGATTCGTGAAGCTGAGCAACTCGGCACAGCGACGAGGACTAGGAAATGGTTCCAGTAGAGTGCGGAGCCAGATACAGCCGTAATTCGAGCGTGCCGACGTCGCTTGAAAACGAGGCTAACAGACAGGTGCCGTCGCCCTGGCCACCTAACAACTGGGTTGGTTCCGCATAGATGGTTGGGGTGGAGATACTGAAGTGTTCTGGCGTCCCAGTGAGAATTGCCTTGGCCTGTCCTGCGATGACGTTGACGAGTTCTCCAGCACAGTCGCGTACCATTGCTTCGTCGATCTCTCCGGGCACCTCGGCTAGCATGCGATGTGCCAGCTCCCGTGCCGTTTTTTCAGCAACCTGCAAGGTTAACAGCACCGCCGAACTGGATCGCAGCGGTAATGTGGCGGTCACGCCCTCAACGGTGAAAGGGGATCGCTGTCGGGAGACCTCAACCAACTCAACCGTAGTACGGGCAACCTCGCTCAGCACGAGCGGCAACGCTGTCAGAAACGCTTGCAGGGTTGCTTTCTCCGAGTTTGACGATCCTTCAAGTGCTTGATTTACTTGTTGGCCTTCCAAGTCAATCTCCTTCGTACTAGCCGATGAGTTGATAGAAACTGGATTTCAGAGTTTCGACCCGGCGATACGAGTCGTCGAGATGAATCGTGGTTTCCGCTCCTCCCAGGAGAAGATAGCCGTCTGGTTTGAGAACACGTTTGATCCGACCGAGGATGTCTTTTTTCGTCTCCACTTCAAAGTAGATCATGACATTGCGCAGCAGGATAAGGTCACACATGGCAAGGCCAACCCAGGGACGGGCGAGATTGAGTTCGCGAAACTCGACCATGTCGCGGATGACAGGACGGAGTTGCCATTGCAGGCCGTGTTGCTCAAAGTACTTGACCAACAGAGTCGCAGGCAGCCCCCGATTCACTTCAAGCTGGCTATAGCGCCCCTCACGCGCTCGGTTCAGCACTTCTGTGGAAATGTCGGTGGCCAACAGTTTCACGTTCCACCCGACCAGTTGGGGAAACGATTCTCGGAGAAGCATGGCCAGACTGTACGGTTCCTGGCCGGTGGAGCAGGCCGCGCACCAGATGGTCAGCCGACGCTGGTCGGCTCGACGTTGGATCAGATCCGGAAGCACTACCTTGCGCATCGCCTCAAACGGATGCAGATCACGGAAGAAGAGCGTCTCCGTCGTGACCATGGCTTCCAGGACTCGGGTAGCCAGGCCGTTGTTGGGAAAGTTTCGCAATCGTGTGATTAGCTCACTCAGCGAGCTAAACTTGAACTCTCGAACTAATGGAGCCAGGCGAGTTTCGACGAGGTAGCGTTTGTCGCTGTCCAGAACCAGGGCACAGCGTTGGTGAACGAAGGCACGGACGTAGTCGAATTCTTGCTCCGTCATCGTACATTCCTCCCCACTCGTCGGCCCACTCGTTGAACAATCTCGTCGCCGAGTCGTTGAAGCGGAAGCACGCGATCGGCGAGTCCAGCACGAGCGACAAAGCCCGGCATACCCCAGACCACCGAAGTAGCTTCATCCTGCACGATGATTTGACCGCCGGCCTCGCGAATGGCTTCGCAGCCACGCAGCCCGTCCTGTCCCATGCCGGTCAGCACGACGGCAAGCACGCCAGAACCGAACACCTTAGCTGCTGAGCGAAACAGCACATCGACTGCGGGTCGACAGGAATTCTCCGGTGGATCCTGATGCAGCAGCAGACGCGTTTGCGTGCCGTTGCGGACCACGATCATATGGTGATTGCCAGGAGCAACCCAAACCTCACCGGGATGAAGTTCGGCCCCAGACACGCCCTCTTGGGCTTTCAAGCGATGTTCCGCCGTCAGCCGCTCGGCAAGCAGCCGTGTGAACATCGGTGGCATGTGCTGGACCAGAAGTATGGGCACCGGAAAGTCAGCCGGCAAATGAGAGAACACTTCGGCCAAAGCGTTCGGCCCTCCCGTGGAGGAGCCGATCACCACTACCTCGACCTCAGGATAGGCTGGCCTCGGCCATATCCCTAGTTTTGAAGGGGAAGCCGTCCTCGGCGCATTTTCCACAGGTTTCGTCGTGTTCTTTGCCTGCACCGCTGCCCACACCGCCTTGATCTCCGGGATCAGCTGTGTGCGAATGACCTCCAACGAAGCATCCAGACTGCCACTACCGGCTGGTTTGGTAAAGTACCCTGTGGCCCCCAAGGCTAGGGCGTCGAGAGTGGCCGCCGCTCCTCGCTCGGTTAATGCACTGAACATCAGAACGGGCAGCCGTGGATAGAGTTTGCGTAATTCGGTCAGCGTCTGCAGACCATCCATTTCCGGCATTTCGAGATCTAAAATCACCAAATCTGGATTGACATGGGTCATCTTCTGTAGTGCGAGTCGTCCGTTGGCCGCGGTCCCCACGACCTCGAGGTCAGGGTCTTTGCTCAGTTCCTCGGACACCAGACGTCGAAAGACCACAGCGTCATCGACGACTAGAACTCGAATCTTCCCCATGATTCACTCGTTGTACACGTCCAGTAAACTGAGCTTCGCCACGAGAACCTCTCGTGTGAACGGCTTCATCAGATACTCATCAGCGCCGGCCGTTAGTGCCTTGGTCACCTGCTTCATTTCGGTTTCGGTCGTGACCATCATTAGGCGTAGCTGATCGTAGCTACGTTGCGAACGCACGGCACGAACAAAGTCGTAGCCGTTCATCACGGGCATATTCCAATCGACCAGGGCCAGGGCTATGTCCGGATGGTTCCGCAACTGTTCCAGCGCTTCCTGCCCGTCACAGGCCTCAACGACTTCTAGGCCAATTTCGCGGAGAATTTGGCGGAGGATCGCCCGCATGGCTCGGGAATCATCGATGATCAGGACACGCATGCCGGCTACCTCCCCCACACGGAACGACCGACGCCAAAGCTTCTCTAGAAATCTACTACCCCAACCGCTTGGCCACGGACTCAATAGCGAAACTGTCGCACCATCTGTTGCAGGCTGGAGGCCATGTGAGCCAACTCGTCGGCAGCGCTCTTGGTGTTGCTGGCTCCCTCAGTCGTGCTTCGGGCCGCCTGAGCGACGGTAGTGATGTTCTGGGCGATCTCACTGGTCCCCTGGGCAGCCTCGGCGATGTTGCGCGAGATCTCGCCGGTTGTCGCTGTTTGCTCCTCAACCGCGCTGGCGATGGTATTCTGGATGTCGTTGATTCGATTGATGATCGTGCTGATCTGAGCGATGGCCTCGACTGCTCCCTTGGTGTCGGTCTGAATCGCCTCAATTTTGCGGCTGATGTCCTCAGTCGCCTTGGCCGTTTGCTTGGCCAACTCCTTGACCTCGTTGGCGACGACGGCAAACCCTTTGCCCGCCTCACCGGCGCGGGCGGCTTCGATGGTCGCGTTCAAAGCCAAGAGGTTGGTCTGCTGAGCAATGGAGGTAATCACCTTGATGACGTTGCCGATCTCGACGCTGCTTTCTCCGAGCTTCGCCACAGTGGCGTTGGTGCGTTCGGCCACCTTGACGGCAGACGTGGCGACCTTGGCCGCCTCGTTAGCGCTCTTGGCAATCTCCTTGATACTGGCTCCCATCTGTTCGGTGCCGGTCGCCACCGTGGCGACATTGCGGCTGACCTGTTCGGCGGCGGTTGAAGCCACGTTCGCCTGAGCCGAGGTCTCTTCCGCGTTGGCGGCCATCTGTTGACTGACGGCGATCAACTCCTGCGACGAACTGGCCAACGAGGTAGCCATCTCGGCCACCTGCTTTAGCACAGCTTGAATATCCAAGCGTAGCTTCGCCTGGGCCGTCACATCGGTGGCATACTTGACTACCTTGTAAGGACGATTTTTGAGATCTAAAATAGGATTGTAGGTAGCTTGAATCCAAACTTCACGTCCTCCTTTTCCGATCCGACGATACTCGCCCGTTTGAAATTCACCTCGCCCCAGCTTGGCCCATAACTCCTTGTACTCCGCACTCTGTCGAGTGCTTTCCTCGACAAACATGCTGTGATGACGGCCCTTGATCTCGTTGAGCGTGTAGCCCATCACCTGGAGAAAATTGTCATTCGCTGTCAGAATGGTGCCATCGAGTTCCAACTCGACCACTGCCTGAGATTTGCTAATCGCATCGAGCATCGCGTTGAGTTGGGCTTGCTCCTCCTTCCATTTGCTGACGTTCTCCCAGTTGACGATGTATCCTAGAGTCGTTCCCGTTGAGTCGGTGATGCGATTGATCTTCGCTTGCAAAGTCACATTGCCGAAGTTGAACTCCGCCTGATGCGGCAGCGAGGAAGCGTTTCGTAGAATCCGCTCGACTCGGCGTTTGTCGCGATGGAAGCGATGAATCGAGGCTCCGACAATCTCGTCGACTTCGACGTCGAACGCCTCACGAACGTCATGAGCAATTGTTCGCATCGTCTCTAGGGCACACTCATTAGCGTAGATCAGGGTCAACGATGTGTCAGCGATGAAGATATTGGCCTGGACGTTGGCCAGGCTGGCTTTGAGAAACTCGATCGATTCGAGGTGACCGTTGCCTTTGGAGTTTCTTGCCACGTTCAGTTCCTCGGCTTTACTCATGGGTAAACTCATCTGGCTGGGGACCGTGGGGATGCTACTGGGTCTTGGTCAAGGTGGCCGACTCGTAGCCCGCATGGGCCGACGCTTGACTGCTGACTTGCACTGTGCGTTCGGGATCGAGAATCAACAACAGCTGGTTGTCGAGCTTGTACGCGCCGCGAATCAGTTCGCGAGCAGGGCCGCGCAGGGTTTCGGGGGGCCGCTCAAAGGCGGACTCGGGCACCGTGAGTACGTCGCCGATCTCGTCCACGAGTAGACTGACCGCTCCGTCTTCGGTCTGAACGACCACGTTGAGCGGTTCCTGATCGTCGGGCCGATCAGCCAGTCCCAACCGACGCCGCAGATCCAGAGCCGTCACGATCTGTCCGCGGAGGTTAATCAGGCCGCGCACCACCGGCGAAGCCAACGGTACCCGTGTCATTTGCCGGTAACGGATAATTTCCTGAACCTTCAGCACGTCCAACCCGAAGTAGTGGCCAGCCAGATAGAAGGTGCAATACTGATGTTCCGCCATCGCTCACCTCGTTGACCCGACTGGTTGGGGTGATGAAAACGTTTCTGGTCTAAGCGCTCGAAAAATCGTTTCCAGATCCAAAAACTCGGTAACTTGTCCCTGGACGACGGCGTTGAAGAGGATGCCCGGCCTGTTCGGTCGCGAACGGGAGACGAGGTTCTCTTCGACAACGTCTAAGATGCTTGCAACCATCAGTCCGACCTGCCCGTGCGGTCCAGCATGAACCACCACTTGCACGCGGTCTTGCGTCTGGAGCGAGGACTCCTGCCGATTTCTCAACCGAGGCCGACCGTTTTGCCTGGTGTCGTGTCGCAGTCGCCGCAGAATGCGCGAGACGGAAATCAACGGCAGAATCTCTTGACGGTATTGCACCACGAACTGTCCGCCGACCCGCTCCAGGGCCGCGCGGGGAAACACCTCTAGTCGAGCCACCTGGGCCAGCGGGATCGCCATCCGCTCGCCGGGAGACGGTGCGATCAGTAAGACCGTCTGGCGGTCGGTGTCGCCGTCGGCGACGATGGGCTGTTCGTCCCGAACACGTTCGCGGATGTCGGTGACGACTTGAGCTAACTGGGCCAGTCCCAAGACATCAAGAATCAGAGCCACCTTGCCATCGCCCATGATGGTGGCCCCAGCGAAGGCGCTAATCCCCTTGAGCGGCTTCTGCAGCGGTTTGACGACGATCTCTTCAGTGTCATGGATGGCGTCCACGACCAACCCAAACTGGCGGTCGTCGGCTTGCAAAACGACGATGTTCAACTCGTCGCGCTGGCCAGGTGACGGTTCCACGTTCAGCAGTTGATGCAGATAGACCAAGGGCAACAAGTTGCCGCGTAGTCGATACACCGGGGCCGTGTGGATCCGTTCCACCTTGTGGAGTTGTTCGGCGTCGAGACGGACCAATTCCAGCAAGTTGACCTGAGGAATGGCATAGCGGTCACCACCGCTGGTCACGGTCAACGCCGGGATAATCGCCAGCGTGAGCGGAATCTTCATCTTCATCGTGGTCCCGCGTCCGGGTCGGCTCTCCAGATCGACAGTGCCGCCAATCTTTTCGACATTGGTTCGGACGACATCCATGCCCACACCGCGTCCAGAGAAGTTGGTCACGCGGTCGGCGGTGGAAAAGCCAGGCAAAAAAATCAGATTTAACAGCTCGCGCTCGCTCATCCGACTGATCTGCTGGGGTGAAACCAACTTGGCTTGAACGGCCTTGTCGGCCACGCGCTGGAGATCGATACCGGCTCCGTCATCGCTGATCTCGATGATGACCTTGCCACCTTCATGGAAAGCGTGTAACGAGAGTCGGCCCTCCGCCGGTTTACCCAGGGCCAGACGCTGCTGAGGTGGTTCCAACCCGTGGTCGATGGCGTTGCGAACCAGATGCGTGAGGGGATCGCGGATCGACTCGACAATGGTTTTGTCCAGCTCGGTTTCCTGTCCCTCCATCTCGATGCGGGCCTGCTTGCCACAGGCAACGGCCAGGTCACGAACGATACGCGGAAACTTACTCCAGATATTTCCGATCGGTTGCATCCGCGTTTTCATGACGCCGGCCTGCAATTCTGTGGTCAGCAGGTTCAGCCGTTGCACGGTGTCTAAAAAGGCGGGATCTTCCTGACTGGTGCTGAACTGCATGATTTGATTGCGTGCCAGCACCAACTCGCCGACCAATGTCATAAGTTTGTCCAGCAAGCCAACATCGACACGAATAGCCGAGTCGGCCACGGAGACGGCGCGTGGCTCGACAAGTTCGGAGAGTGACTCGGCGACCCCTTGACCGACTTGACTCGCGGCGTTAGTTACGAGGGGCGGTGTAGTAGGGGTAGGTTGCTCTGACTTCCAAGTGGCAACAGGCCTCACCGGAGGGGACGGTTCGGACGGCGTTGCTGGGACCGTAGGTGGGGCTGGCGCGGCGACGGCTTTCTGGTCCGCTGAAGAGACAGCTCCTTGTTCTAGCAGCTGCTCCAGCGTTTGGATCACCGCCGAGTAGTCGCCGTCTCCTTCGTCGCCGGTCTGCTCGATCGAGGCGGTCATGGTTCGGATGGCATCGACAACGCTGAGCAGGGCACCGGCAATTTCGGGGTTGAAGATCATCGAGCCAGCACGCAAGCGGCTGAGCAAGTTCTCGGCGGCATGGGCCACCGACTCCAGCTTCGGCAAGCCTAGGAAGCCAGCCGTTCCCTTGACGGTATGCAGGGTGCGGAAAACCCGGGCCAACGTTTCGCGTTCGTGCGGGTCGCGTTCCAGCGTGACCAGATCGAGGTCTAGCTGAGCCAAGTTCTCGTGGGTCTCGAGCAAAAATTCTCGGACGACCTCGTTCATACGCCGGTCTCCAAGCCTGATGGCATGGCTTGGCGATCCTTGCCCTGGTTCTGCCTCGTAGAGGCGGCCCGTTCGGCTGCCCCTCTAGCTCGCTCCGTCTTTGAGCAATCGCGTCAGCACTTCGCGCACTGCGTCGGGCTTGAAACTCTTCTCGCAAATCGCCGACACTCCCTCCCGACGCAGCGTATCGAGAATCGACGGGTCCGTTTCCGTGGTGACCAGCAGAATCGGCACCCGAGGCGTCGTACTCTGTTGGCGAATGAACCGAGTCACGTCCAGCCCGTTGAGACCTGGCATCTCATAGTCCATGACCACCAGATCAAAGTGGCGGCTCTGCAATAACTCCACCGCGGTCGCTCCGTCCTTGGCCTCGGTGAAATGGTCGAACCCGATCCCACGGAGGACGGCCCGCATGTGGGCCCGCGCCGTAGAGCTGTCGTCGACCAGCAACACCTGAAGATTCTCCGTTGGCCGATGCGACGGCAAGCCCGGAATCTCTTGCCCGACTGCCTGTGCCAACGCCTGCGCCAGTCTTTGCAGATCGAACGGTTTATACATCACCACGGAGCGGCTTTGCTGGGGCAGGTTGGAGGCGTCCTGAGCATTCGCCTCGCTGGTGATCAGCACAAATCCAACCGACTCATTGAGCAGCATTTTCGCCAGCTGCACGCCAGTCATGTCGCTCAGGTGCAGCGCCGAAAATACTACCTGCGGACGGTGTACGCGCACCAACTGAGTCGCTTCCTGCCCCGAAGTAACATGGTGGATATTCTTGACACCGATTTGCTGCAAATAGCCGCGGATGATACTGGCCTGGGCACGAGAAGGCTCCGCCAAAACGACCGTCAAGGCAGCCGGGTTCCCTGGGCCTGAGCTAGATTCCGCCGCGAGATGTCGATGTGGCCCACTTTTGGGCTTCGGACGCTCGATGATCGTTGCCGGTCCTTCAGGGGGCTTCGCTTGCTTCCGCTCCGATCGAGGGACGTGAAGCGTCACCCCTGGGAGATCGGTCTCCGTCTCGGCCAAGGGCAAAATCATCTCCGAGGGCCGCACCGCTCGCGCCGCCAGAGGACGAGCCGCCTCCAGATCGTGGATCACGTCTAACAGTGAGGCGTAGCGATCGTCAGGAGACTTGGCCATCATCCGTAGGTAGATGGCTTCTAGCTCGGCAGGCACGTCGGGGCGGATGGTTCGCAACAATGGCACATCCGCCGCTGAGTGTTTCAGCAACAAGCCCATCAACGACGGAGCCACATAGGGCGGCTGTCCGATGAGCAGGTAGTAGAGCGTGCCCCCCAGGCTGTAGATGTCGGCGCGATGGTCGATCGTGGTCGAATCGAAAGCCTGTTCCGGCGACATGAAGTCGACGGTACCAACGATGCCCCCCGATTGGGTGATCGAGGAGATTCCCTCGCTGCTGCCCGGAGCATACAGCCGCGCCAACCCTAAGTCAGCCACCTTTACCACCCCGGAGCGATCCTTGAGTAGATTGGCCGGCTTTACGTCCCGATGAATGATTCCCTTGGAGTGGGCATACTCTAGGCCACGCGCGGCTTGAAGAATCGTTTCGATGGCTTGCAACGCAGAGAATGGCCCGCTCCTTTGCACTTCTGAAGCGAGATCGCGCCCTTCGATGAACTCCATGACGAGAAAATGGCCAATCTCGTCCTCTCCTGCATCGTAGGCCATGACGATGTTGGGATGATTCAGCTGAGCGATGGTTTCGACCTCGCGCTGAAAGCGCTGCACGAACGATTCAGGACGAGAGACATCGCGCGACAGCACCTTGATAGCAACAATCCGTTTCATGCGGCGATGGCGAGCCTTGAAGACTGTGCCCATGCCGCCTGCACCTAGGCGATCGAGAATTTCGTAACCACCGATGCGCAGTTCATCCAGCCGCCGTTCGAGCAAGGCACTGGCTTGATACTCCGTCAGCTTCCCCGCGTCGACAAGTGACTTAGCGAGTTCCACGCCGTCGGGGATATGAGAGAACGGACGCAACAGAACCTGAAGATCATCCCCGCTAGCCAGGCCGCTTTCCCCGAGCTGTTGAACAAACTGCTCACGCGAAACAGTCGCCACTGACAGTTTCTTCATCTTCGCACTTCCGCATCCAAAACTCGGGGAACACACCCGAACCGAGAAACGCGCAACTAGTGATGCCACTACTTGCAGTTCCCATTTTAGTAATCATCCTGCCACATTCTAAAGCATAGAGTGTAATTTATTCAGAGGAGAAAAAGCGGTTGGGAATAATTTGGGTGATTATGAAGAGTGAATACTGAAAGTGTGTAGAGGCAAAGTCGATCAAGTATGAACCGCGTCGAACATCACGATCGCAAATGGGCCGAACACCAACACGGGACACCAAGCCGCTAGTGCAGGAGCCAGATACTCGTGATCGCCGAGCATCTTGCAGGCATAGCAGGCGGCGAAAAACACCGCGCAGAGAACCAGACACAGACCAGCGGAGATGATGACGTTGCGGTTCTGATCACGTAGGATCACACCCAGTCCCATGAACACCAGAATCATGCCGAGGATGGGGCGAGTGAGCCGACTGTGAAACATTACTGCGATGGCGGCCAAGCGCGTCGACTCGGGCTTTTGCAATTCCTGATACAGTCGACGTGTGGACGCCATCATGAACCATTTCGGATCGCGAGTGACGGAATCAAAATCGATGCTGCGCGTGTACAGATAGAATCGCCGTTCATCGCGGGCTTCGAGAATGCCAGGCACGTTGTCGACGTCCGGCGGTTGCACGCGACAGCCAGTCAGTTCCCATTTGCCACGATGCGGTTCGTCGTCCTGATCGCCGGGGATGTACCGCGCCTCGGCGGCGATCAAATGCACCAGCGTCCCCGCGAGGCTTTCGGGAATCAGGCAGCGGAAATTCTTTATGGTCATCGTCCGACGGATGGCTGTATCGCCTTCGATGTGGACCAGGTTGGGATCGAAGGCATGATGTACCCCGATCTCTTTCTCCCCCCCAGGATCGTTGCGTGCCAGCATGAGTTTGTGACCGATGCGAGGAATCAGCAACTCCTGATTCAGCACTGTCAAGGTCATCATGATGCAGGCACAGAGTACAACCGGGGCGACGATTCGCTGTGTCGGCACGCCAGCGGACAGCAGCGGGACTTGTTCGTTGTTCCGCTGCATCATGGCGACGGTGAACATCGCCGACAACAACACGATCGCTTCGCAAAGCCGATCAAAAAACTGCGGAAGGCGATAGCCATAGTAGCTAACGATACGAATCACAACCACTTGCAGGCCGCTCTTGTGAGCGCTGACGAAGTCATCGAGATTGGTAAACAAATCCACCACGATGTACAACGTCAACAAACTGACCAGGCAGATGGTGTAGGACTTAAAATAGCCACAGATCATCAACCAGTCGATGTGCTTGAACATGCGACGATCCCATCCGTGGGGTTCAGTCCTGAGACAGCGTGTGAGCAACCCGCGCGGGGCGAACGGTACGCGGCTGATACCTCAACACATATTGATCGACATACAGGTTCTTATCGGTGCAAGCCCAATCGCCGTATCCGTGGGCACGAAGTTCACGCAGTGCCGACTGGTGCGACCAGCCTTGATATTCCATCCGATACACCGCGGCCAGAACCCCGGTTCGATGCAGACCGGCCTTGCAGTGCAGCAGCACCGGGTAGTTCGCGGGATTATCCATCACTTCGCGAAATTGATCGATCGCCACGGGCCGAGCGCCGCTATCGAAGGCAGGAGGTGGCACCAAATCCGGCGCGATCCAGACATAGCGAACGCCTAATTCCTTGCACACTTCTGTCTCACGGATCGTGGCTCGATCGACATAATTCTTCCAGATCACCGGGTCGAGTACGTCGTCCTGAACGTTGACGATCGTCTTGATTCCATAGCGGGCTACCGCGTCGCGAAACCCATCAGCGGTCAGCTGGCCACAACGGTACAACACTCCAGATTCCACCACGCGAAGTCGTTTTTCGTGGTTGTAGACGGCACGAAAGTAGAAAAAGGACCATGCGGCCACCGCCAGCATGATGCCGACGGCCAGAGCTGCTTTCCATTTCTCGGACATCCCTGCCCCTCCTGCCGGTCTCCATCACCGGGAGGCGGATTGTTGCGTTCGTCTCCAGAAAGTACAAGGCCAACAGCGAAAAACCCGACGAGGCAGTTCGCCGGGTTTCGCTATTCACTCCACCCGAACAGTTACTTCGCCTCGGGAATGTCAACCTGGGCAGCTTGGAGAACCTCGCCGCCTTTGTCGTTCTGGACGAAGGCAATGACTTTAAGATTCTTCAGCTCCAGAGGTCGTTCCTTAGTGGGAAACTTGTTCTGTTCGGCAAACTTGTCGAGATAGCTGTTGATCTTCTTCTTCAACTCGGCCAGATCGACCTCGACAGTTTTCTTCTCGCTTTTGGCATTCATCACGATGCCGTCTGGTCCCCCGGGCATAGCTCGGACCACTTGATGATGTGTGGTGATGCCGTTGAGTCCCTTGTAGCCGACTTCTTCCTCGACCAACACGAAGCGCAAGCGGATGTCGTCGCCCGTCTCCTCCAACTTCCCCACTTCGGCGGTGATGCTGATCTTGTCTCCTTTACGAGTGGCCGAAAGTTTCACCTCGGCCTTGGCCGGTGTCTCCAGTAACGGATTGATCTCTTCAACATATTCCTCGTACTTTTCCGCAGCGTCTTCCCGCGAGCCGCCGCCGGCTGCCCCAGAACGCCCGTTGAAGAGAATCGTCGGTGCGCCGCGAATCGACTCCTCATAGAAGGAGTAACGAATCTCGCTATCGGGGCTGGTCAGCGGATCTGGTGAAGGAACGTGAATGTGGTACTGCAACAGCACCACTTCCGACGGTTTGTAGGTTTTGGCCAACGCATCAAAAGCTAGGTCGGCGGCCACACACGGCGGGCACTGCGAGCCGGTAAACAGTTCGACCAAAACAACTCGGTCGCTCTTGGCCTTGCGGCCAGGATACGGCTGGACCTTGATGCGGAAGTCGAGTTTGGCCAGCTTAGCCTGAATGCTTTGTACCTCTTTCTGGTTGTTCGGCATCTTCTCCAACACGCCGAGCAAGACATCATAGACTCGTTTCTGAGCAATCGGCGACTCTTTGGGATCGAGTGAGCGTTCGGCTCGCTGAGCATAACTGAGAGCGAGCTTCTCGTACCCTTTCTCCTCGGTGAGTACCGAGGCCACCATCAGCAGCACGTCGCGCTGAAACGCAGGACCGTACAGATCCGCGGAACGAATTGCTTTCTCAGCCCAGGCTCGAACCTCCTTGTCCGTGGCCTTCAGTCGTTCCGATTGTTGGATCAACTGCAAGGCGATGGGAATGACCTCGTGTCCCAGCGCCTGCTTAGCGAACGCCTCGCGCAGTTGCTCCTCCGGATCGAGACTGGTCAGTGTGGTGCGTTCCAACTCCAACGGTGTGGCCCGTTTCCGCAGGATTGCCGTTCCGTACAACTTGGCCGCCTTGGGATCCTTGCCCAGTTTGACCTCGACCGGCATCACCAGTTCCGGAGTCTTGAGTTGAAAGCGGAGCAAGCCTCCACCCACCGCGAGCTTTTCCACGGTGGGCTTACTCCAGCGCGGAGCCACGCCAGTCACTTCACAAGTCCAGTTGCCGTCCTTGGCGTCGAACCGGAGAATCCACTTGGGCTGAGACGCGCCCTCGGCAAGGAACGGTAAATAGACTTTCCACGACCCCGCTGGGGCATCGGGAACCTGCTGGTCGGTTTTTTCCTGAGCTTGCAGAGTGATCGGAGTCAGCAGCAGCGCCGCCGCCAGGGGTATCAGGCTAAATCGGGCCATCAGTCCGTCCTTCCTTTTCGCGTAAAGATTTCGTACCATCCACGCTGCGCTTAGAGTATCAAACAAGTACCCAAACATGCAGAGACGAACCACCGTGATTCGATTCATTGTCCTCGCCGGTCTGTTCGTGATCCTCCTGTTTCGAGGTGTTCGCGTGAGTGCTGATGAAGGAATGTGGCTGCTGAACGAACCGCCGCGCAAACTGCTCCAGGAACGACACGGGTTCGCCCTGACCAACGACTGGCTCAAGCGAGCCATGCTGGCCTCGGTGCGATTCACCAACGGCGGCTCAGGCGGGTTTGTCTCTCCCGAGGGCCTCATTGTCACCAACCATCACATCGGAGCCGGAACTATTCAGAAACTCAGCACAAAAGATAAAAACTATCTTCAAAATGGCTTTCTTGCCCGCTCCCGTGACGAGGAGTTAAAGTGTCCCGATTTGGAACTGAACGTGTTGCAAGAGATTGTCGACGTGACTGAGCGGGTGCAGTCGGCGGTCAAAGCCGACGATCCCGATGCCGCCAAGGCTCGCCAAGCCGTCATCTCGGCCATCGAGAACGAATCGACTGAAAAGACAGGGCTTCGTTCTGACGTGGTCACGCTGTATCAAGGCGGGCTGTATCATCTATATCGCTACAAGAAATACACCGACGTGCGTCTAGTCTTTGCGCCGGAGTCGGCGGTCGCAGACTTCGGCGGCGATACAGATAATTTCGAGTATCCGCGGCATTCGCTGGACGTGTGCTTCTTCCGTGCCTATGAGGAGGGTAAGCCAGCCAGGCCCCAAGCCTACTTCCGCTGGAGCGCGACCGGTCCGGTGGAGGGGGAGTTGGTCTTCGTCACGGGCCATCCAGGCACAACAAATCGCCAGGACACCGTGGCCATGCTCAAGCATCGCCGCGATTCCACCTTGCCGTATCTCTTAACTCGTCTGCGCTATCAGGAGGCACTACTAGCGCAATTCGCCGCCCGAGGTCCGGACGAATCCCGCATGGCCGCTCGGGATCTGCACCGCGCAGCCAATTCGCGCAAGGCGTTCTCGGGCCAGTACCAGGGATTACTCGATCCTGCGATCTTCCAGATCAAGCAGAAAGCTGAGAGCGAATTGCGGAAATTCGCTGGCGACGAATCGCCTTGGCATCGCATTGAGGAGGCCCAAGCCAAGCTCGCTCAGTTTGAACGTCTGTATCACTTACTCGAAACGGGACATGCCTTCGATTCCGAGTTGTTCGGCATCGCACGGCACCTGGTGCGACTGGCGGCAGAACAGCCGAAACCTTCCGGAGAGCGACTCCGTGAGTACGGCAAGGCTCGGCTGGATTCGTTGAAGTATCAATTGTTCTCGCCGGCTCCGATCTATCCGGAACTGGAACGGGTCCGTCTGGCCGGATCCTTCAGTTTCCTCGCCGAGCAACTCGGTGGAGAGCATCCTCTGGTGACCAAGATTCTCGCCGGCCAATCTCCCTCAGCACGAGCCGCCGAGTTGATTGCTGGCACTCGGTTGCGATCTGTCGAAGAGCGAAAGCGTCTGGAGCAAGGCGGAGCGAAAGCGTTGGCGGAAGCGAACGACCCGCTGTTGGTCCTGGCCGCCCTGGTGGATCCTGAAGCACGAAAAGTACGACACCGCTACGAGAACGAGGTTGAGGAGCCCCTGCGTCAGGCAATGGCCAAGATCGCTGAAGTGCGATTCCAGAAGTTGGGCAAGAGCGTGGCTCCCGACGCGACGTTCACGTTGCGGCTGGCGTTTGGCACGGTCAAAGGGTATGAAGTAGACGGCGTGACGCTCCCCTACACTACGACCTGGGGCAGTGCTTTTGAGCGAGCCGCCAAGATGGGCTACCGCGAACCATTTACCCTGTCCAGCCGATGGCGTGATAGGAAGGATAAACTAGACCTGGATACTCCGTTTAATTTCGTCGCTACCTCGGATACAATTGGGGGAAATTCGGGCAGTCCAGTCCTGAACCGAGCCGGCGAACTGGTTGGGGTTAATTTCGATCGCAACCGTCATGGGTTGGTGCGGAACTTTGTCTACACCGACGCGCAGGCACGGCACATCAGCGTTCACTCACGCGGAGTGCTAGAGGCGCTGCGTGTGCTGTACGAGGCCAAAGAGTTGGTGAACGAATTGGTTGATAAGGGGAGTTCATGAGTTCACCGGTGGCTTGCCGTGTCTGTGGTTATCCTGGAGAGCATCTGCCATGCCCCAAGTGTGGCTCGGGATCGCATCCCGTTCCGGGATCGGACCTGGGGACGACTCCACCGCCTCCAGGGGTGCCCGCACTGTCACTTCCTCGGCAGGAGGCCCCGCCTCGCCATCCGTTACCTCGACTGCCTGGCTACGAAGTGCTGGCCTACTTGGGGACTCAGGGGCCGATCAGCCTGTACGAAGCGCGGCAGACGCGGCTTCGTCGAACCGTCTTACTCAACTTACTGCCCGAGCAGTCGGTGCCAGAGGATGCCAAGAATGGCTTTCGCTACGACGCCCAAATCTTGACGCGACTGGGGAATCCTCATCTGGCCCCAATTTTAGATATTGGAGAGTGTGAAAAAGGCTTTTATTTCACCACCGAACACTATCCTTCAACACTACTGGAGCTGCTCAAGCACCAGTCGCCCCAACCGCAACAAGTCATCTTATGGGTCGAGCAACTAGCTCGCGGCGTGCAGGCCGCTCACGAACGCGGCTTGGTGCATGGCCAGATCGACGCCTCGTGCGTGTTCTTTACCGACGACGGAACGATCAAATTAGCTGGGTTCGGCCTGAACCGCTTGTTCGGAGAACTGCCCGGAGGAATCGGTGAAGACATTGCTGCTCTTGGCGAACTGTTGAACCGCTCCAGTCCTCACCCGTTGCCTGTATCCCTCCAGGTCATCTATGAGAAGAGTCGCTCTGCGGCTTATAGTACCGCACGCGAGTTGGTCAATGATCTAACTTGGTTGCGAGCTGGCGAATCGATTCCCCCACCGACTGCTTCAACTCCGCGACCGCGACCACGTCGGCGATTGTCTCGTCTACTCGTGCCGACTTTGCTCTCTGCTGTCGTACTTGGTTTCGTGCTGATCGGTGCCTATCTGCTGGGTCGCAATAACATGCACTTATCGTATCCGGTGGATCTGGCTCAAGCGGAACTCTGGATCTGCCCTCGTTCGGCGGGATTTGAGAATGGCCCTGGCATGTCGCGACGAAGTGAAGGCTGGTTACGACGCCATCCAGGAGTCACGCGGGTCGAAAGCTGTCTGATCCGTCGAGCGAATTGGCGTATAGGTCATGGGCCTCCGATCTCGGTACTCATTCTTGGGGGCGAGTGCCAGGGCACTCCTCTGGGACCAATCGGCATCCTCAACGAATCCCTACGCGAGAAGTTGCAACTGCCTGGACAAGTCATCGTCTGCTCAGGAGATCTTGCCACTCTTGGTGTCGCGGATGAACCGCCCACTCAACCACGCATCGGTACTCACACCGTGCAGATCGCGGAAGTCGTTCAATATCCCTCCTCGACCTTGGGACCGCTGGTGTTCTGTAGCTTAGCCACGGCTCAACATCTGCTGAATGTCCCTTCGGAAGAAATCAGCTTTTTGCTGGCCAAATGTGACCGTCCAGCACGCGCACGGCAAGTTGTCCAGATGATCTACCAGGAAAACGACGACGTCCGCGCCTACACGCGCGAGCAACTAGCTCTTCGCTTGCAGTTGGGCTGGTGGTACAGTTCGCGGTCCGTTTGGATCTGGGCGATTTCCTCGTTGCTATTGCTTGGGCTTGCAGGCTGGTTGCTCGGTCTGGCTGCCCAGCGTAGTCGATTAGAACGTCCGTGGGTGGTGGTCGTCGTCTTAGCGTTCCTTCTTACTCTGAGTGTAGCCAGCATTCTGCATGTCGCGCTAGAACGGTCACTTATGCCGATCCTGGACGCCATCGCCGTTCTTGCAGGCTGTCTGCTTGCCCTGATCGGCGTACTGAACAGTCGTCGCGTTGCCAGACTCGCCAAAATGGAACGAGACCGACAATACCCCTCTCTATTGAAGGAGAGGGGTAGCAAGAAACTCTTTCAATAGAAGAACCGTCGACCGCTCAGCTCGGTAACGTTCCACTCAGTCGAATCCCATTCTCATAGACCGGAATGTACTTCGACTGTCTCAACAGATCGCGGTTGAGTTGCAATCCCTGATACGACCAATCGTTGGTGGGATCCCAGGCAGAGGCTGGCACTCCGTCGCGTACTCCCAGGCGGAGCTGCATCTCTCGCTGGTAGGTGCCCGGTCCTGGGATGATCTCGATACCCTGGAACTTCACCTCAACATAGTAGATCTTTTTTGTCGCATCATGAACCGTCAGTGGTCCGACCGTCGCGCCATTAGAGTAGTACGACTGAACGCGAACATCTGCCGCAGTGTAGCCAGCGTTGAACAGTTCGGACAGATCGAGATAGTAACGAAAAGCAAGGTTGGTGCTGCCGCGTGCTGGCCAAGCGGAGCGGTTGTTGAGCAGTGCCCGAATCTCGGTAAAGTTCGCGCCTTGCTGATTCACACTCGCGAGAACGAAGAACTCATCCTTCGGGGTCTCGGCCAGAGGGAAGTTGGGCAAAGGATCACCGCCGTACTGTTGATACAGTCGAGCCAGCGCGCCGGTGAATCCAGCGTTGTAATCGAGAGCGACTTCATTGCTGATGTAGTTACTGCGAACGTCGTGGTAGTTAAAGTCGTCCGGCGACTCTGGGCCGCCGACCAAGGCTCCATAGAGAATATGACGATTCGGAGTCGGATTAGAGACATTGCCATCCCAGACCCCGCTGGCTCCACGATGATGCGGATTCTGCGGCGGATTGTTGCCGAAGCCGACGACATAACTCGACTGTCGGGGATTATCACCCAGGATGTAGTTCATTTGCTTCAGCGCGAAATCATGATATCGGTTGTTGATGTCGCGCACGGTGTCGGCATAAAGCAGGGCCATAAATGCCGTCGTCGAGGAGTAGCGCAGCGACCCCCAGCCGTCCAGGAAGGCGAGTCCGCCTGGAGTGTAACGAATCCGCGTAGCTCCGCCGTTGAGGCCGACCGACCAATAGTCGAGATAGCGTTCGGCATCTGCTCGATAGACGGCCTTTCCCGTCAGCCCCGCGAGCAAGATGCTCGCGCCATAGCGCTTGTCATCCCATGAGTGCGTCCAGGTCATCGTCTGCCCAGCGAAGTGACTAGCGTAGAGCGACTCGGCCTTGGCCAAGTAGGTCGGATCGTTGGTTGCGCGATACAGCCATGCCGCCGACCAGACGAGTTCATCGTAATAGCCGGAGTACGAATTGTAGTAGTTCCGGGCATCGGGAATGCTATCCGAGTATTTGCCACGATAGGTATCAGCAAAGGAGAATAATTCTTTGGCGTGTCGCAACAACCGATCGGCATAGGCATTGTCCACGCCACGAAAGGCAATGCTAGCGGCGGCCAACGCGGCTGCAGCCTCACCAGCGGCATCGGAACCGGGCTTGCTTGGGTCCAAGCGATAGGCGGGCCGATTCATTTTCATCACTTCTGGCGCACTCCAGGAGGCGTGATCTAGCGACCCATTGCCCACCTGAGCGTAGAACAGGTTCGGCGAAGGATGCGCTTTCATCAACCAATCGGTTCCCCAACGAATCGTCTCGCGGATGCGAGCGAGCTGTCCGCTTTGCTCGTAGCCTTGTTTGTACTGAATCAATCCCCAGGCCAGCGTAGTGAGCGACGAGGCCATCGGCAGACCGAACTTGACGTGATCGCCCGCATCGTAATAACCACCGGTCAGATCCAGACCGACATCCTGCCCATCGGTCATCGCCGAGTCGCCGCGCCAACGGACGATGTAATTATCGGGGAGGTCACCGGAGCGGTTAGCTTCATAGAAGAACAACGCCTTCTGCAAGGCTTCGCCATAATTGAACCTTCCCATGCCCGGAGTTCCGCTTCCGCCTCCACCACTCCCACCGTCCCCACCTGGAGGCGGCAACGGTTCGGTATCGTTGTCCTTGATCGTGGCGATGCCCGTATCCCGGGTCAGTACCGCGCCGACGGGTTGCGACAGAACCAGTTTGAAGGCCTCATCGCCCTCAACGAGAGAGTCATCGACCGTCGTGACTGAGATAACCTTGCTGGTCTCCCCCGCCGCGAAAGTCAGCGTCCCTTGAGCATCGGCAAAGTCCATCCCCGTATTGGCGGTCCATGAGGCGGTATGGTAGCGAACTGAGATCGTTGAAGTCGCTGGTTTGGACAAGGTAACCATAAAGCGAGCGGTTTGCCCCTCTTCAATCAGGACATCACTGACCGCCAGATCGGGCAATGTCGGAGCGGGACCACCGCTGGGCACCCCGTTGAGCAGCCAGTTCGTCGGGAGATTGCGCACATTACCTGGTGAGCCGTTGAATCCGAAGTAGATGCTCTCGCCGACTCGTATGGTGGCGTTGTACCCTTTGTCCTTGAGAACGTAATGATTTCCCTGCCGCTGCACAATCGAGGCGTTCCAGATGTTGGTGATGTTTCGGTCGAAATCGAACTCGAGTTTCCAGCCGTTCAGCGCGTTAGGGCCAGTATTGGTGACGACTACATTCGCGCCGAATCCGGATCCCCAATCGCTGGTAAGGCGAAAATCGACCGTGAAAGTAGTATTCATCACTAGCCGATCTTCGAGCGATTCCAAAGATGGCCGAACGATCGCTTGCCGCGACATAAGAGTAACTCCCTGTAAAAAAACAAAAAGTGGGACGAACAATGGAAGTGACGGGCCACGGTGTGACCGACAGGACGGAGTGGGGATCGGTTCACATATTTAAGTTGGCGATCAGAGGCTCAAATCTAACAGCGCCGTGAGGAAAAAGCACCCAGAGGCGACATGGCCGATCGAAATTGGACCACGAGTACGACGTTGCTGCGACGGTTGCGTCAGTCGCCGGCAGATGAGATGGCTTGGAGCGCGTTTGTCGAGCGATACGGCCGGCTGATTTATCATTGGTGTCGTCGCTGGGGGCTACAACCTGCTGATGCCGAGGATGTCACTCAGACGGTGTTTGTCGAACTAGCCCGTCAAATGAGACGCTTTCGCTACGATGAGACAGGTACGTTTCGCGGTTGGCTGCGTGTGGTAGCTCGGCGAACCTGGTCGCGATTTTTGACGAGTCGCTCGCGAACCATTCTGCCCTCATTGCTCCCATTCAATGAAGACGCTGTCGGAGAGGATCTACTACGGCAACTCGAAACCGAAAGCGACCGTGAATTACTGGAGCTGGCTTCGCAAGCAGTTCGCTCACGAGTGCAACCGCGCACCTGGGAAGCGTTTTGCCTGCTGGCGCTGGAGGGGTGTTCTGGTCTGGAAGCTGCTCAGCGATTGAACATGCAACCAGGAGCGGTGTTCGTGGCCCGCAGCAAGGTCCAGAAGATGCTTCGCCAAGAGATCGAGCGATTGATTCAAGAATCGGAGTGAACCGACCTGTGAACTCTGTTTGCTCACATTCGAGTACTGTCGCGTGCCTTCTAGACGAATCGTCGGACGAAGCGATGTTGCATCATCTGGCCAGATGTCGAGACTGCCAGATGGCATTGCTCCAGGCTGCGGGACCTCTGCACCTCCCGACTGCTGCTCCTAGCGGAGAGGAACCGCCTGCCGAGTTGCTTGTTCGATTGCGACAACTGGCCCAGGATGCCTTGCGCGAGCAATCCTTTCCAGAGATTCCCGGGTTTGAATTGCTGGATATACTCGGTCAAGGAGGCAGCGCGACTGTCTATCGTGCCCGCCACTTGGAGCTAGGCCGACTGGTCGCAATGAAGATACTTTCCCTCGACTATGTCGCACAACCTCAGGGGCAAGCTCGTTATCGTCGTGGCGTCGAGATACTGGCCGCGATGGAACATCCCAACATCATCCGTGTATTGCATGCGGGCACTCATGAGGGCTTGTCCTTCGTCGTGCAGGAGTTCGCCGAGGGCGGCAGTCTGGCCAATCTGTTGCACCGCGGCGCGACCCTCCGTCCGGACGAAGCGGCCCGACTCGTTAAATTGATCACCGATGCTGTGGCCGCACTCCATGCCCAGGGATTTCTCCATCGCGACATCAAGCCGGCTAATATCTTGCTCGTCACGCGGGCTGACCGAAGCGGAACTTCCACTCCCCAGAACGATTCTGGTTTAACCATCCGCAGTCAAGGTAACCAACGATTTATTCCCAAACTAGGGGATTTCGGCTTGGTGCGTGCTATCGATGATCGTGACGAACTGACGAGCGAAGGCTTGGTGGTGGGCACCCCCGGAGCGATGGCCCCGGAGCAAGCCGAAGGCACTTCTCGCCTGGGACCGGCGATCGATATTTGGTCGTTGGGCGTGGTTCTGTACGAACTGTTGACAGGCCGACCACCATTTGAAGCGGCCACGACCACTGAGTTGCTCGGCCAAACTTCTAGAGATTTTCCCGATCCCCCTAGTATTCTCAATCCTGAGGTACCTGCTGAACTGGAGCAGATCTGTTTGACTTGTCTGCGCAAAGATCCGCGCGATCGCTACCTGACAGCAGCAAGTCTTTCTGCTGATCTGGCCGCGTTTCTCGATCGTCCCTTTGGTCCTAGCCGCTCAACGCACGTCCTACTGACAGTGAGCAGACCTCTTTGGAAGCACCGTACCCTGATAACCTGGCTGATCGGGGGAGGCCTGTTGTTGTTCAGTCTGTGGGGCTGGTGGCACGCGGAGACTCGTCGGGAGCTGGCCGCAGAGACCCTCCATCAGCTCCGACTGGACATGGCTCGCGATTATCTCGAAGACGGTGAACGAGCCAAAGCCTGGATGCTGCTGGAGCGGTGTGATGTAGATAAAAGAGATGCAGAATGGAAGTATTTATGGGAGCAGTCTCAACTACGCAACTGAGTCAGCAGCGACATTCCTTCGAGTAATTTTCGGACAAAGACACGCGGACCAACAATCACGGCTTGGTTTTCCAAGAACTGCACCGAGATCCAGCCGGCCGCCCAGCCTGTCTGAAATGACGGACTATAGCCGACATAGTCATCCCACCGACAAGCCGGATAGTAGCCCAGCCGCGAACTAGCCAACGTGATCATGGCAATTAAAGTAGCGCGATTCTCGACATCTATTGTCACCGTTTCCACCTGGAGAAACCGCGCGTTGTTCAGTCCGAATACGGTCGAAAAAAGTACCGAACCTCCCAGTGCCAGGGGTAACACCTGCACGAAGTCGTAGCCGGTCAAACAGGAGACGATCCAGGCCATGAACAGGGCGAAGGGAAGAAAGGTCATCGCCCCGATACGGAAGGCAATACCGGCAAAGCTACGCGGCTCGGTCAGGGCTGTTGGGGCTTGGTTCAAGGCCGCCTCGTCATCCGTCCGCCAGCAGCCCTTCCAAGTGCGCCTGCACCGAAAGGGCTAAGGCGTCCAGATTGTACCCCCCCTCTAGACAACTCACGAGTCGACCTTGGGCATGAGTTCGAGCGACCTGAAGTACCAATCTGGTCAATTCCACAAAATCGTCAACGTCCAACCCCAGCGAACCAATCGGATCGGCAACGTGAGCATCGAACCCCGCGCTGATCAAGACCAACTCGGGCCGACATCGATCGGCAGCTTGTTCGACGACACGACGAAAGGCATCGTGATACTGGCGTCGGCTGACGCCGAATCGCAGGGCGGCGTTGAAGGTGTGTCCAATTCCGCGACCGGTACCGGTCTCGTCCTCGCTGCCCGTGCCGGGATAGAAGCCGTCTCCGTAACGATGAATACTAACAAACGTGACGAGTTCATCGGCATAGAACACGTCTTGCGTGCCATTGCCGTGATGCACGTCCCAATCGATGATGAGAACTCGTGACAACCCGCGAGTGATGGCCTGTCGAGCTGCCAAGGCGACGTTGTTGAACAGACAGAACCCCATGCTACGGGACGGCGTGGCATGATGGCCGGGAGGCCGAACCAGACACAGCGCCTTACGATCGATTCCGTCGAGTACCGCGTCCACCGCCGAGACACACGCCCCGGCGGCGGCCAGCGACACCTCGAACGAAGCGGGTGAAACAACTGTATCCGCGTCGAGCCACCCCCCGCCGCGCTCGGCTAGTTGTTGGGCCAGAAGCGCCACGCTCGGCTGATGCACCGTGCCGATCTGCTCTGGGTCGAGTCGTCGATACTCCAAGGTGCGACAGCGGGACAGCAGGCCGCTGCGATCGAGTTGAGCATCGATCGCTTGTAATCGAGCCGGACGCTCTGGATGCTGTCCGGTCTGGTGTTGCTGAAACAAGGGATCGCGAATGAGGATGGTCATGCTCGGGGTCTCCTACGGAGTCATTGTAGCGTTTTGCCTCTCCGTTAAAGCATGCCCAGAAGTGGTGGTGCCGCCATGCTGCACAAAAGTATTTATAGACTATAAATATCTAAAATAATCCTCATGAATAAAGTGACAAGGCGGATTCTCACGAGAGAATCCGCCGTCACGGGGGAAGCTAGCCAGACTAAGGAGTATCATTTCGTCGGTGCGCGCTCGAAAGCGTAATCGACGAAGCCGATCATCATTTCTTCCCAGGTCTGATCGCCCCAGAAGACGGGTTTACTCGGATCGGGATTGTTGGGATTGTTCTTCGAGTTATCGAAGTGGGCCGTGCAGTCGATGCGTGTGCCAGCGGGCAGCTTCAACGGCGTCTGCAGCCGATAGTTGCTTTGCCAGTTGAAATCGTAGCGCGGCACCCAGAGCAGGGTGTCCTTGCGTCCATCGGGGAAAGTCACTTCATACTTGAAGTCTTTGCCGCGTAGATGCATGTGGGGCAGCATGCTCATCAAGATCACGTCTCGATTGAACGTGGTCCGCGATTTGACCTCATGATTACTGGCGTTGGGCGGAATCATGATGAATCGCTGCGCGATGCCTCGAGTCTTGACTTCGTACTTGGGCGGTTCCTTGGCGAAGATCAAACCGACCGAGGAACGATCCTTGCGCTCAATGCCATCTGGCGTGTAGTGCATCTGAAAGACGAGCAAAGAGCCTTTGGGGATTCGCTTAGCGTGATCAGGTGGCAGATTCATCGGCATATCTCCCGGAGCCCAGGCGGCAAGGAAGCCATTGCCAATGCCATCGACCCCAGCTCCCGGACGATCTCCTTTCTTGATCGAATCGGGATGCACCACGTAGACGATGATATGATGCACGACCTCCCGCGCCCCGGGTTTGCACTCGGCGGCCTGCACCCAGCGATCTTCGGTGAAATTGGTTGGCACGCGGAAATACTGGTAGCGAATGCCGCGATCGCCAGCATCAGCGGGCACGGTAAACTCGCGGTCCATCTCGAAGACCACGTCAGGTTTGCCAATCGTCCAACCGCTGGGATACTCTTTCGGAGCAGGCAGATCCTTGTCGTCGCCCTTGGGACAGCCTTGCTTGATCCATCCCAAAAGCGTTTCTTTCTCCTCGTCGGTCAGTCGGCGATCGTTAGCGAACTTGCCATGCTTGGGATCCGCGCCCCAGGGCGGCATTCGGCCTTCGGAGACGACCTCTTCAATCATCCCCTGCCAGGACAGTGCGTCTTCATAGCTAATCAGCGGCATCGGACCGACCTCACCGGCACGATGGCATTCCTGACAACGGTTCTGCAAAATCCGACTGACGTGCTTGGTGAAAGTGATGGTTCCGGTTTCCTTGGGCTTGATGGTGCGGGCGATGATGCATCCAGGAGCGTCGGTCAACGGCGTGGTCACCGACTTGCCGGCTAGTGTTTCATCGATCGCCCTGGCCAGATAGCGTTCGGTTGGCTCTTTCCGCTTGTAGCCGATGCCAATCTGATCGTCGATGCGGCCCTGGTACAGCACCCGACCAGTCGGCGAGAGGAGAAACGCTTCCGGGGTTCGTCTCGCTCCGAAGTCGTCGGCGACGACGTTGCCGACATCCTTCAGCACGGGGAAGGGAATGTCGTTGGCTTTGACGTGAGCCGCCACTCGGGTGGCGGTGTCCTGAACATTGCTGTTGATACCAACAAACGCAACGCCCTTGTCGCGATATTCGTTGTACAACTCGGCGAGGCGGGGCAGATACTGGTTGTTGATTGGACATTCCGTACCGAGGAAGAGGACGACGACCGCCTTTTTGTCTTTCTGGTCGGCCAACGTCCAGGTCGCGCCGTTGGAGTCTTTAAGGCTAAACGGCTTGACGACCTTGGCCGTTTGGGTGTCGGCTTCGACCGGACTGACCCGCATCAGGCCGACGACCACTAGTAGGCCGGCGAGTAGCAAGGCGACGTAGCGCATGTAGGAATCCTCATCGAAAGAAGGCGAAAACAGAATACCTCAAGTTATAATAACCCAAAGTTGTTGTCGAGGTTTCATAGGGATTGCGCCAGTTTCGCCACGAACTTATCATGGATGTTCGTCGAGCAACGCTAGGACAGTAATGTTCGGAATGGTACGATAACAGACAGCCAGTTGCATCGTGCCGGGAGCCAATCCCCACATGGACCAGACTCTTCGAGGCATAGCTGAATCGCTCCGAGGACTGCCAATGCCGGAATTGCGGAAAGATCCGATCGTGGGTCGCTGGGTGATTATCGCCACGGACCGAGCGCGACGGCCCGTTGCTCCGCCGCATGAGCCGTTCCCCGCCTCGGATAAACCGTGTCCCTTCTGTGCGGGCAACGAGGAACACACGCCGCACGAGATTCTCGCCTATCGCGCCCCAGGGAGTCGGCCTGATCAGCCCGGCTGGCGCGTCCGCGTCGTGCCCAACAAGTTTCCCGCTCTGCAAATCGAAGGCGATCTGAACAAGCGCGGCGAAGGCATCTACGACAAGATGAACGGCATTGGCGCGCACGAAGTGATCCTCGAGTGTCCCTTTCACGAAGCCAGTCTCACCAATTTGACCGAGGACAATATCCGCGAACTGCTCTGGGTCTATCGCGATCGGCTCGTTGATCTGAAAAAAGATCCCCGCCTGGTCTATGGCATGGTGTTCAAAAACGTCGGTGCCGCTGCTGGAGCCTCACTCGAACATTCGCATTCCCAGTTGATCGTCACGCCAATTGTTCCCATCAACGTCTGGGAAGAGATGACCGGGGCGTTGGAGTTTTTCAACTATCGCGGTCGGTGCATCTTCTGCGACATGATCCATCAAGAAGAGAGTAGCGAAAAGCGTGTGGTTCTGAACACGCCGAACTTCTTGGCCTTTTGCCCCTATGCAGCTCGCTTCCCTTTCGAGACCTGGATTCTGCCTAAGCACCACAACAGCCACTTTGAGAATATTCAGAAGATTGAGGTAGACGAACTTGGCACGGTGCTGAAATCGCTGTTGATGAAGCTGGAAGTGGCGTTGGAGAAGCCGGCCTACAATTACATCATTCACACCTCGCCGTTCGACACGCAGGCTCTGCCACACTATCACTGGCACTTAGAAGTCATTCCACGACTGACGCGCGTGGCTGGCTTCGAATGGGGAACTGGATTCTACATCAACCCTGTCCCTCCAGAGCAGGCCGCCGGCATTCTGCGTGAGATCGAAGTCGATCCCTCGGGCGGACGACGAGCCTAGCCGATCTCTCGATTAAGATAGCTCCGCTGGGAAATTCGAGTTTCCCCCTGATCGGCATGCAGCAACGGTCTCCAGGCCGGTTCGAGGCTAGCGTTGTTTGTCGGCATGCCACAGTTGGAAGCCATCGTCTGGAGCGTTATCCAGACGAGCTCCTCGATCACAGCCATTGGGACCAATCCGGTAACGGAGTAGAAGTTGCTCGTTTGTGTTTCCTAAAATGGCTCATCAATATCATCTGTTCATTCACACGGGAGATGACGTCGGTGAAACTCTTCTCTGGGTTGGTACTGCTGTCCGTTTTGATGGTGGTTCTTCTTCTGTCGCCGGTCGATTCATTGGGCCAGGATCGGCTCAAGACCATGCCCGGATACGAGCAGTACCGCAAAATGAGTAAGGCGATCCCTGGCTCGGTTAAGTTGGGAGCGGTCAACGTCGCTTGGAAGGATGGTGGCAAGGCATTGGAATACTCCCGAGACGGCACGAACTACCGCTTCTCTATCGCGGACAACAAGGAAGAATCGCTTGGCAGCGGGCGCGCCGCAGCCGGCGGCAAAGGGAAAGGCAAATTTGGCAAAGGCGGCGGAGTCGCTCGCGGACGACAAGCGACGACGGCAGTCTCTCCCAACGGCGCTTATCGCGCCTTCTATCGAGATCGCAACCTTTGGCTCAGCGATGCCCAGGGCATTCTGGAGATGAAACTCACCACGGATGGCGATGAGAAGACACGCATCAAGTACGGCACCGCTAGCTGGGTGTATGGCGAGGAACTCTTCCAACGCAGTGCCATGTGGTGGTCGCCCGACAGCAAAAAACTGGCCTACTATCGCTTCGATGAGAGCAAAGTCAAGGATTACTACCTCACTCTGGGACAGACCAACATCCAGAGCCGACTCGACATCGAAGCCTATCCCAAAGCCGGTACCGACAACCCGGTAGTCGATTTGTTCATCTACGACCTGGCGAGCAAGAAAACTGTCCGGGTCGATGTTCGCGACGGCAAGCCTTTTGATAACGAGGTTATCGGGCACTACGTCTACAACGTCAGTTGGTCGCCAGATGGCAAAGAGTTGCACTTCTATCGCACTAATCGTCGCCAGAACATTATGGAGTTCGTCGCCAGCGATCCGGCCACGGGAAAATGCCGAGTCATCGTCCGCGAGGAATGGCTGCCCTCCTGGGTCGAGAATCTGCCACGTCTGCAGTACCTCAAGGATGGTCAACGGTTCATCTGGCCCTCGCAACGAACCGGTTGGCGAAATTACTACTTGTACGATCTGAAAGGTTCTTTACTGGCCACGCTGACCAACCACACCTCCGAAGTGGGACAAATCGTGCGTGTCGATGAGGAAGCGGGGTTGCTGTATTACATGGCTCGGACCGGCGACAATCCGATGAAACTGCAACTCCATCGCGTCGGGCTGAACGGTCAGGGCGATCAACGGCTCACCGATCCCGCCTTTCATCACACCGTGGACATCGCCCCGGACGGCCAGCACTTCGTGGACATTGCTCAGACGCACGATCAGCCGCCGGTCACTCGCTTACTCGATCGCGAGGGCAAGCTCGTGCGCGAGCTGGCCAAGAGTGATTTGTCGCGCTTCGAGCAACTAGGACTGAACCGAGTAGAACTGCTGACCTTCAAGGCGGCGGATGGCGTGACCGATTTGTACGGCTTGTTACACAAGCCGTCGAACTTCGATCCCAACCGCAAGTATCCGCTGCTGGTCTCGGTCTATGCCGGTCCCGAGACCAACGGGGCACGCGAGACGTTCGTCACTCCCAATCCGCTGACCGAGTATGGCTTCTTAGTCGCATCGTTCGATTCACGCAGTGCCGCAGGTCGTGGGAAGAAGTTCCTAGATTCGATCTACCTAAAACTAGGCATCACTGAGGTAGACGATCAGGCAGCGGCAGTCAAGTCACTGTGGAGCCGACCCTACGTCGATAAACAGCGCGTCGGCATCTTCGGCTCGTCGTATGGCGGGACGGTCTCGGCAACCTGTCTGTTGCGTTATCCTGACGTGTTTCAGGCCGCCTGTTCGTCGTCACCGGTCACGGATTATCGCAACTACGACACGATCTACACGGAACGTTACATGTGGCTGCCGCAAGAGAACAAGGCCGGCTACGATGCCGCACGCATCATGACCTACGCCGACAACCTCAAGGGCCGACTGATGATCTTTTTCGGGACGGCGGACAACAACGTGCATCCGGCAAACTCGCTGCAACTGATTCGCGCGCTGCAAAACGCGGGCAAAAGTTTCGAGGTACAGGTCGGCCCCGATGTCGGACATGCCGCACTGGCTCAGCCACGCATGATGGAGTTCTTCATCGAGAACCTGGTGCTGCGGAAGGATCTTTGAGACTGGTTACCAGCGGACGACTTCGCCTTCGACAGCGACGCCAACCCGGCAACAGAGCTGCTCGAACTCGTCGCGGTAATGCGGTTCGCTGTGGTGCAGGTGTTCGCCCTCGGTCAACAGGCGCAGCTTCGGATCGAAGCGAACGCCCGCCTGCCGCAGCACCTCCTCAAAGGGTTGGAGATCCTCGGCATAGACGATGAGCAGCTTATGTTCGTCGAACTGGACCTCCATCGGGGCCGTCGTGGACAGCACAGCGACTCCAGTGCAGCCGTCGTTTAGTAACAGATCTTCAAACTCGCAGAAATAACTAGCCAACACGGGCTGATCGATGCCTTCACGGGGTAAGTCGCGATGCTTGTCCCCGCTGTCGTCGTGACTGGTCTCCAGTATGACGTCGACCACTTCACCAAGCGGAGATAAGAGATCGAGAAAGACATCAAAGAGTTTTTCCCGGGACACGCTGGCTACCAGAAAGGGAATTCGCGTTTGTGAGGTCGCGTCGACAAATTGCTCACGTCGATACCCTTGACGAGGCACGACCGGCAGATGCATAGCGGGACGGATCGCGTCAGTCAGGACGAAATCCCCATAGCGAGCCACACGAAGATGAGCGGCCAACTGAGCGGAGTTCACGAGATTCGCTCCTTAGGCTAGGGATCTACGCTCACCAAAAGCAACAGGATGGCACAACGGAGGTGTGGAGAGCCAAGGTTTCTTGAAGTTACTATAGGTCGTATTTGGCACGCAGGCCAGTTCACCCATCTACATTTTCCGGTCGTGTCAAGGCCTATTGCGAGAATCCCGACGAAGAGTCAGTTTGCAGCGGCTGGACCTGCTAGGAGGGGACCGAAAAGCGTTCCCAGAACCTTCTGCTGGAGAATCTCCGCGACGCTGGAATAGTTTTCAGGTTATGCTACGTTTGGTAGACACGACCTCTTCAGAAGAGGCTAAAGGAATGTTCCGCTGGCTTCCTCCGGCTTTTGCCGTCTGCTATATATTGCTCGTTTCGTCGGCGATCCCGGCGGAGACGATTGTGTCGTTTCAGGAAGTGATCCTGCTTGACGGGCAACGCATCGGGCAGTTCTCTTTTCAGTCGAAGCTACTCGATCGAGCTGCTCAGACTTACAAAACCGACACAGTCCTTGATCTGACTCTCAAGCGCTACGGCTCGCCGGTGAAACTCCGTCGCGAGGAATCCACCACCGAATCCGCCGAAGCCGTAGAAGCGCTGTTGATGCGACAGGGGGTGCCTGGGAGTAACCAATTGCTCATTGAGGGCCAACGTGATCGAGACACGATGCATATTCGCATCGATGGAGGCCGGCTAGAACGTCACATCCCTTGGCCGGCTGGAACCTTGGGACTACGTCGGCAACAGACGTGGTTCGCGGAGAAAAAAGTCAAACCAGGTGATCGCTTCAGCTTCTCGCGTTACGAGGCGACGTACAATCGCGTACTCACGGTGCAAGTGGAAGTGAAGGAGAAAGAGTCGGTCGAGCTGCTCGGTGAGCGAAAATCCCTACTGCGGGTTGAGTTAGTGCCGGAGCGGCTCGACGGAGGGAAGGTCAGCGTGCAACCGCCAGCTTCCGTCCTCTGGCTGGATGAGGCTGGAACTATTCTTCGCCGACAGGTTCACCTCGATGGTCTTGGCACGACCATTTTCCTCCGTGTCTCACGTGAACAGGCGGTGAAAACGCCGTTGGGAAGCGTTGATATTGGGGCTCGATCGCTAATTGCTCTCGACCGAACGCTCACTAGACCATACGATAGTCGCGCGATTGTCTATCGCGTGACGGTTCGCGATGAGGCGAAACCAACCGAAGTGTTTTGCCAGGACGAACATCAGCAGATCCGAGAAGCCCGAGGAGCGTCGTTTGAATTGCAGGTGCATCCCGTGAAGCCAGGGCATAAGGGAGAGCAGCAGGCCGAGTTAGGCCATCTCGCCCCGTCGCACTTTATCGACCATGAAGACGAAACCATCACCGAATTAACTCGTCGGGCGATCGCTGGAGAAAAAGATCCTTGGACCAAAGCCGTTCGCATCGAACGCTATGTCAAGCATCTGATGCGAAAGGACAACAGTGCCGAGTTGGTTCCCGCCAGTGTCATTGCCAAATCCCTTAAGGGAGACTGCCGCCACCATGCCTTTCTGACAACCGCGATGTGTCGCTCGGCAGGGTTGCCCGCACGAACCGCAATTGGTTTACTTTATGTCTATCAAACAGGACCGAAACTCGGGTTTCATATGTGGACGGAAGTGCTTGTGGACGGATGTTGGATCGGAATCGACTCCACATTAGCAAAAGGAGGGGTCAGCGCCGCGCATGTGAAAGTAACTGACCATAGCTGGTACGACACGGCTTCACTAGCTCCCTTACTACCGGTCAACCGTGTGTTGGGAAAAGTGCGGATCGAAGTCCTCAAGGTGGAATGAGAATTTCTGAGGATCTGTCTCCACTTTTCCAACGCATTTCGATAGCTTGGCAGACAGATGGCGTCTATACTACAGCCAACCTCGAAGGCGGAGAACGAGAGGAAACGACCAGCAACCCCTGGACTCGAGGTCGGAATTTATCGTCCAGTCGGTCGACATCGAACTCTCGTGAGATATGATTTGACGATATCCCATCCCCAGTCGCGGAGCGAACTGCTGCATGAGTAGGGTCAACCGGCCAAAGCCGGAGGACAATGGAAACTCGGTGCCGAAGCAGCGTGGAACGTCCTCCCCGGAGGGAGCGGCATTGCAGGTGAATCCCCCTCCGAAGGACCGCAGCCGAGGGAGATCGATGAGTTCACGGGACAGGCTACCCCTTGACTCCGCTCCTACTAGTGGACCGTTCGGAGGAGTGGCTTCTTCGGGGGCCGTTTCCTACCCTGTTCTTTCTGGAGTTTCTGCCACGATGTGGGAACAGTGGTATCAGATGGCTTCCTCCGTACAACGGGAGCAGTTGCTCGAACAAGCACGCCAACAGGGCTTGCTTTTTGCCCATCAACTTCCCTCCTGCGAACCAAATGCCGCTTTGACGCCGTGCCAGGCTCGGCTCAGTGAATTCTGCCGCAACGAGTTCCAGCTTCAACCAATCCTTCATTCGCCCATCGCCATCCGTGATTCGGCCCTAGACGCCACGCAACGTCAAGCCGTGTCTCTGGCGCTTTCCACCTCGGATTTGTCTTTGATCCGAGGTGCCACTGGAACGGGCAAGTCCCGGGTCGCTGGGGAAATCCTCTTTCAAGCTCAGGCACGCGGCTGGCGAACTCTATTCATCGCTCCCTCTCTCCCTGCCCTCGAACGAGCGATTGAATTTCTTGGGGAATTGCCTCCCTTCTCCGTCTTGCTGCTGCACGGACATAAGGGATTTTTCTCCTCTTGCTTATCCCATTTAGCCTTTGCTCAGCAGATGAAGTCACTGCAAGAGCAAACTCTCAGTACGGCTCGGAAGACACTACAGGAAGCCATCTGCGAGCGGAATCGCCTCAAGTCCCGCTCATCGCAACTGGCCCAGCTTGAATCCCTGCTAAGCGATTGGGAGCAACTGACCTCCCGCCAACGCCAGTTGGCCCAGCGCCGCGATCAGTCAGAAACACAAATTGTTGCTGAGGTGGACGCCTCCGAATCCTGGCGAGCTGCGGAGCGGCAGTTCGAGGTTCAAACCCATCTGCTCCGTTCACGACTCGATCAACTAAAACTGGAACGCGACCAACTCCTTACCGAGCGTCAGCAACTCGACGCGGAACGCCTTCAACTGATGCCACTTGTCGAAGCTAAGCAGGAACAACGCTGGTGGACCGGAGCCTTTTGGCGTGCCACGCTCGGCGGAAATCCACAACCTCGTTTGCTCGAATTGGCCCAGCGCTATCAGAAACTCTGTGAGCATCTCGACGCTTTGAGCCTGGAGCACCAGCAGCTTGGCGAACAACTCGCCAAAATATCCGAACAACGACAGACGCTACGCGAGCAGTTGCTTCTTGAGTCCAGGCAACGACACGAAGCGGAATTAACCCATCTTGAGGCTGAATTACAGTCTCACCGTCAGTCGCTCCATACTGCTTGGAGAGATCGCTGTTCCGAATTGGGATGGACGGTTACCGCCCCCCCTTGTCGAGCAACGCTGGAGCGGCTATTGAGCGAAAATCGCTCCGAGAATGAACACGCCGAGTCGTTGGTTCGTCAACGAACGTCGTGGGTGAGTCACTTGGAAACCGCAGTACGCGAACTTCCGACTCAGCTACTCAGGGAAGCACGAATTCTGGTCTGTCCCCTGGCTTCGCTACCGAAAGAAGTGATTCCTGGCGAACGTTGCCCGGAGTTTGATTTGATTCTGGTAGAAGAGGCGGATCGCCTAAGCGAAGCCGATCTACTCACCTTGGCACGCCGGTCGACACGACTGGTTTTGCTCGGCGAAAAACCCCCAACATTGCCCCTACCTGTGCCGCAACGGCGCGTCCATCGACCACGTCCCACCCCTCCAACGCCGCCGCCGTTTCAGCGATTCTGGGACCGCCTCCATCCTGGCTTTGGTCGAATCCACGGACAATGCCTTACGGTGGACGGTCGGATTCGCATTCGCTGTCAGCCGCTCGCCGATGAGCAACTGGCTTGGTTGCAGCACGAACCCGTTTTCGATCGCCCTGACATCACTGTCGGCATCGTGGCGGTTCCCGGTGAAACTCCTTGGGTTGCGGAGATTCTTTTCCCAGAAACGACCTCGATCGCGGAAGCCAAGCGTTACATCTACTCCGAACTGGAAATGGTGGTGTTTCCGGTCGATTCGTTTTCGCCCTGTTGGAGCGCGAGTGACTCGACGATCTACTATCGATTTACGTGCTGCGACGAGCCGAGTACGACCATCGAACTAGAGCCAGGTTTGCGCGAGCAGCTCTGTGAGGTGTTGCACGCAGGAGAAAGGCTGTGGCGGACGATCGGCCTGGAGTTCGATCGTGCCAGTGGCTGGGACGAATCGCGAGCCGCTTGTTGGCTAGAAGAGAAAATTCAGCTGACCGACCACGGGCGAACCGTGGAACTACTGAAGAACTATCGCTCGCATCCCTCGTTGAGCCAGTTCTTTAATCGACTGCTTTATAGTGGCTCGAACGAAACGCCTCAGGCACTTTCTGCGGAAGCCCCTGTGCGGTTTTATCCTGTTCTCGCGATGACCAGCACTGACTATCGCTCCCCGTTGGAGTATGATTCTCGCCGCGCTGGGGAAGGGCCAACTGCTTTGCCTCCTCGGATGCGAACCGCGCCAAGCACTGGAGCGAAGCTGGAATTTGACTTGACTGACTCGACCAAGGCGACCGTAATCCCGCCACCAGTGCGAGCCGTGCTTCCAACACGCGGTCTGGTCAATTATGTAGAAGCTCTCGCAGTAGTGAAGGCTCTTGAAGAGTTGACCGAAGACGCCGACTTTTTGTCTCTCGCGCATGACTGGTCTCGACAAACGCCTGCTTGTTGTTCGGCAAACAACCTCTGTGGCACCACCAGACATGGACGAACCGCCGCCGTGCAGGTTCTGAGCGTGTATCCGGCTCAGGTGGAATTGATTCGAGCCTTGATCCAGCGATCTACGCGACTGAGTCATGCTTCGTTCGAGATCACCGTGGATAGCCCCCGTCAACTGGCTCACTCGGAATGCCTGGTTGCGGTCTTGAGTCTAACACGAAGTCAGGAGTCGCTGGCCGTACCGTTCTGCGACCATCCCAGTGAATTGCTGACAGCTCTGACTCGTCCCAAAGCACGATTACTGATCTTCGGTGATGTCGGCACGATCAGCCGGCGTTGTCAATGGTTTGGAGCTTTGGATCATCTGGACGAAACGACGGGGCCGATGGAGCAGGCTCTTCTAGCTGAATTACTGGTTCACCTGCCCGAACAGGATCTGGCCAGGACGACCGGACGGACGTTGGAAAGTAGCAGCGTATGACCGCTGCGGTAGCAATGACTCTCCCCGGCAGCCGCGCGTTGCCTGGTTGGTGGCGTGATCTTGGGGAGTTCTCCCCACGACGCTTCTGGTTCGCGCACTTAATCTTGCATCGTCTGGAAGCCCTGGTCGAGGTAGATTCTCCATTGCCCTTGACGACACTGGCCCTGGGACTACTCGAGGTCATCTCTCAACAACAGAAGCCTGTCTGCCGCGCCAGCCTCGTTCAGCAGCTCGGCTTGGATTCACGACTAGCAGACACACTTCTCGCCTTGCTAGAACAACAGGGGTATCTCACTCCAACGCAACAGGATCAGTTCGGTGAGATCACCCAGACAGGGCATGAGGTTCTTCAGCGAGGGCTGAAAACGCTCCGAACGACGCGCTGCGAGTTCTGCTTTGCGGACGCTCGTCCACCAGTCTTCCTTCCCCTGGCTTCGACGGTGTCTATGCCGCTGCCGTCGCCTTCAGGCTGGAGGTTCGATCTGTCCGTCCTTGAAGACTGCATCAAGCAATCCGACAACTGGAAGCACCAACATGGCTTTCCACGCGAGGTGAAACGGCTTCTCTGGTCGCGCGATACCCTAGGAGAACAGACTTGGAATACCGTGCCTCTGGATCGTCCAGAGCAAGCGCTTTTGGTACTCGTGGAATCGGAGCGGGAAGAACTTCTCGGCTTTCGAATTCGTCCGGACAACTGGACGCTTATCCGTGAGCCGATCCTGCAAATACCCTTCACCGAAGAACTGATTACCTGCTTGGCGGGAGTGATCGGCCTGGCGGAATGGCAACAAGCCTGGCAAGCCTGGTGCCAACAGCGTAGCTTCCCCAGCAGCGACGTGGAAGCGTGTCAACTCGACCCCACGGGAGTGCAGCTATTGGTCACGCCGCCCCCCCGTTTGCTAGAACGCTTACGTCAATCCCGTAGCGAGGCGTTACGCGGAGAGACCTGGCTTCTCGCCGGCTCCGGTCGAGTCCGCCCCGTGGCTCAGGTCGTACTAGTCAGCTAGCTCGTCTCAAGTCAGTATCTTTTTCACGACCTGGCCATGCACATCGGTTAGTCGATAATCTCGCCCCGCGTGACGATACGTCAGTTTCTCGTGATCGAACCCGAGCAGATGCAGGATCGTCGCGTGAAAGTCATGAACGTGAACTTCATCCGAAGCGACGCGAGCAGCAATCTCATCTGTCTCCCCGTAGGTAATGCCGCCTTTGACCCCAGCTCCAGCCAGCCAAGAAGAGTAACACGCTCCGTGATGTCCGCGACCGCGCGCGCCATCCGTGCCAGGAGTGCGTCCAAACTCGGTCGTCCAGACCACTAAGGTATCGTCCAGCAGTCCCCGTTGTTTGAGATCCCGAAGCAGGCCGGCAATCGGTTGATCGATGGCTCGCGCCAGCGGTTCGTGTTCCTTCATGTCGGTGTGAGCGTCCCAATTGTTCGATGCTCCTCGATCCACCAACTCGACAAATCGCACACCACGTTCGATCAACCGCCGGGCTACCAAACATTGCCAACCAAAACTCGTAGTGTCTCCGCGCTGCAGACCATATAAACCGAGGGTTTTATTGCTCTCCTTGGACAGATCGAATACTTCGGGAGCCTCGAACTGCATCTGGAACGCGGTCTCGAAAGAACGAATCCGCGCGGCCAAGGCTCCATCGCTGCCGCGCGCTCCCAGATGCTTCCGATTCAACGCTTCAGCGAGACCGAGTTCCATCGCCTGAAGATCCGTCTTCCCCGGAGGACGTTTCAGATTGGCGATCGGCTCCTTACCAGGCAGCACGCGCACTCCCTGATGGTAAGCCGGTAGAAAATCGTTGGCCCAAATCAGCGAGCCGGCATACGGCGTGTAAGGGGAGATCACCACGAACGAGGGCAGATTTTGATTCACCGTGCCCAGTCCATAGCTGACCCAGGAACCGAGACTAGGCCGAGCGAAAAAGAACGACCCAGTATGGATCGCTAGCGTCGCTTGATAATGTTCGTTATCATCGGTCTTCATCGAGCGAATGACGCAAATGTCATCCATCAGTTCGCGGAGATGCGGGAACAGATCACTGACTGGAGTCCCGCACTTTCCCCCAGGTCGAAACGGCCACAGGGGCCGCAGCAGCGGTCGAGGTCGATCAGACAGACCGCCGCCCACGCCGGTCATCTTGCCATCGGCTGCGAGCAACTTCGGCTTAGGGTCGAATGTGTCCATGTGCGACACGCCGCCCGAACTAAACAGAAAGATCACTCGTTTGGCCTTGCCGGGAAAATGCGGCGCTTTGGGAGCCAATGGATTGTCTGCGGCGAGCAACTCGCTCAACAAGCCTGGCAGCAACACGGAGCCGCCAACTAACGAACGTATCACCGCGCGACGACTTGGCTTACTCATGGTACCCCTCTCCAACAGTGGAACCGAGGAACCGATTAGTTCCCACAATGTTTCACCATGGTGATCTCATTGCCCGTTTCGTTATGGCGAACTCGATCCATGAAAGTTTGGATTAATAACAAGCCACGTCCTGAGACCTTGCCCAGGTTGGAGGGATCCGTTGGATCGGGCAAAGTGTTGGGATCAAAGCCGTTCCCTTCATCGCGAATGATGAAGGTCAATTCTTGCAGTGTGAAACGTGCAGTCACATAGACCCGTCGGTTGCAATAGGGTTCTTGCGTGCGTCGCTCCAGACCAAGGCGATAGTACTCTTTCTCGTCTTTCTCCCGCAGTTCAGAACTCAAGCCAAGATTGCCGTGTAAGATCGCATTGGTCAACGCCTCATGCAGAGCAACGCCGAGCAAGACTAGTCCACTAGGATCGCAGAGCTTTAACCGATTGATGTCTTCTTCTAAATGCCCAACGAGAGGAGGAATAAGGCTAGTATCATTTTCGAGAACAAATCGTGTCTCAAAACTCTCCATTCGTTGGACCAAGCGTGCTTCCTGCATCTTGGTTTTCGACGCCGCGAGTACCTGCTCCAACGTCTCTCCAAGATCACGAGCGAGGAATTTCTTGGGGACGTAACTCGCCGCCCCCTTCTGGAGCGCCTGAATGGCGATGTCTTCACTCCCATGCGCGGTCATCAGGATCACAGGCAACAATGGATACTTGGAACGAACCGCCTGAACCAGTTGCAGACCATCCATCTCTGGCATGAGCATGTCGGTTAGTACGACATCGGGCATCTGGGTTCCTAACTGTGTGAGAGCCTCAATGCCGTTGGAGGCAAACTGAGCCGCCCAGCCAGGCATTTTTTGAATGATTGCCCCGGCTAGGTGACGATCCATCGCGGAATCATCGACGACCAGGACGAAGTGACTGGCCGAATCCGGAGCAGCCACTGTCTCCGGTTGAGTTGCGAGTGTGGTCATCGGAACGCCTCCAGAAAGTCAGGATGCGAACGAAGGTTTCGACGAGAATGGCGAAGTGATTATCGCATATCGCGCGGAAAGCTCAAGGGGGTAGAAAAAATCCGCGGCCTAGGAAGCAATCCCAGGCCGCGGATCGTTGATCGAGAAGCGAAGGTCAGTTGATGTTGAAAACTTCACCACCGCTACGAGTCACCATAGCAATAACCACCGGCCCGGTGACGCTCTGGTTCATAAAGAAGACTGAACCATCGCAGCGCAGGACGTTGACTCCACCGCTATGGAACGAGTAAGGAGCGGCGTGATTGACCACGTTAATCATTTGGCACCCCTGAGTCGCATCGGCCTGATTGCCAGCAGCGTTCAGCAGGTAGCCGCGTAGATAACTGATCCCATTTTGATCCGCCCAGGTACCGCGAGCGAACTGGCTGGCATCGCCTTGACCACCAGTTGGGATCACCGGCAACGGACTGATCGCTAGATATCCAGCCGCCGTCGAGGGTACCGGAGCAATACTTCGGCCTCTTATGTAGATGTTCAAGCCACGACCGGCGATTTCAGTGAAAAACAGAGTGTTCGACGTGCCATCGCTGATAGCAGTGACACGATTGCCGGCCATCGGACTATTGCCCTTCGGGCTGAGCGCGCCGGAATCTCGGGTGTTGGTGACCGGCGAGAGTAATGGATTGCCGCAGCGAGCGGTCGCTAGCAAGGTTTCATCAAAACCGGTGAACGGCCAGTAGTCGGTTCGAGAATAACGATGTCCGGTCGCTGGGAACCCTGGATAGGTGCCCATGATCGAGTCATAGTTGGCTAGCTCTTCCCCGTTGGGAGTCGAGGGGCAAACAAAGACTTTGACCGGGGTTCGCCCAGCGATGTTGGTGGCTAACGGTGCGGGTGGAGGTAGATTGAGCGGATCCAGGATCGAAATGTCACGACGGACTAACCTGACCAAATTATCCTGCTCCATGTACTCGGCGATCATGGCAATGGCAGCAAAGCCTTGTCGCTGATTGCCATACGGATTGTCTGGCCGAGGATTCGTTGGAAAATCGAAACCCCAAGCAGGGAACCGTCCGTTGGTGCTTTCAAAATTGTGCAGGCCAAGCCCTAGCTGCTTGAGGTTGTTCTGGCAACTCATGCGGGCCGCCGCTTCGCGGACCTTCTGAACCGCGGGCAATAGTAGACCGATCAGGATGGCGATAATCGCGATCACCACCAACAGTTCGATCAACGTGAACCCATCTCGTGCATGTTTTCGGAGAGTCATAGAAATCCCTCACAAGAAAAATGAGTTACAACAAAGCGACTTCGATTTTCCTCGAACTACCACAGACTGAATGTCGTTTCTTCTCTGTTCTCTGGCTAGGAGACTGGTTCGATCACGAGGTTGCACATTGCAACTATCTCGGGAGAGGATCGTAGGGCAGGTCTCCCATCAAGCAGGACTTGAAAATCACGTCTATCCATCCTACTCGTCAGATCCGTCTTCGTCGAGAGAAAATCTATGTCTTGTCGTTCAAATTTCTGAATCTACGACGAATCAAAGTTGTCTTTGGATTTCTTTTCTGGAGGCTCCAATGTTTCGTCGATCGTTCACTCTGTTGATTTTTTTCTTAGTACTAGTAAGTACCACAACCGCACAGTACGGCGACATCAGCGAACTGAAATTAGCCAAACCTCAGGACAAAGAGGATGTACCACTAACTCCCGCGCCGAAGGGGGCGATTGTATTGTTCGATGGCAAATCGCTTGATGGCTGGATCTACAAAAATGGCAAGCCCGCTGGGTGGGAGTTACTCCCCGGCGGCATTATGCAGGTAAAGGGCGGCGACATCCACACGCGCCAGACGTTCACCGGCAAGTTCAAACTGCACGTCGAGTTTCGCGTTCCCTACGAACCAAAGCGTTCCGGCCAGGGCAAAGGAAACTCCGGGGTCTACGTTCAGGGGCGTTACGAAGTCCAGGTTCTCGATAGTTACGGCGTCAAGCCGGGTATGGGCGATTGTGGAGCGATATACGGGGTCAAGCCACCTAGCGTGAACGCCTGCAAGGCCCCCACGGTCTGGCAGTCGTTCGACATCGAGTTCACGTCGCCCCAGTTCGAAGGGACTAAACAAGTCGCTCCTGCTCGCATGACTGTCTATCACAACGGTATCAAGATTCAGGACGATGTTCCCCTTGTCACCGAGGAAAAGGGGAAAAAGGTCTTCGTGACCAACACGACGGCTGGAATGGGAGGCGACCCCGCCAAGCCCGGACCGATCATGCTGCAGGATCATGGCGATCCCGTGCAGTATCGCAATGTCTGGTTGCTTCCGTTGGAGAAGTAACCTTGTGCCATCCGCGTTACCTTCTACTAGGATGTGCTAGGATGCCTCCAGGGGTACCATTCTAACAAACCCATTTCGACTCGCGAGGTGCATGATGAGTATGGCGAACCCCAGTGTACCGACGATCGTATCCACCGGATTGATCTGTCTGGTTCTCGGAGCGGGTGCAGGTGTGGCCGTGACCCAGGCATTCGGACCGTTCGATTTCTCGGGCAAGCAGAAAGACGAACCGACTCCAGCAGATCCCTCGGTGGATAATTCCAGCGAAGGCAAAGCCAAACGCCAACCGATGGTTGCTGGAATGGGCGGGGGCGGGGGCGGAGGCGAAGGCAAGGGCAAAGGGAAAGGCGGGTTCGGCATGGGCGGCGGGATGATGGGCGGCGGCATGGGCAAGGGCGGCGGGATGATGGGTGGCGGCATGGGCAAGAGCGATCTTAGTTCCACGCCACGCTATCAGCTCGCCAATCTCGTCACTGTGATCAACAAGTTGACCGACAAGCCCCTGGCGATCACCCTCACCGACGATCAAAAAGCTCAGTTAGCCGAGCAACTTGCCAATCTGGACACCGCAGAATCCATCAACGATGCCGACGCCCGCAAACGCTTGGAAGCGATTTTGGAGATCCTAAAAGCCGATCGGGCCACGCTCGAATCGTTTGGCATCCGCTTCCCGGGTCGAGACTTGGATAAGCGTCCAACCATCACGATGCCCAATCCCTTCGCTGACGCCAAGTACGGCAAATCGTTGACCGAGCTGATGAGTCGGCTGAGCAAGGCAAAGCAATGACCGCTGAGCTATTGCTGAGTATTGGCGTCCTCTACAAACGCCAGTGCCGCTGAGTTGAGACAGTAGCGAAGTCCGGTTGGTCTGGGGCCGTCGTCAAAAACGTGCCCCAGATGTCCGCCACACCGTGCGCAACGAATCTCGGTGCGAATCATTCCGTGACTGGTATCAGGAAGTTCCGTCACATGCTCGGGATCAAATGGCTCATAAAAGCTTGGCCAGCCTGTTCCAGACTCGAACTTGGCCGTTGAACGAAACAGCGGCAGACCACACAGCCGACAGTTGTAAATTCCTTTCGCTTTGTTCCGCAACAGTCCGCCACAGAAGGGTCGCTCCGTCCCCTGATGGAGCAAAACGCGACGTTCCTCGTCCGACAGTCCTTGGGCGAGTCGTTCAATTTCCTGAGCCGACAACGGCGTCAATTCAAACCCCGAAGCTGATTTTTTCATCACCGCTGCACTCGCGAAGCCCTGCACTCCAACTCACGGAGAAGTTGTTGTCATTATAAGCAAGCATGTCTCCATTAATCGAACGGGGTTCCAACTTTATAATCCTCGAATCGCATGTATTGCTTGATGTAGGCCAAAGTGACTTCTCCAATCGGGCCTTGGCGGTTCTTGGCCACGATGACCTCAATAAGGCCCTCATGTTGTCCTGGCTCGTATCGATCCGGGCGATGCAACATCAGCACCGTGTCGGCATCCTGTTCGATGCTGCCGCTTTCTCGCAAATCGGATAGCCGTGGGCGGTGATCTTGGCGATCCTCGGAAGCGCGATTCACTTGTGCCAAAGCGATGACAGGAATTTCCAATTCCTTGGCCAAAAATTTCAATCGTCGACTAATCTGAGCCACCTGTTCATGTCTTGGATCGCGACGATTGTCCGGTTCAATCAACTGCAGATAATCAATAATCACCAGGCGAATGTTGTGCTGCCTTTTCAAGCGTCGGGCGTTGGCAGCGATTCGTAGCATGCCCTGAGCTGGTGTGTCGTCGATGAAAAGTTTCGCGTTTCGTAGTGTGTTCCCCGACTCGATCAACTTCTCCATGTCCTCGGCGGTGAGCGTCCCTTTACGCAGTCGATGACTATCAACGCGAGCATGACTACAAAGCATGCGTTCGGCAAGTTCCATGCGAGACATTTCCAGGCTGACGAAGAAGACTGGAGCTTTTTCGTAAATCACTGCATGCTGAGCCAAGCTAAGACTGAAGGCCGTCTTTCCTACAGAGGGGCGGGCGGCGATGATGACCAATTCCGAAGCATGCAAGCCTGCCGTCAGTTCGTCCAGATCGGGAAAACCCGTCGGCAGCCCACTAGCCGACATTTCCGATCCACTAACTCGAGCATCGATTCGATCATAGGTGTCGGCGATGGCTTGTTCCAACGTATATACCTGTCCGGCGATGCCTTTTTGGGCAATCTCCAAAATCATTCGCTCAGCAGTCTCGATCATCTGATCCGCTGGCATTGTTTGTCGATAGGCCTCGCCGAGAATCTCATTACCCGCGCGGATCAGGTTTCGCACCATAGCCTTGTCACGGACAATCTGGGCATAATATTCTGCGTTGGCTGCTGTTGGGGCTGCATCCCACAACTCACTGAGATAAGCGTAGCTTCCGACATCGTCCATCCAGCCGCGCTGCTTGAGAGCATCGGCGAGAATCACCAAATCGACAGCGTGCCCACCTCGATCGTTAATTTGAATGATGGTCTCGAAGATTTTCTGATGAGCGTCTTGGTAGAAGTCCTCCTTATGAACGATTTGCAGCACTGTGTCGATGCAGGAGTTATCTCGGAGCATGCTGCCGAGGACGCTCTGTTCCGCTTCGCGATTATGAGGAGGAAGACGACCCAGTAAATCTCTTTCGGTAGACATGGACGACCTCCTTGCCGTCAATGCGTGAACCGTCGAATGAGCGGAATAGCGCGAAGAGTCGCCACAGGGAGGAGAGGCTCCCTGTGGCTGCAGGATATCTTACTTCGACTGTGTCGTGGCGATGACGGCAACTTTGACTTCGGTCTCGATCTCATATCCCAGCGAGAGTTTGACGGCGTACAGACCCGTTTCCTTGATGTGGTGGCCGCCTTCCAGGATGACCATTTCTGGCTCGACAGGGAGATTCTTGGCTTTCAGGCCGCGACTGATCTCCTGCGGCCCAACCGAGCCATACAGATGCCCTTCGTTGCTAGCATTAGCTTCAATGGTAATACCGGCCATTTTTTGGATCTGCTCCGCCATAGCCTTGAGATCGGCAATTCGGGCTTCCTTGGCCTGCCGAACGCGAATTTTGAAGCGTTCCAACAGCTTGAGATTGTGTTCGGTGGGGAGAATGGCGAACCCACGAGGAATCAAATAATTCCGAGCATATCCCGGGCGAACCTCCACGATGTCGCCCTGTTTGCCCAAATACTGCACGTCCTCGGTCAGCACCAGCTTAAGATTGCCGTGCCGTCCTCTGGTCGGAAACGCTCGCTTCTTGACCTTGGGCTGAGGCGGACGTTTGGTCTTTACGGCTGCTGCTGGTGCTGCCGCCTTCGTCGCTTTTGCTGCTGCCTTTGCTTTCGCCATGATAACCCACCCTATGTCAACGTCCCGTAATTAGTAATAATTAGAACGGGATCTCGTCATCCGTATCTCCTCCCATACCCCCTTGGCTGGGTGGAGCATTGGCGTTGATACCAGATTCATCGCCGTACACAGCGGAATATCTGCCGTTGCGTCCAACCGGAACAGAAGTTTGAGCCGCCGGTCTTGGGCTGCGAGGCGTCACTTCTCCCTCTGGGCGTGGTTCGAGATATTGAAAGGACTCCACCACGACTCGTAACGCGGTACGTTTGCCGCCGCCGTTCTTATCCTCCCACTGATCCATTTTCAGGTGCCCTTCGATGAACACCTGCTGGCCTCGACGGAGGTTTTCAATCACCCGATCCGCCTGCTTACCTTCGCCTCGGTTCCAGATCTCCATATCAATAAAAACTGGAACGTCTTCCCATATTTGCTTGTCCTGATTGTAGCGCCGGTTGTTGACGGCAAACCCAAACTTCGCTCCCGCCTGAACTCCCTTGACCAAGATGGCCTCCGGATCGCGGGTCAACCGACCAATCAACATGACCTTGTTCAGGTTCGCCATTGGATCGCTCTCCTGCTAACAGAGTGTGGCTGAATAAAAACCTGTGCCACTATACACCTGTCTTCCTTGACTTGGCAAGCTTGGTAGCTACCAACGCAGAAAATTCTAGTCGAAGAGAGACGATCCCGTCGGTTTTGCCTAGCGCAGTTTACTCTTCGCTATCGCTAGCAGCCAGAGCAGCAGCCCGCCGAGACGGTCGTCGAGGCCCGCGTTCGCGTTCCTCGCGGCCTCCCAGATCGTCTTCCGGAGGCGGAGCGTTCACGGTCTGCAACGCCAAGGCTCGCTCGTCGCGTGCCATTTGCAGCATTACGTCCACCAGTTTGGGATCAATGCGACTGATCATGAAACGGACCACCGTTTCATTCAACTGAAAGTCACGCTCAATATTCGCCAGATTCTTCCCCTCGGTGCGGAAGAAGATCAAGTAGTACAGTCCTTTTTTGTGCAGGGAGTTATGCGCCTTGATCGGGTAAGCGAGCTTCTGCTCCGCCCAGGGTCGGCTTGCCAGCACCTCAGCATGGTTGCGTTCGAGCAAGGCGTGCAGCTGTTTGGTGGCTGCCGCCTGATCGCCGGCCACCTTGTTGGTGTCGAGAATAAACATGCACTCGTAAACATTCGTTCGCATGCGGTTGCTCACTCTTTCTCAGAACTGGTTGTCGCGTTGAATCGGTTCATGCAGACTTCGATCCCCTGATGAACCCAGACCATTACAGCTTGCAGACAGCGAATCAGAGCATCCTCGATAATCGGTTTCTCCGACGGTCGAAACCTTCCCAGCACATGATCCACCATTTGCCCCGGCTCCGCTGCTCCCACTCCGATGCGGAGCCGACTGTATTCCGTTGTCCCAAGATGGTTTTGAATGTCGCGAAGTCCGTTGTGTCCTCCATGCGTTCCCTTAGCTCGTACTCGTAAGCGGCCTAAAGGCAGATTGACATCGTCACAAACTACTAACAGTTGGCTCAGCTCCAGTTGATAGAAGTCGACCACTTGTCTTACCGAACGGCCAGAAAGGTTCATGAACGTCTCGGGTTTGACCAGCAACACCTTTTCACTACCTTCCTGTAGCTCAGCCACCTGGGCCTGAAATCGTGACTGGAACCGGCCAGCGTTGGGACTCTGAGCTAGCCCGTCGATGACCTCGAAGCCCACATTGTGCCGGGTGCCCTGATACTGCCTGCCAGGATTGCCGAGTCCGACGACGACACGCATGAATTTAGGCAAGAAGGGCAACCAACCCGGTCGCTACTCCTCGCTCTCCTCCTCGGACTTCTTTCGGGTAATGACCTCGGGTTCGACCGAGCCACCCAGCGGTTCCGTGCCAGGAGCCGGCTCCACCTTAGGCCGAATAATGTGAACCACAATGGCCTCGGGATCGGTCAATGCCTTCACCCCCTCGGGCAGTTTCAACTCCTTGACGTGGATCGCTCCATCAAGATGCAAATCATTGATGGCCACGCGAATCGAAGTCGGGATGTTTAAGGCGGGACACTCAATACGAAGCGTATGCAACGGCTGATCGAGTCGACCTCCCTCGGCAATGCCTGGAGCTATGCCCTTGAGTTCGATGGGAACCGTTTGTTCGATACGCTCATCGGCACTAACTCGTTTGAAATCGACGTGCAACACGTCTTTGCCAAAGCAGTCCCATTGCAACTCCACGATCTGAGCTTTTTCTGTTTTGCCCTCGATGCTGATGTCGACCACGCGGGTGTTGTGACGAACCGCGTGCATCAGTTCGTCATGATCCACCGAGAGGGAGATCGTTTCTTCCTTGTGTCCATACAGCACAGCGGGGATTCGCCCAGCGGCGCGGAGTTTAGCTGCCTTGTGGGAACCTCTGCCCTGCCGTTTTTCGGTCTTCAGCGCGACGGTGTCGGCCATGTGTCTTCTATCCTACACTAAAACGAAACAAAACATCCCCGGTAGATGAGGATGTTCGTCTCGTCAGGGTTGTACTGAAGGGGGTATTATTTCAGGAAGAGAGGCAACTGACAAGGGTGAGCGAAGGAAAATTCTCCGCGGTCCTTTGGCAGAGCAACTCATCCTGCTGGCGTGATCCCCAGTACCACATCCCAGTTAGCCGCCAGTTCGCCGATCTTGGAGTCCTTGATCGGAACAAACTCCGCACACAGAGCTGCCTGTAGCTTGGAATCCTTCACGGCGCGGAAGATGCCATCTTTAAGATTTTGCGGCTCGCCTTTGATGTACATCTGCGTCGTGAGCAACTCCTTGCCGTTCCGCTTGATTTTGAAATGGATGTGTGGTGTGCGGCCTGGATAGGGAACCGGCTTAATGGTGCGGAAGTAATATTCCCCCTTGGAGCCTGTTAAGAACCGCCCGAAGCCCTGAAAATTGCCATCCCGCCTACTGCCATTGTCACTGCCGGAGTGCAGGTAGGCCCCGTTGTTGTCACACTGCCAGATCTCTACGACAGCATTGCGAACCGGATTGCCTTTGGCATCAAGAATTCGCCCCGTCAAATGGGTAATCGTCCCCACCCCGGGGGTGATACGTTCGTTGATGATCAGTAAGTCGTTGTCGGTGTCCAAGGGCAGTTTGTCCGGATAAAACGGTCCCTCCGTCTGACGCGGTGTGCGGACCAACTCGTCAGCAAACAGGCTTGGGGTGGTAAACAAGGCTGCGCCCAGACTCCCTAGAAACAGTCGACGGGTGGGGACAAGCAAGTGCGACTTCACGGTGCGGCTCCTAGGTGAAACTGGGCGACTTACTCTTGGGCTGACGAGGCTTCGTCTGACGGTGGTGCAGGTTGCTCCGCTGAGGCTTCCTCGGTGGGCGGAGCTTCGTCGTTCTCGACCACAGCCTCTTTGGCCGACGTTTCCAAGCGTGCGCGGAGAAGAGCGGCCAATTCGCTGAAGCTGGACAGATGCTCCTTGCCTGTGAGAGCGGCCTGAGAGAGCTTCGGCACAGGTTTGCGCGGCTTTTTGGGGACCGCCTGCGGCTTGGGCGTGGCCTCCTGGTTGGTCGCTTCGACAGCCTGAGCCGCCGTGTCGGTCTGGCCCCCAGCCTGAGTAGCCTTCCGATTCTGTGGGCCGCTTCGCCCTGGGGGATTGGCCCCACTACCGATGCGACTGGTTCCGCGCGGCGGTAGACTGCTTCGTTTTGCCGGCAGGCCGCCACGGTCGTTCTCGCGACGCTGGCCACCTCGGGGCGGACGTCCACCACCTTCTCGTCCAACACCTGCCCCTTCGTGCGGAGGACGTCCAGACTGTCCCGGAGGAGCGCTGCGAGGTTCGCCACGCGGAGGCCGACCCTCACGGCGATCTTGCGAACCGCCCTGCCGTTGCTGCGGTGGCCCTTCCCGTGGCGGAGCGCCTTCGCGCTGCGGCCCTCCTTCGCGAGCTTCTCGGCGTGGCGGCGGACTACGTCGTTCCGGCGGACGCCGTTCGGTCCCCGGAGGAATCATGGTTAGCGACACCCGATGTCGCTGATTGTCCACCGACATGACCCAAACCTGGACCACATCGCCCACAGAAACGACATCATAAGGACTTTTGACGTATCGATTGGCCATCTGGCTGATGTGAACTAATCCACTGTCCTTCAAGCCAATATCGATGAACGCGCCAAAGTCCACTACGTTCAGCACGGTTCCCTTCAATTCCATCCCCGGCTGCAGGTCTTCGAGTTTGAGGATCCCCTTCTTGAAGACCGGAGGCGGGAGATCCTCGCGGGGATCTCGACCAGGACGAGCCAGCGAATCAAGAATGTCACACAAAGTCGGCACGCCAACTTGCAGGCGGGCGGCCACTTCCTCAGGCGAGATCGCCTTCAGTTTCTCGCGTAATTCGCCAACCTGCTCGCGCGATTCCAACACGGACGGATCATAGTTCATCTCGCTGAGCAGTTGTCGCGCGATATTGTAACTTTCCGGATGAATCCAAGTGCCATCGAGCGGTTCATCGCCCCCTTGAATTTTCAGGAAGCCGGCTGCTTGCTCGAAAGTGCGCTCACCGATGCCTTGAATTTCCAGCAGCTGCTCACGGCGACGGAACGGGCCATTGGCCTTGCGCCACTCGACAATCCGCTGAGCCACCAAGGCATTCAGCCCCGAAACATGTCGCAAAAGTGGGACACTAGCCGTATTGAGATCCACTCCCACGGTATTCACACAAGACTCAATGACCGCATCCAATGATTCCCGCAGATGCTTGGGATTAACATCGTGTTGATACAACCCCACGCCAACATGCTGAGGATCAATCTTCACTAATTCACTGAGCGGATCTTGCAGCCGACGGCCAATCGAGATCGTGCCGCGAAGCGTGGCGTCGAAATTGGGAAACTCTTCGCGACCGATCGAACTGGCAGAATAGACGCTTGCCCCCGCCTCGTTGACGATCACATAAGCGAGTTCCGGCAACGGCTCAGACAGCGGTTCCGCTGGAGGCGGAGGCGGCGCGGCCGAGGTCTCAACCGCCGCAGGTGTCTCACTGCTGGCAACCTCAGCAGGAGGTGGCGCAGGTTCACTGTTCGAATTAACCCCTTCACTCGTTGCTAGTTCAGTCGCAGCTTCCGCACCAGGTGCCGCTACTTGCTGCTCTTGAGGAGAAATATCCTGAGGAGAAGTATCCGCGGAAGGAAGAGGTTCGTTGGTCGGAGTCGGAACTGCGACCGCCTCGGACGAGGCAGACTCGCTGCTTGGCGTGGTTGGGGCGGCAACAAAACTCTGACTGGCCGAATCTGTCGAGACGGGCTGCTCAACAGGAGGGTTCGGAACCGAGGTCGCGCCCTGAGGATTGCTACGACGGTTCTCAAATTCGGCGAGGAGTTCGGAAACTAACTCCTCGGTCTCGCGGCAAGCGGTGCCATTGCCGATGGCGATGACATGCACCTGAGTACGGCGAATGATCTCTTCCAGCTTTGCTTTGGCCTCGTCGCGTTTGTTTTGCGGCGGATGCGGGAAGATAACGGCGTCAGCTATCAAATCCCCTTGCTCGTTGAGAGCAGCTAGCTTACATCCGGTTCGGAAGGCCGGATCAATCGCCAGGACTCGTTTTCCGCGCAGTGGAGCAGCCAGCAGCTTACTGCGGAGATTCCGAGCAAAGACCACAACCGCATGATTCTCGGCTCGCTGAGTCAACTCACGGCGAATCTCTCGTTCGAGACTCGGCACCAACAGCCGATTGAGCGCATCCTCGGCACAGCGTTCGATGAACTCGCGATGGGGATGATTGCGCAAATCTTCCAGTCGACTAACAAACGGTTGCTGGCCCCGATGGCCGCGAGGCGGAGGAGGCGGAGGAGGTGAAGGTTCGCCTTCACTGGTCGATTCGGAGGAGGTCGATCCCTCGACCTTCTTCTTAGGTAGGGGCAATCGCTCTAGAGCGACCCGATGCCCCAGCGCGGAGTCCCATTCGATTTTCACCGTCAACGAGTTGTCCTTTTCACCGCGATTGATGGCCAACACGCGGTGCGGCGGGATCTGACGGAGCGGTTCGGTGAAGTCGAAGTAATCGCGGTACTCTTGCCCTTGCCCTTCAGCGAGTTTTTCACTCTTAGTTGTACACAGTTTTCCGGTATCCCACATCACCTGACGAACGATCGCACGAACATCGGCGGCCTCGGCGATCATTTCGGCGAGGATGTGCCCCACCCCCTGTAGGATGTCTTCCTCGTTGTTCAGTCCTTGCTCGGGATTGATGAGCGTGGGCAACAACCCGTGCAAATCGGAGGCTACTGGATCGGCCTCCCAGATGGCCGTGGCCAGTCGATCCAGGCCCTTTTCGCGAGCGGCTTGAGCCAGGCTACGTTTTTTGGGCTTATAGGGCAGATAAAGATCTTCGAGGCGTTTGGGATTATCCGCCGCCAGGATCGCCGCTCGGAGTTCGTCGGTGAGTTTTCCTTGCGAATCGATGGTGCGAAGAATGGTTTGTTTGCGATCTGCCAAGGCGCGTAGGTTATTGACGCGATCCCGAATCGTTCGCAACACTTCCTCGTCCAATCCCCCCGTTCGCTCCTTGCGATAGCGAGTGATGAACGGGATGGTGTTACCTTCGTCCAGCAAGTGAACGACGGCCTCGACTTGGAGTTTACGGATCTGTAGATCCTGCGCGATGCGCGAAAGATCCAGGTGGCCCAGCTCGGCGCGTGGCGTCGTCTGTGCTTCGGCGCTTTGCGGCATCATCGTGGTAGACACTGCGCTAATCTCCTAGCCGCGCCCCTGCCGCCATGCAAGGTGTCAATGGGAGGTGGTACGCGGAACTTCGATCTAACCGGCCTATTCTGGCGCGATTGCGCCAGGGTGTCAAGATACCTGTCCGTTGGGGCGATGTCTCTTCATCAGCTCCTCATCGAGAACGACCCACGAGAACCCCCGAAGATCGCTCACGTTACCTGTCCGTTTCGAGTCATTTAGATTCCGCCTCCGCCGATAAATTCCATCTCGATGTCCAACGGTTGTCGCATATTTTCTTCGGCATAGGCATTCATATCCCACAAGAGGGAGGCTAGATCCGCCGAGGTGGCCGTGGCTCGTTGGTTGGCGGCAACAAAGACGCGACGCGGACGGACATGATGGATCATGTAACCGCCGTTTAGCGGATCATGTTCGTCAGGTTGCCGTTTTCCCGAAGCAGAGACGGCTCGGACCAACAGGGTGTATTCTCCCGGTGATGCCACTTCCCAAAGATACTCCCACAACGACCAACAGTATTTAGCAGGTGCGGTCAGCAAGTCGGCGTTGCTCCAAGTTTCGCCCCCATCCGCGCTAACCTCGACCCGCCCCACGGCTTCCTCGCCGGCCCAGGCCACGCCGAACAGGCGATTCGTCCCCACTCCTAGCGAGGCGTTCTCTTCTGGCCGGACCAACTCGGCCTTCACTGCCATCGGACCGAGAATTACCGTCTTGATCTGCCCATCGACTCGCCGCTGAATCGTGTACTTCTTGCTCTGATAGTAGCCGTGGTAGGCGGTGTTAATGGCCTCAATGCGACGAAGCCATTTCACCGAGGCCACTCCGTACCAGCCGGGCACGAACAACCGCACTGGGGCACCATGTTCCGGCGTGAGCAATTCCCCATTCATGCGAGTCACTAGCAAGGTATCTCGATCGAGCGCTTTGGCCAGAGGCAGACTGCGGACGAAGTGCATTGGCTCAGGATGGTCGGTCTCAGTACCTCGATCGCTTCCCTCGAACAGCAGCTCGACGACATCGGGCTTCACCCCTGCCTGCTCCAGCACCGTGGCCAGCGGAACCCCAGTCCATTCGGCATGACCGATCGCGCCCGCACCCCACTGCACCCCGGGTTGCCGTTCCCTCAAGAACGATCTACCGTTGCCGGCACATTCGACCGTGGCAAAGACACTACGTTGCGGCAGTTGACACAGGTCGTCCCAGGTCAAAGTTAGAGGTCGTTCGACGAGTCCTCCTACTTCCAGCTTCCAGCTGTGCCGATCCCCAGGTGGAATCGGAAAGTGATTGCGGACAAAGAAAAGTCGATTAGGCGTTACCCAACCGTGCAGCAACCCCAACGGCGTCTCGCTATTTTCTGGAAAGTTCGTGACAAACTTACGTGATTCGACCCAGACATCCTCGCCACGCCCCGAATCGAAGATCGAGTAGGTGCCCATTCGCAGCAAAGGCGGCGTGTAGATGTGCAAGGTGATTAAATCGGCCTGGCCTGGCTGCAAATTAGAGATCTGGTGCAGGTCATCATCAGAGGAAGTCGCCAGACTGCCAGGACCGAGATCTTCCGACCCCAGGGCTTTGATGTGGCCGTTGCCTGCCCGAGCGAAGTGCGTCACCGTGGCCACGCCTTCCAGGACACGTACCGCACAGGCCGAGCCTTTGTGGTCATGGATCGGCGAACGTTGGCCGTTGCGCCAGCACATGACCCACAAGTGATACCATTTGCCGGCTCGCACCAGATTGCGTTGGTAGTGCTGCTCGTTGAAATGAACCCATTCGGCGTAGTCCTCGCGGGAAAGCTGCACCTGCTGAAGTCGTGCCGCGAGATGATCCAGCATGGGCCGTCCGTTCAGTCCATCCAGATAGGTCAGTAACGAATCGAGTTTACCAGACATGCACCGCCTCCGAGAGATCGACCGGTACAGCTTAACCTAACCGCCTGAGGCCGACATGGAAAGTCAATCTCCTGTTTTGCTAGGGATTATCCCAGTTCCGCAGTGCTGAGAACTCCATAAATCGGCCCACGGGGAGTTAGCTGACTACTCATGACCAAAATCTCGGCCACCTCGCATTCGCCCCCCACCCAGTCCGTGTGCCGTTGCAAGGCACTGACCAAAGCCTGGCCGTTATCTGAGTGCTTGACGCGCCCCAAGGTGAGGTGCGGCGTATATTGCCGTTCTTCGTGCCGATAGCAGCCGAGTTCGGAGAGCGCCGGTTCCAAGGCCGCATGCAGCGCGATCAACTCCTTCGTGCCGCTACTGATCCCGGCCCAGATGGTTCGTGGACGCTTGGCTTGCGGAAAGCAACCAACTCCTTCGACTCGTAGCAGAAACGGTTCGTGGGCGGCACAAACCTTCGCCACGGTTCGACACACCTCGGTCACGTCGCGTTCGTCCACGTCGCCGAGAAACAACAGCGTGACGTGCAGATTTTCCTCTTCGACCCATTTGACCCCTTCCGCCGAGCGAGCCAGCGCTGCTTGCAGACTTACCAGGCGACCGCGGATGGCGCGGTCGACCGCCACGGCGATGAAGGTGCGCAAACGCGACATAACCCATCTCTCTTATCTTTCTTTAACCGAGCAGTTCGTTCCAGTACAGTCTAGCTCCCTCATGTAACCGTGCCCCGACTTGCGTGATCACCTTGTGCGCCAGGTAGCATCCGGCACGTCCGGCAACGTCCGGAGCAATGCCGTGCGTGATGCCGTACAGAAACGCTCCGGCCAGCATGTCGCCTGCTCCGGTGAGATCGACCGGCACACAAGAAAAAGCCGGAACGTGGGCAATCGTGCCCTGATGACGGATGTAGACTCCGTTGGCTCCATCGGTCACGACAGCGGACGGCACCTTGTCTGCCAGCCGCGCGAACGCTTCTTCCGCGGATTCCGCTCCGGTGACCGCACATGCTTCCGAGGCATTACAGAATAATAGATCGGTCTGGGCCAACGCCTCGAAGAACGCTTCTCCAAACACTTGTACGACAAACGCTTCCGAGCAGGTGATGGCGATTTTCACACCGTGCTGCTTCGCCAATTGGATGGCACGGCGAATCGCCCCCTGTCCCGTTTGCGGATTGGCAAAGACGTAGCCCTCGATGAACAGCCATTCCGAGGCCCGCAAGCGGGCTTCATCAACGTGGCGTTCGGCCAGATGACTGCTAACCGCCAGGCAAGTTCGCATGGTGCGCTCGGCATCGGGTGTGATCAGACAGGCCACGGTTCCAGTCGTCTCGCCCACGACCACGGGATTGGCGATGTTCACTCCCAGATGATCAAACTCGCTCTTGTAAAAGAGGCCATAGCGATCATCGCCAACGCAGCCACAGAACGCTGCTTTGCCTCCCAGCTGCGAGAAAGCGATGGTCGAATTGGCTACCGAACCTCCGCTGACCAGACGTGGCTCATGGCGTTGCAAGCGAGCGAGCAATTCCTTTTGTTCGGGAGCTTCCACCAGCCGCATCGAGCCTCGCTCGAACCCCAAGGAGGCAAACTCCTCTTCACTCACCTCGACGAAGATGTCCACCAGGGCATTACCCAGACCATAAAGCTGAAACTGTTTCATTGAATCCTCAGAGAAACGGAACGCGGTTCGATGTGTTGTACACCGAACCGCATTCATCGGACACCAGGGCTAGGGACCACCCCTAGCTGAGGAGGGCCTCCCATCTCAGATAAACGGGAGGAACTGTCCTCCATTGCCTGTGAGACGATCGATGCCGAAGAAGAGCAACGGCAGCCGTCCGCCAGTGAAGTTGAACTGGCCCGACTTGGCCCCCGGAGTTGGCCGCGCTCCAGCGAGTTCGATCCCGCCCCGCATCACGCGCAACACGTCACCAGGAGTGGGTAGGTTATTCAGCCCATCGCCGAAGACGCGAATCCCCGTTGTGGTTGACGGAGTGATCGTGAACGTATCGGCTCCACCATCACCATAAAGATCGATCGTATTGAACAGATAGGCAAGCGATGACAGAGTAAATGAGTCGTTGCCCGCACCGCCGAAGATTTGCAATGACTGCACGTTGGCAAGACGTAGGATGCGATTCTGCACGATCACGGCGTCGAAGAGGACATTAAAGACATCGGCTAGCGGCGAACCATGAATTCGCACTTGATCGAGTCCACCGCCTCCATCGAAGAATAGTTGAGCACCGCCCGGGTTATTGATCGGTGTGCCAGGCCGCATCACTCCATTCAGTCCACGCATGGCAGCATCGATGACCAGTTCGTCGTTGCCCGCGCCGCTGAGCAGTCGCTCGAAGCCGCGGAAGCGAAGCTGGAACTTGCCTGTGACGTAACGCGAACCACTCATCGACAACAACCAGCGCGAGTTGCTGTCCAAACCTCGAAGGGTGTCGGCCAGCCCGTTGCCTGCCCAGACTTGGCTGATGTTGCGTACAACAGGTAGCAGCTGCCCGCCTGCATTCGTCATGATGTCGAAGGTGCCCTGAACGTTGGACGGAATCAGGCTCACCAGAACGTTACGGAGTTGAACGAGGTTGAGAACATCTCCGCCTCCGCCTCCGTCCAGCGTGCCATCGAAGGCACTGTTGGGTAGGAATACGAAGACATCGACTCCCGATCCGCCACGCACGTTCTGGACGTTCGTGAAGGTCAACTTGCTATCCAGCGTGATGGTGTTGTTGCCGACTGTCCAGGTATGCGGTGCGGAACCACCCGAAGCGATAGTGTTGGTTCCCGCACCACCGTCGTAGATGAACTTACCATTCTTGCCGAACGTGACTGCACCAGCAACTTCTAGCAAGTCGTTGCCTTCGCCGCCCTCGAAGGTGAATTTTCCACCGGGCAGGATGTTCAGATCGCCGATGAGGAGCAACTCGTCGTCGCCCGCGCCGCCGTCGAAGGTGAAGTTATTCACACTCGCCGAGTTAATCACCAGTCGATCATTCCCTTCACCGCCGTGGAACTCGAAACGACCGATGCTCGCAGAGCTGAGCGTGATGGAATCATCCCCGGCACCACCATCGAAGATGAACTTCGAGGTCGTCGGCACGTTCAGGAAAGCATCGTTGAACTGGATCGAGTCGTTGCCCTCGCCGCCCAGGAAGGTGAAGAACTGCCCCGGTTCTAGATTGACTTCGCCGGCAAAAAATTCGACGACGTCGTCGCCCGCGCCACCATCGATAAAGAAGCCGCCACCCGCGACCGGAAGAGCCAGATTGCCCTGCTGGAAGACTAGGCGATCGTTACCCGCGCCAAAGAGAATACGGACATTCTGTAGCCCCGGGGCCGTCAGCGCGTTGCGCAGAGTGACGACGTTGTCGGCTCCTTCGATCGGCTCCCCATTGGCCACATCGATGGTGAACGTCTGCACGCCGCTCACCGTGAACGGTGCAAAATCGCTGTTGCCGTTGATCTTGCCACGCACCCGCAGTAGATTGCCGGCGTTGACTAACTCTAGATTGTCCGCTCCGCCGGGCGAACGGAACGTGAAGTCAGCGACATTGTTGATCGTGATTAGGCTAGTATTTTTGAACTCCTCGAAAACGACCGTCGTGTTGTCCACGGTAATGGTGCCGCGCAGATCAATCTTGCCGTCCAGTCCGATCTTGGTCGTGCCAGCGGGAGTGAAGACAGCGGTCTTGGCATTCTTGCCCTCGATAATCAACTGATCGGTGCCGGACATCCCACGCACCTTGATGGTGCCGCCGATCCGGGCATCGATCTGAACGCGATCATTGCCGCCGCCTGTGTCGATGATCAGGCCGCCCTCGGTGTTAATGGTGTAAGTGAACGAGTTGGCCGCCACTCCCGGTATATCGATCACGCCGGTGAAGTTTGGATTGCGATAGGCCGTGACACTGACGCTGGCCGTCGTGTCGGTGAGTCGCGTGATGGTGATGAGGTCATGCGCCCCCGTGCCGGTGACGTAGGCAGGCCCGATCTCGCCGGTGTTGGGAAGGTCGGCTCCAACCAGGGTTGGATCCGACTTCATCCCGAGATTCGATCGACTAAACTCAGCCAGTGATTCAAAGACGTTCACTGGCGTGTCGTAAGATACCGTGTTCCAGTTTCCGTCCACGAGAGGAAAGCGCGTGAACATCGAGGGTTCCGTGCCTTCATTTCCAGTCAGCAAAGAACCATAGGCGAGGTTGATTGGTTGGAATGCTCGCATCAAGTCGTTCTTCGACAAGGCGATCGCGTCCTGGGTCATAAACCACCAAAGATACCCTTCGGAGATGGTCGAGGCGTAGCTCTGGGCCGCTGCCTGGGCAACCATGTACGCGCCAAAGAGGGCGCGTTGTTGCCGAGTGCTTCCCTGTTGCAGCAACCGATCGCCGAACATCAACGCGGTGTTATCTTGCACGTTTTGCACGCTGCTGATGTTGGCGAAGTGATCATAGCCTGGATCAACACCCACTCGATAGTACTCATGCTTGGCACCGACTGGCGAGTTGTCCTGACGAACCTGCCCCAGGATGACGTAGGCATCGTAGATGCCGGCATTGACGCCGAGGTTATCGTTGGCCTGCATCGCGCTGTTGATCGTCGCGACCGACGAATTGTTCACCAACTGGACGTTGACGTTGAACGGCTCGTAGTAGCGCTGCACCAGAGCGAGGACATCATCGCGATAATCTAAGTAGTCCTGTTCGTCGAGGATGCCGTCATCATTATGATCGATCTTGCCGACAATCACGGACGACAGAGAAGTGATGTTCAGATCAGCTCCCTTGATAGTGGTTGGGCCGCCCAGGCCTCCCTTCGTGACCAGCGTACTCAATTCAGTTGGAGTAACGACCAGCCCCGAAGCAGGGAAGTTCTCGCCGAAGTCGAGGAACAGATTGGCGGTTGGCACGACCCGTTCCTCGAGGGATTCGAGGCGGGGACGCAAACAGACTGGACGATTTCTGCGGATAAGTCGACTACCCATCTCTGAATTCTCCGTAAGCAAACCAAGCCTCAAATCGAATTAGGCAAAAATTGAGTACGGGTTCCCGTGAACGCTTCGATGTCGAAGTAGATGTATTGGCAAGCGACCGAGGAAGTTAAATCTTCCGTTGCGGTCCCTCTCTGAAAGCACGATGCCGGTGAACGACGCGGCACCTCGTCGCAACTGCAACAGATCACGTCCGGGACCGCCGAACACCTGAATCAGTGTGGACCTACCTGGAGTGGTCACCAAGCGATCATTACCAGCTTCGCTATGAAAACCGATCTGCGTCCCGTTCGAGGCCATCAGGGTAGCGAGGAATGTATCGTTGCCCGCGCCGCCCTCGATACTGACGACAAGCCCGCCTGCGGGAAAGTTGAAGCCGAAATCAACATAGAGCATCGAGGCGGAAAGCGATTGCTCCTCAAGCACTTCCGGGGCGGGACACCGGACGGCCCTGCAGAAAGCGGACCTAGGGGTCCGGAAGGGGGCAGAGTGGTGCATCTCTGTTCCTGGCAGAAAAGGAAGACTTCAGGTGGGGAGTGCGAGGGGGCTCCCCAACTTCCTACGGGCGCAATAACCGTTCCGATGAAGAGAACTAGTCCAGACAGTATCAATTCTCCGGCTTCTCCGCAACCTTTTTCTCCCTCGCTAGTCGCGGAATTCACAAAGCTTGGTGCGATTACATCAACCGAGATACTCTTGCTGTGAATTCCTCTCCAGGGTCGCTTCGTGGGATCCTATCGTCCTCCACAACAGGATCGCCAACCTTCTAGTAAGAGTTTTTTCCCATCTGCAATAGACGAGAAAGAGATTATCCCGGCTGTTCGGCTCGGCGTTCTCGCCGTCGCCAGATGACCTTGTGCAACTCCATCGCCACGAAGATTGTCAATGCCAACCCGATCAATACCGCCCAAGTGGTGAGATTCACTGGCTCCGTTTGTAGCACTCGTTGCATGAACGGCAGATACATCGACCCCAGATGGACAAGAAAAGCAACGATGACACCGCCCAGAAGGATCGGACTGCGAAACGGCGACAGGACCAACGCCGACTGCGTCTCCGATCGACAATTGCCAATGTGAATGTTCTGGAAGAGAACGATGAGTAACAACAGGGCGTTGCGAGCGGATTTTTCTTCCATCTCCAACACTTCAATCATGTAACAAAAGGCCCCGAACCCCACGCTGCCCATAACCAGAGCGGCTACTAAGGTGCGTTCGATCATCAGCCGATTGAAGATCGGCTCTCCCGGTGGGCGCGGCTTGCGCCGTAGCACGTTGCCTTCGCTTGGCTCGAACGCCAGGGCCACGTCCTGAATACCGTTGGTCACCAGATTCAGCCAAAGAATCTGCGCGGGCAGCAATGGAAGAACCAGCATGCCGGTGACGTTGTCGGGATACCCTGTCACGACCGCGAGCGTGAGCAGCAACACCTCGGCAGCTCCCGTCGAAATGAGCAGATAGATCACCTTGCGGACATTGTCGTAAGCGATGCGGCCTTCCTCGACGCCGCGAACGATGGTCGCGAAGTTATCATCAGTAATGACGAGTTCGGCGGCCTCGCGAGCTACGTCGGTGCCGGATTTTCCCATCGCTACGCCGATGTTGGCCTCGCGCAGTGCGGGAGCATCGTTCACGCCGTCTCCCGTGACAGCAACGAAGTGGCCCGCACGTCGGGCAGCCTCGACCAACTCTTTCTTCTGTGCCGGCGAGGTGCGCGCGAAGACACGCACACGCTGGATCAGTTGCGTCAACTCGTCAGCTGTTTTCCCCTCCAACTCGCGACCGGAGATGACCTGCTCTGGTCGGTCGGCGAAGCCCAAATCGCGAGCGATGGCCAGAGCTGTCACTGGATGATCGCCAGTAATCATGTTGACCGTGATGCCGGCCTCACGGCACGAAGCCACTGCCTCGCGCACTCCGGGACGCAACGGATCGATCATGCCGACAAAACCAAGGAAAGTCAGCTGCTGAAACTGATCCGGAGGAGTGCCGGGATTGAGCGGCTCCGTCAGCGGTCCTTCGGCCAACGCCAGCACCCGCAGCCCTCGTGCCGCCATCGCCTCCGTCTGCTTCTTCAACACTGCCATGCGGTCGGCCTCGTGACTGACCCGGCACATGGCCAGGATGCGTTCGGGGGCTCCCTTGACGAAAACGTGCGGCTGCTGGCCAACCCGATGAAACGAAGCGGCGAACTGGCGTTCCGGCTCGAAGGGAAGCTCGGCGAGCAGCGGGTATTGCTCCAGGAAGTTCGCCCGCGATTGACCGACTTTATAGCCCAACGACAGCAGAGCTAGGTCGGTCGGATCGCCGCGCCAGACCCAGGTACCGTCTCGCTGATGCAGGTCGCCTTCGTTGCAGAGGACGCCAGCTCGAACCAACTCGTACAGCCCCTCTGGTTGGGGTTGACCAACCGGCTTATCTTGAAACTGCACTTCTCCTGTGGGCACGAAGCCTTCGCCGGTTATTTGCAGCGTTTTACCATCTGGTAAGTATGCTTCTCTCACGGTGAGTTCGTTACAGGTCAAGGTGCCAGTCTTGTCGCTGGCAATGAGAGTGCAACTGCCGAGGCCCTCGACCGCGGCGAGTCGGCGAACGATGACGCCAGCCCGAGCCATCCGCGTCGTCGCCACGGCCAGGGCGACGGTTAGAGCAATTGGCAGGCCTTCGGGAATGGCAGAGACCGCCAAGGCCACGCCAAACATAAACATCTCGCCGAAGCTGTAGCCACGAACCAGCACCCCGATGAGAGTGACCACGGCAGCGGCAGCGAGGATGGCATACGCGACTACGTGAGTAAACTTCTCCATGCGTTCCAGCAGGGGCGGTTTGCCCCCCGTCGCGCCGAGAACATCCAAGGCAAGCTGACCGACTGCCGTCGCAGTGCCGGTACCAACAACCACTCCCCGAGCGCGGCCCCGGACCACGATCGACCCCGCGTAGGCCATGTTGAAGCGATCCCCCAGGGGGGCAGCCTCGTCGCCAGTCCACGCGGGATTCTTTGTGACGGGCAGCGATTCACCGGTGAGGAACGCTTCCTCGACCTCCAATCCCTGAGCAGTGAGCAAGCGTAGATCCGCTGGAATGCGATTGCCCGATTCGAGCAACACAATGTCGCCGGGCACGACTTCTTCGGCGTCCACTTCCTGGACTTCGCCGTCGCGCAGAATTCTGGCTCGGATGTGCAAAAACTTCTGTAAGGCGCGTGTACTCTGCTCCGCCTTCCATTCTTGATACCCACCAATCAGCGCATTCAGGAGTAGAACCACTCCGATGAAGATCGCATCGGTCGGATCGTCCGGATGTACGATCAGGGAGACGACGGCGGCGATGGCCAAAATATAGATCAGCGGACTCTGAAATTGCCGCAGGGCGATTTGCCACCAGGTTGGCGGCGGTTGTTCAGGCAGTTTGTTGGGACCAAACTGGCTCAGACGCTCTTGAGCTTCGGCTTTAGTCAGTCCTGTTTCGGATCCCTCGATTACCTTGTACAGTTCGGGCAGAGCCAGGACGTGCCAGGCTCGATGTGCTTGTTGCTTGGTTGCCATCGTCACCTCGAAGGTAAAACCTTCGCGTCCCTGCTGCCATGCTGGCTTACTTTTTTCCTATTATCATCATGGAAAAGGAGTGACCACTATGGGCGACATCTTTCTAGGCAAATTGTTTGGCATTCCCTTCCGGCTGCACTGGAGCTGGTTTCTGGCGATTTTTCTGATCTCGTGGACCCTGTCCCTGGGCTTTTTTCCACAGACTCTGCCGGAGTTCGAGACCAACCGAGTAATGTACTGGTCGCTGGGAATTCTGGCCGCATTGGGACTGTTTCTATCGATCTTGTTGCACGAGTTGGGCCATGCTTTCGTGGCCAAGCGCTATGGCATTCCGGTACGGGGAATCCGCCTGTTTGTCTTTGGTGGCGTCGCTGAGTTGGGCAGCGATCCTAAGCAGGCGTTCCACGAAATCCTGATTGCTTTGGGGGGTCCCGCTGTGACCGTGCTGCTCATCGCGATCTTCCATCTGGCCTTGACACTGGTCGTATCGATCACGGGGACCGAATGGCAATTGAGCGACGGCCTTCTGACATTGCAGGGTGGCGGCCCGATCGCTGCCGGAGCGTCGGCGCTGTTATTCTATTTGGGGATGATTAACACGCTGGTGTTGTTTTTCAATCTCATTCCCGCATTTCCGTTGGACGGCGGACGTGTGCTGCGCGGCATCCTCTGGGCGGTCTCGGGCAGTTATCTCAACAGCACACGGATTGCTGGCGGAGTGGGCATTGCCTTTTCGTGGCTGCTCTTCCTAGGCGGGTTTCTGATGATGTTCTTCGGCGGGAATCTCTTGGGCGGACTCTGGCTGTTTTTCCTGGGCATGTTTCTGCAAAACGCCGCTCACTCTAGCATTGCCTACGCCCAGTTACAGCACATGTTTCGAGGTGTCACGGTGGCCGATATGATGCGGCAAAATCCGGTCACGGTCGAAGGGGGGCTTTCCCTACGCGACGTCGCCGATGAGTATTTTCTCCGCTATCCCTACAAAGCCTATCCCGTGGTAGAGAATGGCCAGTATCAGGGAATCCTGACTTTGCGTTCGCTGCAGGAGATGCCGCGTGAGCAATGGCAAACGCTCCGGGCCAACGACGTAGTCCACCGCGGTGAACCGTTGCCGGTCATCCGCCCCAATGAGCCGATGCTACAAGCGTTGCGGAAGCTAGCTGAGAGCGGCAGTAGCCGTCTTGCTGTCGTCGACAACGGGCAACTGGTGGGGCTGCTGTGTGGTCGCGACGTGATGAAACTCATGGAGATCCGGGCTGGCTTGTCCATGCCAGAACTGGAGAATGCCTCTCGCTAATAGCTTTTATTTTCTCCCACCATACTTGAAAGAGAATTAGGAGTGCCGATCATGCAAATTCAGGTTCACACCGATAACCATATCAAAGGCAGTGAGCGACTGACGCAATACGTGAAAGCGACGGTGGAAAGCTCGCTAGAGCGATTCCGGGATCGGATCACGCGCGTCGAGGTGCATCTCAAAGACGAAACAAGTAGCTCCAAGTCGCGCGAGAACGACAAACGCTGCGTCATGGAAGCCCGTCTGGCAGGGTTACAACCGATCACAATCAGTCACGAGGGGACGACGTTGGAACAGGCAATCGAAGGAGCTGCCGACAAGATGGTGAAAACGCTCGATCGAACCCTGGGTCGCCTAGACGATTCGCGACGCTGAGGAATTCGGTCCCCATGATTTCGGATCCCCAACGTTCTCACTCCACAAGCACAGGCATGGTCAATGCCCCAGCCACGCCGCGCACTTTGTTTGGCGCGGTGCTGAGCAACATTCGTCAAAAGATTGTTGCCGGCTTGTTGCTGGTCCTGCCGTTTTTGGTGACGTTCTGGATCGTTTACTGGCTGTACATGACGTTGGAAGATTACGTCATCGATCCCGCTGCACGCCTGGTGCTTCAGCTGATTGAGGGAAGGACCGAGGGGATCGAATTACCCCCTTGGTTCACCACCTATGCCGCTCCGCTGCTGGGAGTCGTGGGCGTGGGGTTAGTGTTGTACTTCCTTGGCTGGCTGGCTCGCTCACGCTGGACGCGCGTTTTCGACTGGTTGCTCTTGCGGGTGCCGATGGTCAAGGTGATCCACGGCTCGGTAATGCGGGTGTTTGACTCACTCACCGGCCAAGGGGAACTGTCTCGCTTCAAGCGTGTGGTGCTGGTGTCGTTTCCCCATCCTGGTATGCGCGTGCCGGGATTCGTCACCTCGTCTTGCCGTGATGTGGAGACCCAAAAAACGATCCTTTGTGTCTACATTCCCACGACACCGGTTCCGACTTCCGGCTATATGTTGTTAATCCCCGAAGAGCAGGTCACGGAACTGGACTGGGATCTGGAAACGACGATTCAGACAGTAGTCTCATTCGGCATCACTTCTCCCGACGAAGTACGGTATTTCGGTGCGCCGACCGCAACTAGCCACGAACCGCGTCTGTGAGCTGTGCAGATTAGATTGCAGTCGTGAATCGGCCCAAGGGGGGCCAGCTGTTCTGAGAAGGAAGGCAAAGTTCCTCTTGTTCACCGGGAGTTGTTGAGTGGTGGTCGAGCGTCTTCGAGCTTCCCAGCGGAGGACGTCCGTTCTCCGTGGGGGTCGTGAAGCACGGAGGGCTGCCCCCTTCCGCTCCGAAAAGGCGTTTCTGAGCCAACCCTCAATTCAGCTGCAATCAACCTCTAGTCTCACCTTGAGAAACTTGACAGTATCAAAAGCTGGTTCTACTATAACAAAACTTGAAGCCGCCCCCATCGTCTAGCGGCCTAGGACATAGCCCTCTCACGGCTAAGACAGGGGTTCGAGTCCCCTTGGGGGTATCTCTGCACACTGAACAGAAGCGCAAGTAGGTGAACAAGGATGCGGAAACTGAACGCAATCCTTGACTTGCGACCATTGCTTCCGTTCAGTGCGATTCCGTTCATGCACCTGCTGCACCGCATTTTGCAGCGCGACTGCACCGGATTGTGCAGCGCGCGGTTGCCAGCTCGATGCCTTGGTGAACAAATTACTCTAATCGGTAGCACGATCAGCCTGAGGCCGACTATCGCCTTGTCCACCCACTGACGGAACGGCAGGGCAAGCGTGAACTTTCCCAGATCGTCCCAGCACTCAAGAGCAGTTCGTTCGCTGGGTCTTGCAAGGCCGTTTCATCGGTGTTGATCTGTGGTTATTTTAGCCTTTTCCTGTAACTGCTGGGCACTGACGGTTTTTGAGCTTTTCTCCGTGATTCAGATTCTCGGGAGCACCTCAGCAGGGTAAAATAAACGCTCTAGCAGATCCGGGAAGTGGTCGCCTTGGAGTGCCGTCCCATGAGGGCATCTCGGTTGCTCGTGAGTAGCTGTCTGTTGGTTGCCATAGCAACTCGTGTCGTGGGACAACCACCACAATTGCCACCTCCGTTTCAGCGGGAAGAGCCGCCAGGCGATCCGCCTCCGGTTCCAGGATTCGAGCAGCCCGTTCCCCCACCTTCTCAATCGTCGCCACCAGAAGTGCTGGCTCGCGGTCCTTTGCACGAAGCCTTCGCCCAACCTTCGGACCCCGCCCCAAGACAACCCCCTCTCGTCCCAAAAGCACCGCCTGAGCCAATACGAGAAATCCCCCCAGAAGACAAACCCGATGGCGATATGGTCGTCTGGATTCCAGGTTACTGGATGTGGGAGGACGAACGCGAAGACTTTATCTGGATCTCTGGCGTTTGGCGAGTAGCACCGCCGGGACGACGCTGGGTGCCGGGCTATTGGACCCAGCAAAACCGTGGGTATCGCTGGGTGCCAGGCTTTTGGGCCGATGCCTCACGGGAAGCGTTGCCCTACACGGACGCCCCTCCCGATTCGCTGGAGATTGGTCCCAACCAACCCGCTCCGCGTGAGAATGCCCAATGGGTACCGGGAATCTGGATTAACCGCCAGGAGCGTTGGCTGTGGCGGCCCGGCTTCTGGGCGGTGCCACAACCCGGTTGGCTCTACACACCGGCTCGCTACTCCTGGTCTCCGGGCGGCTACCTCTTTGTTGATGGGTTTTGGGATCGCGAGCTGGCCGGTCGTGGCATCCCCTACGCCCCAGTGGCGTTGTCCCCCGAGCTTTGCGCAACCCCTGGCTTCGCTTTCACGCCAACATATATCTTAAATCTCGCTAACTGTCTGGACTCTTTCTGGGTTAGGCCGAGTTGGGGCTATTATGCTTTTGGCGACTTTTACGGTCTGAATTACACTCGGTTAGGCTTCCAGCCCTGGTTCAACTATGGGCCTCGATCGCGGGATCCGCTCTTTAGTTACTATCGACAGGCGAACCTTGCTCGCAATCCTGGTTGGGTCAATGCGTTAGCCACGACTTACAATCGCCGGTTAGAGGGTAGTTTGCCCAGACCGCCGCGCACCCTCGCCGCTCAGCGAGGCTTGGCCACCCCTGCGACAGGCATACTTATTCCCGCTGTGAACTATCGGAATGCTTCGTTGGCAATGACCCGCAACTCGCCACAGGATCGGTTGCTCGCGGAACAATACGCCTCGGCGGCTCGGCAAGTCGCCGCCGTTCGGGCACGCCATGAGGCTCGACCCAATCCCGGAGGCCGACGAGGCGGCTCGTTACCGCTTTCTCCTCTGCTCACTCCTGGAACTACGAGTCGGTCGACCAGCAACTTTGGTCGATCCCTGGGTACATCCGCTGTGCCATCGGCGGTGCCCAACAACAGCTCACTAGGCACGATGGCTCGCACGCTTACGGCCCCCACAGCTCAGGGAAATGTGTCCGTTCCGCGAGCAGAGATTCGCCCTGGGCAACCCCCTCGTGTCGTCACGCCAGCTCCGCGTATGCAACCTGGAGTAGTTCCAACCCCGACGCTTCGACCGTTAGCTCCTGCAACCTCGGTACCTCGGCAACTCGCTCCCCTCACTCCAGGGCTAGTGGGGCCGAATCTCAGGATGCCTAGGCAGATACCGGGTCCTGCTCCACGCGGAAACCTCGGGCCACAACCCTCGATGCCGTCTCTGCCGGGACTTGGCGGAATCGGTCGAACCATTCGCCGGCGCTGACGCAACCACTCCATAGAATATCCCCGCCCCAGCCGAGAGAATTCTGTGGTCGAGTGGGGTGGTCGTTGTTTGTGGAGATCCTCCTTAGCCATGACTGCCAAACATCGTGTGGTTCTCGTTGGCGGTGGATTCGGCGGACTGTACGCGGCCCAAGCGCTACGAAAGGTCGATGTTGACGTCACCCTGATCGATCGGCGGAATTTCCATTTGTTCCAACCCTTGCTGTACCAAGTGGCGACAGGAGGGCTTTCGCCCGCCCAACATCGCCGCACCGTTGCGAGCGATTCTACGACGCCAACGCAACGTCACCGTCCTGATGGGCGAAGTGGTTGATTTCGATCTACAACAAAAGCAGGTCATTCTCCACGACTCACGGATTCCCTATGATTGGTTGATCGTGGCAACGGGAGTTCGTCATCACTACTTTGGACATCCCGAATGGGAAGAATTTGCCCCAGGACTAAAGACCATCGAGGATGCCACGACGATTCGACGGCGAGTTCTCACTGCGTTCGAAGAGGCTGAACGAGAAGCGATTCCGGACAAGGTGAAAGCGCTACTCACCTTCGCCGTCGTTGGCGGCGGTCCCACGGGAGTGGAATTGGCCGGCGCGATTGGCGAACTGGCGCATCACACCCTTCGCAGCAACTTTCGGCGAATCAACCCGGCCTCGGCCAAGGTGCTGTTGTTAGAGGCCGGGGAGCGTCTTTTGCCGAGTTACGACCCGAAGTTGTCGACCAAGGCTAAAAACTCGCTCGAAAAACTGGGCGTCACCGTGCGGCTGAAGACCGCAGTCATCGAAGTGCGTGGCGAATGGCTGGTCGTCCGTGAGGGCGATCGAAGCGAAGAGATTCCCTGCCATACCGTGGTCTGGGGAGCTGGCGTGCAGGCCTCTCCACTGGCCAGGTTGCTCGCCGAGAAAACAGCAGCCCCGGTCGATCGCGTGGGACGGATTGTCGTCAATCCGGACTTGACTCTCCCAGGGCACCCAGAAGTTTTTGCCATAGGCGACATGGTACTGTTCCAGCATCAGGGCCAAGGCACTCCCCTGCCCGGCGTCGCTCAAGTGGCCATGCAAATGGGCAAGTTTGCTGCCGAAGTCATCCAGCGTCGTCTGAGCGGGAAACCGGAACGCGGCCCATTCTACTACAAGGATCCCGGCAGCATGGCGACGATTGGTCGTGCCAGCGCGGTCGCTGAAATTGGCCGCTGGAAACTCTCCGGCTATTTCGCCTGGCTAGCTTGGTTGTTCGTCCACCTTGTCTTTCTCATCCGCTTCGAAAACCGCATCCTCGTACTTATCCAGTGGGCGTGGAATTTCTTTACCTGGGGGCGATCGGCTCGGCTGATCACTGAGGAGCCAGTCAAGCCCAGCCTCGAATCGGTCAAGACTACGAAGACTCCTTAAACCGTCGCAGGCGAGCATAGCGAAGTTCAAAGGTGCCTTCCGGGTCGAAGGTCGAAGGAGGAGAGTACGCCAGAGTCGCGTTGCCGGCACGATGCATCAGCGCCAGCCACACATGATCGGGCGGCATCACCCGTGTCACATTGGCGTCGGCAGTGTACTCGAAGCCGAGAAACTTCTGATCCCAAGGTAACGTCTGAAAGACGACGATTAAAAATCCCGCCGCCAGATAGCCCGTCATCAGGGCGACCAAACCGCTACCGATCTGTTGTAGCAGGGCGGGAAGTTCCACCTCGGCGTTCGCCAGATTATTGATCACCACTCGCATGACGCCCAGCACCACGGCAAAAGGGATGAACAACGCTAGGCCATCCTCAAAACCCTCTAAAAAGGTTCCTTTAAGTGGGGATTCTAGTTCACCTGCCAACGGCTCGAAGAAATTGAAGGCAACGAGACCAGCGATCATCAGATTGACCAGGTTGCAGATGGCCGTCAATAAGCCTTCTCGTGTCGAGGCGTAGGCAACCGCTCCCATGATTCCCAGAGAAATCATCAGCAACATCGTCGGTCTCCGCCAGGTTTACTTGGCCACACGCAGCAACTCTTCGATTGAAGTTTCCCCTTCGATTACGACACGCATCCCGTCCTGTTGCAGATAAACCATGCCGTTTTTAACGGCCTCAGCTCGGATGGCGTCGATGTTGGGATTCTCCTTGAGCATGTCGCGGATCTTATCATTGACTACAAGTAACTCGAAGATGCCGGTCCGACCGCGATAGCCTGTTCCGTTGCAGTGCTGGCATATTTTCGGTTGATCGTCCTCATCGCGTTCCAGCTCCTCCTCACGCGGCGGACGATAGAAGGCCTTGATCTTATCGGGCGGTAGATGGGCACGGCGTAACATCTCGGGATTAGGACGGTAGGCCACTTTACACTTCGGGCAAAGCACGCGAACCAATCGCTGCCCCAGAATCGCCGTCAACGCGCTGGCCACGTTGAACGGCTGGACTCCCAGATCCAACAAGCGTAGCACTGCCGTCGCCGTATCGTTGGCGTGCAGAGTCGTAAACACCATGTGCCCTGTCTGAGCCGCCTGACAGGCGATTTCGGCCGTTTCCGCATCGCGAATCTCGCCAATATAGATCACGTCTGGATCTTGACGCAGAATCGAGCGTAGTTCAGTGGCAAAGGTTTTTCCTGCCTTGGGATTGATCTCAATCTGGGTGACGTTGTCGATGTGATACTCGACCGGATTTTCAACGGTGATAACGTTCTTTTGAAATCGATCAATCTCGGAAAGGCAGGCATACAACGTGGTACTCTTTCCCGCTCCCGTTGGCCCACAGACGATGAACATCCCATGCGGTTGCGAGACGATCTGATGAATCGCTTCGTGCATCTTGCCACGCATCCCGAGCTGACTCAGATCACTGATGGACCGCGAACGATCGAGGAGTCGCATTACCATTTTCTCGCCTGCCACACTGCCGGAAGTGGCCACGCGAAAATCGACTAAGCGCATCTGTGAAACTCCCTCCGAGGTAGTCACCACTTCCGCGGAGAAACTTCCGTCTTGCGGCTTGCGTTTTTCGGTGATGTCCATATCGCCCAACACCTTGAAGATGTTGAGAACCGCATCGCCCTTATCTCGATCGAACGCCGGGGCCGGCTGGAGAATGCCATCGATACGGAAGCGAACCGTCATTTCCTCCTTGGTCGGTTCCAGGTGAATGTCGGTCGTGCGAGACTGAATCGCTTCGTAAACCAACTCCAACGCCGAGCGATAATGAGCCGACTCTTGGGCCCGGCGAACTCGAATCGCGTCTTCTTCTCCTCCTCCCTGACTACTCTTGCCAATGAAGCGAACTGGAATCGGTTTCCGCTTCTCTTCGGTGACCTCTCGCCCACTTAATCCGAGGAGTTTTCGAGCCACTTTTCTCAAGTGACGAGGAGTAAGTACCTTGTTGTTGTCCTCGACGAGTTTGTTGCGCAGTCCGACATAAATCAGTGTCGGAGAAAGGTAGAGCATCAGCAAAATGATAAAACCGATGAGGAAGATGGGAGAAGCCCAGGCGAGGATCAGCCCAAGAAACCCGCTGGCCAACATGATCGGATTCCACCGCAACGTGGACAATCCGACCTCCCGGCAATCCTGATCGACCCACCAAGTGGTTCGCACCCAGGCCAGATAGACCGCGAGTAAAGCAAAGAATTTATATGGGCTGTAGTACAACCCCGGTCCGCGCGGAAAGTCGGCTGCGAAGAGAACAGCGAAGGTTGAATGCAGAACGCAAATTGAATCCGTCGCGAGATCAGCGCTCAACCCAAGTTGCATACTCGCGTCTCCGCCGCATTCACGCGCCCAGCGTGAGCCGATGTTTCTGGTTGGGCAAGCGGACCACTCTGCAATGGAACTATTGCCAGTCGGACCGCTTGCCTGCTGTTTTGCAACATCGTACTCCCCAAACCATTCTGCGTTCTGCATTCTTCTAGAGAATACCCGCTGCCGACACCTTGATACCCTTGAAGAGCATTTTGAGTTTTTCCGGATCTGGTGCCCATTCCAAGGCAGTGGCTTTGTCGATGTCTCCTTGCTCCACCAAGCGTCTCAAATTCTCGGTGAAGTCGACCATCCCTTCTTGATAGAAGAGCTTGATAGCATCTGACAATTTGAGATCCTCACCCTCTTCGATCAACTTCTTGATCGTAGGATTGACGATCATCACTTCGTTGGTTGGTACACGCGGCTTCTTAAGGCCCTTGACCAGCTTCTGGGCCACGACTGCTTTCATGTTGTTCGCTAAGGCCTTGCGAATGGCTCCGTGCTTCTCAGGCGGGAATAGATCAAGGATCCGGTTAATGGTCGTCGGCGCACTGGAAGCATGAATCGTGCCAAACACCAGATGTCCCGTTTCCGCAGCGTGGACCGCCGCTTCAAACGTATCCACGTCGCGTAACTCACCCACGAGAATCACGTCTGGATCTTGTCGGACGGCATCCTTCAGAGCCTTGTGCCAATCGCGGACATCGATGCCAATCTCTCGTTGATTGACATAGGCCTTGCGGTCGGTGTAGGTGAACTCGATGGGATCCTCGATCGTGAGGATGTGTAGTGGCTCACGAGCGTTGATGTAGTCGAGCATGGCGGCAATGGAGGTAGTCTTACCGCTACCTGTAACCCCAGCGAAGATAATCATCCCTTCGGAGAAATGGCACAATTTCTCAATGACGTCGGGTAACCCCAGATCCTTAAAACTGGGGATGTAGTTATTCACTCGCCGTGAGATCAACGAGAGCTTGCCACGCTGTCGGAACAAACTAACGCGAAACCGACACTCATCCATGCCCACGACATGGCAGAAATCGACGCCTCCCTCTTCTTCGAGAATGCGCCGTTGTCGAGGGGTCAGCAATGGCAACAGCAACCGCTCCATCATCTCCTGGGTCAACGGGGGAGCATCCACACGTCGGATATCGCCGCGAAGACGCATCATCGGCGGTTGGCCGACTTTCAAGTGGAGATCGGAAGCTTCATGCTTCATTACCATGCGGAAGAGTTTGTTGACTTCCCACTCCTTGCCATAATTGGCGGCCTTATCTTCTGGCCGATCCATCATGTTGGCATCGCTCTTAATAACATCTTGATCGTGGCTGCTCATGAATAGGTCTCCGAAGAATGGCGCGAAGTGATTCGAACCGCAACGCCGCGCTGCGCTAGATACGCTTTGGTCGCGGGAATAGTGAACTCGTTGTAGTGAAAGATGCTGGCTGCCAGAGCGGCGTCGGCTTTGCCGTCAGTCAGCACTCGGTACAGATGCTCCGGATGCCCCGCCCCGCCAGAGGCGACCACCGGAATCGACACAGCTTCCGACACTGCACGGGTCATCTCCAAATCATATCCGTTTTTGGTGCCGTCTGCATCCATCGAAGTAAGAACTATTTCTCCCGCCCCGAGAGCCTCGACCTGTCTGGCCCAAGCAACCGCTTCCAAACCGGTTGGCACTCGACCGCCGTTGATGTGAACTTCCCAAATCGTTCTCCCTTGACGTTGCACCCGCCGCGGATCGATGTTCACCACGGTCGCACAACGGCCAAATCGAATGGAGATGTCGCGAATCAACTCAGGCGTTTTGACAGCGGCGCTGTTGAGACTGACCTTTTCCGCGCCAGCCTGAATCAGGCGGGTAGCGTCGTCCAGAGTGCGAATCCCACCTCCCACCGTGAATGGCATGAACACCTGCTCGGCGACTTGGCGAACCACTTCGGCGAGAATCTCTCGTCCCTCATGACTGGCCGAGATGTCGAGGAAGACTAGTTCGTCGGCTCCCTGTTGCTCATAGCGACGAGCAATCTCGACAGGATCTCCGGCGTCGCGGAGTTGCACGAAGTTGACGCCTTTGACAACCCTACCGTTTGCAATATCTAGACAGGGAATGATGCGACGACTCAGCATCGGTAGATGAACTCTCCCAGCTCCCTTTCCAATCTACGATTCCTCCTAGAGGCGGTCAACGGTCGTCTCTTCGTCGGGCTTTCTCTGGGCAATAGCAGATCGTACCGCTACGATTGTAACAAATCGATGTTGTGTGTCTCTCGGGAGACGGTCATGTCCCGCGTCGCTGTCATCTTACCCGCGGCCGGTCAGTCTACGCGATTTCGAGGTAAGGAAAAGAAGGTGTTCGCCAACCTCGATGGACGCGCAGTCTGGCTGCGCTCCGCCGAAGCCTTCGTCAATCGCTCCGACGTGGTGCAAACCTTACTGGTGGTCGCCGCGGAAGATCTGGAGACAATTCAGAGCAAATTTGACGCCCATCTGGGCTTGCTCGGAGTCGAGCTAGTCACGGGAGGCCAGGAGCGTTTCGATTCCGTGGCCAATGCGCTGGCGCGTTTGAAACCCGAGGCGGAGTTGGTCGCCATCCACGACGCGGCTCGCCCGTGTCTGACTGCTTCACTGATCGATGAAGTGTTTGCCGCTGCCGCCAAAACTGGAGCTGCCTTACTCGCGGTGCCCATCAGTGATACGATCAAACGCGGCGATGCCTCTGGACAGGTCGAGGCCACTGTACCACGGCAAGGCCTTTGGTTGGCTCAGACACCGCAGGTGTTTCGCCGCGATTGGCTCCTCGAAGCGTATGGCAAACGCACGGCGCTGCCGCCACCCATCACCGACGACGCCCAACTGCTGGAAGCAGCCGGCTACACCGTCCATCTGGTCACGGGGTCCAGTACGAACGTGAAAATCACCACTCGGGACGATCTGGCCCTGGCAGAAGCGATCCTCAAATCGCGGCCAGCGCCCAAGGTCGCGCGACCGATTCACCCCTTTGAGGATGAAGCTCGATGGTAGCTCAGGTCTCCTCTCATCCCTTGGTGCAACACAAACTCGCTCGACTGCGAGACCGAGAGACCTCTCCAGCGGAGTTCCGCGAGCTGGTTCGCGATTTGACCAAACTCCTCGTCGTCGAAGCCACGCGGGATCTCGCCACCAAATCCGTGACCGTTGAGACTCCATTGGCTTCTGCTCAAGGAGTACGCCTGGCAGAGCGGATTGGCTTAGTGCCGATTCTCCGCGCCGGATTAGGTATGGTTGAGCCGATTCACGCCATTCTGCCCGAAGCGACGGTCTGGCATCTGGGGCTGTATCGCGACCATCAGACGCTACAGCCGGTGCATTATTACGACAAACTGCCTCCTCAGTTGCCCATCGATCTGGGGATCGTGTTGGATCCGATGTTGGCCACGGGCGGATCGGCGATCGCTGCGGTAACTAGTCTGAAACGTTGTGGAGTAAAACGCCTAAAGTTCCTCGGTCTGATCGCTGCTCCCGAGGGAGTCCACGCGCTGTCCTCAGCTCATCCTGACGTAGTTATCCATGTCGGCGTAGTCGATCACCACCTGAACGAGCACGGCTACATCGTTCCTGGTCTGGGAGATGCAGGGGATCGGCAGTTTGGCACGGTCTAAACAGAACATTGGCCAGAATTTTTCCTGGGCCACCACAAGAAAGATTCTCCTCGTATGAGAATCCGAGAAGAATCACGTTGCCGGCTTCCTAGGTCGATCTATAACATCTCTTCGATTCCTCGGTCCCCTTAAAGGGGCATACCCACCCGCCATGCCCGCCAAAGGCGTGAACGAGGATCTCGCCCGTAGATGTATCCGTTTTGTCAGGTATCCAGGGGAAGGTTGGCGTCTCTCGCACAGGCTCCTTGATCCGTGGAGGGATTAAGTTCTCGTCGTGCCAGATCGCCGTGAGGTAGGTATGAAACTGACACGCGCCAGTAGTTATGCTCTGCACGCCGTCGCGTTTATGGCGGCTCAGAAATCTGAGAAACCGGTCGCTTCGCACAAAATTGCTGAGGATCGTGGCATTCCCGAGCGATTCCTGCTGAAGGTGCTCAAACCTCTCGTTTCTGCTCGCGTGCTGCGATCGGTCAAGGGACCGAATGGCGGTTACCAACTTGCTCGGCCGGCCTCCGACATCTCTATGCTCGAGATTCTCGAAGCGGTCGATGGTCCGATTCGCGGCCACACGCCGTTCGATGCTAAGAGCAATCCGGCGTTGAACAACAAAATCGAAGACATCTGCAACCAATCGGCGGAAGCGGTTCGCAGGACGCTGGACAAGATCCACGTCTCCGAACTGATCATCAAGAGTGACTCGGCCAAGAAGAAGCGAGAGTAATTCGTGCCGCCTCCGCGCGGAGTTTGCCCTAGGCCGGGGAGTGCTTCCCAACGAAGTCCCCGGCCTTTCGCTCGGGAGTCTTTCTAGATGAGCGATCCGTTTTCTCTTAGTGGGCGTCAGGCTCTGGTGACGGGATCCACTCGCGGTATCGGCTTGGCTATCGTCCGAGCCATGATCGCTCGCGGTGCCGAAGTCACCCTCACCGGACGCAAGGCCGAGACCCTGGCTCCTGTCGTCTCCGAACTTCAGGCTCACGGGGCACGAGTACGCGGCATTCCCTGTCATCAAGGGGATCCCGCCGCCATTGAGTCGCTCTTTGCTCAACTGGATGCAGCCAACGCCGCTCCCGACATCGTAGTTGTGAACGCGGCGACCAACCCAGTGATTGGCGGGTTGGTCGACGTCGATCTCGACGCCTGGAAGAAAATCTTGGAGGTCAACCTGACGGGAGCCTTGCTGACGGCACGAGCGGCCTTAAAACGCATGCTAGCCCGTCAACGTGGCAGCATCGTCTTCATGGCCTCGGTCGCGGGCATCGAACCAATGGACGGCCTAGGAGCCTATAGCGTGAGCAAGGCCGGGTTGCTAGGGCTGATGCGCGGCTTAGCTCGAGAGGTCGGCCCACACGGCATCCGTGTCAATGCCATCGCCCCGGGACTGGTCGAGACGCGCTTTTCGCAAGCCTTGTTCCAGGACACGGCCAACTATCAAGCCCTGATCGCTCGAACGCCGCTTCGTCGGCACGGCCTGCCCGAAGACATCGCTGGAGTCGCTGTCTTCCTCGCTTCCGATGCCGCTGCCTGGATCACGGGTCAAACGATCGTCGTCGACGGCGGCGGCCGGATCTGAGGTGGCCGTCGTAGACTATCGTCACCGGATCGCCTGGGTCGCACAGTTCCGGATCGATCGTCAGCGTCACGTCCCAACGCCAACGGTTTCGCATCACGTTAGAGGCACGACCGCGAATCCGGTTTTGATGCACAATCCCCTGGTAGTCGGCATAGTGACGATTCATCTCCATGTACACTACGTTGCCGATCTGATGCCAGGTCGCGTTCTGGAAAGTGCCGATTGGCGAGGTATAGTTGAGTATTCCCTTTTCCAGATAGCGAAAAACGTAAAATTGCCCTTCCGAGTCGTATCCCGACCAACACGTGCCGACCAGCACTGGACGACTGACTAGTCGAACCCAATCCCGAGGAAGCGACGCGCCAAGACGAGCCAGGTTCCGACTCACCCCGACAATACCGCGCTGATGCGGACGCATCTGCTGAATTCGATGTTGCTCTTGAAGAAAGGATGCCTTGGCTACTTCGCCTCGCTCTTCCAACCAGTCGGCGTAGATCAGCAGAAGGTCGAAATCCAACGGGTGCGTCTGAATCAGGCCAAGAAAGTCGCTTTCGCGTTGCATAATCGATCTCGACGAGCCACGAAGCTGGTTCTGCTACATTGTATCGTATCCTCAACCGACGGGACGAGGTCGCTTTCGCGGCTCCGGTTGCCGGCTTTGGATGGGTCTGTTAGAAAGGCGAAGAGAAGTCGTTGTCGCCGCTGTCTGGGGCGAAGTTGCCCCGCTTCCGCCCTGTCCTGCGAAGCAAACGCACGATGAATTCACTTGCTCAACCTGCCAAGATTCACGTTGAACGGATGATGTTTCGCAACAGCGTGGCCATCGCCGGCGAGTCGGCGGCCAGCTATGCCCTAATCAAACTCATCCCCACTAGCGGCGCGGTTCAGCCATTGCCCTTGAATCTCGCTCTGGTGCTGGACGTCTCCGGTTCGATGTACGAAGAAGATGGGACGGGCCGCTCTCGGCTCTCGCGCGTTCAGGACGCCGCCCGCCTCGCCGTCAACAAGCTCAAGCCCGAGGATCATTTGTCGATCATCGCCTTCGCCTACGACTGTCAAGTAGTCTTACCAGCCACCCCGCTGACCGAACGAGTCAGAATTGAGGACGTGATTGAGCAGATCGATCGGTTCCACGTCGACCCCGGTGGAACGGCGATGGATGCCGGCATTCGACTGGGATTGGCGGAGGTCGAAAAGCATCTCGGTTCGCGCTCGCTGGCCCAACTGGTGGTACTAACCGATGGAGAAACCTCGAACGAATCGACCTGTCGCGAGCTAGCCCGATTAGCAGCCCAGAAGAAGATTCATCTCAACCTCATCGGCGTGGGCACGGAATGGAACCAGTCGCTGCTGAAGGATCTGGCCAGACTCTCCGAGGGAGCCTGGGGCTATATCGATGTCAACGACCCGCAAGCCGCCGAGCGAGTCTTCGTCGACCAGTTCCAGAGTCTGGCGGCAGTCGGCTTCCTCAACGTGGAAATGCGGCTCAAAGCCATGAAAGACATCAAGCTGAAACGGCTTCGCCAGGTCGTGCCTGAGATCAAGGAACTGCCGCTAATCGAACAGGGGGAGCGCCTGTATTCCGCCTCGCTGGGAACACTAGAAGGCGATAAATCGACTCGTTACGTCCTTGATCTGAGCCTGCCTCGGCGTCCGGATGGAAAGTTTGTTCTTGCCCAGCTGGAAGTGAGTTATGATACAGCGACAGGTCGCGAGAGCAGCGGTCCCCATGCTCTGGAAGTGACTTATACTTCTTCGGGGCAAGGCTACATCAACGCCGAAGTGGCCAAGCACATCGACGAGGTGCAGATCTTTGAACAGAATAAACTATTGCAGCAGGCGATTGCCAGCGGAGATCGAGCCGAAGTCGAACGAATGGCCAAGAGTATCGCCGAGAAAGGCGAAGTGATGGGGCCTCGGGCCGCCAAAAAGACCATGCTGGCGCGACAGGTACTGCAGGAATTGAACGCGGGTGGACGGGTTAGCAAGAAGACGCAACTAGCCGTCGATGACGTAGCCCGCTTGGTCGAAGAAAACTCCTGAGCAGGTGCTGAGATTGAGGATTCCTAACATGAAGTGTCGATTCTGTCATTATGAAAACGAAGAAGGCGCGCTGTTTTGTGAGCGCTGTACTTCGGATTTGAAAGAGCCCGTGGAACCACTTCCCCAGCCGTTCCCTGTCCCACCGCCAATGGCCGAACCCGTTCGCGAGCAGCCACCACTTGCGTTCGAAGCGATTCCGGTGGCTCAGGCCACACCAGTTGAGTCTGTGCCGTTGGCTCCCGTTACCCCGTTGCCGCCGCTCAACTTGTCGCCCCTGGAGCCAGCCGCACCGATCAAGTTGGAACCGATTCAACGACCAATCCAACTCACGCCAGCCCCACCTCCGACCGTGCCGACGGCCTCTGTGCCGACGACCTCGCCGGCCAATGATAAGGTCGGTATCCTACCGCACGGCGCGGAGCCTCGTTTGCTTGTCCTGCGCGGCCTCAAGCGCAACGTCGAGTATCCCCTGTACGAGGGCTTGAACTTTATCGGTCGGGCCGATGAGAAGCCCGTGGACATCGACCTAGAAGAGCAGGAACCGCCCGACCGCATCTGGTGTTCGCGTCAGCATGCCTGCATCACCTTCGAGAACAATCAGTTGGTTCTGGAAGACCTCAACAGCGCCAACGGTACCTACGTCAATCGAACCCGAGTGTATCCCAACCAGAAGCGACAGTTGAACATTAATGATATTATTCAGATCGGGAATGTACAGTTAAAAGTGATTCTCTGATTCCCCCTCAGCTGGCTAGCTGACGGTGACAGGGTTGTTTTGTCTGGGAGTTGCTCGCCGCCCATGCCGCAGTTTTGTTCCCGCTGTTCGCGAGCCAATCCCGAGGAAGCTATCTTTTGCTTTTTCGATGGCTTCATGCTCCATCAGCAGGGACACGAGCTTGGCCCTCTCGCCGTGGGATCGCGGCGATTCCCCAGTCCGTTCATCTTTCCTTCAGGTCGAGTTTGTTCCAACTTCGATGAATTGGCATTGGCCTGCTACCAGGAATGGCAGCTGGCTCGGTCGATGCTCCACGAAGGCTATCTGGAGAGCTTTCTTGAGGGATTGGGGCGCTCGGATCTAGCCAGGCTGGCCAAGGCTTCTGCAGCTTTTCCCGATCCCGATCAGGGATTGGATCAGTTCCTAGCCGAACTGCCCTCCTCGGTTCTCCTTCCCGCGAAGATGCGTGTGGATCCTACAGAAGTCAATCTCGGCATTCTCGATTCTGAGCAAGAACGGAGCTTTGAACTGGAGTTAGAGAATCAAGGCATGCGCCTGCTGTTCGGCAGTGTCTCGACAAATGAGCCGTGGTTGTTGCTCGGCGAGGAGCCTGGTTCCGCGAAACGCAAACGCTTCCACTTTACCCACGACAGCCGAATCCACGTTCGTGTTCTGCCCCAACGCTTGCGTGCCAGTGAGAAACTCACAGAAGGAACTCTGCTCATCCAGTCCAACGTCGGCGAGCAAGTAGTCCGAGTACGAGCTGAGAAACACATTCAGCCGTTTCCACACGGCCCGCTGGCAGGTGCCAAGACGCCGCGTCAGATCGCCGAGCTTGCCCAGGCCAAACCGAAGGACGTAGCTCCGCTATTCGAGTCGGGGGAGGTGCAGCGTTGGTACGTCGCTAATGGTTGGATCTATCCGGTCAAGATACCCGCCGCCTCGGGAGTGGCCTGCATCCAGCAATTCTTCGAGGCCCTCGCTTTTAGCAAGCCGCCCAAAGTGTCGATCGATCGAGAGGAAGTAGCACTTTACGGATTACCAGGAGAGGAAAAATCGTTTTTTCTCCTGGTTTCCACCACGGAGAAAAAACCCGTCTACGCTCATGCCACCTGCTCAGCTGACTGGCTCGTCATTGACCAACCCGTTTATCGAACCAAATCGGTTCGGCTGAAGTTTTCAGTGCTCGTTCCCGATCGTCCTGGAGAAACTTGGACAACAACCGTTGAGGTTTTCGCCAACGGAAAAACCTACTGGTGCGTTCCCGTGACGTTGACCATCGAGGATCGCCTAGCGGCTCATCCAGGCACATCCGAGTTGAGCTGGACGACCTTGCAGGCGTTTTACTCCAACGTCCGAAGACGCAGCGTTGATCGAGGACGCCGAATGTCCCTTTGGTGGTTCTTCGTTGTTCTCACGGTACTGCTTCTAGTGGGAGTAATGGCAGTGATTTTCTCCAGTCGATGAATCCGCGAGTTGGTAAGCATCCTTCGACGCCGAGAGAGTCGCTATTCCCGCGCAGCGAAACCACCTCAGATCTGCTACGATAGGGACACCGCCAACCTCCTGGAATGCGGGACGGGACAATCCAGCGCGGTTCCTCTAGAGAGAATGGTTCCGTCAAGCCCATGCCAATCGTCATTGCTTGCCCTCACTGCAGTCGACAGATTTCGCTGGCAGACGACTCGGCTGGCAAACAGTTTCGCTGTCCGTTGTGCCAGAAGATGTTCGTCGCTGGCCGTGCGACTGTCCCCGTCTCGCCGCCGTCGCCCTCGCGGCAAAACCCCTCCCGTCCTGTTTCCACCGCTTCTTCTGCTAGCGTGTGCCCGGCCTGTTCGGCTCCTTGGCTCGACAATGCCGACAGCTGCATGGAGTGCGGCTTCCTGCTCCGCTCCGAGGTGAGTACGGAGAATGGTGAGAATACTCCGAACCTGTGCCCCAACCCGGCCTGCGGTGTGGCCAACCCACCGACGGAGCGCTACTGCCAGCGTTGCACTTCGCCGTTGCCCACCGCTCCGGGGACAGTGCTTCACGGGAGATATCGGATCAAAAAACTCCTCGCTATCGGAGGATTTGGCGCAGTTTACCTGGCCGAGGATCTCCGCTCCAGCCAGCTCGAAGTCGCAATCAAGGACATGATCTGTGCCGATTCGGAGGAGTTCGCTCTCCGTCTGAATTTCTTTCGTCGCGAGGCAGAAATTCTTCGCACCCTCTCACACATGCCCATCGTGCCGCGCTTTTATGATCTGATTGAACAGGAGAAGTCGGCCTATCTGTTGATGGAGTTCATTCGCGGACTGGACCTGTTGAAATTGATGGAATCGACTGGAAACAGACCATTTCCCCTCTCTCAAGTTATAGAATGGGGCAAAGCGATCTGTGACGTCTTAACCCATTTGCACAGTCAATCACCGCCGATCGTCCATCGCGATCTCAAGCCAGACAATATCATGTTGTTGCCCGACCGCGTGTCGATCAAGCTGATCGATTTCGGCACGGCCCGCGACCTGGGCCGCACTTCCCGCGAGCAGATGCGTGCCAAAACGCGCGTCTATACTGAAGGGTATGCTCCGCCGGAACAGATCGTCGGCAAACCCGAACCGCGCAGCGATCTGTTCGCCTTGGCTGGGACGTTGTATCACCTCGCCACCGGCAAACCGCCCGAAGGCTTCTACACCGCCAAGGAAATCGCCCGTCAATTGGCGGATTCTACGGCGATTCCGCCCGAGCAACGCTGGTTCTTTGAGTTGCTTCAGATCAATCTCGCCGAGGACATCCACGAACGGTATCATTCGGCGCCTGAGTTCAAAGCTGATCTGGAGAAACGTCAGGTGACGCGAGAACGGACCTGTCCTCGGTGTCGGACGTCGAATCCAGTTCGTGAGCCATACTGTTGCAGGTGCGCCGAAGCGTTGACCGAACCGACGCCTCCCTGTCATCATTGCGGAAAGGTGAATCGAATGGGCAGCCGCTGTTGCATCCATTGCGGCAATCGGTTGCGTTGACCACGACGACGGAGCCAACTCACTTTGAGATCTTATGCCCCAAGTACCTGACGAAGCTGCTCGACCAGACGGCCCCTTTCCCGATCTGGAAACGTTATTGAACACCAGTGGAGATGCTTCTCCGCCGATGGCCATCCCCGTGACGGATGACGTCGAGTTGCCCGAGTACATTCCGCTGGCCTTGCCGGTCTACCCGCTGGCGTTGCCGGTGCCCAACGCCAGGCCAGCCACGCCGGACCGCGTTCGTTGTCCCGCCTGCGAGAACCTCTGTCCGGCTGAAGCAACATACTGTTGCGAGTGCGGCTATTATTTCTCGACTCAAGAGGGCGTCTCCTCCGGTGAATCCCCCTCCAGAGGCTCTCCTGCCCTGCCTAAAGAGAAGTTGTTCGACCGATTTGAAGTGACGACCTGGTTGGGTGAACGGCTTGGCGTCGAGCGTTTCTTAGCTCGGGATCATACCACAATTCCCATCTCTGATGTTACCCTCTACCGTCAAGTCATACCCAAAGCGGAAGCCGCACCACCGCCCGTGGAAGCCCCGCCCGAGAATGACAACGAGCTTCTTCCCAGCTTTGACGATCCTGCCGAATCAACCTCGCCCAAAACCGAAGTCATCCCGACCGGACCGAATTGGCCGAGTATCTCTTGGCTGAAGCGCCTGTTAGACGCGATGCAGTCGCCCCATCTGCCCGAAGCGGTCGCCCACTTCTCCGACGACACGTTCGAGTATTTCGTAATCGATCGCCCTTCGGGCCGGTCGCTCTGGGAAGCCTGGGAGGATCGGGAAGAGGACACTTCTCAGCGCTATGGATATCTGCTGCAACTGGCCAAGCTGTTGCAGCAACTGCATCGGTACGGTGCTATCCTCGAAAGCCTGTCCCCCGCAGAGGTCGTGATCGATGAGCAAGGGCAGGCTCGTCTAAAAGATATTGGCGAGCTGTTACCACTGCCTTTTCCAACAGCCACACCGATTCGCGGCGGCTTGTACACGGCCCCGGAACTGCTCGCTGGTCGCGGCATCGTCGATGCCCGTGCCGATCTATATGCCTTCGGAGCGATGCTCTACTCACTACTGTTAGGTCGTGAATTAGATGAAAAAACCGACTTCGACGAGCTTGGAACTGCTAAATTATTATCGCGTTTCCCTGATCTGCATCCTGGCTTCGCTCGCTTGATGTTGAAAACCCTGCGTGCCGAAGTTGACGCCCGATTTCCCACGAGCGGAAATCGCCTTGAAGACGAGACTGGCTTTCTCGATCTGATTCAATCGCTGGACGTGTTGCGCCAGACACAGGATCGCGTTCGACTGGACATCGCTAGCTGGACCTCAACGGGAATGGTGCGCTCGGAGAACGAAGATGCCTATGCCGTGCTGCACGCCACTGAGTCGCAGCAGGATGGGTTGGGCGAGGCTGCTCTGGTGTTGCTCTGCGATGGCATGGGGGGCTACGAGGCCGGCGAGGTGGCCGCCGCTTTGACGATTCAGACTTTACGAAACGAGCTGCTCCAATTACCGCCGTTTCATGTGTTCTCGGGAGTATCGCCCTTCCCAGGAGATGCCCTCAGCCGCGCCGATCAAGAGCCTGTTCGCACCGGTCCGACGTTTGAGTTGGACTCCGTCAAGTCGGCCATTCGCCAGGCGCTGAAGACCGCCAACTACGCGGTGTTTCGCGCTGCTCGCGTTCCCGGATCGCGACGACGCGGTATGGGCTGCACTGCTGAAGTGGTCTACCTCGACGGTCGTCATTTTGTGATCGGCCACGTGGGTGATAGTCGAACCTATCATTTGCATCACGGGCGATTAGTTCAGCTGACTCGCGATCAAACACTTGTCAACCGTCTTGTTGAGTTGGGGACGTTATCCGCCTCGGAAGCGGAAGTGCATCCGCGTCGCAATGAGCTACAACAGGCCATCGGCGGACAGCCCGACGTGGAGCCGGCACTGTATCACGGCGTTTTGGAGGCTGGCGATTGGATTCTGGTTTGCTCTGATGGATTGACGACTCACTTGCCAACGCGCGATTTAGAACAGATGCTTTTGAAAGAAGCCACCTGTGCCGAGATGGCCGCGCGACGGCTGGTCAATCTCTCGTTGATCCTGGGTGCCACGGATAACGTCACTGTCGTTGCCATTCGAGTAACCTGAATCATGCCTCCTCCCTCGCTGCGGATTCTGATTGTCGATGACAACGAAGAGATGGGATTTTCGCTGCGGCTGTTGCTACAGAGCGCAGGGTATCAGGTCGAGGTGATCCAGGATGGAGCCTCCGCTCTCGCTACTGCTGCTGAATATGCTCCCGATGTAGCGATTATCGACCTCCATCTGCCGGACATGACCGGTTACCAACTAGCCCGTGCCCTGCGACGATCTGCTTCGCTCCCCGCGATGCGTCTGATTGCTCTTTCTGGAGAAAGTAACGAGAGCTTAGCGATGCACGAAGCCGATTTTGATCACTTCCTGAAAAAACCGGCCAGCCCCGAAGAGTTGCTGAACGCCATTGGTGGCTGAACGCCCCTCCCTGCAATCAGCCGTGACCGTTGAGGAGGGGAACCTTGGTTCCAGCCTCCTGAACAGTCACGGCAGTGAGTGTCTTGCACGGAAGAGTAGCGACGATCGTTAGAACGGAATCATTCGGCTAAGGAAGAAGGCAGCCACGAACGCCAGCATAATTAACAGAACAACGGTGATCGAGCTGTACTGCTGCCCCCTGGGCTGTTGGGGTTGTTGCAGTCGCGGATCCTGAATCGGTTGCTGTTGCACGGGAGCATGGTGCTGCACCTGAACAGGAACAGAGACTGCAGCCGGAGCTGCTGCGGCAGCAGGTTGGGGTCGAGCAAGCGGCTGAGGTCGCGCGTCTCGTCCCTGATCGCTGGGGCGAACCGGTCGCGGAGTGCCTGGCAGACCAGTGGCCGCCGGCGCTCGGGGGGACGCCGGTTGATTTACCGGACGCGGAGCAGGCATACGAGGCAAATCTGGAGCCATCGCGGGCGGTTGGGGACGTAAAGAATTGTCTCCCGCACTTCCACGAGGATTGAGCCGTACTCGTGGCATCTGCATCGTTTGGCGACGTTGGATCGGTGGACTGGCTGCCCCGCCGCATGCTATTGGCCGCAGCAACTCGATCACCTCCGCACAACTGGCGAAGCGATTGGCCGGATTCTTTTGCATCAAGCGTTCGACGATTGCGACCATCTCCTCCGACACCTCTGGATTCAGCTCGCGAATCGGCGTCGGTTGTTTGTGTTGATGGCACATCATCTTCTCGACCGCAGTCCCATCCGGGAAGGGATACCGTCCCGTTAAGCAGAAGTACAGCACGCAGCCGAGACTGTACTGATCGCCGATCGCGTTCAGTTGCGAGGGATCCATGATGCTCTCTGGACTAGCACAATCCAGACCGCTATTGACCGAGTTCGCGGTAGACATAGTATCCACCAGCGACTCCCCTTCGGTTTCCGAGAGGAGGCACCCAATCCCGAAATCGAGAATGCGCAGCGTACCATCGGAACCAAGCATCAGGTTCGACGGTTTAAGCATGCCATGAAACAGGTTGGCCTGATGGCAAGCATCCAAACCTTCGGCGGTCTGTAAGGCAAACTGGGCTGCTTGCTCCGTCGAAAGTTTTCCTTGCTCCTGAACGATTTTTTCCAGCGTGGTGCCTTCGACCATCGGCCAAGCTAGATAATGCATGCCTCCAGCAGTGCCGACATCAACAAAGGGCACCACCGACGGATGCTGGCATTGCTCGAAGAGTCGCACTTTACGTCGGGCAATGCGCACGTTCCACATGCTGCGACGTGGAAGCACCTTGACGGCGTACCATTTGCCATCGGTTTTCGATTGTGCTTTATAGACCGTACCCATGCTGCCCGCGCCGAGGGCGTCCATCAGAGTGAACGGCCCGAGGACAAACCCCTGCGTCTTACCTTGCAAGAGGCGCTCGGCTTGGAATTCCGTCAGGTAACCCTGTTTCACCAAAAAGTCGGCCAGAAGGGGAGGTTCGGCCCCTGGGTTTTTACTGAGGAAATCTCCGATAATTTGATCGAGCTGACCCCGGTCAATCAGGTTGCTTCGTCGCAAATCCCAAACGAACCATTCGCAGGCTCCAAGGTCGGTAGTGAGCATGTCGGCGGCATCCTTTGTCAGGGAGGAACGGCGCGTGACAGTGTGACACGCCGAACTTCCAACCATGAGTAGCTAGCATCGGGAACCGTCTCACGGCGAGGGGAAGGAGACGCCCAACGACAGGTTATTCTACTTCACCAGCAAAGATGGAATACAAATCAGGCCGTGTCAAACGCCTTATTCCGCGCCACCCTGAGGATTCGCGCCAGAGCGAATGGAACGACGTCGGGAAGGCAGCCGAAGCAGTAGCCACCCGACGCCTCCCTCGGCAAGCAGTAGAGTGCAGCCGATCAGCCAGACTGTCAGCAGTACCACGTCAGTATCCAGCCAAAGCGAGCAAGCGGTGATTCGATGCAGCCAAAGAATTAAAGAAAGCAGAGTCACTCCCGTCGCGACGACCAGCGTCACAAACAACCCCACAGGCAACCAGCTAATCAGTCGTTGCGACGAATTGGATCTCATGGGGTTTTCTCCTGATTGGTGAGTCGATCAATCCGTTCGCACCTTCCCTGTTTGATGCATCCAGAACATTCCAGGGAACGGCTCCATTTCGCCTCTTTCATCTCGCCAGAACGCATGAGCAACTGCATGTGTCGTGGATAGTAACTGGCATAGCTACCGTGGAAGAATACTAGCTGGATCAACTCCTCTTCGTCCTTGTGGAAGCGCAGACTATAAGGCTTCAACAACGCGACTCGTCGAGAGCGAGCCCGCTCCTCGGCCCACCAGGCAACTCCGTTATGCGCTGCCTCGTCGACGCGATCGAGCAACCCCGCGATCAACAAGCGAAACTCGCGAATACTGTCGCCATCCACGGTGACCTGAGGCAACGGCGCCTGACCGCGAACGATCGGTTCCTCTTCGGAAGAAGCTCGCCGAGTTGGTCGCCGAGTACTACTATTGCTGCGATTCCAGGCCGCGATCCAGGCATTCAGTCGGCCCTCCCAATCCGGTTTGGTTCGCCCCGTTTGGATGATGATGACCGGATCCTGATTCACCAGTGCGTTTTCCAAAAGCGCGTCGAACCCCTCACTATCGACATACTCCAGTTCGGTCGGCTTCAAATCTGGCCAATCTTTCGGCTCATCACTAGAGAGCAGCAGGGAATGGCGACAACTGGTCAGTGCCAGAAGGAGCAATCCCAGTAAAACCGGGCACGCGAACGTGAGCCGCTTTCGGGCCATGACGCTCCTCCTGAACGCGGACCGACTTCTCCACGATAATGAGAAGCGTAGCTGTATGCCGACTTTCTTTCGTTCTGTCCAGATCAGTTTTTTGAACCGCGTTCCATAAAATGCGAGTATTCAGAGAAGTTTCGAGTCGCCCCAGTTGGCTACAGCTAGTCCTGATCTCCAGATTCGCTCAAATTGCCGAGGTTCCCTCATGACACGTCGCTTCTCGATCCTCTTGCTGGTGCTTGCGTGTCTTACTCCCGTGTCGGCTCAGTCTCCCACGAGCAAGCCGCCTTTGGGGATGAATCTCTCCGGCGTGGTAGATTGGTCGAGCGAGTTGGTGTTTGTCGATGCCTTCAAATCGGCACGCAGCTGGATCAGCCAAGCAAAGGGCCAACCGTGGGGCAAAGGCGGGCCTTTGGCCACCGATGCACGCGGGCATCTGCTGCGGCTTCGTCCCGATCAGTATGCCGAGACCGTCGTCTGGACCGGCTTCGAGCAACGCTATCCCACAGGCACCTACGTTTGCCTCTACTCCGGCGAGGGCGAGTTGAGCTTTACCGGAGATGCCCGAGTGACGAAGCGTCAACCAGGCCGGCTGACGGTCGAAGTCACAAATAAGACCGGCTCGGCGTTCGCCCGGGTGACTCGACTGAACGAGAAGGATCCCATCCGCCACATTCGCCTGATTCCTCAAGAGGCCGAAAAAACCTACCAACCCGAGCCGTTTCGTCGCGATTTTCTCGACCGCTGGAAAGGCTTCAAGGTCTTCCGCTTCATGGACTGGCAGAAGACCAACAACTCGCGCTTGTCACGTTGGGAAGAGCGACCGACTCCCGATGATCATTCGCAAACACGCGATGGCGTGGCCCTGGAGTACATGATCCAGCTGTGCAACACGCTGCGGGTCGAGCCATGGTTCTGCATGCCGCACCTGGCCGACGATCGCTTCGTCCGCGAGTTCGCCCAACTCGTCAAGAAGTCCCTACATCCCGACTTGCGTATCTACGTCGAGTATTCCAACGAATGCTGGAACGGTATGTTCGAGCAAGCGCGACACTGTGCCCGGCAAGGAAAACGTCTCGATCTGAGCAAGAATGCCTATGAGGCTCAGCTGCGTTACTATTCGCAACGCTCGATTGAGATATTCAAGATCTGGGAAGAAGTGTTTGGCGGGCGAACTCGACTGGTGCGAGTGCTGGCAACGCAGTCGGCCAATCCGTGGACTGGCACGACGGTGCTGGACTGGCGCGAGGCTTACAAGCAAGCCGACGCGGTGGCCATCGCTCCCTACTTCGGCAATCGCTTCGGCGATCCGCGGAACGCCGACCGAGTCGCTGACATGAAAGTTGAGGATCTGTTGACTGAACTGGTCAAAGATTTGGCCGAGAGTCGAAAAAAGATGGAGGCTTACGCCGAACTGGCCCGCAAGCGAGAGCTACAATTGTTGGCCTATGAAGGCGGACAGCATCTCGTGGGGCACGGCGGCGCAGAGAATAACAACAAATTGACCGCGCTGTTTCAGGCGGCGAATCGGCATCCGAAGATGAAAGATCTTTATCTCGCGGATCTGAAGAACTGGCGTGAAGCTGGAGGCGGGCTGTTCTGCGTCTTCTCGTCGATGAGCTTGCCAAGCAAATGGGGCAGCTGGGGCGTTCTCGAACACTTTGCCCAGCCGCTGGAGCAGGCTCCCAAGATGCAGGCCTTGCGAGAGTATCTCAATCGCTAACTCGACATCACACGTCGTCGATCGAGCAGCGGCCATCAGTCGCCAACGGAGCGATCAACTCGGGTTGCATGCTCGGCGATGACCGCTTGCTCGGTCAGCTTAGCTGGGGTCATGCCCGCTCGTTCGAAACAATCGGCGACGATACTGTTGCTCGCCGTCAACAGACAGATGAGCAGATCCATCGGCGTGATGTGCTTGCGACCATGTTCTCTGGCTCGTTGCCGCGCTTCGCGTAGCAACTCGATCACATTATCTGAAAGAAACTCGCGGTTCAGAGTCAAGTACGGATCTTCTTCTCCCTCCTCTTGATGGAACAACACCTGAAACTGGCTCAAAAGCAAAGGGAGATCAATTTGCAGACGTTCGCCCCAGAGGCGCACCGAAGTATCTGGCTTACTCAGCACCCCCATGAAGACATGCGGACTACGAACGCTGTCCCAGCGTGTTTCGGAGGCAAGACGAATCGCTTCCTTGAGCGCCTCAATGGCACAGGGAGTCAGCAATTCCAGGCGTAGGTGCCCACCCGGCTGGAAAACATCTTCCGGGCAATGGTCCGGTGTTGCCATAATCCAGGTATCCTTCGGAGCTATCGTGTCCTGTTTAGATTATGGTCGCTGAGTCAAGGCATTTCAAGCATCTAACTTCACGAACCGCGAGTTCTTGTCGTATTGAGGAAAAGCAAGCAGTTTCTACTTGATCTATCGACGTCGAATTCCGACGATGCCAGAAGGGTGCCATCGAGGTCGCTCGCGCGAGGTATCTAGCATCATGCGCACTATCGGACTGTTTTTTGTACTCCTCATTCTTTCGTCGCCGCTGCCGGCAGAACCCAAGCAGTCCTCCGAGGATAAAGCGTTACTCGTCATCACCGACGCCGCCGGCAAGGAGCAGAAAGTCACAGCCTGGACATTCACGAATGGCATCCGGCGGTTGGCCTGGCTGGCTCCGCCTGACAAAGCCAAGGAGAAAACCGCCGGCCCCGAAGCACTCGTGATCCGCGATGAACTGAAGTTCAACTTCGCCGCCGGGGTCGTTGTTCTCGTGCCCCTGGAACAGATTCGCTCGATCCGTTACGAGGAGGAAAAGGTCACGGTTCGGGTCGCCGTCAGTCCTAACGATGAGGATGATATCGTGCTGGTCGGGACGACGGCCTACAAGGGGATCAACAAACTGACCCTCGAGGCCGACGTGGACAAAGGGGAAGCGGGAATTGCCTCTCTGACGTTCCAAGGAGGGATTCCCAAAGGTATCAAAGGAGTGCGATTCCCCGAACCAAAGGTCACGCCCTTCAAGCCAGGTCGGCCCGCTGTCGTAACCACTCTGGATAAGGACGTACAAACGATCCACAAAGTGCATGATCTACAGCCGCTCTATCAACTCGCTGGAGGCGGGGAAAAATTGTCGACCACGTTGATGTTCAAAAAGACGCTGAAGCTCGACGTGTCCAAAATCAAGAAGATCAGTGTTAACGAGGGTGACGAGGATTCTGTCTGGCGTGTCATTCAGAAAGAAGGGGAAGACGACACTCTGTCATTGCTGACCGCCACGACTCTGGACGGGCAGAAAGCTACACTCGTCGGCTTGGTCGGACGAGTACCGTTTGGCTACAAACTAATCCCGATCAAGCGGGTGCAGAGCATTGAGTTCGACACCACTGAGACCCCGAAAAAGAAAGTCGAGTTTTAGGAGTGATTCTCCAGATGGTATGGTGTAGCGCCAGCGGGGAAAGCTCCTTCGCAGGCTGAAGCCCGCGGCTACCAAGCTGAACCGGTAGTCGCAGGCTTTAGCCTGTGATCCCCTACACCTTTTGGCAGAGCGCTCTAACGTCGAGTTAAAAGAATCAGCAAGATCACGACCATCGCACTGAGGAAGAGGCACGCCGCCGACGCCATCAGCAGGGCGACCGCATTGGTCGACCACAATCCCGTTGCTCGTCGATTGTCGAGTAAGGACAACGGCGTAATCTCGAACTCGGGTAGACTAATCGCGCTGAGATCGGCAGAGGCCGTTCCCTGCTGCACTACCACGGTTTCATCAAAGGAGATCTCTTCTTCAGACTCGCGGGCGATTTCTTCCTCACCGGTCGCCCAAAAGCGAAGTTCTTGCTCGACCTGCTGGGCGTTGTCTGGTCGGTCGTCGGGATTTTTGCTCATCAACCGCTCGACGAACTCGATCAACCCGGCAGGTACATGAGGAGCGAGCGTGGCGAGAGGAACAGGCTGCTCACGGCGATGCCGGGCGATCTTTTCCTTGCTGGTGCCGCCGGGAAACGGTGGCTGGCCCGACAAAGCGAAATAGAGGGTGCAACCTAGGCTGTACAGATCGCAACGTGGATCGACACTGGCGGCATCAAGGGTCTGTTCTGGTGCGATGTAATCCATGGTGCCGACGATGTAGCCTTGGCCGCCAACCACCATCGCATCGTGGACAATTTCCCCCTCGATTAGCGCCAAACCGAGATCCAGCACTTTGGCTTGGTCGCGTGGCGTGATGAGAATGTTGCCAGGCTTCAGATCCCGATGAATCAACCCCTGTTCGTGGGCATGCGAGAGGGCCGAGGCCACCTCAGCCATCAACCGACACGCCCGAGTTGGTTTGAGCGGCCCATCTTCGTTGACAATACGGGACAGAGTGCGGCCTGGGATGTACTCCATAGCGATGTAGGGCACGCCGCGCACCTCACCGACTTCATAAGTCCAGGCAATGTGGGCGTGAGCCACTTTTTGGCTCAGTTCCATCTCGCGGCGGAACCGGGCCATCATGCGCACCTCGGCCCGAGCAAGTTTCGGCGGCAGAATCTTCAGCGCGACTAGTTGTTGGCTGCGCATGTCTCGAACGAGGAACACCTTGCCCATGCCGCCCTTGCCAATCGGGGCCAACACGCGAAACGGCCCAAAGATCAATCCCTGAGCGATCCCCTTGAGCAAGCGTCCGGCTTGAAAGCGAGTCAACTTGCCGTAGCGGATAAGATGCTCGGCCAACAACCAGGGATCTTCGCGCTGCTCGCGCGGCACCTGACGCAGACTAGCCTGCAGTTCGTCGCGCTCGACTAGTCCACTACGAAGCACATGGCGCAAGAATTCCTCGGCTGTGATCGGGTTACCCGGTTGATCCGCTGAAGACGCCATGAGCGATCGCCTATGTAGCCATTGGTCAACCACCTTGTCGACCGGGTCGTAGAAGGAAGAACGGCAAGGCGTCTCCACTATAGCAGGTGGTCAGGCATCTTGCCCACGGATCCGCGCGTTCAGTACATGGCGCAAGCGATTCTCCACGCTTTTATGCGCCTTTTCCACCTCTTTGGGACTGAGCGTACGATCGTCGGCTTGATACGTCAGTGCATAGGCCAAACTCTTCGTTCCCACAGGGATGCTGTCGCCCCGATAGAGATCGAACAGTCGAACCGCCTTGAGCAGGCTGCCACCGGCTGCACGAATCTCGGCCTCGACCCGTTCTGCAGGCGTCTCTTCAGGAACAATCACCGCGACATCTAGCAGAGCTGGCGGAAACCGTGAGAACGACGAATAGGCATAGCGCGGAGGAATCGCGGCCAACAGTGGTTCCAACTCTAGCTCAGCGACCAGCACAGCGCGTCCGGCGAGATCGAAGGCCTCGGCGACTTTGGGGTGCAGTTCGCCAAGCAAGCCCAACACGCGCTCGCCAGCCACGATCTCGGCAGTTTTTCCCGGATGCAGTCGCGGCACGCTGACTGGTCGATAGCTCACGTTGGCCAAATGCAGATCGTGCAGCAGCCCTTGTACCACCCCTTTAAGATCGTAAAAATTGAGATTCTCTTTCGGAGTAGCTCCGCCATCGGCCCAGTGTTCCTGATAGCGTTTGCCGCTCATTACAATCGCCAAGCGACGCGGTTCGTCGGGTAACTTCTGCCCCGGCTGGCTCAGATAGACACTGCCGATCTCGAACAATCGCACCTCCTCGAACTGGCGAAGATTGCTCGCCGCCACTTCCAGCATTCCGGTCAACAAGCTCTGCCGCATGGCGGTGCGCTCGCTGGAAATCGGATTGAGCAGCCGGACGTAGTCGCGCGACGGCAGATGCAGGGCTGCCTCGCGCTCCGGCGTCGTCAGAGCATAGGTGATGATTTCCTGCAATCCCAGCGCGACCAACCGATCGCGCAACCGCTCCTCGAAGACGACCTCCTCCGAACGAAGCACGTCAGGCAGTTCGTCTGCCAGACGCGTCTCTGGCAACTTATCATATCCATAAAGTCGCACAAGATCCTCGATCACGTCAGCGACGCCTTCCTGAATGTCGAGCCGATGCGGCGGAACCGTGACACGGAGCGTGTCGGCCCCCATGCGTTCGACCGTGAACTCCAGCGTGCTGAGCAGCCGTTCGCATTCGGTCAGCGGAATGTCCATGCCCAATAATCGGCGAATTTCTCCCGAGGTCAGCTCAATGACTTGTTTGGGTGGCGGTGCGGGATACACATCGACAACCCCCTGAGCGACCACTCCGCTGGCATGTTGCCTCAGCAAGTCGCTGGCTCGGCCCAGCCCCGCAAGAACTAGTTCCGGATGCACGCCTTTGCTGAAGCGTTGGCTGGCTTCGCTGGGTAGCTCCAAAGCCCGCATGGTGCGGCGAATGTTCAGGAAATGGAAGTTGGCCGACTCCAGCAGCACGTTGGTCGTCTTATCGGTGACCTCGGTTTCCGCGCCGCCCATAACTCCGGCCAGTGCGATCGGCCCGCACTCGTCGGCGATAACCAGCATGTCTGGCGTCAATTTACGATCCACATTATCCAATGTTTTTAGCACTTCACCCGCACGAGCCGGTCGAACGATGATCGTCGGAGCCTTGCCGCCGGCGCGGCGTTTTAGCACGTCATAATCGAAGGCGTGCAGCGGCTGCCCCCATTCGAGCATGACATAGTTCGTGATGTCGACGATGTTGTTGATCGGGCGCATCCCCGCATAGGTTAAGCGGCGCTGCATCCAACCCGGAGCAGGACCAACGCGAACTCCCTCGATCAAGGCGGCGGCATAACGGGCACTCAGATTGGCATCTTCAATGCGGACGTGAACGCGGCCTTCGATGCTCGGCCCTTGAGCCAACGGCGTCGTCTCTGGTCGCTTCAACGTCGAGCCGCTGAACGCTGCCACTTCGCGAGCCACACCGATCAGCGACAGACAGCGGGCCATGTTCGGCAAAACGTCGACTTCCAGCACGATGTCGCCCATGAAGTCGGCCAATGGCATGCCCACAGGAGCATCGTCTTCCAGCAAAATGATGCCTTCGTGCTCATCACTGATGCCTAGTTCCAGGGCCGACATCACCATGCCTTCACTGGGAATGCCTCGTACAGGCTTGGGCTTCAGTTCGGTCAGTTTTTTCGGCTGGGAATAGCCATCCCAAAAGATAGTGCCGGTTTTGCCAACTATCACCTTCTGACCGCTGTCGCCGACCTGAATGTTCGAGGCCCCTGTTACTAACAATTGAGTTTTTCCCTCTCCAAACTCGACAAGAGGCAGCTTGAGCTTGTCGGCATTGGGATGCTTCTCCACCGACACAATCCGAGCGATGAGTACTTTGTCGCGGTCCCAGACGGGACCGCTCTCCTCGGCGCGAACGCGCAGCCCTTCGGGAGCCGGCAGACCGTAGGAGCGATAGCCAATCACTTCCAGCCCAGCCATCGTCAAGCGATGGGCGAGTTCGGCGACCGACAGGTTGGTTGTGACGTAGTCCGCCAGCCACTTCAACGGAATTTTCACGTTACTTCTCCTCGCTCAGAACCTTGCTATTCACGGTATCTCTTCCTGCCAAGTAAAATGCGACCCCAGGAGGTGTTCGAGTATGTCACGCCAGATTCCACGCTCGCCGATTTTTTTCCCGTCATCTATCCCGAAACAGATAGCTTGCCCATCGCCGAGAACACTCTGCAATACGATTGGATCACCACGATAAAAGGGAATCCGACATCCGCTTCATGAACCAAGATGACGTCTTCATTGCCGGTGATCTGTTCTGGTATCCCGTGGAAGGCGATCCAAGTATTCGAGTGGCTCCCGATGTGTTGGTCGCCTTCGGGCGTCCTCGTGGCCATCGTCGCTCCTACTTGCAATGGCTGGAGGATAACATTCCTCCCCAGGTCGTTTTCGAAATTCAATCGCCGAGCAACACCGCCCAGGAGTTGCACGAGAAATGGGAATTCTACAATCGTTACGGAGTCGAAGAGTACTATCTGTTTGATCCCGAAACCTTGAAGCTGAACGGCTGGCAACGCCAGGGACAGAATCTGATCGAGATTCCGCAGATGAACGGTTGGACCAGTCCTCGTCTGGGAGTCCATTTGCGGATCGCTGGCGATCTGATTTTGTCCTGGCCGGATGATCAACGCTTCTACTCCTTCATTGAACTAGCCGATCAACTCGCTCGCGCCGAATTGGCACGTAAAGAAGCCGAACAGGCCAAAGAGCAAGCCGAACGTGCTGCCGAGGCCGCACGCCTGCAGGCAGATCGACTCCGAGAACAGCTTCGATCGCTTGGCATCGAACCTCAGGAGTGAGCGTAGTAGGAGTTACGCCGTTGGGACGTTGGCTCGTTTGTTTCTCTCTCCTCTACCCTCTCTGCCCCAGGGGGGAGAGGAGAACTCAACCCCACAGGCTCTCAACGGCGTAACTCCTATGTAAGTCAAAACTGCTTGAGAAATCGTAGATCGTTGCTCCAGAACAAGCGGATGTCGTCGATCGCATGTCGAAGCATGGTGATTCGTTCCGGTCCCATACCGAAAGCGAAACCCGAGTATTTCGCTGGATCGTAGCCGCCATTCCGCAGCACAATTGGATGTACCATGCCTGCCCCCATAATCTCCAACCAGCCCGTCCCCTTAGTCAGTCGATCGGCGTTGGGATCATCTTTCGGCCAATCGATGTCCACCTCAATAGAAGGTTCCGTAAAGGGAAAGTAACTGGAGCGAATGCGAATCTGCCGATCCAGCCCGAACAGTCGTCGAGCAAAGGCAACGATCGTACCTTTGAGGTCGGCCATCGTGATCCGTTCACCGATCACTAGCCCCTCAACTTGATGGAACATGATCTCGGAGCGTGGGGTAATCTGTTCATAGCGATAGCACATGCCCGGTAAGATCACGCGAATCGGTCGTGGACACAACTTACGCATGATGTGAATCTGTCCGGGAGAAGTGTGTGTGCGGAGTAACACTCCCGGCGTGGTAGTGTGGAAGGTGTCCCACATGTCGCGTGCGGGATGATGCGGCGGCATGTTTAACAGCCCGAAATTGGTCTCATCGTCTTCAACCTCGGGACTGCGAAAGACCTGAAACCCTAGTTCAGCAAAGATGCTCTGAATCAGACGTAGCGTCTGAGTAGAGGGATGAAGTCGCCCCCGAGAGAACTCGCGTCCCGGCAAAGTGACGTCGAGCTTCTCGGTAGCGAGACTCCGCTCCAAGGCACGTTCTTTCTCACGAGCAAGAGCAGCTTCGTAAGCACTGGAGAGCGACTCCTTGATCTGATTGGCCAACTGGCCGTAAGATTTCCGCTCTGCCGGAGCAACGCTGCCAACAGCCTTTAGTGCTACAAGAACTTCGCCTGTTTTACCGAAGTATCGACTATTCCAGGCCCGTAAGGCGGCCTCATCCGCGCAGGCGGCTAACTCTTCGGAAGCACGACGTTGTAATTCGTTCAGATCGATCATGGTCGCTCTAGAAACAGAGAAAGGATGAAGGACTTCCTGCCTTCATCCTTCATCCGTTGATCCAGAGAAGTCGGTTACTTGCTACCCGCGGGCAGGTTGGCGCGGGCCAGCTCAACGAGCTTGGTAAACGCCTCGGGATCGCTGATAGCGAGATTCGACAAACTCTTTCGATCCAGAATGACATTGGCACGCTGCAAGCCAGCGATGAACTGGCTATACCGTAGTCCTCGCATGCGGCAAGCCGCGTTAATCCGAACGATCCACAGGCGACGGAACTCACGCCGACGCACGCGGCGGTCCCGATAGGCGAACAACCGCGCGCGAATGATCGCAACGGCGGCCTGCCGATAAAGGTTATGCCGGGAAAGGCGGAACCCTTTGGTCAATTTCCGTAGCCTTTTTCGGCCACGCAGTACGGTCTTACCGCTTCTAGCTCGTGTCATGGCGGATTCACTGGTCCAGGTTCAAAGTTCAACCAATCGTCGCGGATCTCAGGTTTACGCCTGGCCGCCTAGGTAGATGACATACTTGCTGGCAATCTTGCCTCCATCGACGACTCCGCCGCGGAGTTGGCGTTTGCGGGCACCGGTTTTATGGCTGTTCAGATGGCGTTTGCCAGCCTGAAAGCGTTTCAGTTTACCAGATGCCGTGACGCTGAATCGCTTTTTCGATCCTTTGTGCGTCTTCATCTTGGTCATGAGTTCACCTCAATTACTTCACTGACTCCTCGCAAAACTTTGATCGAGGAAGCAGTGGAAAAGAAGACTCCCCGGTCTGAAACCTACGTCCGCCACGGCGAAACGAGGTTCGAGTCCGGGGGCCATCCGATTGCATCGTCGGCTAGTTTGCCAACAGATCAGTAGATGTATTGTAGGAACTTCTTTCGTTTTGGGCAGGGCAAAATCTTAACTACCAGCTTTCGACGATTTCGGAGCCAGCATCGCCGTCATGCGACGTCCTTCCATGGAAGGGGATTTCTCCACTTTACAAACATCCGCCAGTTTCTCCAAAATCAGGTCGATAATTTTGCGACCTTCTTCGATGTGCTGAAGTTCGCGACCTCGAAACAGCACATTCACCAGCACCTTGTCGTTGTGTTCGAGGAACTTCCGCGCCTGGTTCACTTTGGTCTCGACATCGTGTTCGCCGGTCTTGGGCCGAACACGGATTTCCTTGAGTTTCTGCTGGTGGGCCTTATTCTTCGACTTCTTGTGCGATTGCTGATAGCGCATCTTGCCATAGTCGGCAATCTTACATACGGGCGGACGCTCAGTCGGGGCTACTTCGATCAGATCCAGATTCGCTTCCCGAGCCATTTCCAAGGCCTGCGACGTCGGCACCACCCCTAACTGTTCCCCCGCTGGGCCGATGAGCCGAATTGGACTAATGCGAATTTGCTCGTTGACCCTTGGGCCACGATCCTGAGGTTGTTGTCGGTCGGTAGGACGAATACTACGCTCTCCTTTCATAGCTGAACCGCAAGATACTACTCAGCGTATCGAGCTTCGGGGGGTCGTAACTCCAGGTCTAGGAGAGGGAAAGACGCGTGTAACCGAAAGCCCCCGGCCTCGAGCCGCATCTCAGATTCACTGGATTTGCCGACGCGCTCTCCCACCGAATTACTTCACAATCTAACATCGTCGCTGCTCTCAGGGAAGCCCTTCTACGTTGAAGAGTTGGAAAAACCCAGTTAACTGGCAGCTTCCAACCGCGAATGCAGGCAGCGGATCTTCTGAACATCCTGCTGCAACTGTTCGATTAGTTCCGCCACACTGGCGAATCGCCGTGTCTCTCGTAGTCGCTGCAAGAACTCCAAGGCAAGCTCTTGCCCGTATAAGTCTCCGGTGAAATCTAGGAGATGCACTTCGATCTTCATCGCCGCTTCCGCAAAGGTCGGGTTCGCGCCCAGGTTGGCTGCTCCCAGAAACAATTGATGGGCACTTGTTCGCACACGCACTGCATAGACGCCAGGTCCGGGCACCACGGTGGCGATTTGCTCTAGGTTCGCTGTCGGAAATCCGATGGTGCGTCCCCGTCGCTGTCCGGATCCCACTAGACCCCGCAAGCGGTAAGGTCGACCCAGCAGTTTGGCTGCCTGCTCGACGTGGCCGGCCAGCAATTCGTTGCGAATTCGACTGCTGGAGACCTCGCTCCCATCCACCACAACGGGCGGCACGATCCGCAACTTGATGTTCGCCTGCTGGCATAGGTGAGCCAGCAGCCTGATGTCGCCTTCGCGATCCCGGCCAAAACAGAAGTTGGTTCCCTCGACAATGGCCCGTGCTGCCAATCGATCGACGATGAGCTGGTCGAAGAATGGGACAGCCCCAAGAGAGAGAAGTTCCGGCGTCACACGAAGCGTGAGGACCTGATCGACCCCCAATTCGTGCAGATACTCCGCTCGGTCAGCTTGAGTCGTCAATTTCCACAAGGGCGATTCGGGACGAAGAACCGCTCGAGGATGAGGATCGAAGGTGACGGCGACAGCAGGGCCAGCAACCTGTCGTGCCAAGGCGATCAGTTGGCGAATCAATTCGGCGTGGCCCAGATGTACGCCGTCGAAATTACCGATGGCCAACGCTCCATTGCGACACGCAGGAATCGATTCTTGCTGCCAATCGACCAGATAGGTAGACATTTCCGCGCCGAGACTCCTTTTCCAAGAGAAAACTATATCGCTGACTCTTGCTCTGCTTCAGTTCTATCGATCTTTCTGGTCGAACAGCTGCGCATGGTTGTCCGAAGTTTCGATACCAGGTAAACGAGTTCCAAGGGCAAATCGATCGCTGAGGACGGTATTGTCGGAGTAATCCATACATCAGGCGCGAATCTCGGGGTTAGCAGGAGGCTCTTCGCCGACCCTGATTTGTGCCAGTGGCCGATCAGCACATACAATACCAACAGACCGGGTACCGTGGCCCGGTTCCAGTCTAGATCATAGTCCCTGCCTCCGCGGGCGAGGGGGTGCATTCTATGCACGACTTTCATGCCGATCCTCCCTCGGTACCCAGTTCGCTCTCCGGCGCTAGTAGGCCGGCCCGCCAGGACGACAGGCCGCGCCAACGGCAGCTACCTCGCTACAAACTGATTCTGCATCGCAATCCGACGCTCGATCTGATGTTTGTCGTTCGCAGTGTCATGGAACTGACAAGGTTTCCCCGCGCGGAAGCGACCCACAAGATGTGGGAAGCCCACCATAATGGGCGTTCGATCGTTTTAACAACTTGGTTGGAGCGTGCCGAGTTGTACGTCGAACAGTTCGCGGGAAAAGGTTTACTCACGTCCATAGAACCTGCTTGATTCTCTCCGCTGAGCTTTACAGAGAGGAGCTTCGCACAGTGCGGACTCCTCTCTTTCTACTTGGCCTCGACACCGAGCAAGATCCATCCAGCCCATTCGCGGAGATCGGAGTACCGCTTCGCCACCGCCTGCTGAGCAAGTGCGAAGGATTCGCGCGGCGTGCTGCCTTCCCGAAGAGTTCGGTAGAACTCCACCAGCATCAGTTCGCGTGCCAGCGGAGACACTTTCCACAAACTGAACAGAATGTACTCCGCGCCGGCATGAAGAATCGCGCTAAGCAGCTCTTGCAGTCGAAACCAGCCAAAGTCCATCTCGATCTGACTTTCCAGATTAGGAAGTACCACGACCTGGGTGCCCCACCAGTCCAGACCACTGATTAAATAAGAAGTTAACTCTGCCCCAGAAGGAAGTCGAATCCCGGAACATTCCAGGGGATGCACCCAGCCGGTCGCCTGGAATTTCTCCGGGCGAAAAGGCAGGAAGAACACTTCGGCATCTAAATGAATAATATAAGGACTTTGAAGATCCATCAACTCTTCAATAGTCGGCTGCGATCGATCGACTTGGAGGATCTGCTCAATCGTTTGTCGCCGAGTCGAAGAGCCATCTACTCCAGACACGCGATGGAAGAGGTGTCGGCATCCTTCCACCACAGCAGTAAGCCATCCGGTGTGCCGAGTTGTCAGGGACGGAGCCTCTCCCACTACCAAGGCAGGACCCCTCGAACTCCTTGTACCACGGAGCAGCTCCCATCCCATGAGGATCTGTCGAAGCTGAAACCGATCCGCTAGCGTTTGCCCTCGATCAAGAGGCAGGACCGCCATCGGCACATGAAGCATGGCTCCAGTAAGGGCCAGAACCAACCCCTCACAATCTTCAACTCGGGGCAAGATGCGCATCCAGACTCGATCGCGGAACAACTCTCCCGCCCTGGAATTTCCCTGTTGCTGTAGCTCCCTTCGCCAGTTCAGAACCAGTAGATCGATCTCCTCCGCCGGGCCGAGTTCGATCAATTCAACCTCAGAAGAGTTGGCCCGGACCACCAAAGCAAGATAACAAGCCAGACCTGCTTCTGCATTATTCGACTGGATCGCCGTTTGGAGCGGGCGTAAGCGATAGAGAACTAGTTGAACCAGAGCCCATCGTTGTGGCAGTTGAGCCGAGAGATGCTCCACTTCAACGACACGTCTCGAACAGCGCTGCGCCAGTTGGGGGATCTGAGCAGCGAGTTGCTGTTCCAGTTCCTCACGTTCGTTTAACCAAGTGTCCAGTTGGCTGCGATGTCGCGGTGATCCGTATTGAACGGGTCCATTAGCCCGTTTATTGGCGATTTGGCGGTCTAGCTGCCAAAGCCGTTGCAGTGGTTGCTGAAGATGAGGGTATTTCTTCTGCCAGCTGATTAAAGCGGGAAAGCACAATGACTCTTCACGACACCACAATAGCTGCAACAGAGAAACGAACAACGTGCAGCGGAGTGCTAGCCGCTCCGGAATAGCGGCCACTGGAACAAGCGTCGAGAAGAGAAATTCCAGATGGTCGATGACGAACTGACAACTGGTAACGCGCAGTTTGTCTCCGGCAAGGGCGGCCAATTGAGGGAACAGTCGTCGGTCTATCGCTAGCAGTCGCACTAGTAACTTGATGACCTCGTGGGACCGGCCCTGAGCGGCGCACACCCCCATCCAATTGAGCATCACTCCGACTGAAACGGGATGTTCTTCTTCGAGCAAATGCGTTGTGGTCTCGAACGCTCGCCGCAAGAGTGGCTCTGCTTCACTTAGAGAACCTTGACTAGCCAGTATGGAGGCAACTTGGTTCTCTGCCAAGGCGATGGCGAGTTGGTTATTGGCCTGCTCTTGCTGGTGAGCTTGTCCGGTGGAATTTGACGCGGCAGCTTCATGCTGAGCTTGTTGTTTTCGCAGAAGGCCAAGCGCCTGACGAGCCAGAGCCAGAGCGTCCTCACTCCGCCCCATCACGCGATAGAGATCGGCCAGCAGTTGCAGGGCTGGTGCCAGGGGAGGGCTATCCGAACCGAATAAACGGCGCAAACTGATCAGTCGCTGTTGGTGGAGTTGTTCCGCTTCCTGGTATCGCCCTTGCAATTGCAGTACCCCCGCTTGCAGGCGTATCAGGTTGAGATGCTCAATGCGATCTTCCGCGCCAGCGCGGCGAAAAACGTCGCGAGCTGCTTCATAGTATTCCAAAGCCTGCTGGTGATCTCCGACGGTCAGCCGTAGCCCCGCCAATTCGCTGAGGATCATCGCCACCGTCAGATGCTGGTGCCCGAACGCTTCACGAGTTTGTGCCAACGAGAGCTGAAACAGTTCTTCCGCTTCCTGAAAGCGATCCTGCGCCAGGACGAGGTTAGCCAGCAATCCATGGATAGCGGCAGACTCGGGCTGAACAGCACGACGACTTTGCTTCATCAAGCTCAATGCTTCTCGCACTAGGGATTCCGCCGGAGCAAATTCGCCCTGGTTCCGCAAACAAAGGGCCAGATGAAGAAGATCCTGCGATTGTTGATACAGATCCTCGGGATAAGCTTGTTGGTGAATTTGCAGGATCTGACGCCACAACGGCTCAGCAGCGAGAGGATCCCCCATCGCCTCGTACAGACGAGCGAGATCAGCCAGAATCGGAGCCACGTTCGGCGAAAACTCGCCTAAGAGGGAACATAATTGAGACCGTACGCGAAGGAATAACTCCTCGGCTCGAGAGAATTCCCCTCGGGATTGTTCAAATAAGCCCAGACTATGTACCACTCGCAGGGTGGCAGGGTTGTCCTCCCCTAGGGCGGTTTCATGAATCTGCACCGCCTGACGAAACAAGGGTTCTGCTTCAGCCCATCGCCCCTGAGCCTGATATACCATAGCCATGCTGTGCAGACTTTGCCCGTAGTCGGGATGATGTTCCCCGGGATTGTGCTGCCGAATGTCTCGGGCACGCTCATACAATCCCTCGGCGTCTTTCAATTCGCCGGCCTGATGATAGATGGACGCCAGATCGTGCAACGCGCTAGCAAAATCTGGATGATCGTCGCCCTTGACCCGCTCGAGAATCTCGACGACTTGACGGAAGCGAACCTCGGCGGCAGCCAGATTGCTCATGTTCTGATAGAGCCGACCCAGTAGACCGATGGCATGAGCATGCTCGGGGTGCTGTTCCCCGACTCGTTGCTTCACCTTTTCCGTTGCTTCCAGTAAGAGCGTTTCCGCCCTTACCAGATCGCCTTTCTGCAAATTAAGCTCGGCTAATCCCTGGATCGCGCGAGCGTACTCTGGATGCTGTTCCCCAAGACGGTCGCGGAGGATTGAAACTGCCTGATCTTCCAATTGCTCGGCACGAGCAAAGTCGCCTCGTGCAGCGTATAATCCAGCCAAATTTCGCAGGGTGTCAGCATAGTTGGGATGGTCCGTGCCGTACAGCTGGGTTCGCAAAGACAGGACTTCCACCCAGATGGACTCAGCTTCGGTCAGTCGGCCCTGACTCAAGTAAATGCGAGCCAATCCATCCAAACTGGATGACAATAACAATGAGCGATCCTCTTGCTCGGTTCCCTCTCGCGCAACGGCGACAGCCCCCTGCGCACATTCAAGAGCTTCTTCGATCCGATTCTGCTGAACCAGAACTCGGCTTAAACCTAATAACAGTTCAACACGCTCTAGAAGGACGAACTCGGAATAGCGATCGAGCATCGTCAAGGCACGGCGCTGGTACTCCTCCGCATCGAGGAATCGTTGCTGAGCAGAACAACACTCAGCCAGATCGCGCAAACTGGCTACTTGATGAGGATGGTTGTCCCCAAAAACAAGTTGATAGGTCTCCAAAGCGCGTAGATACTGCGACTCGGCAGCGACTGAATCTCGCCGTGCGTGATAGATGTACCCCAAAGCCATATGCACATCACCGACGTGCATATGGCGATCCCCTAGGGCGGCCCGAGTGATTTGCAACCCCTCCAGAGCGAGCGATTCGGCCTCGTCATGCTTGCCCTGGAGGGCACGGATCACTGCGAGGTTTTCTAAGGAACCCGCATAGCGATAATGAGAGCGGGTCAGTCGTTTCTCACGAATCTCTAACGCTCGGACTGCTAGCCGCTCCGCCTCCTCAAGTCGGGCCTGGTGCAAAGCTAGGCGAGCGAGTAGTTGGAAAATAGTCGCGACCTCGGGATGCTCCGGACCGAGTTGTTGGCCCACGAGTTCCAAAGCCTGTCGCGTTTGCTCCTCTGCCAAGCGTGGCTGACCAAGCCGCCAAGCAATCCAGGCCTGAAGCATCAGAATGCGTGCGACCTTTGCGCAGTCGTTCGCCGAAATCTTCCTACTCAATAGGAACGCTTCCCTCGCCAGAGGCCGCCCCTCCTCGAATCGTCCCAACCGCTCATACAAGGCAGCGAGATCATTGAGACATTCCACCGTGTCGAGGTGATCTCGACCTAGCGATTGCTCTCGGATAGTTAGTGCGGAACAATAAAGTCTCTCAGCACTGGCATACTGACCAGTTTCCTCGTAGAGTCGGCCCAGCTCTAGCAGCGATTTGGCGTAGTCGGGATGCTCCTTGCCCACCGAGGCAGCCCCAAGAGACAATGCCTGTAGCAAGGGAGCCTCTGCTCTCGAATAGTTTCCAAGTTCGCGAAGCAGTGTGCCGTGGTAGGTCAGCAGCACTGTGTCCGAGTGAGCCTCGGCAGTGCATGCCGTCTCCACCAAGTTCAGCATGTCGAGAAATGCACCTTGACGAATTCCCTCCTCAATTTGGCGGTACAACTCGGCTGACATAGGCAACTGGGTTCTCGATAGAAAGAGAGTAGGCAACACATCACTGCGAGTCATTCTACAACTTCAGAGATTCTGGCATGGGCACGCTCCAGACGGAGGAGATCCCCAACGAGCAGATACGCCAGATCGAATGAACTTAACGACCGAACATGTTTTTTCTGACTGAAGCAAAAATCCCTACAGTGGACGCGTAGTAATCCATGCGTTAGGTTGATTATACAAGCTGTCCAAATCACACAATTCAGGAGGCTCGATCACCGTGGAGCAGGCTTCCACCAGCCGCCTCCAACCGGGCATGGAACCCATTCCTGGATATCGTCTTCTTGAGCCGTTGGGCCAAGGAGGATTTGGTCTTGTTTGGAAATGCGAAGCTCCAGGTGGGTTGAACAAAGCAATTAAGTTCGTGGACGGCAACTCCGCTGCCGCTCAGGAACGTGCGGCCCTGGATCGGATGAAAAAACTACGGCATCCGTTTATTCTCTCGCTGGAGCGGGTGGAAGAAATCGACGGAATGCTGGTCATCGTCATGGAACTGGCGGATCAGAGTCTCTATTCTGTCTATTCCTCGTATCGCGAGCGTGGACAACCCGGCCTACCTCGCGAAGAACTACTCCGCTACCTCAACGAGGCGGCGGAAGCCCTAGACTGGATGAATTTTGAGCATGGGCTGCAGCACCTCGACATCAAACCTCATAATCTCTTCTTGGTTTGCAACCATATCAAGATAGCCGATTTCGGACTCGTTCACGCCCTTGCCGAAGAAGTGGGAACCTTTTCTGGGCCACGCAAAGGCGGAGTCACTCCGCTGTATAGTGCCCCCGAATTGCTGCGCGGCAGCATTAGCCGACACAGTGATCAGTACAGTCTGGCAGTCGTCTATCAGCAACTACTGACAGGAATCGTACCGTTCTGGCATGAGAACGTCTACGAACTGATGATGCAGCACCTGTCCAGTGAGCCAGATCTGCTCGCTTTGCCGGAGGAGGACCGTCCGATCGTTGCCCGCGCCCTCGCGAAAATACCTGAGCAACGATTTGCCTCGTGTCAACAGTTCGTTCAGGCTCTGATGACCGTCTCAAGCAACGCCTCTGTCTCTTCGGGAGTTTGGCAAAAAAACTCTACTACGACCGAAGCCGGTGGAGCGAGAACGCCGCCTCCAAACAACCCAGCAAATGACGAGGCGAAGGCGATTCTTGCGGAGGAGTCGCCCATGCCGTTGTCGCTTGGCCACGCAGGGGTTCACCCGCAGGAAACGCCGACGCGACGCATTCGCGCCTTAACCCCCAGACAATTAGCCGCTAGTGAGATAGGACAAGAAGGACTTCGTTTTGCGCCGGACTGGCCGACCGCCGACCAGTCCCCAGCCAAGGCTTTCTCGTCGGAGCAGGAATCGACTGTTTATCACCCACCGCCTGTGGACTCCGCTTGCGATTCGCGTGAAGGTTCGGCGGACCTGGAGCATCCAGCTCCGACCGCAGTTACGTTACCTGGTTATCGGTTCATTTCTTGTCTCAGCCAATCTCAGTTGGGCGATCTCTGGAGTGCTGTCGATGAACGGGGCCGTTTGCTACGCGCCATGTGTCTTCTCGGATTCGTGCGTTACGATGCGCGGATGATTGCTCACCTACAAGCCCTCCGAGACGTTGCCTTGCCCACAACAGAGGTTCACTGGACTTCTGCAGAGCGTCTGGTCGTGCTGACCGACTGGAAAGAGGGAACCCTTCGCGATCGCTTCGAGAAACATGTGGCCGAAGGCCGATCCGGTATTCCTCGCGCCGAGTTGCTGCAGTTGTTGCGTTCCGCAGCAGAAGCATTGGACGGATTGTTCCGTCGCCATCGCTTACTGCATTTGGGGCTGCATCCGCGAAATCTACTCATTGAGGGGGAACGAGTCTGGATCGCGGACTTTGGCCTGATCCCACTGGTTTGGATGCCCACAGGCCAATCGGCGGCGGTTCCAAATAGTCGATACACGGCACCGGAGTTGTTCGATCGTCGCTCCAGCCGTTCTGCTGATCAATACAGTCTGGCAATGATTTATGCGGAGATGCTCACCGGAGTGCATCCTCGTCCGCAGCGTCCCGAATCAGGCTTCCACCGTCGAATCTCTAAAGGCACGACCCGTACCGGGGCCACGATGCGCGCAGTCCGGCTTGAGTTGGACCTGCTGCCAGCTCATGATCGTGTTGTCGTTGCTCGGGCGTTGTCGCCAGATCCAGCCAAACGCTTTGATTGCTGCGTTGAGTTTATCGAGGCGTTGGAACTAGCCGGTCAACCGGTCCCGGTGCCGCAACCTCGTTACGAGGATCTGCCCCCAGTGATTCCGTTCGGTGTTCTCCGAGGGGATCCGATCAATCCCGACCTGGTGCTGCCGCCTGTGGCAAAGATCGTCGCCGATCTGATCCGTCCCAAAGCTGCGTCGAGCGATTCTCGGATCATCCTTGGTCCTGCCAACGCCAAGTACACAGTGTTGCCAGATGGCAGCTGGGAGTATCGTTGCCCGTTGCAGTTGATCCCGGGAACTATACCCTTGAAAGTGGAAGGCTTCCGCCATCGCTGGAACGCTCGGTTGCTTGAGGAAACCGAGTTCACCTATCGACTTTCCCTGGACGTACCCGTACCTCGCACGTTCTGGGAACGAGTGATCAAGCAGCCGCGCCGAGTGTTTGTTGAGATACACGTTGAACCCGGCCCTGCCATCATTCGCACCACTGAGGCTCGCGTACGCATTCACTACGATGCGGAACAAAACCAACAAGAACGAGTGATGGCCACGATGGGGCCGCTAATTTTTGACACGATTCGCGAGTATTTACACACCACGACAGAGCAGCGGCAACGGCAACGTTGGCCCATGACCGAAGAGATACACGCCTACCCGGTGCTGCCCACTATGGAGCTAGGAAAAACGCTGCTCGGCACCAGCAAAGACATTTCCTATGAAGGGATTCGGTTCCAACTTCCTGGAGAGCTTCCCTCCGAGTACGTCTATCTGCACCTGTGCAAGCGATCCGAAGCGTTAGGATTCGCTCTTCTGGCTCGAACTGTGCGCTGTCGCACGGTGGCCGAGGGGTGGGAGTACGGCGCTCGCTTTCTCTCCGCCGAAGCGCCCAATCCGACTTGAGGCCTGTCCCCTCTTGCCTCGACGAGGAAGGGTACACGACCTTGCGGGATTCCGCCTCAGACGGCTACAATGCCCGGCATCGCCTGAGTTTTCTACGGTGAGGCCTGTGAGTACCGACGTTGCAGTCAACTCGACCAAGCCATTGCGCAAGCGCGTGGCGGTACTCGGTTCTACGGGGTCGATCGGCACCAGTACGCTCCATGTGGCCGAATGCTTGCCAGAGCGGCTCCAAATCGTTGGTCTTAGCGCCCATTCTCGTATTGATCTGTTACTCGAACAGGCCCATCAATTCCGACCTCGGTTTGTGTGTCTGACCGATCCGAAAGTAGAGCTCGATCCCTGTCGACTTCCCAGCGGTTGCGAATTGCTGCACGGTCCTGCCGGAATCATACGGATGGTGCAGGCGGACGAAGTGGATGTGGTGGTCACGGCCATCGTCGGGGCCGCCGGTCTGGAAGGCACCTGGGCGGCATTGGAAGCCGGCAAAACTGTAGCAGTGGCCAACAAGGAAACACTCGTTCTGGCGGGAGCACTTGTCACCGAGTTAGCCGCTCGCAAAAGGTGTAAATTGATCCCTGTCGACAGCGAACACAGCGCGATCTTTCAAGCACTGGCGGGCAGTAGCCTCGCTCAAGTCGAACGGATCGTCTTGACTGGAAGCGGTGGGCCATTTCGGACCAAAACACGCACCGAGTTAGCACACGTCACTGTCGAAGAAGCGTTGCGGCATCCGACCTGGAGCATGGGGCGAAAGATCACTATCGATTCGGCCACGCTGATGAACAAGGCGCTCGAAGTGATCGAGGCTCGCTGGCTGTTTGGGTTACAGGCTGATCAGATTGACGTGGTCATTCATCCGCAATCGATCATTCATTCGTTCGTCGAATTTTGCGACGGCGCGGTACTCGCCCAACTGTCCCCACCCGACATGCGATTGCCGATTCAGTATGCTTTGACCTATCCGGAGCGGTTGCCGGGACCAGCGAAAAAACTATCCTGGCGCGACTTGCGCGAATGGACCTTTGAGCAACCCGATCACGAAACGTTTCCCTCACTACAATTAGGGTATGAAGTCGCCCGACGCGGTGGAACGTGTGGAGCAGTTCTCAACGCCGCCAATGAAGCTGCGGTCGCAGGGTTTCTCAATGGCGAAATGGCGTTCTTGGACATTCCCCGAGCCTGCCGTGCTGTACTAGATCATCATGAATTCGACCCAACGCCGACGCTGGCTGAACTAGCGGCGTGCGATCGTTGGGCCCGACAGGAGGTACGACGTTGGATCAGCCGAACTCCCAGGACCGTGCCGACCAGGTAACCCCGTCCGTTTCGCCGGATTTTTCCCTTTCGTCGCCGACGCCGAATCCCCCCTTGTCCGCGCGCGCCTGGCTGAGTCAGAACGGCCCGTGGCTGGTCTTTTTTGCCATCCTGATCGGCTTTGTCTACACTCGCTTCGGCGCGGAAATGCTGCTGTTCGGTTTTCTCGCCCTGATCGGACTAGGCTTAGTCATCTTCATTCACGAATTAGGTCACTTTCTCGCTGCCAAATGGTGCGATGTTCATGTGCTGACCTTTTCGATCGGGTTTGGTCCGGCGATCCCCGGCTGCAGTTTCACTCGCGGTGAAACCACCTACAAACTCGCCCTACTGCCGCTAGGCGGTTATGTCAACATGGTCGGGGAGGGACCGGAAGCCGACGAGGACGAAGACTATCCCCGTTCGTTCAAGAACAAAACCGTCGGCCAGCGAATGCTCATCATCTCGGCTGGCGTCATTATGAATGTGCTGTTCGGCGCGCTGTGCTTCGTAGCCGTCTATCTGTACATGGGCGAGGAACGCCCACCGGCCATCATCTGGCGCACGGAAGCTGGCTCACGCGCCTGGGAGGCGGGAGTCAAACCGGGCTGGCAACTAATCCAAATAGACGATAAAAAGGATCCTTATTTTGATGATATGCGAGCTACCGTGGCTCTCTCTCCCGAGGGGTACCAACTCCGCTTCGTCTTTTTGGATGCCGACAAGAAGCAGCATGAACGCCAGATCGAACCGCTGCGCGACGCCAACAACAATCATCCGGTAATCGGCGTCAGTCATTCCAGCACAACTCGACTCTTTCCCCGTCGCATGGCTTCACGAATGGGAGACAGTCCGGTTCGTGAGGGCAGCGCCGCGTCGTTCGCTCGCGTCCTTGCTCTTCAGCCAGACGAAACCGTACTCAAGGCTTCGGACCCCGCCAATCAATTTGAACTGACTCCGCTCCCCGCTGGCGAAGCCGGATGGATGGAACTGTGCAAACGCTTCCAAAGTGCTACGGACAAAACCCTCTTTCTCGAAGTGGCTAACAAGGACGGAGCCGTTCGCACTGTTGAAGTACCCGCCAACGGTTTTGATTTCGACGACGAAATCATCGCTACAACCGATCCGCAAACTCCGAATCAGCCCTTCAACCTCAAACCGCTACGGCTGGATCCACGCCGCGAGGAAGGATCGACCAGCCGCGATCCGTTCGAACTCCGCGATCGATTTTACCTGCTGGCCGGCAAACCAATGGCCATTGAGGTTCGCCGTTCTCATGCCGACGGAGCGACTTCTCAGCAGACGTTGCTGGTACCTCCAGCATTTCACGTTACGCTTGGTCTGCGAATGAGCATGGGTAAAGTGGCCTCGATTCGCAAAGATTCTCCAGCCTCAAAAGTCGGCCTGACTGCCGATCGCGTCGACGCCGACCATAAAATTGATGGCGATGTGATTATTGGGGCACGTTTGGAAGCACCTGGAAAACCCTCGATCGTCCTGGATGAAAAAGCCCTGGATCCGGTTCGCCTGCCCTACGAACTGGACCGCCATATGCGGACGCTTGGCTCAGATTATCGCGTAGTGCTGACGGTACGCGGGACGGTCGATCACAATACCCGCAAGGAACGCACCCTCGCCCCGATGGAATGGGACAGCAATTGGTCGCTGACCGATGATGCCCCGGTGACCCCGGCCTCGCCGATGTCAATCCCTCAACTGGGCATAGCTTATTGGGTGCAGAGTACGGTGCTGCAAGTAGAACCACATAGCCCCGCAGCCAAGGCCGGCATCCAGCCTGGCGATGTCATTAAAGAAATCAGCTTCTTGGAACGCGGTCGCAAGCCGGGTCAAAAGTCATGGGTCCGTATGCCGCCAATGGCCTCCGAACGACTAGGCAACAAGGAGGCTTACGACCAGTGGGCGCATTATTTCTACCTCTTGCAGCGTGCCGATTATCCGATCGTTCGCGTCAAGGTCAAGCGCGTGACCCCGAGCAAAACCGAGGAATTGGAACTGCCTGCTCACGAGGAAGAGCAGGCAGTAGGAACAGGCACTCGTGTTTCGCGCTGGTTGGGGTTCTCCAAAACACCGGCGCAAACTTTTGAGGGCATCGACGCCGTCGTTGATCCGACCTGGCCGTTGATCGATCGTGGGTTCGACTTCTATCCGGACACACGCATTCACAAGGCCGGTTCCTTCGTCGAAGCCCTCGGGCTGGGCGTAGATCGAACTATCTCGTTCATCCAACAGATCTACACCAACCTGCAACGTTTGATCACTCGGCGCATCTCGACCAAGTCCTTAGGCGGTCCTATCGAGATCGGCGCACAAGCGATTGGTGCGGCTGGACACAGCTACTCGGCGTTGCTGATGTTCCTAGGAGTCATCAGCATCAATCTCGCGGTGGTCAACTTCCTGCCTATCCCTGTGCTGGATGGCGGCCATATGGTGTTTCTGATCTACGAAAAGCTACGAGGTCGACCTCCTTCCGAAGGGGTACGAATTGCCGCTACGTATCTTGGCCTGGCGATTATCCTGTCCCTGATGGTGTTCGTCTTCGTGCTGGACTTCCAAAGGCGGCTGATGTAACCACACGAGACCATCATGGGCCGCATCACTGAACGACCAGTTCCCACGCCGACAGAATCGCCGGAACAACCTTCCGGCGAACTGCGGGAGGAACTGTCAACGAGATGGCAACTGTTTGTCTTTATCTGGCTGCTGGCGTTTGGCACCCTGATCCTCGTTGAAGTGTTCCGCCTGCTTTGGCGAGCAATCGGCTCTCTGTTCGCAGCAGGGTGAACTGAACTACTCCAGCCAACTATACGGATATTTCGGATCGTCCATAGCCATCGCCTGGACTGTAAGCTGAAGCGGCTTGTGAGTATCCACCATGACGGCCAACTCATCGGTGCGAGTCATCGATCGACTGGCGACGATCGTACCTGGATGCGGGCCATGTGGAATGCCGTGCGGATGCAGGGTGAACGAGCCTTCCTCGACGCCGCGACGACTCCCGAACTTGCCGCGAACGTAGTACAGCACCTCGTCGGCCCCGATGTTGGAATGAGCATAAGGAACCTTCACCGCCTCGGGGTGTGTGTCCAGCATTCGCGGAGCAAAGGTGCAGACCACGAAGCCGGTCGCCTCGAACGTCTGATGAACGGGCGGCGGCTGATGCGTCGTTCCAGTGATCGGCTCAAAATCGTCGGCATTGAACGTGTACGGATAGACCATTCCATCCCAGCCGACCACGTCGAACGGATGTGAGGCCAGCACATAGCGTGACAGACGTGACCCATCTTTGATGAGAATAGGGACGTCTTGTTCGGAGTCAATCAACAGGGCTTCACTTGGCCCGTGTAGATCGCGTTCGGAGAACGGTGCCCCCAAACGCAGCTGACCGTCGGGGTTGAGATACCGAGGCGGCACATTAATACTTCCGATCGACTCGATCACCAAAAGATCCACTGCCCCAGGATCGTCGAAAATCAATCGGTAAGTCGTGGTCCGCGGCACCACGATGTAATCGAACGGACGGAACGGCAGCACGCCATACATGCTTTCCAGAGTTCCCTGGCCGCGATGGACAAAGATGACTTCGTCGGCGGCTCCGTTGCGGTAGAGTGTGCTTTGTGGTTCCGTTGGACGACAGCGCCACAGGGTGACGTCGTCGTTGGTCAATATCGGAACCCTGCCGGTGATCGGATCACCTGCCGCAGGCATCTGACCTGTGCGTAAATGCACATGACGTAAGACGTCCTGTTCCGCTAGTTGCAAGCGTAGTGAGCCAGCTGCTTCGAGTTGGCGAACTCGGGTAGGCGGTCGCAGATGATAAGCGATACTGTAGGCTCGACCAAACCCAGCTGTGGTGATGACCTCTTCGTAGTAAATGCCCTCACCGCGATAACCGGGCTGTACTCGATGCTCCAGATGCCGCTTGCGAGGGATACTTCCCAGCTTTCGATAGGGAGGCATGTGCCGACTCCGATCTATGTTCGATGATTACAAGGTTCCTCGACGCGCTTGTTCGCGCTCGATGGCCTCGAACAACGCCTTGAAGTTGCCTTTGCCGAAGCTCCGCGAGCCGTGCCGCTCAATGATCTCGAAAAACAGAGTTGGCCGATCTTCCACAGGCTTAGTAAAGATTTGCAAGAGATACCCTTCCTCGTCGCGATCGACCAGAATCCCCAACTCGGCCAAATCCTCGACGTTCTCGTCGATCGGTCCGACACGATCGAGCAGATCGTCGTAATAGGTTCGAGGCACGCGCAGGAACGAGACATCGTTGGCTCGCATGGCGCGAATGGTTTCCAGAATATTCCCCGTGGTCATGGCGATGTGCTGGACACCTGGCCCACGGTAGTAGTTCAGATATTCCTCAATTTGTGAACGCCGTTTGGCCTGTGCCGGTTCGTTGATGGGAAACTTGATTCGTCCAGTACCGTTCTGCATCACCTTCGACATCAACGCCGTGTACTCCGTGCTAATGTCCTTGTCGTCGAAGCTGATAAGTTGATTGAAGCCCAGGACGCGCTCATACCAGCCGACCCATTCGTTCATCTTACCTTCCTCAACGTTGGCCACGATGTGATCGATGGTCAACAGCCCAACTGGCTTGAACGACTGCGGACTATAGCGATCCGGATCGAGTGGTTTGTATCCCGGAGCGAAGACCCCTCGGTAGCGATCGCGATTGACGAATGAGTGCGTGGTGTCGCCGTAGGTGCGGATGGTGGCGTATTCGTAAACGCCGTGTTCGTCCTCCAGCGCCTGGGGAGCGGAAACTCCTATCGCCCCACGAGAGATGGCCGCCTCGTAGGCCTGGCGAACATCATCCACCTGAAGAGCGATGTCCTGCACCCCATCTCCATGCACCACAATGCGCTGCGCCTCGGGATGTTCCGGACCAAGTGGCGAAGCGAGAACGAAGGTAATGTCTCCTTGTCGCAGGACGTAGCCAGCTTCATGGCGCATGCGGGTTTCCAGACCGGCGTAGGCGATGACATCGAAGCCGAAGGCGTTGCGATAGAAATAGGCCGCCTGGCGAGCGTTGCCGACGAAGAAGCGAACGTGATCGATCTTTCTGAGTGCGAGTGGATCGGGGTTCATGGTTTAGTCCTCCTTGCTTATCATTCTAGGAAGCGAGCAGGAGGATCGAATCCACAAACCGCCGGGTTAGAACGCTGCTCAAGATGGTGTAGCGGCAGGGAGTATGAAGCTGCTTTCGCAGGCGGAAACCTGCTTTCGCCGGCTAAAGCCTGCGGCTACCGTTTTTTCGCCGGCTAAAGCCTGCCGCTTCGCTGCACCATTTTGTAACGCATACTAGAACTTCACGCGAAAAGTAGCGACGCGGTCACGGTCCAGTTGTAAGCCCAGCCCTGGACCGGCTGGCGGAGCTAATCGGCCCTGAACGATTTTGGGGGGATTGACAAACAGCGGGTACAACCAGGGCATGTACTCGACGGAGGTAACGCCAGGCAGTCCGCAGGCCAGATGAACGGCAATCTCCGGTAACAGATGCGGCGAGACCGGTAGATGTCGACGTTCGGCCAAGGCGGCGACCTTCAGCCAGCTGGTAATGCCACCCAACCGCGTGACATCCGGTTGTACCACAGCCAGAGCCTCCTGTTCCAGGTAGCGTTCAAACTCGTCTAGTCCGAAGAGCATCTCCCCCGCGGCAAGGGGAACGTCGAGTTTCTCCGCCAACCGGACATGGCCAGCGACATCTTCACAGCTGATCGGTTCCTCGAACCAGCCGACGCCGATCTCCTCCTCAAAGAACCGACCCATCGTCAACGCCGTAGCCAGGTCGTAGCGTTCGTTGGCATCGACAGCGATCCAGATGTCATCCAGGGCCTCACGCAGGCGGCCCAACTTGTCGTAGTCTTCCGCGGGATTGGCTCCGACTTTGACCTTGATGCCTTTCATCCCCTGATCGAGATAGGGGCGTGAGGCGTCGAGAATCTCCTCAACCGACATCCACAGCCACGCCGTGTCCGAACCGTAGACTTCCACCGATTCCCGCGTGCCGCCGAGGAGTTTGTACAACGGCAAATTAGATGCCTTCCCTTTGAGATCCCACAAGGCGACATCTAGCGCGGAATAGGCTTGCTGCACCAACCCGCGCCGACCCACCGTCTGAGTGCGCCAGTAGACCTTGGAGGTCAGCCGTTCATGATCGAGCGGATCTTCGCCGATCAGTAACGGGATGAGGTCGTCCTGCAACGTGGCGAGCAAGGCTCGTCCGGAAGTCTGCAGAGCGTAGGCAAAACCCAGGCCAACGAGTTGCTCGTCCGTGTGAACCTCGACCAGAAGAGTCACAATGTGATTGAGCCGACCGGACGCCGCTTCCAGCGCCGAAGCACGCGGACGAGCCAAGGGCACATGCAGCAGTTCGCTATCAATCCGTCTAATTCGCATCCGCTTACTCCGCTGTTGCACGCGCTCTCAATCGCCAGAGGAAGTAGACCGGAATGCCGGTCAACACAATGATCAGCCCCGGCCAGGTGTACATCGGTTTGACCACGAGCAGGTTCACCATGATTACGGCACAGAGCAAGACGTAAACCGCCGGCAGGATCGGATAGCCAAAGGCACGGTAGGGACGCTGAGCATTGGGTTGGGTTCGACGAAGCACGAACAGCCCAGCCACAGTCAGCACATAAAATACCAGAACCGCAAAGATGACAAAGTCGAGCAGATCGTCGTAGGTACCGGAGAATACCAACAACACCGACCAGACGCCCTGAAGAATTAACCCAACCACTGGCACGCCTTTGACACTGAGAATTCCCACAGATTTGAAGAACAAATTGTCACGAGCCATCGCGTAATAGAGGCGACCTCCCATCAGGATCATGCCGTTGACACAGCCGAACGTCGAAATCATGATGGCCAACGCCATCAGCGGCGCGCCGTAGCGGGGCGACCACAACTCCAGCACAGCGGTACCAACGCGCTGATCCTTGGCGAAGATGATGCCGCGATCGAATGTGGACGCAGCTTCGAGCAACTCGTTCCTCTGCTGACGAACCTGCTCCGCTTCTTCCTGTTGGTTGGCCGCTTCCAGCGACGTCGCCTTCTCGTCCAGCGTGCGCACTTGACGATAAAGTTCCTCACTGCCGCGCAGAGGAAGCGAGGAGATGTAGGCCATGTTGGCCAGCAAATATAACAAGATGACCGAACTGGTACCCAGAGCCAAGCTCAAGGGTAGATTGCGGCGCGGATTGCGAATCTCACCGGCAATGAAGGTGACGTTGTTCCAGGCATCGGCGGAGAACAACGAGCCGACCATCGCTCCCCCGCCAACCATGATGGCCGCCAACACGCCGATCTGTCCGACTTTTCGAGACACATCAGCGAAGCGATCCGTCTCACTGATGCCGCCCCACCAATCGGCACTATTCATCGCCCAGGCCTCGGGACTTCGCACCACAGTCAGCCCCACGACAATCAGCATCAGTAAGCCAGCGGTCTTGGCCACGGTGAAGATATTCTGCACCCACTTGCCTTCCTCGACCCCGCGACAATTCAGCAGCGTTAGAAAACTAATGATACCCACCGCCACCAACTGCCCCGAAGTGATAACGAAGTCCTTCCTGGTGAAGAAAGGCTCGGTCATTAGAGGCAAGGTCATCGATAAATTGATATTTTTGATCGTGTAAATCGCATTTAGCTCAGGATCAGTGCCCAGTTCCGGAACCAACAATCCCAGATACTTGGCGAAGACGACGGCGACGGCGGCGATCGACCCCGTCTGAATGACCAGGAAGCAGACCCAGCCGTAGAGAAATGCCCACAACGGGCTGTAGGCTTCCCGCAAATAGACGTACTGCCCGCCCGCCTCGGGCATCATGCCGGCCAACTCAGCGTAACTGAGCGCACCAATGACAGTCATGAATCCCGTCAGCGCCCAGATAGCCATCAACCAACCCGCCGAACCGACGTCCTGAGCAATTGACACGGAAGTGACAAAAATCCCGGAGCCGATCATCGTGCCGACGATAAGCATCGTCGCATCGAACAACCCCAGCCGTTGTTGAAATCCGCCTGATTGAGGAGTACTCATCCCTGTTGGCCTCTGGAGTTCGGCAAATCCTTCCCGTGGTTCAATCCCCGTCGAGCCGACGCTTCGACGTTAGCATGCGAAAGAAGCTGTACCCGGTCATGATGAAGATGATCGACCAGGCGATGCCCATAAACGCCCAGGCTTCCGTGGTCATGGTCAGGCACTCCCTTTGGCGGCACGACGAGTCCAAGCGATCCACACCAAGGTACAGAAGAAGAGATAAACGCCCAGCATCACCAACCGATCGATGTTGCGAAAGACAGGCAGCCAGTCATAAAACGAGACCGCCTGCTCGCGCTCTTGGCGAAGCTCGGCTAGTTCCTCGTTCACCTTGTCCGGGGACTTGGCTGCGTCATCCTGGAGCTTTTTGATCTGCGCTTCCAGTTCGCCGACTTTTTTCTCGCGCTGGTCGGCGCGTAACTGGCTGTCTGATTTCACTCGGGCGATGTCCAGTTCCAATTCTTTCATCTTCGCCTTTCGTTCTACCTCGGTCATCTCCAGTTCTTGGATGCGACGATCGATGCCGGCGAGTTTGCTATCGCGAACCGATGGCACGTCTCGATGGAGTAACTTGCCGACCATGCCATCGCCGGCCCACTCCCACTCGGGGAAAGGACCGCCCGTGAACAGTCCCGTGATGTAGGGACGCCAACCGAGTTCTTGGGTGCTCTCCTTTCCCGTTTTGGGATCGGAAATGGTCACTTTACCCACAGGTTTGAAAGCGAACGAGACAAAGATGATGGCCAGAAATGCTGGCGTGACGAAACGGATAACGTGGTAGAACAGCTTGGGAACGACGATCTCGGCCCCTTTGAAGATCTCCTGCCATCCGCGTTCCATCCCAAACACCCAGGCAAAGAGGATCGATTCCGCCAGTGCGAAGACCACCAGCATCACCGTTCCCGCCCAGTAATCGAACTCGTCGTTGAAAGTGTTGGAGTGCAGGAACGCCACCGGAATGGCCAGCGGCAAAAGGCACATGGCCAGGGCGCGGGCCGAGCGTTCACGTGTCATGCCGAACTCTTGCTGGAAGAACGACATGATCGGCTGTCCCATGGCCAGCGACGAAGTGATGGCGGCGAAGAACAACAGACCGAACCAGAGGAACCCCGCCACCGGAGCAAACGCCCCCCACTTGTTGAATAAGGTCGGAAAGACAAAGAAGCCTAGGCCAAACCCCCCCGAACCGCCCGCAGTGCGTGACTCGACCTCTGCCAGTCCCAGATAGGCCACGGCAATCGGAATGAGAATCGTTCCGCCTAAGACGACCTCGCAAAACTCATTGGTCCATGCTGCGGTCTGTCCCGTCAGGGCGATGTCGTCTTTTTCTCGCAAATACGAGGAGTAACAGTGGATGGATCCCATGCCGATCGACAACGTGAAAAAAATCTGCCCCGCGGCCGCTAGCCAGACGGAAGGATCAGCCAACGATTCATACTTGGGCTGCCAGACGAAGTTCAACCCTTCCAGGGCACTGGTTTTCGCCTCGGGATCGGTGTCGGGATTAATCATCAGTCCGCGAACGGCGAGAATAGCCGCGAACAGGAGCAACAACGGCATGCCGACTTTGCAGACTAACTCGATCCCTTTGGCCAACCCTCGCGAGAGAATGTAGATGTTCAATGTGATGCAGCCGAGGAAAAGCACTAATCCCAACGGACTAAAGGCCAGGAACCTGTAGTCTTTCTCGCCGGTCAGCATGGCGAAGAACTGCCCAACGCCCTCGAGATCTTTGCCCTGAAAACCGCCGAGAATAGCGTTGCCCGCGTAGGCCAGGCACCAGGTTTCGATGTACAGGTAGTACGAGGCAATCACCAGGCAGGACCACAGGCCCAGCACCCCGAAGTACTTCCAGATGGGATTTTTCGAGTGACTTTGGAACACACCTGGAGCGGAATGATGCCCGTGTTGTCCGCCGAAGCGGCCCATGGCCCACTCGACCCAGATGAGGGGTAAACCGACCACGGCCAAAGCGACGAAGTAGGGAATGAGGAAGGCCCCGCCGCCGTTCTTGGCCGCCTGAGCCGGGAACCGAAGAAAATTGCCCAGGCCGACGGCATTGCCTGCCATTGCCAGAACCAGCCCGACGCGAGTAGCCCAGCGTTCTTTCTGACTCATCGTCTCACTTGCTCTAGGGGGTGTCGAGGATCAGCGTGACCGGTCCATCGTTGACCAATTCCACCTGCATGTTCGCCGCGAATCGACCGCTCGCCACCGGCATTCCATGACTGCGTAGGCCTTCTATGTAGGCCTCATACAAAGGAATGGCGATCTCGGGCAAGGCTGCACCAACAAAACTTGGTCGGCGCCCCTTGCGACAGTCGCCGTACAGTGTGAACTGACTAACCACCAGTACACTGCCGCCGACCTCCTGCACGTTTCGGTTCATCTTGCCTTCTTCGTCCGCGAAGAGGCGCAGATGTACCGTCTTCTCCACGAGCCAATCAACTTGCGTCTGGGTGTCGTGCGGCGCAATGCCGAGCAGGACGAGGAGTCCTTGTTCGATAGCTCCCACGACTTCACCCTCAATGTGAACCCTTGCACAGCGGACCCGTTGCAGGACAGCGCGCATCTAGACTCCAGTCACGCGGGAGAGGATGACGTTCGAGTGAAGAATATAACAAGCATCGGCGATCGCCAACGCAACGCATTGCTTCAGGGATAGATTTTCTCGCGCGGTCCGACCTTGACCCCAAGCGAGCGATTCGAGACGCTACGGTTCGCCGGATATCTTTTTCCTTCCAGCCAGGAGCCAACGATGGCCGACTTCACGCCGTATCAGCAAAAAATCATCAAACGCTACTACGAAAATAAGGACGCCATCGGTCTGCAACGTCTCGCCGAGTTGGTCAGTGAGTTGTACCTGGCCACGAGTAAGGCGAAACGACAGCGTGTCTGGAGCAACCTGGAAGCCGCTCTCAAGAAGCTCGAAATCCCACAAACTCGCATCGATCATCTTAAAGCGAAAGATGACCCCGCTCTGTTGGCGGAACTGGTCAAAGAACTTCAGAGTTAAGGGCGATTACTTTTCTTCAAAACACCAAAGATGCCTCTCGCTGCGCAGCAACAGCTGCTTGCCCACCGCCACCGGCGAGGCATCGACCGTCTCGCCGAGCCGATTGACTGCCAGCACTTCCAATTTGTCGGCTTGAGTCAGCACCATCGTGACGCCCTCGCGACTGGTAAGGTAGATGCGGCCCGCAGCAGCGAGCGGAGAAGCATACATATTCCTAATTGCGTTGAGCCGAACCCGGTCGAGGATCACTTTGCCCGTCTTCACATCAACTGTCGAGAGAAGGCCTTCATTGGTTTGCGTGAACCACAAGCGATCACCGGCTAGCGTCGGCGAGGGCACATAAGGCGTACCCCGCTCCAATGTCCAAAGCACCTGGTCCGTGCCGGTCACGTCGCCGTTGGAATCGAGTTTGACCGCTACTGCCTTCGAGCCACGATAGCCCGACATGACAATGACCCAATCCTCATAGCGTAGCGGCGACGGAATGCAATTGAGCGTCAGTCCCTCGCTGGTCCAGAGGAGGCGACCGGTAACGGCCTCGTAGCTGCGAACCTGATTCAGCCCGGGCGTGATCACCTGGGAGCGATTCTTGTAAGTGACCGCCAAAGGGGTCGCCCAAGAAGTCGGCTCGTCGCGATCGACTTTCCAGAGAGTTTTGCCAGTGCCAGCATCGAGAGCGATCATGTGCGACTGGCCTTCATGATCCCAGGTGAGGAAAACCCGGCCTTCGTGCAAAGTCGGCGTCGACGCTTCCCCCCATCCCAGGCGTGTTTCCATCCGCCCCAGGTCGCGTTGCCAGATCAGGTTGCCATCCAGGTCGAGGCAGTAGACGCCGAACGAACCAAAGGAACAATACAGCCTTTTACCATCCGTTATGGGCGAACCTGCCGCGTAGCTGTGCGTAAAATGATGCCCCTCATGAGGGACACGTTCCGCTACTTGCTTCTGCCACACTTCCTTGCCAGTAGCGCGATCGTAGGCCAACACAACGAACTGATAATAGGTGTTTGGAGCCGTCGTCTTCTTCTCGAACTTCAGTTCGTTGGGGTCAGGTAGATCCTTGGGATCGGCCTTGCGTCCCGTGTCGATCGCCGTGAGTAGATAGATCCGATCGCCCCAGACAATAGGAGTGGAAGCGCCGCGACCAGGCACAACCGTCTTCCACGCCACGTTCGTCGAGGCGTCCCACTTCAGCGGCGGCGATGCCAACGGAGCCGAGCCATTCTGGAGCGGACCGCGCCAGTGGGGCCACTGGGCTTGGGGATCTAATGACTCCGCATGGGCCTGCTGCCCAGAGGAAGTGGCCACTACTCCCAGTAGCACCAACAAGAAGATTCGCCCCATTTCGAAATGACTCCAAATCGCTCAATTGAAGATCTCAATTTTCTTTGATCTCGGCGCTCTGAATCCCTTCCAAAGCGGTTAGTTCCGTGACCAGCGTTAGATAAGAATCACCCTGTCGAGGATGAATGAGATAGGTAATGTCGAGAGCGGCTCCGCCTCGTGCCGTCGATACTGCTGTCTGACGAAATCCACTCAGATGTCGCTCCATGATCTGTTTGACGGGGTCGCCTGGAGGATGGGTGGCAGCGACTCGCAAGGTCAATTCGGCCTCACGTGGTTCACGCAAGGGCTTGCGCGAGCGGAATACCCAAGCAGCGAGAAAAACCAGGGGCATGCCCAGAAGCGGTGCTGCTAGGTAGCCCGCGCCAGCTCCCATCCCGACCACCACCGAGAAAATGACGAACGCCGTATCGCGCGTGTCTTGCACGACGGTTCGGAAGCGAACAATCGACAGTGCCCCCACCAAGCCGAAGGCCCGAGCCAGACTGTTGCCGATGACCAGGGTGACCATCGCGATCAATACGCTTAATAGCACTAGCGTGGCCAGGAAGGGACGATTCGACGCCCGACGAGCCGAGCGCATGGTCAAGGCGTAGATAAGAGCGACGAGACAGCCAAAAATGAAGGCCATCCCCAGCTGGATGGCCAGCACGCGCCATTCCGCGAGATTACTCGGCCAAGTCAACGCAGGATTACTCGTCGCTTCGGACGCTGGCAACAATTCGTCCGGCATCAATGAACCTCGCCCGCTAATCCCCAAACGCGAACACAGTGCCGATACTTGGAAACGCGGCCCAGATCCGGAGGGAGCATCCCGAGTAGTTCGCGAAACAACGCGGGCACGGTATCGCGGAACTTCATCTCCAGCACCACGCTGCCAGGAAGCAACTCTTTGCCTTCGATCACCGGAGAGACGTCCCATTTCGTAGTCGGCACTCCGACGAGATGACGATCGAAGGTCACCCGCAATGGCTGCTCTACCGTACCACCGATGAAGGCGGTGCGGGTATATCCCACGCGACAGATCGGGTGCAAATTCAGTCGGCGAGTACGCTGCAAAAACCAACTGCCCGGCCACGTTGCCGTTGGTTCCGCTCCCTCCAAGGTGGCCAACTCGCGTAGATCAATACTGTCGCGTCGCTTCCAGACTCGATCGCCCTGGCGAGTTTTGCGTTCGAGATAGATCCATCCTGCCTCTCCATATCGACGAACTCGGTACTTGCTCCGCTTATAACCGGGCGATTGACGAAACACATCAAACAACGCCGTGTCACAGTACAATGAAGTGGTCCGATAGCTGCCATCCTCGCCGTGCGGATCGGGCAGTAGGTGTTGTCGTACCCATTGCTCGATCTCACGAGATAGCTCTTCGGTGAGTTGTAACTTGAGTTCATAAGCAGAACCAGAACGGTTCATCAACCCGGGAGATAGAATGGGTTCCACCTCTACTACACTCCTCTCCGAACGTTGAGACTGGTCGTGGAGGTTCTTGGTTGCCCCCGTGGCGGGCACGACCAGTCAGTGGGAACAGATTCCCAATCACTTCATCACTCCTCGCCGACACAAGCCAAGCTTTGAGTGTACCATTCCCGAGATCCCTCCGTGGCAGAATTCTTTCTCGTGCGATGAGAAAACTACATGAAAGACGTTCAGGAACGGTTCACTCTAACTTCACAGTGCCTACTCAACGACGAACACCGCCGTCGCCGCATTCAAAAAAATTCAGCAAGAAACAATCGAGACGTCGCGTCCTTGGAAGGAATCGCTCCTTGGACGAGACGTCTCGTTGTGAACGAGAAAGTCCCTTCTAGCGATCAGCGGATTTTTTCGTATCGTCCGGTTTCTCTTTGGGCAGGGTGCCTGGTGGGATGAGCGCACGCCACTTACTGGCGGCTTTCTCTCGCTCCGCTGATGGAGCAGCAGCATCGAACTCGATGTCCCGACCGATTGGAGCCAGACGAACTAAGTGCCAGTGAGCTAGTTCGCGGATCGACTGTTTCCGATGCTTCAGATAAGCAATCAGGGTCTCATACGTTTCGGCCTGCTCACGATTGAAGGGACTATGCAACAGCTGCAAGACGGTCGCTGCTTCGGATTTGGTGTAGCCCAATTCGGAATGGAGTATGTTGTACAGCTTCTCGTCACGCGACTCGCCTGCTCCGATCCAGTGACGAAGAGCGATGACCGCGGCCTCGCGCATCTCTTTATGTTTTGAGGTACTCAAGGCCTCAGCGACTTTATCCACCTCGTCCAAAGCCTGGTTAGCATAAACCACCAGCATACGCATGACCCGGGCACGCTCGGGATTGGTTTCCTTGTCCGCTAGGGCCAGAACTTCGGCGTCAATCTCGTCGGGATCGGAAAACTTGAGGCGTCCAGTGTAGGTTTGCACGACATTATCAATCATCTTGGCCAGCTCGTTGGGCTTTTTGGACGAGTACCAACTGGGGAGTTCGGCAAGTTTCTCGGGACCGGCTGGCCAGGGACCGTTGACGCTATCGCCGTGGAAGTAGGCCAAGCCAGGCGGCTGAGTGAGATACCATTGAGTCCGGGCCGCCTTAATCTCCAAATTGCCTTTCAAGCAGTACAGTTCCCAGAGTCGAATCGGTTTCAGGCCCGACTTACGGCCTGGCAGAAACGGTACACCGGCCGCCCAACGGCCATATACTTCGATGGCGACCGAATCCCCGGGAGCGGGAAGCACTAGTTCCACTCCTTCGTCGGCACGAACCCAGACCTTGGCAGGGCCTTTCTCTCGCGTGTTCGTAAGCACAATGCGTCCGTTCAAAATGGTCATGTCCAGATCAAAGGCTCGCGTGTCGTGCAATACCACGGAGCTTTCCAGCACTGGAGAATCCGACAGCCCCGGTAAATTCCCCCAGAGAGTCAGTGTGACTCCCTTGGAAAGGGCTTCCAGGTCCACTTTGAAGCCGGGCAGGGCGACCAACACGTCACGGCTATGCACCAATTCGCCTTTCATCGCCCGAAACCAAGGTTGATAGTTCCCTCGGCTCTCGACGAGACCCGGCGCCGTCAGGCACTTCGCCACCGCCACCCGTGGCTCATTGCTCACGGGAGCATCAATCGGACCACCTGCTCGGGCCGGCATGGCCACCAGAAGCAATGCCAGCCCCAGCAGATTCCGCCTCATTAGATCTCGCTTGTTGCTTACAGTTACATTCATGGAGATACTATCCGCCGCTTTTGTGCCCGAGTCGGAGAGAACCCGACCTTTGGTTATGTGGTTTCGCGTCCTATTTTAGCAGTCCTTGACTAGGTTGCTTGTAAAAATTTGCGATTCCTTGGCTCGATGCTTGCCTGAACAGACTGCACGAAGCTACCATACAAGCTATCCCTTTGCTCAGATCCACCAGGCGGAGCATCGATAATCATGTTGACAAAGCAACCCGTAGGTGCGGTGATCGGCCTCGTGCTGTGCAGTCTGCCAACTGCCGCTCAACAGACCGCTCCCACCTATCCCAATTCGCCGCTGTTGCGTCCGCAACGGATGCCGGCCAACAACACCCCAGCCGCGAGCAGCAACGCTCCCTCCCTCGATCGTAGCTACAATCTGGCCACGATAGGAACGCGACCCAACCCGTATTCCTCCTTGGGAATGACCAACGACCCCTACCGCTCGAACTATCCGACAAGACCGGCCATCATGCCGTATAATCCTCCGGCGGTTTCGGGCGGAGTGCCGTTACTCGGCGGCTGGGGCGGCGGGTTCATCCCCAACAGCATGGGGTACGGTTTTGGCCTGATGGGCATCGCCGACTATACCCGCGCCTCGGGGCAATACTGGAACGACATTCAAAGCGCGCGGATGAGCCGAGAGCAGACTCGTCAGGAAGAGTTAGTCACGCAACGAAAACGGGTCGAATGGGAGATGGAGTACGAAAAGCTCCGTCCCACGGCGGCAAAGATGCGAGCGCAAGCCCAGATTGACGACCTGAACTGGGCACGCAACGATCCGCCTAACACCGAAATCTGGTCAGGCACCACCTTCAACGTGCTCTTGCAGAGCATCCTGCGCGCTCCCAATCCGTTGGCAGGACCGAACATCGCCCTATCCCAGCAGATCCTTCGTGGTTTGAATCTCCGGGACAAGTCCGCGCGAGGCAATTTGTCGCTCACCAAAGACCAAGGCAAGATCGAATGGCCGGATGCTCTGCTGGAGAAGCCGTTCGATGAGACCCGAAATGGCTTCACCTCGCGTTATGAGCAGGCCATGAAGTCGCTGCAGTACGGTCAGGTGCCCGAGCGTTCACTGATCCTGGAGATGCGGGCCGATGTCAAAGCCATGGATGATAAGCTGGTGGCGATGGTGGGTGATTTTTCCCCGATGCAGTTTATCGAAGCACGTCGCATTCTCCGAGAACTGAACGAGACGATGGTGGCTATGTCGAATCCACGGACAGTTCGAGCTGCCGCCCAAGATTGGAGAAAAAATATCCGCAATGTAGCTGATCTAGTCAACTACTGCATGCAGAACGGCTTGGAGTTCGGCCCGGCTATGTCGCCCAACGATTTCGCTTCTTACACAGCCGCGTACTTCCCCCTCCGATCCTATGAGCGAGCCTTGCACAGCGAAGCGGTGAAATGAGGCGGTTGGGCGAAACGGTGTCTAGTCCGAGAATCTGGAGAATTTTCCTGATTCTCGGGCGCATTTCATGGCTCTTGACAGAACGTCGCGGAAGCGGCATATGCAGCCCACTCACGGAACGTCGCTCTCCGGACGCGAAGGAGTTGTCATGCCGCCACCCTTGCCGGCTGTCGAGGTGATTCGCAAGTCGATCGATGAGTCCTTCGATCCCAGCATTCCCGTCCTGTGGCTCCGCTGGGCCGATCATGGACCGGCGGCGGAACGGCTTTGGGAGCTGCCCGATGGCTTATCGATTCTGGGCACTCCTCCTCGCCGATTCGGGATGCGGCTGAAACGAACCGGGGGAGATGCCTACGAGCTGCGGCTGATCTGGGAGCAAACCCACTTGAGCTGGCCTTTGCTGTCGCGTGCTGAACTGCTCGCTACTAGTCTCGCCCCGTTACTCGCCGCGTTGGGCATCGATCTTTGGGCCATGTTGGAACATCCGATCGGCGGTCGAGCGCGGCCACGTGCGGCCTGAGGGCCTATCATGCCTGTTCCAAGGCACTGGGAGAACGTTCTTGCCGCGTTCTCTGCTCGCGTGGCACGCTGGGACCGACCTGATGGACACCCCGAACAAATTAACCTATCGCGCCGCCGGTCTCGATCTCGATCTGTACGAGAAAAGCATCGATGCCATCGCGCCGCTGGTACGACGGACTCATTCACCGCGTGTCCTGGATGGGTTTGGCGGCTTCGCGAGCTTGGTTAGCCTGGACTTCAACACGCGCTTGTTCGCCCGCAACTTCAAGCATCCCGTCCTGGTTTCCTCCTGCGATGGGGTCGGCACCAAGCTCAAGATCGCCATCCTGCTGAATAAGCACGACAGCGTCGGGATTGATCTGGTGGCGATGAGTGTGAACGACTGTCTGTGTACCGGGGGCGAGCCATTGGTCTTTCTCGACTATTTGGCCATGTCCAAGGATGATCCCGAACTGACCCGAGAGTTGGTTCAGGGAATCAGTGATGGTTGCCTGGAAGCCGATTGCTCTCTCGTTGGCGGCGAAACCGCGATTCTGCCGGATTTTTACGCTCCCGGCGAATACGACATGGCGGGATTTTGCGTCGGCGTGGTGGAACGCGATCACATCATCGACGGACGCCAGATTCGCGTTGGAGACGTGCTGATCGGCCTGGAATCCACCGGCCTGCATTCCAACGGCTACAGTCTGGCCCGGAAGGTGGTCTTCGATCATGCCCGACTTCAACCCGGAGATTTCATTTCCGAATTAGGGACAACAGTCGGCCAGGCGCTGCTCACTCCAACCCGCATCTACGTCCGCGCCTTGCGGAATATCTTGGCTCACTATCCGGTCAAGCGAAAAGTGGTTCGTGGCCTGGCCCACATCACTGGCGAAGGCTTGCCCGGCAACGTGCCTCGGGTTCTCCCCACGGGACGGCGGGCACGCATTCGCAAGGGATCCTGGCCGATTCCGCCCATTTTTGCCTGGCTACAGCGGCTAGGCAACATTGACGACGACGAGATGTTCCGCGTCTTCAACATGGGCATCGGTTTTGTCATGATTGTCAGTCGTTACTACACCGACAGCGTGCTGCGTCAACTCGACGAGTCGGGTTATCCCGCTCACGTCATCGGCGAGATCACCGAGGGCGAACCGGGGGTCGATCTGCTCGCATAGCCTCAATCGCCTGGTGAGTCGCAGCTTCGATCTGTTGTTCCCAATCGTCGGCTTCGGGAGCGAAGGGAAACAAAATGCCACGCGAGCTGTTGACAACTGCTCCCAGCCCATCTTCACGGAAGGCCGGTCGAACATCATCCGCCGATCCGCCCTGAGCACCGAAGCCGGGCACCAAGAACCAGACCTCCGGCAAGGCATCGCGGAGCAGCTGCAACTCGACGGGGTAGGTGGCCCCGACGACCGCGCCAACATCGCCAAATCCACAGGCTCCAAGGTTCTCGCGTGCCCAACTCGCTACCGCCGCCCCAACATGTTCATAAACGAACCGACCATCCTCGACGCGCAGATCCTGGAACAGTCCAGCTCCAGGATTGCTGGTGCGAACCAGGAGAAACACCCCAGCCTGACAACCACGCGCACAGCTAAGAAACGGCTCAACCGCGTCTCGTCCGAGATAGGGATTGACAGTGCAAGCATCGACTTGCCACTGTTGGAAAGCCGCCTCGGCGTAGGCCGTCGCTGTCGAGGCGATGTCATTGCGCTTGCCATCGAGGATCGTCAGCAAACCCAGTGATTTGGCCCGGCGTAGCAACCTTCCCAGGACGGCGTAGCCGGCTTCGCCCTGCTGTTCAAAAAAGGCCACTTGTGGCTTCACCACTGCCACCAGAGGAGCCACGATCTCCAGCACCCGCTGACAGAACACCTCATATGCGGAAGCCGGCTGCGGATACCGTTCTCGGATAGACACCGGTAACGACTCCCAGCGGGGATCGAGGCCGACACACAATGGCGTTCGTTTCTGTTGAACGGCGGCAGCGAGTCGATCGGCAAAGTGCGTCATCTGCAAACTCCTCTTTCAGATTCTCGTTGTACAATAAGGGCAATTGATGCTCGAATGGTCTATTAAGCGATCGTTCGTGGTCCGAGAAGTGGATACGCTATGCCAATCATCGTCGAATGTCCGTCGTGTGCCGGTCAACTCCGAGTCGCAGACTCGCTGATCGGTCGCAAAGTTCGCTGCCCGGCCTGTAACGCGACGTTCGACTCTCCCAGAGAGCAATCGGCAGAAGCGCCGCCAGCTATTCCCCCCATACAGGATCTCTCCTTAGATTCGGTTTCGCAGCAATCGGAAGCGAAAGAAGTTTGGAAATCTCTCGATCTGGAATTGAAACCCGATCCTGTGGAACCGACGCCTGATCCTGTGGAACCGACGTCCAATCCGCTTCCGCGAGAGACTCCACCTCCGTTGCATCCGCCAAAGTCGTCCTCGTCAAAACCCGAAGCTGCTTCACGCCAAGAGGCTGCTTCACGCCCCCGAGCCAAACTTTCGGATGCCCACGATGATTTAACCTCTTGTCCCGAGTGCGGACGTACCGTCCATCGCGACGCACGGCGCTGTATCGCCTGTGGCGAACGACTCAGCCCAAATCGTTATGCCGTCGACGATGACTACCCTCGCAGCGAGATGCGTTTTCGCAAGTTTGACTGCGAACCGCACCGCGGCGGGTTAATTCTAACGATGGGAATTATCAGTCTGGTACTACCGTTTCTCTGCCTGGCGATCATCGGCTGGGTTCCGGGACTGCTCGCCTGGATCATGGGCGGTTCCGACCTGAAACGGATGCGGAGCGGCGACATCGATCCAGAAGGGTTTGGCTCGACGCAGGCGGGTTGGGTCTGTGGCATCATTGGCACTCTGCTGAACGGGATGTTGGTACTCGTCTGCGGAGGAATGATCGGTCTGGCTTGGATCGGCCAGCTCCAGGCAACCAAGGCACAACAACAGATGAGACAGCAACCATTCAACCCGCCGCCCGCTCTACCGAAATGATGGATCAATCCAAATAATAAGACTCTGTCTATCCCAATACTGGTAATTTCTCAGTGAGCGACAACCCGATCATGATCTACACACTCGTTCTTCTGGGAGCCTCACTGGTGAGCGAGGCGGATCCGCACGAAAAACTCAATCCCGTCTATCAAGAGTTGCGGCAAAACGGGGTCGATGTTGGAGCTGCTAGCAAGATTCCGCTGCCGCAACCCCTGTTCGCGGACGGCTTGTCACCCAAGGAACAACAGGCCCTGATTCGCAAACTGATTGCCGAGGACTACGACTACGCCACCTTCATCCGCAATTCGCCGGTCGCACCCGAGAAACTGATTCTGCGAGAGATCCCCCCTGCCGCCCCGCGTTCGGTGACGCGCCGTTTGCAGGTCATTTTTGTGGCTTACGGCGAACTGGACGTAGTTGCCGACAAGAAGTTTCTCGATCGCGTGCTGGATCTGAACCGCAAAGAGGGCAAGGCCGGAGCCGTGTCCACGGAGCAGCTCGCCGCTCGGGGCCTCAAGCTGACCGATCCGGAGCATGAAGGCTATGGGCACATCGATTTTAACTTGCTGGACAAAGTGCAGCTGAATGTTACGGCTCACTCCTACTGGAGCAAATCGGCGGAATCTCTCATCGCTGCCGGTCGACTCGATCCTCGTTTTCGCGGCGATAAAGAACTGCCCAACGAATGGCGTTCACTAACGAAGCTCGGCGAAGGCAAGTTCAAAGTGGGCAAACCGACCCCCTACGATGGCGCAGGGTATTACGTCAAAATCACCCGACTGAGCCAACCCAAAGGGGCGCTTTTCGTCGAGGGCCACATCATCTTTCAGGAACCGGGCGGTTGGTTTGATGGCTCGAACTTCCTTCGTTCCAAACTCCCACCAGTCATTCAGAAGCAGGTGCGAACCTTCCGTCAAGAACTGCTGAAAGCCTCGCCTTGAGCGAAGCGTCCGAATAGCCACCTGAGCGGCGAGGCCAGCTGCCGCAGAAGTTCTCGACCACGCTCTCCTAAGGCGTAAAGGAAGACCGCGAACGTCGCACCAAGCAAGGCCCAATTGAGTGAGACAGCTGCGATCCAGAGCAAAATCGCCAAAATCGAGGGCAAATGTTGTAGTACAGAGCTGGCTTCCAACACTAGTCGCGCCGGAGCGTCTCCGACAACGAGCAGACAACCCAGGGTGGCTCCAGCAGCCACCCCCGCGATGGCTCCTGCGAAGAGACCAGCAGCGCTATCTGTCCAGCGACCGCCACGACGCCGCACCAGCCATACCCCCGCAAACGCTCCGACGAACGAAAAACAGACGGCCAGACGACGCAAGTATCCCGCATTGGCTTCGGGGAGGTCGAACCACCCACTGGCGGTCATTTCGGGGTTGAGCCATCGAGCTAGGACATCTGCCGGCACAACCAAGACCAACCGAACCAGCCCTACCAACAGCATGCCTGTGAGAATCATCGTACCAAACGCCGTCGGCTTTGCTGGAGCAGGTACTGGAGGTAACAACCCCGAAGGAGTCGGCTTGGTTGTCGTCGGTTTGGCTCTGGGTGCGGACCTGGTGCGGGGGGAGCGAAACCAACTTTGAGTGTTGCCCTGGACCTCGACACGCACACGCACCTGAAAACTCTGTCCCGCGTTGGCCACCACGCGCAGCGTTGTTTCCCAGACGCGATCCTCTGGCATCAGCGAGGAATCGATGGTGAACTCGATCGCCGCCTGTACCTGTCCGGAAACGTTCGGTGTAGCGATCCGTAGCCAGGGGGCGTCGCAAGTGGCGCGAGCGTAGACCAGACGACGAGCTGGCGAGCGAATGACAAATTGTTCCTTGAGAACTTCGGGGGGGCGACAAGAGAGCGAAAATTCTTTTTGGGCGAGATGGATCTCAGGCACGCTGGCCAGACCGAGTTCCTCGAAAAACTGCTGGACGACGGCCAATCCCTTAGCCGGCTCGCCCACGATCGGATAGGTCCAGCCATTGGAAATGAACCAGCGTTCGACCTCCCCGGCTTGCAACAACGGCACTGCGGGATGCGGCTGATCGCGCATCTTCCGAGCCAGTTCCCGCGGCGTCGTTGCCCCCTGATAGGGAGCATGAGCGAAGGGCCGAGCCGTCAGTTCCAGCCGGATCGGTATCTCGGCGATGCCGCCGTTGGTGATGACGACTAGCTTGCTGGCATACTGCTGACCGACAACCAGTCCCGTGGAATCGACCAGGACGATCAGGGACTGCTCTCGCGGTGCATGGACGGGAAAGGAGGCGGCATCTGCTCCGTGAGGGAACTTCAGCCAGGTGGTGCCTGGCTCAACGGTGACACGTCCTTGCAGGATACCGCGTCCCTCGTTGCTGACATGAAGCGTAATCGAGCGTTGCTCGCCGACTCGGGCCGGCCCGACGATCAGTCGACGTGGGTTTAGTCCGAGCTTTGGCCCTTGTACCTGCGGGGCAGGCAGAGCCTGGACAAAATGTGTCAGGGCGATGTCCACGGCGGCATCCACCTGCGACTGGCGAATCAAACTGGCAAGGTCGGCTCGACCAATCGAGGCTAGGAAGCGGGCAAACGTCCCATCGCGCAGTAACTGGAGCGAATCCTCCCATTCGTAGTAAATTCCACCTACCAAGTCGTCGAAAGTGCGACAGCGTCGGCCCGAGGGAAAGACAAACTCGCGGGGAAAAGTCCGGGAACTACCCGCGGCATCGGGCCGTAGCACACCTCCATCATAATGACAGTAGACTGCGATCGACGGATTAGCTCGTTGGCACCGAGGACAGACTTGAATCATGACAAAGTCGATCCGTAAATGAGTTTATCCTTTGCCCGTACTCACTGGCACCGAGCGGCTGGAGCGACCACGATCCGCTGAAGTCGGCGACGTCTTCCACTCGAAGCGAAGCACGATCTTGCCGACTTGCAGTCGGTCGCCGTCGTGCAAGACACAAGGTTGCGTGACGGGAATGTCATTGACGCGAGTGAACTCAGGCGGGGCACCCAGATTGTGCAACACATAGCCATTCTTACTTCGCTCGATGCGGACATGTTGCCGCTGCACGGTCATGTCTCGGAACAAAGCCACATCGGCATGTTCGTCCCGTCCCAGATAGACCTCTGGTTTGTCTAGCGGATAATCGCGGCCCTCTTGCCAGCCGCGCAGCACTCGCAAACGAGCAGGTTGAAAAACGCTCCGCACCAGCGAAGAAAGGGCAGCGATGAACGCGCCAAGTAGGACCAGCCCCGTGGCTCCGGCCAAAGCTGCGTCTCCGCCTCGTTCCAAGCTGAATAGATAGATGAACCCGAACAAACAGCCGCCCAAAAACCCGCCCAGCGCTCCGCCGATTGCTCCATAGCCCATCTTCGCTCGGGAGCGAAAAGCGATCCCTTCGCTCAGTCCGACCAGAATTCCCAGAAAAAGAAAGCCAAGCCCACGGCTAAGCACCGTAGCGAAAAACTTGAGTTGACTGCCACGAATCGCTCCGATGCCTCCGACCAGGCGATAATTGACGAACTCGGCAAGGAGGATGCCCACCGCTCCGCCCAGCGCTCCCAAGATCGCCCCGTAGCTCGCCAAACGAACGAAGCGCAGCCAGGCTCGATCGCGGATGGCTTCGACACTGACCACAAAGTAACCGATGCCAGCACCGATCAAGCCGCCATCTTGAATCAGTTGCCAAGTGAGTTGCTCTTCGCTTACATGAGGATTGCCAAACAGACAGAACAACAACCAGCCGAGCAATCCACCCAGCGAGCCAAACACCGCGTTGAAGTAGATGCGTGTGAGCAGGGGCATCGATCAGGCCCCCACTTGGGACAGGGGATAGGTTGGCATGCTCATTTTTTATCGGCGACCCGGTTGGATTGCAACTTGCATCTTATGCCACGCTGTGCGATCCTGTGGCTGCTTATTCCATTCTACACGGACGCATCGGGTGAATCGCATGTCCGCGAATCTTTCTTATGCACACGGAGCCTATGCTACTCCACTATTGGGCGAGACAATCGGCGACAATCTGCGGCGAACCGTCGAGCGGGTTCCCCACCATGAGGCGCTCATCGTCTGTAGCCAACAGATCCGCATGACCTACGACGAGTTGTGGCGATGTGTCTCACGGGCCGCACGAGGACTGCTGACCCTGGGAGTGCAACCCGGCGATCGCGTTGGCATCTGGGCCAGCAACCGCTTTGAGTGGGTGGTCGTCCAGTATGCCACCGCACGCCTCGGGGCTATTCTGGTGAACGTCAACCCGGCCTATCTGGCCAACGAACTCGGCTATGTGCTGCGACAATCCGGCTGCAAATTGTTGCTCCATGCCGACAGCTTTCGCTCGCAGCAGTATGGCCCGATGCTGGAGGCAGTGCGTGGCCAATGCCCCGATCTACAGGCGACTGTGCATCTCGATCGAGATTGGGACGGTCTGCTGACCCGTGGCGATAGCGTCGCCGAATCTGAGGTCGAAGCGATCGAGAAGACGTTACAGTTCGATGATCCGATCAACATCCAGTACACCTCAGGAACAACGGGAAATCCCAAAGGGGCGACACTGACTCATCATAACATTCTGAACAATGCCTATCTGGTTGGTCTGAGTTTGGGCTACAGCGAAGCCGATCGCGTCTGTATTCCCGTGCCGTTTTATCATTGTTTCGGCATGGTGCTGGGGAATCTGGCTTGTACCAGTCTGGGAGCATGCATGGTCACGCCGGGCGGCTGGTTCCAGTCTGGTCCAACACTAGCGGCCATTCAAGCTGAGCGTTGCACCTCCCTGTATGGCGTTCCGACCATGTTTCGCGCTTTGCTCGACGATCCCGCATTCGTGCAAACGGACGTTTCCTCGCTGCGGACTGGCATCATGGCCGGGTCGCCCTGCCCGATTGAACTGATGCGCCAGGTGATCGCTCGCATGCACATGCCCGAGGTGGCGATTGGTTACGGCATGACCGAGACCTCGCCGTTGTCCACGCTCAGTTCACGCGACGACCCACTGGAGAAGCGAGTCGGCACAGTGGGCCGAGTACAGCCCCATTGCGAAATTTGTGTTCGCGACCGCGAAACAGGCCGCATCGTACCACGCGGTCAGGCCGGCGAATTTTGCACACGCGGCTACAGCGTGATGCGTGGCTACTGGCGTGATCCAGCGGCCACGCATGCCGCCATCGATCCGCAAGGCTGGATGCACTCCGGCGATCAGGCCGTCATGGAACCCGATGGCTACGTCCGCATTGTCGGTCGACTCAAGGACATGATCATCCGCGGCGGCGAGAATATTTCTCCTAGAGAGATCGAAGAAGTCCTTGTTGCTCACCCAGGGGTTGCCGAAGCTCAAGTAATCGGCGTGCCCAGCATCAAATACGGCGAGGAAGTCATGGCCTGGATTCGGCTAGCTCCCGGTTGCAGCGTCGACGAGCCGACCCTCTCGGCGCATTGTCGATCTCAGTTGGCCTCGTACAAGGTGCCGCGCTACTGGCAATTCACCGACACTTTTCCGATGACCGTGACGGGAAAATCCAGAAGTTTCGCCTCCGCGAGTTGGCCATCGAGTTACTAGGTCGCCAAGCCGATGCTGCCGAGCAGACTGCCTGAGCGCTAACCAGCGACTCAAGCGGGAGTCAGAATTTCCCCCTTGCCCAGGGCGACAAAGTCCCCACTGTAGCGCCGCCAGCGAGAAGTAAAACAGCGTTCGGGGACGGGATAGTTCCAGGCGCGTAACTGGCGAAGATACAAAGTCAGGAACAGCGGCTCGTAGACACAAGCGAGGCGAAATGTCGGCAAAAGCGTAGGGGGTTCTCCGGCGAAAACCAGAGTGCCGCGTTTCATCCCCGCCCCGGGCCGTAGTCCCACGGAGCCGAAGACCAATAGGCTGCCGGCGATCATCGAGACCCCGGGGAAATCGCCCACGGCTCCCACAGCGATGAGGCCGCGACGCATGCCCGCGCCGACCTCGTTGCCGGCCTTGCCACGAATCAGAATGACTCCGCCACGCATACCGACGTGAGCGCCGCGATAGGCCGCCCCGACCAAGTGGCCCGCATTACCGTGGACCTTGATCCGCCCCCCGCGCATCTCGGCCCCGACCCAATCGCCGGCATTGCCTTGGACGATCAATTCGCCGCCGGTCATCTCGGCTCCCACATGCATGCCGACATCCCCAGAGACCATCAACCGCCCGTGCGACATCCCTGCTCCCAGCAGTTTCACACGCGAGGTGTCGCCTTCGACCAAAACCTGACCGTCGCTAGCATCGCCTTGAACATGGAAAAACTCGCCGAGGGGCACCGAGACGTTGCCATACTGAACGGGGAGTTGTGCGATTTCTTGCGGGGATTTTCCCGAGAGGCAATCCGGTGTAATGCACTCCGCTTCCACCGGAATATTCGTCGAGCCGTGGTAAGTGAGTCGCAGCATGAAGTCACTCGCGGAACAATTGATGCAGCTGAAGGTGAAACGGCCCGAGCTTGCCGCCATAGTTACCCGCAGTGATGCGAACGATCCCAGGTCGGCAAGCCGCTCGAATGCCAACACGCATGGCCTGTTCGACGCTGGCGAGGTCGAGTCCGTCCAGCACGATCTCGTAAACAGCCCCAACGCCGGTCGGCAGGGCACTCGTCACCTGAGCGCGAAGTGTCGGACAGTAGGCATCGTTAGTGCTGGCCTTGAGTTTTTTGTAACGGCTGCCGACCTTGCTGCCGGAGCGAACCACGCCACCGGGAAACGGCGCGATCACGCCAGGGACCGCGCCAATGGCTTGGATGGCCGATTCAGCGGCGGTCAGTGCCGCTTGTTGCGTTTCACCGAGGATGAGGAAGTTGCCTCCGGCTACGCCCTTGACTGTGCCGAAGTAATCCTCGCAAATGAATTCGCCGTCCATCGTCGGAATACGCCAGAAGCGACGCCCTTCGAGCAGTTTGGAGATCTGAAAAGTGTCTCCAAAAAACCGTAAGCCCCCGCCGATCCGCAAGGCACGGGCCTTATCGACCGGCAGACCGTTGAAACAGGCGGTCGTCGGACAAGTGAGAACGCACTGGCCAACACGGTTGAGAACGGCTTTCAACAGGGCATCACGGCTGAAACCGAAGAGCAGCACACTGACGCCGGGGCGTCCGTCTGGGGTTTCGTCGGGATGCAGTTCACGTTCAATGCCAGCCTCGGCGTCACAACCGATGACGCTGGCCGCGTATCCGGTCGCTTGCTGTGCCGCGATCTGTGCCCACGACGCTGTCGCCGCTGTAATCAGCAAGCGACAGGCCGTCATGGGAAAGGCTTCGGCGAACGTGTCCTCAATCGGGACCTCATGGATGGCAAACAACAGTAATCATCCCCGTCGCTGAGGGCAGGCCACCCCCTCGCGGAGGTGGACGACTGCTCAATACTCGCGTTTGATCTTGATGCCGGGTTCTGGCACGGGATACTTGCCCGACTGGTCGGCCTGAAGCGGCGCAGGTCCGTTCAGTTCCAGTTTGTCCACGTCTGGTGCGAACTCGTGTTCGTGGTTCAACGTTTGCTCGTAGGTCCAGACCTGGCCGGTATGAGCCGCGAGTCGGCCCATGACCGTGACCAGACTGGCCTCGGTGCCGCGTTTGGCTTCATTGAACGGTTTGTCGTTGCGAATCGCATCCATGAGCCGGTCCCACTCCACTTGATACGGACTTGGCTCGTTGCGTGGAGCGCGCCAGACGGCTTTGCCTTTCAGCAGTTGACCAGCGTAGACGGGGCAACGGCCCGAGCTATGAGCATTAGCGGAGATAACCGCACTGCCTTTGCTGCCATGCGCGTAGCTGGCGAACTCTTGCTTGCAACCGTTGATCGTTCGGCCTTCGAGAAACAGCTTCGCGCCATCGGGGAAAGTGTACTCGACCGAGTAGGTGTCAAAGTTTTGATCGACGTTGTCGCCGCGATAGTGACGTCCACCCGAAGCCTTGGCCTCGGTCGGCCAGGCGTCTTTCATCCAGCAGCACTCATCGATGTTGTGGATGAGGAAGTCGCTGAAGGCTCCGCCGCTGGCCCAGAGGAAGGCGTGAAAGTTGCGGATCTGATACATCAGCTCGTTCATATTATTAGGCTTCTTGGGCACATGCGCCGAGCCGATCGGACCATGCATGCGGTAGGCTCGTAGCAGGTTGATCTCGCCGAGGTCGCCGTTGCGGATCTTGTCGTAGAGCATCTGGCGACATTCACAGTGCCGGCACATTAGCCCGACGCCAACCTTGAGATTCTTCTTTTCGGCTTCCTTGGCCAGCTCGAACATCTTTCGCGAAGACGGGCCATCGACGGTGACCGGCTTCTCCATGAAAACATGGACGCCTTTCTCGATGGCATATTTGAAATGGACCCAACGGAACGCCGGTGGAGTGGCGAAGATGGCGACATCGCCCTGTTTCAGACTGTCGATAGCCTTTTTATAGGCGTCAAAACCGATGAAGCGGCGTTCGGGTGGCACGTCGACTTTTTTACCGACCTCGGAGCGTGAGATTTGCCGGTAACTGCTGTTGAGACGATCTTCAAAAACGTCGGCCATCGCCGCGAGTTGAACCGGCCCTTTGGTGGAGAGAGCGTTAGTAGCCGCGCCGGTTCCACGTCCGCCGCAGCCGACCAGAGCAACGCGAATCAGATCGTCCCCAGCGGCATGAACAGCGGGAATAGCCAGACCAGCCAGTGCTCCGGCGGCAAGGGTGCCTGAAGTTTGCAGCATGTCTCGGCGAGATAATCGGCTTGTGATTGGATCGCTCACGATGGCCACTCCTGGAAAGAGAATCTATGCGGTGGGAGAGAAAGACCCTACACTGAGTTAATCTTAGTAACTCGCCTCGTCAATGAGCACTTCTTCGATTCTTCAAGAGTAATCGAAAAAACCATCCCAACCGGCTTGTCCGCACAGACCACACCTCCCGTTTTGCCTGACCCGATCGGACTCACTAACACGAAAAGTTTATCCTTCTCCGCTTGAAGGGAACTTTGAAACCGGGTATCTCATCTCAGATACAGCGTGGAACACTGTTAGGACCACGGGACAGCCCGCTGCGTATGGCTAGCTGTTGGTGAAGGCTAGTGTCCGCGCGCGGATTGTTCAATAGTCCCTACTCACGTCACCCGATGAAGAGGCCTCCCGATGAAGCGTGCCGCCTGGTCGCGCTGGTTGCGTTCTTTGTTTCCCAACTATCAAAAGCTGGCCAACGCGCGGAGGCCCAAGGCGCGGAGGCTCTTTTTAGAAACGTTCGAGGAACGTATCGCTCCCGCCACTCGGGTTTGGGATGGCGGTGGTTTGACGAACAACTGGTCGGATCCGGCCAACTGGCAATTCGACACCGCGCCGGTCAATGGTGATGACATTGTCTTCCCCATCAGCGCGGCCAAGTTCTTGGCCACCAACGATATAGAGAATTTGCTGGTCAATTCGATCACGTTCTCAGGCAGTGGCTATACGCTCAACGGCTTGCCGATCACTCTCGGACAAGAGGCGGCGAACACCGGCTTCATCATCGCTAACCTGGGATCGACCAACAACGTCATCGACTTCAACATCCTCTTCGGAGGAGCAGCCGGCAATCGCCAGTTCTTCACGGTCGGTACCACCAATGCCGAACTGCGCATCAATGGCCAGCTCATCGGCGCGTCAGGCGTGGGGCTGAGCAAGGACGGTCCCGGCACGCTGATTCTCACCGCGGACAACAGCGGCTTTATGGGCGAGATCTTCATCACAGAAGGTCAGCTGAATGTTCGTCACGCCAATGCTCTGGGCAGTTCGTCCGCGCCAACCACGATTGTTAGCACTTTTACCCGTAGCGGCCAGTTACAGATCGAAAATGTCGCAGGCAATATCTTCGAGCCGATCATCGTCAACGGAGCCGGTCCACAGAACGATGGCGCGCTCATCAACATCGCCGGTATCAACACACTCGCTGGATCGATTGTCCTGGACTCCGACTCCACGCTCGGAGCCAGAGCGGGAACGATGATCATCACCGGCGTCATCAGCGATACCGGCTCGGGTCACAATATCACCAAAGAAGGTCCGGGATCGATCATTTTCGATCCGCTGAACACAGCCACGGGCAACCTCTACCGCGGTCGGACCATCATCAACCAGGGCATCCTGGGGATACGGCACTCGCTGGCTCTGGGCAACGACGTGATTCCGGTCTACGGCGTCAACGATACCGTCGTACAGAGCTTCCCCAACCGTGCAGGAACTTTGCAGATCCAGTTTGTGCCCAATGCGGCTCGAATTGATCCCAACGTCAATCCCTCAGGCGACGGCTTCACGGTCCCGCGCGAGTTGTTGACGTTAAATGGCCCCGGGATCGAAACGGCGGCAGCCTTCCCACGAGCTGCTTCCGGAGCCACCGTGACCGGTGCCCTGAACAACCTCAGCGGGCATAACACCTGGGCCCAGAATATCTCTCTGTGGAGTGACGATACCTCGGTTTTCGGTGATTTCCGCTTCTGGGCATTTACCAACGCGATCCCCTCGCAGGCACTTCCCACTGTTGGCATTGGTGTGGAAACTGGCTCGACCTTGTTCCTCACCGGCAATGTGGTCGATACCAATCTTTCCGGTGGATTGACCAGTCAGCCGGATTACTCGTTTATCAAAACCCGAGGTGGTCGGCTCGTGCTGGTCAACGCCAACACCTACCGGGGGCGAACCGAGATTCTCGCGGGCTATCTGAACATTCGCGATTCGCAGGCACTTGGAGCCGGAACCAACTCCGCTCGAAATGCCACCTGGATCTTCCCTGGCGCGACGCTGGAATTGGAAGCAGATCAGATCGCGGATTCTCAGGCTCCGTTCGCCAATCCGCCGCATGCCCTGCCGCATCTGAACACCGACATTGTCATCTCGCAAGAAGCCATTCTGCCGATGGGCAACGGTGTCAATAATGACGGTGCGATTCGCAACATTCGTGGCGTCAATGAACTTACGGGAACGCTTGTACTTCAACTACTCATCCCGCGTGGCAATGTTAGCTTCACAGGCACCGGTGTGGGTATCGGAGTCGAACCCGACCACGGCCCTGACTTCTTACCGTTTGATCGCAGTCAATTGACGATCAGCGGACAGATCATCGACGACAACGTACCTCCGTTCCGCTCGAATCTGACCAAGTTTGGCCTGGGCGAACTGGTGCTGACGGCATCGAACACCTACACCGGGCAGACATTCATTCGCCAGGGTTGGATCACCATCCGCAACAATCGCGCTTTAGGCGGAGCGGTGCCCGGCCCTGACACGATTCAGCCGGAAACCTATGTCGCTCAGGGAGCGATGCTGGTGCTGAAGCAGACCCGTAGCGTCAATCCTCTTCCGATCGTGGTGCCGGAGCGCATCATCGCCTCGGGCCAAGGGATCGATCATCGCTTCCCCGAGCTGAACCAACGGGGTGCGATACTCAACCTGAGCAACCTGAACACGATCACCGGAATTGTCACGCTGGTGGCCACGAACGCCTTCCCACGAGTCGGCATCGGTGCAGATATTGATAGCACGGATGTCTCCGTGACGTTCAGTGAATTGACCTTCACCAATCTGATTCAGGAAGGGTTGTCGAACGCGGCCAATGTTCAGAACGGCATTCCCAATCCTCCAGCGTTGATTCCAGCCGGGTTCGACAAGCTCGGTCGTAAGCGCATTTATCTGCAGGGTCAGGGCACCTACACCGGCAACAACCGAGTCGTGGAAGGTGTGATCCGCATTCAGCACAACACCGCTCTGGGTATGCTAGACGGCACGACTCAGGTTCTGGCGGGAGCAGCCCTCGAAATCGCTGGCTACTCGACGGCCAACGTGCCACTGATCAACTTCAACGGCGGTCTTCCGGGTGGGATCCAGGTCAAAGAGTCGTTGATCCTCGCGGGGAGCGGGAACGTCACTGCCGACGATCCGACGCATGATTTCTCCTTCCCGGTACCGATCGATACCCTCGTCAACCTGAACGAAGATAACTTGTGGAATGGCCCGGTTGTCCTGCTGACCGATGTTCGCATCGACACCAAGAACAACTCGCGGCTGGCGTTCTACAAACCGATCACCGGCCCTGGTGGCTTCGTTAAACGCAATGGCGGAATTCTCGTTCTGGGCGGCAACAACGAATTCCAGGGCGAAGTGCTGATCGAGGCCGGCGTCGTCAACCTGCAATCACCGACAGCCCTGGGATCGTCACTGGGCGGCACAACGATTACCGCGGATGCTCAACTGCAACTCCAGGGCGACCTGACCATCGCGGGTGAGAAACTTACGGTGATCGGCAACGGTCCGGACGTGGCTCCGAACATCCCGCTGCGCTGGTTCCCGCAAGGACCGGCTCCGATCAATGAACCGCTCTGGTCGGGCAACTTCGCCACGGGTCGAGTCACCGGCGTGGTCCCCGATCCGTTCGATTCCAATGTGCTGTACGTCTCCGCGGCGGGTGGTGGTGCCTGGCGCTCCAAGAACAGCGGTTTCACCTGGGAACCGTTGATTGACAATGCCGGGATTCCGGGTCTTCCGCAGGTGATCTTCACGGGGGCCATCGCTGTTGCTCCGACCGACTCAAACACGATCTATGTCGGCCTGGGAGAGGCGAACAACTCGGGTGACTCGTTCTATGGTCGCGGTATTTTGCGGTCGACCAACTACGGACAGTCGTGGACCCTGATCCAACCACCCGGCAATGCTTTTGACCGAAAAACGATCTCCAAAATCGTCGTAGACCCGGTCTTCCCCAATGTGATCTACGTCGCCGTCATGGGAAGTGGTACTTTCACCACACCAGGTAACTTCGGCGTGTGGCGATTCGATGGTGCCAACTGGACGAACCTGACCAATGGTTTGATTCCGACCGACGATGAGAACACGGTCCTGACTACGGAGAATCGCTTCACCGATCTGGTGGTATATAACGCTCACTTCCAGCCAACACCGAATAATCGCGTTATTGCTTTCACAGTTAGCGACATGTTCGGGTTCCTCAGCGGCACGACCAGCGGGGCGTACATCTCGGTCGACAGCGGGGCCACCTGGACGCGAAACAGCTTCCCTTCGGCCTTAGAAACATTCACCGGTGCAAGTGGTACTCAGTACACCAATCAGCCGCGGAATGGCCGCATCGAAATGGACGGCACCAAGATCGGCAACGTGGTCACGCTGTATGCCGCCATCGCCTTCCCTGTCAATTTTCCACGCCAGGATCAAGGAACCGCAGGAACGTTCCGCGAAGTGGTCAATACGGCTGCCACCTACAATCCTGCCACGGGAGTCTGGACCATCGGAGCCTGGGCAGCGTTGGGATCGCAACCCAGTCCGCAGGGGTCAAGTGCGGGGCCGTTCGGCACGCAGGGTTGGTACAACATCGCCATCGCGGTCAATCCGACCAATCCGAACTTCGTGTTCCTCGGCGGCGTCGGTGGCCCGTTCACTTCGGGTCCGCACGTCTACAACGGCACGGATTGGATCGATGTCGATCCCGGCGTCGACGGACGAGGTCCGCACGTCGACTACCATTCCGCGAGGTTCGACCGCAACGGACGCTTAGTTGTCGGCAACGATGGCGGCATCTGGCGGATGGAGAACACCACGCCGCCGGCAGTGGGTCAGGCAATCTGGACCAATCTCAACGGAAACTTCCTCCAGATCACCCAGTTCGTCGGGATCGATTCGCATCCGACGAATCCGTTCTTTGCCATTGGCGGCAGCCAGGACAACGGCACCAAACTGTTCAATGACAGCTACACTTGGGCCTCGGTTGATCTGGGCGATGGCGGCATTGCCCTCATCAACAACAAGAATCCCAACGTCATGTTCCACGTCCAGAACGGGGTGCTTCGCCGTTCGCTGGCAGGCGGCGTAGTGGGTTCGTGGACGACGATTCGTACTACCTCGCCGCAGGTTGGGTTGTACTTCCCATTTGTGCTGGATCGGGTGAATCCGTCTCGCTTGGTTTATCCAGACATCGATCAGTTCGGCAACGGCATCCTTTTTGAATCGCTGAACTCGGATGCGCCGAATCCCAACTGGTCGTTGCTCAACGCCAACACGCCGTTTGGTCGAGTCAATGGCATCGGTCTGGCCGATCGCCAGGGCATCTGGGCAGCGGATCCAGATTTCCCGCTGGCCATCAACAACGGTGCGGATTCCTACGACCCCAGCACCATTTATGTGTTGAGTTCCACGGGTGTGTTTCTGACCAAGAATGGCGGCCTGTCGTGGGTCAATCGCAGCTCGGGTCTGGCTGGCGGCCTGGGGAACTTTGTTGACATCGCAGTCGATCCGCGGAATCGCGATGTCGTCTATGTTGTCCGGGCTGGTTTCGGCGGTAACCACGTCTTCAAGACCACTAATGCGGGTCGCACTTGGGTGAATATCTCTGGCAACCTGCCCGATCTGCCGACCTACAAGGTCGTTGTCGATCCGCGGAATGGCGACGTCTACATCGGCAACGATAACGGCGTCTACCATCTGCCGGGTGGCTCGGGTAGCACTTGGACGCGGTTCGGGGTGGGCATGCCTAATGTTCAGGTCCGCAACATGGCCCTGAACACTCAGACGAACACGATTATCGCCGGCACTTATGGTCGCGGCATGTTCCAGCTGTTCCTCGATGATCGGCGGGATAACAGCGGCGGCGTCCGAGCCATCAGCGGCTCGTCGGTGTGGACCGGCGAAGTGGTCATGACGGGACCGACTACGTTCCGCGCCGAAGTCGGGGCTCAGGTCAACTTCGTCGGTGTGATCTCCGACGTGGACGACAATCTCAACACCGTTACCAAGACTGGTGCGGGCCGTGTCGTCTTCTCCGGAGCCAACACTTACAAGGGACTGACCGACATCGTCGAAGGTGCCCTGGTAGTGCGCAATCCGTCGGCGCTGGGCAGTTCGGATCCGGTCAATGGTCGCACGATCGTTCGCACCGGTGCGGCGTTGGAATTGCAGTCGGATCTTGCCTTGGAGTTTGTCGAACTCAACGGCAATGGTGGCGTGTTCAACGATCACTTCACCGGAGCCTTGCGGAATGTCTCGAACAACAACACCTTCACGGGCACGTTGTTCCTGAACACCAATTCCACGATCGGCGTGGATTCCGGCAGTCAGTTGACCATCGGAACCAAGGTCGGTTCGCCGAGCCTGCCTGGAGTCGGAACCATTACCGACGGTGTGGGAGTTCGCGGATTCACTAAGGAGCTAACGGGCAAGCTGATTCTGAACTCGGCGAACACTTATGATGGCTTCACCGACATCGCTGCGGGTGAGCTTCAGATTCAACACAGTCTCGCCTTGGGCAATCCCGGTGGATTGGGAACGCAGGTGCGCAATGGCGCTCAGCTGGAACTGAACGTCGATCTGGCCGGCAACCCGATCACGGTGATCGGCGAGCAACTCGATGTCTCCGGTACGGGAGTCAATGCCACTGGCGCGGTGCAAAACATTGCTGGCAACAACGTCTGGGCCGGCAATGTGCGGATCATGGCCATCCCGTCGCTGCCGGCTCCCCCGCCGCCGACGCCACCCAACAAGGCTTCGTTCGCCGTTGACCGGGCACAGGATACCCTGACAATTTCGGGCACGATTAGTGAGGACGGCGGCAGCTTCGGGCTGGACAAGATTGGTCCAGGTCGCTTGACGCTCACCGCAGACAACAGCTACAGCGGTTTGACGAACATCCTCGGTGGAGCGCTGCGGGCCGCTGCTCGCAATGCCTTGGGCACCGGAGGCACCACGGCAGCAGGCAACGGTACTATCGTTAGTGCCGGAGCCGCTCTCGAACTGTTCAGCGATAGTTCGATCATCTTCGACGTCGAGGAGATCATTCTCAACGGGCGCGGCATCGCTCCGGCCAATCTCGGGGCCTTGCGAAACGTGGCCGGGGTCAATGAATGGACCGGCAACATCGTACTGAATTCGACGGTGTCGGCGGCCTCGGGCTCTCCTAATCCGATCATCAACATCGGTGTCGATGCTGGTTCCGAATTGTTAGTTCGCGGTGCGGACATCGTTCGTGATCCAACTTCGGTGCCTTCCTTGAACAAGGCCGCCGAGTTGCACAAAGTGGGTGAAGGCAAACTGACCTTCGCCAACGCCAACAGCTACGCCGGATTGACGGTCGTTGAAGCTGGGGTTCTGAACATCCAGAACAATAATTCGCTCGGTCGCTTGCTCAACGAAGTGCAAACGATCAACATCATCGGCCTGGGTGGTTCGTTCACGCTCGGCTTCGGCAATCCGATGGAAGTGACTGGTAACATTCCCGCTGGGGCGACGGCGGCTCAGATCCGAGCAGCTCTCGAAGCTCTACCGAACATCGGCCCAGGGAACGTCGCCGTCACGCGAAACGTCAATTTCGTCGTCGTCACTTTCCAGAATGCTCTGGGCGGTGTCAACCTGCCGCAGCTCGTCGGCAACGGCACAGCGGGTACGACCGTCTCTATCGCCACCGTGCAGAACGGTGGCCCCTCGGCTGGCACCATCGTACAAAATGGTGCGACGCTCCAGGTGCAGAATGGAATCACGGTCTCCAATGAGGCACTCACCCTCAACGGCCCTGGCTTCGACAATCAAGGAGCGCTGGCCAACGTCAGCAACAATAACACCTGGGACTCGTCGATCACGCTGGGTAGCGATTCTTTCATCGGTGTCAGCCAAGCCGGCGATACGCTGACCATCTCGCAATCGATCGGACAGGCCAGCGCCGGTCTGGGCGTCACCAAGGTGGGACCTGGCACGCTGCTCTACACCGGCGGGGCGGGCACGAGTAACACCTACACCGGTCTGACGCAGGTGAATCAGGGCACACTGCAACTGAACAAAACCGGCGGCGCGGTCGCCATCAACGGCGATCTGACAGTCGGCGACACGCTGGCCGGAGCAGCGGCGGCGATTCTCTTGCAGCCCAACCAAATCGTCGATTCAGCTACGGTTCGCGTCGAGAGCGACGGGCTGTTTGATCTGAACGGCCTGGCGGAGACGATTGCCGCTTTGCGGATCCTTGATGGCGACGTCTTTACTCACAACAATGGTCTGCTGACCACGACGACTCTGGATATGGTTGGCGGTCGCTTGAACATCGGCCTGAATGGTCAGTTGATCCTCAATGGCAACGTCAGCGGCACGTCTAGCGCGACGGAGACCGCTCTGATCGACGGTCTGGGTCGCGTGAATCTCAACAACGCTACGCGTACTTTTGCTGTCAGCGATGGCCCACAACCGCTAGATATGCGAGTCGGTGTGGAGATCACCGGCAACGCTGGCCTGAACAAGAACGGCAGTGGGGTTCTCGTCCTGGAAAAGCCGAACAGTTACACCGGCCTTACCACTGTCTTCAACGGCGATCTGCGAGTCAACGGAACAGTCGGCAACGTGGATCTCGAAGGCGGTACGCTGAGCGGCACCGGCACCGTCGGCACAATCGACGGCGGCAATCCAGCGATCCCAGCGGTTGGCGTGGTCAGCCCTGGAGGCAGTACCGGTATCCTGCGGTCGGGCAGCAACGTTTGGGGTCCGGGAACCACTTTCCGCGTCGAGTTGAATTCGACGACTCCTGGCACTGGCCATGATCAGCTTCAGGTCACCGGTTCCATCGATCTAGGCAACGCCAGCATTGATGGCTTCATCGGACCGAACGTGGCGATCGGTGATTCGTTCGTCATCATCACTGCAACAGGTGGCGTGACGGGTGAATTCGACGTCGGCAACGTCGTCTTCATCGATGGCAAGAAGTTCAGCATTGCTTATCTGCCCAACTCAGTGGTGATTACCCGAATCAAAGCCGACGTGGTGATGCAGCTCACGTCGTCGTCGAACCCGTCGGTCTACGGTCAGCCGGTCACGTTCACGGTGACGGTGACTCCTGAACCTGGTGCGGGACCGCTTCCGGGCACAGGCACTGTGACCTTCACCTTGGATGGTATCCAGGTGCCGGACAAGCCGCTGGTAAACAATCAGGCCGTGTTGGATCCTGTGCTGGACCTGGGACTAGTTCTTTCGGTCGGCACCCATCAAGTGCAAGTGACGTTCAACGGCGATGGAGACTTCAACGCCCAATCGCGGTCGTTGACTCCGAACCAACTAGTCAATCGCGCTCCGACGTCGATCACTGTGACGCAAAGCCCGGCCACTCCGGTCTTCGGACAACCGGTCACGGTCACGGTAGGCATCAAGGCCGTCCCGCCGGGTGGCACCGCACTGGGTGCAAACGTCCCAACCGGATTGGTCACGTTCATCGTGAACAATGGACCACCACAAAACCTACCGATCAATGCCGCGGGTAACGTGCAGCTCATTCTCAACTCGCTCACCACGGGCCAACACATTGTGAAGGTCCAGTACCAAGGCGACGAGAACTATCTACCGATCGCTCCCGCTCAGGATCTGGTGATCAACGTCCAGCGTGCCAATGTCAACGTATTGGTCACGGCCCAGCCGGTCACTGCTCCGCTCGGCGAAACCGTTCGATTCACTGCAAGTGTGACGGCGGCTCCCCCAGGAGCAGGATTCCCCACCGGTACGGTGGCCTTCTTCGATGGCGTCATCGATCCGTCCAACCTGCTGGGCCAGGCGGCCATCAATCCGTTGACGGGGCTAGCGTCGATCGACACCTCGGTTCTCACCGTGGGCATGCACACGATCATCGCTCAGTATGTGGGCGACTCGAACTTCAACGCCAATACGGGAACGTTGAACTACACCGTGGGAGCGGCGACGACAGCCACGACTTTGGCTGTGGCTCCCAATCCCTCGGTCTTCGGTCAGGCCGTGCAATTCACCGCCACGGTCCGCACCGTGTTACCGGGATTGGGAACCCCCAGTGGCACCGTGACCTTCTTCGTCGATGGCGTGGCCCTGCCCTCTGTCTCGGTCGATTCTCAGGGCGTAGCTCGTATTTCGGTCAACTCCTTAGAAGTGGGCAATCGCACGATCACGGCTCGGTTCGATGGGAATGCGAATTTCGCTCTGAGCAGTGATTCGCGAACTCAGGTGGTGCAGCGAGCTGCCACGCAAGTCGCCATCAACACCACGTTGAACCCCGTTGCCGTCAACCAGCCGGTGACGATCAACGCCACAGTCACCTCGGTCGCACCCGGTCAAGGTGTGCCGAGCGGCACCGTGACGTTCTTTGTCAACGGTGTCAATCGAGGCAATGCCCCGGTGGTCAATGGGGTCGCGTCTCTGCCGTTGATCTTCAATACCCAGGGAACGTTTAATGTGACGGCGACCTACTCCGGCTCGGGCAATCACCTGGGCAGCAACTCGCCGGCTTTGCAACAAACCGTGGTACCGTTCACCTCGACGGTGAACCTGACCAAGTCGGTGGCCACCTCCGTGTTTGGTCAGCCGGTCACCTACACCGCTGTCGTCCGCGGCGGACTCTTCGGTACCACGCTGACACAGATTCCGGGTGGAACCGTGACGTTCTTCGTCAACGGAGTGGCCCGCGGCACAGTGGCGTTGAACCAAAACGGCCTGGCCCGCTTGCAGCTCAATCTCGGAGTGGGTAACTACAACGTCACCGCACGCTACAACGGAACAGCGAACTTCGCCTCCAGTAGCATGACGGTCAACCACACCGTGAATCCGGCGAACACGGCGGTACAGCTGAGTGCCAACCGTAACCCGGCGATCATTGGGCAACAGGTCACCGTAACAGCTACGGTTGTGGCTGTGGCTCCGGGACGCGGCGTGCCGCCTGGAACGGTCACCTTTGTCGTCAACGGAGTGGCCCAAACTCCGCTGCCAGTCAACGCTCAAGGACAGGTTTCGCTCAACCTCGGCGCGTTGCCGTTGGGCACCCACGTCGTGACCGCCATCTACAATGGAGCGCCGAGTTACAACGGCTCGCAGTCGGTCGATCTGGTTATCAACGTGATCGAACCGCTTCCTGCCTCCCGGCTCACTGCCGCTTTGACTTCGGCGGTCTCGGTGGCTACGCCGTTCGGCATCCGGGTGGTTGCTCGGGATCAGTTCGGCAACCCGGTGCCGGGCTTCAACCAACCGGCGACCATCACTATCCTGAGCGCTCCTGCGGGTGCCACGTTGACCGGACCGCGAACGGCCAACTTCGTCAACGGCGTGGCGACGTTCAACAACCTGCGAGTCAATCTAGCAGGCCGTTACGTTCTCCGCATTATCGCCGGTGGTCTGTTCGTCGATCTCGTGATCAACGCTCAAGGCCGTTTGGTCTAGTCGCTCACGGAGAGTCCACGGGAAAGGTGTGAGCATTCGTTGGGGGAAAACCTCTTCGAACTGCTCCCACCTTTTCTCTGTTCCATTTGTGCTTCGGCGGATTTATTTCGACACTTCGAGAGCGGACGGAGCCGGCTCCTTACTCAATTCTTGCCACAAGCGATCCAGACCGGGACAGGGAACATCTTTGAGCAACCAGCGAACGAGGCGAGTTGGTCCGTTCGGCGCGTTAGCAGAGAGACAAAGTCCGATAACGTGTCCTTGGGGGGCATCCTTTTCCTCGCCGTTTCTTGTCCATTGACAGACCTTGAAGTGAGCGGCAAATAACAGCACATATCCGTCCAGCAATCGATAGCGAAACTCGCTAAACACCGTTTGATCGCGCTGAGCGGGCGTGCGTGGATCATCTCCCCCGGCACGCAAGAACTCGGCCAACTCGTAGTTTCGCAGATGATCTTCGATCCAGTCGGCGACGATGCCATACTCCTTCTTGCGAACATTCGCCAGAATCGCCGCTAATCCTATGTCAGGTAGCCGGACGGTCTCGCCGGATGATTTGCTCTTTCGAGTCATGATGGTCTTTCCTCCAGGAAGCGAGCCGCGGTGCTTTGCCTGCTATTGTATCAGTACAGACCAACCTTGCTTCCCTCCTGTGGAGGTAATTCTTTCTCTTGTTTCCTTCCCTGCAAGTAGAGGTCGCCATCTAGTTGCTCTAGATGAATCAAGGAGAACGTCGGCATTTCCGCGAGTTGGGCTACGCCAAGCCCCAAAATCGGCGACAGCGCGTCACGTCCTCCCATTAGTCGAGGTGAGAGAAATAGATGAACCTCATCAATCGCATCTGCATCGCGAAAACTACCCAGCACCTCGCCACCACCTTCGACAAGCAAATTGGTGAACGGGCGTCGCCCAAGATCGTCCAGCAGTGACCGAATGCAAACTCCGCGTTCGTCGTGGGGCAGCGCGACCACCTCGCAGCCGCTTCGTTCCAATTCAGCGCGTCGTTCGTCGCCAGCAAGCGTGGTGGTGTAGACCAACGTAGGATATTGACGTGCCGTTTGCACCAGTTGACTCGTTCTCGGCAGCCGCAAGTGACGATCGAGGACAATGCGTGTGGCCGTTCGTGGCCCAGCAGGTCGTGCCGTGAGCAACGGATCATCCGCCAACGCCGTTCCGATGCCCACCAGCACGCCGTCGACACGACCGCGGAGCCGATGTACTGCCTGACGCGACGCCGAGTTCGAGATCCACTGCGACTGCCCTGTGCGCGTCGCAATCCGACCATCCAGAGTCATGGCCCACTTGGCGATCACCCAGGGTTGGCCCGTGGAAAGTAACTTCAGATACGGTGCGTTGAGGCGACGGGCCTCGTTCTCACACAGTCCCACCTCGACGGCGATGCCTGCTTGTTGCAGGGAAGCAATCCCCTGCCCCGATACACGAGGAAAAGGATCTCTCATGGCTACGACAACGCGCGAGACCCCCGAGGCAAGTACAGCATCGGTGCAAGGAGGCGTTTTGCCGTGATGACAGCACGGTTCCAGAGTGACGAACAGAGTAGCTCCACGAGCATCAATGCCGGAAAGCGCGTGGATCTCGGCATGTGGCCCACCGTAGCGTTGGTGCCACCCTTCCCCGAGGAGTTGGTCGTCGCGGACCACGACCGCGCCGACCATCGGATTGGGTTCCACCGCTCCCTGACCGCGTTGTGCCAGTTCCAGGGCACGGCGCATCCACTGGGAATCCCTCATAAACCCGTCGCCGCTTGCCTCACTTGCTTAGTCTCGGCGAAGCGATGAACGACTTCACCAGCGTCCCGTCGGCCAACTTCCAGACACGAACTTCGCCGTTGAACGCCCCAGCGGCAACGAGGTTGGCGTCGGGACTGACAGCAACGGCAAAGACTTGATCGGTGAAGCCACCCAGCGTTCGCACATTGGCCAGTTTGTCGGCGTCCCAGACTTTGACCACGCCATCCGCGCCACAGCTGACCAAGAGGGGTTTACCAGGAACTCGGACCACCTTAAGCGAAACTCGTCCGTGGGCACCGACATTGCGGATCTGTTTTCCCCCTTTATCTCCTTCCGTGCCCCACATGCGAAGTTGATTGTCCTCGCCGATGGAGTACCCTGCCTTGCCATCTGGCTTGACGGCGACGCCATACACTGTGTTCTGATGATCGGGGAAGGTGAAGAGCGATTCCCCACCAACCAGATCCCAAATTTTGGCAGTCTTGTCTCGACTGGCGGTGAACAGTTTCTTGCCGTCCGGCGAGAAAGCAACTCCAAAGACCCAGTCGGCATGATTCTCGATCGAGGCTTCCAGCTTGGCTTTGTCGATGCCTTCGGAGAGATCCCAGACATGCACAAGTCGATCGCACCCACCCGTCGCCAATTTTTTGCCATCGTCGGAGATTGCCAGACAAAGTATCTCGTCGTCAGCATCATGCAGGTGTTTGACCAATACGTCGCTGGAATTGACTCCATCCTGCTCCGGAGCTGGTCCCTGAAGGTTGTAGACGCGCACATCGCCTTCCTCACCGGGTCGCCCGCCAGCCACGGCTAACTTGCCGTCTGGCAGAAAGGCCATCGCCATCGCGCGACGTGATCGAGTGCGAATGCGTTTTTCCAATTTCCCTTCAGTGGGATCCCACACCATCAGTTCATGATGTCCGCCAACGACCAGCTTCTTGCTATCAGGAGTAAACGCCAACGCCGTAATTGTCACGGGGAAAGGATAAGCGGCTAACAGTTGAGGCGGCTTCCAGCGCTGACGAAGCTCTTTGAGCAGGTCGGCATCTCCCTTGATGCCGGCGTCGAGCTTCGCCCCTTCCTTGATCCAGCGTTCGATCAAGGCGATCTTTTCTTTGGGTAACGGATCACCGGACTCCAACGGCGGCATTCGCCTCTTGTCCGTCGCGATGAGGACATCGATGAGATAGCTATCTTCGGGCTTTCCCTCAACGATCGGATCGTCTTTGGTCCCTCCCTTGCGGAGAGAGGCGTAGCGGGTCATGTCGAGCTTACCCTTGGGGTTCTTGGCCCCGTGGCAGCCAAAGCACGACTCCTTAAAAAGAGGAGCAATGTCGTTAATGAAACTGACCGGAGCCGCTGCTGGAGCCTGGGCACGCGCTATCGAGGCGGAACCGGTCCACATCAAGGCCGCTAAAGCTACCGCCAGTGTTGCGCATAATAAACAGAGACAGTAACGCGATCGAAGCATGACGCCAACGCTCCCTTACAGACGAGTTGATACCAAGGTGGGACGCAAACCGGGCGAGGTAGGTCTCCCTTCAATTGTATCAACCAAGTCAGCAAGTGCGAGCGTAAACCGGGCTTCGGCAAGGGCAAGGCATCTCCCGCTTCACTTCTTGTCGAAGTCAGGAGTACCGCGTAACCGATTGAGCTTGGCCGAGGCGAGGTCAGCATGCCGTGTATTGGGAAACAGCGTTTGGATGCGTTCTAGATAAAAGACGGCCTGTTGAGGCTGTCCCTTTTTCAGCAGGCTATCCGCCATCGACAAATACAGCCCGCATAGCCGCTCTCCAAGCTGATCGGCTGCCTTACGGGTCCACTCCGGATTATCCTTAATCTCCCCAGCGAGCTTCTCGGCTTCGCTAGCTTCGCTCAAATCGGCGTAACGAGAGCGAATCTCTTCACAGCGATCCAGAGCACAGAGAAACTGCTGACTCTTGTAATCCTCGCGAGCCAGACGGAGCAACTCCGTCGCTTGTTTCTTGCGTTCGTCGGCGAAGCGGCTCACCAGTTCGGCCTTAAGCAATCCGCCGCGCCGGGCTGCCAGGGTGCCTGGGAATGATTTGTTGAGTTGCTCGAGTGCCTCAATTGCCTCGGTGGTTTTGCCCTTGTCGGCTAAATCGCGAGCCTTCGACGCTTGCTCAGAAGCTCTGGCTTCTAACTGGGCCAGCAGCGTTCGTGCCTTGGTCTGCACCGGACGATTCTTGCCATCCTCGACGACGTTTTTCAACAGACTGATAGCCTTAGCAGAGTCTCCTTCCAAGATCGCTTTTGTCGCGAACTCGAAGTCGCGTTGCATCCAGTCCGGCGTAGCAACCGCCACGAGTACTTTGGTGATTTTCTCCGTGAGGGCTTCTGTTTCCAGAAAGCCTTCCTGATAGCCCAAAATGTTGCCATCGTAGCTGGCGAAGATCAGCGTAGGATAGCTCTGCACGCGCAAGGCCTCGACCAGATAGGCGTTCCCCGGAGCATTGGCATCGATTTTCAGCGGCACGCATCGTTCGTTCAACAAGCGAATGAGAGCAGGGTCGGCAAACGGTCCGGCATCGAGTTTCTTGCACCAGAAACATTCCACGGTGCCGACGTTCACAACTAAAGGTGCCCCCTTCTGGGCCGCTTCTTTCAGCGCACTGCTATAGTCGCGCCGCCATTGGATCTCTTCCGCCCGGGCGGCAGGGACCAGCAACACGATCAGCAGAGCCGAACACAGGCGAATGGGGGACCGTTTAGGAGTGAAGAACCCCCGTACCGCGAGTCGATGGGTGGTTGCGAACATGCCTGTTGCTCCGGATGGCTCGTCCAGGGAATGTCAGGCGCGCGGATGAGCTTTGTGATAGCTGTCTCGTAGCCGCTGCGTCGTCACATGGGTGTAAATCTGTGTGGTACCCAGACTCTTATGTCCAAGCAGTTCCTGCACACTGCGGATGTCCGCCCCGCCATCGAGCAGATGAGTGGCGAAGCTGTGTCTTAAGGTGTGCGGACTTGCTTCAGGATCCATCCCGGTTGTCGCAAGATACTTCTCCAACGAACGGGCCACGCTGCGAGTCGACAGTCGTGTACCGTTCTTATTCAGGAAGACCGCTGTCTGGACAGCGGCACGCGGACTAATCGTATGCCGTACTGCCAACCAGGCTTGCAAAGCCTCGACCGCGGGCGGCCCCAACATGGCCAGTCGTTCTCGTTTTCCTTTGCCGCGCACTGTGGCCAATCCGGATTCCAAATCCAGATCCTGCAAATCCAGCCCTACCAACTCGCTGACACGAAGTCCCGCCGAGTAGAGTGTTTCCAAAAGGGCACGGTCTCGCAGCTTCAAAGGATCGTCTCCTCCAGGAGCACTGAGAAGGCGATCCATTTCTGATTGGGCAATAAAGGTAGGCAATTTTTTTTCCTGACGCGGTCCGCGCAGTCCAAGAGCCGGGTTCGACTTCAGCACGCCTTGTCGGCAGAGGAAGCGACACCAAGACCGCACCGAGGCGAGTCGTCGAGCAATCGTACTTCGGGCATAGTTCTGCTCGTGAAGCCAAGCTAAATAGGAACGCAGCACCCGAGTCGAGAGCTGGGTCGGCTTGGGCGAAGGCACGCCGAGCTTTTCTTCAAAGTACGCTAAGGCCTGGGTGAGATCCTCGCGGTAGGACTTCACTGTATATTCAGAGGCGTTTTTTTCGACGCCCAGATACCGCAGAAATTCCGCCAGACTCTCTTGCATGTGAACTCACAGCGGTTCAGAACCTCGCTGGTTTCGCCGTCAGACCAGCAGGGTCGGCTTCACCTTGCTCCTCGGATTTTCGCGTCAGCACCACGGCATCGAACCAGTTAAGATTCAACTGGGGATCCGCGGCATGGAGTTGAAACGTCTCCAGCAGAGTCTCACGACTGGCGTCATCATAGACGTAGACGTACTTTTCCTGCCCCTTGATCAGGGCCAGCACATTAAACCCTGTGGACACGCCCCACCTCCTTGCCCAGGCGCGATATGCGACAGTCCCAGCATCGGCCAACCAGGACAGTCATTCGCAATCGATTTCACGCTTCTGACAAGATCAGCTTGGCGTTTGGCTGTACAATCAGACTAATTCCCCCAGTCCGCGCAATCCGAGAGGTTCACGGCTAGCAAACGGTTCCCCGTAGGCGGTTCCGATGGCCCAGCCCCAGTAACGAGCGCGATCGCGGATGTCGTCGAGCAAGGTTGGTGGGGTGGTAGGTCGTCCCTGAATCAGTTGCGAGTGATAGCACGCGACGGCTCGCATTTTCGTTTCCAAATGAGCCGAAATATCTGTCACGAAGGCGGGTTGAGGATGAGTCCGCAGATGGATACTGAAGTAGTACCAGATCCGTGCTGGTAGATGAGGGTTGCCGGGCAAGTCCGTTTTGCTGAGCTTGGCCCAAAACCGCGCCGCCTCGATCAACGTCGTCGCCGCCACATGGTCGGGATGAGCATCTTCCCAGTACGGCGCGAACAGGACCCGAGGCCGCAACAGTCGCAACGCTCCGGCAAGCCGACCTCGATTTTCCAGAGTGGCTTCGAGTTTGCGATTTGGGAACTGCAAATTGCCTCGCCACGTCAGACCTAATACTGCGGTAGCGGCTTCGGTCTCGCGGGCGCGGATCTCCGGACTTCCATACGGGGTCGGTTCCCCGTTGGTCAACTCCAGAACTCCCACCCTCGCACCTTGAGCTAATAACAAGGCCATCGTGCCGCCAACTCCGATCTCGGCATCGTCCGGATGTGGAGCGATCACCAAGTAATCCAGCGGATCGGTCAGCGATTCTATCGTTGTCATGATCGGGCAAACGTTTGATCTAGGAATCCTTGGCAATTCAGCGAGGAGATGCGCACTCTCACAGACCGAGAACGGAAAGAGGTTGATTGCTTTCGCGGGACTCAGCGTCTACCTTTTAAAATAGGAACCTCTGGTCCGCCGATTAAAATAGGAACCTCTGGTCCGCCGATTCGCGGCAGGTGAGCCGCGTCTCTCCCGCGTCCTGTCGGGCACGAGTACGGAATGGCGAAGAAGAAGTCCACTCAGCGTCGCGTCCAATCCTCCCGGCGATCCTCTCCACTGCGCCCAACAGTCACTGTCGAGCGATTCACTCGATTGTATCGTCTGGTCAACTTGCTGGGAGAGGGGGATCAATCACGCGAGGTACTGACGGCCCAACTTGGTCTGGATGTGCGCGGGTTCTACCGCGATCTGGAAATGCTACGCCGTGCGACCATTCCGGTGAAGTTTTCCAACGGGCTTTACTCACTGGAGGAACCGTTGAAGACGGCCTTGGCTCGTTTGCCCTATCCTGACCCGCGTCTGTCTCTCGGCGATATGCAGCAACTCGCACGCGGCCGCTCCAAGCTGCATCAACAACTCAAAACTCAGCTCACCACGATTTTGCAGCAGTTATCCTGAAATCGGGGTCCTGCCACAGAACACGAGTACGGCAAAATCGTCACGATTGGATGTCGTGCGTCGTAGAATCGGCAAGATTTCGCCCTAGCAAATCGCGAATTCCTTGATCGACGGGGAATTTGAGGCGTACAATAGAGATGGATACAGAGAAGCGCGAAGCGGATCACGTCGTGAGTTCGCGCTTGTAGGGTTACCTCCCCTCAAATCGCCTCTCATCGGCAATTTCGTCTCCCTGTCGATGAGTTGTCAAGCATCCTCGGTTCAAGCACGCTCGAAGGAGTGCCACTCATGGCCGCCACCATCTCCAGCTACCCGTCCTTACTACCCTCGACGACGGATTGGCGTCTGTCCTGGCGGTCGGAGTTTGTCTGCGACGAACCGACGATCATTCCTTATCCGCGCGCGCCGTTATCCGCTTTGCTACGCCGAGCAGCACGGCATCATCCTGCCCATCCTGCTTGCACGCTCTACGGCAAAGCGTTGAGTTATGGCGAACTGGACGAGCAGGCTCGGCGGTTGGCCTCCTCGCTCAAACGTTTGGGGGCAAAACCTGGGCAACACGTTGGCCTGCTACTGCCCAACATTCCCGAATATCTTGCCGCCATGCAAGCCGTCTGGCTGACCGGTGCGACAGTCCTTCAACTGTCCCCCCTCATGGTGGCTGAGGAGATCGGTCAATGGATCGAAGCGACGAATTGCCGCATCGTCGTGACGCTTGACCTACTGGCTCCTGCGGTGGCCGACTCCTTTGAACGTGGTCCGTTGGAGCATGTGGTACTAACCTCGCTGGCTCGGCGCATGGCCATGTGGCAAAGTCTGCTCTATCGCCTGGAACGAGTGCGGCGTAACGGCTACCTACTAATGCCGTATGACTCTCGACGCCATCGCTTCGATAGTCTGCTGGCAGAGGAACCGTTGAGCGAGGCCGTGGAGGTGGATCCTGCTGAGTCGGTCGCGGTGTTGGCTCCCACAGGAGGAACGACGGCCTCTCCTAAAGCAGTCATGTTGACGCATCGCAACCTGCTGGCCAATGCGATGCAGCTTCGCGCCTGGTTAGGTGGAGACGACGCCACTCAAAGCGCGTTGGCGGTGCTGCCGTTTTTCCATTCGTATGGTCTGAGCGTCTCGATGCTGTCGATGTGGGCGTCGTGTGGCACGATGCATCTGTACCCACGCTTCGAGACACGGGCCGTACTCTCCCTGATGGAAACCGCACGTCCTTCCCTGGTGCCAGCGGTTCCTGCCATGCTAGCGGCGATGAACAAGCAAATGGCGGGCAAGCCACGAGACTTTTCCTTTGTCCGAGCCGTCATCAGCGGAGCCAGCGCGCTGGCTCGGGAAGTGCGCGCCGAATTTGAGCGTACTGGGATCCAGCAACTCGTTGAAGGATACGGCTTGACCGAGGCCAGTCCCGTGACGCACACCAACCCGCCCGGTGCAGGCAATCGACCAGGAACGATCGGAAAGCCGTTGCCCGACACTGAAGCGCGTCTGGTCGATCCGGACACCGGACGCGAGCTGGGCACCGGCGAAGTAGGCGAGTTGCTAGTGCGCGGTCCCCAGGTCATGAAGGGCTACTTCAACAATCCGATGGCTACCGATGAGGTGTTGCGCGACGGTTGGCTGCATACCGGCGACATGGCCAGCCGCGACGCTGACGGTTATTACACCATTGTAGATCGCAAAAGGGATATTATTAAAACGTCAGGCTTCCTCGTCTACCCCGCGGAAGTGGAGGAAGTCCTGCGCGGCCACCCAGACATTGCTGAGGTGGCCGTGATCGGCGTGCCGGATCGCGAGCGCGGGGAGATGGTCAAGGCACTCGTCGTGCCGCGATCCGGCCAACAGGTCAACCCCGCCGAGTTGGACCAGTATTGCAAAGTCCATCTTGGCAAACACAAGCGGCCGCGTAGCATCGAAGTGGTTACCGAGTTGCCGCGAAACTTCCTCGGCAAGGTGCTGCGTCGCAAACTGCGTGAACCGGGTGCTTGAAGGTGTCTTCCCCGCACGAGGTTCGGGCCTCACGCGGCGCGGTTCGCGTGAGGCTCGATCGTTTTTCTACTCTCTCTGGCGGACATTGTGATGATGCTTTTTCACTCCCAAACTGTCACCGTGGAGCGCGACACGGATGGCAGCGTGGTTCTCAAGCTCGACGTGCCCGGTCGATCGGTCAATGTGCTAACCAAGCAGGTCTTCGCTGATTTGGATGCAGCTCTCGACGAACTCTATCGCCAACAACGCCTCCCCGCCTTGATCGTGCGTAGCGGTAAACCGTCGGGCTTCCTCGCCGGGGCCGACATCGCTGAGTTTACTGGGATTAAGGACGCCTCCGAGGCCATGGCCATGTCCCAACGCGGCCAGCAGCTCTTCGACAAACTCGCGGAGTTGCCCCGGCCAACGATCGCCGTCCTTCATGGCCCCTGTCTGGGCGGCGGATTGGAACTGGCCCTCGCCTGTGATTACCGTCTGGTGTTCGACAAGCCAAGCACTCAATTAGGTCTACCGGAGGTAGAATTAGGACTTCTTCCAGGCTGGGGCGGCACCCAACGTCTACCGAGAGTGGTAGGGCTGGAACGGTCGTTGCAAATGATCCTGTCAGCCAAAAGGCTCAACGCACGCGAGGCCTTTCAGTGGAAGCTCGCCGACGCCTATGCTGCCAACGAGGACCAGTTGCGCGAGCAGTTCGCCCGACTGGTCATTCGTGCTATTGGTGAAGGGAAGAAAAAGCGCGATCGCCTCCCGCTGCATGGTTGGCGGCAACGACTGCTGGAGTCGAATTCGTTTGGCCGACGACTGATCTTTCGAGGCACCGAACGTATCCTGCGCAACCGTGTGCCCGACGACATGCCCGCGCCAAGCGAGGCCCTGGAAGCGGTACGCATCGGCATTCAGCGTGGCTTCGAAGCGGGTCTGAAACGGGAACGCCAAGGAGCGGCTCGCCTGGCACTGACACCGGCTTGTCGTAACCTCGTGAACCTGTTCTTGCAGCGCGAGGCCGCACGCAAACCCGCAGGGATCGATTCCGCCGCAGCCATTCAGCGAATCGGCGTAGTTGGTGCTGGAGTCATGGGAGCAGGGATCGCTCAGCTGGCTGCTCTTCAGGGGCGTCAGGTGGTCGTACAGGAAGTCAACACCGCTGCTCTTCAGGCAGGTCTTGCCCGAATCGATGATCTGTTTGCCAAAGCTGTCGAACGGCGACGAATCAGCAACGACGATGCCAAGCGATTCCGTGCCTCTATTCGGGGAACGATCGCTTGGGAGGGGTTCGCTCACGTTGACTTAGTGATCGAGGCGGCCGTCGAGGATCTGGAGCTGAAGCGGAATTTGTTCCGCGAGTTGGTCAATCGCACCAGTCCGACAACTTTGCTGGCTACCAACACGTCCTCGCTGGCCATCGCTCGGCTTCAGGAGGGCATGGCTCACCCCGAACGCATCGCCGGCCTGCATTTCTTCAATCCCGTCCACAAAATGCCGCTCGTCGAGGTCGTTCAAGGAGCCGTCACCGCTTCTGATACGGTGACTCGATTGATGCGACTGGCGGTCGAGCTAGGCAAGCTCCCTGTCCGCGTCGGCGATGGTCCCGGATTTGTCGTCAATCGCATTCTCATGCCCTATCTCGACGAGGCGGTCCGTCTCGTCGGCGAAGGAATGAAGATTAAAACGATCGACAAACTCATGAGAAAGTTCGGTATGCCGGTCGGTCCGCTTGAACTACTCGATCAGATCGGTCTGGACGTGGCGGCACATGTAGCACGCATGGTTCAGCAACAACTCGGCCAGCCGTTGGAACCCGGCGGCGTCTTCGAGCAGATGCAACAGAAAGGCTGGCTGGGCGAGAAAGTGAAGATCGGCTTCTACACACACGGCAAGAAAAGACCTAAGCCCCACCGAGCCGCCGAGGAGCTGGTCCGCGCCGCCCATCGAGGAGAATCTCTCTCCGCTAAGTTGCCGGAGGCAGCCCGCCTCGCCGAGGCACGCGAACGGATGGTTTTGCTGATGGTCAACGAGGCCTGGGCCGTCGTCGCCGATGACTTGGCCGATGCCCAGACGGTCGATCTGGCCATGGTCTTCGGTACAGGCTGGGCACCGCATCGCGGCGGGCCGCTTCGCTACGCAACAGATCGCGGCGAGGAAGCCATCGTGCGGACGTTGCAACAACTGGCGGAACGCCTCGGCCCACGCTTCCGCCCGAAAAAATGAGCCGGAGCCGTTCTTCCTCGTCGAAGAACGACTCCGCTTTGGGCGAGACTCAGGGGTTGGGATTAGGCCACTCGGCCCCAGTTGACCCGACCAGTGGATCCGAAGATCTGAGCTGGGGTGACCGTCACGTAGCCATCGTCGTTGCCATCGCTGCCAGCGCCGTCAACCCCCCAGGGGTTGCGAAGAGTGATCGACACCACCGTGCCGAAGGAGTTCCGTGTCACCCAAGCGACGGTGTACTGATGACTGCCGATGCAGGGGCAACCAGAAGCCACGGTGTGGAAGCCAACCGTGACTGCCTCGAAGTTGTTCCAGCGATTGTAGATGTCGTTGGCCAAGGCCGTCGCACTGGAGTAGGTATTGAAAGCCTTTTCTCCCGCAGAGCTGGAACCGAACGCTCGGTTAACTTCAACCGACCAGCCGCCTTCCAAGGAGGCATAGGTGTTGGCACCGCTGCGATAGTGAGCGTAGGCCTTCTCGACGATCGCCACCCACATGCTGTTTTCCCGACCCAGCTTGGCGTAGACCGGAGTCGTGCTGCTGGAGGAAGCCACGGCCAACTCGTTGTCCACACGGTAGTAGTTCGAGCCTAGTCGTACACCATAAGTGCCATCGTCGAAGTCGACCACATTGGAGCGAATCGCGAACGGATTATCCATAGCGATCGCGGACAGACCAGCGAGCAACCAACAATCGCCAAGCGATCCTTGCACGATGTCATCTCGCGACGGACCCGAGCTGGAGAACAACGGGTTGTTCCCGAATCGCTTCTTGGTATGGCCAGCCTTCTCAATCGGGTCGGTGATGTTGTCACCGTTCAACGTGCGATCCGCACCATTGGCGAAGCTACTGATGTAGTGAAGGCGATCCTGACTCTCCGGGGCATTGATGGTGTCATTGCTCCAGCCGTTGCGATCGACCCAGATGATGTCGCGGCCACCGTCTCCCTGGATCCAGTCCCTAGTGCTGTTGTTGATGGCGATGATGACGTCTTCGCCGTTGCCGCCCCACATCCGGTCATTGCCAGCACCCCCGTTGAGCCGGTCGTTGCCGTCTTCACCCATTAGCTGATCGTCACCAGCCATGCCGAGCAGGACGTCGTTACCCGTACCACCCCAGAGCCGATCGTTGCCGCCGTAACCTCTCAGGATGTCGTTGCCGGGCCCACCCATGAGGTTGTCGTTGCCGTCGTAGCCTTCCAGGTAGTCGTCGCCCCCTTGGCCCCAAGCGTTCATCGGCAGAAATCGCACATTGTTGACAATCCGGTCGTTGCCCGCGCCGCCGACCACTTCTACCAGGTTGATGGTCGAAGTAAAGCTACGGACGAAACCGTTGGTCGTGTCGCGAATCGTCGTCGTGGAACCACTTCGAGAAATCGTAATGTTCGAGGCACTATCATTGCTCCAGGCTCGCAGCGTGGTGCCCACCAGCGATACGGTGGTCAGCGACAGTGCCAGGCGGTCTTCCAGCGTCTCGATGTTCAGATTTGCGCGCAGCTTGTTCGTCAAGGTGTTCATCGTAGTGTACCTTCTAAGGATGTTGTTTATGCTGTTTGTTGGTTTGGTTCGGCTGAGTTGGCCTTGTCACAAGCACTTACTGCCTCTCGCCGCAACTGTGACGCGATCGGACAAAATTTTTCTTTATTCTTTCCTAAAACGACCCTAAGTGCCTTTCAGGAAACAAGTTCTGATCCAGAAAAAAAGGTTAATCTCTCATGAGCGACAGCAACCTGATTCACGTCCTACAACCTCAACTCGATGAGCTGCGAGACAAGGGATTGTACAAGTCCGAACGTCAGATCCAGTCGGCGCAGCAGGCCGAGATCCAGGTCGGCGGACGCACGGTGTTGAATTTTTGTGCCAACAACTATCTGGGATTGGCCAACCATCCGGAGATCCTCGCTGCGGCTCGACAGGCTCTGGAGCAGCACGGTTACGGCATGGCCAGTGTGCGATTCATCTGTGGCACGCAAGACATTCACAAACAACTCGAATCGGAAATATCCGAATTTTTGCAGAAGGACGATACCATCCTCTACAGTTCCTGTTGGGACGCCAACGGCGGACTGTTCGAGACGATTCTGGGAGAAACCGATGCCGTGCTGTCGGATGAGTTGAACCATGCCAGCATTATCGACGGCATCCGGTTGTGCAAAGCGAAACGCTATCGCTACCGGCACAACGACATGGCGGATCTGGAAAAGAGCTTACAAGATGCAAAGGACTGTCGGATTCGACTCATCGTCACTGATGGCGTCTTCTCGATGGATGGCGAACTGGCCAAACTGCCTGAGATTTGTGCTCTGGCCGACCAGTATGACGCCGGGGTCATGGTCGATGACAGCCACGCGACGGGGATACTCGGCGAGGGCGGTCGAGGCACAGCCGAGTCCCTAGGCTGTCACGAGCGAATCGACATCTTCACTAGCACTCTGGGCAAAACGCTCGGCGGCGCAGCAGGCGGCTTTACCAGTGCGCGCAAGCAAGTGATCGACTATTTGCGGCAACGATCGCGGCCGTATCTGTTCTCCAATGCCCTGCCACCGCCCATCGTTATGGCCGCCCGCAAAGCATTGGAGTTGGTCGGTCGATCAACGGAACTGAGAGAACGCTTGCACAGCAACGCCAAACGAATGCGGGCTGGCCTGGAGGCTGCTGGCTTCACTCTCAAACCAGGGCAGCACCCGATCATGCCGGTGATGATCGGCGACGCCGCCCTGGCTTCACGCATGGCCGATCGCCTACTGGAACTGGGCATCTATGTGATCGGATTCAGCTATCCGGTAGTGCCCCAAGGACAGGCTCGCATTCGCCTTCAAATGTCGGCGGCACACACCAGCGAACAGATCGAGTGCGCTGTTCAGGCCTTCACGACTGTGGGCAAAGAGCTGGGCGTTCTGAAAGGATAGTCAAAAAGAGATCTCTAAAATCTCTCAACAAAGAAATGTCCTCGACCGGGCAAGGTTCGCCCGAAGGTTCACCTTCCCGGTCAAGAGGCTACTGGGTCGTAGTTCCGCTTAGAACTGCACGGCGAAACCGGCGTTCAGGCCGTGCAGAATCAAATCCTGCGAGCGATGCAACAGAACCGCGGGTTGCGGTGGTTGGGCAGTCGGCGAGAACGTCGGCCCGAACGGAGCCTGAGAGAGATTGACGCGACGGTCGATCTCGTAGCCCGGTCTTGCCACGTTGTTCCAGAACAGGAAGTTGTAGCCAACGAAGCCGACGAAGTTATCGCACAACTGCACGAAAATCGAGGCTCCGACTTCTGGGACCACCGAGAACTGGTTGCGAACCGTTGTACCGATGTTCGACGACTGGGCGAACAGCCCCCCCTCGACCGCGGCTCCACCGTTGGCCGACGAACTGCCGTCGATCATCACCCGCTGACGGGTATTGCCGAAGCCGACCGCCGTGCGTAGCTCGAAGGCCACGTTGCGGTAGAGCAGTCGCTTCACCGCTCCAAACTGACCACCGTAGAACTCGTTCTTGGTCCGGAACGAATCACTGATGGTGCCGATGGCTCCAGTCGGCTGACCAACACCCTCGAAGGTAATCACGCCGTCATCCAGCGCTCGGAAGTTGCTGGTCATGAACAGCCCTTCGGTCAAGTTCAGGTAGCGGTAACCGACGAAGCCCCAATCGACCAGCCAGGTGTTACAGGCGTAGCCGAGGTTCACCTCGTAGCCTGAAATGTTGGTACGGATCTTGTAGTCGATCGTTCCCTCAATGGTGCTGGGGAAATTGATCAGTGCAACGGCTTCGGTATCTTGCTGTTGACTGATGAAGGGAATACCCATCACCGAAGGAGCGACTGTGGCCGAGGGATAGCCGACCGTGGTCTCCTGTTGATCGAACAGAAAGCCGATGCCTTCGAGTCCAAACCCGGTGTCGCTAATGTCGAACCCGAGTCGCACTCGCATCCCGTGATAAGTGTCCGTGTTGAACACCTGATTACCTAAGAGAATCTGCGTTCCCGTCTCGCCGAGGGCACCTGAGACAGGATTATCCGTAATGCCCGAGGTAACCAAAGGTACGGGCACCCGGCTACCATTGGTAAAGAACATCAGATATTCGACACCGAACCAGACCTGGCAGCCGGGAATCAGCGTGTCGGTGTTGGTGGAGAAGCCACCGCGACCCGGCACGACAGTTTCGCCAATAGGCCCGCTCACCAGGCCGGTGTCGAATTCCGCCCCCGGAAGCACACTAACCGGCTCTTGAGCTTGGCAAAGACCGTGGCAAATCAAGAGGGTTAGGCAAGCCGCCGTGACACCCCTCCACATGGGAGCCTCCTTTCTCCGCCCGAACCAGGGAACTCGTCCGACTCGACGAAGCCTCCCTGGCTCCGAGAGCGCATCCCTGCATCCGCCCTTCCCATCATCGGCCACGGAGCGTCCGTTACTTTCCGCAAAATGCCGATTCAAGGTGCGTTCTGGGTTTCAAGCACGACTAGGAGAAGTAGTAAAGCACGAGGTCTAAGTGAGGCCGAGCGCAGGCTGGTAGCCGCGGGCTTTAGCCCGCGCCGGATGGGTGCAGGCTCAAGCCTGCGACTACCTCTTCAGTCTAACGTCGCGAGTAGAGCGATTGTCCCCCCTCCTCGATCCACAATTGGCCTGGAGCGGTAAACTGCTCTCGATCAATGCTGGCGGGATCACGGTATCCCAATCCGACAGCGGCGCACTCGCGTTCGCTGATTTGTGAGGCCAACGTGACGCCAAAGTCAAACTGCTCGACGCCGTTGTGGAATTGGCCCAGGCCACGAACGTTGATGACATGTGCAGCGATGTTGCGATCAAACGTCGGATGTCGGCGTAGGTAATCGACGACCCAATCCCGACCGTGATAGCCAATGGCGCGGATGGCAGCGTCCATCTCAGGCTTGGAGTGAAACGCCTTGATGTGCGGAGCGAACAAGATGATCTCGCCATTGGGGGCCATCACTCCAGGGCGTTGCAGTTTGTACGATCCTTTTCCCGCAGTCCACACCTCATCGTAGCGCGTGGGGATACATTGCACCCCCACAGAGAGCGGCTGGTCGATATAGACGACGTGTAATCGAGACGAGAATTCCGCCGCCTGTCGCAATGCCGCATCGAAACCTGCTGGTCCGATGCCCCAGAACAGGCCGCGCGGCACCGCTCGATGTGCGGCATCCTCGGTGTAGACCATGTTCAAAGACAGAATCGGTCGCTGGCCCAATCGGGCAAAGATAATCTCCGCCCCAGCGTTGACAATGTCCCGAGCCGGATTGTCCAGGCTACCAATGATCCGAGGAATTCCCACCAAGACCGCAGCCCAGTGCAATAGTCCGATCACTTCGGGACCGGAAATTCCCGGAAAGAGAATTTTCGTCCCTCCGGAATATCCCAGCGCCTCGTGTGGGACCGTGCCGCTCAGAGCCACCATCAGATCGTAGTCTTCGGCCACGAGTCGATTAACCGTGACCGCCATCGGTTCGCGCAGATGCCCAGCAGTCTTGTCGGCCACAAACTCCACTGGAATCACATCTAATTGCAACAACCAATCCGGATCGTCAAACTCATGATTGTACAAAGTACCGACTCTTGTGTGTCGCGTGGGATCTAGCCCGAGTTTGTCTCGTAGTTCATTGGCGGTCATCGGACGATGCGTACCGCTGGCGTTCAAGCCATCGAGTTGCTCCAGTCCGCGGTCATACAGGACGTCATACAGCAACGGCCCCACGAGATGACTGAAGTCGTTTCGCGAATAGTCGGGATGGATGAGCAAGACGCGACGAAACCTGCTACCACAGGCTGCCAGCGCTGAAGTCAGAATGGACCGTAACTGCTCGATCGATAACGGGAGAGAAGAGTTGCTCATAAAATTCTTCCGCGAAACCGGGCCAGTTCAGTATCGCTGCTTTTCGCGACGCCGACAATGGACAACCTCGACCTGAGTATGGACAATGTTCAGCGGAGAGGAACCACTCACAGGAGACCGAACAATGCAACGGCTATCCTTTGTGGTGTTGGTGCTGGCGCTGGCCGCGTGGACCGAGGCCGCCGCTCCGCCCACGAAAACCGACTGGAAGGATCTCTTTGATGGAAAATCGCTCACTAACTGGAAACCCGTCGAGTTTGGCGACGAAGGCACCGTGCGGGTCAAGGAGGGAATGATTCTGCTGGAGAAGGGGAAACCGATGTGCGGGATTGTCTACTCCAAAGGAGACTTTCCCAAAACCAATTACGAGATCACCTACGAAGGCAAGAAAGTGGAGGGCGACGACTTCTTCTGTACAGCCACCTTCCCTTCGGGCGATCAGTATTGCTCCTTCGTCGCAGGAGGCTGGCGCGGCACGGTGGTAGGCATTTCCAACATCGACGGAGCCAATGCGTCGGAGAACATCACGACCCGGTCGATGGAGTTCGAGCGGAACCGCTGGTATCGCTTCCGCATACGGGTGTTGAAGGAACGCATTGAAGCCTGGATCGATGAGGAACAGATGGTCGATCTCGACACCAGTGACATTACGTTGTCACTGCATCTAGCTAGTCGACCATGTCGACCGTTCGGCTTCGCCAGCTACGAAACTACAGGGGCGATCCGTCGCGTTCGCCTTCGCACTCTGAGTCCAGCCGAGGTCGCCTGGCTACAAGCACGCAAGTAAAAGTCACGCTCCTTTGTAGCCGTCGCGATCGGGATCATAAGGGCGATGCCACTGGATGATCTCGATACGGTTGCCGTCGGGATCGTAAATGAAGAAGCGATCCGCGCCGGGAATCGGCGTGGTCTCCTCAACCTGTAGTCCTTTACTCTTACAGTAGGTGCGAGCCTGTTCCACGTCGGTGACGCGCAAGGCAAAGTGGCGGGCACTGTGCGTGTCGGCCTGTGGTTTGAGAAGCAAATGCAGTTGTTGCTGGCCTAACTCGAACCAAACCACGACGAAGTCGAATGTCCGTGGTCGGGCGATCTCTTTCAACCCCAACAGATCGCTATAGAAGGCTCGACTTCGAGCCACGTCAGTGATGATGACCGAAACATGATCCAGATGGGTGAAGGTCGGTGGGTTCAGGGTACTCATAACAGGGACTCGTTGTTGAATCATCGGGGATGGTAGGTGGTCACACCGACTTGGCTCAGTCGTGGTGATGCGCGTACTTGTTGGGAATGAAGTTCGACCACTGCACCCGACGACGGTTGCCTTCAATCTCAACGTTCATGATGATGGTGAGATTGTCGTCCGGTTTCAACCAGTCCACCTTGGCGACAAAGTGGGAGCAGGTGCCGGGCTTTTCGTCTTTGGGACGCTCTTGGGCGGGGGCTGGCTCGAAGATGATCTCGCGTGGTTCGCCTTCGCCGATCTTGCGTACTGTCGCGGTCAACTTGGTCAGCGGCAAGGCGACTGGTTTGGGCGGCGAATCGGTGGTCTCGAAGAAGAGGTCCAGTTCGTTGCCTTTGGGTGACAGATGCGCTGTCAACGCCGCGTGATACTGGCCGGCATCGGCGAGCAACATCTTGTCTCGCTCGTGTGTATGCTCGTCAGCATCTGTTTCGACCTTGGCCTTGGTCGTTGGACGATCAGGCTCTCGGGTGCAGCCCAGGACAACTCCGCACATCAACAGGCCCCAAACCAGATATTTCCAGCCACGCATGATCGAATCTCCTTGTATAGTAACAACTCGGGACCGGATTGCCGCGACTGGCTCCAGAAGCCATCCTCTGATAGTTCCTTGTATTCCGAACGCCGTGAGATGCAACGCCGATGTCCAGTAAACCGAAAGTGTTCGTCACTCGCCGCATTCCTGAAAAAGGGTTGGAGCAGATCCTCGCCGCCACCGACGCGGAAGTCTGGCCAGGAGAACTGCCCCCGCCATATGAGACTATCGTCGAAAAAGTGGCCGATTGCGAAGGACTGGTTTCGCTGCTGACGGATCGCATCGACGCGCGCTTGCTCGACGCCGCTCCACGGCTGAAAGTGGTGAGCAACTACGCGGTCGGATTCAACAACATTGACATTGCCGCTGCCACTGCTCGAGGAGTCCGTGTCGGCAATACTCCAGGTGTGCTGACAGACGCGACGGCAGACATGGCCTTCTGTTTGTTGATCGCCGCAGCTCGGCGACTGGTCGAGGGGCACGACTATGGCCGATCAGGAAAGTGGAAAACTTGGGAACCGCTCGGCCATCTGGGAGCGGATCTGGTCGGACGAACGCTAGGCATCATCGGCATGGGGCGCATTGGCTACGCAATGGCTCGACGTTGTCGGCTGGGTTGGGATATGCAGGTGCTGTATCACGACGTACACGTTCATGCCCAGGCCGAGGCGGAATTATCGGCCCGAAAAGTGGACCTGGACACGCTGCTTGGCCAGGCCGACTTCGTCTCGGTTCACACCGATCTGAATGACTCGACCCGCGGCCTGTTCAACCTAGCAACATTCCGCAAGATGAAACCAACGGCGGTGTTCGTCAACACTGCTCGCGGGCCGATTGTCGTTGAGGCCGACCTGATCGAAGCGTTGCGAACGGGAGTAATTTTTGCCGCTGGACTGGACGTTACCGATCCCGAACCGCCTGTGGAAGGTAGTCCTCTGTACGGGGTGCCCAACTTGATTGTCGCGCCGCACATCGCCAGTGCCACGGTCGGCACCCGGAACGCGATGGCTGATATTTGTGCCCGTAACTTGCTGGCAGGGTTGCGCGGCGAAGCGCTGCCGGCATGGGTGAATCCCGAGGCAACGACTCACCGCTAAGTCTCGCCTCTTGCTCTCCAGATGCCTGCTCTTTACTGTAACAGAGTGAGGATGTGCGCGAAGACTGCCCCTATTTTCGCCTGGAGGTCGAACGCCATGAATCGACAGGGATTGACCGCTATTGTCATCGCTTTGCTCGCCGGGTTGACGTTCAACGCCCTGGTAAATGCTCGTCCGCCCGAGAATCAGGAAGATCTGGCGATCCAGGTGCAACGGTTGAAAGACGAGGTCGAGCGGCTGAAGAAAAACGCCGAGTACGACCGCCAGATGGCCACCAGTCGGTTTAATGAGATCGACGCGAAACTCGATCGCATCGAGGAGTTGTTGCGCGGGTCGTCCTCGACGCGAGTCTCTCGCTCGATCAATCCGCCACAACTGCCAGTTCGGACTGGCACAATCAAACTAGATAACCGCCTCGGCGTCGAGGCTCGCGTGACGATCGATGGTATCGTCTACCCCGTGCCTCCGCTAAGTACACGAGTGCTGAGGGACCAGCCGGCCACCAGTTTCACCTACGAGGTCACCGCGGAGGGGTTCTCCTCTACCGGAGCGCGTCGGCGGACTCTGCCGGCCAACGAAACCTGGACATTGACGATCTATTGAGTAGCTAGCATGATCGTCACGATCGACGGCCCGGCAGGCTCCGGGAAATCGACGGCAGCGCGGGCCTTGGCCAGGCGCTTGGGCTTTGAATTTCTCGACACCGGAGCGATGTTCCGGGCCGTCGCCCTGGCCGCGCAAAAACAGGGCATCGACCTGACCGACCACCAGGGGTTGCAGCGCGTCATGGAAGCGATGCATCTGGAAATGTCGTCGGGACGTATCCTGCTCAACGGCGAAGATGTCTCCGAGCAAATCCGCACGCCAGAGATTAGCGCTGGTTCGTCGGTTGTGGCGGCTAGTCCAGTAGTGCGTCCGCGTTTGGCAGAACTGCAACGCCGTCTCGCCGAGGGGCGCTCGATCGTCTGCGAAGGCCGCGATCAGGGAACCGCTGTCTTCCCCCAGGCAGAGTGTAAATTCTTTCTCTTTGCCGACCCCGAGGAACGGCTGCGACGCCGGGCCCGAGAGCTGCAAGCCAAAGGTCGCGCCGTCGATCTCGACGCTTTGCGTCAGGAGATGACCGCCCGCGATCAACGGGATGCTGAGCGGGAACTGGCTCCGATGAAGCCTGCCGATGATGCGATCCTGCTCGACAGCACTGGATTGACGCTCGATCAGGTGGTAGATCGCATGGAACAAGAAGTCCGGCAACGCAGAACCAACGCGCCTAGATGAGCCGGGAAGGAGAATCGTTTTGATGCAAGGCAGGTTGTCCGAACTGTGGTATCAGTTCAATTTTTGGATCGCTTATCTGATCTATACCTTTGCCTGGAGCTTCAAAAGCCAGGGGCAGTATCACGTTCCGCAGTCTGGTCCAGTTCTCGTCATTGCCAATCACGAGAGCTTCCTGGATCCCATCGCCGTGGGGCTAGCGGTGCGGCGACGGATTCATTATTTGGCACGAAAGACCTTGTTCACCAACCCAACCTTCGGCAACTATCTGCGGAGTGTCGGCTGTGTGGCCGTCGATCAAGCCGGGGTCGCCAAGGAAGGGTTGAAAACAAGCATCGAGCTGTTGCAGTCGGGCAAAGCGTTATTGATTTTCCCCGAGGGAGAGCGGGCCTGGGATGGCAAGATGCTTCCGTTCAAACCAGGATTGCTGCTCGTGCTGCGGAAGGCTCCCGTAACGATTCTCCCTGTGGGCGTAGCTGGAGCCTACGAAGCCTATCCGCGCAAGGCCAAACTGCCTCGCTTCGCTCCGCTGTTCTGTCCGCCGAATGGCTGTGCCTTGGCCTGCTCGATCGGCAAGCCGATTCCCCCGGAGAAGTATCAGCATCTCGAACGGGACGAGTTGCTCGACTTTCTCTTCCAGGCCGTCAAGACCGAAGTCGACAAGGCCGAGAAGCTGCGGATCAAGTAGTCCGTCGCTTCCACCAGGCTTCGATCTCTTGCAGATGGGACGGTTTGAGTTGGCGCAACACTTGTAGCTCACGTTCGGCCTCGTCGCGACGATTTAACTCGACAAGGATGCGTAGGCGAGCGTGACGGGCTTCGCTGCTGTCTGGTTGCAGCTTCACCCACTGAGTGGCGTGCGGTTCCGCCTTGGCCCAATCGCGACGACGGATCAGCAGATTAGTAAGTTCTTGCCGAGGTCGAGCCGCATAGGGATTCAATTCTGCCGCCTTATTCCACCACTGTTGGCTGGCTTCCCAACGTCCTCGGGCAGCTTCCAGCGCGGCCAGCTGTTGGTGAATCTCGTCGTCATACGGTCTCAATACCTCAGCACGCTGCAATGCTAACAGGGCCTCGTCGACACGCTGCTGAAAAGTGCGAGCCAAGCCAAGAGCTTTCCACCCCTCCGCATCATCGGGGGTACTCTCCAGGCGCGAGGCGAGAATTCGAGTTGCCTCGGCGAGAACCTGTCGATGATTTTCGGCGGAAATCTTTCCTCGTCCGACCAGCCGGACCAGGGCCACGGCACGATCCCGTTGGCGTTCCTCATCCTGCAAATCCACCGGGTAAAACGACACCAGCGGAATTAACTCACGGTCAGGCTGGATCGGCTCAGTCTTGCTAAATCGTGGAATCGTGTGATCGCTTAGTGCAGTGTGGGCGATGTCTTGCGTCTGAGCGCGTGGCATGTGACAGGCAATGCACGAATCATCGGCTTGTTGTTGCAAGCGTTGCGGCTTGGGCAATACGCAACCCTGAGTCTCATGACAGCGGAGACAGCGCTCGCGATAGTGTCGTACTGTGTCCTCTGGTTCGACCCGCTGATGGGGATCATGGCACGAGACACAACCGAGCTTCTGCTTGCCTTGGGTCTTGTTGAAGCAGCGGCTGCGGTACATTTGTTCGACCTGTCCGACCGCGCGATGATCGCCGGGCAGATCTGGATTTTTAACCATGACGAGTAGAAAATCACTCAACGACGTACCAGGTCGATAATCAAACCAATCGCGACCACGTCGAGGTTGTCGCAGCGTGCCGCCGAGGTGACACTGTTCACAGACATTCTCTCGCAGTTGCCAACTCAGGTGCGCGGGGTTAACGATGGTGGGATCAAACTCTTGACTCAGGGGGGCTCCACTTTCCCGAGCGGCAACGTGTTTTTCTCCAGGGCCGTGACAACGCTCGCAGCCGATGGCATGGCCATCGAAGATGCCCGGTTGGAACCGATCGACTGTGTTGGGAAGTGGCTTGACTCCGTTGGCATGACAAAACAGACAGTCGGTCTGTACCAGACGCCCCGGCCAGAGATCCACCGTCATGCCTGGAGAAACATCCCAAATCTGCCGCTGCGAAAACCAGCTGATTGGAGTCTGAAAGACAAAGCCATCGCGCTGGGCGAAATAAGAAAATCCGCGAGTCCCAGAACCAACGGCAAAGTGTACCGCCTGCTCACGCTGCCACACCTCTGGGCGTGCTTGGTGATGCACGACATGAGCATCTTTCAGCTCGATCCATAGTTGAAATTCCTTCCACCGAAACGGATTGTTATGCGCTGCATCATACGGCTGCTTTCGCGCCAACTCGTCGATCGTCGTCAGCGATCGTCCCATGGCGTGAAACGAGTAGGCTAGCGTGATATCGTAGTGACATTCCGCACATTTACTATCGCCTACATACTTGATCGAGGGGTGAATGTTCTCAAACGGTCCGGAGTACGTCAGCCGTGGATCAGGTGCAGCCGTGGATCCGCGAGCCTCTTCGTTGTCGACTCTAGGACCGAATTGAGGGAGTCCGAACACGGCTAACACAGCCGCGAGAATCAGCACGATCAGTAAGGGAACGGCGACGGACAGCGGAACGCGCATGACCAGATTAACTCGCTGGGCGAAGGGCAACCGTCTTGGCCGTATCGGGATCAACCAGTTTCAACGAATTGGTAGCTCGCTGACGCATTTCCTGATCGCCGTCTTCAATGGCTCGAAGCAAGGCGCTAACGGCGGCCCGAGCCTGACTGCCGATTTTGCCCAGAGCATCGACCGCGGCCAACCGAACGTCCTCGTCTCGATCCCTGATCGCTTGACTCAGCGCGGTCACGGCAGGTTCAGCTCCAGAGCCGATCAATCCCAGTGCGATGGCAGCAGAGCGGCGGCTATCCACGTCCTCAGCGCTGAGCAACTTCGCTAGCGCTGGAGCAGCCGACGCCGCGGCTGGACCAATTTTTCCCAAGGCATCGGCGGCGGTGGAGCGGACGTTGGGATTGGTGTCCGCCGTGGCCTTGATGAGCGCGTCCATTGCCGGGGCGGCTTTTTCTCCTTGACGCGACAGTTCGAGCACGGCCCAGAATCGCACATCCGGATCTGGATCGCCTACCGACTGAATCAACAGATCCAGGCTAGTCCGCGACTCAACAGATTCAACCTCCACTTGCACTGGAGCCGCACGGCGACAACCCGCCAGGGAAAAAACAGCCATCGCGACGATAGCGGTTGCAGTTATCCATTTCGACATGCTGCGACTCCTCAGAGGACGTGTCTACCTATTATTGTCGCTACCTGCTAAGCAGAGAGCAAGCGTCAACGACGACTTTCCCTGTGGAGAAATTGTCGCCTGGGCCGTGCGTCCGTTACTCGTTGTCGAGTCCCCGAATCTGGGCAATCGCCTCGCTGGCAGCAACGCGGACATTGGCATCTTCGTCCTTCATCGCCTCTTGAAGGGCTTTCACCGCAGACTTGGCCAGTGGTCCCATGCGACCTAACGATCGGGCCGCGTAGAGGCGAACGTCGGCATTTTTGTCCTTCAACGTGTCGATCAATTCGGGCACGGCATCCGCAGCGTCACGGCCTATCGCCCCCAGAGCCACCACCCCCAGAACTCGGACTTCCGCATCCTCGTGGTTCTCCTTGAGCAACTTCTGCAACGAGGGTACCGAGGCCTTACCGATGCGCAGCAGAGCGATCGTGGCCGGCTCGCGCACTCCCCGGTTTTTGTCCTTCAACGCCTCGATCAGCGGAGCAACGGCAGATTTAGCCTCCGGACCGATGTTTCCCAAGGCGATGGCTGCCGTTCGTCGCAGTTCTTGATCGTCATCCTTGAGCGCTTGGATCAGTGGAGTGACCGCTTGCTTGGCTCCGACTTGTCCTAGAGCCTGAGCCGCCGCCACTCGAACGGGTTTGCTTCCCTGCTGCAACGATTCCAGCAATGGCGGAATCGCCGCATTGCCGATGGCTCCCAATGCCATCGAGGCCACGGCTCGCAACTCGACGTCTTCATCGCGCAGCATCACGATGAGCTGCTTGACCGCTGGCTCGCCCAGCTTGCCCATGTGTCGAAGCGAGGCAGCGGCGTGATAGCGGGCATCGGCATTCTCGGAAGACAACGCTTTGAGGACGGCAGGCAGAGCTGGCTTGCCCAGCTTGCCCAAGGCCACTGCCGCCATTCGGCAAACGTCGGCATCGTGGTCGGTCGCCAGGGTCTGAACCAGGGCTTCCAGCACGTCTTCCGGCTTGGGTTCGACCAGAGTGATCGCTTGAGCGGCGGCTCGTCGTACTCGAAAGCTGTCATCGCTGAGGGCCTTGGCCAGGGCTGGTCCCGCCGAGGAAGCATCGCGGCCATATAGGGACAGCGTAATCGCCGCTCCGGAACGAGTCGAGGGATTGGCATCCGACAGCGCCTTAGTCAACGGCGGAATCACCTCCGGGCCAACCTTGGCCAGGGCGGTAGCGGCACTGCGTCGGACCCCGCCGCCCTCGCCGAGCAGCTTGATCATTGCCGGAATAGCTGGCTTGGCTGCCTTGCCCGCATTGCCCAGTGAACGCACGGAGTAAGCACGCACCGCGTCGTCTTCATCGTTCAAGGCTTGGCTCAAGGCGGCGACTGCTTCGGCGCTGGCGGCTCCGGAGCGGAACAGAGAAAAAGCCGCCGCTCGTCGTTCGTTCACATCCTTACTCTTGAGCAACTCCGCCCACTCAGCGATCGTTTTGCCTTCGTACAAGCGATCCGAGGATTGAGCGTGAATCAAGGACAGCCCCAGAAGCACAACAAAGACACTTCCGATCCGAAAACGTGCCATCATGAGAATCCTCGATTCACTGGGAGGGAATGTTGTGGAGAGCCTAGCTCGCTCCTCAAGAGAGTGTAGCGGCAGCGTGGTATAAAGCTCTTTCGCCGGCTGCAACCTGCGGCTACCTACGCAGGCTAAAGCCTGCGGCTACCGGTTAATCCGAACTGGTAGCCGCAGGCTTTAGCCTGCGCTCTACTTCACCGTCTGCGAGGCGGGCTAGCTCTAGTATTCTGCTGCACGAACCGGCTTCTCGCAAGAGCGATGCTCCCTCGATGGCAGGCGCGAAGCACGGAGGGCTCACGCCCTCCGCTCAGACAGCGTCGTTTCTGAGCCATCTCACAATTCAGTTGCCATGAACCACTAGTATCGCTCCTCGTCGTCAGGTTAGATTACCAGTGGAGAGAATTTGCAAGTCTCAATGTGACCAGCCGCATGAGCGAGGAACTCGGGTTCAACGAGCTGATTCATCGAGTACGACAGGGCGATCAGCAAGCCGCCGCCTTGCTGGTACGCCGCTATGAGCCGGCTATTCGCCGAGCCGTCCGTTTCCGCCTGACCGACCCGCGACTGCGGCGCACCTGTGACTCGATCGATGTCTGTCAGTCGGTGTTGCTCAGCTTCTTCGTGCGTGTGGCTTCAGGGCAGTATGATCTGGATACGCCGGACCAGTTACTTCGCCTGTTGACGACGATGGCCCGCAATAAGTTGCTGAATCAGGCACGCCAGGAACAAGCGGTCCGTCGCGATCATCGCCGAGTAAGTGAAGACGTGGCGGATCATGAACTGGCCGTTCCGCACCCCGGCCCGGAGCAGCAGGCCGAGGCACGCGAACTGTTGCAAGAGGTGCATCGCCGCCTTTTGCCGGAAGAGCGACAACTCGTCGAACTTCGTAACCAGGGGTACGACTGGAACAGCATTGCTCAGCGAGTCGGAGGCAATGCTGCTGCGCTGCGACAGAAGCTACATCGTGCCCTGGCACGAGTCAGTCGAGAAATCGGGTTGGAAGACCTGGAAGCAGAATAACCTCCTTAGTCCCTCAAAATAGTCCGTGAAGCGGTCCACCAGGTGCGGCTAGCGACTCTACTCGCCGTGTTACTGCTGGATCCTCTTCCAACGGCGGCGCGTGGTGTGGCTTGATGCGAGCATCAATCACAAGTGGGCCAGTACAGCCCCAGTGTTTTTGCACTGTGAACTCACCGACTCCGTAGATGTCCGCTGCTGGGTTCGACCGAGTGAAGGTCATCCAGATCCAGTTGTTCAGATGCCTTGCCGCGAACTCGCTGTCATCGACCAACAAAATCAAGGGCAGTTCGGCGAACTCGTCGGCCCGCAACTGAGCTACCCAGCGGCTCACCTGCTCGCGGTTTTGAAAACGTGTCGCGCGGAGAGCCACAATTCCTGGTAAACAGATCCGAGGCTCGCTCAACCCGTCGGGTAGATGCAACGCGGGCGGTAGCTTCGCTGTCAGAGAGCGTCGCTTCGGCCCAGCAGCCGCCAGCACTACTTTCGATCCCTCATTCAAGCCATCGCCCGAGTAATCCAACGTGTCGATTGTCGTCCGCGTCTGGAAGTGCAGATCGCGTGTCCAGTCGATCCGCTCTAGCAGATGCTGGAAGAAGGCGGGCAAATCATGAATATCCAGATCCGGATTATCCTCATGAGCAACGATGAGTAGATACTTGGCCAACGAGAGTTGTCCCTGTCCCAGAATGGCGTTGGCACACGTCAGCAGTTCTTGCGGACGACGTTCTCGGGCGTAAGGAACGTAGCGTTCCGAACCGATGGCCAGCAACAACGGATGCACTCCAGCAGCATCGACCGCATGCACTGCTTTGACTCCTGCGAGGACGGTAGGAATCACTGGGCCAGTGATCTCATGGATGATCTCGCCGAAGCTGGTGTCTTCCTGCGGGGGTCGCCCCACGACGGTGAACGGCCAGATAGCGTCTTTGCGATGATAGACCGCCTGCACGTTTAACACGGGAAAATCATGCGTCAGACTGTAGTAGCCCAGGTGATCGCCGAACGGGCCTTCGGGCAGTTGCCGTTCCGGATCGACGGTTCCCGAGATGACGAAGTCGGCCTCGGCGGGCATCGCTAAGCCGGTGATCGCTGGAACCATTCGCACACGCCGACCGCCGAGCAATCCTGCGAAGGCCAGTTCGGGCAATCCTTCAGGCAACGGCATCACCGCGGCCAAGGTCATCGCGGGAGGTCCACCGACGAAGATGTTGACGTGAAACGGCTTGCCCTGACGTAGTGCGTGGGCATGATGCACGCCGATGCCGCGATGAATCTGATAGTGCAGCCCCACCTCGCGCTCGGGATCGAAGCGATTGCCGCTGAGCTGGACTCGATACATTCCGAGATTGGAGTGTCTCCAGCCCGGCTTCTCAACGTCCTCGCTATAGACCTGGGGCAAGGTGACAAACGCCCCACCATCTCGCGGCCAACAGACCAACTGAGGCAGTTGTCGTAGACTGATGCGATTGGCCAAAATCGGTCCAGAGCGCACGAACTTGGGCAAAGCGTTCAGCAGCGAAAAAGGTGTGCCGAGATACCGCCACGGTCGCCGAGCCAATGCTCCAGGATCGACTTTGAGTTCGACCAACTTCCGCACCGCCGACAACGTATCGCGAAAGAGAAACCGGGTCCGTTCGATGGTGCCGAACAGGTTGCTGACCATAGGAAAGGCACAGCCTTTGACACGACTGAAGAACAGAGCTGGGCCGTTGGCCTGATACACCCGCCGTTGGATCTCGGCCATCTCCAAATAGGGATCAATCTCAACCTCGATGCGGCGAAGCATGCCATGCCGTTCGAGATCGACGACACAATCACGGAGAGTGCGGTAGCCCATGAGAGATCAGTATTTCGCCAGTTCGCCCTGGGAGCCGAGGCCGGTGCGGCGGACGACGTCATTGGCGGCATCCATCATCATTCGTAGTTCGCTGCCGATCGCCAGAAACTGCCACCCTTCCTCGATTCTGGCCCGCGCTTCCTCCGGACTGTAGCAATGCACGCCAGCCGCAACGCCGTACTTCTTACACGTCGCCAGGATGTGCCGCATTGCCTCGTTGGTCGCCTCCGCCGAGGGAGGTTTGCCGTCTGCCGAACGCATACTGGCGGCCAGATCGTTGGGGCCAACGAAGATCGCATCGATACGCGGCACACTGAAAATACGGTCGGCATTCTCCACGGCCTGGAGATGTTCGCACTGCAAAATGATGAGCACCTCGTCATCAATACGGGCGTAGTAGTCGCTGGGGGAACACTGAAAATTCAGCGAATGCACACTGCCTCCCACGCTGCGAGTCCCACGCGGCGGATACAGACAAGCCGACACGGCAGCCTCGGCCTCGGCCCGACTGTTGACCATCGGTACGACGACCCCATGCGCACCGTTATCCAGCACACGCTTGATGTGATCGTGGCGATTGGCCGGCACCCGGGCCAGCGCCGTGCAGCCAGCATCCGCGATCGAGGCAAACATGTGCGTAGCAGTTTCCCAATCGACCAGACTATGTTCAATGTCAACCGTCAACCAGGCGAAGCCGCAACGCGCCAAAAAGCGGGCCGCAGTGATACTCCCTAATGACAGCCAGGTGCCAATCGAAGGGTTTCCCGATTTCAATGCATTCCGAACGTGGTTAGTGCGCATGCTGAACTCTCTCATTGGCGATGGGTGGAATTATAGAAAGCTGTTGCGACATCGCGAACCTTCTCCCGTTTCGGACGAGAAAGTTCTAAGGTAGGATTTAACCTGTGTCTCAACCCGGATCACTCGGATTCTAGACAATGGAACCTCTTCACCTCAAAACAACAAAGTCGCGGTGTGCCTTCACGCTAGTGGAATTACTAGTGGTCGTGGTGGTCATCGCGGTTTTGATCGGTCTGTTGTTACCCGCGGTGCAGAAAGTCCGTGAAAAAGCTTTGTACCTGAAACTGGCCAATCAAACGAAGTTGATGAGCGGACCAAGTGAAGAAGTTCCCGCGCCGACGACAGGACCTGCCCCCGCCCCGGTGAAGCGAGTACGAGCGCGAGTACGTTCCTTCTTGGCGGAGGTGGTGTTGACGCCTCGATTAAGCGTGGGCACGGCCACTCCCGAATCGATCTATGAGGCCAAATTTGAAGGCACGATCGAAGCCTCCCGTCCCGGAGAAGAGGCGGTCGAGTGCGAGTTGGAACTCCCACTTCCTCCACAGACAATTTCACTGGCAGATCTCTCCATTTCGGCAAATGGCCGCCCCAGCGAAGAGGTACTGTTACGCGAAGGAAAGCTGATCTGGCGTGGGTCGCTGGCGGTTCAGCCGACCCCGTTGGAGATTCGGTACACCGCCGTCGGCAAGGGTTTGTACGAACTCGCCATACCGCCGGGAGCGATCCTTGACCGCTTTCAAATTAATCTGACGGCGAACGGATCGGATCTGCGACTGATGGAACTGTCGCTTCAACCCACGGACATGGAGCGGCTTGCTGGGGCGATCAAATACTCCTGGGATTACCGACGATTGTTGTTCGGCCAACCCGTTCGTCTGGATGTGCTGGGCATCGCGCCCATCGATCGCTTGGGGGAGTTGTCCTGGCTGGGACCGATCAGCGTGATGGCGTTTGGCTTACTGGTCGGACTGGTGGTTCACGCGGCGCGGGCCACGAACTTCGATCGGTGGATGTTGTTGCTCACGGTCGGCACCTTCGCGGGAGCGTATCCGTTGATGTACTTTGCTCAGGAGTACATCTCGCTGGAAGCAGCTGTAGCCGCCTCGGCAGGGATCGCCCTGACGATCATCGCGGTGCGGGCCATCACGTTAGTGGGATTTCGCTTGGCGCTGGTCGGTGTGGTCGCTCCCGCTGTCGTCATCATGGCCATCACCCTACTCGCGGTCATCTTCCCGCGTTTGCAGGGCATCTTGCTGACAGCGGAGGCTCTGGGGTTCTTTGTCGCCGCTATGATCTTGTTCCCGAAATTGAAACGACCAAAGGCGGCTTCTCAGGATGCTCCGCCACCTCCTGTAGTGCCGTTGGGTCAGGAGCTGCCCCCCTTGACCTAGCTTGAGCAAAAGCCACGTTGCTTCGTAACTCTCAGTCCGAGTATAAATTCTCAATTGGACCTAAATCTCCCACCAGGGAGCGGTGGTTGAGCGGGCAGGGAGAGCCAGCGCGATGATCCCTATTCACGAATTGCAAGTTGTTCTGCTCTGTGGTGGACAAGGGACTCGGATCCGCGATGTGACCGAAGACATCCCCAAACCGATGATCCCCATCGGCGGCAAACCGATAGTCTGGCACATCATGAAAAGCTTCGCCCGATACGGCCTTCGCCGCTTCATCCTCTGTTTGGGCTACAAGAGTTGGGCGATTAAGGATTTTTTCCTCAACTACCACTTGGCCCACGGCGACCTGACGCTGCATCTGGGACGTCACAATTCGGTTCAAGTCTTGTCCCATCCGGATCTGGATGACTGGGAGGTCACGCTCGCGGAAACCGGTTTGGAAACCATGACGGGAGGCCGGCTTAAGCGGGTTCAGCGCTTCATCGATCGCGAGCACTTTTTCCTGACTTACGGCGATGGGGTCAGCGATGTGGACATCGGCGAGTTGTTTCAGTTTCATCGCTCCCACGGTCGAATTGGTACCGTGACCGCCGTGCATCTTCCAGGCCGCTTCGGCGAGATCGAGCTATCCGGCAACGAAGTCTTGCAGTTTGCCGAAAAGCCGGCCATCTCGCCTGGTTGGATCAGTGGCGGATTCTTCGTGTTTCGCCGAGAGTTTCTCAATCGACTCTCCGAAGAAGCGGGATTGATTCTCGAACGCGATCCGTTAATGAACCTGGCCAGCGATGGAGAACTCGCCGCCTTTCGGCATGAAGGGTTCTGGCAATGCATGGATACCAGCCGGGATTTCCAGTATCTGAACCAACTGTGGAATGAGGGTAAAGCCAAATGGCTGGCTCCGCTGCCACGCCGCGCGGTCTATCCTTCGGCAGCGTGAAACTCCATCCGTCCACGAAATCACACCAAGAGCAAGGAGGCTGCACATGGGCAACGGAGCGAACTTCTGGCGGGATCGGCGGGTTCTGGTGACCGGTTGTACCGGACTGGTCGGTTCGTGGACCACGAAATACCTCGTTGATCGTGGGGCCCATGTCGTCGGTCTGGTTCGCGATCAGGTCGCCGGTTCTGAACTGGCCCGCTCCGGATACGCGGCACGCATCGACATCGTCCGAGGTTGCGTCGAATCCGAACGTCGTATCGAACGGATTCTGGCCGAGTACGAGATACAAACGATCTTTCATCTCGCTGCTCAGACCATTGTCGGGGTGGCCAATCGAAGTCCGATCTCCACCTTCAAGAGCAACATCCAAGGCACTTGGTGTGTTTTGGAAGCTGCGCGACGCTGTGGTTACAACCCGCAGGTGATCGTCGCTTCTTCGGACAAAGCCTATGGCGATCAGGAGAAGCTGCCCTACACCGAAGATGCTCCGCTTCAGGGCCGTCATCCCTACGATGCCAGCAAATCTTGTACGGATATCCTTGCTTTGACCTATGGCCACACCTACAAGATGCCGGTGGCCATCACACGCTGTGGCAACTTCTACGGAGGCGGCGATCTGAATTTCAACCGCATCGTACCGGGAACCATTCGCTCCATTCTGCGAGGGGAACGACCGATTATTCGATCGGACGGCAGTTACATCCGCGATTATTTCTATGTCAAGGACGGGGCGTTAGCTTACCTGCATCTCGCCGAATGTCTCGCACGCAATCCCCAGCTGGCCGGTGAGGCGTTTAACTTCTCTACGGAAATGCAAATCACGGTCCTGGAACTGGTCGAACGAATCCTTCGACTGATGGACTCTAAGCTGCAACCCGACGTACTCGGAATCGCCTCCAACGAAATTAAGCATCAGTACCTGTCGGCGGAAAAAGCTCGAACGATGCTCAACTGGAAGCCGCGGTTCTCCCTGCAAGAATCGCTTCGCGAAACGATTACCTGGTATGAAGGATATTTCGCATCTCGAATTGAGGAATTAAGGCAGAGCGCGTAATACCAGAGCACTCCTCAAGATAATGTAACGCCAGCGTGGTATGAAGCTCTTTCGCAGGCTGAAGCCTGCGGCTACCTGCCCATCACAACTGGTAGTCGCAGGCTTTAGCCTGCGGCTGTGTTCGTTCGCAGGCTTAGCCTGCGATCCGCTTCACCATTTTGCGGCGCACACTAACTGTGCTCGACCTCTCAAGAGAGAGCGAGAAGAGTTCATTTATCCGAATACTCTTACTTGGAGGCTTCCACGGTGACGGCAAGCGAGACTTCGTCGTCAATTTTTCCCTTGCCGTAGGTCATGCCCCAGTTGGTTCGATCGATCTTGAAGCTGCTGGTCAATTTCATCCTGTCGCCAGACACCGACACCTTCGCCGGAAAGGTCACTTCCTTGGTCTTGCCATTCAACGTCAGATCGCCGGTGATCGACACTTGGTTTCCGTTCTTCACGACCTTGGTGCTGACGAACTTTGATTTAGGGTTGGTCTTAACGCCGAAAAAGTCCGGCGACTTCAGATGAGCGGTCAATTTGTTGTCATCGCTGTAGGTCGAGTTCATGTCAATTTCGACCGACAGTTTCAGTGTGGTCACATCCGACGGATCGACAGTGGCTGTGCCCTTAACCGTCTTGAATCCGCCATCGTGCTTGCCCTCGGGCTTGGTACCGACAAAAGTAATCTTGGTGTTGTCCCCTGTCAGAGCGAAGGTCACTTCGGCAGCCGAGGCTAGACTTCCGAACATCAAAACCGTCGCCAGCATCAGTCGAGTCATCAATATATTCTCCTTGTGAGAGAGACCAGAATGTCTGTCCCCAAAAAGTTATAGGAAGCGAGACATACCACTCGTCGGTCTCTTTCCGAGAAAGGGAGAAATTTCATGATTCCACGTTTCGCAGTCGTTACATTGGTGCTGACCTGTTGGCCTGCCCTGAGCGTGGCGGCGGAGCCGACCATCGACGCCGACCTGATCTATGGGCGCAAAGATGGCATGGCTCTGACCCTCGACGTCATCCGTCCGGAGAAACAAAATGGAGCCGGCATCGTTCTAGTGCAAAGCGGCGGCTGGTACTCCGTCTGGACCGATCCGAAAAACTGGGCGAAGAACGGCAAGATGTACCTCGACAAAGGATACACGTTGTTCATCCTGCGGCACGGCAGCGCGCCGAAGTACACCGTGCCCGACGCCATTGCTGACGTCCGCCTGGGACTACGCTTCATTCGCATGAAGGCCAAATCGCTGGGAGTTGATCCGGAACGTATCGGCGTGATGGGAGGCAGTGCCGGCGGGCATCTGTCGCTGATGCTCGGCACCACAGCAGATGACGGAAACCCCGCGGCGAAGGAGGAAATTCAGCGAACCTCCAATCGTGTCGCGGTCGTCGTCGCTTTGTTTCCTCCGAGCGATCTGCGCGGCTTCACGACTGATCCTCCCGCGGAGGTCAAGAAAATTCCCGCTTTGCGTCCGCCGTTGAATTTCGACGCCAAGTTGGAACCGGAGTGCTCCCCAGTCCTGAAGGCCACGGCCAAGTCAGCTCCCACGCTCATAATTCATGGCGACAAAGATCTGCTGGTTCCGATCGAGCATGGCAAAAACATGATCGCCGCTCTGGAAAAAGTCGGCGTGCCGTGCGAGTTAGTCACCATCGAAGGAGCAGCACACGGCTTCAGCCCTAAGCAGATGCAAGAAATCGTCAACCCTGCGATGATGCGCTGGTTTGACAAGTATCTGCTCGACAAGAAAGCACCTTAATCGAGCGACAATAGTGAAAAACCGAGGGGACGCTGGCCATGCTTCCCCTCGGTTGATCTCGCCGCAAGCAACTGCTCGCTCAATCTTCCGGACGTCGATTTTCGCGGGTCGTCTCGGGAGGCTCTGCCACTCGCAACGTAGCGGGCCAGGTCGGGTCGTTCTCCAATCGCAAGCCGACGACTTGTTCCTTCTTGTCAGCGACGAGAACGATGCGATACTGCCCCGGTGGAGCGAACTGCTGTCCGCGCATCATGGCATTAACAAATCCCGTGGGCGTGAGGGCATCAAAGCCGACACTGGTGGCCGAACCGCGCAGATTCCAGGTCACGCGATGCAGTCCCGGTTCGTTCTTGGCCGTCAGCGAGGCAAGGCGCTTGCCGGTGAAGTCTTGCACCTCCAAACGCAGATTCGCTACCTTCTTGGTCAGCAGATAGTAGATGTGGCCGCCAGGCGCGGGGTTTTCGCCGAAGAACTCTCGATGACCAGGGCCATACATCGTGCCGCGCTGCAACTCCCGACGCCAACGAGTCGCGGTGTTGGGCACAAACAAGGTGGCGTCGGCCTTGGCCAGGGCTGGCTTCAGTTGCCGCAACGCCGACACATCGAGAATCCACAAACCGCGTCCGTGCGTGGCCGCCACCATCTCACCCGCCGTCGGATGCTGTGCTAGTTCATGCACCGCCACCGTAGGTAGATTGTTGTTAATCTTGGTCCAGGTCGCGCCACGATCGATCGAAGCCCAGACGGCAAACTCCGTTCCCAGATAAAGCACCTCTGGATTGTACAAATCCTCACGGAGTACCCGAGAGGTTCCAGTTGGCAGATTACCGCGAAGCGACTTCCAGGTTTGGCCGAAATCTTCTGTGACGTAGATCCATGGATCATCATTATCCGAGCGGTGGGCATCGAAGCAGACGTAGCAGCGGCCCTCGACGGCACGGGACGGCTCAATCGTCGCGACCCAGTAGGGTTTGGGCAGACCGACCTTGTCAGCAACGTTGACCCAATTAGCTCCGCCGTCGCGCGTCACCCACAGGTTGCCATCGTCTGTGCCGACCCAGAGGACGTCGGCATTGCGGGGAGACTCCGCTAACGCCGTCGCGCTGGCCTGTCCCGTCTTGACGATCTCTGGGGAGATGCGTTTCGGCTCCGCTCCGCGTTTGATCGAGCGGAAGACGTAGTTGCCCGCGCAGTAGAAGACCTGGGGATTGTGGCTGGACACGATCATCGGTGTGTTCCAGTTGAAGCGATAGGGGGGCTGACCTCGTCCTGGTCGAGGCGTGATGAAGACCTGCTCTCCTGTCTTAAGGTTGGTGCGGTTAATTCGACCTTCCTGCGACTCGGTGTAGATGATGTCCGGATCACTGGGGTCGACGCGGCAGACGAAGCCGTCGCCCCCCTGAACCATGACCCAGTCGGCGTTGATTGGGCCGTTGCCATCCAGAGCCATCGACGGCCCGCCCCAGGAGCCGTTGTCTTGCATGCCGCCGTACACGCGATACGGCTTGCGCGAGTCGACGCAGACGTGGTAGAACTGACCGATCGACATGGTATTCAGATAATCCCACTTTTCCCCTCGGTCATAACTCACATAGGTGCCACCGTCGGTACCCAGGAGCAGGTGTCGACTGTCGCGCGGATCGATCCACAGCGCGTGTTGGTCGTCATGTGTCTTGGAGTCCACGCCCGTGCGGAAGGTTTTGCCGCCATCCGTCGAGCGATACATGCGGATGCCCAGGACGTAGACCACCTGGGGATCGTTAGGATCAACGCGTATCTGACTGAAGTACATCGGTCGAGGATTCAGACTGTTGACACGGGTCCAGGTCTCGCCACCATCGGTGGACTTGTACACCCCGCCGTACTCATGGCCGTCAGGGCCTTGACGCTCCTGCACGTTTTCTCGCTGTCCGCCATAGAAGAAGGCGTAGGGTCGCGGCGGGGTTTGGCGTGTGCCACGTTCGGGCACGTTAATCGTCAACTCTTTGGTCTGCTGGCCACGCTGCACCGTCAGTACGATCTTGTTGCCCGGCTTGGCAGCACGGAAGGCGTCGACGAGTTGCTTGAACTGCGTGACCTTCTGTTTGTCGACCGCTGTGATGAGGTCGTCGATTTGCAGTCCGGCTTGTTGCGAAGAACCACCCGGCATGACTCCCTTGACGAGGACACCGCCCTTGCCTTCTTCGGTGCGAAAATCCAGGGTTCGCCGTTGGCCAACTTGCATGTCCGGTGGTTCGGTCAAGGTGGCTTTCAGAGAGATCGACTTGCCCTCGCGCGTGATCGTGATGTTCAGGACATCGCCTGGCTTGCGTGTCTGAATGGCAGCGCTGAAATCATCGGCCTTCTTGATTGGCTTGTCATCGACGGACGTAACGATGTCGCCGACCTTGAGACCGGCAGCCTCCGCCGCCGCACCCGAGGTGACCGAGCGAATCCGCGCTCCGCCGTCCTTCTCGACATCCTCGCTGGACACACCGAGATAAGCCGGGACGTTGCCCTGGCCAATTCGAGCTGTGTCGATGATGGCATAAACGATGTTGGGATCCTTGGCGCAGTAGTCCAATCCAATCCGCCCCGTCTCGCAGGTGGGTAGCCCCTGAGTTAACTTCTTGAACGTCTTACCGCCATCAGTGGTCTTCCAGATCCCGCCCCCCTTGCCCCACTTTTTGATCGGATCGTAGGCATCGTAGCCATCTTGCAAGGGAGGATTGGCCTCACCGCCTCCGCCAAACAGCCCCGAGCCAGCCGCGATCGCTCCGGCATGGCTATCGAAGCCGTCGCGGCGGCGTTCCCAGGTCGCGAATAACAGCGTATCCGGATCCTTTGGGTGCATCTTCAGTTCGATGACGCCGGTCTTATCGTCGATGTAGTGGATCTTGTTCCAAGTTTTGCCGCCGTCCGTGGTTTTGAACAGGCCACGCTCCTCGTTGGGACCGTAGAGCCGTCCTAGCGCGCCGACATAAACGATGTCGGGATTGGTCGGATGAATCACGATACGACCGATCTGAAATGTCTTCCTTAGCCCCATATTGGTCCAGGTTTCGCCGCCGTCGGTGGACTTGTAGACGCCGTCACCATAGGAGACCGAGTTCCGTGGATTGTTCTCCCCAGTACCGACCCAAACGATGTTCTTGTCAGAGGGGGCCACGGCCACATCGCCGATCGATACGGTCGCTTCCTTGTCGAACTGATGCTTGAAGGTTACACCGTTGTTGGTGGTTTTGAGCAGTCCTCCTGAAGCAGTGCCGACCCAGAACGTCGTCGGATCGGACGGAAAGACAGCGAGAGCGGAGATGCGACCTCCCATCGACGCTGGACCAATGCTCCGCCAGCTGAAAGCCTTGGTCCACTCGACCGGCAACGTCGGCACCGGAGCAGACGACTTCGGAGCCGGGGCCGGTGCCTTTTTCAGCGATTCTAGCTTCTGTTGTAACTCGGCGATTTGTCTTTCGAGATTGGCGATCTCTTCTATAGGATACGAGTTCGCCTTGTCCTGTCCCACGGCAGAGCCAAGCGTGACAGAGACCATCGCGACTGCCAAAACAGCCGCAGAGGTCAAGCGTAGGAGTCGGTTCACGTTCGCCTCGATCGATCAGGTGAAATCCAGTCCAGTCCCCGGTTTTGGTCAGGGCTTTTCCAAGGTGAAGATAATTAGGATATATCGATTTTCTAGACTGGGAAAGCAAAAACGAGAGTAACGAGAGAGGAATCGGGCCGTACAATCGCTGAAACGCGACGCTTCGTCGGAGGCGGAGCAACTCTTCCGGCGAAGCGTCGCCAGTGCATCAGCGAAGTTTAGACAAACTTGGTCTTGCCGGGGACAGCGACGGGCGGTTCAGGCAACACCATGTCCCAGTCTAGTTTTTGCGGCATCAAGTCTTCCTTGGAATTCATGACCCGGTCCCAGGTCAACGGCTGACCGGTGTACGCCGACATACGGCCCATGATGGCCGTCAGCGTGCTTTCGGCTACCGCTTTGAGTTCATTCAACGGCTCGCCTTTGCGGATCGACTCGATCAGATCGGTGTGTTCTTGCACATACGGATCCGTGCCGCGACGTCCGACGACTCGCTTGCCGTTGATCTGCGCTTGGTTGATCTGGCTGGTACCCTTGGTACCGCGCACGAATTCGGATACGTCGTTGTCACAGTTGCTGATTTGACGGCACTGACTAATGACGTGAACGCCGTTGGGATACTCAAAATCGACTGAGAAGAAGTCGTAGATGTGTCCGAAGTCGGGATTCGTGCGAGTGCGGAAGCCCATGCCAACGCACTTGACGGGATGCGCCTTGATGGCCCAGTTGATGACGTCAATATTGTGGATGTGCTGTTCGACGATGTGATCACCACACAGCCAGACAAAGTTGTACCAGTTGCGCATCTGGTATTCCAAATCGGTCCAGCCCTTGCGACGGGGATTGCTCCAGAGAATCCCTTGGTTCCAGGCACAGCGCCCGCCCATGATCTCGCCGATCTCACCGTCGTGAATCCGCTTGATCGTCTCTAAATAACTAGCCTGATGGCGGCGCTGAGTGCCGGCCACGATCCCGAGGTTCTGTTTCTTGGCATCCTCGTAGGCTTGTAGCACTTTGCGAACGCCGGTGGCATCGACGGCGACAGGCTTTTCGGTAAAGATGTGTTTGCGTGCGGCGACGGCGGCCTGAATATGCAGCGGGCGGAACCCAGGAGGCGTCGCCATAATAAGATAATTCACCTCGGGCAAGTCGATCACTTTCTTGTAGGCGTCCAGACCAACGAAGACCCGATCGCCCAGATCGACGCGATTGCCCAGTTCACGACATTTGCCATCCTCTTTACCAAATGATTCGAGCCGACGTTTCAGTCCGTTGGCGCGGTCGGCGAAGGCGTCGGCCAGGGCGACGACGGCAACGCCCTTGGCCGCGTGCAGGACGTTCTCGGCTGCGCCGCTGCCACGACCGCCACAACCGATGACTCCGACCTTGATTTCATCACTGCCGGCGGCGTGAACTCCGGTTGCCAGCGTGCCCGCGGCCAGGGCGGCAGTAGCGGAGACCTTGAGAAAGTCGCGGCGATTCGAGTCTTGCGCGTGTTGCATAGAGAGGCTCCTTGTGGGGGGGTCAGGGGCGAGTCGAGTATGTGGATGATTCTATTTACTTTCGCGAGTGACGAGAGAGCGGAATCCTTTGAGATTTTCCTGCTCCTCGATGGGTCGCATAATGCGAAAGCCGACAAACTCCGCGCTAGTGAGCCACCAGATCGATTGCGGACGTTGCGGATCGAGATTGATCCAATCTTTAGTGCTGGGTCGACGAGCGGCACTACGACATCCGGCGGCGGGGCTGTCCCAGCCTCCACCTCGCGTCGGATGCGACCAGCGTTGACCGGCTGGTTTGTTCACCGGCTGTAGCGTTGGTTTATCGAGCGAGAACTTGCTGTAATAATCCTTGTCATACAGATCGAGGCAGAACTCGGCGACATTGCCATAGATGTCGTGAATTCCCCAGGGATTGGGCTTCTTTTTGCCGACTGGGTGTGGCGTATCCTCGGAATTCTCCGAATACCAGGCATACTCTCCGAGATCTTTAGGATCCTCGCCGAAAAAATAGGCGGTGTTGGTGCCGGCTCGGGCTGCCCATTCCCACTCCGCCTCGGTGGGCAACCGGTAGGTCTTGCCGGTCTTCACCGACAGCCAGCGGCAATACTGCATGCAGGTGTGCCAGGAAATGCAAATCAGCGGATTCCCTTCGCGTCCCAAGCCAAACGTCTCATCCGCGTAGGCCGGGGTGGGCCGCGTCACCGCGTCGGCATCCTTGGGGTTCTCCGGTTCTTTGTCTTCCTTCTGCCCCGGTCGACCGCGCCAATAGGCATCAAATTCGTCCCAAGTCACTTCGCACTTGCCGATCCAGAATCCCTTGACCGTGACGGGATGTTGTGGCCCCTCGTCGGCGTTGCGGCCTTTCTCCGTTGCAGGGCTTCCCTGCATGTAGGTTCCGCCCGGCACGGCAATCATCTCGAACTTGACCTTCGTGCCTGGGATAGTCTCCGTGTAGCTGGTGTGACTGTGTTTCTCGACGAGCGGATAAGTCACCGCTTTGTCGGCCTGTGCGGGACGGAGAAAACTCGTGGCTAGGATCAGCACCATTGCAATGATACCGACCAAGTGCTGTAAGACTCTCTGCATCTATGGTATGCTCCACTACTGCCCGCACCGACTTTCGCGAGTGACTGCCGATGCTTGTAACCTTGCTTGCTCTCTTTACCTGCTCTGCAGCCCTGGAACGGTTCACATTCGAAGAACCGCACATGGGAACGCTCTTTCGTGTCCTGGTCTATGCCCAGAACAAGGCCGTCGCCGAGAAAGCCGCTCAGGACGCCTTCGCCCGGTGCGCTCAATTGAATGCTATCATGAGCGACTACCACTCGACCAGCGAATTGATGCGCCTCTGTGCCAAAGCAGGCGGTCCTGCTGTTAAGGTATCCGAGGAACTGTTCTTCGTCCTCAAACGAGCCTGCGAACTGTCGCGCGAATCGGACGGAGCCTTCGACGTAACCGTTGGTCCTGTCGTTCGACTATGGCGTGAGGCGCGCAAGACCCAACGTATGCCCGCTCCAGCGAAGTTGGCCGCGGCCCGCGAGCTGGTTGGCTGGAAGAACGTGGTCCTAGACGAGAACAACCGAACCGTGCAACTGCTGAAACCAGGGATGCTCCTGGACCTGGGCGGAATCGGCAAGGGCTACGCCGCCGATGAAATGCTACGGGTGATTCGCAAGCACGGGATTCGCAGCGCTCTGGTAGCCGCAGGCGGCGACATCACGGTGAGCGATCCTCCGCCCGGCAAAGAGGGCTGGATGGTCGCCATCGCTGCTGTGGAAGCCACCAAAGAAGGTCCGCGTTATCTCACCTTGGCCAATGCCGCCGTCTCCACTTCCGGCGATGCCGAGCAGTTCGTGGTCATCGATGGCAAGCGTTATTCCCACATTGTAGATCCGCGAACGGGAATTGGTCTGGTTGGTCGTATGAGCGCCACCGTCGTAGCACGCGATGGAATCAGCGCTGACAGTCTGACCAAAGTTGTTGCCATCCTCGGCCCTGAGAAGGGATTCGAGATTCTCAAGCGCTATCCCGGCAGCAGCGGACGTTATGTTCGCAAAGACGACGACAAAGTGGACGTCAAAATGTCGAGAACCTTTCCGCCGCTTCGATCGAGCGGCAACTAGCGAGTTCCAGTTCTGCGCCGCGACATCGCTCCCACGCAGCTTTCCTAGATTCCTCAGGCGGACCAACCCGCACAGAAGGCGAACCGTTCAACCCAGAGCAACAGACATTTCCTTCGCGCCAAAGAAAACCGTTGCCGATGGGAAGAACGGAAGAATTGGCGCATACCAGAAGCGCCCAGGGAGGTTGGGGTACTGGCCCCTCAATTAGGGAGGAGTGGCGCGATGCGGTGGAAGGGGATTCTTAGAAGCGTCGGTCTGACGCTCGCCGTTTCAGTCGGCAGCGTGACGGCTCAATCGAGCGGACAGCCGCCGTCGACGCCTTACTTGGGCAATGTGCCGGGTCCGTATGGAGTCGTTCCGCCTGCAGCCGTTCTTCCCAATGGAACGACGTTGGGCGGTTCGGCTCCGATGCTGTCAGGGCTGCCTGCGAACAGTTTGGTCGTTGGACCAACTACAATGGAACCGCCGTTGCCCGGCATGCCGCTTGGTCCGGCCCCAGTAAGCGGTTACAGCAGCCCGGTCCCAGTGAGCAGCTACGGTGGCCCGGCCCCCGAAGGCCGCATCCATGCTCGCGCCCTGGTCACGCCGAACATGTTCGGCGATCTGTCCACGGGAGGCAATCGCCTGTTCACCCTCAGTACCGTGCAGAACACACGCCTGGGCGGCACCTTCTTCAGTACGTTGACTGGCTTACCCGCGAACTTCAACATCAACACGATTGGCGGCACAACCACCTTCAGCGTGCCTGCCGGAGTGCCTGTTTCGTCCTTCGGCCAGCCGATCACTTCGCCGTTCATCGCCAGCGGAGGACTGACGCCCACCTCACAAGGATTGGTCTATCCGTTGTTGCCCAATGCTCAGGATCAGGCGGCCACGTTAGCGTTTGCTCAAACCACGCTCGGCCCCGGCGGAACACTGACTTACGTCTCCAGCCCCGAGTTCAGCCGTGCCGCTCCAGTGTCGGCGACTCAGGCCAACATCTCGACCTTCTATGACTACGCTCAGTTAGTGAATCGAGCGGCCACAACGATTCCTTCGCCTTCGTCAGGGGTCATCGGTCGAACCAAAGTCTCTACCGATAACAACCCTCTGCCGCGTGACCGAGTCATCCTCGATTACAATTTCTTCAACGGCATCCAGCTGGGGCCAAACACGTCGACTCTACACCGTTTCTCGCCCGGCGTCGAGTTGACCTTCTTCGATCAACTGGCTTCCGTCGAAGTCCGCGTTCCGTTCGGGGTGGCCTTCAACAATAATATCTTCGCTGATGGGCCAACGTCCGAAGCAGCGAACCTAGGCAACCTGCACGTCACCTTCAAACTACTCCTGCTCAGCTACGAATGGTTCCATCTGGCCGGCGGTCTGGGCATGGGCGCGCCCACGGGAGCAGACATCGCTCTTCGTCTGGAGAATGGCACCGAGTTGATGAAAATAACTAACGAAGCCTTGATTCTCACTCCGTACATTGCCGCTCTGATTACTCCCAATGACAAATGGTTCGCGCAACTGTGGTATGCCTGTGACTTCGATCCGATGGGCAACTCGGTCGACGTGAACTTCGACGGCACTCGGCTGCGCAGCGTCGGACGCATCTACGACGCTCCCTTGTCTCAGGTGGACGGTCAGATCGGCTGTTGGCTGTATCGCAACGATACCGAGTATGCCTTCTGTCGCGGTCTGGCGGGCTTCGTGGAAGCCCATTACAACACGACGTTCGGCTCCGGCACCGCACGGATTGGACCGAACTATTCGCTGGCTCGAACTGGCGACGTCGAGGAGTTGAACGTTACGCTCGGTATGTCGGCCTGGTTTGGCACCAACGTGCTGCTCTCCGCTGGTTGCGGCATTCCCGTGTTAGGCGGCGACAACAGCCAGAGTTTCGACTTCACCGTCGGCGTTCGCGGCAGTATCTTCTTCGGACCGACTGCCCGCAATCGTGCCATCAGCGTGAACGAGTCGCAGTTTTAGAACGTTCCTCAGTATGGTGTAGCGGCAGCGAGATATGGAAGTTCGTTCGCCGGCTAAAGCCTGTGGCTACCATCAGTCGCGGTAGTCGCAGGCTTTAGCCGGCGCGCGTCAAACGCGGGCTAAAGCCCGCGGCTACCGACTGCAGCCTGCGATCCGCTTCACCAACTTAACGTGTACTAGCGCTTTGCCTGTGCCACGGGCTGCGGTTCGGGATCCTGCACGTCGAGTGGTCGGCTGGCGATGATTCCCGTGATTGCACCGAGTACCAAAATCGTCACCAAAAAGGCCCACTCCGGAGACGTTGATCCACTTTCGTTCATCAGAAACCGTCGTAGCACGTTACGATCTCCTCGAAGACGGGATAGAGGGAACAGGATGAATCCAGCAGATTCCGCGCCAGAGCCTATGGAGTGCCTAAATTATTACTAAATCGTCATTTAGAACCAACAGTTCGATCATAGTGTTGTTCACGAGATGAACACCAAACAGCAAGAGTGTTAACTTTCGTTAACAGTGGGCTGCATTAATCGTTGGGTCTCGACGGAGCGACATAGCGATAGATGGGCGAGCGTGGGTCATCGTCGACGCGCCAGAGGGCACCATTTTTCAGATAGAGTTTTTGTTGCTCGACGAGGTTCAGAGGCCTAGCTCCGATGCGACCGAAGACGGCGATCTGATTGCCGCTCTCGTCCACGGCGCGGTCACGGTCCACCCCTCGTGAGATGGCATATGCTTTCCCCCCTTCAGGGAGTCTGTATGTCGCAATCAGGCAGGGCTGAGGTCGTGGCGAGAAGCCCGGATTGGTCGGCATGTCCGGGTTGGTCAGCTGCACCACGCGCAGGCCATTTTTGCCATCCGCAAGGTAGGCGAACAGGCTCGAATAGGTGATGCCGAGTTTCACATCATTCAGATCGTTGATGTGCCCGTTGGCAGTGAACACCTGGTCGATACGCGGCTTTTCCGGATTCTCAATATCCACAATGACCAACCCATGCTTGCCTGCCGCGACGTAGGCGTAGGTTCGGGCCAAGTAGATGCTCCGCGCATCCTTCAGCGACAGTTGGCCCGCGGGTTTAGGATGAGTCAGATCGGTAATATCGAGAATCTTGATGCCCTCCTCGTCGCACACGAAGGCGTAGCGGAATTGAGCCTCAATCACGCCGGGCTGTTTTAGGAACGGCTCGCCTACTACCGATTTCACCTCTGGTTTCTTCGGATTCTCAAGCGACACGACCACGAGACCGGCGTTGCAAGAGATGTAGGCATTGGTACCAACGATCTTGAGGTTGCGTGCCCCGTCGAGGAGACCATCGGGATTGAAGGTGACACTACGTTTGAGGAAGTTGTTCAACGGGTTGCCGTCCAGCAGCGTGGCCACACCAATGACGACCAATCCCTCGTACTTGTCGGCGACGTAGATGTTGCCATACATCGCGTGGATCGGCTGCTCTTTGTTTTCGGGAAACTGCTTCCGAGTCGGATCTGGTGCGATGGTAGTGGGAGCGGCCACGGCCATCGCATGTTTGGTTTTGACGTGGAACTGTTGTCCCAACGGAGAGACCGGCGCGGTCGCGATCCGTTCGGAAAAGCCCTTGTGATCGATGAAGGCGATGTCGTAGATTCTCACCCCAGCCTCGCCGCAGGCCGCGTAGAGATACTCCCCGCGTGCTAGCACGCTTCGCACGTCGCACTTCAGGAATGGCTTGAAGAACTGCTCGGAAATATCCTTGCCCGGATGTTCGTGCGAGATGAGCAGCTTTTGACCAGACTTGAGGTGCTTGGCGTAATGATTCGGAAAGGCCAGTCGATGCAGCGTGCTACCGATCACTGCTTGTGGCTCGTCGCGCTCGGTGACGACGACCGCCTCCAAGCCGTGCTCTCCCGCTGCCACCCAGCAGTAGCGACCAATGAAGTTGACGTACCCCGTACCGAGCATCAACAGCTGGCTCAGGATGGCGTTGTTGTCGTTCTTCGTTGAGACATGACAGTCGGTGCATTGTTTGGTGCCATCGCGTCCCCGAACGGTGTGGGGCACGTTGGTACTGAAGGCGATGCCGGACAGTCCGCCAGCTGAGATCGTTTGTTGCTGGACGTAGATCGACTCGCGCAGGGCATTGTACGAGCCGACGTGGATGGCACACGACGACCGCGATGGTCCGATGCGATTGCCGGTCACGTCGCCATCGCGAGCCAGCATGTAGACATCCTCGCGAAGGGTTTGGAAGTTGTACTCGATGTAATTTCGCGTCACTTCTCCTTCGTTGTGGAGCATTGGCGTCTTGACGTTCGCCTTCTGTGGCAGATGACAGCCGAAGCAACTGGGGTTCCACGAACTATGGCAGGCGATGCAGCTCATGTTGTCATTCTGATGGGCGTAGCGATCGCAGTGGTCCATTTTGCCATATTCCAGAGTGCCATCAGCTCCAAAGCGGACGGTCTTGGCCAAGGCGGCCTTGGCGTTGTACCGCGGATGCCCCGGAGTGATGGTGTCGATGGTTTGTGGCACCTCCCAGGCGAGCTCCTTCTCCACCATCGACCACTGAATAATCTTGTCGCCCTGGACCTCGAAGCGGCGTCGGCCCCACGGCGTGCGCAGGGCCGCCAGATCGCGCCCTCCTTCTTTACTGCTGGTGTACGCCGCTGGGCCGTTCGTCCGAAGCGTCGCCCTTTGTCCGACGGTGCCGTGACAGTCGATGCACTGAATCTCCACGGCAGCGCGGACCTCCTGTTGCAGTTTCGTGTTGCCGTGCATGTCCTGCACGAAGTGGCAATCGATACAGTGCATGCCCTTTTCCATGTGAATGTCCATCAGGTGCAACGGCACGCAATCCTTGCCGACGCGGTCCTTTGGAGGCTGCTGCTGGTAGCGCATCGCTTCCTGCAACAGTTCGTTGGTGACGTTCGGCACGAGGTTCCCCTTACGATCGAGATAGTTGCCCTTGCGATCGCGGCGGAAGACAGCGCGAAACGCCCAGCCGTGTCCGTGGAAGTCGGCGAATTGCGTGTGCTGGGTATGCTTGTTCAGTTCAATTAAGTTATCGAGAAACTCCGGCTCGCTGAGTCGGCTGCGGACCGACGACTTATTAGGATTGGACATCTGCTGTTGGATCATTTCCTCGGCGGTTGGATACTTCTGCTTGGCTGGATAAATCAGGTGGCCGTCGGTCTCCTCATCCCACCACATGAAGCCGACGTAAGAGTTCATCACCGTCGTACCGGGGTGGATGTGACACACCATACATTGACTGGTCGGAATGCTATTGCCGGGGGCGAAGCGATGGGCGATGGGGTGCCCGCGCTCATTCTTGGGAATGCACGGATCCTCACTGAAGCTCAACCCTTGGTTGCCGTAGACCGCATACGGTCCGGAATGGACCCGTGAACGATCGTTGGCATAAAGGACGTGGCAGGCGGTGCAGCCCGAGGAACGATAGTCGCCGGGATGATCGTTGGTGCCCAGGAAGTTCAACGTCGGGTCCAGCAGTCGAGTTTTCTGCAACCCGGTGAACGTGGGATCGACGCGGTTCTTCGTCCCCAGCCCACGCACGCTGAGCCGAGTCAAAATTGGTCGCCCAGGCTCCTCCTCGATCCGTGGGATGCCGGGTTCGAGCAAAAATTTACCGCCGCGTTCAAAGATGCGAAGGATGTTGCCCGGCTGGGTGATTTCAAACCGAGGCAACGGATCAAGCCGCGGCAGAACGCCCTTGTTCGTCTGCTCCCATTCAGAAGGAGGCGGAACCGTCTGCAACGCCAACGGCACGCCGTGCATACTGTACGCTTCTCCGTACAGCGCTCGCTTGCTCGGCACTGCGCCATTGTTGTACAGAGCCGCTCCCCAGAGCATGCAGCCGTGTGTCATCATACTTTTACGGACTTGCAAGACCTCTTTAGGGTGACAATTGATTGTGCCGCAACTGATGTGAGCCACGCGCAGGTCACCAGGGTTGACAAAGCGGATGAACTCGGGGTGTTCGTGATTCAGCAATGTGTAAGAGCGAACCGGATTAGCCGAGCTGGTCCAGGCCTCGGGAAAGCGGGGCTGAACGTGAGCCTTTTCCTTGATCGTGGTCAGCGCATTGCCACCATGACAATCGACACAGCCCAGTCGCAGCGTGTCTTTGTAGTGCGGATCGTGGGCCTTATGGCAAGTGAGACAGCCGACACTCTTGGCGCGGGCCTCCTCGGCGGTCTGTCGCAAGAGATCGACGCCAACCAACTCCGGCGGCATCGGGTATGGCTCCAGATGCGTAGTCGGTCCCGGCAGCGAGGCCACCGGACGACGTGGACTCGACGATCCTAGCCACAATCCCATTAGCACTAGCACGACAAAGCCAGGAAAGATCAGGCGAGCCAGCCAGTCGCGATTCATAAAACGATGCTCCACCAGGGACGACGTGGAACCGCACCAGGAGACATCGCCTTATGTTCCAGATTGGCAAACCGATCAACCCGAAGTTTACTAGAGAATCCAGGCAGTTCTGGCAAACGGGCGATAGGAAGAGTACGAAAAGTGTTGCCCTCCGCTTGCCCCTCCCACGCATAGTCTCTAGCATGCACGAGCCACCTGATTGCTCGGAGTTCCCACCATGTACGCAACCCTCCTGATCTCCCTCCTCGTTGCTTCTCCGGCTGCCGAAGCTCCTCTCAAGCCCAAAAAGCTCGTTCTTCTCGCCGGCAAGAAAAGTCATGGTCCGGTGGGCAACGGCATCCACGACTACGGCTGGTCGGTTCAGCTGTTGCAGGCGATGTTCCACAACAGTAATATTAAGGATCGTGTAAAGGTAGAAATCCATCTCAACGGTTGGCCTCGTGATCCGCGCACGCTGGAGGATGCCGACTCAATCCTCATCGTTTCCGACGGCCGCGATGGCCACCTGTTTGAGGAAGCTCCGCACTTAGCCAGTCCCGAACGGGTCCGCTTCCTCGACCAGCAAATGAAACGAGGCTGCGGTTTCGCTACCTTCCATTTCTCGACCTTTGCTCCCAATCAGTATGCCGAACAGATGCTCCGCTGGTCCGGCGCGTTTTTCCAATGGGAGACCAACGGCGAACGCAAGTGGTACTCGTCGATCACTACCAAAGAGGCGGCAATCTCGCTAGGCACTCCCGAGCATCCGGTCTCTCGTGGGTTGACCCCGTTCACCATGCGGGAAGAGTTCTACTACAACCTTCGTTTCAAGGACGACGATCCAGCCACAAAACCGATCTGGATTGTACCGTCTCTCGGGGGACGCAAGGATCGAGGCAACGTCGTGGCTTGGGTCCGTGAACGCGAGGACGGAGGCCGAGGCTTCGGCACGACCTGCGGCCACTTCTACGACAACTGGCGGCATGACAACTTCCGCAAGATGATGCTCAACGCCCTGGCCTGGACCGCCAAGGTGGAGATTCCACCCGACGGCGTCGAGGCTCGCTTCTTCACGCATGCAGACATTCGCGATCCTAAATTGCAGCAACAGGTTCGCGTTCTGCTCGTCAGCGGCAACGAGGCGCATAAATGGCACAATTGGGAGAAGTCTACTCAACGTCTTCAGGCGGCCCTGGAGCAGGACACCTGTCTGCGGGTCGACGTCGTCACCGACTTCGACGAGTTGGCCAAACGGGATTTATCGAACTACTCGGTAATCCTGCTCAATAACTGGTGCAACTGGCACGACCCGCGCGGCCCCAGCGACAAGAGCAAGCAGGCCTTTGCTCAGTTCGTTCGCGAGGGCGGCGGGTTGATTCTCGTTCACTTTGCCAACGGCGCGTTTCATCCCTCGCTGCCGATGGCCGGCGCGTCCGACTGGCCAGAGTACCGCAAGATCGTGCGTCGTGTTTGGAATCATCAGAAACGCGGCGATCGTCCGCCAAGTGGCCACGATGCCTTCGGTCGGTTTACCGTGCTGGTGACCAAAGCCAAGCATCCCTTGACCATGGGGTTGAAACGCTTTGAGATCGAGGACGAGCTGTACTTCGGTCAGGATGGCGACGAGGCGATCGAACCGCTGCTTGTCGCCGAGTCCAAAGTAACCAAGAAACTGGAACCGCTAGCCTGGACCTACCACTACGGCAAAGGCCGGGTGTTTCAGACCCTCTTGGGCCACAGTGAGAAGACCTGGGACGCTGTCGAACTGTGTGAACTGCTCCGTCGCGCGGTTCGATGGACCGCCGGCGCTCCGCTGCCTTGACCTCATTTTGCTTGCACGACTGGAATCAATCGGGCATAGAATGTACCGGTTAGCTCCTCATTCCTTTTACGGAGTATTTCCCATGCGTGCTATTGCTGTTATCCTGACTATGATCACTGTTGTTCTTGCTCAGTCCCCTGAACCGAAGGAAAAGAAAGGCCATGAAGGAGAGCGAGAAATCGACATCAAGGGACTGAAGATCGACACTGCCGAGTCCGGGAAGCTGCAATCCATCAAGATCACTACCGAGAAGGAGTTCGAGGAGGCGATACCGGATAAGGACGCACGCACGGCCCTCAGTAAAAAAATCGATCTCAAAAAGGAGTATTTGCTGTTGGTCAAGTGGGCCGGCTCGGGTGGGGATCGCCTTTACTTCGAGACGATCAAGGACAAAAAACAGGGTGAGGCAGTGTGTGTCTTCACAATGAAGCGAGGCTTGACTCGCGATCTTCGCCGACACGTCAAACTGTTCGCCATCCCCAAAGAGGTGAAGCACGAGTTCAAGGAAAGTCGCTGACCCCCTCGAAGCAGAAGTGGCTCACCCCGAGGTAGGAGTTACGCAGTTAGGATGTTCGGACGTATTCTTTCTCCCTTCTTCCCACTAGGGATGAGGGGTAGCCCTCTCAGGCGGAGGGCGGGCAGCGTCCGTTCTAGTTTGGAGCTACACTTCTAACAAAGTACCGATCCCAACGACCATTTGGGGAGTCCGAAACGGCATGCATCCAGCGACAGGCAACTTTGTCAGCGACGAGATGGATCTGTTTACTCTGCTACTACGTCTGCGTGTGCGGCTAGCCACAGAGGCACCGGCCTCGCTAGCTTGGGTTCTGCCCGAAGTGCTGGTTCGTTGTCAGTCCGAAGTAGATGATCCAGTGGGTACGTTCGAGGTGATCGATCGTCTCGCACGAAGTGTGCCAGAGGCGGGCCGAAACGCTTTGTTGGAAGCCCTGGAACGCGGAGTGGATGCCGTGCTTCTGGAGGACTGTGTCGCCCTGCTCGCCGAGTTAGGCGTGGATTTGGCCGAGCGAGAACGCGATGCCTTGGAGCGACTTCACTTCTCCCATCCTGGAGAGCGCGTCCATGCCATGTACTTACTCTGTGCCGTGGGGCCAACGACCGAGTCAGCCTGTCGGGCTGTGCTAGAGACCGACCTGGGACGCCTCTGGCGACTGGAGCAACTGCGTGTCGAAGCACTGGTACGTCACAACGCACTCGACGCGAGCATCACGGCATTGAGTCATCCTAGCCCCGAGGTGCGGGCGCGTGCCGAAGCGGTGCTAATGTATCTAGGGCCGATTGGCAGTGACGCCGTCTCGGCCCTGTTGCACATGCCCCCCTGGGACGAAGAGGACGAACGCCCTAGTCCGGTGTTGTACCAGCTGGAGGATACAGCTCTTCCGATTTTACAAGCCAGCCTGAACCATGAATCCCCATTGGTCCGCAGTCGTGCTCGCCAGGTGTTGGATTACCTTCAACGAGATTCCAACCGCTGATCGATCAAACCAACCGCGTTCAGCTTCATCTACTCGCCAATGCTGTTAGTACGCGTTACAAACTGGTGTAGCGGCTCGCAGGCTAAAGCCGGCGACTACCGATTTGGATTGGCAGCTAGCCGCGGGCTAAAGCCGGCGACAGCAAGTTTCCGTCTGCGAACGCACTTCCTACTTCGTTGCCTCTACACCATTTGGAGAAGCGCTCTAGTCGACGAACAAGTTACAATTCCTGCTCGCCTTTAATCGACTATGTAGGGCGCTAATAGTTTAAACCCGGCACACTCACCCCGCGTTCGATGGCACAGGCCTGCGCGGCTGGGTAGCCTGCATGAACGTGTCGCACGACGCCCATGCCTGGATCAGTCGTCAACACCCGTTCCAGTCGACGTGCGGCCTCCGCACTGCCATCAGCGACGACGACCATGCCGGCATGCAGACTGTAGCCGATGCCGACCCCACCACCGTGATGGACGCTGACCCAACTCGCTCCCGCTGCCGTGTTCACCAATGCGTTCAGAATCGGCCAATCGGCGATGGCATCGCTACCGTCCTGCATCGCTTCCGTCTCTCGATTGGGCGAGGCGACCGACCCGGCATCGAGATGATCGCGTCCGATGACGATCGGCGCTCGTACCTGACCACATCGAACCATTTCGTTGAAACGCAGCCCTAGCCGGGCGCGTTCGCCGTAACCCAGCCAGCAGATTCGAGCCGGAAGCCCCTGAAACTGGACACGCTCGCCAGCTAGTCGAATCCATCGGGCTAGATCGCGGTCCTCGGGGAACTCCTCTAGCACGGCTCGATCGGTCGCGGTGATGTCGGCAGGATCGCCCGATAACGCCACCCAGCGGAACGGCCCTTTTCCCAGACAAAACAGAGGGCGAATGTACTCGGGAATAAATCCGGGGATGCGAAAGGCGTCCTCCACTCCGCCGCCCAGCGCCTCCTGACGCAGGTTATTTCCGTAATCGAAGGTGATCGCCCCGCGATCCTGAAGAGTCCGCATGGCTCGAACCTGCAACACGATCGAGGCGACGGCTTGACGGATGTACTCTTGCGGATTCTCCCGGCGAAGCGTTGCGACATCGTCGCCTAGTGGGACGTACCCGTTGAGCGTGTCGTGAGCCGACGTTTGATCAGTTAGGACGTCCGGCGTAACGTTGCGGCGAACCAACTCCGGCAACACAGCGGCGGCGTTGCCGACCAGCCCGACCGACAAAGCCTCGCCTCGATCGCGAGCAGCGAACACCCATTCGAGTGCTTCGTCCAGGCTCGTCGTCATCCGATCGAGATAGCGGGTAGCCAAGCGTCGGCGAATGCGTTCGGGGTCGACGTCGATGCCAAGAAACGCCGCCCCGTTCATGGTCGCGGCCAGGGGTTGCGCTCCACCCATGCCACCCAATCCCGAAGAGACGACCCACTTCCGTTGCAGCGGTAGTTCATTTTGAGATCCGAAATGTCGTCTTCCGCAAGCTGCGAAGGTTTCGTAGGTACCTTGCAAGATGCCCTGAGTGCCGATGTAGATCCACGAACCCGCCGTCATCTGCCCGAACATGGTCAGGCCCATCGCTTCGAGTCGGCGAAACTCGTCCCAAGTCGCCCACTTTGGAACCAGCAGACTATTGGCGAGCAGCACGCGCGGGGCATCGGCATGTGTGCGAAACACCGCCACGGGCCGTCCGGATTGCACCAACAGCGTCTCGTCGTTTGCCAACTTGCGTAGGGTTTCAACGAGTTGGTTGAAATCGTTCCAGGTGCGGGCCGCTTTGCCACTGCCTCCGTAAACGACGAGATGATCAGGATCCTCGGCCACCTCGGGATCGAGGTTATTCATGAGCATGCGCAGAGCGGCTTCCTGCACCCATCCCCGGCAGCTGAGTTGCGCTCCCCGCGGCGCGCGAACGACTCGTTGTGACATGGCTGAAACTCATTGAGAATAGAGAGAGCGAACACGGGCCACACGCGGAGTTGTCCCCTGGCCATCGTGAGGGAAGGAGCAAACCTTGTCAAGCCATCACCGTCAGCCACGAGCCGCCCAGCGAGCTAGTTCGCTGAATTTCGCCCCCCTTGCCTAACCTCAAAATGCCGACGCGGAAGATGCGTCCAGAGATCCAAATGCACAGCAGCGTAGCCCCCTCACCATCAGCACTGCTCCTTGTTGTCCCTTGGGGATCGTTTCGCTCTCAGATGAGAAATCAACTCAGAACGATTTGCATCTGAGCAATCTGGAACTATGGTTGTATAACCCCTCTCGTTTGTCGGCCTCCCGTAGGGACCGATGTGCCTGTCTATTCTTAGACAGGCCGTGAAGACTTTTTTCGCTTCAGGAGGTGATTCGTGGCTCAGGAAGTGGGATTACAGCCAATTCCGGGCTATCGCCTGACGAAACTACTCGGTGCCGGCGCGTTCGGAGAAGTGTGGGAAGCGGAACATGTGGATTCCTCACGAGTCGCGCTAAAGTTCCTCGACTGTCGACAGCAACCGTCGAGCCTCATCGCCAGCGAGGTGCGCATTCTCCGCGCTCTGGCCGAGATTAAACATCCCAACATCATTCCGCTGTTGGGCGTACATGCCTGGGGTAAGTATCTGATTCTGGTCATGGAACTGGCCGATGGCAGCCTTGCCGACCTTCATGATACGTACATCGAGACCGCTGGCATGCATGTGCCGCCGGACCATGCCTTAGAACTAATCGAGCAGGCGGCCCAGGCGTTGGATTTTCTGGCCACGCTGCGGCTGCCTGCCATCACCACAGTGCGTGGCCTGCAACACTGCGACATCAAACCGAGTAATCTCCTGCTGGTCGGCGATCGTCTCAAAGTGGCCGATTTCGGACTGTGTTCCGGCTCGGGATCAGTCACTCATCGCAAGGGCTGGAAAGGCACCCTCCCTTATGCCGCACCAGAGCTATACGGCGGAGCGGCGACCGTCGGCACCGATCAATTCGCCTTGGCCGTTACCTTCTGCGAACTGGTCATGGGATCGCGTCCGTTCTGGCCCAGCGCCCTGTCGGGCGATCCCCCCAATGGTCTGCCTATTGATCTGACTAAACTGCGCGACAAGGAGTTCCCGATCATCGCACGAGCCTTGCATCCCTATCCCAGCTCGCGTTATCCCACCTGCATGGACTTTGTCCAGGCACTCCGCAAAGTGATCGTGCAACCGCGTCCAGCCACTCCGCGTTTGGCCCCCCAATCTGGTCAAACCTCACGTGGCAGGCGCTCCAGTGGTCGACATCGCGCCGTGAAATTCTCTCCTGTCAGAATGGGAAACATCGGGCCTAGCGGCAGAGGTTGATCGAGTACGACCCAGCTCTTGCAGCCTTCCAGATGAGGTGTCAGCTCTAACTGAATCGGTTGCTTCACGGCATACACCCGCACGGCCAGGACGAATAACCCCGGCTGGCGGTAGTGGAAGCGTGCTTCGACAGTGGTCGGCGACCAGCCGTGCATCCCGTCCAGCGAGTGTGCTTGCTCCAAGGTGTGACAGTACGCCACTACGGCAACTTCAGCAACGTGGCTCAGCCAGACCTGTCCGGGAGATGGCTGCTCTGCACGAACTCGACTTAGCAGATCGTGATACTCAGGAATGATGCCGGTCTCTTGTTGATGGACATACGTTGGCAGCAGCCAGAAGCGTTGATGCTCGACGCGAAACCGGCCCTGAGGTTCGGCGAGGCCCCCTTTGCGTAGAAGAAGGATCTGCCGGCCTTCCGCCAGCGCCTGACAAATAACCGCCCACTCCTTCAGAGCGACCTGTAAGGTTTCGTTCATCCCGGCCATCGCTCCCCTTTGGGCGACCGCAGCATCAGTTCTTGCACCGCCTCGCGCGGGTTGAGATTCTCATAAAGCACGCAATAAATCGCCCGAGTGATCGGCATGTCCAGCCGCATTTGCTCGGCCCGAGCATGGACGGCTCGCGCGGTGGACACCCCTTCGGCCACCATGTTCATACTACCAAGAATGTCATCCAGCGATTCTCCGCGAGCTAGTCGATAGCCAACGGAACGGTTGCGGCCATGCTTGCTGATGCAGGTGGTGATGAGATCGCCCAAACCGGCCAAGCCAGCGAAGGTGGCAGCGTCGGCTCCAAGAGCGACTCCGAACCGGGTCATTTCGGCCAGCCCCCTGGTGATGAGTGCCGACAGGGCGTTGTCGCCGAACCCTAAACCTTCGCAAGCTCCAGCGGCGATACCGATCACGTTCTTGAGCGCTCCAGCCAATTCGACCCCCAACGGATCCAAATTGGTGTAAACACGGAAGCGTTCACTTTGAAAGTGCCGCTGGACCGCCAGAGCCAATTCCATCTCGGTCGAGGCAGCGGTCACGGAACAAGGCATCCCCCGGCTGACTTCCTCGGCATGGCTGGGACCGGATAACACGGCCACGCGCGGGGCTTGGAGCAATTCGGTGATCAACTCGCTCGGTCGTAGGAAGGTGCCGTTCTCGATGCCTTTGGTCACGCTAATGACCGGCACTTCGACGGGACGGCCCAACTCGTGGCGAATCCGTTGCAACGTCGAACGCAGGTAGACCGTCGGAATCGCCGAGATGCAGTAGTCGGCCCCAGCCAGTGCCTCCTGACTATCGGACGTTAAGAGAATCGTCTCTGGGATCTTCACTCCCGGTAGCAGGTGGAGATTCTCGCGATATTCACGGAGAAGGGCGGCGTTGTCGGCACGGGCACTCCACAGGCGCACTCGATGAGACGGCTTTCGTTCCAACAACAGTGCCAGGGCGGTTCCCCAGGCTCCATCTCCCAGCACGGCGAAAGTGGTTGGCATGACAGCAGCTCCGTCGAGGGACTCCGCTGGTCAACATAGAATGTGCGCGAAAGATCGGAAATCTTCAAAGCCGATCCCGGTTTTGGTCGATGATGGAACTGACGAACTATCGCGATTGACCACCGACGGCCCGGAGGATCAGCGCATGGCCGCTTTTCTGCGAGTCTATCCCTCGTGCGTAGAAGACGAATGCCCCGAAACCCCACCAGCCACGGTGAGTGTACGACTAGCGGATCTCCTTCCTCTCGTCGCCTTGGCGCACCGACAAAATTATCTGTGGCTGCAAGACTTCCTGGATGATGAAGTGATCATCACCGAGGATCTACACGAAGTGCTTTGTGCCTTTCGCTGCACTCGTCCTTCAGCCTGAAGCGAACTCTGCAAACGGCTGCGAGCCAAGGCGACTCCGCAGCCGTTTGGTGCGCCTTCATGTAGCTGGCTGTTGCTTCAGCTCGCGTGTGTAGACGACAGCTTTCGACAAAATCCGTGGGGGTTGGTCCAGGGTGATACAACCGGGAAAAATCGTTGCTCGAACGAGGACATCTCCCGACTGGGGCCGTCCCGGAACTGCTTCATGTACCGTCGGGTCGAAGGCTGCCCCCATCATCGGCAACACCAAGCGACGAGGCGGATTCATCGTCAACAAGTGCAGGAGATAGCGTAACGTACGAACCAGCGTCTGATCAATTTCGTGAGCCACCTCCTGCGTCACTTGATAGTTCGATTGTTGCCTCAGCACACGATGGACATTGCCGGCTAGATGATGACGGAGCTTGTCGAGAAACTGCACTTCGTCTTCGATAGGAAGCGGCCGCCGACCTTCTCGTACCAGATGCTCGGCGAGAATGGCGCTGCCCTTGCGGAAGAACTCTTCGACCAGATAACGCTCGTAGGCGATCGGCTCGGCTTGTTTGGCGGTGACTTCGCTGAGCCGCTTGGCCAATGCGGGAAAATCGTTGCTCTTCAATTCAGCAAACAAGGCGTCGAGTTTGGCCGGATCGACCTCGGGCAGACCAATCGGACGGGGGAAGAGGACTGCTCCGGAGGCCAAATCGTCGAGCAAAGTCAGCAGCCGTTCACGGGCCGCGTCTCGCCGTTCTCGTAGTCGAGCCGCTCGTGCATCCAACTGGATGATACGGCGAAGCAGTTTTTTGCAGGCATCCAGCCCAGCATCCTTGGCCATGTCTAGTTGTAGACGCATTGCCGGCTTATCCGGCTGAATTTGATCGATTAGCCGGATAAACTCCTTGATCGCGGTCTTTACTTGGCCCTTCACGCGGGCACGTCGAGCCGAGCCGTCCCCAGGCATCCGCCGATCCTCCACCTTGTCGCGCTCTGGGTAAATCTTCTCCTTCCATGCTACCTTTTGCCGTTACTGCTTGCAATCCGCGCCTGGAATAGATACGACGAAAACAACGAATCGTCCCTCCTTGGAGGCCATCCCATGCCTACAACTTCTCGACGCACGTTTCTTTCTGCATCCTTCGCCGCTCTCCTGACTGGTCGAGCCGGTGCTATTGATCCGATTCGACGAACCGGCCCAGCGAAGCTCACACTAAGCCTGGCCGCCTACAGTTTCAACCGTTACCTCCAGCTGAGAGGCAAAACTCCTCCTCAGATGACCTTGGAAGATTTCATCGAGTTCGGAGCAAAACTGTCCTTACCTGCGGTGGAACTGACGGCCTACTATTTCCCCAAAACCACCACTGACTACCTCAAATCTATTGTGAAGCGTTGCTCCGACCGGGGGCTTGCAGTCTCCGGCACAGCGATCGGCAACGACTTCTGCCATCCAGAAGAGGCCAAGCAGAAAGAGCAGTTCGACCTGGTCAAGCGATGGACGGAGCATACCGCTCTGCTGGGTGGAAAAACCATGCGTATCTTTGCCGGTAGTGTCAAAAAGGGCGACACCGAGGAGAAAGCTCGTCAACGCGTGATTGACTGGATCCAGAAAGCATGCGACTTCGCCGCTGGACACAAAGTGACCCTGGCTTTGGAGAATCACGGAGGCATCACCGGCACCCCCGAACAACTCCTGGCCCTGGTGAGGCCGATCAAGTCGGACTGGTTCGGAGTCAATCTGGATACGGGCAATTTCCGGACGGAAGATCCCTACGCCGATTTGGCCCGCGTCGCTCCTTACGCGGTCGTCTGTCAGCTGAAGACCGAGATCACCCCCAAGGGCAAGAAAGCCGAAGAAGCCGATCTCGGACGGCTGACCAAAATCCTGCGCGAAGCGAACTACCAGGGTTACGTCGCGCTGGAGTACGAGGCCGCAGAGGATCCCAAGGTCGCCGTGCCACGCTATGTCCAACAGCTCAGTAAGCTCATGGGCTGAGACGAGAGGTCTCCCGATTGGAGCCGGTTGCCTGCTTTCATCCAGTGGCCGACATGCTCTTGCGCTCCTCGCGGCTGAGCCATCTTTGCATGTTGGCCAACTCCTTGGCCCAGTCACTGCTGGCTCGCAGCGCCCCGAAGGTGTCATACAACAGGTCGAGCGTCTCGACGAGATGACGAAGTTGGATGACTCGCTCCTCGAGCCGCGCGCGATCTTCGCTCGACTCCGGTGCTGGTAGTTTTGCCCCGGTGACGGCGAGGGTTTCGGCGGTCAACGTCAACTCATACTGTGTCTCGTGACGCACCACGATCAGGCCACACTTACGCGGCAGTTTGCCCGACTGGATTGCTCGTCGCGCCTCGGGCAGACGAACTGGCGATTCATGAGTGATCGTTTCTCGCCCCGTCACACCGCGTGGACACTCCAGCACCAGCGTGTTAGCCAGCATCACGGTAGCTTCGCTGCCATCTGTGAGCCGCAGAGTATCGTCCTCGTTTTCCAGATAGTACCACAACCACAGCAGAAACTCGTTGCCGAGGAAGTCCCGACTCGACTCATCAAGCATCCAAGCGACTTCACTGGCCGACCCTGGGACAAACAGTGAAGGTTGGGCATCATCTACGCCGCGGGATTGCGAGCGCGACTCGGCCAAGCGATAGGCCAGATGCCCCGCTGTCAGCACCTCGAAGCCCACGCCAAAGGTCTGCTGAAATAGTAGACTCAAGCGATCCAAAACACTCAAGGAGGTCGCCCCTAGCAACAATTCGTTGGAGAGGGCATCCCAAAGGACGGGATAAGTCTTTCGCTTGAGAAAGCGGCCATCGCGGGCTTCGTCTTCCAGGCGAAGGCGTGCCGATTCCCGAGCTTCTCGTTTCTGTCGAGTCGAAGGCAGACCGCTGGGATTTTTACTCGCCAGCGCGGTCAGTTCGATGGCCGTGTAAGCCCGTAGCAGATCCGAGGGAAGTTTGTTGGTATCGATCCGCAGGGCAAACTGCAACGTGTCATTGACAATATTCTTGGCTAACTCGAACTGAGTATCCAAAAGATGTTCGCCCGCCGTCCAGCCGGCCTCGACGCCGTCGCCGCTGGCCACCCGGGACTGACCGATGCGATGCGCTCGCAAGCGCTCCAGGTATTCCTCCGTGAACAAGCCCGGCGACGCTCCCTGAACTCGAAAGCGAAGGTAGCTGACGCGACCGGAGAAAAATCCCATATCGGCCTCACGTTCCATTTCAGGGCGGAGGAATCATCCAGTGTATATCGGCACGGGAAGCGGAATCGATGTAGATTGATTGTTCGGGTTACCATGTCGCCGCTCGACGCAAGCGGTCGTGAACAGCGTACCAGCGATCCCCTTCGGGAGGTAATTCCAGTAAAATGCGATCTAATCCGCGCAAATCCGCCTCCCGAAGCCTGGCGTAAAGTTCGCGAGCATAGCCTTCTGCATCGGCGGGCAGGCGAACCACCTCCGGCCGAGTCAACCGATGACTTACGATCACCACTCTCAGCCCCTTGGCGAGCAACTCCGCTTCGCGTTGCTCTGGATCGTGCGTCAGTTCCAAAGGTGTGCGTGGGCAGTAGTGCCGTTCCGATAAACCAGGAGACGAGGCGATGGTCGACTGCGGCGAGGGACCAACAGCGACCGCTCCAACAACGGATTCCAAGTCGGCCTTGGTGATGATTCCCGGTCGCAGCAGTCGCGGAGGAGCGGAGGTCACATCGATTACGGTCGACTCGATGCCGCCAGGAGTTGGCCCTGCGTCGAGGATCAAATCGATCCGCCCCTTGAGATCGCCATATACATGTTCAGCCCTGGTAGGAGAGAGAAAGTTCGAGCAATTGGCACTTGGCGCGGCGAGGGGCAGTTCGACGGCGCGGAGCAAAGCCAATGCCACCGGATGGCCGGGGATACGCACTGCAACCGTTGGCCCCCCCGCTGTTACCTGGTCGGGAACACGGCAATGGCGAGGGACGACCAGCGTCAACGGTCCAGGCCAGTAGTGCTCGGCCAATCGCTGAGCCAGTTCCGACCAGTCGGAGGACATGTTGCGAGCTTGGTCGATGCTCGCGACATGCACGATGAGAGGATTGGTCGGCGGTCGTCCCTTAGCACGGAAGATTTTGCGGACAAAACGACCTTGGAGAGCGTTGGCTCCCAGTCCGTAGACGGTTTCCGTGGGGAACGCGACCAATCCGCCACGACGCAGTACGTCGCAGGCTTGAGCCAGCCCCTCGGCTAATCCAGTCGCGGTTTGAACATCTACTACGCGAGTTTCCATGCCGACTTGACCCGCCTCGGTTCTGGAACTAAACTTGATTGCCTTAACTTCCTATGGAATCTTGCAGTTATGGATACTAAGGAATCGTCGGCCCCGCAAACCTTCGAGCGACGTGCCTATATTCGCTACGCCCGCAAATTAGAGACTTTTTGGACCTATCTTGGTGTTGGCTCAAGTGATCGCGCCAGTGGTGAAGTGTTCGATCTCTCGACAACCGGAGTCGGTCTACGCTTGGATCAGGCGTTTCCCCCTGGTTCTACACTGGTACTGCGATTGCCCACGACCACGCTCGGTTGGTCGTCGCATCTGGTTCGAGTCATTCGCTGCGACGAAACCTCTGCCGGCCAGTTCACGGTTGGCTGCACCTTTGTCAAACCGCTCTCCCTGACCCAGTTTGAATCGCTGGTGCGAGGCTAAAGTCCGCTTCGATGACTCGTTCAGATCTGATAATCGAGTTCAACCCCCTCCTCCGACTTCGGTCCACGAATCCGCAGGGATGGTTTTTCCATCGACACCATCGTTCGTGGCGCGACACTATGCGTGATCCAGACGTTAGAACCGATCACCGAGTGACTGCCAATCACCGTATCCCCTCCCAGGATGGTGGCGTTGGCATAGACCACCACTTCGTCTTCCAGCGTTGGATGCCGCTTCATCCCGCGAATAATGTTGCCCGATGCATCGCGCGGAAATGACAAAGCTCCCAGAGTCACTCCCTGATAAAGCTTGACGTTTCGACCGATGTCGCAGGTCTCGCCAATGACCACGCCTGTGCCGTGATCGATGAAAAACCCAGGGCCGATCCGGGCACCGGGGTGAATATCGATGCCGGTCTTCGAGTGAGCATACTCGGTCATCATACGCGGAACGAGTGGCACTCCCAGGAGCAACAATTCATGCGCGATACGATAGATCGTGACCGCTTCCAGCCCGGGATAGCAAAAAATAATTTCGTGGTAACTCTTAGCGGCGGGGTCGCCCTCAAAGGCGGCCTGTACGTCTTGTTCCAAAATTGCCCGAATGTCCGGAATTCGTCGAAGCAACTCAATCGCTTTCTGTTGAGCGATGGCTTCTAGATCGATCACCGGTCGCTGATCCGGCGGCAGACAATCATGTTCATGTCGCAAGGCTCGCATGATCTGAACGATCAGTTTGTCGTGCAGTCCGTCGATCAGATCGCCAACGTGATACTCGACGTTGCCAATATGGAGGTTCTGTCGTCGCCAAATGCCGGGATAGAGAATATCCAAAAAATCGTCGAGGATCTCGATGACGGCTTCGCGGCTGGGTAGGGCCTTGTGGCCTAGGTGGCTAGTTCGGCTGCACTCGGTGTAGGTGGCAACAATTGCCTCGGTGATTTCGGGCAACGCTTCTTTTAAGCGAATGTCAGTCGCCATGAACTCGCCACTCCGGGCAATCAGGTCGAGAAATCATCCCTAGCTCGTTACCCTATTTTACCGAGTCAATTCCAACGCGGCAAACGAGCCGTTCTTTCCTCTCCTTCGGACTCCGCGAAGACGGACTTCATCGATTTCGCTTGGCAGGCAGCAGATGCATAATATTTGATGCGACGCAATCACCAGACTCGGAAGCCGCTTAATCCCTAAGCAGAACACTGCATGCAAACTAGGCGAGGGCGGTCTTACTCTCGGAGATTAGGATCGCGTTATCTTTTGCCTCGGTGGTGATAAGTCGTGCTGAGTCAAGTACTTATGAGGTGAGGTGTCGCGAGCGAAAAAAATCTTCTGATTGGCCTGCGAGTTGCTCTTAGATTCTGCCGTTCTGCTCTGGGAGAGAGGGCGAACGAGAAATCAGCCGGTTCGTGCTGACTATGGGAGAGGTAGTACAGGCGACCGGCTGATTTAATCTTCCTAATAAGTGTTCTCGGGCCTTCCGGCTCGCGCTGGCCATGGGAGAGGTGGTACAGCGAGCCGGGAGGCTTTTTTCGTCTCCCTCTACGAGTCGCGCTCATCTATCGCCACATTTGACGGTATGATATGGTGATTGGGATTCCTCAACTAGCCACCCCAGCAAGCGAGAGGGAACGGCAGTGAGCGCCGCACGAGTACTGTCACACGGTCAATCGGTCGATTCGCCGCAATCCGCCAAACCCGTTTATGTGAAGCCTCCGGCACCGAGCAATCGGCTCGGTTGGCGTTGGGCTAATCATCTTCGAGCGATCTTTGGACTCCCCTGGCAGCGTCGTCTGGCCTGGGCCGCCCTTCAGATTCCCAAGATTCGCTACTGGGAACATTACTATGATCCACCGACCAAGGCGTTGACCGCTGAGGAACTCAAACTGGCCGGACTGCGTCTACGGGGACGGGCACGCGGGGGAGAATCGCTCGACAAGCTACTGCCCGAAGCGTTCGGCTTGGTGACGGTAGCCTGTAAGCGTTTCGTGGGTATGCGGCCATTCGACGTGCAGCTCGCCGCTGGGGCCATCATGCATAATGGCGGACTAGCCGAACTAGCTACGGGAGAAGGCAAAACGCTGAGCGCCTCGTTGCCGGTCTTTCTCAACGCACTGTTGGGCAAAGGGGTGCATGTCACTACGGTGAACGACTATCTGGCCCGCCGCGATGCCGAGTTGCTCACTCCCGTCTACACCGCGTTAGGCCTGACGGTCGGCGTGATTCAGCAACAGATGGGAGAGCAGGATCGCCAGCAGGCTTATCGCTGCGACATCACCTACGGCACGGCGTCGGAGTTTGGCTTCGACTTTCTGCGCGATCGGCTCAAGGCGGCTGGGGCCAAGGGATCGGAGGCTCCGTTCTGGGCCCCCTGGCTAGGGGGGCATCAATCGGCTCCGACGGAAATCTATGTACAACGAGGCCACCACTACGCTCTGGTCGACGAGGCCGACAACATCTTCATCGACGAGGCTCGAACGCCGCTCATCATCGCTGGTCCGACTCGGCTGGCTTCCGAAGAAGAACAGGCCGTCTACTACTGGGCGGACGATCTGGCCCAGCAGATGATTCCCGAGAAACACTTCACTTTCGACATCAAGAAGCAGAAGTTGGAGTTGACCAAAGATGGCCAGATGCTCGCCATCAAGGCGAATCCGCCTTCGGTGGGAGCCGAATCCCTGGCTATGGACAAAATCTACGAACGCTTAGAGCAGGCCTTGCACGCTCATTATCGCTTCAAACGCGATCAGCACTACATGATCGAAAAGGAAAAGATCGTCATTATCGACGAATATACCGGACGACGCATGCCGGATCGTCACTGGCGCGAAGGATTACATCAAGCCGTCGAGGCCAAGGAGCGAGTGCCGATCCACTTCCCTTCCGATCACGCTGCCCAGGTGACCTATCAGAGTTACTTCAAACAATACAAGAAACTCTCGGGGATGACCGGCACGGCGGCTCAGAACTGGTGGGAACTGTTCCGAGTCTATCGACTCTGGGTCGTTTGTGTGCCAACCAACCGTCCGGTCATTCGCAAGAATCTGCCCGATCGAGTTTTCCCCAACGAGGACGCCAAGTTCGAGGCCGTGGTCCAGGAAGTGATTCACATGCGCGAACAGGGGCGAGCCGTCCTGATCGGCACGCGCTCTGTAGAGAAGTCCGAAAAGCTTTCAGCGATGTTAAAGAGTGCAAATATCGAGCATGATGTTCTCAATGCTCGCTTCCACGAGATGGAAGCCCAGATCATCGCTCAGGCGGGTCAGAAGGGCCGTGTCATGATCGCTACCAATATGGCTGGTCGTGGCACCGACATTAAACCCGATGACGAGGTGCTAGCCGCTGGCGGATTGCACGTCCTCGGCACGGAACGTCACGATGCCCTGCGGATCGATCGCCAGCTGCAAGGGCGAGCAGGTCGACAAGGCGATCCGGGCAGCGCCCAGTTTTTCCTCTCCCTGGAAGATGAACTGCTCGAAGCTCTCGGTCCGGAACGTCACGAAGCTCTCAAGAAAAAGGGCGAAGGCAAGCGTGGCGGCAACTGGAATCGCTTCCACAGATTGTTTGTCAAAGCACAACGGATCGTTGAAAATCGGCACTACAAGAGTCGCGTCGATCTCATGGTGCATGAGAAACAGCGTCAGGAGATCCTCAAAGATCTTGGAGCCGATCCGTTTGTTGATTGATCGTAAGAAGGGCGGCCAGGCCTCACGGCTTCCGCTTCGCTTGTTCCCAGATCGGTTTGTAGACCGCGTCGAACGGCGGACAGCCAGTGGCAAACTGACCTAACTCGTTGTGCTTGGCTCGCATCAGTGCCGTGCAGTAGGAAAAGGTGCGACAGACACGGCGACGATCGAGCTTGCCATGCTGCTTGAGTTGCAAGGCAAAGTCCGGCATCGGCAAGCTCGCCCGTCCCACGCCGACGAAGGTGATCCGCCCCTCCTGCACGTTCGCGGCCCCAGCATGAAAGAGATACTCCTGCAAGTAGCTGTAGCCCGAACCGACGATCGGGAGTTGGGGAAACGTGCGCTGAATCACAGCGGCAAGGCGGAAATGCCGATCGACGCCAACTAAGGGATGCTCTGGGGCTTGATACCCATCTGGTGGCGGATACTCGAACGGGCGGAGCAGATGCGGTGAGGCATAGGGATTGCCCAGGCTAACGTTCACCAGAGCCACTCCGAGCTGCTGCATTTCGCCGATCCAGCGAAGCGGTTCCGCTAAATCTGCCGCGAAGGGATCCTGTGGATTCGTGCCCCAGGCCGTCTCCACGGGAGCCGACCAGGCACACGGCTGCCCGGGAGAGTCCGCGGTTGGTCCTGCTTGATAGGGAATCCCATCGAACAGATTGATCCGCGTAGCTAGCACGAGTCCCGGCACTTCCTCACGGATGCGTTCTAGAATACTGCGTGCCAGGCGTGTTCGGTTCTCGTAGCTACCGCCAAACGGTCCAGGCCGAGTGCGAGCCGCCAGCAACTCATTGAGCAGATAGCGATGACACTGTTTCAGATCGATGAATTGAAAGCCGATTTGATACGCCAACTTAGCAGCCGCGACATAATCATCGATCAGGCGGTACAAATAATCGTCTTTCAGGAGCGGATAACTCGCATTTACAGTGGCTCCAGTAGCGCGATCGATGACCGTGCGAGGATCGAGCAAAGGATCGTGACAGGCGATCAGCGGTCGGCGATAACTGTATCGTCCGGAATGGGTCAATTGCAGACCGACCAGAAGATCTTCGTCGCTTCCGAAAACGTCGCGATGGGCCTGACGACATTCACGAAGCAGCCGCTCCAGCCCCGCCGCCGTCGCTTCCTGAATGACGAGTTGTCGCGGGTTGGCCCGTCCCTCTTCGACGACCGCAGCGGCTTCTCCCCAAATCAGCTTGGCCCCGCCGGCTCCGAAGCGGCGATAGCGGCGGAAGGTCAGTTCGTCGGGTTGGCCGTCGAGTGTGGCGTCGCATCCTTCCATCGGTTGAATGCACAGAGAATTGCCGACCCGTAGAGGGCCAACCTGTACCGGACAAAACAGAGGAGAAAAATCATCGACAAATTGAAGGCTCAGCCCGAGCTGTTGACAGGCTGTTTTGATCTCCTCCAACGTGTGAAACTTGAAATAGTGGGCCATGATGTACCTTCCTCGCGAATCACACGGTCACGGTCTCGCCTGGTTCGGGCACAGCGACGTCAGCAAACCCCAGTTCACGCAACCCGACGGCGAGTTGCTCGGCGCGATCGGCCTCACCATGCACCAGGCGAATTTTCTCGGTCGTGCCTAGCAGTGGTCGGAGATTTCGTAACATGTCGGGATGATCGGCGTGACTGGAGAGCCCATTGAGAACCACAACTTCAGCTTTGCGCTGAAACAGTCGCCCCAAGATTCGCACTTCAGGGAGCTGTTCAACGAGTCGGCGTCCCAGTGTGTTCGGGGCTTGATAGCCGACAATTAGGATCGTGCTTTTCGCATCTTCGATCACTTGTTTCAGATGATGTAATACGCGCCCACCTTCACACATGCCGCTTGCCGAAAGAATCACGCATGGCCCCGGATGGCTGTTCAGCGCGACGCTGTCCTGTTGCTTCTCGATGTAGCGAATTCGCTGCTCACCGAACAACTCGGGGTAGCGCTGGAGCAGTTCCAAGGTTTTCTGATCGAAGCACTCCGGATGGGCGCGGTAAACTTCTGTTGCCTTCACGGACATGGGGCTATCGACGAAGATCGGCACATCTGGCAGTTTGCCCGCACTCATGAGTTGATGCAGAAAATAAACGATGTTCTGAGTGCGGCCAACGCTGAAGGCAGGGATAATCAGTTTGCCCCGACGATCCACAGTACGACGAACCACCTCCCCAAGCCGTTCCGCGGTTTCCTCCACCGCCTCGTGCGTATGTCCGCCATAGGTACTCTCAGCAATTACTAACTGTGCGGGAGGCACCGGCGAGGGAGAACGCAAGATCGGCATCCCAGGTCGGCCAACGTCGCCGGTGAACGTCAAGGAACGCTCTCCCTCCGGCAAGTCCAGGCGAAGGTGAATCATGGCCGAACCGAGTAGGTGTCCCGCATCGACAAACGTCGCCTCAATGCCTGGTCCGATTTGCATCGGTGTGTCGTAGGGCACCGCTCGCAGTCGGAGCAGGGTGCGATAGACGTGGGGCCCCTCATAGAGCGGCTCGACTTTCGCTTCTCCTTTCTGCCGCCGCTTATTCAGATAATTGGCATCTTCTTCTTGGATTTTAGCCGCATCGCCGAGCATGACCGCCACCAGCGCCCGGGTCGCCGGCGTACACCAAATCGTTCCTGTAAAGCCATTCTTGATGAGGTTGGGCAGATTCCCGCAATGATCGATGTGCGCATGCGAGAGAATCACCGCATCGATGTCTTTGGCACGAAAGGGAAAGTGCAGGTTGCGTTGATACGACTCCGCTCTCGATCCCTGGAACAGGCCACAATCAAGGAGAATCGCCTGTCGGTTGGCTTCGAGCAAATGCATCGAGCCAGTCACGGTGCGAGCCGCCCCAAAAAAAGTGACAGTCGGTTCCACCGGTGGTTTTCGTTTCTTTGGCATGCCCTCAATATAGTGCTTCTGGCCAGACTGCGCGAGTTACCCTGCGAACTGGGATTGTCGCCTCGATCTCGTCTCGGCTTCTCGGGGTCTGGATCGAGACGCATGCCTAGCTAGCAACAGGACGAGTTTCAGTTCATCCTCGCTGAGAGGGAAGCAGTTTCATTCCCTTGAACTTGCGCGCGCACTCGGTGATGGCTACTTCGGTCGGCAACCGTTCGATGCTGGAAGCGCCGAAGAAGCCGACCACCCCGTGCGTCTTGGCGAGAACATAGGCGGCATCTTCCGGCTCGGCGATCGGGCCGCCGTGGCACAACACCAGGATCTTGGGGTTGACGGCCTTGGCCGCGTTGCACAACGCTTGCACTCGTTCGACGGCTTCATCGAGCGTCCTGGCGGTTTTGGCTCCGATTGTACCCTTGGTCGTCAATCCCATGTGAGGGATGAGGACGTCGGCCCCGGCTTTGGCCATCGCCTCCGCCTCGCTCTCAGTGAAGACATAAGGGCAGGTCAACAGATCCAACTGGCAGGCCAAGCGAATCATCTCTACTTCCTTGTCGAAGCCCATCTCGGTCTCTTCGAGGTTCTGACGAAAGACGCCATCGATCAAGCCCACAGTGGGAAAGTTTTGCACTCCAGAAAATCCGACTTCTTTTACTTGAAGTAGAAATCGCTCCATCTCCCGGAACGGGTCGGTGCCACACACTCCTGCTAACACCGGAGTGTTACGGACGATCGGCAGAACTTCACGAGCCATGTCCAACACGATCTGGTTGGCATCGCCGTAAGGCATCAGTCCAGCCAGACTGCCGCGCCCAGCCATGCGATAACGACCCGAGTTGTAGATGATAATCAAATCAATGCCACCGGCCTCGGCACATTTCGCCGACAGACCGGTTCCCGCTCCACCGCCTATGATCGGACGCCCCAAAGCCACCTGCTCACGCAATCGTCGTAGACATTCTGTTCGAGAAATCGCTGGCATGCCTCACCCCTTCTGACGGATTTCAGGTCTGAGATTGATTCGCAGTTATGCTGTTGGCTTCTTAGAGGGAACGCAAAAGTTCCACTCCAACCAGTGAGCCGTCACTACAGGCTGCCCATACCATAGTTCCCAGGGCGTCGACGCACAGACTAATCGCTCGTGAAGGGAGCATCAACACGCTGCGAATATCGCCCTCGACTCCGCGTCGGGCCAACTCGTTCTCCAGTCCCGTGGTGATCAGTAGTTCTCCAAGGTAGTCAAGAGCAACAAGGCGAGTTGGAGCGGCTCGGGTCAGCGAGTGCCGTTTAGGCGAGTTAGCAGAGTAACAATGTACTCCTTCTGTGAAGCAAGCCAAGGCCACTCGCGAGCCATCTCCGGTCACCGCCAAGCCGCCGACGTGGGCGACCAGTCCATCACGCCAGAGCAGCTTGCCCTCGGCATCGAAGACACAGACCAAGCCGTACTCCGCACTACCGATCAGCAACGGTTGCTCGGGGACAAAAGCCAGATGCACCAGAGGACGCGGCACCGAGGTGCGCCACAATTCCCGACCGTCCGGATCCAACATACGAACTCCGCCCAATTCGTCGGCGACGGCCAAGCGCTGGCCTAGCACGTCCAAGGCCAGGGCCACGGGGCGTTTCGACATCGACCGTTGCCACAGCGGCAGGAAATCTGGCGTCAACCACCAGATTTGTCCCTGTACGCCAATAGCAGCGAGCGATTGGCCATCATCGGCGATCCGTGCGGAGACCAGCGGGGCCGGTGCAGGTTGACTCGCCTGAAGTTGCCCAAAGCGATCCAGTCGTGACAGATAATGCTTCTGGTCGCGAAGCAGTATCGTACTCGTCTCTCGGGCTAAACTCAGTTCCCGAGGAGGTGCGGGCAACGGTCGCGACCAGGCCAAACGCATAAGAGTTAAGAAACTCTGGTTTTGGCGTCACGCATGGGAAGACGCCATTTCGTCAAGGTAGGCCGCAGCAATTCCAGCAACACTTTGCGGGCTTCGAGGATCAGCAGATCGCCCTTTTCTCCCCGAATCAGATCGGGCACGACTCCGCGACCGGTATAGGGCTGATTGCTTGGAGAAAAGAGTTTGGCCACCGTCAATCGCACTCCTGCCGAGCCATCGAGTAGCCCCTTTTCTACCGGGATGATGCACTGAATTGAGCCTTTGCCGTAGGTCGTTTGTCCGATAAGTTTGGTGAACGGCCGTCCGCCCTGCAAAGCTCCAGCGAGTACCTCCGCGGCGCTGGCGGTCTCCTGATCCACCAACACGACCATCGGCAAATCGATCGGGCCGCCCGTCTCGGACTTGAACGGCCGATTGAACTCCTTGAACGGACTTTGCCCAACGACAATGACGCCGTTGACGAACAACTCGGCGACGGCAACGGCTGCTTTGAAGACGCCACCAGGATTGCCGCGCAAATCGAGGATTAACCCCTTAATCTCTGGCGAGGTACTCAAAGTCAGAATCGCTTCTTTGACCTCGTGCGGCGTGGAATCCTGAAAGTGGTGAATCTTAATGTAGCCGACCGGTACGCCTAGTGAGGAACCATCGTCCAACGGCTCCAGCCGGGATAGCTCCACTGAGGTGACGTTGACGACTCGTCGTTGCAAGCAGACCGTTCGACTGCCGTCCCAGATGTCGCGTTCGATTTCGAGTTCCACGGAGCTGTTCGGCTCGCCACGCAACAACTCGGCAACGTAGTCGGGAGGGAGATGCTCCGTGGAAGTGCGGCCCACGCGAAGAATCCGATCACCGACTTCCAGTCCAGCTTCTTCCGCCGGCCCCTTGGCATGGATGCGAGTGATTTGCACTCCGTCATGATCGTCAAAACCGACTTCCACTCCCACGCCGACCACTTTACCTCGTAACGCGGCCTGGATCAGGGCAAAGTTTCCCGGAGCCAGAAAGGCGGAATGTTCGTCGAGCGTGTTGCTGGCCCCCGCGGCAAATTCCAGCACCATCGCACTGATGGTCTTCTGCCGCAAGGGGATGCCGTCCTGAGCCGCAGCCCGAATCACTTCCAACGCCAGTTCACGCGCTTCGGAACGTGTCGAAATCAGGCGATTGACCCAGTGCGTCAAGCGTTGCTTGAACGCCTCGATCGCAGCAGGCTTCACCCCCGAGAGATACTGCTTGCGGAAGTTGGGTTCATCCAAGGCCAACCGCAATTCTTCCAGCCCCTGTCGAAACAGAGGAGTGTAATGAGTGCGATCTCGATCCGGATGAGCGACATGTAAGATCGTTAATATCTGCTCATAAACATCCAGAGCCTGAGAGGGAGAGAGGTGTTTGAGTTTCTCATGGTAGATCGTGTCGGTATGGCGTAGCCAGAGCTGCAATCGCCGTTGGCAGCGATGCAATCCTTCACGTGCTAAGGGATCCTGCCGATCGCGACGGACCAGTTCCTCCCAACAACGGCAAGCTTCCAGCCAGGCTCCTCGTTTCTCGAACTGGATTGCCTTGTGACGCTGTTTCTCGGCGAAGGAGGGCTCCGTGGCGGAGAAACTTCCTGATCCCAGGCAGAGAAAACAAATCAGAACAGAGGTAGATAGCCCAGGGGGGGACAGGGGTGAGGGGAACGTATGCGGCAAGGGACACCTCCGGCCCCGTTGCGGGATGAGCTAGCATCCCTATCAGGGCTGCAAGCACGCCACACGTCGTGGAGATCCCTCCCACGTCAAATCGGTGTCGCGCCTGTTGTGAATCACTTTCTGAGTATAACCGGACGCTTGTTGGTCGGTCAATCATTCCGTTACAAACGTCCTCGCGGGCCTCCGGGGTTCTGTTCCGAAACAAACTCGTCTCAATCTTTCGACGAGACAGAGCAATTCCTCGATTGCCGAATATGCCGATTCTCTTCGCCGCGTTGAATCGCTTGCAGAAGTATTCGTCGCGGACACTCGGCCATTTTGCTCGATTCCCCAAGTCTCACCCCTGGATTTCCCTCTAGCTGTTGGTGAAAATGAACTACGAAGACCATCTGCACCACGAACGGGACGAGCAAATATGCGTATCACGCTGGACTACGGGCGTACGGGCCTTGAAGTGAGTCTGCCAGAGGAGCGAGTGATCGGTCCGTTGTCGATCCGGCCAGCTCCGGCCCTGGCCGACCCCGAGGCGGCTATCGCACAAGCTCTTGCCCAACCGATCGGCACCCCGCCGCTCGCCGAGCTGGCACGCGGTCGTAAGAACGCCTGCATCCTTATTTGCGACATCACTCGTCCGGTACCGAACCGGCAGATTCTCCCGCCGATTCTGCGTACTCTTCAGGAGCAGGGCATCCCCAAGAACGACATCTGCATTTTGATCGCCACGGGCTTGCATCGTCCCAACGAGGGTGCGGAGTTGGTCGAACTCGTCGGGGAAGAGATTGCCCGCGATTATCGCTGCGAGAATCATCACGGCAAGGTTCGCGAGGAACACGACTACCTCGGCACAACTCCCAACGGAGTGCCCGTCTGGATCGACTCGCGCTATGTACGCGCCGATCTGAAAATCACCACTGGCTTGATCGAGCCGCACTTGATGGCTGGCTACTCCGGCGGGCGCAAGGTCATCTGTCCGGGCATCGCCGGACTAGAGACGGTTAAGGTCTGGCACGGTCCACGCTTCCTGGAGCATCCCAAAGCGGACTGCGGCATCATCCAAGGCAACCCGGTTCACGAAGAGAACACCCGGATTGCCCAGATGGCCGGCTGCGACTTCATCGTCAACGTCTGTCTCGATGGTCAGCGTCGCATCACCTGGGTCGGAGCCGGCGACATGATTGCCGCCTGGGAGGAAGGCGTCCGCTTCGTCGAGCAAGTGGTCAAAGCCCCGGTGCCGGAACCCGTCGAAGTGGTCGTGACCAGTTGTGCCGGCTATCCGCTGGACACGACGTGGTATCAGGCGGTCAAGGGCCTGACGGGAGTCATGAGCATCTGCCAGCCGGGCGGCACCATCGTCATGGCGGCGAGTCTGACCGAAGGGCTGGGCAGTGAGGAGTTCCAAGAATCGTTGCGAGCCAGCCGCTACATGCGGCCACGGCATCAGCGCGGGCCGGTGCCCGAAACCTGCGAGATGGACGAGTGGCAGCTGTTGATGCTCTCGAAAGTGCTGGACCGCTGCAAAGTCAAGGTGGTGACTAAGGGGTTGCCCGCCGACGTGCTGCGCCGCTGTCAGGTCGAGCCAGCCGAGACCGTAGAACAAGCCGTCGCCGACTGCCTAGCGGAGTATGGTCCCAAAGCCCGCATCGCTGTTGTGCCCAAGGGACCATATGTACTACCCTACGTCGGCTAGCTGCCCTCCTCGAAGCTGGTGTAGCGGCAGCAAGCTATAAAGCTCTTTCGCAGGCTTCAGCCCGCGCCCGTGAAACCCGGGCTAAAGCCCGCAGCTACCAAATCCGAATCGGTAGTCGCAGGCTTTAGCCTGCGCTCTGTTTGACAATCTAGCAGCCCGCACTAGCCACCCCTAACAGAGCGTTTTACTCCCGTTTAAGCCGTAACACGGCCAGGACCGGGCGATGATCCGACGCGAGAGGTTCGTCGATCACCTTGGCTTCGAGGACCTCAAATCGCTGAGTTGGACGATACAAGATGTAATCGATCTGCTTAGTTGGTTTCTCGGAGGGATAGGTCAATAGTTTAGGATCGCTAGTGGCAATCTGCCAGTGCTTGCGCAGCAGGGCCATCGGTTGACTTTCTGGGGTGGCATTGAAATCCCCTGCCAGGATCACAGGGCGAACCACTTCCGCGAATAGTTCGTTAAGTTTGGTGGCCTGGCGTTGGCGTAGTTTGTCCTGTTGATGATGCAGGTGCGTAGTGACGAACGAGCATTCCTGATCGGCGAGGTTGAGGCGAACCTCGAAGGCGATGCGTTGTTCACGCTCCGGTTCGCCGGGCAGCTGGTGAATCGACGACGTGCCCAGTGGGAAGCGGGATAAAATCGCTTGCCCATACTCGCCGCCCTGATAGTCGATCGCTCGGCCAAACCGGCCGTACAGATCGGTAAGGCGGGCTAGTTCGGCAGTCTGCTCCACGCCATTGGTTCGCTTGGTCTTCTGATCCACTTCCTGCAGAGCGACCAGGTCCGGATCCGCTGCGCGAATTACCTTAGCCAGACGTAACAGATCGACTTTATCGTCTGTACCGCGTCCGTGGTGAATATTGTAACACAAGATCCGTAATATCGGTTTTTGATTGTCGGAGACGGCTCGTAGCACTGCCGTGACCGCGAAGTGATCCGAAGGGGTGCGGCCCTCACGAGCCGTGCGGTCGATGTTGGCCAAGCGTACTTCCCAATCGCGCGAGCAGGCGATCCAGTCAATGCGTGCCCCGCTGGTTTTGGAGGCTTGAAATGCTGTGAACGTGCCTTCGTTCTTGCCGCGCTGTGGATAGCGAACTCGGAAGGTGTCGACGAGCGGTGAGGGTTGCTCCCTGACGGCGGCGAAGAGCGCTTGATAGGGACCGCTGCCCTCGCCGGCGTTGAAATCGCCCGTGACGACTAGGCGACAGCCAGCTCCAAGCTCGCCGAGTTTTGCCCGAATCAACTGAGCCGACTGTTGTCGAGCTTTCGTTCCGCGATGGTCGAAGTGCGTGTTGAGAAACAAGATCGGCGGTCCACCGGCGATGCGGTCGCGGAGTTTGACCCACGTCACGATGCGCGGCAAAGCAGCATCCCAGCCGAGACTGCCGACTTTCTCGGGCGTCTCGCTCAACCAGAAATGTCCGCCCTCGAGCTTCTCGAACCGAGAAGTCCGATAATACAGAGCGGCCATCTCGCCTTTATCCTTACCGTCGTCCCGTCCGGCGGCGAAGACCTCGTAGCCAGACAGTTTCTCCGCCAAATAATCGCGCTGAAACGCCAGCGTCTCCTGAGTTCCTAGCAAGTCGGGATCGAAGTTCGTAATCGTCTCGACGAGGAACTCCTTCCGCTTGTTCCAGTGATTCTCACCATCATTCGCTGTCCCGTAACGAATGTTAAAACTCATTACCCGCACTGGAACCGAGGAGGATTGTGCCTGAGTCGTCATCGGCACGAGAACAACCATCAGTAATGCCAGCCCCCGCATACGGCCTCCGAGTCCTGATAAAAGGTTGATCCGGAAGAGAAGCCAGCCTTGAGGCTGAGACTCCTCTTAGGCATGAAACGAAGAAGGAAACTAGTTGCCAACTATTCTTGGGCTAAGTTCATCAAAACCCCTCGACTGCTTCACGCCGCTCCCTCGACCGTGCCCCCCGAGCGATTTTCGGGGATGACACGATTGGCGTTCGCTGCTATGGGCCAACCGAAGTGTTTCGGTTCCCTCGAACCCCGGAGGGTTTCCCCCATGTTTTGGCTCAATCTGGCAATGCTTCTGACGATACCGTTTCGTGACGGTTTGCTGTTCCACCAAGAGTATGTCGCTTGCCCAGAGACGGCGAGTTGCTTATCTTCCGCAACTACCCATCCCAACGCGGAAGTCATGCCGATTTTCTATCCTATGCCGGTCGGTACACCGGTAGCCTCCGCGATGGAGACGCCCTATCAGCTTTCGCTACGTTTCCTGGCTGGTCCCAAGGATCAGATTCCCAGCGAGCCGGTGAATCTCTCTGTGAATCCTTCTGAGTTTGGGTGCCCCCAACAGATCGTCTACCAGATGAATCGCCACGCCGCGACCGGCAAGCTCTCGCTGGTAGTTCACCGCTCGGACAAAGGCATGGTTCGTTTGGAGATGCACTATGCCTACGAGGGCAAACAGCCCTGGAAGGGCAACGCCTGCGAAACTCTCCCCCTAAATGCCTGCCGGGCAATCCCGCTCAAAGGCGACTGCCCTGAGCCGTGCCTCGTCGAAGTGACGCTGACCAGACCGCAGCAGCACTTTTTGGTAACCTTGCCCCCCGCGATGACGATGCCGTTGAAACCAAATTCGGCGACCTTGCCGATGCCGTCCATCGCGCCTTGTGCAGCCGTAGTTCCGATGCCAGCCCCGTCACTGGTGCCCTGTGCGGCCGCGGTTCCGATGCCGGCTCCGATGATCGAGCCGCTGGCCATGCCGACGGCTTGCTCCATGCCTGATCCGTTGCCCTGCCCGGTGCCGGTTCATTCTCACGAAGTTTGCTCGATCGTGACTCCGAGCCTGAAGCCGGGTTCCGTGACGACATTCAAGCTGATCCGCGACGGCGACAAATCTCGCCTTCAGATGTCCAACGGTACCTCGTCCTGTATGGCGATGCGATTAACCCTGAACTCCGGGGAGGCCGGTTCACTCACCTTCGCCGTCGGTAAGACGCGGATCCATCTCATCGGCAAGGAATGGCGAGCGCAGGCCGACACCATCACCCTTCGCGAGGATGGCACCCTCACGCTGAAAGGCCACGCCAAGCTGACCTCGGAAAAGCTCGGCCCAGGAGCCAGCGTGCAGGCGGAGGAACTGTCGATCCAGGTCAAGCAAGGTCAGTTTGAACGCATCCTGCCGCGTGCCAAGCCGACTCCGGTGAGCGCCAACGCCCCCAAGCCGACAACTCGTCCATAATTCTTCACCCAGCGCGAAGCTTCTCGGCCATCCGGAAGACCAACCGTGTCTTCCGGATCGCCGTCGTTTCCCGGCATCACTTCGAGTCACTGCTCAGTTCGATGCACAACAACTCGTCGTCGCCACGCAGATACATCCGAGTACCGACAAAGGCCGGGTGAGCATGCAGGCCGGTTTCGTCCTCGAGAATCCGCAGGCGATCGAGCGGTTTGTACTTCGTCGCACGAGCGTCGAGCAGCAGCAGTTCGCCGGCGTGAGTGATGGCCAGCACCCGGTCTTCCGAGGCGACCAACGACAGATAGCGTGTGAACACCGTCTCTCGACGAACGAACATGGGAGACAACTTCTTGTCCAGATCGAGACAGTGCAGCCCGTTCCAGGCACCGAAGACACGCCCCGCGGTCACAACCGGTGAGTGAGTGTCTGGAGCTAGCCGCGCGTAGCTTGCCACGGGTTGGGGATCGATCACTCCGTTTTTGTCGAAGCGGAACAGCAGCGTGCCGTTGTTCTCCCAGGGGACCAGCAGCCGATCACCAATCGCGATCGGCGTGGGCACGTTGAAATCACTGCGACGATCGGGCTTCAGTGTCCACAGCCGCTTGCCGGTCGCCGGATCCCAACCTCCAAGCGACTCCAGATCAAACCCGACAATCTGCTTTTTGCCGCCCAGGGTGGCGACGATCAGGTTGCCATACGAGGCCGGCGCACCCGGTGACTTCCACAGCACCTTCCCTGTGCTTGGTTCCAGCGCCACCAGTGAGGCGTCCTTGCCGCCGGGATTGACGACGAGCCGATCGTCCACGATCAAAGGCGACGAGCAATGGCCCCATTTGCGCTCGTCTTTCACCTCAAAATCATCGCGTAAATCCATCTCCCAGACGATCTTGCCGGTCTCCAGTTCCAGGCAATGCAGCTGACCGAACGCTCCGGTGAGAAAGACGAGTTTGCCGTGAATCAGCGGAGTGGCTCGGGGGGAATTGCCGTAGTCCAACTCTTTCTCTGCCGGTGCAGGGTTGAGGTGTTTCCAGCGTTCCTTGCCAGTCGCGGCGTCGAAACAGTAGTAGACATCGGTAGTATCCATGGCCTCACGAGCGCTAGCCAGGACGAACCGTCGCGTGGCGGCGACCCCGCCCAGCCCCTTGCTCGGCAGTTTGACACGCCATAGGATGTTGGCCCGCGCAGGCAGACGGGCAGGCAGCCAAGCTACCCGCCCGTCGCGATTCGGTCCACGCCAGCCGGTCCACTCCTGAACCGACTCCGTCGACTCGGCTACTTTTTTTTCACCGGCGCTTCCGGCAGGACGAAGCCATTCTTCGTTTCCATCACCTTGCACAACTGCTCGTCGTTGGCCAGCGCCAGAAATGCTTTCTGAATCGCTTCGCGCTCGGTCGCCGACCGCTTGGCGTTGACGAAGGCAGTGACGAACGGCACCGGATCGGTCTCACCGACCACGCGGAGATCACCCTTCTTGATCGTGCCACAGCCTTCGAGCAACGGCTGAGCGTAGCTGGAGATGACTGCGGCGACCTTTTTGCCCTCTTGATGGGCGTCGAGGATCTTCTTGGCCGCATCGCTGCACGAACCGCACGTCTCTAGCTTGTTGGGAATCGCGATTTCATATTCCTTGAGCAAAGCCAGAGCCGCATCGTACTTTTCGCAGGCATCTTCGTTGCCGAAGAGCAACTCGTACCCTTTCAGATCGGCAACGCTCAGAGCGGGATCCTTGCCGGGTACGACCCACAGACCGGTTTGAGTCGTCTTGCCAGCCTTATCAGTGAGGGCGGCGACCAGCACCAGCTCCAGCTTGTTGCTCTTGGCCGCGGCCCGAACCACAGAATCCTTGCCGATGAGAATGTCGGCCTTGCCGTCGGTTTTCACCTTCAGCGCCGTCGCCAGGCTGTCGGCAAAGTAAACCTTGACCGGCTTATCCAGCTGACGGGACAAAAAGGCGGCGAACTTGTTGTAGTCGCGTTGGGCGTAGCCTTTGACACAGGGGCACGACAGCTCCAGAGCCATCGGATCCATAACGATCAGCGTCAGTTCGTCGGTCCTGGCCTGATCGGCTCTCGCGAAGCTAGGCAGCATGGCCAGAGCAGCAACAACAGCGAGAATGTAGGTCGGTTTCATCGTCGATTTACTCCGTTTTCGACTGTACGGACTTGCGAACCATCACGATGATGCGCGAGCCAGGCTGATCGGCGAAGTAGACGCGGTCGCCATCCGGCGAAACCCCAACCGCGACATTCTTGCAGCCGCCGGTCAACGGTGCATAGCCGACGACGCCGAGAAACTCTCCCTTGTCGCTGAAGCGTTTGATGAGGCCTTCGGACTCGGCGGTGTAGATCTCGTTGTTCTTGCTAGCACGCACGTTCATGGGATTGCAGCAGCCGCCGAAGCACTCTAGATCGTTGCCCGTGGTTCGCTTGCCATAGCCGCCGAGTTTCTTGCCGTCGCGGTCGTAGCGAGCGAACTGATGGTTACAGTTCTCGGCCACGATCACGTCCGCGCCGCAGCACTGCACATCCATCTGACCGCAACAGCCGCGCATCCCGGTGAGGATCTGCTTGGGATTCTTGAAGTCCAGATCCATCCGCCACAGGACGTAGCCGTATCCCTTGGTTTCGCCAGCAACGACAAACACATCCTTGTCGCTGACGGCGATGCTGTTGATGATGCGAACGCGGCCCATGGTGTTTTTGATAATGCTGTCGATACTCTCGGTCGAGGAAGTAGCCATCTTCGAGTAGGTTTGCACCAGACTCTCGAACTGAGTCAACTGCCGCTTTTGTAGAGCCGAGCGCTTATCCTCGGGAATCGCTTTGAGTTCCTTGATGCGCTTTTCATAGTTCTCGATGAGGGTCTGATACGACTTCTTCTGCTGCTCGAGTTGCTCCTCGGCAGCTTTGCGCATGCCTTCTTTGTCTTTGAGCATCTCTTCGATGAAGGGTAGTTCGGTCTCTAGCAGCGCCTTGCCGTTCTTGTCGAACTTGGCGACCCGGCCATCGCCAGCAACGTAGATGGCACCGTCCGGTCCGGCGTTGATCGAGTGGGCATGGAACTTGACCTGCCAGTGCTTGACCAGCTTGCCTTCCGGCGAAAACAGATGCACCTCGGAAACCGCGTTGGGCAGTGCTGCGCCGTAGTTACGCGGTGGTGCGACCAAAGCGAGAATCCGTCCTTCGCCGTCCACACTCAGCGTCTGCATGCGTAGTTTGCCATCACTGCTGACGACCTTGATGGTGTCGCCGAGTTTGTGGCTGCCCTTGGCCTCAGCCTCCTTCTGGGCGGTGGCCACCGGATTAGCGGACGCACCGCCGAGAACACTGCTCAGCGACGGGAGACTGATCGTCGTCGCCGGTCGAGCAGCCGGCTTCGTTTCGACTTTCTTTTCGTCGGCACGGAGCGGCCCGACGACAAACCATGTCAGTACAAGCAAGTACAGTGGGATCGAACGCATAACCTTGAGATTCCCTCGTGAGACTCGGGGACGGTGAATTGCGACGTCACCTGAGACGATTGAAGGCGTGAGAACTCACTTCCTTCCTGGCGATTCTACGAAATACTTCGGCGGGAAACTATCGCCATTTAGGACCAGCTGTCCGAGCGGTGTTGCCTAGACTGCCTCACTTACCCCCCCAGATCGTGACCGAAATGTTCTCCCGCGTGCCGTTCCACAGTCGGTGAGTGCAGGTTCGCCGTAACAGATTCTTCCACAGTCGAGCGTTAGTGAAGGTCTCTTCCTCGGGGCTGAACAGAGTGAAAACACTCTGCGAGGCGACGAGAATCATCTTCTGCTTAGCCCGACTGATGGCGACGGTCAGGCGGCGCGGATCGAGGAGAAAACCGGCGGACTCCAACAGATAGCCGCGATCGCTTTCCGTGGCGCTGACCAGAACCACGGTGCGTTCGCCACCTTGGAACCGCTCCACGGTGTCCACTGCTGAACGAGTCGGCAATCCCGTCTCGGGATCTAGCAGGCTCAGTTGCGGATAGGCCTGCTGCAACGCGGCCCGCTGCGCACGATGCGGCACGACTACGCCCAATCCCTCTTCGGCATCCAGTGCGTAGCGTAACGAGTCCGTCAGCGCGAGAATGATCGGACCGATCAGGCGTTGCTCGAACGGATTGCGAACCTGGCTCGCCATCTCCTGATGCACGATGACAATTAACGGATAATTCGGATCTAAAACTGCTTCAACAAAGTCATCCTCATGAGCGTGGGTCGGCAATACCTGCTCCTTACGCGAGTGGTAGGCGATACCGTCCAGATAATAAATCTCCTCGCGCAAGAAATTAGCCATCGCTCGGTGCAGTCGAAAGCTCTCGCTGAAGCGGATGATCGGCGGAGGCGAGTCCTGCATCCGCAGCGTGTCGAACAGGCTGCGATAGGCCTGATACTGCCGAAACGTGCGTCGAGCCTCAGCGTCCCAGTCGTGCTTAACAATCGGCGGCATCTGGCGATGGTCGCCGACCACAATCACCGGCGCGTTCGGCTTCAAAGGCAAGGCGGCCATCAGCGCCTCAGGCAAGTTCATCTGCGAGGCTTCGTCCAGCACCAACAGATCGCACAACGGTTGTCCGAAGAGTTTCCTGGAATTCTTGCTCTTGAGCATAGAGTAGGTACCGCCTGGTGTGATCCCCACCCCGGCCCAGCGAGTTTGCCCAATAACATCGACGTTGTAGTCAGCGTCGGCGTGGCTTTCGCTGTCCTTGGCGCGAGTCAGGATACCCTCTGGAGAAGCGTTCTTGCCGCCGATGCGATAGAGCGGCACCTCCAACAACCGCCGATCGAAGTAGCGCTCGAACAGGGCGGGATTCCGGGCGTGTAGTTCGCTCAGCTTCTGCCGCACCTCCAGCAGGTTTTGCAACAACACGTCGGTTGCAGCATGGGTTTTACACGACAAAAAGACTCGATATTCTCGCTGTTGTCGCATCGCCTCTTGCAAACGGGCGAAGACGGCAAAGGCGGTGGAGTACGACTTACCGGTTCCTGGCGGTCCCTGGACCAACAGCAACGGTGTGGTCGCATGGCCGCCGATGAACTCGCGCTTGCTAGCTTCAAAGTCATGCAACAGTCCGGCTCGATGGAACGCCTGCAGGCCAGCCAGAAACGCCTGTTGTCCAGGCGATCCCGCGCCGTCCGACGGAGCGGGTGGCTGTATCAGCCGATGATACAGTTCGTTGGGTTGGCCCTGGCATAGCCCTTCCACGACCTTGGCACACCAGTAGGCGTACCACTCGTTGGGGCAGGGATCCAGAGTGTACAGTTCCCCGTCGAGCAGCGGTCGGTTGTACGCGCCGAAGACGAACGGCTGGGTATGCTGGCTGCCGCGTGACTCCCGCAAGATCACTTCGGCGAAGGCGGTCTTGGCCTTGCCCATCTCGTCGCGCTGAGTGACCACCACGCGGACCAGTTCTGCCCGTTGGCCGTAGATCAGTTGTTTCGGCGTTGGTGTGAACGGGCTTCGCTGCTCCAGCGGCAAGCGTTCGTCTTCGGTCCAGCGCGAATACACCACGACCTGTTCGCCGTCGCGCAGCGTGGACAGCAGCAACAGTTCGTCCAGGTCGCAATCCAGACCTTCCGTCTCGATGCGCAATCGCAGCCGCAGCCCCTCGGGCGACCAGGCCGTTTCGTCTCGCTGCTGCTTGCTGAGATTCACCCGTTTCTCGGGATTGTTGGCGCGGAACTCGGCCTCGTAGGCCTCGCGCAAAAGTCGACGCCGTTCGTTCTCGCGATTGCGTGCGGCGACTTCCGGTTCCTGATCGGCCTCGCTATAGCGGACCAGCAGACACTCGCCCATCAAGACACGCTGTTCCGGCTGAACGTGGCGAATCGCCTTCCAGTCGGCCAGTCCAACGATGCGTTCGATGCGAAGGAATTCGTCCAGAGCATGGGCCAGATCGCGGGCCTTATCCTCGTAGTCCGCCAGTTGGGGCAGATGAAACGGGGTCTTCTGCGTTTTGCGATTGGCCGGAATCGCACTAGCGACCTGCTCCATCGCCTCCAACCGACGAACCTCGAAGGCCAACAGCAAGTCGCGCGTGACAGGACGGAAATCGGCGAACTCGTCGCTTTGCCCCTCGCGTGGGGTCGGAAGCGCTCCCCAGGCGGCGTAGGCGTACTCTGTAGGAATCGCACTGCCGAACCGCGCTCGCTTGATGTACCATTTCGACGTCCCCTCCAAGTCGAGTTTGCCCAGATAGTCGAACAGACGGGCCTTGAACAGCTCGCGAAAGCGATATGGGGTGTTCCAGTCAAACTTGAGAAAGGTTGCCAGCGACTGCAACGACTGGCAGGTCATAGGGAAGTTCTTGAAGGTGCGCACTTCCTCGTCGAGAAAACTGGCCAGCGGCGAATCGTAGGGAGCCAGCTGCGTCAGGAAGTCGTACAGAGGCGGCGTGCGCTCTAGCATGGCTGGAAAGTTCCGGGCCAGTCCTTCCAGCAAGAACCGCTGTTCCTGACGATCAAAGAAGACAATGTGGATCGGTGCTCTCTTCGTTGGTTCCTCGCCCGGCTCGGACTGGGCTGATTGGGCCACCTCTAAGACCGCCTGCAAAAGATCGTGTGACCAGGCGACGTACAACTTCCGCTCCCGCGCCGACGAGTTGGGCGGTCCCTCGGTCAGATGAACCACCCAACGCCGGGCCACCGCTTCCCCGTCCTTGCAAGCGACCACCAGCGCCCCCAGCAGATAGACACGATTCTCCAGTGGATCGTGCTGAGCATCGAGGTACAGCCAGATCAGGTTGGGGTTCAGGTCCGGCCTGGAACTGGGCAAAGAACTATTGCCCTGGCCGGGGATGGACTGCACAGCGTCAATGTCCTCTTGGCGGACATATTTCCGAAACGCTCGTGCGCGATGAATCAGTTCGTCCAAGCGCGGGCCGACCGGCCAAGTGGCGGCCAACTGTTTGATCTGCATCTCTCGACCGGGAGTCGGAATCAACTCGGGCCGGTCTTGCGGTCCCCTGACCAACTGTTTGAGCGTGGCCAACGATTGAATCGTCGTTACCCCGCCGCGCCGCAAGGCTTCTTTCTCCGTACCGCTCAGGTAAGGCAACAGCGACAGATCCTCGGTCTCGGCGCTGCTCTTCATGCAGAACTCGGTATACAGGCAGCCATCACACTTTGAGGAGAGACAATAGGGCAAATGATCGAGGTCGCTCTCAGCGATGCGGCGAGCCGTGGATTCCGGTCCCAACAACAAATCGTAGGCGGATTGATTGTAGATGGACTGATCGGCGACAATTTCGAGCTGATAATTCTCTAGTTGATACTCCACGAGGGCCGCTGCCTGGCGTGGGGCGGCTTCCGCTTTCTCTTCTGGAGTCGGATCGATCAGCCCGCGAAACAGTACTGCCGTGCGCTGTCGGGACACTGCGACGCCGTGGCTCTGAAACAAGCGTTCGAGCATCAGATGATAGAACGCGACCTGCAAGCGATGCTCCACCTTGACTTCGGCAGTAGATTTCAGATCGGTGATGAGTACGTCGAGAGAACCGTCCTCCAATCGCTGGCACTTGAGCAAATCGACATCCCCGCGAAGCAACCATCCTTCCAGGAGGATTTGCAAGCGTGTCTGCAGCAACAGTACCGTCTCGCCAGGTCCAAGGGTGCCAAGCTCGCGAAGCAGGTCGGTGTTGTTGTCCGGTCGGGCGTGCGAAAAGTTGGCCTGTCGGGCGAAGTGGATCACACGGAACCGCGGAGTCAGAGCGGTTTCGACCTGCTCCTCGAAACGCTGGCCGGTCAGACTCATCAACGGCGCGATACGTTGGCTCGTTACGCCATACGCTTCCATAAAGTCGTGGCCCGCACGTTCAGCTAGCCGCAGCCGCAGAAACCGTTCGCATTGTTCCAAACGCACGAACTGAGACACGTCAGTAGGAGTAATTCGCCGAGTTGTGGCAGAAGGCAAAACGGGCAACTTCATCGGATTTCACGGATTCAAACGACTTCGTGGAAACAGGTGTACAGAGTTCGCTTCTAGGGTATCAGGAATCTCCTAGTCCGACGATGGCGAAATCGAGCCCCTTTTTGGAGAACAAATCCAATCTGGAGCATTTTCTTTTTCCTTCGGGCGGTTGTCTTGCTAAGATGACCGGCGCTCATAAAGGAGCCATTTCACCACTTTCGAGGAGTGCCAACACATGGATAAGGGGAACCTGTCGCGACGCGGATTCTTTGAACGTACCTTGACCGGGCTGGTGGCATCTGGTCTGCCGTTGTGGTATGCGAAAGAAATGGCCGAGAGCCGCCTCCAGGCTGCCGACGACACTAAAAAGGTCGGCGACGTGATCCGTATCGGCTTGGTAGGCTGTGGCGGGCAGGGGCGTTACGTCATGCGACAAGCCATGTCGAAAAAAGGCGTCCAGGTCGTCGCTGTCTGCGACGTAGACCGCAATCGCCGCGAAGAGACCCTGGCCAAGGATCTGAAGGACGTCAAGGGCGTCAAATCTTTTGAAGACTTTCGCGAGCTGAATGATCTCAAAGACCTGGACGCTATTATCGTCGGCACGGTCGATCACTGGCACACGCTGGTTTCCATCGATGCGATGAAGAAAGGCAAGGATGTTTACTGTGAGAAGCCGTTGACTCTGACCATCGACGAGGGCAAGGCTCTGGTCAAGGTGGCCCAGGAGAAGAAAGCGATCTTCCAGGTAGGCAGTCAGCAGCGTTCGACGCCGCCACAGTTCCGTTTGGCCTGCGAGTTGGTGCGCAACGGTCGGCTAGGCAAAATTCGGTACATCGAAGCCCGCATCGGGGCCAACGATCAGGGCGGACCGTTCAAGGAATCGCCGGTGCCCGATGGCCTGAACTGGGACTTCTGGCAAGGCCAGACGCCGCGTGTGCCCTATATCCGTGAGCGCTGCCATTACACCTTCCGTTGGTGGTACGAGTATTCCGGCGGCAAGATGACCGACTGGGGAGCCCATCATCTAGACACCGCACAATGGGGCCTGGGCATGGACGAAAGCGGTCCCGTCGCTGTCGAGTCGATCGGTTCCGAACCGAAGCGAGATCCCAACAGCTTCAACTGTCACGAGCGCTTCCTGGTGACGTACACCTACGCCAACGGAACCAAGCTGCTCTGCTCGGATCGCCAGCTGCCCAACTCGCTGGAGCCACGCCATGACAACGGCGTGTTGTTTGTCGGGGAGGACAACAAGTGGATCTTTGTCAATCGCAGCTTGATCGAAGCGAGCGATCAGGAGGAACGACCGATTGCGGGCAAGCGCGGCGTCAAGGGGCGAGCTGGTGGGCCCTCGAAGCTGCTGCAAGAGCCGCTCCCCAAGGATGCCATTCGACTGTACGTCTCCACCGACCACATGCAGAACTGGCTCGACGGCATTCGCACGCGCAAACCCTGCATCTGCACCGCCGAGATTGGTCATCGCTCCGTGACGGTCTGTCACATTGGGGCCATCAGCCTGCGTCTGGGAGGCAAAAAGCTCACTTGGGATCCCGTCAAGGAGCAGTTCGGCCAAGCCGAAGCCAACCAGATGATGAGCCGTCCGATGCACGGCGGTTGGAAGCTCGAAGTGTGATCGATCCACGCGAGCGAAGTTGGTCGGCCTGGAATTAGCGAGTTTCAAGACCGGATGAGATCGCTATGACACGCTCGTTCTGGTCGAGACTCACTGCGGAACAGCTGCTGGCGCAGTGTGAGATCGACACCTACCGCGCCAGCGGCCCCGGTGGGCAGAAACGCAACAAAACCAGCTCGGCGGTGCGCGTTCGCCATCCGCCGAGCGGGATCATCGTCATTGCTGAGGAGAGCCGTTCCCAACACGAGAATCGGGCGCGGGGACTACGGCGTCTCCGCCAGGCGTTGTACCTCAAACTACGAGAGCCGCTTGCTCCGGAGAACCTGACGGCGGAGTTTTTGGCTGAACATCCAGAGCTTGCCCCTGCTCGCGATAGCCAGGGGCGTCTTCATCTCAGCCCGCGCGATCCCCGGTTCTGGCCCGCAGTGGGCGTTGTTCTCGATGTGTTGTGCAGCCTGCAAGGTCGGCTCCGCGAGACCGCCGAAGTGCTGGGCACGACGACCGCTAACCTTGGGGATTTTCTACGCAGCCACGACAAGGTCTGGGAACAGGCTAATCAGCTGCGCATTCAGTTCGGACATAAACCGCTTCGCTGACCAGGAGAGATATTCGATGATACCACCACAGGGCTTCTCCTGGATTGAGAAACCAAAACTCGCCGCATTGGCCAAGCCATCTTCGGTCGAGGATCTCATCTGGTTGCGTCAGCATGGCATCCAGCTGCTCATCTCCTTGACTGAAGATCCGCTCCGCCGTGACTGGTCCAACGAGTCGGGGTTGCTGGTCTTTCACGAACCGTTGATTGACATGGAGCCGCCGACCCAGGAGCAGCTGGACCGCTGCGTCTCGGCGATTAGCAAGGCGATGGCCAACAACATGGCCGTAGCCGTTCACTGCGGCGCGGGACTAGGCCGAACCGGAGTGGTTTTGGCCGCGTACCTCGTCACCACGGGCATGACGGCGAGCAACGCCATTGCACGGATTCGCAAGCTGCGTCCGCACTCGATCGAGACGGACGAACAGGCCGAATCGGTGGAATGGTTCGCACGACGATTTCGCCAAAATCGCGAGGACGGCCAGGCTCGAACCGCCTAGTTGCGATTCATCCGTTCACGTTTGGCGTGATCGCAGATCTCGGCCATCTGTTGTTCGAGGTAGTTCAATAGCTCCTCGCTCTCCGCAGTGAGGCGAACGAGCTTCTGTAAAGAGTTTTGCAGCGCCAGCAAAGTAGGATAATGGCTCTTGCGCCGCACAGGTCGGCTCAGGTCGCGTAAATCGCTGACGCCATTCATCCAGGTGTTGCCATAGTGTTCCGCCAGATCCCGCGAACGCTTTTCGGCGTCGGTGAGCAAGTCGCGGAGTGGCAACCGGCGATAGGTTCGCTCCAGATTCATGACTGCTCCTGCCTTGGCCGGTTCAGCAAACGACACAAGTCGTTCACCACCCGGTCTTGGAGTTTAGTTGGAAGAAACTAGCCGGATATGCTATCCTACCCTAAGCCCCTAGCCGGCGACAAGAGTACCCTACCCCCGCCTCCGAAAAGATCATGCGAATTCTCGTTGTCGCTGACATTCACGCCAACTGGCCCGCCCTGGAAGTGGTTCTCCAAGAACCCCATGACGTTTGTCTCTGCCTAGGCGACCTTGTCGACTATGGACTTGACCCCGCGCCGTGTGTTGAATGGGTGCGTCAACATGCCACTCATGCGGTGCGCGGCAACCACGACCACGGAGCTGCTCAGAATGTCTTCGTTCAGGGAAAGGCGGGATTTAAGTATCTCACGGGCGTCACCCGAGCGATCACTCGCGAACGGCTTCGTCCCGACCAGCTCCGCTACCTCGGTCGGCTTCCCGTCAGTAAGACGGTGACGTTGAACGACTCGCGGTTCCTGCTCGTTCATGCGTCCCCGCGTGATCCCCTCGATGAATATGCTCCTGCCGATGTCGAATTCTGGACGCGCCGGTTGCAGCACATTGACGTCGAGGTAGTTTGCATCGGACATACGCATCATCCCTATGTGCTGACCGTGGGCGAGAAATTGGTCATTAACCCTGGTTCGGTCGGTCAGCCGCGCGACGGCGACCCACGCGCTTCGTATGCTGTTCTGGAAGACTACAAAGTGGAGCTAAAACGGGTCGAATACCCCGTGGAGAAGACCATTGCCACCATTCTGCAGAGCGAGTTGTCTGCTGCCGATCAGGAGATGCTTTGCGAGGTCTTTCGGCGCGGTCAATCGGCACTGCTAAACGGGCACCGTGGCAATTGACCGACTTGTCGCGGTTACTCGTGCCGCAACGCCTCGATCGGATCGAGCAGCGAAGCGCGCCGAGCTGGATACCAGCCAAATAGCACCCCTACGGTGACCGACACCGCCAACGAGAGAAAGATCGACGGAACGTGGACCTTGGCCGGCAAGGTCTCTCCTAGAAGCGAAGCCAGCCAGGGTACCAAGAAGGTGATGCTCAACCCAACAACGGCTCCGAGAATTCCTCCTAGCGACGTCTGCACCACGGCCTCGATCAGAAACTGCATGGTGATATCACGACGTTTGGCACCCAGGGCACGACGAATGCCGATCTCGCGCGTGCGTTCCGTAACCGTGGCCAGCATGATGTTCATGATGCCAATACCGCCTACCACCAGCGAGATACTGGCGATCAGCACTAACAGCATCTGAAAGCGTTTCTTGGTGCGTTCCGCTTCTTCGAGTCGATCCAATGGGACGGTGACTGCCCAATCCTGGCGGGGATGTTGACGAAGGATCTCCCGGATCACCTCCCCAGTTGGGCGCACCTTGTCAATATCGGAAACGGTGAGGGTGATCTGGCTAAACTCCACCTGCTCCCCCATACGAGATCCCGATTGTCGGATAAAGACGGTGCGACCGAAGCGCGCTCGAGTCGTTTCTAGGGGAATGTAGACGTCGTGGTTGTAATCTTCCGCCGCCTGACTTCCGCCGGTTCCTCCCGTCGGCATGCGGTCGCGTAGGACACCGATCACCGTGTAAAAATACTGCCCAAGTCGAATAGTTCCTCGATTCTCGGGAGACAGTGGATCGGAAAAGGGAAACAAATCGCGCGCTACAGCCGCTCCCAGGACCACCACATTGCGCATCTCCAGACAGTCTTCGTCTGTCAAAAATCGCCCTGCGGCAAGTTCGAGTTGATTGACGTCGGCATATTCCGGCGTCGTCCCCACAATTCGTCCATTATGGAGTTTCTCCAGCCGGCGGATCTCAGCGGGAAAGACACGCATCGGCACCATGCGAGTGATCGTTCCCGACTGCTGTAGCGTGGCAATGCGCTCGTAATCGTGACGAGTTAATCCATAGATGGCCACAAAAGATCGCTTCGCCGTCGATCCATCATCCGGAGGCTTGACACTACGGATGATGATGTTGGTAGCTCCCATTCGCTTGATGTCGTCCAAGGCGTCTTGCATACTGCCTTCGCCGAATGCCATCAGAGCAATGACAGCTCCGGTGCCGATAATGATGCCCATAACGGAGAGGAAAGCTCGCAGTTTGTGCAGCCACAGGGAGCGCACCGCAAGAACGAAACTTCGTCGTCCCTTGTCCGAAATGGCGACTGGAATGATGAGCGCCGTGACGAAGCCGATCGCGAGAACAATTTCCAGCCAATAACTGAGCATCGGCATCAACCTGGAGAGTAACTGTTCGGTACATTCACGGGTGAAGTCGGAGTGAGATTGTCCAAGGGCAGCTCGGGCACCGAATCGCCGAAGCCACGCGGACGCTTGTTGCGAATGTCCGACTCGATCTGTCCGTCCCGCATGCGGATGACGCGACGGGCCCATTCAGCGATGTCGTTTTCATGCGTCACCATGATGATGGTCTTGCCCTCCGCGTTGAGCCGAGTCAACATCATCATGATTTCGTCGGACGTTTTCGAGTCGAGGTTGCCCGTGGGTTCGTCGGCCAGGATCACCTGCGGACGATTGACCAGCGATCGGGCAATGGCGACGCGCTGTTGCTGACCACCGGACAACTGAAGCGGCCGATGATCCAGCCGATGCCCCAGGCCGACCAACTCCGCCAGCGAGATACACCACTGCCTCGTTTCTTCGGTGAGCTTACACCCCTGATAAAGCAGCGGAATCTCGATGTTTTCCACCACGGTGTACTGAGGGAGCAAGTTATACGACTGGAAGATGAAGCCCAGGTAACGGCTGCGAATCTCGGAAAGTTGGTCGTCGGTCATGCGTGCGACGTTTTCTTCGCCGAGATAGTATTCACCGCTTGTGGGACGATCGAGACAACCCAGTACGTTGAGCAAGGTGGATTTGCCCGACCCGGACGGTCCCATCAAGGCGACGAAATCGCCCTCGGCCACCTCCAGATTAACACCTCGCAACGCGCGCACTGTGTCCGACTGGAGATAGTAGTTCTTGACCAGATCGATGACGCGGACCACAGCCGGCATCGTGATGTTCTCCCAAAGTAACAGCAGCGCTTCGCCGAACGAGGAGTGAGGCCCCTCCACAGCGTTTAGGCGAAGCGGATAAGCCGCCAAGAGGAGTTACCCAGGACCGCCCTTGCCCGAACCAGGAGGCGGATTCTTGCCTTTCCCTTTGCCCTTGCCTTTGCCGTCCGAACCATTCTGCCCACCGACGACATTTCGGTAGGGACTTTCGCTGAACTGGGCTTTCTCTTTATCCGAGAGCAGCGCGCGAGGATTGAGGATAACGACCTCGCCCTCTTCCAGGCCACTAATCACTTCGGCCATTTTGTCGTTATTGAGACCGATCTCCACCTCACGAGCTTCGGGGCCAGTCGGGGTCTGCACATAGACCCGACGCTTACTGCCCATTTCGACACTGCCGAGGATCGCCTGAACAGGGATGACTAGACAGTTCTCCCGAGCATTATCCGTCAGGATGGTCACTTCGGCGCTCATTCCTGGCTTGAGTCCAGGCACCGATTCTTTGATTGAGACTAGAGTTTGGTACACCTTGACGTCTGCCGAACTCCAGTCCTGTTGCGAGGCGACGGTGGCTACGAACTTTACCTCTCCAGTAAGTACCCGATCCGGAAAAGCGTCGATGCGCACTTGGGCCGGCAAGCCGTCGGAGAGTTTAATCTGCTCCAGATGGCGATTCTGCTCGCTGAATTCTTCATGGATGCCGTCAAACGCGCACTGAGCGACAAACCGAGACCAAAAATCCTGTTGCAGCAGCAACGCCGCCTGCACGCCATCCGAGAAGCCGGTTTTCTGCCACTTTTCGCCGCGTACTCGCGAGATCATCGCCTCATGCACTCGCGTATTAACGACCATCTTGGTCAGATCGGGAATGCGCATCAGCTTCTGCCCCTCGCGGACCGGTTCGCCTTGAGCAATGGTGGACTGTTGCGAACCCGACCCCCAGCGACTCTGTTCGGGAACGTAGTAAACCACCAATCCGGAATGGGGCGCGACGATGGAGCATTTCTTGATCTCTTCTTCGATCTCGTTGAAGCGGATCTGCTCCTGCTCCCAGATAGAGCGTTTGGCTTTGCGATCGGCGTCGCCCTGCAACTCCTTGGCCCGGGCCTGGGCCAGGACACGATCGACGGCACGGCGGCCTTCGTCGATCTTGCCCTGAAAATCTTTCTTCGAGCGTGGATAGGTATACTCCTTCAACACACGCATTTCTTCCTCAATCTTGGCCAGAGCGATCTTAGCGCTCTTCATGCGGGCCTCATCCGCCTGAGCCTGTGAGGCGGTGACGAAGCGGCGTCCAGGCTTGGCCATTCGAGTGGACCAGGCCGAGCGTTCCTCCCACATCGCCAAATCGGAGCGAGCCATCATCAGACGCCCTTCGATCTCGCGGAGCAATTGGATATATTCGCCCTTTTCGTACTTCTCCAGATCGATTTCCGCCAGTTCAAGATTTAGTTGTGCTGTGGCAATGTCGCTTTTGTTCTGACTAACGACGATATCGTAGGCAGTGTCGGCCTGGATGAAATTGGCGTAGGCTTGATCGAGAGCGATTCGCTGCTGCTTGAGGAGTTCGTACAAGCCAGAATCATCGAGCTGAATCAGCTTATCGCCGGTATTCACTTCCGAGCCATCGTCGATGACCCAGCGAATGGTGGTGGCCATCGTCGAATTGGCCGAGCGTGCCTTGACTCGGCAGACGATGTCTTTGTTGTCGGCCGATTCGAGCTGGCCGCGTTCGGTGATGGTCAACTGAATGTTGCCATAGCCCACGGTATGAAGAATGAGATCGGCACGGGCGGCTTGAGAACCGAACAGCCCAGAGACCGAAGCAACCACCACACCAAGCCCCGTGAGTCCCACGAGGATGGCCGCCCCCGTGAGGAGGCGGAGCCATCGCGAGGCCTTAGTTGCCGGGAGCCGGGACGGACCGGGGCGGGGGGAGTTGGTCGAGGGGGCGGGGGAGTTCATTGGGGGGAGGGAGCTGGCCAGAGGATTCTCCTTCGGCTGAGGTTCCAAGGCGGGATTGGGATGGTTTTGAACAGTGGCAGGTTGCGACGTCATCGATCCACACTCCTCGGGGATCCAGGCGCATCACGCCCATTTCACGGTAGAGGCTCATGCGGTTGAGTAGGTAGGCTACCCAGGTATTGTAAAGATTATTTTGGGCTTGTAACAGAGAATTCTGGGCCGCCAACAACTGTTGCGTCAAAGCGGCAGGGTCGCCCCCACCCCCGGTCGTCGCCGGCGGACCTACTAAACCGGGGACTCGTTCCGGTCCTACCGGTTGTTGCGGTTGGCTGAACGCCTGCAATGCCTGGTCTACCTGAGTATAGGCTAGTTCGACGTTCCGTTTCTGGACGGCCTGGTAACTATAAGCGAACTGCCGCAAGGTACGCAGCTGGGTCCGCGTGTTAAATAGTACCTGATCTTCCGCCAGTTGGAGCTGCCGTCTTTGTACCTGATAGGCAATTAGGGTGGCTCGATAGGCGTTTCGCTGGGCAATCCGCACCAGCGGCAATTCCGTATCGAGAATCAGCTGGCGTCGCGTGTAGCCATCACCCAGCGCCAACGGATGCGCCCCATTCAGCGGTGACGTGGTATCCATGTGGTACTGGATGTTGAACGTGCCCAACAGAGCGTTGGCGGCGACGGCGATTTTTCGCCAGCTATCCACCAACTGGGCCCGCTGATTCATCAGATCTAGCCGGTTGGCTAACGCGGCTCGGGAAGCGGCAGCAATCACTTGGTCATCGTCCTCGCTGAGCAGATCGACCCCATCGACGCACAACGGCGGAAGTTCTGGCCAAGAGCGTCGCACTGGTTCCAGCCGTTCGTTTCGCGGCACCTCCAGCAAAGTGAGAAAGCGTTGATAGACCGCGCGAAACAGCGTGCGTTGGGTTTCAATCGGATCTTTGGCTCCTTCCCACGGTTTGGTCTCATAGTAGCGTAGAGTTCGCTCGAATTCGCCTACGCTGATCCGAAACTCTACATTTGCCAGCTGTTGACGTTCTCTCTCTGGCAAGTCGGCAGCTCCGCGACGCTGGAATTCCTTCTGTCGGCCCAGCAGGATTTCCAATTCGCGAAGCAGTGGTTCCAGCTGGCGATCGAAGGGATCGATGGCCTCTCCAGGCTTGCGCGAGGGGATTTTGGTCCAGTTGGCCAACTCTTCCGTGAGACGTTCCTTCATGCGTGTGCCCCGCACCAGCGGGCTGGAGGTCAACATCCTCAGCAATCGCGGTCGCAACAGATTCGCTTCCGCTGGCGAGTCGAAGTTGAGTGCCCGAGAGGACAGCATCTCGTATTGGTTCGAGATCTCCTCGAAGCGGCGCGTTTGTCGGAACATCGGCTCCAACGGTCCATCCTCGACCTCAATCCGCAGGCTCATGGGCAAGCCTAGTTGTAGCTTGAATTCATCCACACTTTGGCGATAGTTCGCTTGCTGTCGTAAGCCATTGTCGATCGAGCTGAGCAACTGCTGTTCGATCTGGTTGACCTGGGTGCTGGTGACAATGCTGCCTTCCAGGTAGACGCGGAACAGCTGTAGATAGCGCCTCAGGGAGACGATGTTGCGATACTGATTGACTAGCTGGGCTTTTTCGACGAGTGTGGTCAGATAGCCTTGAATCGGCGCGCGCTGCGGGCCAATAGATGGTAAGCGGAAGCCATCCCCGGGTAGGATTTGCGGTCGAGCAAAAATTGGTCCCAGCGGTTGAACCACGGGCGTTGCATTAGGAGTGAGGACGTTACTGATGCTGACCGTACCGCTGAGAAGGTCGGCCCCCGTACCAACCGCGCCGCCGGCGATGGCGACGTAGAAATCCTGGCGGAACTTGTAGAAGTCGCGGATGGCATACAGTAGGCTGCGTTCGGCCTGAGTCAACGGCTCCAGCGTAACGGCCCAGCCGGCTCCGGCGAGCAACGGTTGTACCAAATCTAACGAGAAGGTTGTCACACTGGTGTCGGGCCGATTGGTCAGGTTGAACACCGTGCGATTGGCGAAGCTGAGTAGCAGCAAGGCTCCGGTGGGAAACAGCTGCGAAAATCCCCCCGTCGAGTCGAGCGTCCAGCGGCGGGCCGGTCCATCGGGCCGTCGACCGTTGATGCGTTCGCGAATAGCCGTGCCAGCAGCAAAGGCCTGTGGAACGAATGCGAAGCGTTCAATAGTCACTGGCAGAGCCGCGAGATAGACCTGTTCGCGTCGCGTTTGATACTCACGACTATTGATGAGACCGAGTTCGACCGCTTGATCCAGCTTCAGCAAAAAGGTTCGTTGTTGAGAGACGCGCGCCTCGGCCTGTTCCTCGGGAATGGTGCCGCTGGTGGTAACAGCCTCGGCCAACTCGCGACGAGCTAGCTCCTGAGCGCGTCGCAGCACCACATCCGCAGGCATCGGCTCGGCACTGGCGGTCGAGGTCGGCAAGGCATCGTCAAGCAAGTTCCCCTTCTCGTCCTTTTCGGGTCGGTTACTAGCATCGTCGGCATTTTTCGGCAGCGGCGGGTTGTCGGTTTTGCCTGATGGGGGCAGCCCCAACCCATCATCAGGCAGGTTCGACCGTTTGGGCAGCGGCAACATCTCCGCCCCATTTTTACCCTTATTCCCCTCTTCTTTTTCCTCTTCTTCCTGTAGCCGCTGCTTTTCTTCCTGTTGGCGAGCGGCGATCTCCGCGCGGTTCTCCTGATCCCAGGCGTCGAGCAGCTTCAGGTAGCCGATCCCCTCGACGAGTCCGATGCCGCTTTTGTGATACGGATGCTGAGGATTGGGCGACAACTCGCGGGCCGCGGGATCGTCCGGAGGCATAGGCGGTCGATCCGGATTGGTGTCATCGCCGAAGCGGGCCGCTGGATTGGGGTAGACGTGCCAACCCTCGAGCGGCCACAACTCGTCGTCTTTCTGCTGCAACAAGCGATCCACGTCCTTGTCGGCGTCGGTGCGGAAGTAGCGACGAGTACAACCGGCTCCCGGCAACAGCAGACTGAAAATCACCAACCAGGCGAGTAAATTCTTGGCTCTGCGCATGATCGACCAGACTCCACGCGGAGATTCGATACAATCGGTAATCTCGTTATCGGCGTTGCAATTTGCCTGGCTTGAATATGAGAGGAGGAGTCTCCACCTTTACAAGCTGGTGAATCAGCCCTTGAGGTTTGATCATGTCTTCACGTCAAACAGTTTGGCCCTGGGTGTGGATCCTTGGCCTGTTTCTGCTGGTCAGCGGATTGCTGGTGGGAGCATTCTGGACCGGCTACATTTGGAACCTGGCGAATTACAGCGAGGCTGAGCAACGGGTTCGCGCGGTCCTGGCGGAACAAGTCGAAGCGTGGAATGACGGCGACTTAGAACGCTTTATGGACAGCTACGACGATCAAGTGACCTTCTTCACTGGAGGAACCATTCTTGAAGGTCGGGAGGCCTTGGCCGCGCGTTATCGTCAGCGCTATCAGAAAGAGGGCAAGGAGATGGGCCGACTCTCCTTCCGCGAGCTGCACGTCCAGGCGTTGAATGGCGATCATGTCTTCGCCCGGGGTCGCTGGAAAGTCGAGATGCAACCGGAAACTCCTGAAGGCCTGTTTACGCTGTTGCTGCGTCGCACCGCCACGGGCTGGAAAATCGTCCACGATCACACGTCGTCCGTCGAACCGCCAAAAACTCCGTAAATCTGAGAATACTTTATCGACTGTATCGAGCTTATCGAAAAAGATTGATCGCAGCAAAAGGCGCAATCTGCTTCCTTTGACATGCTGCGCGTGAGATGCCGATTCTAGCGAAAGCAGTTATTTCGCCGGAAAGGGGTATCGACCATGCGCTACTTGGGGTTATTTTGCGCTCTGCTTTTGCTGTTGCTCCAAGCAGAGCTGGCGTTCGGTCAAACTTCCGAACCGCCGGTCACGGTCGCATCTGCTCCCAGCACCGAGCCAGTGCCTGCGCCATCGGCCCCTTCGTATGATTGGTGGTTCGGCACAACTGACCGCCCGATCGCCTCGGGCCATCCTGGATTGAATCCAGACATCTGGCAGCACACCTGGGGTCTGGTGTCGTTTGACGTCATTCCGGTAGGCAGCAAGATCGCGCCCAACGGCGTGCCATATGATCCCCTCTTTTCGTTCGATTGGTTACTCAATATCGCTCTGTCGCGCGATCGCACCTGGTACATCTTCACCACGGGGCGGTTCTGGGCCCAGAAGCCGGGCGACGGCATCACCAACGATGCGCAGGGCATGCTGGATTTCAGCAAGCGGCAAATCGATCTGGACGTTGGTCTGGCCTGGAACTTCTACAAGAACTTCGAGGCGCGGGCCTTCGCCTACTCGCTGAACAATCTGAATCGGGGCAATTCGCTGGAACGGCCGTTCGGCTACAAAGACGGAGCCGGCGTCGAGCTGCGCTACTACTTCCCTAGCACCGATTTCGACCGTGGCCTGTATCGCTATCTGTCGATCGGCTACTTGCCCACCAAGGAACTGGTCGGCAACGACGGCGAGGAGTTTCATCCTAGTTTGTTCCTGGCCGCGCACCTCGCCTATGATTTCATTCCCGAGAAGTTCTACGTTTACACCAATTTAGATCTGTTTTTTGAACGCCCAATGGAAGCGCGGATTCTCATCGCCGATCCTGGCATCGCTTGCCGACCGTTCGATCATCTGCCGAACCTCGAATTCCGTGTCGGCACAGAGAATTTCATCGATCTGGAGATCGGCTACACGCGCACCCTGCTGTACGGTGCAGCCCGCATCATCTGGTGAGATCATCTTGACCGGCAGGCGGCAATCCGGCACAGTGCCTCGCCTCACGTCTGGTTCCGACGGAGGTGAATCAATGATGTCGTTGCGGCTCACAGTGGGTTCGGTTCTGTTACTCAGTTCTTCGTTGCTGGCCCAAAGTGCGCGGGAACTGGCAGGACATGACGGTGCAGTAACTTGCCTCGCCTATCAGCCCAACGGTACTTGCCTGGCCAGCGGCAGCTTCGATCACACGGTTCGTGTCTGGAAAGCAGCAGACGGCAACTGCCTAGCCGTTTGCCGGGGCCATCAAGACAAAGTGACAGCGGTGGCGTATTCCAGCCAGGGCACGATCCTAGCCTCGGCCGCGCTGGATCGCACCGTGCGACTATGGAACCCGCGAACCGGCGAGCAGACGCACAAATGGTTTGTCGAAGATCGAGCCGTGCGTGCCCTGGCCTTCACGCCAGACAGCGGCTTGCTGGTTTGCGCTGGGGAGAGTGGTTCCGTCTATATTTTCGATCTACAAACACATCAATTTATTCAACGTCGGCAAGTTTCGACTCAGCCGCTGTACGCGCTGGCAGTCGCCCCAGATGGTCAGACGGTGGCAGTGGCCGGCTTTGAGGGACGCATTGAGCTACTGTCCTTGGCTGCCGAATCCGCTCCGGTGCGTGTGCTTGACGTGGGCCAGCCGATCTACAGTCTCGGCTTTCACCCCGAGGGAACCCGTCTGGCCTGTGGCAGTGAGGACGGATGCGTTCGCATTTGGGACATTCGCTCGGGCAAGCTGCTAGCGACGCATGAGCGACCGCATCGGGCGGTAGTTCAGGTCAGTTATTCCGCAGATGGGCGACGCTTGCTCAGTGCCGATACTGCCGAGGTGCTGCTTCGCGAAGCCGAGACGGGAGCGATTCTGCATTCGCACGCCATATTGGGGAAACCACTCTGCGTCGCGCTCGCTCCGGATGGTCGGCAACTTTGCACCGGAACGGATCGCGCTTCGTGCTGGCTGCTCGAACTGCCACGTCGCGCTCGTTAAGGCATGGAAGTGATGGCGTCGCACTCGGCCACGTCGAGAAAAGTCCCGCCATTTTCCACCAGATCTTCTCCCACTGGACAGGTCCAGAGAATCCGCACCGTGAATTCGACGGCCCGATCGCGCAATGGAAAGCGAACCCGGATTTTTTGTCCCAACAGACGACGTGTGCCGATCAAGCGGATCCCAGACGAGGACAAGTCGCGGGTCAGCAGCGTGTAGGTCCGCTGATCTTCGGTAACCACCTGCACGGGATGTACCAGTTCGACACGGCCCTGTTCACGGCGTTCGACGCGCTCGACCTCGTGACGATGCTGAGCTACCAACTGTTCCACTACTTCGACGATGGCCTTGGACTCGCCAGGCCCAGCAGTTCGCTCTGTCGTCGGTGCGGGAGGATAGTAACGGCCACGTCGATAACTTAACACCGGCTCGGTCAGATCGAGTACCTCGCGCCAGCGCGACTCGTCCAAGCCAGCGCGACTCAGAGCGTCGCGCACCTCACGTTCAATGATGAACCCTTGCCGCGTGGCGAGACGAACCATCTGCTCAGCGATCGGTTTCAAGGGATGCGCGGTCATGCGATGGTAGACTCCGACTTGATCTCTGGTGAGACGGCGCCGAAGCTAGTCTAGCACGTTTCCCTGGCGTGGGAGGACTACTTCTTCTTTCCTTTGGGAGCGGGAGTTGGCCCAGTAGCTTCGCTGAGAATGACAAGTCGTGTCACCTGAAGTTTCTTTTCGGATTTCAGGCCGTCGGCATCTTTACTCTTGGGGGAACGCTTCGGAGCTGGGGCCAGCGTCACTAGCACGGTTTGCCCCGCTTGGAGTTGATCGAGCGAGGCCTCATAGCCGGGCTGCCGCGGATCTTTGCCTTTGAGTCGGGCCAGTTCGGCGTTGGAGTACTTCTTGAGGTTGCCCTTGTCGTCGAACTGCTCAGGCAACAGCATGGAGCGAATTTTGGCTTTTTCGGCCAACTGAAACTCGACCTGATGTTTCGACGAGACAGATTTAGTCTTGGCACGCGGCGGCGTTCGTAGCCCTCCGCCCGAGATTCCGGTCACGACCACGTTTTTCGACTCAATCTCCACAACGAACAGCCGATCGGTTCCCGGCACCGACACGAGTTTGCCGGTATAGTCTTGGGGACTGAGCGTCGCTGAATCGATCCCGCCCGACTTTTTGTCCCACTCACCGTCCTTCTTCTTCCCCTGAGCCAACGACTCGACAGCGGGCACCAAGACAAAGGCAGCAACCAAGAGAAGAACGCCAATTAGCTGTCGTCGCATGGAGAACTCTCCGTATGGGATGCTCACTTCCAGACCACAACGCACCTAACTTCGGTTGATCTATTAGACCACGCCCAAGGTGGAAAAGTTCCGAAAATTATCGAATCCGTAGAGTTTGCCATAAGAGCCGTTTCCGCGTTCTCCTTGACTTGACAGAAAACGCGGCTTGAGAGAAACTCAAGGATGTACTCGTATTCCCCCCGGCCAGCCTAACACACCAAACCGCTCGCACAGTGGCCCACTGGCGAGTCTCTCAGGGGGTATTTATGGCCTGGCGTCTATACGTTTTAGATGGCGCGGATCAGCGCAAATTCTTCGTGCTTCCCCAGAAAGGGAAGCGACGTATCGGTCGCGAGGGGCATGCCGACATCGCCCTGCACGACATCTATGTGAATCGAGTTCACTGCGAAGTCGAGTGCGACGGCGATACCATTCAAGTGCGTGCCGTCCCCGAAGCTCCCAATGGATTCCTCATCAATGGCACCAAGCAAACGGAATATCAGCTGACGACCAAGGATGTGCTGCGGATCGGCAATTCCCATCTGCGTTTGGAACCGCACGAACCAACGCCCGAGGACGAGGAAGAAGCGATCGCTGCCGTCGCCGAGCCACGCAAGTTGCCGCACCTGCCGTTCGAGCAACTCGATCGACTGCGTGGAGAGACGATCTCGCACTATAAACTCGGCGAGATACTAGGTCGCGGCCATTACGGGGTGGTGTTTCACGCCACCCACGTCAACAGCGGAGCAGAAGTAGCGCTGAAGGTGTTGTCGCCAGAATTTCCCCAAAACCCCTCGGAAATGAAGCGATTTGCCGCGGCCCTGAAGTCCCTACTCCTGCTCAAGCATCCGAACTTGGTCACGCTGTATAACGCCGGCAAGACTGGACCGTACTGCTGGTTGGCCACGGAGTACGTTCAAGGAGATAGCTTGGCCCAGGTGCTGCGCGAACCGGATGCTAAACGCCGCAGCCACTGGAAGCCGGCCCTCCGCATGGGGCTACAGTTGGCCCACGCCTTGGAGTTCCTCCGCGAACGCCGTCTGGTGCATGGCAACATCGTGCCGGCCAACGTCCTGTTGGGTCGCGATGAGATGGGTCGAGCTAAGGACATCAAACTCGCGGACTTGATGCTCAGCCGCTCTCTGGAGGGGAGCGCCTTACTGGAGTCCAGGCTGGAGGCGAAATTGGCCGCCGAGATCGGCTATCTTTCTCCCGAACAAGCTGCCGGCTTGCCACCCGACAGCTTGACCGATCTATACGGCGTTGGTGCGGTCATGTATGCTCGCTTGACGGGGCAACCGCCGCACCAGGGACGCACGCCCGCCGAGACTATTGACCACATTCTCCATTCCGTGCCGCGCAAGCCAATCGACATTCACAAGAACATTCCTGAGCAACTCTCCATTGCAGTGATGTTGCTGCTGGCCAAACCGGAAGATCGCTGCCAGTCGCCGCAGCAACTCTTGGAGATGCTCGAACCGTTGGCCGAGGGCGAAGGAATCGAAAGCTAGTCGGCGTCGAAAGATGGTAAGGCAGAGCGCAGTCTAAAGCCTGCGACTACTGGTTCTGTTGGTAGCCCCAGGCTTTAGCCTGCGAACGAGCTATATACCCCGCTGCCGCTTCACCACCTTGAAGATCGCCCTAGCCTGCTCCACCGCTGCTGGTGGTTTCCAGGTCTTGCGTCTGGGCCCAGAGATAGTCGCGGTTCATTCGAGCGATGAACTGTCGGCTGATCTCCTTGGGACAAGCGGCCTCGCACTCCATGTAATTGGTGCAGTTGCCGAACCCTTCCTTGTCCATCTGCTCAACCATGCGAACGACACGCTGAGCGCGTTCCGGCTGGCCTTGGGGCAAGATGCCCAGGTGCGACACTTTGGCGGCAACAAAGAGCATGGCACTGGCGTTCTTGCAGGCGGCCACACAAGCTCCACAGCCAATGCACTGGGCGGCATCCATCGCCTTTTCCTGATCGCGCTTGGGAATCAGAATGGCATTGCCATCCGGTGCGCCGCCGGTGTTGGCACTGATGTAGCCGCCCGCCTGCATAATGCGATCAAAAGCACTACGATCGACCACCAGATCCTTGATGACCGGAAAGGCCCCTGCACGCCAAGGCTCCAGCCACAGATGTTGGCCGTCGGTGAAGTCGCGCATGTAAGTTTGACAAGTGGTCTTGGCCTCAATCTTACCGTTGGCTAACCGTCGCCGTGGACCGTGAGGCACGCCGTTGATGACGATGCCGCACGAGCCGCAAATCCCCTCGCGGCAGTCGTGATCGAAGGCGATCGGCTCTTCGCCGCGTGCGATCAACTCCTGATTGACCACGTCGAGCATCTCTAGAAACGACATGTCAGGATTGACTCCAGTCGCCTCATACTGTTTCATCTCGCCCCGAGCGTTGGGGCCACTTTGTCGCCAGACATGCAAAGTAAACTTCATGGCTCTCTCTTGTCCCGTATTACTACTTGTACGATCGAATGCTGGGGTGAACGGTCTCCCAGACCAACGGCTCTTTATGCAGAGCAGGCGGTTTGTCCTGCCCCTGATACTGCCAGGCGGCGACGTAACTGAACTCAGCGTCGTTCCGCTGTGCTTCGCCGTCAGGAGTTTGATACTCTTCGCGGAAATGACCGCCGCAGGACTCGTTGCGATGTAGCGCGTCGATACAGAGCAACTCAGCGAATTCGAGGAAGTCGGCGACTCGCCCGGCTTCTTCTAGAGCGGGACTCAACCCTTGCCCGTTGCCTGGTACACCGGCCTCGCGCCAGAACTGTTCGCGTAACTCCGGGATGCGAGCCAGTGCTTTCTTCAGGCTCTTCTCGCTGCGAGCCATGCCGCAGTCGTCCCACATCACCTTGCCCAGTTCACGGTGGAACCACGTCGCCGAGCGATTCCCTTTGATAGCCAACAGCTTCTTGAGCCGATCGCTGACCTCCTGTTCGGCTTGTTTGAACTCTGGGGCAGTCTCGGACACGCCGCCTGGAGCACAGCCGGCCAGAAAGTTGCCCAACGTGTAGGGGACGACGAAATAGCCGTCTGCTAGTCCCTGCATCAAGGCACTGGCACCAAGTCGGTTAGCGCCGTGATCGGAGAAGTTGGCTTCGCCGAGTACGAACAACCCCGGAATGTTGCTCATCAGATTGTAGTCGACCCACAGACCGCCCATGGTGTAGTGCAAGGCGGGGTAAATCCGCATCGGCGTCTTGTAGGGATCTTCGTGGGTGATGTGGGCGTACATGTCGAACAAGTTGCCGTACTTGTCGCGGATGTATTTTTCGCCGCGCCGTCGAATGGCATCGCTGAAGTCGAGGTAAACCCCGCGTCCACCCGGACCGACGCCTCGGCCTTCGTCGCAAACCATCTTGGCCGCCCGTGAAGCGATGTCGCGCGGGGCCAGATTGCCGAAACTCGGATAGCGTCGTTCCAGATAGTAGTCGCGCTCGCTCTCGGGAATCTGATCAGGAGACCGTTTGTCGCCCGGCGTCTTGGGCACCCAGATGCGGCCATCGTTCCGCAGCGACTCGGACATTAACGTCAGCTTGGATTGATAGTCGCCCGTGACCGGAATACAGGTCGGATGAATCTGGGTGTAGCAGGGATTGGCAAAGCAAGCTCCGCGTTTGAACGCGCGATAAGTCGCGGTCACGTTGCAACCCTTGGCGTTGGTCGAAAGGAAGTAGACCGGACTGTAGCCACCCGTCGCCAAGAGAACCGCATCACCGACGTAGCTGGACACTTGCCCGGTGACCAAGTCACGAACAACAATGCCGCGAGCTCGTCCGCCGACCACGACGAGATCGAGCATCTCGGTGCGCGGGTGACTCTTGACGTTGCCCAGGCTGATCTGTCGACATAGCGCGGAGTAGGCCCCGAGCAGGAGTTGCTGTCCGGTCTGGCCACGGCAGTAGAAGGTTCGCGAGACTTGGGCACCGCCGAACGAGCGATTCTCCAGTTGACCGCCATACTCGCGCGAGAAGGGCACGCCCTGGGCCACGCATTGATCGATGATGTTGACCGACACCTCGGCCAGCCGATACACGTTGGCTTCACGAGCGCGGAAGTCGCCCCCTTTGATGGTGTCGTAGAAGAGGCGGAACACACTGTCGCCGTCGTTCTGGTAGTTTTTGGCAGCGTTGATGCCACCCTGAGCAGCGATGGAGTGAGCGCGGCGGGGAGAATCCTGGAAGCAGAACGTCTCTACCTGATAGCCAAGTTCAGCTAGGGAGGCTGCTGCCGAGGCTCCTGCCAGACCGGTCCCGACAACTAGGATCTTATATTTCCGTTTATTGGCCGGATTGACCAGCTTCATCTCGAAGCGGTGCTTCTGCCACTTCTCGGCCAGCGGACCGGGCGGAACATTCGAGTTAAGCTGCATATGCCCTTTTGAAGGTCGAAGCAGGCCGGCTGAGCAATCATGTCAACCTCACCTTTCCTACTTCCGCCTTCATCCTTTCTTACTTGATGAGACCAAGCATCACGGCCAGCGGAATCGAACTATTACCGATTACCACGAGGATGGCGAGGAGTGGTCCGATCAGTCGAACCACACTTGCGTAGCGAAAGCTATTCAGTCCCAGCGTCTGGAGAAAGCTGGATCCGCCATGCCAGAGATGGAGACCGAGAAAAGCCATCGCCAGCCAGTACGACACGCTGACCCACCAGATCTGAAAACCACTCACCACCATGCGGTAGACGTCGTGCCGAGCGTCGACTTGATTGGGATCGAGCTGGCTGAGGTTTAAGGACGGTTCGGGCACATAAGTCTTCAGTCCCTGCTTGACCTCCACCAGGTCGAGGTAATTCTTGTTGTCCTCCGTCGTGGTGACCACTCCGAGAGTGAAGTGCGCCAAGTGATAAATCACGAAGGCCAGAATCACCAGGCCGGTCAACATCATATTGCGAGAGGCCCAACTGGCTCGTAAGGTAGCGTCGTACTCGTAGCGTTGGGGGCGTGCCGCGCGATTCTCCAGCGCCAGTGTCACGCCGAGTAGAACGTGAATCACGAAGACGAGTAACAAACCGATCCGGGCTGTCCACAGCAAGCCAGGATTCGACTTGAGAGCGTGAGCATAAGAGTTAATGGCGTCCGGACCAAGATAGATGAGAAGATTGCCGGCCATGTGTCCCAAGACAAAGCCGATCAGCAACAGTCCGGTCACCGCCATGGCGTACTTTTTGCCCAGCGATGAGCGAACCGGCTTAACAAGCAGGTTCATCGCGATCCCTTCCAGTCCCGGTCGAAGCAGGGTTCAAGGCCAGTTCGGCGGGCTTTTCCCAGCGGATTAGACTGGCATCGCAGCAACCAGTCTTACATTTTCATGTATAGAAGAGAAGAGAGCCAGAGGCGAGTGACCAGGTAGCGAAGAGGAGCAAAAACAGAAGGCCAGCCTGGGGCGGAAGCCAGGCCGGCCTCTGGAGCAGGAGATCGCTCACGGTTCCGTCGAGACAGGAGCTGTCGCAGTATAGCCGCCGCCCAATCCGCTGAGACCGTAAGTAAACGGACTGGTGCGCGGATCCGTATCGACCATGAAGTAATCGCGCGGACTACGAGCGTACAGGTGATTGGGGAACGCGGCGATGCCCGGCATTGCGGCACAGTAGCCGCCATACATGCCGTAGGGGTTGCAGGGTAGGCCGTTCGGCCCAGGCAACATCCCCTGGAACGGCTGGAACTTCGGATAGACGTAATAGTTCGGCCCATAAACCATGCCGTAGGCCGTTTTGTACCAGAACGGCGGCGTGTTCTGGAAATCCGGGGCACGGGGGGGTTGGTAGTAGCCGCACCACTGAGCCGAAGCCATCCCGGCTAACAGATGCAGGCTGAACAGAGCAGCCGACAGTTTCAGGGTAGTCCGCATCGCGACTCCTTTCGGCGAGGGGCAATCCTTGAGTACGAGGGAAACTCGTACTTCCTTCTACTGTCGAGAGTCTACCGCACAGCAAGGCACGCGGCGGCAATTTCAAGATCAGTTCGCCGAGAAAAAGCCCGAACAATGACTGGTTGGCGCGGATTTAAGTAAGGAATCGACAGGAAAGAAAAAGCGGCGTGGGCCAGCCCTCTCATAAGGGCTGGCCCCGCACATGGGGAGGGGGGGCCGAGTAGATGAATTGTCCGAGCAACAATCCATCGTGTATGCTCACACCGCCTCTCCAGAGTGGACGTTAGTTCGGCATGCCCGGAATGTTAGCCGGAGTGCCACCGCTGCTCATCGGACCGTTGGGGTTGGACAGACCGCTGCCGGCTCCTCCGCTCGCCGGAGCTCCGCTCACTGCCTGCGGCAGCATGCCATTAGCTCCTTGCGGCATGTATGGAGTGGTGCCCGGAAAACCAGCGACTGGCATCCCAGCAGCGCCGTAGGGCATGCCACCATGCATTGCATACGGTGGACCGACCGGAGGACCACCTGCCACCCCTGCAGGAACAGCCCACTGCAACGTCGGAGTGACGAAGACTGGAGCGTAGTTGATGCGGCCACAGCCAGCGGGGCCACATCCCCCGTTGATCTGGTAGCCGTGGTTCTTGTAGTACGCGACCCAGTCGATCGCGTCGAGTCCGCTGTAGAACTCTTTCAACGCATGGTAATAGTCGTGCCAGAACTTCTGTAGCCGTTCTTCTTCCGGCGTCAGGCACTTGTACCGTTTGGCGAAGATGTTCCACCAGGGCTGGTATCCACTGTAGAACAGGTGGCCCCAGCTAGCTTCGCACTTACCGCTGCTCAAGGCCAGGCCGAGCACGGCGCAGACCATCACGGCGATCCGCTTCATCGCGACTCCTTTCAGGAGGTTGATCCCGGCCGGCCAAGGGTTTTTTGTCCCATGGCGCGACCCTTCCCTGATCGACCCTCACTCCCCCGCTCCCCGCGGATCGGTGAGGCCAGTTTGCCCGCACCACTCTCAGGCTCAGATCCAGTGCGTCAGGCACTTCTAGAATCGGCCAACTATCGCTCCTTTACGCAACAATTCGTATTTCCCCTTTGAACCGCCTTCTTACGTTCGCGCCACATTCGCTAATCTTTTGCTGAATTTTGCAGCTTCTCTGTCTTTCAACTCTCTCCAAAATTTCCTCGATTTTCCGCTTAAGTCGAACAAAAACTTGCCCTCCCTTGAATCGATCGCTTCTGGTACAGTCCCCGCCGGTCGATGCTCCGGAGGGGGGTGACGCTCCGGCGACCGACCGGAGGGGTGTTCTCGTGGCTTCGCGTTGGCGTATCCGCCACAAACTGATGCTCGGGCTGGGAATGGTCGTGGTCATCATGGCCTTGCTCCTCTTGGGAGCCTCTCGCGCCCTGTGGTCGTACTATCTGACGATGAACGGTATCCGGGTTCGTATCGCCGAACTCATCGCCGCCGAGGAACTCACCCGCGCCGTCTTCGAGTTAGTTTCCAACGACCACATTCTCGATGTCATCAACGACCATCCCGAACGCTTGCCCGTGTCGATCAAAAAAGTTCGCACTGCCCTGGAAGCCTACGAAGAGGAGTTAAACGAGGCGGGAGCGGTCAACTACGACCCACTGCGCGGAATCTGGGAACGCGAGCAATTGGTGCAGATTCGTCAGGATCTCGAAGCCTTCCACCGGGCCATGCTCAGCCGCTTCGGCCCAGCGGTGCAGGATGGCAAGAACGACGTAGTCGAGGAACAACATCTGGCCGCGGTTCACGATTCCAAGTCGGCGCTGACTGCCGCTGTGCTGGATCTACGCGATCATCTTAAGGAAGAACTCGGCCACCGCCTCAACGAATCGCGCAAGCACTACCAAGGAGCCTTGCTGATTCTGATTCCCTCCAGCATTGTCGGTCTGGTGGTCATGGCGGGACTGATGCGTTCATTCTACGCTTGGGTCTTTTCGCCCATTCGCGATCTCGAACAGGGAGTTAGTCGCGTCGCCGCTGGCGATCTTCAGCATCGCATTCACTTAAACTCGGGCGACGAAATGGAAGAGTTAGCCCGCGCCTTCAACGAGATGCTCGGTCGGCTCTGCGAACTGTACGAGGATCTGAATCGCCGCGTTGACGAACGCAGCCGCCAGTTGGTGCGTTCCGAACGATTGGCGTCAGTCGGCTTCCTCGCCGCCGGCGTCGCTCATGAGATCAACAATCCACTGGCGTCGATCGCCTTCTGCGGCGAAGCGTTGGAAGCGCGTCTGCACGAACTGATGCAGGCCGCTCGCGCCTCCGGTCGTGCTCGCGAGGAGTTCGAGGTCTTCGCCAAGTATCTGCGGATGATTCAGGACGAAGCGTTTCGCTGCAAGCACATCACGGAACGCTTACTAGAGTTCAGTCGTACTGGCGAACCAAAACGCGAGATGACGGATCTGTGTAGTCTGGTACAAGCCGTCCTCGACGTCACTCAGCATCTCCCCAATCACAAGGGCAAGCAGATCCTCTTCGAGGTGCCGCGCGACATGCCTGGAGGTCGAGTCACCGCCTGGGTTAACGCCGAAGAGATCAAGTCGGTGATCTTGAATCTTGTGGTCAACGCTTTAGAGAGTATGGACGAGAACGGTCAACTGGTGATTCGCCTGTCCAAACGCGAGGGCCGAGCCGAGCTTCGCTTTAGCGATACCGGTGTCGGCATGAGTCGCGAAGTGCTGAACAACATTTTCGAGCCGTTCTTCACGCGCAGTCGTTCGGGCAAAGGAACGGGGTTGGGCCTGACCATCAGTCATCTGATTGTCACGCAGCATGGAGGCGAGATTGAGGCCACCAGCCCTGGAGTAGGCATGGGAAGTACGTTCACGGTACGCTTGCCGATCAGTCCCCAGGAGCCAGCCAAGGTACTCCCCAGCGGGCAATCGCTCGCCCGAGCGGCATGATTCTCCACGGAAGGAGCAGGAAGCATGAACGACAGCCTCACTCCCCGATCGGTCGGTCAGCCTCGCGTGGGCCCGCATCGCAGCTTACGGGTATTGTTTGTCGATGACGAGATGTCGCTGCGAGAATTTATGCGCTCCGAGTTGCCCCGTCTAGGGCATCATGTCACGGTGTGCGAGGATGGCCGCGCCGCCCTGAAAGCGTTGGAGCGAAGCACCTTCGACGCCGCGATTCTTGATCTGCGTATGCCGGGACTCTCCGGACTGGATGTGCTGGAGCATCTCAAGAAGATCAGCCCCGACACCGAGGCCGTGGTCATGACTGGCCATGCCTCGATCGAAACGGCGACGCAGGCCATGCGACTAGGCGCAGCCGACTACATTACCAAACCGTGCAAACTCGCCGACATCGAGGCCGTCTTGACTCGAATGGCCGATCGTCGCGAGTTGAAGCACAAGAACCTGGCCCTGGAAAGTCGGGTGCAGAAGGCCGAAGGACCGAGTACGCTGATCGGCAAATCGCCGGCCATGCAGGAGGTGCATCGTTTTTTAGCGATGGTCGCTCCAACCGAGGCGACAGTATTGATTCTCGGAGAAACGGGATGCGGAAAGGAGTTGGCCGCCCGAACACTGTGGCAACTCTCCAATCGAGCGAACATGCCGTTCATCCCGGTCAACTGTGGTGCCCTGGCCGAGCATCTCGTCGAGAGCGAACTGTTCGGCCATCGCAAGGGAGCCTTCACCAGCGCCGAAAAAGATCATAAAGGCATCTTCGAAGTGGCTAATGGTGGTACTGTTTTCCTCGACGAAGTCGGCGAACTGCCCAAGAACGTACAAGTAAAGTTGCTGCGATTTTTGGAATCGAAGGAGGTGCGGCGAGTCGGCGACACCCAGCCGTTCCGCAGCGATGTGCGCGTGGTTTGTGCCACCCATCGCGACCTGCGTCAGATGATCGCGGACGGCGAGTTTCGTGAAGATCTCTACTTCCGCATCAATAGTTTTGAAGTACGGTTGCCTCCCTTGCGCGAACGTCGCGAGGACATTCCGGAGTTGGCCCTGCATCTGCTCGCCCGAGCCGCTCGCCGTCCTCCGGAGCAGGTAATTCATTTGCTCACGCCGGAAGTCATGCAGGCTTTGCAACAGCACGATTGGACCGGCAACGTGCGCGAGTTGGCCAATGTTATGGAGCGTGCTTTAATCGTCTCGGGCGGCAACAAGATCACCCCCGCGCATCTGCCGAATCTGGTACGTCGCGTTAACACACCAACGCGCCCCTTAATGGAGAGCTATGACTATACGCCGCGAACGTTGGAGGAAATCGAGCAAGAGCATCTGCTGCGAACGCTGGAGAAACACGGCGGCAACAAGACCTTGGCCGCTGCCGAGTTGGGCATCAGTCTGAAGACGATTTACAACAAATTGAACCGCCTGAACGAACGCCGGGCCGCCTCTTGAGTTATGCCTCGGATCGCGCCGCTATTAGCCCCTGTAGAGAGCGGGTAACTCCGGAAAAAGCGTGGACTACGTCTGCTGCCGTGAGCATACGGCCAGCAAAGAGCCGAGCTAACTGATAGACCAACGTCAGCACGGCGTTGCGCGTCTCCAGCGGAGGAGGTTGCTCAGTCAATCGGCGAATGAGCAGATTGTTAGCGTTGAGATACAACGTCCCTGCTAACTCCTCGCGATCGCCCAGGCGATTTTCGATGTACTGGCTCACCAGTCCGGCCAGCGGCGGGGGCAGGTCGCCGGATTCCAGGCTCGCCTCCGCCTCACGGACTAATTCCGCTCCTTGGGGGTATAGCATCAGGGCCGGTGCTTCGCTCGGCTTGAAGGCTGCCATCGCCGCCCGTATGTTTTGCCCGCGAAAGAACCGCAGTAAGTCCGCGAAGCGGCCCTCGGGAATCGGTCGCAACAGTTGCTGCGATTCGCCGTCCAGTTGCACCAGTTTCACCTCGGGATGCCGCTGAGCGTACATCTCCAGAAACGGCACAACGGAAAACCACGAGGCATCGATGGCCGGCACATCACGACCTTCGGCCAGTACCTGTTCCTGCAGCGATCCTAGTTCGCGTGTGACAAAGTAGATTGTCCCTCCGGAGAGATCGAGATACTCCGGTAAGCTGAGCGAACCGCGCGTGGTGCGAAAGGGAACAATCTCCTCGACTCGATCAAAAAAGGTGGAGTCGCTGACGGCCCAACCAATGATGACGTCGGAATGACCGCGCACTACCTTCCGCCAAGTGGCTGGTTCGTCGTGAGCCAGTCGCTGCACGCTTTGGCCTAACTGCATTTCGATAGCCCGACGAACTAGATCGAAATTGTCGTCTTGATGAATGCTCTCGCGCGAGGCCGTCGGTTGCAACAGCGGGCACTCGATCACGCCGCGCACGAACCGCGCCCAGGGCGGCAGCAGATCGCGCTCGCGTTCACAGATGAACATGCGGCGAATGAAGATGCGTAAATCGCCGTACTCCCGCACCGACGCCACCGAGCCAGGCGGCACGAACAAAAAGCCCTCTAGCGGCACGGTGATCGAGTCATGGCCGATGCTGACACGGCTAGGATGCAGCGGAAACACACAAAGTGGCCGGGTACCGTGATAGGCTCGGCGAATGTACTCCAACGTCGCCTGCTGAGGATCGTCACTTTCCCAGGGAGCCGTCATCAAGTTGATGGGCGTTTCTTCACCATTAAAATAGATTGGAATAGTCAGAAACTCTGCATAGGTGCGAATAGCTTCCTGCAACACCTGCTCGTTGAGAATGAATGTGGCCGAGGGTTTGATACGGAGCAGCACCGTGGTGCCGACCTCGTCGCGCTGGCCGGATTGCAGTTCGTAGTGTTCATCGCCGGTCGAGAACCAGCGCAAAGCCGGCCCACCCTGTGCCGAGCGCGTCACCAAGGTGACTTCACTCGCCAAGAGAAAGGCGCTGAGAAAGCCCAGGCCGAACTGCCCGATCAGCTCGGCGGCCTCCTCCGGAGAGGAAAAAGCCAGCCGCTCTCGCAACTCACGGGTGTAGCCGCGTCCAATCGTCGCCAGATACGATCCGATTTCCTCTTCTGTCAGCCCGATGCCATTGTCGCGAATGGTAATGAGGCGTTCCGGAACATCAAGTTCGATGTCGATGCGTGGTCGATAATGCGGTTCCGCCAGTTCGATCCTACGACGCAAGCAGGAGTCATGAGCGTTCTGGATCAGTTCGCGAATACCGACCTTTTTCGAGGTATAGAGATGTTCCGCCAGCACTTTCAGCAGGCCGGGCAGGTGCAGAGTGAATCGCTGGCGTTCAGGCATCGACAAGGATCCTCCATCTAGTGCTTTCCCAGGCCGGTTCGGAAGCCACGTCTACCATAGCGAAGACGTTTCCATGGAACAAGAAATTCAACCGCTTCAGAGAGCGGCTCTTCTGATGGACCTCTCAACTCGACCTTCCCTTGCGACACCTCGTTGGTCTGGGCAATAATGCAGCCACCGAGACGCACCACCGCCCCGAGGAACCTGTCGATGTCTCCCCTATGGTCACAGCCTGATGCCACACTCGCGGATCTGTTAACCAGTCTAGGTGATGTTCCCGCTAGCCGAGTGTTGCTACGACCGACTCCGGGCAAAGCGACGGAAAAGCATCTGTTGGCCTTTCAACGTCGAACAGGTCGGATCTGCGAACTCATCGAGGGAGTTCTCGTGGAGAACCCGGCGGGCTACATGGAATCGTTTCTTGCCCAGCAGATTGCTTTTGCCCTTTCAACTCTACAATCAACAACACCACCTGGGCTGTATCACTGGTGAGCAGGGAACCATTCGTCTGATGAACAAACTGGTCGGCGTACCGGATGTCGCTTTTGTTCGCTGGGAGAAGTTTCCCCAGGGGAAAGTCGCCACTGAGCCGATCCCCTCGTTGACTCCCGATCTTGCAGTCGAGATTCTCAGCGTCAGCAACACAGCTGGCGAGATACGCCGCAAACTCAAAGAGTATTTCCTCGCAGGCACCTCGGTGGTGTGGCTCGTCGATCCGATAAAGCGAACAGTCAGGGTCTACACGGCTCCAGACGCCAGTGAGACGCTGGAAGCAACAGACACTCTGAAGGGAGGTTCGCTGCTTCTCGGCTTCTCGTTGCCGCTTCGGCAACTGTTCGAGAAGTTGCCGACTCCGATACGAAAAGGTTCTCGGAAGAAATAAGCCAGCTGTACGAGGCAGGGTGAGTCTCCACGATGGAACAAGTCAACGCTCGGAGTATCTTCAGTCCGGCCACGGGGTTCATCCAGCGCGGCGGGTTTGCCTGGACCTGCAACCCCTATCTGGGCTGCACCTTCGCTTGTAGCTACTGCTACGCGGCGTTTCTACCGCAGAATCGCCGCCCCCTCCAAGACTGGGGCCGCTGGCTGGTGGCCAAGAGCAACGCCGTCGAACTAGCTCGGCGACAGGCCCACAAGGTGGCGAGACAGGCGGTCTATCTTAGTAGCGTTACCGATCCCTATGTGCCGGTCGAGCGTAGCCTAAAACTGACCCGCGGCATTCTCGACGCCATGCTCCCGCATCAACCCCGGCTGCTGGTACAGACACGCGGTCCGCTGGTGGTGCGTGACGTCGATCTATTACGACAATTTCGCTCTCTTCGGGTGAATATGTCGATTCCTACCGATGAGGAAGAGGTTCGCTGTGCCTTCGAGCCGAAAGCGCCGCCGTTGGAGCGTCGCTGGGCCGCCGTCGAGACATTGCGACAAGCGGGCCTGGCTGTGGGCATCTGTGTCACGCCGATGTTGCCGCTTCGCGATCCGGAAGCGTTCGTCGCTCGTCTGGTGGCATGCCGCCCCGCCGTCGTGGTGGTGCAACACTTCCATCAAGCCCGCACGCCGTTCGGCGCGGACACTGGCCCAGCTGCTCGACAGGAACTGGCTCGTCGCCAGTGGAGCGAAGCCGACTACCTTCGCTGTGTCGAACTGCTGCGACGGACTTTGACGGTGTATGAGGCCGAAGAGGGATTTTTCCCGCCGCCTAGTGAGTCGCTCCAGCTAATGTCAACCGATTGAGCCGGCGAGTCGCAGCTGACCGAGGTTCTCCATACAATAGGCCGCGCTATTACCCATGCGACCCCATTCGAGGAGAAGGCATGTCCGGCTCGTCTGCTCGCGTTGAACGTCAGGTCGATCCCCTGGCCCAGTTGACCATCAACACCATTCGCACCCTGTCGATGGATGCGGTCCAGGCGGCCAACTCTGGCCATCCCGGCACGCCAATGGCTTTGGCCCCAGTGGCCTACTGTTTATGGCAACGCTTCCTCCGCTTTGATCCCGACGATCCGATCTGGCCGGATCGCGATCGCTTCGTCCTCTCCGCTGGGCATGCGTCGATGCTGTTGTACTCGCTGTTGCATCTAACCGGTGTCAAGGCGGTCAACGCCAAGTACGAACGGCTAGGTGAACTGTCAGTGCCGTTGGATGACATCAAACGCTTCCGCCAGCTCGACAGCCGCTGCCCGGGACATCCGGAGTACCGTTGGACCTCGGGCGTAGAGACGACGACTGGCCCACTCGGTCAGGGAGTCGCTACCTCGGTCGGCATGGCCATTGCCGCTCGCTGGATGGCCAGCTACTTCAACAAGCCGGGCTATGATCTGTTCACCTACCGTGTCTATGCCATCGCTGGCGACGGCTGCATGATGGAAGGTGTTTCCAACGAGGCCGCCTCTCTCGCCGGCCATTTACAGCTCTCCAATCTCTGTTGGATCTACGACAACAATCACATCACCATCGAAGGCAACACAGCGCTGGCGTTCAGCGAGGACGTGGCGACTCGCTTCCTCGGCCTGGGCTGGAACGTACTGCGTGTCGGCGATGCCAACGATTTGGACATGCTCTCACGAGCCATTCAGGTCTTCCATAAGACCACGGATCGCCCCACGCTCATCATCGTCGACAGCCACATCGCTTACGGGGCCCCCAACAAGCAAGACACGTCGGCGGCACACGGCGAACCGCTGGGCGAGGAAGAAATCCGCCTGACCAAGCAGAACTACGGCTGGCCCAAACCCGACGAAAAATTCTACGTCCCCGACGGGGTTCGCGAGCATTTCGCCGCCGGCATGGGCAAGCGCGGCAAGGAGCTACGCACCGCCTGGTTTGCGTTGTTTGAACGGTACAAGAAGGACTATCCCGAATTGGCGGATCAGTTGGAACGGATGCAGAAGCGGCAGCTGCCCGAAGGGTGGGACAAGAACCTCCCCAGCTATCCCGCCGATCCCAAAGGCAAGGCCAGCCGCGACAGTAGCGGCGAGGTGCTGAACGCCTTTGCCAAGAACATCCCGTGGCTGATGGGCGGCTCGGCGGACCTGGCTCCCTCAACCAAGACCCTGCTCAAAGGCCTGCCTAGCTTCTCCGCCACCGAGAATGGCCGCAACCTGCATTTCGGCGTCCGCGAACATGCTATGGGCGCGATCCTCAACGGCCTGTCCCTGTGCAAGGTGCGTCCGTATGGCTCAGGCTTCCTCATCTTCAGCGACTATGGCCGCGCTCCCATTCGCCTCGCCGCCATCATGGAAATCCCCGTGATCTACATCTTCACGCACGATTCCATCGGTGTCGGCGAGGACGGTCCCACTCATCAACCGATCGAGCATCTCGCTGGGTTGCGTTCCATTCCCGGACTGATCACCCTGCGTCCCTGTGACGCTAATGAGGTGGTCGAGGCTTGGCGATTTCTCCTGCAACTGTCGCACGAACCAGTAGCGTTGATCCTGACCCGGCAGGCGTTACCGACATTGGACCGGAGCAAGTATGCTTCCGCTGAGGGACTGCATCGCGGCGCGTATGTTCTGGCCGACGCTCCAGGAGGCAAGCCCGAAGTGTTGCTGCTGGCCACAGGTAGCGAAGTATCTCTCTGTGTCGAGGCGCACGAGAAACTCGTCGCCGCTGGTATCGCCTCGCGGGTGGTCAGCATGCCCTCCTGGGAGGTGTTCGAGCATTACTGCTCCAAGCATCCGGAGTATCGCGAGCAGGTGCTGCCCGAGTCGGTTACTGCTCGCGTGTCGGTCGAGCAGGCCAGCACCTTTGGCTGGGGCGAATATGTCGGGCCTAGAGGTAAGCGGATCGGTATGAAGACGTTCGGGGCCAGCGCGCCGCTGAAAGAGTTACAAAAGAAGTTCGGCTTCACTGTCGAGGCCGTCGTCGCTGCCGCCCGCGAGGTGCTGGGTAAGTAAGCGAACGGGTCAGAACCCAGCGGTTTCTTCGAGTAGCTTTCGCATCTGCTTTATCCCTAGATGACGAAGCTGCTCGATGTTACGCTGGGGAATGGCCAGTAGTTCGGCCTCATCGAGTTGGTCGGCGACCTCAGTGATGCTGATTTCGCGTAACAGATGCAGCATCGGATAGGGTGAGCGATTGGTGTAGTTCTCGACCGCGTCAGGATCGGTACCGGCGAACTGATACTGGGGGTGAAAACTGGCCAGCTGGATCACGCCGCGCAGTCCTAGCCGTTTGACGAGGTTCTCCGCTACGCCTAGGAAGTCGTTGAAATCGAGAAAGTCGCCCAGCGTGTATGGATGGATCAGCAGCGTCGTTTCCACCTGCTGGCGCGGCGTGGCCGTCAGAAAGTTCAGCTCCGCGGCGAGCTCGTCGTAGAGTGCGGCTGCCTCTGTGGCTGCGCTGACCGAATAACGGACTTTTTCCATCTGAAATGGCTTGCGTGCGAACGGACACAAGTTCAAGCCGATCACCACCGAGGAGATCCACCGACGAGTGGCGTCGATGACCGTTTGCGGATCCATGATACTGCTGAAGGTTCGAGGTTCGTAGGACGACTACCAGGCTGACTCATAGACGATTCTATCGCGCGACAAGACATCGCTCTCCGTACAATATCCACAGACTCGCCAGAGGAATTCGCCGTTTCCGGTGTCACCATGAATGCGTCCAAACCTCCCAACCTATTGCCTTCACGCCGGTCGCGCCGGACGCTGTTGGAGGCGACAGCTTCAGTGCTGCTGCTCTGCTGTTTGCTACAGGTGACCCCAGAGGCTTCCTTAGAATCCGAGTCTGGAGCCGACGGTCCCGAAGTGAAACTCATCACCTCCTTTGAAGATCGTAATCCGTTCTCAGGAGGACGCCTTGTCACCGAACACGCCACTGACGGCAAGTACGCTCTGCGACTGGATCGCGGCTATGCCAGTCTAGACGCGGCGCAGAACTGGAGTGGCTACGACTTTCTCGAAGTGGATGTCTACACGCCGGCCAAACAGCCCCTGCCGCTCACCATCGAAATTCGTGATCGCCAAACACGCGACTACTGGACGCGAGTGAATTACACCACGGTAGTGCCGCCGGGGGCTAGCACGCTGGTCGTGCCGACCGCTCTGTACGTCGGCGAGAAGTCGCGGCCTGGACGAGCCCTGCAAGTGAATGCCATCACCCGGCTGGTCTTCGCACTAGAAGATGGCAATCCAGCACCATTGTACCTCGACAATCTCCGTCTTTGTCGTGACACGGAACCGCAACGGATGCGTTTCGACGGCCTGTGGGCCTTCGACGTGGGACCGGCTGGCTCGCCGCTGATGGAAGGCTTCCAACCCCTCGATCCCTCGAAGGACTACACGTCCGAACGTGGCTTCGGATGGAAAAAGGCCCGCATCTGGCGCGGCTTCGACGCCTTGCAACCCGACCCGCTGTATCGCGATTTTCTCTGCCTTGAACAGGGCGGCTTGGCCATCGATCTGCCCAACGGCAAGTATCACGTCTTCGTCAACCTCGACTCTCCCTCGGGCTACTGGGGCGAGGTGCAACGCTATCGCCGACGAGCTGTCCTCGTTGAGGGAGTACGCCACGAGGAGACGATGGATCTCGCTTCGTTCCGCCGACGCTACTTCCGCTTCGCCGATCGTGAGGATTTGCCTGAACACAACACCTTCGACCGTTACCAGATTCCCTATTTCCGCGAGAAGCATCTCATCGCCGACGTGCGCGACGGACAGCTCAATCTCGACTTTGAGGGCGAGAACTGGGCCTGTTGTGTCTCGGCGATCGTCGTCTATCCCGCCGACAAGGCGGACGAGGGAAAGAAGTTTCTCGACTTTGTGCAGAAGCGGCGGCGTTTCCATTTCAACAACGCCTTTAAGCGCGTGATCCATCAACCGCCGTTCGACAAACCTCAGCCGACGGCCAGCGAGCAAGATCGCGGCTTCCTTGCCTTCGCCCGAGATTACATGCAAGAGGTTTACTCCAACGACCGGCCCGACGCCACAGAGCAGATCACCCAGCTGACCGGCAGCGCTTTCGCCGGAGAGTATGAACCGCTGACGGTGTCCATCTATCCGCTGCGCGATCTAGGCACAGTGACAGTCAGCGCGACTGATCTCGTCGGCCCAGGACGAGCGACCCTCCCTTGCTCTACACTAGCGATCCATCATGTCCAGCATCGGATCACGCGCGTGACGGCGGAGGGCAGCGTCTACACCCTTCGTCCGCGCCGGTTGATTCCGGGAGCGTCCGCGCCGGTTCCCGCCGAGGTGACGCGCACTTTCTGGTTGACGATGCGCGTCCCGACGACTGCTCAGCCCGGAGTCTATGAAGGCCAAGTCACCCTCACGCCTCAGAACGGCAAGCCGTTGACGTTGCCGCTGCGTTTCACCGTGCGTCAGGGCACGCTCGACGAAGTGGACATTCCCGTTGGTCCCTGGGGGCACACCATCGACCTGCCCTGGTACGCTGAGGAGTCTGCCGACTGGAACCAGCAGATGGCGAAAAAATCGCTCCGCAAACTCCGCGAATATGGCTTTACTACCGCTAGCGGCTTGCCGATCCTGACCTACCGAGGGTTCGAGAATGGCCAGCCACGTCTCGACTTTTCCCGAGGCGATGCCCAGATGCAGATGTTCCGTGAGGAAGGCTTCCGCCAGCCGGTTGTGACCTACTGCCCGCTGATCGGCCTGGAGTTGTACAAGAAGGACGAGTCGGCGATGCGCGATGCGGGATTCCGCGATTACAGCGAATTTGTCGCTCGTGTCTTCGGCGCGATCCAGCGACATGCCGAGCAGGCCGATTGGTTGCCGATCTACTGGAACCTCGGCGACGAGCCGCTCGGCGACGAGCTGATTCGCGGCTCAGAGAATGCCGAGGCGTTCCGACGAGCCTTCCCCAAGGGACCGCCGTACTTCACCGCGGCCACCTCGTTTCGGGGGACAAACCGCAACGACCCGCACTTCCGCTTCTCTAAAGCATTGCATATCGCCAACTGGAACGACCACGATGAGGCGGGCGTGCAGGCCCTCCACTCGGTCGGCGGCGACTGGGCGTTCTACAACGGCGGCAATCGCTGGACCTACGGTTTTTATCTGTACAAAGCCGCCAAGCAGTATCGGATGAAGTTCCGTCTGTCGTGGCACTGGAACATCGTCGCGGGCGATCCCAATTACGCTTTGGACTGTCGCGAGGACGACTACGCTTGGTGCTACGCCAGTCCCGAAGGCGAACTGATTCCCACAGTGCATTTCGAGCAGCTGCGCGAGGGACTCGACGACTACCGACGCTTGTTGACGCTGGAACGGTTGTCGCGGGAGAAAAACTCTGCCCGAGGCCGCGCGGTGCTGGACGAAGTGCTGAGTAGCTTCCGCCTGGGGGAACGCGAACAAAAGAACTGGACGAGGTACGCGAAACTGCGGCAAAAGGTGGACGCGGCGATCGAGGAACTGCGGTAGCGGCCAGGCCGTGCTGGGAGCAAACTGGAGTGGAGAAGCGGCTCAAGGACTCCACTTCGTCCCAGACACGAACTGGCGCTGGGAGAACTATCGACCAAATCCGAGACTAACTGGAACCACTGGAGTCTGATAACTCTGAGCAGCAGGGAAATACGGTGAAGTTGGGGCGTTCAGGTAAGGGTTACTCCAGGCGAGAGCAGCCTGGTGGGCGAAGTACGGGTTGAAGGCCGGATTCACCGGCAGCGTAGGATAGTATCCCATGCCAGGATAGCCGCCGTAAGCCAGCGCCTGGGCAGCGGGATTAGCCGCCCCATAGCTGGGATGCATGCCGGCCAGAGCGTGACCAGCGTCGGACAGCAGTCCACCGACTGGGCCAGGATAGCCACAGACCGGGCCATAGCAGTCCTTCGGGCACGGCTGCTTGTAGCAGCTGAACGACAGCCCGATGCCGATGCCAAAGCCATAGGAGCCGGCCTTCGCCTGGGTTCCGGTGCCAGTTAGGACCGCCACGGCTGCGACGGATGCGAGGATCGTGCGCTTCATTCGTGTGTTCCTTCCGCGGGGAGATAAAGATAGCTCGCTCTTTGACTAAAGAGCGAATCAGCGTCAACTCGCGGCAACTTTGCGCTACGTCGCCATCGACGACCAGGAAAACTGGAGAACTTGAGGGATACTTTTTCGATTAGGCAAAGATTTCTCAAGCGTAACTGGCGCACTCGACAAGGTCGGCAATCTGCGAGCGAATTACTTCACCGAGCGAGCCAATTCCGTTGACAGGGACAAGGGACCGCTTAAACTGGGATAGTGAGGCAAATCGAGGCGCACGGAACTCGTCTCGATGGTATGAAATTCCTATCTGGCTCGATCTTGAGCATCCATCCCCTCGGGTCCTAGCCCGGATGAGGTTTTGTCCATGGCGAAAAAAAAGGACGGTAGCGAATCCAATCTGGGGTTAATTATCACCCTGGTGATCTTCGTGCTCTTAACAATCATCCTGGGCGTCACGACCTATATGGGCTTCTCCGCGCAAGAGGAGAAAGACAAGGCTGTCGCCAAGATGAAGCAAGAGAAAGATGATGCGGAAGCCCGTGCTACCTGGGGCTACGCCAAAACGCGCATTCTGCGTGCCATCATCGATGGCAAGCATGCTCCCGGAGATGACGCCGCCCGAACCGCATTAGAGAAACAACAGATCGACAGCGGTACCTTCCCCGCTGCCGCCAAACAGTCCGACAAGGATGACTTCGTCGGTTACACCAAAGCATTGGCTCCCACCTGGGATGCCGGAAAAAGCACTGCTCCGCCCAAGACTCTTGAGCAAATTCTCCGCGAGAAGGATCAACGCATCGAGGCCGAGAAGGCCCGAGCGCGAGTTGCCGAGGAGAAGGCTGCTCGTGAAAAACGCGATCGCGAGGAGGCCGAGTTGGAAGCCGAGAAAACCATCACCTCCTTGAAGAACGCGATGGAGGATGTCAAAAAGCGCGCCTTGGAAGATCGCAAAACCGATTTGGCCGCTCTCTCCGACCAGGGAGACACCCTGCGCAAGGAAAACGAAGAGTACCAGAAGCTGCGCGACAAGTACGCCGAAGCGGAGAAGATGCTCAACCGACTCGAGGCTCAAAACAAAAAGCTGGTCGCCGAGTTGGCCGACGCTAAGCGTGCTCTTCGTACGGTCTCCGAGGAGCGTGACACCAAGGAGCTGCAGCTGGTCAAAGCACTGGAGCAGCTAGGCAAACCACGCGACGCCATCGAAGACGCGGTCAAGGATGCTCGCTATGCTCAGCTCATCCGTGAATGGAAGAAGGATTGGAAGATCGTCGAACTCGATCGCAAGGGCAGCATGGTGTACATCAACCTCGGCTCGGCGGATCGACTCGTGCCGCAGCTGACCTTTAGCATCCACGGGGTCGGTTTGGATGGGCAGTTGAACCCGCAGTCGAAAGGCACCCTCGAAGTCGTCCGTGTGCTGGGCTCGAACCTGGCTCTGGCCCGGATCACTTCGGAACGCGAATCGGCCAGCTTCAAGAAGGATCCCATCGTGCGAGGCGATCGCCTGTTCAACCCAGCATGGGATCCCGATCGCAAACGTCACGTGGCCATCGCCGGTTTGGCCGATCTGGGCGGCGAAGGCATTGACAACACCGAAGACCTACGCAGAATGCTGAACCGTCAAAATATCGAAGTTGACGCCTACATCGATGTTTCCGACGAGAAAGCGCCGCGTCTAGAAGGTCGAGGAATCACCTCAAAAACCGACTATCTGATCCTGGCCGATGCTCTCGATGCCATCAACCATCCCAAAGCCAACGACAAGACGTACATGGCGGCTTATCAGAAACTCGAACGCGAAATGAAGGCCAAAGCCGTGGAGAACGGCGTCACTGTGATTCCCTTGCGACGCTACCTTGACATGGTAGGTTACACGCCACCGAAGGTCTTCAAACCGATTCAGGGGCGTTGAGCTATCTGTAAGGTTTCTCTTCATCGGGAGGTCGGATCATAGCTCGATCCGACCTCCTTTTCGTTGGCCCTGCCTCGAATGCGTTGCCTTGCTGCCAGTTTGTCCTGAGCGAAATTGCTCCTCGCCAAGCCATCCTGCCAAACTGACAGCGTTTTCTCTTCTGCGGTTGTCTTCTCGATTCCATCTTCGACGTAATCAATTTGTTATTCGGCAGTTGCGACATTTTTTTAATATAAAAACTCCTCGGCACGGCGGTTGCTGACGCTTTAAGCACAGTGAAGAGGGACGTATCGAGCGAAATAATCCCCTCCGTTGTCCCTATGCTTAAAGGGGTGACGTGAGATCGAAAGAACGCCCTCCGTGGAAAGGAGCATCAAACATGGCTGAAGAAAAAATCATCGGCATTGATCTCGGAACGACGAACTCCGTCGTCGCGGTGATGGAGGGCGGCGAAGTCAAGGTAATCCCAGGTCCGCAGGGGCCGCCGTTGGTGCCCAGCGTGGTCGCCTTTACTGACAAAGGCGAACGGCTCGTGGGCGACCCGGCCAAGCGGCAAGCCGTCACCAATCCGCGACGGACAATTTACTCCATCAAACGGTTCATGGGCCGCCGCCGTAAGGAAGTGACCGAAGAAGAGAAGCTCGTGCCGTACAAAATCGTCGGCGCTCCCGACGAACCGGCCAAGGTCGAAATCGACGGCAAGACCTACGCGCCGCCGGAAATCTCGGCGATGGTGCTGCGAACTCTGAAAGAAGCTGCCGAGTCCTATCTTGGTCATCGCGTGACCAAGGCGGTGATCACCGTGCCCGCTTACTTCAACGATGCTCAGCGTCAGGCGACGCTGGAAGCAGCGGCGATTGCCGGCTTCGAGACTGAATGGGAAATTGAAGATCCGGTAAAGAAGGTAAAGACTCGCCAGCGGATGCGCATCATCAACGAGCCGACCGCCGCCTCGCTGGCCTACGGCCTGGACAAAAAGAAACACGAAAAAATCGCCGTGTTCGACCTCGGCGGTGGCACCTTCGATATTTCCGTGCTGGAAATCGATGAAGGCGTCTTCCAGGTATTGTCGACTAACGGCGATACGCATCTGGGTGGTGACGACTTCGATCAGGTGTTGATCGACCACATTGCCGAAACGTTCAAGAAGGAACAAGGCATCGATCTGCGCAAGGATCAGATGGCGTTGCAGCGACTCAAGGAAGCTGCCGAGCGTGCCAAGAAGGATCTCTCGCAGCAGATGTCGACCGACATCAACCTGCCGTTCATCACTGCCGATCAGACCGGTCCGAAGCATCTGCAGATGACGATCACGCGAGCGCAGTTCGAGCGCATGGTCGATCACCTGATCGAGCGCTGCCGCAAGCCAGTCATGCAGGCCCTGGCCGATGCCAAGCTCAAGCCGAGTGACATCGACGAGGTGGTGATGGTGGGCGGCATGACCCGCATGCCCAAGGTGCAATGGCTGGTCAAGGACATCTTCGGCAAGGAAGGCCATCGTGGCGTGAACCCCGACGAGGTGGTTGCCGTCGGTGCCGCCATCCAGGGTGCTCAGTTGCTGCTTGGCAGCAAGTCCGAAGTGCTGCTCGTCGATGTCACGCCGTTGTCACTCGGCCTAGAGACACTGGGCGGTCGGTTGACGCGATTGATCGAGCGCAACACATCGATCCCCATCGAGAAGACGCAAATCTTCTCGACCGCGTCGGACAATCAGTCGGCGGTGACCATCAGCGTGTTCCAGGGCGAAAGCGAGATCGCTCGTAGTCCGTCGAACCGCTTGCTGGGCGAGTTCAACCTCGAAGGCATCCGCCCGGCTCCGCGCGGAGTACCGCAGATCGAGGTCACCTTCTCGATCGACAAGAACGGCGTGCTGGAGGTGCGAGCCAAGGACAAAGACACCGGCAAGGAAGCGAACATCAAGATCGAAGGCTCGTCGGGCTTGGATCCCAAGGAAGTCGAACGGATGCGCAAGGAAGCCGAGGCCCATGCCGCCGAGGACAAACGCAAACTCGAGATCATCAACGCCCGCAATGAAGCGGACCAGGCGATCTACGAGGTGGAGAAACTGCTCAAGGAGCATGAGGCGAAGCTGGGCGACTCGGAGAAAACTGCAATCACCTCGGCGGTGGAGCGCACCAAAAAGGCGGCCAGCGGCGAAGACGTGCAGGCCATCAAACAGGCAGTCAGCGATTTGAAGGTGGCGGCTCAGAGCCTGGCACGCTACTTCCAGGGAGGTCCCGGCGGTGGTCCGACACCCAGCCCCGAACCCGGCACCGGCAAAGGCGGTCCCGACGACGTCATCGACGCCGAGTTCGAGGTCAAGAAGTAATCGTCATCCACCGAGGGCTGACGCCCTCCGCTCGGTGGTGTGTCACGGAGGGCGTTAGCCCTCCGTGTCTCTTTCTCGGTTTCCCCTTGCCAGGCTGCCCCTGTGGCGTGTCTAATAAAACTAAAGTACCTGCCAGCTGTTGTTCCCACCAAAATGAGATCCCCCATGTCGCTGATTCAGCAAACCCTTACTCGTCGCGAAATGCTCTGCCGCTCGGGAATGGGCATGGCCTCACTGGGCCTGGCTAGTCTGTTAGCCTCGGAAGGATGGGCCGACGATGCTCAACGGGCCATTTCCCCGCTCGCTCCGCGTAAGCCGCACTTCCCCGCCAAGGCCAAGCGTGTCATTCACCTGTTTATGAACGGTGGGCCGTCGCACGTCGATACGTTCGATCCCAAACCACTGCTCGACAAGATGCACGGCAAGCCGATCGGCAAGAATCTCCGCACCGAGCGCAAGACGGGAGCGGCCTTCCGTTCGCCGTTCACCTTCCAACGGTACGGCAAGTCCGGCATCGAGGTCAGCGAACTGTTCGCCCACACCGCCAAGCACATCGACGACATCTGCGTTATCCGTTCGATGTATGCCGACGTGCCCAACCATGAGCCGTCGCTGATGTTGCTCAACTGCGGCGATGCCCGGCTGCCGCGTCCCTCAATGGGGTCGTGGGTGACCTACGGACTAGGTAGCGAGAATCAGAACCTGCCCGGCTTCATTGCTATGTGCCCTGGCGGCTATCCGATTCAGGAGACGCAGAATTGGCAGTCGGCCTTTTTGCCGGGCGTTTACCAGGGCACCTACATCGACACTCGCCATACCGACTTGGAAAAACTGATCGAGAACGTCCGCAACAATCGGCTCAGTCTCCCCGAGCAACGCAAGCAACTCGATCTGCTCCGCGTTCTCAACCAGCGTCATCAGCAGAAACGGTCGCGCGATGCCCAGCTCGAAGCTCGTATCCAAGCGTTCGAGTTGGCCTACCGCATGCAGATGGAAGCGTCGGAAGCCTTCGACGTTTCCCGCGAACCCGACAAAGTGCACGAACGCTACGGCAAGAGTGTGCAAGCGCGGCAGTTGCTCATCACCCGTCGGTTGATCGAACGCGGCGTGCGTTTCGTGCAGGTCTGGCACGGCGAGGGGCAGCCGTGGGACAATCACGACGACATTGAGGTGAACCATCGCCGACTCGCCGGGCAATGTGATCAGGCCATCTCGGCGCTGATCACCGATCTAAAAGAACGTGGGTTGTTCGAGGAAACGCTCATCATTTGGTGCGGCGAGTTTGGACGAACGCCGACAGTCGAACTGCCGCAAGCTGGCGCGAACGCCGGCAAGGTCAACGGTCGCGACCATAATCACTGGGGCTTCACCACTTGGCTGGCCGGCGGCGGCGTCAAGGGCGGCTATGTCCACGGCGCGACCGACGAGTTCGGCTTCCAGGCGGTCGAAAAGAAAGTCCACGTTCACGATCTCCAAGCTACCATATTGCACTTGCTCGGCTTCGATCATGAGAAACTAACTTACCGCTATGCCGGTCGGGATTTCCGCCTTACCGACGTGCATGGCCAGGTCGTTCGCGAGGTGCTTGCCTGAGCGATGGACGACGAACGCCAGGACGAGCCAGACGTTGAGCCAGAAGTCGATCCGACCACGGCCCGGCATGGCATCGTCTTTCTCGGCATCGTCATCGAGGGGGGGATGATCCTGCTGGCGATTCTCGTCGGCTGGTTGCTCGAACAACCGCCGCTCGCTCGAATGCGCTGGGAGTGGTCGGCTCTGTTCTGGGGTATTGCGGCGACGGGGCCTGCGATTCTTTTGCTCCTCGTTCTGACACGCTGGCCGATCGGACCGTTGCGGTCGATGCGGCAGTTTGTCGAGGAAGTGCTAGTTCCTCTATTCCGTCCCTGTTCGCTCGTTGATTTACTGGGCATCTCCTGTCTGGCAGGATTGGGCGAGGAGATGCTCTTTCGTGGCGTGCTTCAGGACGCGTTGAGCAATCCGTTGTCGCCCTGGCTAGCGGTCGTCCTGGCCGGTGTGGTCTTCGGCGCTTTGCACGCCATCACGCTGACCTATGCTCTTTTCGCCGCTGGGATGGGCATTTACCTGGGCGCGCTGTATTTGTGGACCGACAACCTGCTCGCTCCCATCGTGACACACGCCCTGTATGATTTTCTCGCCCTGCTCTACCTGGTGCGATGGCGAACCGATTGCTCCGCAGAAGATTGAACCACGACGCGGTTTGTGGATAGAATGCCCTTCTCCTCCTCATCTTGACTCCAACGTGTGCGAGTGTGTTTATGGCGACCCGGATTAGCTGTCCCAACTGCGAGACCCCACTGGCTGTCCCCGAGGAGATGCTCGGTAGAAAAGTGCGTTGTAAGTCGTGCCAGGAGGTGTTCGTTGTCCGAACTTCTCCGCCACGGAACGACGAAGACGAGATCGACGAGGTCGAACGCATTCAGACCAGCCCGCGTCCGAAACCAGTTAGCTCCCGCCGTCGCGACGAGAACGACGAAGACCGCCCACCGCGCCGACGCGACGACGACGATCGGCCAGTTCGCCGACGAGAGCGAGAGCGCCCGGTGTCGAGTGGTCCCCCGCTACCGTTGATCCTGGGCGGCGTCGCGGCGGCATTGCTACTACTGGGCGGCGTCGCGGTCGGCATCTGGGCTTTCTCCAGCTCGAACACGCCGAACATCGCCGGCAACAATGCCGATCCCACCTAAATCCCGACGCTCCGCTTCCTGGTGGTGTGGGAGGGGCCGTGGCTCAGATGGCCGGGCCAAAACTGCGTTACCGCTGGCAAGGTACGCCGTTGGTCTACCAAGTCAGCGTCGAGATTGACCGCGGCGACGTGATCGAGTCGCATCAGGGGCGTTGCTTTGTCAATGCCCAGAAATCCAACCAAGCCAACAATCCACTCGACGTCGAACGCCGCGGCACCGGAACCGGCTTCGTCGTGCAGTCTAACGGTACACTCATCACTTGCCATCATGTCATCGAGGGAGCTAGCAAGATCGAGGTGTCGATCGGCGGTCGCACTTACCCCGGCACGGTGGTGGCCGTGGATGAGACCCACGATCTGGCCATCGTGAAAATCCAGGCCAACAATCTGCCGACCTTGGCCTTGGGAGACTCCGATCGTGCCCAGGTCGGCGAGGAAGTGCGGGCGCTGGGTTATCCGCTGGCTAGCGTGCTAGGCGACAACATCAAGGCAACACGCGGCACGATTTCTGGCATCAACGCCCAGGGGGGACGGCGTTCGTTTCAGCTCGACGCCGCCATCAACCCGGGCAATTCGGGCGGACCGCTCGTCGCCGAAACAGGACAAGTGATTGGCGTGAACAACTCCAAACTCTCTGGCGAAGCCGTCTCCGGAGTCGGCTTTGCCGCGCCAAGCAACGAAGTAAAACGCCTATTACAGAGAAATAACCTCGCATTTCAAACGACCGGCTGGGACGTGAAGCTTGATGGTCCAACTCTGGTACGTCGTGTCGCCGAGGCCACCGCCCTGATCTCCGTGACTCTCGGCCCAGACCGCGAGGCTCAGTTCTTCCGGGTGACCTGCAACAGCTCCCTGGCTCGATCGGAACGGTTAAAACCCGGAGCGGGCGTTCGTCCATTTGGTCCGCCACGTCTGCCGAGTTTCTCAGGAATTCCTGTGCCCAGTACGATCGAGATGGACTGGGTGGGCCATGTCCGGCAGCACAGCGGCGGCTCACAGTTGCCCCTGCTCCTGGGCGACGTTGGCCTGTTCCTCATCCACGAGTTGCCCGAGGACAACCGCGAAGCGTGGGAAACGACCGGCGGATGCACCATCGAGGAATCCGCCGACGAACGCCCGTTCGGAATGTTTTCGCCACGCATTCCCCGCGGGCCATTCGGCCCGGGAGGACTCCGACAAAACACTCGGCAACGCCAAGCGACCGAACGTTCGCGCTACAGCCGTTCTGCCTCCGTGGGCGACGTGGTGACTCTCACTCGACGCTACGAACTGAAGGTCGATGCCGCCGGCAATGCTCCGGGGCTGCACCTCACCGGGGAAGGACAGATCCCCTTCGACGTCAAGAATGGGTATCCGCGTGGTGCGACCTTCAACGGCTCGCTGACGATCCAAAGCGGCAACACACAGACCAAAGTGCCGATCCAAGTCAGCTATACTCTGCTGGAAGGCGAGGAGCGGGAAAAAGCGTTGAATCCTCCCAAACCGCCGCCGCCCAAGCCGACGACCGAGGCCGATCTGCCTGGGTTGCTCGCCGATGCGCGAAGCAGCGATTTCGCCCGGAACCTGGCGGCGCTGGAGAAACTCGCCGCCATGAAGCCGGTGCCCACTCGCCGCGATGAGGTGGTCAAGACTCTGATTGAGTTGCTGGAGGAAAAGAACTCCTTCGTCCGCAAAACCGCCCTCAAAGCTCTGGGCACCTGGTCGGAGCCGAATTCGACCCTCATCGACGCTTTGACGAAATTAGTGGATGATGAAGATGTCTTTACTCGCAAAGAAGCCATCGAGACCTTGGGCAACCTCAAAGCTGAGCAGGCCATCGAACCGATTGCCAAGCGGCTCATCGATCCGCTCTGTCGCGGCGAAGCGGTCAAGGCGCTCAAGGCGATCGGTCCCAAGGCGGAAAAGGCCGTGCTTCCGATTTTGGAGAGTAAGGACATCTTCGTTGTCATGGAAGCGTGCAACCTGCTCAAGGAAATCGGTACCAACGAGAGTCGAGCACCGCTGGAGAAGCTGAGCAAGGACCGCCACCCCAGCGTGGCTCGACATGCCCGTACCGCCCTGGAGGAAATCGCCAAGCGGAAGTGAGGGAGAACAGGGTTAAGAGTTTTGCACACGTCGGGCCAGCTGCAAGATGGACTCGGACATCGGATGCTCGGGGTAGTGCAAAAGAAACAGGCCTCCCGAAGCGAGTTGGAGCATTTCCTGGCTCAAGGGTAACATTGCCGCGACGGGGGCGAGGTAGGTGTCTTCGACACGCTGTCGTAAAGCGTCGTGGTCGATCGTCGGCAGAGTCTTGTTAATCACGAGCAGCAATTCTGGCACGCCAAGTTTGCGAGCGACCTCGACGGTGACGGCGGTGCCCTGGAAGTCCTGGCGATCCGGCCGTAACAGCAAAATCAGCATGTCGGAGATCGCCAACGCGAGTAGCGTCTCCTCGTTCAAGCCCGGATGCGTATCGATTAAAAGATAGTCAAGATGTAAAATATCTATTATATCTTGAAAGCCATCTGTGAGGCGGTTGACGTCATATCCTTCACGAATCACCCGAGCGATTTCGCCGGCTTTCATGCTCGATGGAATCAGATATAAAGTATTGGCACGCTCACGCAGTTGAGGAGGCGTGACCTCATAGGCGGTGTCCTCGATGGCGCATTGGCTCCAGAGATAATCGTTCAACGCTCGGTTGAAGTTCGCCTCGGTGAGTTGGAAAAGAAGATGGATGCCGGGCGATTGAATGTCGGTATCGACGATGCCAATGCGTAGCCCGGTTTGGCTGGTCAAAGCCAGCGCTGCGGCGAGGTTGGCTGTCAGGTTCGACTTGCCGGTTCCGCCACGAAACGAATGTACCGAGAGAATTTTTCCCATACCTCTATCCGCGACGTCCGGAAGGCTTATTCTGAGCTAACAATTAGCACTACTCGACAACCGATGTACGGCTGATGTTGATTGGGCGGCAGGGCATTGCGATAGGCCGAGCGACAGGTGCTGGCCTGGTTGCGCCACGAACCGCCGCGCAATACGCGATAAACGCCAGACTCCGGACCTGGCGGATCGTGACGCGGCGAATGCTGATAGTAGCTGGCATCATACCAATCGCTGCACCATTCCCAAACATTGCCGTGCATGTCGTGCAGGCCAAACAGATTTGCCGGGTAGCTGGCCACTCGGCCGGTGTGTGGCGGACTGAGCAGGCTCGGCCCACTGCCATAGGGATTTCCCCCATCAATGCGGGCATCGCGAGGAGACAAACTCGGCCCGGTGTGAAACGGAGTATGCGACCCAGCCCGACAAGCGTATTCCCATTCCGCCTCAGTGGGCAGCCGATAGACGTGGCCGCGTTCCACCTCGGTCGGCAGTTCACTCAGCTTGGCACAGAAGGCGACCGCGTCGTGCCAGGAGATACACTCGACGGGGTGATCGGGGCCACCGCCCGCTGCTCCCTGAAACCGCGAGGGATTGATGCCCATGACGCGCTCGTACTGTTCCTGGGTGGTCGGCGTGACGGCCAAATAGAATGCTCGGGTCAGGACAACATCGTGTTGCGGCCCTTCGTTGTCGCGACGCCCCAGTTCGTCTTTCGGCGATCCCATTAGGAACTTGCCTTCCGGGATCAAGACGAAGCGCATGCCGATGGCGTTAGTTAGTAGTTTGGGACGTTCCGGCTGAGTGTGTTGCAGAGTGTCCAACAGTTTCCAAACTTCGCCGGTTCGTCGGGTTCGCGGTCGAGGGGCAACCGGCTCCAGGCGTGGCGTCGGCACGGTTTCGAGAGGAAGTCGTGCCAGCAATTCGTTGGCCTGTGCGGGCCGCTCCTGAGGATTGGCCGCTTGACAAGAAGTTAACAGATCGAGTAACTCGCTTTCTGGGGAGGTGAGTAGTTGCAAGCCTAGGCGGCCCAGATACGGCATGTCCTCGCGCGGGGAGGAATCGCTGGGAGGATCGAGTACCAAAAGCGCTGCCTGCCCCTCGCGCAGGAACACGTCGGTCTGCAGAATCGCCCCGACGGCAGCTGGCGGTTGTCGACTATGTAGGGTCGCGACCGTCTGAACCACCGCGCGAAACAAGTGCGAGCGCATCTCGAAGCTCGGCGCTCCTGCCGAGGCGAAACGCAGCCCAGGCGTTGGCGCGTTCAGAAAGGAATCCTCAACGGGTAGTAGTCCCGGCGTGTCCATTTGGTTGCGATGCCAGGCGAGCACCCGTCGTGCTTCTTCCGCCTGATCGAACAGCACTATCAGGGGATAAGGACGCTCGGGAATCTCGTGATTGCGCGCAGTCCAGACTTCGGCATGAGGCGAGATCCGCATCAATTCGACGAGTTCGTAGTCCGCCAAGGCTGGCACCCGATCTCCAGGTAGATAGTTGGGGATCCGCGGTGGTAGCCGACGTAGCAGGTCGTCGGCCTGTTCGATGCCTCGCGGCTCTAGACGATGCAGCAACAGAGGCAGGGCGGTCAGATAGCGTGTCATCGCCGCGCTCTCGGGACCGGCTTGATCGGGCAGTAGGCGACGAACGATCTCGTGGATCTGCTCACGAAGTTCGTTGATCGGAAGGGTGGCCAAAGCATGGAGATGCGCTTGGCGTGTGGCGGGATCGCAGATTTTGGCCCAGTTGCCCCAAACGTCTCGAACAAGCCGACTGCGATCAAAAACGGCTTCTGACTCGGCGATCATCGGCAACAGTGCCTGTCCAATTAGTTCCAGTAAGACCAGATGCGACGACATAGGACTTACTCACTGAGATCAGGCACGGCGAACAGCGTAAATTGAAGCGTCGTCATCTGCCCGCCGCCAGTGTTGATCGTTAAGCGTCGCTGATCCTGAATTTTGCCGGCGATCCGCGTTTCGTTCAAACGCACGGCCAGGCTCAGGGATTTTTGCACCTGGAGCCATTCTGCTTGTTGCGATTCGCCGCTGACCTGAAAATAGATCAGGCCAGAACGTTGGGGCAGGACCGGAGGGCGCTGGGGCGTGTGCGTAAACTTCAACCCGGCCTGACCGAGTCGGAATAGCTGATCGACGCGATCCGAAGAACCAACCTTCATATCCAGTCCGCCTGGCTTGGTCAGCAGACGCACTACGTCCTCAGTTTCCAAGGGACTATCCACACCGATAAACAGTTTCCAGCCCGGTTCCAACCAGAGCGATTCCAACGCCACTTGCATGCGTAACCCTGCGCCAACGAAGGGCCGTTCCTTATACGCTGGCTCCACAAAGGCGTCGAGGAGGGCGTCGAGATGATGCTTAACCGCGTAGAAACAGCCTCCCAAATCGTCGTGATCGTAGGCGGGCAAAACTGGCGTTCGCCGCGACTCCCCAAAGATCGCCAGCGCCCCGACCAGACGACAAAGTTCGAGGTAAGCCTGTAGTGGATGAATTCCCTCTGCATAGGAGAGAATTCCTAAGGTGGCAACCGCTTCATTCAGCACTCGGGTTTGCTCGAACAACAGCCGTTCCCCCTGCGACTGACTATCGAAGTCGATATTGCGTGACAGCAGCTGCTCGCAGAGCAGATCAAGCTTTTTGCCGATGCGATCGTGAACATTCTGCAACAGCCCGTGTTGGAGCGGCGTCCAGGCATCCACGGCCAGCACGGGTGGAATGTACGATTCATCCAGGCGAGGCAAGCCATCGGCCCGCATCGATTTTTCGATCCGCCCCAAGGGCAGCACATCATATCCGGCTTGATCCTGAGTCGATAGCAACAGGCGTAAATTCAGCAAGCGCACCTGGATCAGCTGCGGATTGACTCCGGTGTTCTCGTCTTCCAACTCTTGAGTATCCAGACGATACCGAACAGCGTCGAGCCGCTCTTCGGAGACATTCGAGCGTCCCAGATGCACCAGCGGTAAGGCCAGATAGACTGTCAGTGACGACTGCCGTTCCAGATGTGGTTTCAGATCGAGAACCGGTACGTCGCCATCCTCGGGTAGTGAAATCAGGGTGCCATCGCGCAGACGCGCGCGTAGGGAGCGAACGACAAAGCGATGATTGGCCAAAGCGTCGAGATCCAGTGAAATCGACCGTAGCCCCCAGTCGTGGTGCTGGTTCCAGCGAGTGGCCCGAGCCAGCTCCTTGCAGAAATACCGCTGATTGGCCTGAAAATGATGCGGCCGAAGAAACATCCCCTCATGCCAGTGAACCGGCCTGGCCGTCATCGCTACCTCTCCTGCCAGATGTAGGAACGCGACACTTCTGCAAGATAGCGACCCAACTGGTTCCCGACAAACGCTATTTTCGCGCTAGTCCGAGGAATGGCAAACTTAGCCCAACTCCTCGAATTGGTAGGGAAAATCAACCGTTGCTCATGGGCAACGAGGACGTCAACTGGCGAAGCCCCAACGACAGAATGACCCAGGTCCAGCCGGCGAACAGTAAGTCGATGCCGACGAAAAGACCGATCACCCACAGGGCGGCCTCGGGCAGATCGCGCCAAATCAGTAACGCCAGAGCAATGTTGATCACGCCGTTGAGAACCATCCAAAACCAGCCGGGAAATCGATGCGTCAACGCGGCGGCGATGCGAACGACTCCGGCGGCGAAGAACAACATGGTGAGAAATAACGTGTAACCGGTCGCCGCTAGTTCGGGGCGATCGAGGAACAATACGCCAGCGAACAGGTAGAGGAATCCACACAACAGCGTTGTCAGCAGGCCGCCCCAACTGCGCGCCGTGAAGGCGATGACCAGTTCTGCGACCCCCGCGATCAGCAGCAAAACCCCGAAAATCTGCGTGGCCAGAATCGTGGTCAAAACTGGATGCGATAAGGCGGCGAGGCCACAGAGGATTAACAGAATTCCCCAGGCGAGAAACCACCCCCAGGAACGCCGTAGCGACTCGACTTCAGGGGATTCGGTCGGACAGAAATACGGAAATCCAGCGGACATCAATCATCTCCCAAACGGAACCAGGGTTAGATTGGCACAGCCAGCGTGAAGCGTTGCCACTCGATTCACAGTAGATAGAGCTTATGGAGAAGTTGATTCGCCAGAAAGTAGTCAGCGCAGAGCTAAGCGAGTCGTTGGCAGGCCGGATTCTTGATTGATCGCCTCCAAGGGGAGGATTACGATGAGAGGCAACGGCGACGACTTTCCCAGCAGCTCGCCCGCTCCAGTCGAATCCAAAAGGCGATGTATGAACCTTCTGTCATTCCGTGCCGGCGAGTATTTATTCCAGGAAGGGGATCCCAGCACCCATGCCTATCTGATCGAGAAAGGTAGGGTCGAAATCGTCCGCCAAACGCCGACAGGACCGCAAGTCATCGGCACGTTTGGTCCGGGCGGGGTTTTTGGGGAGATGGGCTTGATCGACGATCGCCCGCGGCGGAATTCGGCCCGAGCCATCACCGATCTACAGGTCTCGCGACTGACCAGCGAAGAATTTTCCGAGGTGTTGCTCGCCCAGCCGCAGCGATGTCTCAGCTATTTGCGAACGATCTTTGAACGGCTACGCGAGCTAGAGTCCCGAGCCAGTCATTTGGCCCAATCAGCCTCCGATCCACCGGCTTCGGATCCGCCAACCTCCGAACGACTTAAGACCAAGTACCAGGTGCGGTTGTTCTCGCCACCAACCGAGGGCAGCGGCATTCTGCGGCCCGATGGCGTGCTGATCGAGAACTTTCCCTTTCGCGTCGGTCGCGCCAGTGAAGCTCACGAGTCCGACTCGCTCGATCTAAACGATTTGTGGCTGATCGACAAACGACCGTTCCACATCTCGCGCAATCACATGCTGATCGACCGCATTGGCGAAGATCGCTTTGTGGTGCGTGATCGTGGTAGCCATTTAGGCACAATCGTGAACGAACGAGTCATCGGCGGCCACAGTGGCATTATGGAAGCGCGGCTGATCGAGGGAGAAAACACGGTGGTTCTAGGCAACAGGCAGTCGCCGTTTCGGTTCCGCGTGGTGTTGCAGAAGGTTTGATCATAGCCCCCTGCGACTCATGAAAAGTTGGTACGGGTTCGACCGGTTGGGAGGACGTGGCTCCGAAAAGCTGGCCTGCCAGCCGGTTCCTGCTTTTGGAGAACCCGTTGGTCGCTATAATCGCGACAGCTTGTCCAAGCTGTTTCTCCCAGTTTGTATAATTCTCCCAGTTTACCTTTGACGGAATGGCTATCTGGCTTTATCGTCAATCATGGACTTGCACTCTGTTCGCACGGGGTGGAGGGGAAGGCCTGTGCCTGGCGACCCACGCGGCCGGGACGGCCCGGTTATCTCATGAGGGAGGAGTAAACTACATGTACGGAATCGTCCTAGCTGCGGCGTTGACATCCGGTACCACGTCCGCCGACTGGGGATTCAAGCACAAGCATCACTGCGGTTGCTATTGTGGCTGCTATGGGTGCTATGGGTGCTACAGCTGTTATGGCTGCTGGAAGGGTTGCTACAGCGGCTGCTATTGCTCGGGGTGCTACGGTTGTTGGACGACGTGTGGCTGCTACGCTTGCACGGGCTATTGCAGCTGCTGGGGTTGCTCCTGCTCGTGCGCTTATGGCGTTTATGTGAATGGCGCGTGCTATGGTTGCTACGGCTGCTCGCTGGGTGTGACCTACGCTTGCGTCGGCTGCGCGGTCCCGGCCCTGGGCGGCGCGGTGATCGGTGGCACGGTGATTGACGGTGGCGCGATGACGGCTCCAAGTGGAACCGAGACCATCCCCACTCCGCCGACCATGACCGGCAATCAGGCTAAGGCCAACACCAATCGGCCCGCCACCGTTGTCGTCAAGGCCAGCAAGGACATCACCCTGAAGGTCAACGGACATGTGGTGCCGCGTCGCGGCGACGAGGAAGTCTATACTTCCCCCGCGCTGACTCCAGGTCGAACCTACAGCTACACCTTCGTGGCGGAACGGCTCGTCGAGGGCAAGCCGGTCACCGAGACGAAGGAAGTAAACGTCTTCGCTGGTCGTAGCACAGTGGTCGATTTCTCCGACTTCGGCGCGGTGGCCAAGAGCGACGAAGAAGCGGCTCCCGCCAGTGTCACCGTGAAGCTGCCCAGCAACGCCAAGTTGACGGTCAACGACGTGGCGGTCAATGTCAGTGGCCAGCAGACCTTCACTACGCCGAAATTGGAAAAGGGCAAGAGCTACTTCTACACCGTCAAGGCCGAGATCGTTCGCGAGGGCAAGACGGTGACGGAGACCCGGCGAGTCGATGTGGCCGCTGGCAAAGAAGTGACGATCGATTTCACCACCTCCGCAGCTTCGACGCTGACGGCTAGCCGCTAAGCCCAACCGCGCGAACGGCTCCTCGCGAGGCTAACCCTTTCTCCCCGCGAGAAGCCAGTGCAGCGGAACATCTCTTCCTGTTCCAGCGTCCTTCTTCTCGGACGCCGCGAGTCGAACGTCCGCAACGCTAGAAATTGCGCCGCGGACGTTCTCGTTTTCCCCCTCTCCGACTGCTACACTGAACGGTAGGCTTGCTGGTTCTCCCACCGCGGAACAAGTTCCATGTCCGAGTCGATGACGTTTCACATGGGCAAGTATGCCGCCCTACTGCCTGCTGATCGCCGCTATACTCGTAACCACATGTGGGCCGTTTCTACCTCACCGGGTCTGTGGCGGTTCGGCTTTACCAGCTACGCGTTGCGGCTGATGCAGGACGTGTACTTTCTCAGCTGGTCGGTCGATCCAGGCGACGCAGTGAAGCGGATGCAGGAAATCGGCCACATTGAAACGTCCAAGGCCGAATCCGATCTGTTTGCTCCGTTAACGGGAACCCTACTCCGTTTCAACGAAGCGCTGTTGCAGGATCCCTCGGCGATCAACGTCTCCGGCTACGACGCAGGCTGGCTCTTTGAACTGCAAACCAACGACGACTCCCCCCTGCTGAGCGTGCAGGATTACCACCAATTTCTCTCCGATAACTGGGAAAACACCCAGCGGATGATTAAAGGCAAAATCAACGAGGACTGAGTTCCCATGAGCCGACATCGCATTACCGTGGTTCTGTCCCAGGCCCAAGGCAAACACCCGCTCAAGCGAGCCTTAGAAGAGAGCATCGCCGCCGCTCTGCTGCTGGAGCCAGCCGTTGAACTCTCCATCGTACCGCACCTGTACGACCTGGACGAAAACCACACAGGACGACTGTTTCTCGAAGGCATAAGCGGCGACATGGTCGTTCTCTCGTGGATGTATCCCCGAGCGGCGTTCTGGCTGCTCGATCGCGACGGTATCAAGGGACGACTCGGCGAAAGCCAGATCACCAAGCAAAGCGAAGCCGACGACGAGGAGGAACAGCCCCAACCGCCCAAGGGCATCGGTGCCACCGACGTGCCGGATCGCTGGATCTACTGCTTGGATCTACGCGACCACAGCGACCATCGGGTCTATGTCGATGAGGTGAAGCGCATCGCTGCCGAATGCCAGGCTCGTCGAGCTAGCCGCAACGGCACGCCTCTACTGCAGCTAGGTGTGGCCAAACCAAGCAGCAACGGCTTCACGCCCGAGCAATTGCTCACTCCGCCAGCACGACGCTGGTACCCAGTGATCGACTACAGCCGTTGCACCAACTGTATGGAGTGCCTCGATTTTTGCCTGTTCGGCGTCTATGGGGTCGACTCGCTGGAACGCCTCGTCGTCGAAAACCAGGACGCTTGCAAGAAGGGTTGTCCCGCTTGCAGTCGCGTTTGTCCCGAGAACGCCATCATGTTTCCCGAACATAAGACGCCAGGCATCGCCGGCGCTCCCGTCAGCGGCGTGAGTGGACTCAAGATCGATTTGACGAAACTGTTCGGCGGAGGCGACGCTTTGGCGATTGCTGCCCAGGAACGCGACGCGGAGTTGGTCAAGGAGGGTCGCCAGGCCGTCGGTCTGACGGTGGGGATCCCGAAGCGGCAAGCACACAAACCGGCCGCGCCGAAAGACGACCTCGACGCCCTCGTCGACGGTCTGGATGAATTGGAGATTTAAGCGATGAACGTACAAGCAATCCGTGAAGCGATTAAAACTGTTCCGTTCCGTTCCGTCCCTTCAGTATGCGCCTGGCCGATGGTCGGGAACTGACAGTAGAGCATCCCGACTACATCTTCGTGGCTCCTAATAACCGCGAGGTGGTGGTGTATAACAAGGAAGGCAAAATGTCGATCGTGGAGCCACTGTTGGTTGTCTCTCTCGAACAGATGCCTCCGGAGCAGCCAAGCGAGTATCCAAGCCCCGGAACGCAAGAGGGCAACGGTCAGAATGCTCCTGCCTGAGCATTCACTCCATCGGTCGTCTGATACTTGGTGGTCCGAGTTCGATCTGTGAAGCGATAGCTCCTCGAAATACCTTGGGAGAGTGACCCGATGGACGTAACCAGCATTCGTGAGGCGATGTGAGCAACACCGTTTCAACCTTTTCATTTACGGTTAGCAGATGGACGCATGATTTTCGTTCCGCACCTAGACTGCATCGCTGCGGCCCCTCGTCGAGTCGCTGTCATCAATCCCGATGATAATTCATTTGTTCTGATCGAACCATTGTTGGTTGTCTCTCTAGATTTCGCGGAACAGCCAAGTTCGGACACTCGCTCCTCGAATGGCCAGAGTACAAGTGAGTGATGTTCACCCAGAAACTTCGACAAGCGTATCACACAGCGCGAGAGGCCTTGTTGGCCCAGCGAACTGAGGCGGGGCACTGGGTCGGGGAACTGTCCACCTCGGCGCTTTCGACTGCCGTCGCCGTCAGCGCACTAGCCCTGGTGGATCGAGTCGCTCACGAGCGTCTGATCACCGGAGGTCTGCGCTGGCTGGCCGAGCATCAGAACGCCGATGGCGGTTGGGGCGATACCGTCGTCAGCTTCTCCAACATCTCGACGACGATGCTGTGTCGAGCGGCGTTTCATTTGACGGGACAGCCCCACATCTTTACCGACGCTCTAGACAAGAGCGAAACCTGGTTGCGGGCACATCACGGCCAGACGCCCAGTGAACTCGCCGAGGCGGTGCGACGCCGCTACGGCAAGGATCGCACCTTCTCCGTGCCGATCCTGATGACCAGTGCCTTGGCCGGCTTGGTGCCCTGGTCCGAAGTGCCCTCGCTGCCGTTCGAGCTGTCCTGCTTTCCGCAGGCGTGGTATCGCGTCCTCCGTCTGCGTGTCGTCAGCTACGCTTTGCCCGCGCTGATCGCCATCGGTCAGGCTGTGCATCATCATCGCCGCAGCTGGGCTGTCTGGCGACGCTGGGCCATCGCTCCGAGTTTGCGTGTCCTGGCACGAATTCAGCCCAGCAACGGCGGCTTCCTCGAAGCAACTCCGCTGACCAGTTTCGTCGCATTAGCCCTGGCCTCGACGGGCAAGGCCAAGCCCCCAGTGGTTCGTCAGTGTATCGAGTTCATTGTCGCTTCCGTTCGTCCCGATGGTTCGTGGCCGATTGACACAAACTTGTCCACCTGGGTCACGACGTTGAGCATCAACGCCCTGGCAGCGGCGGACGATCTGAAGTGTCTCGGCTCTACGTCGTCGCTGGTGGAGTTTCTCCTACGACAGCAGTATCAAGCGCGGCATCCGTACACCGGAGCCGATCCCGGAGGTTGGTCGTGGACGCCGTTGCCCGGCGGTGTGCCTGACGCCGACGACACCCCGGGGGCGATCCTAGCCCTGACGCACCTACTCGGCCAACCGAGTGAGGCAGCCTATCGTGCGGCGGACTGGCTAGTCGGGTTGCAGAATCGCGACGGCGGTGTACCGACTTTCTGCCGTGGGTGGGGCCAACTGCCGTTCGATCGCAGCGGCACGGACTTGACCGCTCACGCCGTTCGTGCCTGGCACGCTCTGGAGGGGTACGACGAACCGATCCGTCGAGCCTTGGTTTATCTGAAACAGTCGCAGCGAGACGATGGCGCGTGGTTACCGTTGTGGTTCGGCAACCAGTTCGCTCCCGACGACATCAACCCGACCTACGGCACCTCGCGTGTCTTGGCGGCGTATCGCGACCTGGGTTTGCTGGACAGCGAACCCGCGCGCCGCGGGATTGCCTGGTTGATCGCTAACCAGAACGACGACGGCGGCTGGGGCGGTTGCAAGGGCACACCTTCCAGCGTTGAAGAAACGGCGCTGGCCGTCGAGGCGTTGCTGGAGACGTCGTCCGCCGAGGCGACGCAGCGTGGTCTGGCTTGGCTGATCGACGCCGTCGAGCAAGGTCGGCTGCATCAGCCCACGCCAATCGGCTTCTACTTCGCCAAACTGTGGTACTTCGAGCAGATGTATCCGCTGGTGTTTGCCGTTACTACTTTAGGGCGAGCGGTGCGACGGCTCAGCTCAAGCCAATAGTTCACTGCGAACCCGTCCGGTGCTACCTACGGGCATCGGTCGTCCCAGGCGATCGTGGATCTCCAGGTGCGGATCGATGCCGAGTAGATGGTATAGCGTGGCCAGCACATCCTTGGGCGAGAAAGGTAGCTCGGCCACGGTGCCGCCGATGCGATCGGTACGCCCTAGGACACGACCGCGAGCAAAGCCGCCGCCGGCGAACAGCGCCGAGTAGGCCAGCGACCAATGATCACGTCCGCCGCCCTTGACGTTCTGCACCCGTGGAGTACGGCCATGCTCGCTGAGTACGACGACGGCGGTATCGTCGAGCATGCCGCGTGCTTCTAGGTCGGTGATGAGGCTGCTGAAGGCCATGTCGAAGCCTGGGCCAAGTTCCTCACGCAGCCTGGGGTAGTGATGAACGTGAGTGTCCCAGCCGGTGTTGAACAGGCCGTATTCATCCCAGAAGACGGTGACGAACTTGCCGCCCGCTTCCAGAACGCGCCGCGCTGCCAGACAAGACTGTCCGAACAGCGTCATGCCGTAGCGTTGGCGGAGGGAGGCCGGCTCTTTCTGCACGTCCAGCGCGGCGCGGAGCTTGCCCGAGGTCAGCACCGACATCGCCAGCGACTGATGCCGGTCAAACACTCCTTCGTTGCCCAACTGATCGACCTTGCGCGACTGGGTCTCCAACTGACGGACCAGTGACACGCGACGATCGAGGCGATCGAGGGTAATCTCCGCCGACGGACCGCCTAGCTCAAAGCGATCTTCGGGGCGAATGCCGATGTAGGGGTCGGCGACCATCTTCGGCGGTACTCCCGGAGTACCGGCATCTCGTTCGACGACGCGAATGCCCTCGGCGCGGAACTCGGAGTAGACCGGATCATAGGCCGGTCCAAGGAAGCCGCCGAACGGCCCCGATCGCGCTGGACCGCGCTTCGAGCCAAAGTAGAACGGCAGGGCGAAGTTGGCTGGCACCGTCGGCACGGAACGAGCCTGCTTCTCCGCCAGATAAGCGATCACCGAGCCGATGAACGGCCAGTGCCGTGAGTCCCGAGCGTTGGTCTCCAAGGGAATATCGGAGGTCGGCACACCGGTCGTGGCATAGGCCACACCATGAATCGGATAGGGATGCGTCAGGGAGCGCAGCACGCACAGCCGATCGAGCAGCCGAGCTGTTCGCGGAAAAATTTCCCCCAGGCGCACTCCGGGAATCTTTGTCGGGATCGAACCGAGTTCCCCGCGCACTTCGACGGGAGCATCGGGCTTGGGATCGAGTGTTTCGAGTTGGCTGGGTGATCCCCACAGGCAGAGTAAGATACAGCGTTTGGCCTGGCCGAACCCCGCCGCCCGAGCCGACGAAGACGAGGCCCTCGCCTGGGCACGAAACGCCCCGGCTAAGTGCAGCCCCAGTGGGGTCAACGCTCCCAGATGCAGCCAATCACGTCGGCTGAGTCCATCGCAGAACTGTTTCCGTGAACCCAAGAGGCGGAGCATGGTTGGCCGTTCCTCGTATTTGGCAGGGAGGCGAATCGGCAGGTTACTTCAGTGTAGCTTGCCGATGGCTCGCGTCAACTTGGTTCCCTGACGCAACGCACTCCCTACAAGACGGAACGGCTCAGTTCGGCAAGGCCGGAATCTCGTTGATCGTCCCCGTGGTCATCACGCTGCCGACGTTGCGCGACCCCAACGTACTGGGGTCAACTAACTGAAACTCGCCGATATTTTGTTGCTGCAACAGGTAGCCAAACATCGAACGATTGCTGAGCGATTTGTTGGTGAACAAATCCAAAGCCAGAGTGTTCGGCCCGAACACTCGAGCGGTGAAGCCCGGCCCTTCGTTGTTGAGCAGCTGGTTGTTCTTGACCGAAGCGGTGATCTTCGATTCGCCGCTGCCCGTGGTCAGCACAGTGACGCCACCGCTCCCCTGTAATGCACTATTGCGGATCTCGTTTTGCTCAATTTTTGCGTCGATCTTGGCCTGGGCTGTTGGCCCTGTCATCACCAGAATACCGTTGCCTCGCGCCTCGTCGATCTTGTTGTGGCTGATCGTCGTCTGGATCTGACTGAGATCGGTGGCGACCACGGAAATGGCATCGCCGCCTACATGATTAATTTGATTATTGCGGGTCTGAATAGTAGCAGTATCGAGTCCACGTGTCCCCAACATGATTCCAGCCACCTCAGGTGCGACGAAGCGGTTGTTTTCCAGGTGAACCAAGCCGGCTACGCTCGGCAACCAGACCGAGGCCCCCTGGCCGGAGAACTGGTTGTTGAGCAAGGCGACGTCGCGGATCGGCTGTCTCTCGCCGCCGAGGACCGCACCACGGCCCACACCGACCAGATCAAACCCTGAGATGGTGCTGTGACTGGCCAGGAAGACGGTACCTTGAATGCGTGGAAGAGGTCCGCCAGTCCCAGAATGCGGTACGATGATCGAGCCATCCGTGGTTCGCAGCACTTGCAGCGCCGAACTAGAGAGTAACTGAGTACCTTCGGCGAACTTGACATTCCCCTGATACACTCCGCCTGAGCGGTCATAGACGACGACATTGCCCTGGGCAAAGCGCGGATCGGCGAACGCTTGAGCCAGCGACTGATACGGATTCTCGAACGAGCCATCGCTGTTCCCCCCGGGAGCAACGTGCAGGAACAGGTAGGGCTGATTCGTTCGCGGATCGACTACCGGTGTACCGGCGACGACGTAGTTTTGCTGTTGGCGATCGACGGCGACATGCTGCATTCGCACCACGGGATCGCCGAGCCGATCACTGGCCATGAGGGGAGCCGACGGACCATCGTTGTAGGAGCGACCAGAGAGACGCCCGTAGGAGATCAAACAGTTGCAGTTGACCGTTGTGCCGAAGAGTCGGTCGTTCTGGATACTCAAGCCGACCGCCACGGAGTCGCGCACGCGAGCTTCGAGGCGACCGCGCGGCCCCCAGGCTTGCTGGGCGGCCTCACCCTGATAGTGATACATGCCAGCGAAGGCTCGCAATTCCAACCCTTCGATGGCCAGCAGTTTCAGCCCGGCTTCGGTGTCGAACCCGTACAACGCTTGCTCGAAGAACTTCACTCCTTGACCGCCACCGACGTACAGCAGATTGTTCTGGAAGTATGGTTCGGTGTTGGCCGTGAAGAACTGATCTACCTGCTTGCGATCTCGCCCGATCGGGACGTAGAAGTTGGCCCGCGCATCGACTCGATCGCCGAGCGTCTCGATTCCGCCAGACACCTGATTAAAGCTAGCGCGGCCCGTGTCGGAATAATCCCAGTAAAGGTAGCCGCCCAGTGTGCAGCCCAGAGTTTCCGAAAAGAGCCGACCGCCCAGCCCCAGGTTCGCTCCGACAGTGCCACGAGCATCGAAGAGCAGCAGGCGCGAGTCGGAGAACAGCAGCCGAGTCGAGTCGCGATCCTGCCAGAAGGGCAAGAACAGCTGAAATGCCGACAGCCCGCCGTCGCGTCCGACCGTGTCGAAGGCATCGTAGCTATAGCCGATACGCGGCAAAAAGCGCCCAAACAACTCTTCGATTCCACCGTTACTTGCCACCGAAGCCAGTGGAGTAACTGGCGTCACCACCACGGGGACCGAATCCTTGTTGGCGGCTTCGTCCTTGGTAGTCTTAGGTTCGAGCGGTGGCAGATCTGCGGGCGGCACCGCGGGAAGGATCATCGGCAGCCGTTCCGGAGGCGGCGGTCCCATCAATTCGATTTTTTCGTCTGCTCGCGCCGCGCAAACCGCGACCCCAACGAACAGGATGAGGAGCAATCGGCTAGTGCAGGTCATCGACAGGCTCCTTGCGAGACGACGAGTGAAGGCAACTCGGATTGGGCTGGTAGTCTCGGCGCTGGGGAAATTCTGGGAGAGCCCGGTATATCGATGCCTTTCTAGGCAGAGCCAATCGTAACGGATCGATGCTCGTGCTCGTTTTGGCCGGTCTCTCATCGTTTCCTGGTTTGCTGCAATGCAACACCTTTTGGCGCGAGACAGTTCGCCTTGGTTAGATCGGCAGAATCTACTGAGCAACTTGAATCAGAAAGTGGAATTTTGCTTCGTGGGCTGCCTGGCCCATAGACGCACAATCACTGCAATTCATGACCTTTCGGAGTTACGCGGTTCGTAGCTAGTATTCAACTCCTCCTACTTTCACGTCGATCAGCGACCTGGCAAAATCGGCAAACCGGAGCGATTTACTCGGTGAAAGAGTGGCTCGACTTGACCCGTCGCGGTTCGCTAGCTATCTGACGGCGTCGCGAAGGTTCGTCGAACCGGAGTCGTCCACGAAACAGGAGTCGACGCATGCCGTCCCCGTTACGTCGTTCGGATTATCTGCTCCTGGCGCTGTATTGTTTTCTGATCGGTGCGTTCGCCCTTTGGTTCGATCGGACGTTGACCTCGCACGAAACAGTCGGTTGTATCAACATCCGGGAGATGCGGGCCGACGGCGACTGGATCATCCCGCACTATGGCGGTCGGCCCTGGCTGGAACGTCCACCGTTGCCTTTCTGGCTGACCATGCCGTTCATCGCGATGCTGGGCGATTCGGCCCCGGCCTATCGTATGGCTCCGCTGTTTGTCGCTTTTCCCTGCGTGCTCCTGGTCGCCTGGATGGGCTCGCTGTGGTATGGCCGTGCTGTGGGACTCATGTCGGGACTGATTCTGGCTACCATCCGTGAGTTCAGTCACTACGCGACTGGTCCGGAATGCGACATGTTTCTGTGCGGAATCGTCACCGGCGCGATGGCGTTGTTCGTTCACCTGGAATATCGCGAACGTCCGGCTGCTCCGGGCACCGAGAGGTTCCTGGGCAAACGGCCGTTCGCGGTGCTGGCCTTCTTCATCGTCGTCGGCATGGCAAATTGGGTCAAGGGGTTGTTCTTCGGCGACTTGATGATTCTACTGCCCATCGCGGTCTACCTTCTGGCTGGCTCGGATCGCTGGGCGATGCTGCGCCGTTACGTCTGGCTGCCGGGCTGGCTCGCCTTCTTGCTGGTCGGCTCTGCCTGGGCCACGGCTGCCTACTGTCGTTATCCCGACATTGTGGAGCTGTGGACTCATGATTATGCGGGACGCTACAACCAGGGCTACATGCGTGAGCCGGTGTGGTACTACCTGGTCCATCTGCCGTGGATTCTCTTTCCCTGGACGATTCTGGCCGGCATTGGGTTAGCGACCTCGTGGCGAGCCGCCCTGTGCCACGGGCGCACCCCGGAACGCTTTCTCTGGTGCTGGGCACTGGTGCCGATCGCCTTCTTCTCCATTCCCCAGGGAAAGCATCATCACTACCTGCTGCACGCCGTGGCACCGTGGGCGGTTCTTTCGTCACTGGGTATGGTGCGTTTGTGGCAATGGCTGCCGACCCAGAACTGGCTCCGTCAACCCTGGCCGATGCTCGCCGGCGTGGGACTACCTGGCCTGCTCGCGCTGCATCTGTTCGGCTCTCCTCTGGGCAAGCTGCAACCGATCGTCACGCTCGGCTGGCCGGTGCTGGTTTTGGCCTACTGGTGGATTCTCAGTCGCGAACAACTCCGCATCGCGGCCATTGCTCTATTTGTGCTGCTGCTGCCGCTACACTGGTTCGGCCACGCCTTTCTGACTCTCATTGAGGATCGTTTCGTCGGCGACCGTGCCCTGGTCGAGCGAGTATGTGCCACGCTTCCAGCTAGTGCGGCCCTGTATGTCCACGATGACTGTGGCCCGCTCGGCTCGTCATGGTTTCTCTACTATTTTGAGGGACGTGCCAAACTGCTGCACAATCCCTCGTTCCTGCTCCGCGAGGAAGTCGATGGGGAAGTGTATGTCGTGACTCGTCGCTACAGTGTGCCGCGCTACGAACCTTATGCCCGTTGCGAACTAGTGCTGGAGAGCAGCCGTACCCAGGACGAGGGAAAGCAACCCCTCTTGCGGATGGGGCTGTATCGCCTACAGTTGCATCCGGAATTACCACGGCATCGCGGCCCGGTATACATCTCTCCGATGCAGGCGACCGGCCGCGCTCCCGGACCAGAGCTGGTTCCGACGTCTCCCTCACTTGTTCGATATTAACGATCTTGTTTGTAGTCTATACTGCCATTAAGCATCTGCAACTCTCATCAAGGACTGCTAGACAAGCCCGAAGCCGACGAGTAGAGCAGCTCGTCGGCCTCGTGGTTAGTTAGGTCGGGAGGGGAAATTCGGTTAATCCCGGAAGTCGGAGTGACAATTCTGGCAGGCGTTGTTGACGTCGAGAGCAGCTTTCTTGACGTTGGCAGGGTTGGCATCCTTCAAAGCCTGGATCAGTTCCTTGGTGCCTTTGTTCATGTCCTCGGTGAACTGCTTCCACTCCTTGGCTCCCTTGCCGCCTCGGGGCTTTTCTGGCGCATAGTGCATGGTGATTTCGCCGATCGCCAAGTTCACATAAGCAGACTTGAGCAGTGCGTCCTTCTCCTTAGCCAAGGTAGCGGCAGGTAGGGCGCGCTTGCCCAGGTTAATCAACTTGATCTCGATACCATCGCCGGCTTTGGGTTCCAGACCGGTGCCGATGCCACCTTTGGGGCTGGGCTTGTAGGCATGCATGATAGTGTTCAGATCGTCGTACTTCTTGCGGATCGCCTGGGCTTCTTGGGCAACGTCCTTGCCTTCCGAAAGCTTCTTCGCCAAAGCGAGAATCTCGGCCTGGGCCTTCTTGACCTCCTCGTCTTCCGCTGCTCTAGCTGAACTGTTGACCAAAACCGCCACCAGTAGCAGCATCAGAGCAAACGCCATCACGCGCGTCAGGTTCTTCATTCGATTTCTCCTCAAACGCTACAGTCAATACAGGGAGGCCAGGCCGGGTCGTCGGCCCGGATATCTACAGTTGAGGTATGGTCCCCGTCCCAGATTGGCAAGGCAGTAAGACAAGCTGTCTGAAGCGGCGGAGCCAAGTCCCTTCACCGCCGCGAAATCTGCGGACAATCGTTTTGCTCGTGGGCGGATTCCGAACTATGTTTGCAGCGCAGGATCTCGCTCCCCGGCTGGCTTGTGGGAATCAACTATGACCTTCGCATCTACGCCCGACTCGGCTCGCTCCCGCTCCCGCTCCGAGGCCGATTACATGCTTCCGGCCAAGGCGCGACAATTCCTCGATCGACTGGGACAGATCGGTTTGATCGGCTACTCCGAACGCGGCAATTTCCTCAGCGAGCGAGTCGATCGACTACGTGATTACACCTCTGAGGAGAAGCTTGGAGCCGCCTTAGTTCAAGCCGGCGTACTGACCATGTATCAGTTCGAGCGGGTGCTGTTGGGGAATGTTCACGGCTTGGTACTCGGCAGTTATCGCGTGCTGGACGAGTTGGGCCGAGGCGGCATGGGCACGGTCTACCTGGCCGAGCATCGTTTGATGCATCGCCGAGTGGCCATCAAGGTGTTACCTGTCGATGAGGATTGTCCCGCCTCCGTCAAGCAGCGATTCTACGGCGAGATGCGTCTGCTGGCCGAACTATCGCATCCGAATGTGGTGCTGGCGTTGGATGCTGGCGAATTGGAAGCTTGCAACGGCTCTCCAGTTCTGATCTATCTGGTCATGGAGTTGGTCGAGGGAGGCGACCTGGAAAAGTACGTGGTCCGAAACGGCGTGCCATCTGTGACCGACGCTTGTCATTTTATCTATCAGGCTGCCTCTGGGCTACAAGCTGCTCACGACCGCCATTTGATTCATCGCGACCTGAAACCGTCGAATCTGTTGCTGACCGGAGCCAAGGCCGTGAAGCTCGTCGATTTTGGCCTGGCGCGACAGTTCTCCAGCCGACTCACCGATCAACGGGCCTTGCTTGGTTCCGTGGAATTCATGCCTCCCGAGCAAAGCCACGATCCGTCACAAGTCGGCAAAGAAGCAGATATTTACGGTCTGGGAGCGACGTTATTCTGGCTGCTCACCGGTGAAGGCCCGTATCCATACCAGGCTCATGTGGGCCACGCCCTGCGTGTGTTGCAACAACAAGAACCACGTCGGCTTCGCTCGCTACGTTCCGACGTGCCACTCGAACTAGACGAACTGGTGAACCGCATGCTGACGCGGAACCCGGCGGAGCGTCCGTCGTCGGCGTTGGCGGTGATGAATGCCTTGCGTCCGTTCCTATTTGCCAACTGTGGGCCACAATTAATATCCACAGAGTCTGCATTATCCGAGAGCCACGGGCACCGTTTTCGTGTGCTGATCGTCGACGACGAAATGCGCGTTCGCGTCCTGCATCGCACCACGCTGGAGCAGCTAGGCGGCAAGTGCGTCGAGGTTCGCGACGGCAAAAGTGCGCTGGAGGCGATTCAGCAAAACAAGTTTGATCTCATTCTGTTAGATCTGGCGTTGCCTGATGTCAACGGCTATGAAGTCTGCCGGCAAATCCGCGAGCGCAGCGACGATCCGCACTTGAAGATTATCATCATCTCCGGCACCGGGGATCAGAACGAGCTTTCCGAATCTCTGCCACGCGGCGCGGACGACTACATCCCTAAACCCTATGAGTTGAGACAGTTCATCGCCAAGGTGCAGCATGCCTTGCAGTTAAAGGCGGCCCAGGATAGAGCGGCCCAGCTGACCGAGCAACTGCTACAGGTCAATCAACAACTGGAAGACAGCCTGTTAGCTCGCGGCGAAGACCTTCGTGAGGCCCACAACGCCCTGCTGTTCGCGATGGCCAAGTTCGCGGAATCGCGCGATGGAGAAACGCCCGGTCATCTCAAACGGATGCAGCTCTACTGCCGCACGCTAGCGATGGAAGCGGCCAAGTCTCCCCCGTGGCAGGGACTGGTCGATGACCGGTTCCTGGAACAACTCGAACGCTGTGTGCCCCTGCATGACATCGGCAAAATTGGCTTGCCCGATGACATTCTGCTCAAACCCGCGTCGCTGTCGCCGACCGAACGAACCCTGGTCGAGACGCACCCGGTGATCGGTGATCAGATCTTGGCGTCGCTAGCCAAAGAGTACGGCGCGGCGTTGGAGTTTCTCGGCATGGCCCGGGTAATCGTGCGGCATCATCACGAACGCTTCGACGGCAAAGGCTACCCCGACCACCTGGCCGGAGACGCTATCCCGCCAGCAGCAAGGATCGTGGCCATCGCCGATGTCTACGACACGCTGCGGCGGATGCGGCTATACAAACCGGCTGTATCGCACTCTAGTGCTATTCGCATCATCATTGAACGCAGTCTGGGGCAGTTTGATCCCAGCTTGATCGCCGCCTTCGAGCGCTGCAATGCCGAGTTTGAACGCATCTACAAACGCATCGAAGAGTAAATCGATAGCTTATAGGCGAATGGTAGTGGGACGCAGGCTGAAGCCTGCGACTACCGGGGATGGTGGGAGCCGCGGGCTTTAGCCCGCGCACGAACTTCATACCGGGACAAAAGGCTCTCTCTTCTCGGCTCAGTTCAGAGCAGTTTGCAGATCGGCTTCGAGGTCTTCCACGTCCTCAATACCGACGCTGAGGCGGATCAAACCGTCATCCACGCCACGCGCTAGGCGAATCTCCGGAGGAATGCTGGCGTGTGTCATCGTGGCTGGATGGCAAACCAGCGACTCAACGCCGCCGAGACTTTCGGCCAGACTGAACAGGCGAGTGCGTGTCAGAAAGCGCTGAGCAGCCTCAGTGCCGCCCCGCAACCGAAGACTGAGCATGCCGCCGAAGTCCCGCATTTGCCGCGCTGCCAGATCGTGCCCTGGATGCGACGCCAACCCCGGATAATAGACCCGCTCGACCTTAGGATGCTCGGCGAGCCAACCAGCCAATCGACGGGCATTCTCACAGTGCTTGCGCATCCGCACTTCCAGCGTCTTCAAACCGCGCAAAGTGAGGTAGGCATCGAACGGTCCGGGCACACCTCCCGCCGCGTTCTGGTAGAACTGAATCGGCTTGAGCAATTCGCTCCGTCCGATGACCGCACCGCCGACCACGTCGGAATGGCCGCCGAGATACTTGGTCGTACTGTGGACAACTAAGTCAGCTCCCAGACGCAACGGTTGCTGGAGATAGGGCGAGGCAAAAGTGTTATCGACAGCCAACAGCGCGCCATGACGATGGGCCAGCTCAGCAATACCCGCAATATCAAGGATTTGCAGGAGAGGATTTGTTGGTGTTTCGATCCAGACCAGCTTGGTCTTCGGAGTCAGCACGCGGGAGAACCCTTGCGGGCTGGGATCGTCGGTGTAGTGCGTGACCAACCCCCAGGGACGAAAGACTTTCTCCAGCAGGCGGTAAGTGCCGCCGTACAGATCCGAAGCCGCGATGACCTCCTCGCCAGGCCGCAACAGCGACAACACAGCCGTCGTTGCCGCCAGTCCCGAGGCGAAGGCCAATCCTTTCTCGCCGCCTTCGAGAGCGGCCAGACAGGTTTCCAGGGCCGTGCGAGTCGGATTGCCCGAGCGCGAGTATTCGTAGCCCTTGTGCTGGCCCGGAGCGGCCTGGGTGTAGGTCGAAGTCGCGTAAATCGGCACAACCGTCGCCCCAGTGGCTGGGTCGGGATCCTGTCCCGCGTGAATGGCGTTGGTGGCGAAGCCGTATTTTTTAGCATCCCGGGCCATGTCTGATGACTCCTTTGGGGTACAAGGGCAGTGCCTTCGCTCAAGGTAGCAGCTGCCGCGCCAGTGCGTCGACTAGCATGGCGGGGCGGCCTACTCGTTAATCACTTCCCCACCAGCACGAGTGGTTAGCGCCGCCAGCGTTCGGATCGAGATCGATTCGCGCAGAAAACGGACGCTGCCATCGGCCATCGCCGCGTTCGCCCCACCGGGATGAAAGGCATAAATCTCGTAGGCATTGTTGCAGTTGATGGCACATTCGCCGATCAACGTCAGCCCATCGGGACTGGTTCCTTCGATGCCGAATCCTTTCTGATGGTCGGCCCAGACGCCGCCGGTGGCGACGCCGGGACCGGCTCCACCAAACGGAGGGATGAGATGCAGTATCCGTCGGCCTTTGACCCAGTATTCCGGGCGGTTGGCATCTTCCGTCACCAGCAGGGTGTTGGACAGCCCGTCGGTGATCTGGGCCACCGTCGATCCGGTAGAACTCATCACGCCGCGCCAGATTAAAGGGTAACTTGCCGGATCTGGATAGTTCAAATAAGCGAGCAACGGCTGAGCGACGACCGAGACATTGGTGTAGTCCCAGGCGGCCCCGGAAAAGGGTGAGCCAGGCGCACCCGCCACGTCCGACTGGCCAATCCGTCCACGACTGGCGCTGGGACAAAGGAACGTCGCCACCTGAGCATTCCGCGCTGGCTCATTGACCGGATCATACCAGTTCGCCGACATCACATAGATTTTGCTGACGTTCTCCTGCTCCAGGTCAGGCAAAATCAAAGCCGGCCAGCCATGCCAGGGCGGACTAGTGGTGTTGGACCGCGGAAACATGCCATGACGCACCTCGTAATTGACGCAGGCCAATGCAATCTGTTTGAGATTGTTTTGACACTGCAAACGAGCAGCCGCCTCACGCACTTTCTGCACCGCCGGCAGCAACAGGCCAATCAAGACGGCAATAATGGCGATGACCACCAGCAGTTCAATCAAGGTGAACCCACCGCGGTAACGATGACTCATGATCCCCATACCTTCGGCCAAGACACGGGAGGTTCTCGCCGAACCTCCCGCCGCCAACTTTACTATTCACCCCGTTCCTTCAGATGTTCGTCCATCTGAAGATGCGGAACCCCTTCCTTCAGCCAGGCTGGGGCTGGCTTGCCTTGCAGGTGATGATCGAAGAACTCGCGCATCCGCACCATGTAGTCCTTCATATTCGCCTGCTTGGCCAACCCGTGGTTCTCGCCCCTGTACTGCAACATCACTACCGGCTTCTCCATCCGTCGCAGCGTGTTGAAGTACTCGATGCCCTGATTGAAGTCTACCGCGCCGTCCTTGTCGTTGTGCAGGATAATCAGCGGCGTGACAACATTCTTGGCATGGAAGACTGGCGAGTTGCGGATGTAGGCCTCGGGCATGTCCCAGTAACCCCCAGTGAATCGGCCCTGGCTTGACTCGAAAATCTGTTGGTTGGTGATGCCCACGTTCCAGTAGATCGAGCTGTACATGCTAATCAGATCGGTCAGAGGCGCGCCAGCGACAGCGGCCTTGAACGCGGGCGTCTGTGTGATCAGAAATGCCGTCTGATAACCGCCCCACGAGTGGCCATGCAGGCCGACTCGGTCGCGATCGACCACGCCCGTAGCGATGGCCGCCTCCAGCGCCGGCATCACGCACCACAACGCCGACATGCCCGGATCGTTGAGTTTGTAGGTGATGTCCGGCTCGAACACCGCGTAGCCGTTGCTAGTGTACAGCGACGCGTTGAAACCGCTGCCCGACAACCGAGGCATCTGGTAGCGGTTCTTGTTCTGCGACAGCTTCTCGTAGATGTAGACCACGGTGGGGTACTTCTTGCCCTTCTCATAGTTGGCCGGCAGATACAATGCCCCCTGGAGTTTATCTCCTTTAGCACTCTCGTAAGTCACTAACATAGCGCCGGAGCAGAATTGGAACCGCTGCTGCTGCGGATTGGCGTTGGTCAGTCGCTGAGCATTCTTCAGGTCCGCGCCGCTGCTGTACCAGTCGGGATACTCTGTCGTCGTCTGTCGTGTGTGAACGAAGACCTCGGCCTGCTGGGCCTTTTTCAACCCCAAGAACATCGCCTCGTCCCAGACCAGGATCGTCCGCTCCCCCTTGGGATCGATGCGGACATAGCCGCTCTTCTTAGTCCATTCGCCGTACATCGTGAAGACCTGCGGCTTGTCCAGGTCGATGCCCTTTTCGTCCTCATCGAAGACCACACGAGTTCGGTAGCGAATGCCGTCCTTCTTACCGTTCCCCGTGAGATTCACGGCCTGCCCCTGAGCGACTGGCACCTTCCAGACATCCCAGCCGTCGTGGAGCAGCACCGCCGCGCTGTCTTTCGTCCAGCCTAGAGAAAAAGTCGGTGGACGATCGACAGGTCGATCATTGTCCGTGTCGATGAAGCTGGTCGGCACGTCCTTGGTAATGCACCGGGTGGCTCCGGCGACCATGTCATAAACATGATATTGGCCATCGTCGAAGTAGAGAAACTTCGTGCCATCCGGCGAACTGCCCATCAGGTAGCGGTTCTGTTTCAGAGCAAGTCGGCGCTCCCCCGTCTTCAGATCGATAACGTAGACATCCTGTAGCCGTTTGCCGTCCAGGGCACGTTCGTAAGCGCGACGATCCAGACCAATAGCGTAGCGTTGCTTCTCAGCCAGGTTGACCGTCTTGACCGCGTCATCGGCCAGCCGCAGGAACTTCTTGTCCTTGAGTCGATAGGCACAGAGATAAGTGTACTGTCGATCCAGAGCCGCCGACTTCTCTTGCTCGGATTGCAGACGGACATCGTTCCAGTGCCAAATCACCAGATCGGGCTTTTCGGAACGTTTGCTGGCTTCACTCTTGGCCGGTTCAGTTCCTGCTTTGCCTTTCTCCTTGCCCTTGGCTTTGTCGGCAGAGTCATTCTTCTTCGCTTTGCCGATGCCGAAGAAAACGATTTCGCGGTCCTCGGAGAAGGTGGGGCGACGTCCGGCACTGACCATCAGTTCCTTGGGGAAGGCGGCGTCCGTGGCCGGATCGACGGCGGTCAGCGTCGGAGTGGCCGCCAGCGGCTCGGTACAGAGCAACAAGCTAAAGCGCTTCTCGCCCTTGTCCTCGATCCCCTTGAGCAGAGCGAAAGCGTCTCCTTTTTCCGTCCAAACGAGACCTTCATAGGAGGCTTTGCCGCTCTCCAGTTGATGCAGAGCAGCGGTCTTCATGTCGCGAATCTGCACGCCATTGCCCAACTGTCCCTGAGTGTCCAGCAACAGGGTGAGTCGACTGCCGGCCTTGTTGAAGCCGAACTCGGCGACGTTGCCCAAGGTCAGTGTTCGTCCTGTCGCCAGTTCGTGTAGGATCAGATCCGCTCCCTTGGAACGCGATGGGGCAGCGGCAGCGGCGGCAGCGAGTTGGGAGGGAATCGCAGGGTTGGGCGAAGTCGTTGCCGTTGCGGTCGGCGACTTATGCATGGCCAGAACGTTGCTGTCCGGCCCGGAGAACGTAAAGCGTGTTACGCCGGGAAACTCCCTCTTACTACCCGACTCGACATTAACCAGCACGACTTTGCCCGTCTCAGCGCCGTCGGTGGACGGGGTCGGTCCCATTTTGCTCAGCGCGGGCGACGTTCCGCCACGCTTGGGAAGCACACTGAAGGCCACCCACTTGCTATCGGCGGAAAAGGCTAGATTGCCTACGCCATCCAGTTCGGCGAACTTGTGCTCTTTGTCGCCGTTAGTCTGCCGAACGATCACCTCGCCCTTGCCTTCACTAGGCAGGATGGCGGCGGCGAACCATTGCCCATCGCGCGACAGAGTCTCTCGACTGACCGTGCGCCAAGCTAGGGCATCGTTGATCGTGAGCGGCTGGCGTCCCTTGGTCGGATCACTCCCTTTAAGAGCGGCCAGCTTCTGCTTGAGTTCCTCCAGCTTTTTCTCAACTTCGCGGATCTCTTTTGTCCGCTCATCTTCCTGAGCCGTGCTGGGTGAGTTGACTGCCCCTAGCACGAGGCCCAACGCCAGTAGAAAGCCCGCTCCTCGGCGCAGCCGGTGAAGGTGCCCTGAGACTTCGCTTGAACACATGGTGGTTCTCTCCGAAATGAGACCGTAAACGATCGATCAACTCCATCATACGAAACCGCCCGGCCTCCGTGTCCAGCAGCGAGGGAAACGTGTCCTGTAGACGTTACACATGACTGGTATAACCGGAATCCGTGCAGCGTCTGGCCAACCAACGGATTCCGCGTCTGGCCAGCGATTTACCGCGTTGCCACAGAGGCTTGCAAGGACAGATGGAGTCCCACCAACAAGACGACGACGGCAACCAGCTGCACCAAATGAAAGACGCCGTTGTTGTCGAACTCCCAGATCAGCGTGACGCGCAGGGAGCGAATCGCCTGCAGGACAGCGGCTAGGATCGACAGCAGCACCCCGGCCACCATCCAGCCCGCGCCGGGGTAGCCACCACGAATCAGCAGCCAGCCGTACACCCCCAGGGCCAACAACATGGCACAGGCCTCGTAGGCGAGGAACAGCCCAAAGTTGACGGCAAAGATCCGAGTGGCAGCGAAGAACAACAACGCCGCCAGCAGCATGACGGGCAAGGTTCGTTGAGCGGTGTCCTGGCCCCAGCCGTCGTGAATCGCTCCGACCGCGAACAGGGCCATCGTCAACCCCAGCGACAGGTTGACCGGAATCCACAGCCCAGCTCGAGTAGCACGATCGAGCTGAAAAGCGTGAATCCCCGCTCCGACAAGAGCAGCAACGGCCAGACAGACAAATGCCACCGCCCAGATCCAGCTTTTGAACGGCTGAACGGCGCGAAACGACAGCAGCCAAACGGCACAGCCCAGAGCAGCAACCCCCAAGAGTACGTCGGTGGCAGCGGTGGTGCGTTCGGTCGGCACATCGATCAGTTGGAGCATTGCCGCGTTCACCATCACCCGCGTCGGCGTTTGATCGCCTCGCTGGCCCGCAGCAGCGTTTGGCGTTCGCTTTCCGTCAAGCCGCTCATGCCGACTCGCTGAATCTTCTCCAGAATCGCATCGACCTGAGCTTCGAGTCGCTCTTCCTCCGGCGATCGAAACGGCGACGAACGCGGTGTTGGGGCCTCGCTGAAATCGTCGTCCTCACGGTAGAGACGCAGATCCGGTCGAGCGCGTCGTCGGGACCACTCGCGCCAATTGCCGAGGCTGGACATCCAACCCGTGAGTCGCCATTTCAGTTTGAAATAGGCAAACCCAAAGGCGGCTCCAGCCAGATGAGCCGAGGTCGCCACCCCTTGGTTGTTCTGACTGAGCAGACCGAACGAATCCAGTCCGACGATAAGAACGACGAGTAGCCAAATCGGCACCGGAATGATGAAGAATAAGAGCACCACTTGCCGCGGATAATAGCAGGCAAACACGAGCAGCACAGACATCACCGCCCCGGACGCGCCGAGAACAAGCGGTCCAGAGAAGCCGAGAACAAACGCTAGCACCACGCCCAAACTGCCAACCACCGTCGCGCACAAATACAGCGCGAGAAATTCCACGCTGCCGAGCAACTCCTCGACGTGGCGACCGAAGGCGAACAGGACGTACATGTTGAAAACAATGTGCAGGATCGAGTCGGGATCGTGGAGAAAAGCATAAGTGACGAGTCGCCAAACCTGCCCCTCGAAAACTTTGGGGACATTGAGAATCAGAGCGTCGGTAAACGGGCCTAGTCCTCGAGCATTGCCGGCCCGAGTCGCCAGCTGAAAGATGAAGCAGGCGACATTGATTCCGATCAACCAGTAGACGGCACGGCTTTGTTGCAATGCGCCGAACCATCCGGAATCGCGACGATAGTACTCGCGGTCGTAAATACCCATGTGCGGATTGCTTCCAGAAATCGCGGTCAGGCAGAACATGTCCTACGCTCGAACTGCTCCGCGAATCTTCTTTGTTTTACCACAGTCTTAGGGCCTCGGCAAAGACCGGTCAGCAAGAATCATTCCATGATGCCCGTTCTAGCCGCCGGTCAGCACCCCAAGGATGGCATAAATGAAGGCAGCCACAACGGCGGAGATCGGAATCGTCAGCACCCAGGCCCAGAGAATGTTCGTCGCCACGCCCCACCGCACTGCCGAGACTCGCTTCGACGCTCCCACGCCCATGATGCTGGCGGCGATGACGTGCGTGGTGCTGACTGGTGCGCCGAATTGCGTCGCCGTCAGAATCACCATTGCTCCCGAGGTCTCGGCGGCAAAGCCGTTGATCGGTCGCAGCTTGATGATCTTGTGGCCCATGGTCTTCATGATCCGCCAGCCGCCCGAGGCCGTGCCCAATCCCATAGCCGCTGCACAAACGAAGATCACCCAGAACTCAACAATCGGTTGGCCGCGTTCGTTAAACCGGGCCAGGTTCGCCGCCACCAGAGCCATCGTGATAATCCCCATCGACTTCTGAGCATCGTTGGAACCGTGCGAGAACGCCATGCCGCCGGCAGAGATCAGTTGCAGAACTCGGAACGTGCGATTGACGGCATACGGCTTCCAACCGCGCACCAGCCAGAGCAGCAGAATCATAAACGTGAAGCCGCATCCCATGCCCACCAGAGGAGACACCACGAGTGCCTTCAGGGCCAGCGTGACTCCACGCGAGGTGAACAGCTCCACCAGCGATTCTAGCGCGTAGCTGTCGTGCGTCACCTTGAACATCCACACCGCGCCAACGATGCCGCCAATCAGGGCGTGTGACGAGCTAGAGGGGATGCCGTAATACCAGGTAATCAGATTCCAGATAATCGCGCCGAGCAGGGCCGAGGCCACCACGGTTTGCGTCAGATTGTCGTCAGGACCAACGATGTCGCCGGCGATAGTCTTGGCCACATGCGTTCCCCAGAACGCCCCGACAAAGTTGAACAGTCCGGCCAACAGCACCGCCGTCCGTCCGGGAAGGACGTTGGTCGATACCACGGTGGCCACGGCGTTGGCCGTGTCGTGAAAGCCGTTGATGTAGTCGAAGATAATCGCCAGGCCCACCACCACGATCAACAGTGCCGTGATTCCTTCAGCCATTTTTCACCACCACCGAGCGGATCACGTCCATGGCATCCTCGCACTGATCGACACCGTCTTCCAGGGTGTACAACATGTCTTTCTGTCGAACCAGCTCGCGAGCATCAACCGTGTCGCTGAACAACGCCTCGATCGCCTGACGGTAGATCAGGTCGGCCTCATTCTCCAGCGTATGCACCGCCACGGTTGGCTCGCGAATCGACTCGGGGTTGCTGAACTTACGGAGCTGGCGGACCGCGTTCGCTAACTCGTGAATCGCTCGGATCTGTAGCTCGATCAGTTGTTTCATCGACCCTGTCAACGTGTCAAAGCGGAACAGAGCGGCAAACGCACCAGCATGTTCCATGCTGTCGATCACGTCGTCCAAGGCTGAAGTCAGATGGGCAATATCCTCTCGATCGATCGGCGTGACAAAGGTTTTGTCCAGCTCCTTGTAAATGCGATGACAGATGGCATCCGCCTCGGTTTCCAGCGGCTTCAGGCGAGCGGCGATCTCCGCGAACTGGAGGTGACTCGTCGCCGTGGTCAACTCTCGGAAGACCGCAGCACTGGCTGTCATCTTCGCGCTGAGTTCATCCAGCAAGACAAAAAAATGATCCTGTCGTGGCAATAGCAAGCGCACGAATCGATCAATCCACATGACAGTCCCTCGTGATCGTACCCCTGGGTGAGGTCGATCATAGGGAGTAGATTTCGAAAAGATCAGATGGACATTTCAAGTAGATTTGATGAAGAATCCAGCGGTTTTCGCTTCACGGAACGATCAATCCCACCTGACGATAGAGCTTGCGTGCCCGCTGTTCGTCCTGACAGAGATACCAAGCCATACCGCCGTAGAACATCTGCAATTGTCCCAGATACTGTTCCGCCATGCGCGGCGCTGAGGCTCCCAGCAATTTCGTGGCCAGCGACACCGCCTTGCTATCGCAGCGTAGCAAGAAGTGGACTTGATGCTGGATCGCGGGCCGTCCTTGGGCATCCTGCCCCTCGCGGAACGACAGCACGGCCAAGGCTCGGAAGTGGGTCATCGGCAACAGAGGTGAGATCTTCACCTTACCTTCGGCGTACCAAGCGTGCAGGTTGTGCGTCTTGATTGCGCTCTGCCAATGAACTTCGCTGCCGTGGGTGGGATCGCGCCAAACGTAGACTCCGTCGCCTCGGTCGTGGATATCCTGCACCGTTGCCCCGACTTGCTTCCACAGTTTGACGGTCAGATCGGGATGATCGAGCAACCAGAGATATACGGGCATCTCCGCATGGAACGCCTCCGGCTGTGCCTTCGAGGTCAGCGAGGTTTGTTCCAGCACGCCGCGTACCTTGTCGCGCAAGGCCGGCGGAACCGCCTCCATAGGAATGCGCGGCATGCCCCCTGAGGCCGGGCTTTGCTGTGCCGTCGGTGCGAAGGGATAGACCGGTTTCTCCGCCGCCCCAACCAGACCACAGAGGCTCAGCAGCAGTCCTCCCACAAGCCAAGGTCGACCCAGCATCGCAACTCCCCGTCTGTGGTGGACTCCTGTCTTCGCACTCCCACAATGAGAGGCGTGGTTATTTCATCGATTCCGGACAGGTGCGGGATTGAGCGAAACTTCAAAGAGTCGGCAATTGGGGAATTACGCCAACTTTGCGGGGAAGATAGCCTCAGTTAATAACATCGCTTCCGCGCCTGGTCGAGGCAGGGGAGCTGGGCTAGCGACCTAGTTTCGTCAATCATGGAAGTTCGACCACTTCACCGCCATTGCGGGTAGCTAACTGGGGCAACATGGGATCGATAGAGTAGGAGAGAAAACGGACCGACCCATCACTAAAGGCGAAGTTGCCGCCGCCCGAGTGAGTGCAGACTCCAAAAATGGAAGAGATCGCACGGGTTGGTCACCCTGCCTGGTTGATACTGATATGGGCCTTTAGGGCATTGTGGAAAAATAGGATTGTCCGTTTGGATTTCACGCGCTCCAAGCAACATATCCACGGATCCAGTATCCGCTTGCCCCGACCCCACATACCACCAGCCATAATAAAAATCACTGCTAGGCGGTCGTTCACCAATCATGAGGGTGTTCGAGGTGCCATCTCGAATATCCGTAAATCGAACCGCCGAATCGTAGTAAAGCACTCCATCTCTCGACAAATGGCTCAGTCCTTCCACACCCAGATAACTCGTGTAGGCAACTGACTTATCATGAATAGTCCGCGGAGTGGATAATCGAGAATCGTTCGGACAAAGTGAATAAAGGTACTACGGTACTCATTGCCCTATGAGGGGGATTGTTAAACGGAAAGCGATCTTGTTGAAAGGCGGCTACGATCGCGCTCCAAAGAGGCTCTTGCTCCAGATACGGAAGAAGTCGTACCTGCCATCCCAAATAGGGAAAGGAGGACCGAAGGGAACGATTGGATAATCCGGGAGGAAAAACTAAGTGAGCGTCATGGTAAAGATGTAACGCTAATCCTTGCTGTTTCAGATTGTTCGCGCAATGTAGTCGAGAAGCTGAGGCTCGAACCTTTTGTATGGCGGGGAGAAGTAGGCCGAGCAAGACCGCGATAATGCCGATCACGACCAATAACTCAAGCAGGGTGAACCCAGTTCGGTCACGTTGCTGGCTTCCCATGACGAAATCTTATTTCGGTCAAGAATGCTCAACAAGTCCTACCGCCACAATCGAGGGTGATGGTTAAAGCGCTCTGCGAAATGGTGTAGCGGATCGCAGGCTGAAGCCTGCGACTACCAGTTTTAATTAACAGGTAGCCGCACGCTGTGTGGCAGGTAGTCACAGGCTTCAGCCTGCGAAAAAGCTTTTCATCCCCCGCCACTACAATCATTCTTGAGAAGCGCTCTAGTTAGTATGTCCGTTGGTTCGCTTGCCTTGCTGTTCGAAAATAAAACCACCCCGATACTAAAGCAAGTAAGGTAAATCCGGCCGCACAGTAGTTTACCAAGTTCGTAAAGAATGAGGAGGTTGCTTCGGCCACGGGAATCGATGGCCTTATGTAATTAATAACTTGTGAGCCATCCCAGGACCAGGCTTGCGCTTGCCCATTCGGAAGACGCCCGGCAATAACCGTTCCCTTGGCGATGTTCATCCCAGCAAGTTTGAAAACATTTTCGTCGAGTGCTTGGTTAAACGAGGCCTGTTTAATAGTAACCACCTCTTCCAGGTTGATCTCTCCATTTGCTTGTCGCTTATACGTGACGGTACGAGGAAACCAAAATTCGGTTCCCTTGATTTTTTGTACATCCGATTCGACAGAAGCAACCGTAGCTACTCGTTTTTGGTCCGCCTTCACGACGCTACGCACTACGGAGTATCCACGACTCGGTACTACCCACATTTCCCACAAGGACTTGGTACGAGTGCGAAAAGAGATTACCCAACACTCTTCACCGTTCCAACGATCTCTTTGCATCTTGATTTCTTCGCGATCCGCGCGTGAGATAATGCTTTGTAAGTGTAAATTGTAAAGAACAGGAGTAGGCTCAGGATACATTCCAAGTATACGCAGATCCAACGGATTCGGTGCCTGCTTATCCATTTTCCCATTCAGAAACATCGGATTTAGTGTTAATGCCATCGCTCCATCTTTGAATTTCCTCTCTTTGTAATCGAATAATATTTGGGCTTCTCACAGTTGAGACATTGAATGTAACGATAGGGGGGTTGTTTATCATCAGGGCGTTTTGTCACGCTATCGCACCGAAATTGCTTCGTATCATGATCAAACCAATAGGTCGCTGATCTCTTCTTATCACGTTTTCCATTTTTGCTTTTCATAACGGATTCGATCGATACGATGCCGCGTCTGATCTGCTGACGCATCTCGATGATCTTTTTCTCGATTTCCTCCACCGACGGATCAGCAGCACTTACAGCCAAAGAGAAGATTAAACCAAATAGAATGGCTCACCTTAACATTAGTCGTCTCCTCATTGATTGTAACTAACATCCCGTAGTATCTGTGAAATAGTAAGGTGCAACACAAGACCCGGGATCACTTGTATCTGGCAAGCATTCTCCAAACATACGTGACCAGTAGTAATCAAAATGAAGAATACAATCGGTATAAGCAACGCTGTTATCTTTATTAAGAACCACCTTGCACCAAGATTTTGCTTTCTCAAAAGTAACACAGGTAAATTTATTGATCACCTGTTCTGTTTCCTCTGCATCTTCGCAAAATTCTTGTCGCAATCCGAAACAAGATTTAATGGTCAAATCGCAGCCAGCATAACTGCAAACATCATCTTTCGCAAACTGCACACACGGATTACTTCCATTAAATAGGAGAAAACGTCAAGTGTAGAGCTAACACACTGAGGGTCAGAGCAGCACTTAACCTCAAACACCTAATCGCACTCATCTGATCCTCCTCAGATTAATTAGGAAAACCATTTTACGACCAACACGCCAAGAGTTGCCGACTTTGTAAATCCATCATAACAGCATGCCAAATGCTAGCTCAGCAAAAATCAACCATTGTCATCCATGACCAACAAATCGATTCTGCACACAGGTTCTCTCTCGCTATTTGTCTCAACAGTTAAATATAATGGTTGCACAGCTTTTAGCTCTCCAACGAAATAGCGTTCAGGGAAAAATGTTACCGATAATTGGTTATCAGGAAGAACGACAGCTTCAAAGGCTTTGTGGTTACAATAGGCAGCGTGAATGATTGCCGACTGCATCTTCGCGGACGAAAATGTCACGGTCTGAGTCGCGCAATCTCTAGAAAACCTCAATAGGACAGGATGGTAGTCAAATTCAGGGATAACTGTAGCTGACAACCCTAATGGGATCATTACGATTTTGTCATCTGGTAGAGCAATTAGTACTACAATTCGTACTTCGGTGAACCCTCGACTACTACCCACTTTCCAGGTCACTGATAAGGAAGCTCGCTCCCCCGGTTGTATTTCCCCCTTGGATATTCGATCACGGAACAACTACAACTCTCGATCACATTATGAATCGACACCGGAAATGAGTGACGGTTCATCAACTCAAATTGATGCTCGACTATCTCTTTTTGACGAATCTCACCAAAATCATGATGAGGTTTGCGGGCATAAACTCCTTCCTGATACGAATACAACACGGTAGCATAGATTCCAGCGATCACAGCCATGAAACCGGAAAGAATCATAACGCAAAGCAAAAATCGCCGAGTCATATTCCCCTCCGATCTGTTAACTTATCCTGGTAATCTCAAACCACCATGATTTAGTTGATCCAGCACCTCCAAAGCCACAGACCAAGTACTCACTCGAACGCTGCAAGAATAAAAAGGATGTGGGAACTGGAAGTGATCACCAAGAAAGATTTGCCCCTCATAATTTCAGCTCAGCCGCTGCAATTAGCGTCATCCCTACAACGGAAAAGAGCAATCTATCGATTGAAGCAGCACTCCAGCAACCTTGCTCGATTGTTTTGAGATATTAGTTATGAAGAGTGTTACGCAGTTATGGTACGCTTGTGTCCCGGGTGAAAACTGACTAGAAAGTTGGTCGTGTCTGTCTCAGAATGGACAGCGAACACGAGCCTCTCAATGGAGTAACACTTCCTGAGTAACACTGCACAAACCAGATCTCTCTAAACGCTAGCGAAGAAGTCTCCTAGCCGCAAGAAAAATTTCTAAATTCCGCAGATTCGTTCGATTGATGGTGCGAGTATGATTTCCCGACTGAAATGGATTACGTGCTTTTGAGGTTTGCCCAAATCGCCTGAGTTTTGAGACTTTTAACAAGCATGCTCTGGCCAGTTCCGTCTTGTTCGACTCGGACCGTCGAAGCTATTATATTCTGCGGGGCTGTTGGCGGAAGGAGGCACGGATGCGCGTCGTCAAGTGGTTGGCTGGAGTCGGATTGGTCTTGCTCCTGATCACCGCGGGCGTGGCCTGGACTCAGCGTTCTCTTTTGCACACTTGGTGGGCGGTGCGAGGGCTGAAGCAGGCCAGCGAAGCCGATCGCGCGGTGTGGATCGAGCGTGTCAGCCAACTTGGGGAGCCGGTCGTCATGTCGCTGGTGGAATGTCTCGTCGAAGAAGGCGAAACCAGTTGGCCCAACATCGTCGAAGCGCTCGACGTATTGGCTCAGCGTGATTGTGCCGAGTCGATTCTCGAACAGCTGGCTCGACCGTTTGCCAAGCTGCCGCTGGAGTGCCGGGCCGAGTTGCTCCGCCGAGTGCTAACCTGGGCGACGAGTCCGCCTGGTCTGTCGCTGGCGGCAAAGCTGGTGGAACAGGTCTGCGACATGCCAGAGCCGAGCCTTCAGGAACCGGCGTTGCAACTGGCCCAGCGCCTGGTAACGTCCGGTCGCGCCCAGGATGGGATTGTCCGCGAACTAATTCAGGCGACGCTTCGCTCTCCGTCGCCAGCGGTGCGATTGGCGGCCATTCGTCTCGCCGTGCAACCCCAGCTACAGATGCTCGATTCGATCGTCGGCTTGCTGCGTGATCCCAGCGTCGAAGTGCGCCGAGCGGCGATTGTGGCTGTCGGTCCTGCCGAGCAGGTGGCGCGTGAGGAGGTGCTGATCGCCGGCTTGCACGATACCGATGAGGAGGTTCGCAAGCTGACCGAGGCGGCTTTACTGGGTCGAGGGCTTCAACCGAAACATCTGGAACTGGCGCGATTGCTGACGCATCCCTTGCCGACGACTCGGTTGCAAGTGCTGGATCGGATTCGCGACATGCTCGACGACGAGTCGGATGACCTCGATCCGGGAGTGTGGATGCGTCGGCTCAGCCATGATCCTTCACCAGCGGTCCGTGCCGCGGCGCTACGCTTGATGAGTCAACAGACAGTCGTCGATCTGAGCGATCGCGTTGAGCAGATGGCTCGGCACGATCCCAGCCCGACGGTGGTGCAACTGGCCCAGTTCTATCGACGGCAACGGATGGCTTCATCAAAAGCGCGGTGAGGTAGGTAGAGATCAACCGAGTTCAACGCGGTCGGAAGATTCGCCGCCAGAGGAGCGTTGGTAAGCCGGTTGGGATCCCGACGAGGGAGCAAGAGCCGCCGCCGCCGCTTCGTTCGCTTCGTACTGCATGGCCCAGCCAAGCACTCGACGAGCGACTTCAGCAGCAGTTCGGCTCTGAATCGGCGGAGGGGCCTGATCGCGGGGCAGCCCCAGATCGATGTTCAGACGGCGTTGCACCACCTGGGCGGTCATCAAGGCGATCTCCCGGTTGGGCAGTCGAGCCAGATCATGTAGTGCAGCCATCGCTTCTGGATTCGGGCCGAGAGCCAATAGTGTCTCCACGGCAATGAGCCGCACAGGAGCGGGCATGGTCGGTTCGAGCATGCGACGTAGGTCGCTTTCGTTCAGCTCGTGGTGGTGATACATCAGCCGAGCTAATTCCAACCGCAACATCGGCGGCGTCTGGGGATGTCGCAGTTGCTGACGCAGTTCCTTGAGCAATTCCGGCGTCATGCCAGCGGTCAGCTGTTGGTTGTAATAGGCTCCCAGCGTCAACGCTGCCCGCACGGAGACGATACCCTTTTCGGCGGACCAGGCCTGGAAATCGGCGAGGGCTTCGCGAGTTAGCAGGACGTTCTCGCCCAGTTTGAGTGGGCCATCAGATTCCAACTCCGGATCCGCCAGGGCTTGTCGGACCGAATCGCGCAGCCAGAGCCAGCGGTTCTCGGTGTTCCACAACAGGGCTTCCGTCGCAGTTTGTCGGACCAGCGATGAAGGATCGCGTAGCAGTTGAGCTAATGATTCGAGCAAATTACGGTCTTCGAGATTGCCCAGAGCATTGATGGCACAGGCGCGGACCTCCGGCTCAGGGGCGCGTTCGGCTAGCTGGAGAATCAGTTGCGGCTGACCCGGTCGCCAAGTAGGGCGGAATTCCAGGGCAGAAAGCGCGGCCACGCGCACCGCGGGATTCGTCGTCGTCAGCATTTCTAAAGCTGGAGCAGCATCGACGTGCAACGCCTCGCGCAGCGCCTTGACCTCGGGCAGATCACGAATCTTCATCAGATCCCGCGGCCAATCCTGTCGCGCTGCCAGCCGCGCCGCCAACTGGCGGGCTTGACGAATGGACGTGGCTCCGGAGTCGCGCAGACACTGGATAGCGAAATAAACCAACGGCACGACCAGCAACACCGCTTGAGTCAGGTAGGTGATCGGGTCTTGGCGAATCACGTCTTCGCGATGAAAAGCTGCAAAAAATCCCCAAGCCAGAGCCACGATGTAAAGCATGATGACCGCAGGACCAACCGACTCACGCCCGGCCTGCCCGATCCACCACAACCCCGCACCACTGAGCAGTAGTTGTATCGCCGTTCCCAGCCACAACAGTTGCTGGATTTCCTCGGGAACGCGAAGGCTGAGAACCAGTAGCAAGATCACGGGCAAGAACAGGACCGTCAGCCGGAACACTCGTAAGAACAGTCCCGGCGATCGCCTGGCGGAGTCCGCAGAAGAACGCATGCGCATGATAGTTGGCCTGGCAGAAATCCGTCGCCGCGCTAGCCGAGCACCCACGCCGAGCCGGGACGGGACGGAGAGTCTTACCCCAAGTATGGGACATAGTTGCCAAAAACGCCAATTGCCGCGACCAATCTTAGCCCCTCTGGCCTCGCTTCGATACTCGGCATAAGTTGGCTGGCAGTCCTCATCGCTCACCTCTCCTGGAGACTGCTGTCATGCAACGTCGCGAATTTCTTTCTCAGTCGCTCGCCGGGCTGTTGGCCGCTGGAGTCGCTCCACGGGCGATCACCGCACGAGACAAGTCGGGTAGCAAGCCGGCTCTGGTCGGCAGCGGGGAATACGTCTACGAGTGCGATCATCACTTCGGCCAGCTGCCCTCGTCTATCCGCTGGCAAACGACGCACGGCGTGGCCGTCGATGCCGAGGGGTTGATCTACGTCACTCATCAGGGGCACGGCAAGAACGTCACCGATACCGTCGTCGTCTTCGACGCCACGGGCAAGTTCGTCCGCTCGTTCGGCAAGCAGTGGGACAGCGGCGGACACGGCATCGACATTCGCAAGGACGGCAGCGAGGAGTTCCTCTACCTCAGCCACATGAGTGCCAACGGCCCCGTGGTCAAAACCACGCTCAAGGGCGAAGTAGTCTGGGAGAAGACCGCACCCGAGGAGGCCAACGTCTACAAAAACCCGTCGAATTATCGCCCAACCAATGTCGCCTTCGCCAGCGACGGCGGCTTCTGGGTGGCGGATGGCTATGGTGCCAACGTTGTGCATGAGTACGACAAGACCGGCAAATGGGTCCGCAGCTGGGGCGGAACCGGCGACAAACCCGGGCAGATGCGCACGCCGCACGGCATCTGGCTGGACGACCGCAAGGGCCGTACTCCCTCGCTGGTCGTCGCCGACCGCGCCAACGCCCGCCTGCAATACTTCACGCTGGACGGCAAACATCTAGGCTTCGTCCACGACGTGGCGTTTCCGGCCCACTTTGACATTCGCGGTGAGGTGCTGTTGGTGCCTGATCTGCACGCTCGGATCACGCTGTTCGAAAAGGACAACAAAGTGATCGTCCATCTCGGTGAGGAGGCGGCATGGCGGAAGAAGGTCGTCGCCAGTCTCTCCACCAAAGGCGTGACGCCGATTCGTGTCCAGCCACGCGAGTGGCCCGACGGCAAGTTCATCCATCCACACGACGCTTGCTTCGACGCAGCCGGCAACATATACGTCGCTGAGTGGGTCGGCACTGGCCGTGTCTCCAAACTGCGTAAGGTGTGAGTCGGCCTCATCTGCCGGGCTGCGCGACGAGACCCTGCCAGACGGCTTCGGCAATCTCGCAGGCGATCTCGTCGGCGTGTCAAGTCGCTGCAGCGGAACTGGAGTATGTCGCAACTCGGCCATGTGGATGGCAGCGCGATAGGGACCGGCCTCGTCGTACCTCCTCGACCTCAGGATCGTGCGCCGAAGTAGAAACCGATGATCCCTGCCAGCACCGATTCTAGCACGTCCAGATCGATCTGTTTCTCCAACGGCAGCGAAACGTTGATGACCATGCGGAAGATGATCAGTATCCCCAACAACACCAGGCCGATGAGGGAAATCCACGCTTGCACATCCTGAGTCCAGGCGGGAATGGTGCCACCGGCCAGCCAGGTGATGATTTTGGTCAAAAAGTGCCCAACCAGAAAGCAGGTGAGTAGCACCGTCATCATCAGCATCAGCGGACCGGTCTCGGGCACCTGGAAAGGCGGTTTGTTGACGTACATGAAATAGGCTAGCCCCAGGTAGCCGGCTAGCAACAGAAAACGGATCGATCCACTGGGAAAACCCAGAGGAGAACGTTTGCTCACCGTCGAACCAATCGAGCGACCGTGAGCAGTAAAGAAATGGGCCAGCAAGAGCATCATCAGCACTTGCATGTAAACAAACGTCAGAGCGGCACGTTCCTTGATCTCTGGCTCGGCTTCGGCGGTCGGCGGACGAAGGACCAGAATCCACAGGTAGGCAAGTACGCCCAGTGCCAGCAGAGCGCGAACGCTACCTGCGGGCAGTCCTAGGGCGTGTCGGATGGGTTTGGTAGTCGCGGTAGACATTCGACGGCTCTCCCCAAGGGTCAGGACAAGGGCAACATAGTTTCCTAGTGTATTTCGCCAGCTTGTTCTGTCCTATTTACGAGATAAAGTCTGCCGGGAAAAGCAAACGCCTCTTCCGTCTCTCCCTATAATTGGGGTACACTGCCCGTATGGGGGCTGACGAGTTGATTCTCAAAGTTCAGAAAGGGTGAGACAATCATGTCCTTCGAGAACGATTATTACATGGATCGGGCGGTGCCGGCCGCGGAAGCCTACGCCAGTGAGCGTGCCGCCTTCATTCGCCGGGTCTATGCTCACCTCGCCGGAGCCACGCTGCTGCTCATCGGCCTGGTGACGCTGTTGTTGAACGTCGTGCCGGACGAGGTGCTGGCCACGATGTTTGGTTCGCCGATGTCGCTGCTCATCGTTATGGGGCTATTCATTGGAGCCGGCTTCCTGGCTCAGATGTGGGCGCAATCGCGTACCTCGGTGGCGATGCAGTATCTCGGTCTGGGGCTGTACGTCGTTGTCTGGGCGATCATGTTCCTGCCGATTCTCACGGTTGCCACGCGCTTTGCACCGGAAGTAATTCCGCAGGCCGGCATCCTGACCGCATGCATCTTCGGCGGGCTGACTACCGCTGTGTTCGTCACACGCCGCGACTTCTCGTTCCTTGGTTCGATTCTGTCCGTGGCCAGCTGGATCGCTCTGGGAGTGATCGTCTGTGCCATTCTGTTCCAGTTCAATCTCGGGCTGTTGTTCAGCTTCGCCATGGTGGCGCTGGTGTCGGGCTACATTCTGTACGACACTTCGAACGTGATGAAGCACTATCCGACAGACATGCACGTGGCGGCGGCACTAGCCCTGTTCGCCGACGTGGCCATGTTGTTCTACTACATCCTCCGCATCCTGTTGTCGCTGTCCAACCGCGATTGAGATCGTAGTTCTCGGGCTTTCAGCCACAGGGTGAAGCCAGCCACCTACAGACAAGGGCGGCTGGTTTTTTTCTTTGCCAATCCTTAGGACTGTAACGGATTTTGACGGGATCCCTGAGTCGATATTATACCGCGTTCGACCTCCCAACCCAAAGGTGCCCTGGCAAAACTCTTGGAAGGGCAATCCCCTCAAGTCACATTATCATTCTAGCAAAGCCGCACTTTCTCCACCCTCTCTGCTCGCTAATTGAGGCATCAGGTGAGCCGCTCCGTAGGGGATTAAGCGAACGGCTCCATCCACGAAGACAAACTATGCACCGCCGGCGTGCTCACTCCAAAAGTGAAACATGTTACATTGGTTGTTACGTGAGCCAAGTTGGTAAGGATAGGTACGGACGGGACAAAAGTTGATGGCAGGGGAGAGGAAATTCCGTTCTCTCACTCCCAAGACCATATCGCCTGATCCAGTAAGTCGTTGGCCAGCCCCGGCATACCACCAGCCGAATTGAAAGTCTGGCGTAGGAGGACGCTCGCCGGCAAGCAAAGTGTTCGAGGTGCCATCGGGGATGTCCAGGAGGCGTATCTTGGAATCGCGAAATAGTACCCCATCTCGAGTGAGCGTATCCCTCCCGGAAACGCCAAGATAGGAGGCAAGCGAGACGATGTGGCCCGTCCTCTTTGCCTTTTGCGGACTTGAGAGACGATCATCTGCCGGGCAAGTATAAACAGTGGCAACAGTGCTGTGGCCCAGATGAGGCGGGTTCAAGAACCAGTTCGAGGTCTGTTGACTAGCTTTCTGAGTTACCATCCAGAGCGCAGCCTGATCGACATAAGGCAGGAGACGAACAAGCCACCCAGAATAACGTTGCCTGGCAATAAGCGAGAAATTCATGCCGGGAGGTAATGCTCCTCGGTCGGTGTGGTACATCTGAGCAGCTAGCCCGATCTGGCGGAGATGATTAGCACAACTCACTCGAACTGCGACGGTTCGCACCTTTTGCACTGCAGGGAGGAGCAGCCCAAATAACGTTCGAGGATCGCGATAATGACCAGTAACTCTAATAGAGTTAGACCAGAGCGTCTTACTGAGTTCATTAAGGGTTACTGTTCAGGAATTAGTCCAGTTCATCCTCACGAAACGGCAGAGGATCACCTGTCGGCTGACCGTGAAAGAATATAGGAATCGTATACAGCTTTCCCTGTCCATCCTCGACAACCAGATTGCTCGTCACACCAAATGGACCAAATGGACGCAAGCCATATTTCAACTGGATCGTCTCATTAGGGGCTAGCACAAGTTGCTGAAAATTCTTGATACTAACACAAGCATTTTTCCCACAGACATTTTGCACCCCAACAATCGTGACTGATTGATTGCCGTGATTGGCAATCTCAACGGAAACAAAGTGAGGTTGGTCAATAACCGTCCCATGGATTTCCTGGTCAGTTTTCACCACCACTGGACTGCCTGTCTGTCCCCATGCCCAGGAATGGTTGAACCCTCCCCAGCACATCAAACCAACAGCTATCATAATAAGCGAGCTAACTACTAATCCAGTAAGACCATTTGCTTTGTGTCAACCGAATCATGCTTGACTCTCGGCTTAATTAGGTTAAAGCGATCGAGATCGTTGCCTTACTAACCGTCCCACCAAGAAAGCAGCCACGAGACAGCATGCTCCGGCGAGATAGAACCACAGATTCGCGAGGGCGGTTCAGGAACACCGCCAGGCTCAGACAGTCCAAAGGCAGTCAGGGTGAAGTCACGAGCAGGGATGTCATCGGTCAGTTGGCAATGATACTCTGTCGTTTTCACATGATTGCCGACTCACTTGCCCTCTTTATCGATAATGGTCTCCAATTGCCAGCGAATCAGCAGAGGAAAACCACTCTCATGTCGAGTATATTCAAACTTCCCAAAGTAAGAGAACTGTATCTCTTTTCCATCCAATCGCTTGTAACGATACTCGCGAACGCACCAGAGTGATTCGGGATCCAGAAGCCAATAACCCCTCAAACAGAGTATTCGATTTGGGAGGTTGATATCTTGCTACAAGACGCACCAACTTTTCATTACCTGCTTCGTACTTGACAGAGATTACCTGAAACCCGAGACTTTTTAACAGGGTGCTACCGGGAGATGGTCCGATCCGAAAGTGCTGCATTGATACAGAATCCACGATACGATGAGAAGTGGATTCTTGTCTCTTGTTCTCTGAATTGCGAGCTTCCAATCCTCTCAATACCCAACCACTTGCTCCTAATTCTTTATCCAGTTGAAACTCATAGTAATGGTTAATACCTCGTGCAAACGAACGATCAAATTTTGAGAATCCTGGAATTTGTTCTGCTGGAGTTAATAATTCAAACCATTCGACATGATTACCTCCCGCTGACTTCTCTCCACCTTTGGCAGACATTGACACAGTTCCTTGCTTTAATTGATTAATCTCCTTTACATCTATCGGTAGAAGATAATCGACGCGCTTGTTGTAATGCCAATTCATGCTTGATTGGAAGCTCAGTTAATAGCTGACGAGTAAGTGCATCCTCGGCGGCGGACAAGGCACGAGTGGCCGTTCCCTGAAAACCGCATATTCCAAGAAAAAGCAGCGTAAACAATCTTAGACAACCTGCCTGGTATGATTTTCTCACCATTGTCGATCTCGTATCATGGATATGAATCTTTGCAAGCACAACCAGTCATTCCAGAAGCATAACATTTACAAACACTTGGACAGCACCTTCCTGTACAGGGATTGACTACACATGGCTGCACATTGCATCCAGTTGATGGCTTGGTACAAGGAAGACATACCCACCATCCCCCGCCTGCTCCACCCAGGCAATTGGTCATGCACTCCTGATAGGCGGCGCTAGCATCTCCTTCACTACTATCACAACAATTAGCAGGAGCACTCTCACTAACCCGATTAGAAATCTGTCCACTGTTACACCTCCTCGTTGCGCGACAAAGCTACAAAATTAAAAAACTGATTTCAGAACTATCTTTATATCCAAACCAACTTTTATCACCCTGTTTATGAATAAACTTCTTAATTCTCTTGGTCAGTAGAGATCGTCTGTCCTGTCACTCGAAAAGTATGAGTTTGCAGATTCCCATTGTCAATTACAATTACAGCCGTACGAGTGAACACCCCTGGTGTTCGAGGAAACTGAACTTTTACGTTCAAGCCGCATTCGGAACCTGGTTCAAGGTAAATTGGCAACATACCAGTAATGGTGCAGGGACAATCTGCAGTTGCCCCTACAATCCTGAGTGGACCAGTAGAATGATTGATAAAACGGACAGTTCCTGTATGAAAAGTCCCAGGACTGCCACGTCCTATATCCACGATATAAGGTTCGTTGGAAACTAATTCTCCACGCCGATAAGCGAGCGCGGCAGATAAAGATCCAAAGCAAAACTGCGCCCAAACTGCCACTAACAAGAGTGTTACCGCAATGCCAAATACATGGAGTAAAATGCCCCCCACACACACACATAGCGACCTTCCTGCTCTCCCACGCAGCATGAAGGTTCGGTTTAGAGAGGACAAGTAAAGCTAGAATTGCGATATCAAAAACCAGAGCATACCAAGGACTCACCGAGATACGCCCTAGGCAGCCGCAACTAGATTGGCCGATCCAAGCAGCATAACCACTAATCACCGCAAACACGGAAAAAGTGACTGCCGTGACAAGCCATGCTTCGGCTGAGTTTCTTCCGGATAGGAGCCAGCATCCAAGCAGAAGCTCAAAGATGACGATTAGAGCTTGAAACCAAGGAACAGACAGAAGACCAACTTTAGCGACAGGATCAACTGCCATTCCATATAATTTAAGTCCAGCGGCAGTTAAAAGAATGATCCCAATAAAACTTGCAAGGTATCTAAACATAGTCTTCGTATAAACCAGTTCCTTGATTTATATAAAGATGCAGTTGGGGCAATCTAGAAGAGTCACCAGCTGTCAACAACAAAATCAACAAAAATTCATTGGGAAGTCGATTCGATCTAACTGGATATTGTCTCAATATCTTAATTATCTGCGCATCTCGATGAAAGTGGAATTACGCCGTTGGGAGAGACGTGCCGATGTGTTCTTTCTACTCTCGCTCCATTTGGGAAGAGTAACAAGAAGCTTACCCCTCTCCCGTTGCCAGGAGAGGGGTAAGCTATACGAAGAAGCCCACTTTTCCGATCGAAAACCTCAGAAGTTGAGCAGAATAAGCGTTGGAGCTAGCGTGCCCGCCGTCTGGGTCAGCGTGTTAGTGCCGCCACCGCCGTTGACGTAACCGGTCAGCACCAGCGCCGCATTGTTCAGCACCAGCGTGTCATCGCCATTGCCGAACAACATGTTGGCGAGGTAGGTTTGCGCGCCCTCCAGCGTCAGCGTGTTATTGCCGTTGCCGGTGTAGACGTTCAACGCACCGCCGATCGAGCTAACAGCGCCCAACGTAATCAGGTTGTCGCCGTTGCCGAAATAGAACGACAAATTGCCAGCCACGGTGGCCAAGAACGAATTCGTCGCTCCGGACAGATCGTTGACCCCGTTGCCACCTTGAATCAGCACGTTGCCGAAAGCAGACCAAGTGGCTCCGAGGCGGTACTGGTTGTCTCCCCCTCCACCGTCGATCACCGTGTTGCCGCCAACCGTCACCGAATCGCCTAAATCAGCGATCCGGATCTCATCGTCGCCGGTTCCCGCGAAGACCGATAGTGAGCCGCCGATGGTGAAGTTGCCGGCTGGGCCGAAGCCGGGTGCCACACCGAACTTGTTGTTTCCTCCACCGAGGTTGACGACAACGTTGCCAGCGACCGACCCAGCCTGCGGGGGAAACCCGCTACCGCTGAAGAAGATCTCATCGTCGCCGTTACCGCTGACCAACGTGGCGTTGCCGCCGACCGTCACAGCGAGTTTCCAATTGTTGACCAATGCCTCGGTCGAGGTAATAGTCAGATTGCCGCCGATCGTGGCCGGCAAGTTGGCCCCAACGGTGTTCACGTTGTGGATGGTGAGGTTGCCGCCAAATTTGGTGAATGGTGGGTCGCCAAACACGAAGGTGTCGTTGCCTAGACCTCCGGTCACTACCGTGTTACCACCGACCTGCACTCCGGTACCGCTGGGCACGTTTAAGGTGTCTGCACCATTGCCCATCAACACGGTCAAGTTGCCACCGATCTTGCCTCCGGTTGCCGCCGCGGTGAGGGTAATCGTGTCGTCGCCGTTGCCGGAGTTGATGAAGACATTGCCGCCGAACGTTTTGTCCGCCAGATTGAGCGTGATGAAGTCGGCCTTATTCGAGCCAGTGATGAACAGTCCGGAGCCGGCCTTCAATCCAGTCACGGCAGGAGAAGTGCCGTCCTGAACGGTGAAAGTGTTGTTGGCCGTCAGGGTGATTTTGAGCGGGTTGGCCAACGTGGTTGGCCCAGGATTGCTGATAAACAGATTGCCGCCGATGAGCCGGATGGTCGCCGGTACCCAGCGTGCTTCCAGGCACTCCAGCGTTGGTCGTTTCAAGTGTTTAGTGAGTGCCACAGGGTTGGACTCCTCTTCGTCTGAGATTAATGATGGGCGATGGGCGACAAAAGGAACGCACAGAACAACGAGCTGAATTAGTCCCGGCGCGGTGGGACTAGCACCCAGCCTATTAGCAAAATACCCGGCAAAATGAGAGACATTCTTCCCATTTTGCCACGACCTCCTCACTTTCCCAGTTGGCAGGCCTTATAATCGATACAATCGCTAGCTAAAACATCCAGAGTCAGAACGGAATAAGTCTTGCGACCTGACTCCTCGTCTCTCGACTGCGCCAGTATGGCCGGCAACATCTAGAGTGAGAACGGAAGAAGTCTTGCGATCCTCCGCCGACTGACGTGGTCGACTTGTCGGAGCGGGAGGGCGTCGGCTCTCCGAGTAACCACAGAAGGCTAACACCTTCGGCTCGGAGTAAGCTCGTCGATCCCCGCTCACGACTTCTACCGCATTTCTTCCCAGAGTCTTGCTTTTCGGTCTCGTCCGGCTTAGGATGCGCCTTAATCTCGTCGCGCATCAAGGAAGGGGACTAGCGTGCGAATCTACCCGGCCATCGACCTCCGTGGCGGGCAAAGCGTTCGGCTCCGACAGGGCGATTATGCTCAGGAGACGGTGTTCGGCGATCCCGTCGAGGTCGCACGTCGCTGGGCCGCCGCCGGGGCCACTTTTTTGCATCTGGTTGATCTCGACGGTGCACGCGAAGGCCGCCCAGTCAATGGCGATGCCATCCGCCGGATTCTCGATGCCACCGGTCTGCCTTGCCAGCTCGGTGGCGGTCTTCGCGAGGAATCGCATCTGGAAACCGCGCTGGGCTGGGGCGTTCGGCGTATCATCTTGGGGACACGCGCGCTGCAAGACCCGCCGTGGGTCCGCGCGATGTGTGAACGCTTCCCCAATCAGATCGCCTTGGGAGTTGATGCCCGTAATGGCCGGGTCGTCACTGAAGGCTGGCTGCGCGAGTCAGAGCTGCTAGCCGTGGATCTGGTCCAGCAGTTCCAGGGTTGCGCGTTGCCGGCCATCATCTACACCGACATCAGTAAAGACGGCATGCTACAAGGCCCCAATGTTGAGGCGACGGTGGAGCTGGCTCGGGACGCCCATCCCATCCCCGTTATCGCTTCGGGAGGTATTACCACGTTAGACGATGTCGCCTGCCTCGCCGAGGCCGGCATCGACGGTTGCATCATCGGCCGTGCCTTGTACGAAGGCCGCATCGACTTGCACGAAGCCATCACTCGTTTCTCGAAAGGATGAGGGATGTAGGAAGAACTCGGAAGGTCCGAGGAGAGGAGGTTTCACCAGGGCATCTCTTGATTCCTCCTTGCTCCTTCATCCTTCAGGCCTTGCTAACAGGAGACCTCTCCCATGTCGAAGTACAAGACCGAGGACATCAGGAATCTCGCCCTGGCGGGACATAGGGCGTCGGGCAAGACTTCGCTTGCCGACGCCCTGTTATTCCAGGCTAAAGCAGTCGATCGCAAAGGCAGTGTCGATGAGAACTCCAGCGTTTCCGACTTTGACGAAGAAGAAAAGCAGCACCGCTTCTCCATCGATACCAGTGTCCTTCATCTAAATCATCTAGGCAAGCACATCAATCTACTCGACACCCCCGGCGCACCGGATTTCGTCGGCAATGCCCTCGGCGCGCTCTCCGCCGTCGAGACGGTCGCGATCGTGGTGTCGGCGGTCACCGGCGTGGAAGTCAACACACGGCGCATGTTCAATGAGGCAACTCGCCGCGGCCTGTCGCGCTGGATCATCATTAACAAGATTGATGCCGACAACGTCCGCTTTCTCGACGTCTACCAGGCGGTTCGCGATACCTTCGGCAAAAACTGCGTGCTGTTCAACGCGCCGGTCAGCCCTGGACCAGGCTGTTCTGGCGTGGTCAACGTGTTGCACACTGGCAACGCTCCTGGATGCCCCGTCGACCTGGCTGCCGCCAAGTCTCAGCTCATCGACGCTATCATCGAAGTCGATGAAGCGATGATGGAAAAATATCTCAACGAGGGCACCATCTCGCTGGAGGAGTTGGCCGCCACCCTGCCTCGCGCGTTGGCCGCTGGTTCGATCATTCCCGTCTTCTGCACCTCGGCGAAGAAGAACCTCGGTGTGCCCGAACTGCTTGATGCTCTGGCCACCTATGCCTTGAACCCTATCCAGGGCAAACCGCGCATCGCCCACAAAAAGAGCGGCGAAGAAGTCACCCTGACGAACGATTCCTCCGGGGAACTGGTCGCTCAGGTCTTCAAGAATGTCTCCGACAAGTTCGTCGGCAATCTAAGCTTTTTGCGTCTGTTCAACGGCACCTATCGCGCCGATCAACAGCTGATCTCGGCGGAGACGGAGCGTGGCGGGCGGCCCGGCGGCCTGATGAAAATGCAGGGCAACAAGTCCACCGCCATTCAGGATGCCGTCGCCGGCGACATCGTCGCTGTCTCCAAACTCGAAGACCTGCACATCGGCGATGCTCTCGGCACGACGGCTCATCCCTTGCACCTGGAACGACCAACCTTTCCCACGCCGCTGTTCGGCTTGGCCGTTCAGCCCAAGGCGCGTGGCGATGAACAGAAAATCTCCGGGAGTCTGGCCAAGATCGCCAACGAGGATCCGACCTTCAAAGTCACTCGCGACACCCAGACCAACGAGATGGTCATCACCGGGATGAGTCAGTTGCATCTGGACGTCATGCAAGAACGTCTCCGTCGCCGCTTCAATCTGGAGATCGTTACTCATGAGCCGAAGATCCCCTACCGCGAGACAATCGTGACCAACGGCGAAGGGAACTACCGGCACAAAAAGCAGTCCGGCGGTCGTGGCCAGTTCGGCGAAGTTCACATGCGCGTCTATCCCTTGCCGCGGAGCATCAAGACTAAGGAACAGTTCTTCGCGGAGTTCGCCAACAAGTCGCGATTCGAGAAGATGCGAGAGGACTACTGCCGCTACGATCCAGAACACAACTTCGGCTTCGTCGATACCATAGTCGGCGGCACCATTCCCAACCAGTTCATCCCAGCGGTGGAGAAGGGTTGTAAAGAGTTGCTCGAACGCGGTGCCTTGGCGGGGTATCGCATTCAGGATGTCTGCGTCGAAGTTTACTTCGGCAAGTATCACGACGTGGATAGCTCGGAAGCCGCCTTCAAAATCGCTAGTCGGCTGGCCTTCAAGCAAGCCTTTCTCTCGGCCAAGCCGGTCTTGCTGGAACCGATCGTGCATATTGAGGTAACGGTGCCATCGAAGTACACCGGGGCGATTCTGGGCGACCTGAACACGAAGCGCGGCCGCATCGAGAATCAAGACAGCCTGCCGGGCGATCTGACGGTGATCATCGGCACTGCGCCTTTGGCAGAAATGACTCGCTACAAAGCCAGCCTGGACAGCATCACGCAGGGATCCGGCTCGTACTCGATGGAGTTCAGCCACTACGACCAGGTACCGGGCAACGTGCAACAGCAGATCGTCAAGAGCGCCAAACTCGCCGCCGACGAGGACGAGTAAAGGTTGCCGCCCCTCCCTCCGACAGAGATTACAGATCGTCAAACTCCTCTGTAATCTCTGTCGAAAAAGCTGGTTCAGCTCACCAGTCCCAGCACGCCTAGCCCGTAGAAGGTGTACTCGACATCGACACCGCTGTCCCACAGTCCGCCGTGGAAGCCGCCCTGGGCATGCTCGGCGGCCTCGGCGTAGTGCCGTAGCTCCGTACGGTCCAGTCGATCCAGAGCCCCCAGCTCGGCCAACGTCCAGGCTCCGGTGAACGTCGACAGCAGGTCGGCCAACGGCACACGCAAATTGGCGCGTAGTCCGCCCTCGACCGAAGGCGATTGGCACAAAAGCTCGATCACGCCGTCACGCACCTCGTCGAGGATCTCCGGCGCGACCAGTTGCAGTAAGCCCACGCCTGCCGCTGTCGGGTTGGTGCCCGACTTGCGCATGGGGGCCATCTCGACGAAGCCGCCATCCTCGCGCCGGCGCGACAGCACAAACGCGACGGCGCATTCCGGCGCGGGTAGCTTGCGGCCCAGCAGTTCGTAGCACAACGCCACCAGAAACGAGTGATAGGTGCTACCATCCTTGCCGCCCGGTCCCTTAGCATAACCTCCATCAGGGGTGCGAAAACTCTCCAGAACTTCGACGACACGCTCTGGCCAGTCGGACGGACTGTCGGCGAAGATGTTCGGCCCCCCTCCAGCGTGGACCAGCAGGGCTGAGTACAACAGCGAGAACAGGTCGATCACCGAGGCTTGCTGACGCATGCTGGAGCGGAGGAAGCCGGCTGCCTGCTCGCAGAGTTTCGGCGACAGCGCGTCTAGCACAGCTAAGCCACGCAGGGCGAAGCCAGTGTAGTACAAGTCCGAACCGCCTTCGCGCCCCGAGAAGCCGCCATCGGGGTTGAGCGACGCCAGCAGATAGCGCGTGTGCCGCTGCCGACGCTCCGGAGCAAGTCGAGCGATCCCCTCGGCGAGTTGGTTCGTCAGTCGCAGCAGATACCACATGCGCGGGATCGCTTTTCCCTCGACACAGCTTTTTGCTCACGAAGCACAAGCAGCCACGAGGCTGCGGTCTTATTACGACTCTTCGTCGCGATATATGCCCTCACGGCGGATCGACTCAGGAATGCGGAATCGCCCCTCGCGGGTCAACGCATCCGGAGCGTTGTTGACGGCTTCGCGGCGCATCTGCTCCAGCACCGACTGGACGTAGTCGCTCCGTCTCTGCATCAAGAACAGCGAGTACAGCGAGTCGTTCTCCGGCGTGCGCGAGTAGATCCGTTTGAAATCCTGCAGCGTCGGTTCGGTGCGTTCGAGCAAGACCGCGACGTAGACATTACGTCCGGGTTGATCAACGATGACCGTAGCCTGACCAGGTCGGGTCAACGTCATCAGTTGCTTGGCCATGTCGCTGGGAGGATATTCTAGGAAGCTCTGCTTGTCCTCCGGCACCTGATAGGGACGATACTCCGTCTGAGGCAAGGCATGGACTTCGCGCGGCGGATTCAGCCGAGCGATGTCGTCCAACTCGAAGAGCGGACCGAACTTCTGCTGCTGCAAAAAGGCGACCGCGTCCTCCTTGCTCTTGTTCGACTTGTTGATCTGCTCTTCGAGCTTCTCGGCGGTCTGAATGGCCAATTTGCGAGCCTGCTGTAACTTCCAGGCCTGCTCGACCTCGGCACGCACCTTACTAAATTCGCGTGGTCGAGACTCGATGTCTCGCGTCCGCCAGAAGAGAAATTGCTCCTCACGTGTGCCGTCCATCACGGGCAAGGGTTGCGGCGAATAGGTCCCCCCCCGCTCGTCGAAGAGAACCATGACCATCTCTTCGGGTCGCTCCATGCGCGTGAAGAATGATTTCTTGAACGCCTCTTGCAGTGGCTGCAAACCGATATCCTTGCCTTTCTTCAGAGCAGCGATGATTTCATCGCGGGTCATCGGCTCGGGCATGGCATGATACTGGAACTGTTGCTGCTTGGCCGCTTTGACCAGCAGTTCCTTGGCTTCCTTGGGCTTACTCCGGAGCTTGAGCAGCTCTTGACGAGCGTTCATCAAGTTCTTGCTCATCTCGTCACGAGCCAGTTTGTCCAGCACCGACTTGCGAATCTGCGGCTCCATGAGTTTGTAGGAGGGCGGCTCGGGGAGAGCAGCGGCGATCAAAGTCGCGTTGGCAAAGAGATTCGACGGCTCGGCACTGGCCAACAGATGCGTGAAGGTAAACTTGGCGCTGGCTTTCACCTCGTGCCAGGTCGCCACGGCGTAGAGATTGGTCAGGGCCTTGATGGCCGATCCGGTGGATTGTCCGGCCAAGGTGGCGGTGACCACATCCGGCCGCATCACACTGGTATAATGTAGCTTCTTCTCGCGCTCCTCCATCGCCAAGAGATCGGCGCGACTGTTGGTGAACCAGTCGGAGTCGCCGGCTGTGCGGTCCAGCTCATATTCGCGACGTAGCGGATCGCTTAACACCGAGATAGCCGCCTCAAACGGTTTGCCCGAGGTAACGACTCCAGCGGCCCACAGCCCGAGCTTGGCCTGGGCCGCCTCCTGGTAGTACGGATCTGAGGGGCTGACGTGAACGTACTCGACCTGAATCCGGCGCGGATCCTTGAAGCCGGGATCGCGGCTGTAGGGATGCGGCTCCTGATCCTTGAAGCGGTTGTACCGCGTGATCAGTTCTTCCTCGGTTGGCTTGCTCTGCACTTGATCAAAGAAGCTCGATACCGGAATGGTGAGCATCTTCACGCGGAGGGTGGTGCGATGATCGCGGAAGAACTGATAAAACTCGTCGGGCGTCGCCAGAGCGGGACTGTAGGACGCACCGAGCGCCTGACGGTAGGCTCGTGCGCCGGACTCGGCCCCGAGGAGAATCGATTGGGCCATCGCCACACGAAATTCATCGCGCAGGCCATCAAGCAGATCGTTGGTGGTGTAGATGCTCGATTGCATCTGCATAAAACGAATGACCGCAGGGTGGTTCTCGAACACCGAATTGGGTTCAAAGACCTTCATCCCAGCAGCTTCATTATTTAGTTCATTGAGCAGATCCTGATAGGCGAGTTGGATGCCGAGCTTCTCCGCTTGATGTTTCCACAAATAAAAGTCGAGGATCTCTTCCGGCTCGGTGCCGCCGCCAAAATACAGCGAACTGGGATATACCCGATTGCGATTGCCAACCGCGGCGGACTGGAGATACAGTTGCAGTTCGCGAATTTGCCGATCGCCTGCCAGCCAGTACTGAAACCCAAGAATGGTTGCCACGTCGCGAATCAGTTTTAGACGTTCTGGATTGTTGCTGACCTCATCGCGAGCGGCGTAGGCATCTAGTTCACGCAAGGCGCGCTGGATCTCGCTGCGCCTGTTGGACAACCCAGTTCGTTTGTAGCGATCCTCGGCCTTGCTGACGATGTCGCGCAGTCCGGAGAGCGGATTGCCTGCTTCGGTCTCTTTCAGTTCGCCATCGAGCAGTTTTTTACAGCGTTCGACGTGATTCTCCAGGGCGAGACTAAAGAGGAAGTTATTGGCCAGCTTGCGATTGGCGCGAATCCGTTCCAGTTCACTCTCGCGGATTTTCTTGCCATATAATGTGGCGACCGTCTCGCCGCTGGCTCGCGGCCCAAACGAACGGGCCAGCCAGTCGAAGAGATCGCCTCGGCCAAAGGAGCCGATGAACACGAACATGACCAGGAGAGTCAATCCCGCGAAGATCACTTTTTGATGTTTGCGGAACCATGTGAAAGGATTGAAGGCCATTACCAGTCCTCGGTTTAGCTCGACGCCGTCACGGTCCAGAGAACTTCGCCGGGCTTGACACCTGGCGCACCCGTATAGTATGGGTGAGATGCGGATTTCGCTCAAGTTGCTGATTGTAGCGAGTCCGCGGCGCAACACAACGGCAACCCGAGGACAGGAAAACACGCCGCACGGGCGAGGGTGTGATGGCACTCTCAGCTTCGTTTGTTTTCCCTAGGCAACCAGGACGCAACCAGGAGTAGGCAGTGCCACCTCGCAAGAAGCCCGCAGGGGAATCCGGGGTAACTCCCCCGGCGAAGACCCGAAAGACCAGCCCTCGAGCGGCCAGCAGCAAAACCAAAGCCCCCGCAGCCGCCGTCCCTAATGGAGCCGCCCTCACCCAAAAGCCACGAGCTGTCGGCGGCAAGGCCAAGGCTGGCCATAACCTCGTCATCGTCGAGTCTCCCTCCAAGGCCAAGACGATCAACAAGTATCTCGGGTCGAACTTCACCGTCCTGGCTAGTTATGGACATGTTCGCGATCTGCCGCGCCGCCGCAAGAAAGGTGAGCGAGTCGCCGGTGTTGACATCGAGGCTGGCTGGGTGCCCACTTACGTCGTCGTGGAACGCGAAGAGGGCAAGGCCAAGGGGCGGCGCTCGGCCAAGGACATCCTCGCCGAACTCAAGCGCGAAGCCAACAAAGCCGCCAATGTCTACCTCGCCACCGACCCCGACCGTGAAGGCGAGGCGATTGCCTGGCACATCGAGCAGGCTTTGGGGCTGGATGAAGAGAACACCTTCCGTGTTGCCTTCAACGAAATCACTCGCTCCGCCGTCCAACAGGCCCTGGCTAATCCTGGACGCATCAACATGAATCGCGTTCAGGCCCAAGAAGCGCGTCGACTATTGGATCGCGTGGTCGGCTATCCGCTCAGCAACTTGCTGGGTCGGAAGGTGGCGCGCGGCTCTAGTGCCGGTCGCGTTCAATCCGTGGCTCTGCGTTTGGTGGTCGATCGCGAACGAGAGATCGAAGCGTTCAAGCCCGAAGAATACTGGAAAGTCACAGCGCTGCTAGCACCTCAGGGATCGGTGCAACTAGCCGTCAAGCCGTTGTCGATCGTCCAGGCCGAGTTAACCAGCGAGCCGGCCGTTGCTGAGAAAGACGGCTCGCCTACCAAGTCCAAGAAAGAAAAGGCCAAGACTCTGCCCGAAGGCACCTATCAGGCCGAACTCGCCGAGTGGGCCGGGGCCAAATTCGATCCCAAGACCGAACCCGAGGCCGTGGAAGTCGCCCGATTGCTGGAATCGGCACGCTACGTTGTAACGCGGCTGGAACAGAAGGATCGCTCCCGTCGGCCCGACCCACCGTTCACCACCAGCACGCTGCAGCAGCAGGCGGCCAACCGACTCCATTTCACGGCGCAGCGCACTATGCAGACGGCCCAGCGTCTGTACGAAGGCGTGCCTCTGGGCAGCGAAGGACAGGTGGCCCTGATTACCTACATGCGCACGGATAGCACGCGCATCAGCAATGAAGCGATGACGGCGGTTCGCGGCTACATCGATCAGCAGTTCGGAGCCAACTATCTGCCGACCACTCCCAATGTCTACAGCTCGGGCAAGTCGGCACAAGAAGCTCACGAGGCCATCCGCCCCACCGACGTTCACTACACTCCCGAGCGAGTGGCCCAACTGGGGCTGCACGGGGATCAACTGCGACTGTACACGTTGATCTGGCAACGCTTTGTCGCCAGTCAAATGACTCCCGCTGTCTACGCCGTCACCAGTGTCGAGGTCGAGGCCACGCCGACTAGCGGCGACAAGAAAGGCCTGTTCAAGGCGTCGGGCAGTGTGTTGAAGTTCGAGGGCTATCAGCGGGTCATGCCGCGCGGCAAACAAGAGGAGGCGGAGCTTCCTCCGTTACAGGTCAACCAGCTGCAGGATCGACTCGATTTGGTCGCCAGCCAGCACTTCACCAAACCGCCGCCTCGTTACAACGAAGGCTCCTTGATCAAGAAGCTGGAAAGCGAAGGAATCGGTCGACCGAGTACTTATGCCACGATCATCAGCAAGATCACGTCGCCGGAACGCGGCTACATCGAGGTGCGCGATCGCAAATTCCACGCGACGGACATCGGCAAGCGTGTGACCGACCTGCTGGTTGAACACTTTCCAGATATAATGAATCTGAAATTTACCTCTCACTTTGAAGAGGAATTGGACGACATCGAGACCGGTAAGCTGTCGTACCGAGCCGTGCTGGATGAGTTCTGGGGACCGTTCTCTGAGGCGCTGGCCAAGGCTGAGGAGGCCATGCCCACCCAGCGCGGGCGAGAAACTGGCGAACTGTGCCCCAAGTGTGGCAAGCCGCTTGTCGAGAACTTCAGCAAGAAGACAGGGCGGAATTTCATCGGCTGCTCGGGCTGGAAGGATGGCTGCAAGTACATCAAGCCGACCGAGGGCGAGGAAGCCAAACCCGAACCAGTTTTGACCGAGTTCACCTGTCCTAATTGTAGCAAACTCCTTGAGCGCGTTACCGGTCGCTGGGGCGACTACTTACGCTGCACCGGCTATCCAGAGTGCAAGACCAACCTGAAGATCGACGCCGACGGCAAGCCGATCCAGACCGCCAAGCCGACCGAGTACACCTGTGAGAAGTGCGGCAAGCCGATGGTACTGCGTGACGGACGACGCGGCCCGTTCCTGGCCTGCACCGGGTATCCCAAGTGCAAGAACGCCAAGGACGTGGACGCCGAGGGCAAGCCGATCGAGCCCGCCGACCTCGGGATCGCTTGCGAGAAGTGCAACTCACCGATGGCCATCCGCAAGGGACCACGTGGACCATTCTTGGGCTGCACCGCCTATCCGAAATGTCGCAATTACAAGGCGCTCACCAAGGAGCTACGCGACCAGCTGAACTTGCCGCCTCCGCCCCCGAAGAAAGCGACGCCGCAAATCGACATTCGCGAGACCTGTCCGGAGTGCGGCGGAGCGATGAAGGCCCGTCAGGGACGCAAAGGCTGGTTTTTGGGCTGTGCCAAGTACCCCAAGTGCAAGGGGGTTCTGGAAGCGCCGCCCGAGGTGCTGGAGCAACTCGCCGAGACCGAGATCGCGTCGAAATAGCTCCTCGGCGGTTGTCCTTCCCCTGCCTACCCTACCTCAACGGGAGATGTCGCGACACATCTCCCGTTTCTCCTTTCAGGCTAATGCAACCGTTTGACGAACGTACCTCCCTGTAGGTCGACTCGAAGCCTTCCGACATCTCCCAGCAGAAAGCCTTGGATGTCTTGGAAAAACTTTTCCGTGAGATTTTAATGATTCTTTAGTCAGAAATCGGTTCGCTCAAACGTGAAATATAATAGACGATTTCGCTCATGACACTCTCGATCGAAACGGCTGTGCAGGTACTCCTGCGCCGGCGGCTGCGTCTTGTGGCAGTGGCCGCTGCGATCGTTCGAGATGTGGACGCTGCCGACGACATTTTTCAGCAAGTGGTTCTGGCAGCTTTGCAGCAACATGAAGAACTACGAGACGAAGAACACTTGCTGGCCTGGGCCGTGCGAGTGACTCGCCATCGCGCGGTCGACTGGGCCAGACGACGGCAAGTGCAGACTCTGCCTTCGGATTTGTTGGATCTGTTGCAGTCCACCTGGGGAGATCCAGCGGGAGTAGGCATTTCCGATCAGGTTGAGGTATTGAATCGCTGCATCAGCAAACTCGGCGACCCCGCACGCGAGTTGCTCCGTCTGAAGTACCACGAAGGGCTAGCGATGCCTGAACTGGTCGAGCGGTTACAGCGTTCTGCCGACGCGCTGTATCAGGCCTTATCGAGAATTCACCGTTCGCTGCGGGAATGCATCGAACGCGAATCCCAGAGCAGTGCCGAGGCGGCAGCGGAATTCGACTCCACGAGGATAGGCCGTGTGGGACCATCCTGAATTACAGAGACTAGACGAACTGTTCCCCCGCTACTGGGATGGTGTGTTGACGCCAGCGGAAAGGGAAGAGTTCGAGCAGATCTTGCGCGATCATGAGACAGCTCGCCAAGCGTTGCTCCAGATGAGCATGCAAGCGGTGACTCCAGAGCCGCGGACCTCGCCTCCACTCCGTCTGCCCGAGCCGACCCCTAAACGCTGGAGTCGGCGGCGTTTGCTAGGTTATGCCTCGGGCGGTCTGGCGTTGGGACTGGCGGGCCTGTTGGGTTGGCGACATTGGCGATCGGAAAAATTCGGAACCATTCGTCTCGATTCGGTGCGCGGCATCGTGCAAGTGAATCGCACTCACCAAGTGGCCGCCGGACAGGTCGTATCCCCAGGCAGTGTGCTGCATGCCGTGGGGCCGGGTTCCTCCGCTGATCTACATCTCGCTGACGGCAGCACGGTCTCCCTGACGGGCGATTCCTACCTTGGTATCGAGTCGCAACGGCTGTTGTTACATCAAGGCAACGCTTCGGCCCAGATCCAACCGCAGAATTCCATTCAGCCGATTCGTCTGGCCACGCCGTCGGTTTCCGTTAGTTGCCCCGAAGGCGCGAGCTTCACGCTCAACAGCGCCTCGCGCGTTACCGAGGTAGGCGTGCGTCAGGGTCAGGCCAGCGTGTCTGACTCGTCGGGCAACTTCGTGGATCGGGTCCGCGCCGGCGAGGTGTTGGCCATGCGTTCCAGTGGGCAGTACGTCAAGGAGATGCTGACATCCCCGCCAACAGCATACCAACTAGATCTGAGCCAACCGTTGCCTCAGGGCTGGGAAGTGGGTTATCTCGAAACGACGCCCGAGGGACCGGCGATCTGTCCAGAATTCTGGTTCGATCCGTATCACGCGGCGGTACTCAGCCAGATCCGCTCCAACAATCTCTGGACGCGTGGCATGGTCACGTTGTACCCGGATTCGCTCATCCGGGTACGCTATCGGGTGAATCGACCCGGACATGGGCAGTTAGTGATCGTGGTCCGCACCGAATCGCGGCATCGCACAGATTCCGGCGTAATCGAAGTCAATGACGCCTTCGTCCATTCTCGCCCTGGGGTCTGGCAGTGGCTGGAGGCTCATCCCCGTGACATGCTCGACGTCAAGGAAGCGCCCAAGTTCGGCCCACCGTGGGTCGGCTTCCGTCTCATCTTCAACACCTATGAACTGGATCTAGGTCTTCGTATTGCCGATTTCCGTGTTTCCCGCGACGGAGGTGTTTGAACGGCAAACCGTCGTTAGGGCGGCGGTCGCGGGTGCTCTCTCTCTTTATTATTTTGTGAGGTTCTCTCCATGCAACGCAGTCGTAAAGGGTTCACACTGATCGAATTGTTGGTGGTCATCGCCATCATCGCCATTCTCATCGGCTTGTTATTGCCAGCCGTACAGAAGGTACGTGAGGCGGCTTCACGGATGCAGTGTCAGAACAATCTCAAACAGATTGGCCTGGCCCTGCACAATCACGAAAGCTCGTATGGGTACTTCCCCACTTGCGGAGCGCAGTCGGCGGCTCTGGGGATGATTAATCAACCCTTCGTGGTTGAGGGCTGGGCCTCGCAGATTCTGCCCTATATTGAGCAAGACAATCTGCACAAGTTTGTTCAGCAGTCAGGTCCATACACCTGGCAAGCTGCTCTGGGCCGAGCTCCTGTTGAGATTCCCATCAAGATCCTGAACTGTCCGTCGCGTCCTGCTCGCAACTCGCAACCCGCTTCCTGGGGTTCGATCTACGCCTGCACCGACTATGCCGGCGTCGTCGTCGAATGGGGCATGCAGTGGCAGACGACTCAGCCGCCCAACCCGAATGAGCCAAACACTTTCATGGGCATCATTGCCAAGGGTGGCCACATTCGCACCGACAACCCCTCGTTGACCCAGCGGTACGGCACGGTCAAGGCCACCAGTGTGCTGGATGGCACATCCAACACCATCGCCATCGCCGAGAAGGCCGTGTCCTCGCGTCAGTACAACGCCCGCATCTGGGACTGGTGGGACGTGCCCGGCTGGGCGCACAACGCTGACTGGCCCAACATGCGTTTGGCCGGCAACTGGGTACCAATCATGCCTGACACGCAGTATCCGCGCATTAGCTGGACCAACAATGCCAACGGCGCGGACTGGTTCTGGGAACCCGGCTTCGGCTCTGCTCACACCGGCATCATCAACGCTGTCATGGGCGATGGCTCTGTGCGTTCCATTCGCATGACGATCAACACCTGTGGCAACCGCGGCTGGCACGATGCCTCGTGCGTGTTCTATCGTCTGGGCCACCGCGCCGATGGTCAGGTGATTAACCAGATCGATTAAATCCAAATTGCCCCTCCTCGCGGCTCGCTCAACGCGAGTGGGGGAGTAATTCAGACGCAGGCTGAAGTCCCGACGCCGGCTGATGTCCAGACGCAGGCTGAAGCCTGCGGCTACCTGTAATCTGAATTGGAGGGGTAGCCGCGGGCTTTAGCCCGCGCTAGGGTAGCCGCGGGCTTTAGCCCACAATCTCTTTGCTGATTTTTGGAGGCTTATTCATGCTCGTTCTCTCCCGCCGAGTTCGCTTGATCTCGGGGATGCTTTTCGCTCTGTTGCTCGTTTCGACGGGCTGTAGCGACAAGGTCGCGCAGCAGGTCGGCGAAATGAACAAATCGAACATTCAGCGTGTCGGCAACATGTACGCCGCGTTTCAGAACACCGTGGGGGGCGGACGCGGTCCGAAGGATGAAGCGGAGTTCACCAAGTTCATCCGGGAGTACGATCCCAACAAGCTGCAAATGATGGGCATCGACGCCAACAACGTCAGTGGGCTACTCACTTCCGAACGCGATGGTAAGCCGTTCAAAATCCGTTACAACGTCAGCGGCGGTCGTGGCGCGGTCGCTCCTGTGGCGTTCGAGCAGGACGGCAAAGACGGCAAAAAGCAGGTTGGTTTTACGGGAGGTAAGGTCGAGGAGGTCGACGACACCACCTACAAGGAATACTGGAGCGGCAAGAGCGGAACGACGGCTCCAGCAGCGGGTCCGACGGGTCGCCCTACTGGCAGTGGTCCGCCTCCGGGTGCCCCAACTGGTCCGCCGAAGCAGTAACGTCTGTCGGACGATGGAGCCATCGGCGAGCAGGGAGCAGGCTCATGGGTTCTGAGCTTGTTAGGGGCCGTTCCTTGCTCGCCGTTTCTTCTCTGCTAGCTATTCCCGCTAAGACTATCTCTTATGTCGTTTTTAGTGGGATCACTCCCTCTTCCGTTTCGCGGATCAGGTGATCGACGACCTCGTGCAGGCTGTTGGTTCGATTAAATGTGGCGATCTGTCGGGCGGCACTGTTACCCTCGTCGAGAATCTTGAAAGCGTATTCCACCTCCTTGCGAGTGCCGAGTTCGTCCACGACGTCGGCGAGAAACCACTCGATCAGTTCGTGAATCAACTCGCGAGTGGGCACCTCACTTTGCTTGCCCAGGTCAAGCATCTTCCCGTCCAAACCATAGCGAACGGCTCGCCATTTGTTCTCCTCGATCAGCGACAGCGGATAAATGCGAAACGTCATATTATCTCGACGAAGTTTCCACAACTTGGCAATCAAGGCCTGGAATAACGCGGCGATGCAGACGGCCTCCTCGACCTTGGTGCAGACATCGCAGAGGCGAAACTCCAGGGTCGGAAACTTCCAGTTGGGTCGCAGATCCCACCAAAGCTTGGTGCCGTCGGGGATGCAGTTGGTTTTGACCAAAGTATCGACGAGGTTCTGTAGCTCGGCCCAGGAACCGAACAGCGGGGGAATCCCCGTACGGGGAAAGTGGCGGAAGATGATGCTGCGATATGACGCCAGCCCGGTGTTGCGACCCATCCAGAAGGGGGATGAGGCCGACAAGCTGAGAATGTGCGGCGCGAAGTACCGAGCCACGTTCATCGCGTCGACGAGAAAATCGCGATCCTCGATGCCGACGTGGACGTGGGTTCCAAAGATGAGTAACTGCTGTGCCAGATCTTGCATGTCCTGTTTGACACCCAGGTAGCGCTCGAACGGGGTGATTTCCTGATCGACCCAGGAAGAGAAGGGATGAGTGCCGGCGGCAGCGATCTTCAAACCGTTGCGGGCCGACAGTCGCATGATTTCGCCCCGCAGGCGCACCAACTCGGCCCGCGCCTCCGCTGGGGAATGGCAGACCTCGGTGCCCACTTCCACCATCGATTGATGCAGTTCGGCTTTGACTTGCTCACGCAGAATCAGCTTGCTGTCTTCGAGAATCTGCGTGATGTACGACTTCAATTCACGAGTTTTCGGATCGATAATTTGATATTCTTCTTCGATGCCGATAGTCAGGCTCGGAGCCTTCATGGTAACTCCCAGGGAAAGTTCGGCGGTGCGGAGCGACGACGCGGCCTGCGTCGTGGACAGCGGGGCTGAATCGTTCTCGACCGTCGGTGTGGCTCGAATAGGGACTCCGTGAAGCAGTGTATGCTCCGGGTGGAAAATTGGCACGAGGAAGAGACTCGGCAATTGCCCCGGAAGGGGTTGAAGTCGGGTCGTCAGATGGGGTAAAAAAGGGCCAAACGAGAATCTACTTGCCTTCGAAGGATTCGCGCATGTCGTTCACTCCCAGCCATCTGTATTTCGATGATGTCGAGGTTGGTCAAGAATGGAAGTCGCTCGGTCGGACCATCACTCAGGCCGACATCGTCAATTTTGCCGGGTTGTCTGGCGACTTTAATCCCATCCACATCGATCATCAGTTTGCCGCCACGACTCCGTTTCGCGGTCCGATCGCCCATGGACTGTTGGTCTTCTCGGTTGGCTCGGGGTTGGGACTACACGCCCCACCTATGCGGACATTAGCGATCCTCAGTATCAAAGAATGGCACTTCCGCGATCCCGTCTTTCCCGGCGACACCATCCATGTGGTCAGTCGGGTACTGGAGAAGCAGCCACGCGCACGAGGCCGACGCGGCGAAATCACCTGGTCGCGACAATTTTTCAATCAAGACGGCAAGCTCATCATGGAAGGCATCACACTAACGCTGGTCGAAGGACGCGGCGGACGCGCCGCGGAGAGTCAGTGACTCCGCCAGGCGTTTCAGCCCCTCGGCGATCGTCACCCTGGGAACATAGCCCAGATCTCGACGGGCGGCGGTCAGATCGAACCAGTGCGACGTGGCCAGTTCCCGAGCTACAAAGCGGGTCATAGGCGGCTCAGCCTCTGGCCAGGCGATCGCGTAGAGCGACTCCAGCAGCCAGCCCGCTGCCACCGCCAGCCAGACCGGCACCGAGCGCGTCACTGGGGGTAGTCCACCGGCGGCGAGAATCTGATTGACCAGATCCCAGGTGGGCATCGGCTCGCCGTTGCTGATGAAGTAGACCTTCCCCGCGATCGTCGCCCTCGGCGCCAGCCGATCCGCTGCCAACAGATGCGCCTCGGCAGCGTTGTCGATATAGGTGCTGTCGATGAGCGGATTGCCGCGACCGATGCGGCGCAGCTTGCCGGCTCGACCTCGGGCCAGAATGCGCGGCACCAGATGATTGTCGCCCGGTCCCCAGATCAGATGCGGCCGCAGCGCCACCGTGGCCAGGTTCGCTCCGTTCGCCGCCAGCACCAGGCGTTCCGCTTGTGCCTTAGTGGAGGGATAATGGGCGTGATAATGCGTGGCATACGGCACGACCTCGGTTGCGCCGTGCATGTCTCGCCCGTCGAAGACGACACTGGGCGAACTGGTGTAAACCAGCCGTGGGACGCCGAGTTGTCGGCACGCTGTCAGCACGTTTTCGGTGCCGACGACGTTGGCGCGATGATACGTTTGGTAGCGTCCGCCGACTCCGGCCTTGGCAGCAACGTGGAAGACTACGTCACGGCCTTCGACAGCGCGTCGCACCGACTCGGCGTCGCTGAGGTCGCCCTGAAACTGCTCGACGCCCAGCGTGTCCAGCTCAGCGTAGCGTTGTCGAGAGTAGCTGCGAACTCGGTCCCCGCGTGCCACCAACAGCCGCACAATCGCTCCGCCGAGGAACCCGCCGCCGCCGGTCACCAGTGCGTTCATGGTGCGACCTCACCGGGTTGTTGGGCGGCCCAGTCGGCGAGCTTTTCGCGGAAGATCTTGGCATTGTGACGAATGTCCACGGGAAAGCGGCGGGGGAAATGGAAACGTCGGATCGCCCGAGTATGCTCGTATTGCTCTCCGAGTTGGGCTAATTCGCGAACCAGGATCCGCCGGTCAGGCCGCTGCTTCGGCTCCAGCTCGACGCACAACTCCGGCTGCATCACCCCATCGCGGCGTACCCCGATCAAGGCCGTGCGAAGCACCGCTGGATGGGCGTTGAAGACCCCCTCGACAGGAATGGTGAAGTAGGTCCGCTCTGGCGTGACGACACGCTGGGACTTGCGACCACAGAACCAGAGCCGGCCACGGTCGTCGAAATAGCCGACATCACCCATGCGATGCCAGAGCCGCTCGCCGTCGTGGATCTTGTGCAACGCGGTCAGGTCGGGACGGTTGTAATAACTCCGCGTGACGACTGGGCCTGAAACGACGACTTCCCCGATCTCGAAAGGCGGCAGAACAAACTCCTCCTTCCAAGCGGGGATCGGTTCGTCGCTGAGACGGAGGATGCGCACTTGCATGCCCTCGACAGGTCGCCCTACGCAGACGCCCTTGCCCTGCTCGGTGAGTGCTGCTGTCTCGCCGAGAATCTCGTCGCTGCCGATGTTGGCCACCGGCAGTGCCTCGGTCGCGCCGTAAGGGGTGTAGATCTGCACGCCAGGTGGCAGTAACTGAATGAACTGTCGCAGCACAGCGGGAGACACCGGGGCACCCGCGGAGATGACTCGCTTGAGATGTTCCAAACGAAAGCTATCGCCTTTGGGCAAATAGCTGGCCACACGCCGCAGCAGAGCTGGCGAGCCGAACAGATTGGTGACGTGGAAGCGATGAGCCTGTCCGAGAATCGCTGCCGAATCAACGCTGCCGGGACGAGTAAAGTCCATCTCGGGAAGCACCGCCGTCATGCCCAGAGCTGGGCCGAACAACCCGAACAAGGGAAACGTCGGCAGATCGACTTCGCCCGGTTCGATCTGGTAGATACGGCGGAGCTGTTCGACCTGGGCGGTGAAGATGCCGTGCGTGTAGACCGCGCCCTTGGCTACGCCCGTCGAGCCAGAGGTGAACAGGATGGCGGCCATCTCGTCGGCAGTGGTCGGCGTCAGCACCGGCTCGCCGGCTTCGCCGACTCGTCGGACGCGGTCCACCGTCCAGCCGCCCCACAGTAAGCGTGTGCCGAGCGTCACGCGGTAGCGAAGGGTCTTTTTAGCCCAGCCAAACAGGACGCTGGCCAAGTGGGCTTTGGTCACACCGATGAACGCTTCCGGCTGAGCTTCGTCCAGGCACTTGCCCAAGTTGCGCACGCCCATGCCCGGATCGATTAGAACGAGGACACAACCGAGTTTGAAGAGAGCAAATGTCAGCGCAAAGAACTCGATGCTCGGCGGTACCATCAGCACGGTGCGTGTGCCGCGTGCCAGACCGAGTCGGGCCAGGCCGCGAGCCAGACGGTTGCTCTCCTCGTCCAGTTCGCGGTAGCTGTAGCGATACTCGACCTCGACGATACGGAAGAAACTCTTCAGGTCGTCCAGATAGGTGCCGAGAAAGGCCGGCGTATCAGGCTGGCGGCGAGCCAGCTCGACCAGCGGCGAGGCGATGTTACAGATTCTGGCTGTCATAGTACGGACCGTTGCAAAAACTCGTCGATCAACGGCACGATGCGATCGCCGGCATCTTCCAACACCAGATGCCCCGCGCCCTCGAAGACGTGCAGAATGGCTCGTGGAAATCGCTGCACCCAACCGGCGAGGAAGGCGTCATCGAAGACGAAGTCGCGTCGGCCCCAACAGATTAGCACCGGCAGCGAGGCGAAGCGCGGCAAGCTCTCCTCGACCTGTTTCACCAGAGCATAAGAGGGATCACTCGGACGTAAGGGAATGTCCTGCACGAAGCGGAGTACGGCGAGGCGATCGCTCCAGCTGCGGTAGGGGGCGAGGTAGCCGGCACGCACCGCGGCCGGCAGCGGGCGTTGGACACACTGATGCACCAATCCTAGGGAAAAAGCGTTCAGGCCACGCACGAGGAGCGGTCCCAGCGGTGTATTTCGGACTATACGGATCTTCCAAGGAACTTTTTTACCTGCCGGGAGCCGGAACGCTGCCGTGTTCAGCACCACCAACCGCCGCACTCGGTCTGGCTGTCGCGCCGCCCAGGCCATGCCGATCATACCGCCCCAGTCGTGGAGAATCAGCGTTACCGGCTCGCGAATATCCAGAGAAGTAAGTAGAGTTTCCAGATCGTCGACGCGCCGCTGTAGCCGATAGCTGTAGCGTGAGTCGTCGGGCTTGTCCGACAGGCCGCAGCCGACGTGATCCGGCACGATCACCCGATACCGGGAACGCAGCTGGCCAACCACGTCGCGGAAGAAGAACGACCAGGTCGGGTTGCCATGCACGCAAACCACTGGTTCGCCCTGTCCCTCGTCCAGGTAGTGATAGCGAATGCCGGACAGATCGAGGTAGTGCGAGGCGAACGGATACAACTCGCGGCTCACCATTCGACGCCGAGCATCAGACAGTTCAGGCCCGACCCAATCCCCAGGAAGCCGACCCGATCCCCGGGCAAGAGAAATTCGCGTTCCTCGGCGAGAGCGGCCGTCAGCGGCAAGGAGACGGTGCCGATGTTGCCTAGATACGGGTAGGTGGAAAACTCCTTATCAAGCGAGATGCCCAGCGCCTTGAGGACAGCTTCGCGATGCGGTCCCCCCACCTGATGGCAGATGACCTTGTCGATGGTGTCGGCGGCCCAGCCCAGACGAGCCAGGAATGCCTTCCAGGTACGCAGCCCCAGATCGACACCGAACTTCAGGACAGCGACCGAATCGGTGGACATGAACTGTCGAGCTGCGTGCAGGACACGCTCGCCGACGGCGTCGCCGAGAGCCGCTGCCGTAGTCAGCCCCCATTGACACAGCCCATGATGCTGCGGGGCCGCCTGATTGCTGCCCCCGATCAAGCGCCGTCGTTGCTCCTTGGAGAACGATCCGTCGGTGACCAAGACCGCGACCGCGCCGGAACCGCCCGTCAGCGTCGCCAGCGAGGTCTTGAACATGTCGATCGAACGGTTTTGGAGCATCTCGTCGATCATGGTGTCGTTGATCTCGCGGGCCGTCTCACAGGAAACAACCAGTCCAGCGCGTACCTGCCCCAGTTCAATGCGGTTGGCGATGTCGACAATGCCATTGAGGACACCCAAGCAAGCGTTGGAGAGATCATACACCGCGGCATCGTGACTGATACCCAGAGCGGCGGCGACCTTACAGGCGGTGGCCGGCTCGAACTGTTCGCGGCAGACAGCAGCGTAGATTAACACCTGCACGTCCTGGGGCCGCACGTTCGACATCGCCAGCGCCTTGCGAGCGGCGGCAGTGGCTCCCTGCGAAACGGGATAGCCCGGCTCCCACCAGCGTCGTTCTGCGATGCCCGTCAGGGCTTCCAGTTGTCCCTCGGGCAGGCGCAGCGTCTGATACACCGGCCGCAGTCGCGCTTCCAGTTCCGTTGAGGTAACCACCACAGGAGGCAGTTCATAGCCGATGGCGTCGATGTAGACTTTGGAGTAATTCATATGGCGGGTCAACAAGCGTTGGAAAGTTTCGGTAAGCGTAGAACCTTTTACTGGCATCGTCGAGGGGAACCAGCCTAGAAGTTTTCCCCGGCATTTTGCTCAAATTTAGAATAGATTACTGTTAGTCTCCCTCGACCAGAGACATAACCCGTGGATAAGACCAAAGCTACGATTCTGCTCGTCGACGACGATCAAGCCAACCGCAGAATTCTGGGCTGGTTGTTTCGGGAAGAAGGCTATCACCTCCTCGAAGCGGGAACAGGCCAAGAGGCCATCTTTCAGGCACAACACAAACCCGATCTTGTCCTACTGGACATCAATCTGCCTGATTTTGACGGTTACGAGGTCTGCCGTCGTCTGCGTCGTTTGCCCACGACGTGCCATGCCGCCATCATTCAGATGTCGGCAGTGTACATCGGTTCGGGTGATCGATCTCAAGGGTTAGAACAGGGAGCCGATGCCTATCTCGTCAAGCCAGTCGAGCCGCGTGAGTTACTCGCCCAGGTGCGAGCACTACTGCGGGTACGGGCTGCCGAGGAAGCCTCTCGCCGCGCTGCTCAAGAATGGCGCACGACTTTCGACGCCATGCACGACGCCGTTGCTCTACTCGATACCAACGGCCGAGTGCGACGTTGCAATCGCGCCTTTTCCGATCTGGTTGGTCGCTCGTTCGAGGCTATCATCGATTTTTCCCTCGACTATCTCCTCAGCGAGGGATTGGACCTGCAACAGGCTCCGAGCCTGGAACCGCTGACTCAGCGCCCTTGCCGCGCTAGCTTGGAATGCCAACTCGGCGAATCCTGGTTTCAGGTCACTGCCGATCCGATTGTCGATGAACTGAACCAACGGACCGGCAGTGTCTTCATCCTCAAGGACATCACCCCACGCCTCCGCTTGGAAGAACAACTGCGACAAAGTCAACGCTTGGAGGCAATCGGTCGGCTGGCGGGCGGTGTGGCTCACGACTTCAACAATCTACTGACGGTCATACTCGGCAATGCCTCCCTGCTGATGCGGATGTTGCCCAAGGGCGAAACCGAGTATGAACTAGCGGCCTCAGTGGAGCGCTCCGCCTGGCGTGCGGCTGAACTGACCCGACAACTACTCGGCTTTTCCCGACAGTCATTGCTCTGGCTGGAAACAGTAGATCCGCGGAAACTGCTCCAACAGGTCGAAGAGTCCGTGCGTCCGAAATTGCCGACCACCGTACATCTGGCCATCGAGAGCCCCCCCACTCTGTGGTGGATTCAGGCGGACGTTACCCATCTGGCCCACGCGCTGACTCAGTTGTGTTACAACGCGGTCGATGCCATGCCCCAAGGTGGGCAACTGACTCTGTCCGCGCAGAACGTGACCTTCCCTGCAGAGATGGTTCCCAGCGAGGGACATCCCGGCGAGTTTCTCTGTCTGGCCGTGCAAGATACCGGTGTTGGTATTCCGTCGCATTCGCTGGATAAAATTTTCGATCCCTTCTTCACCACCAAGCCGACTGGGCAGGGCAGCGGACTGGGGTTGGCGATGGTACATGGCATCGTCAAACAGCATCAAGGCTGGATCTCTTGCACCAGCGAATTGGGCAAAGGCTCTCGATTCGAGATCTATTTGCCGCGGGCGAGCGAGGTTAAACCTAACCGTGAAGCCGCCCAGTCTCTTTCTGTCCCCAGACGCATTCTTCTAATCGATGAACAAGAAATTCTTCGCAACCTGGCTTGGACGTATCTTTGCCAGTCCGGTTACGAGGTTGTGTCCGCCAACAGTGTTCGTGAAGCTCTAGAGCTGTTTCAGCGCGATCCTAACTCCATCGATCTGGTGTTGCTGGACAGTGCCTTGACGGGGCAGCACACCACGGAGTTGCTGACAACGCTGCGTCGGCTCCGCCCCGACCTGCCGACGTTACTTTTGGGCGAAGGCGGTGTGGTCGAGAAGCCTTACCGAGAGAACGAGCTTCTCCAGGCCGTCCGAGCGGCCCTAAGCGATGGAAAATAGCTTCCCAGCGGAGGACCTGCGTTCTTTCCCAGCGGAGGACGTCAGTCCTCCGTGAGTGTCGCGAAGCTAGGAATGAGGGTTAGATTCAGCTTCTACGCAGAGTCGACAAAAAGCCAGAGGCGCGCCGGTCTGGCGCGCCTCTGCTCTATAGGAAACGGCCGAGCGGTCGGCCGGCTTAGGAATGGTCAGGGTCGTCTGGTTTGTCCTCCTCGTCGGCTTCCTCCGCGGGGATGGCGTAAGACTCGCTCAGCCAACGGCCCAGATCGATTGTCCTGCATTTGGAGCTGCAAAACGGTCGTTGGGGCCAGTCGCTTGGTGGCCCTACCAGCCGGCGACCACAAATCGGGCAGGTAGAATCACTCATCGGCCGCTCAAGGAGTCGTTACCGAGGGCTTCGTCTCACTTTTGGCTGTTGACGTCGACGAGACGGCAGCAGAATCGCTAGATTTTGTCTCACTTGACTTGCTGCTGTTCTCTTGGTCCGCCTTGGCTGCTTGTTTGTACGACTCGCTTCGGTAGTCCGTTTCGTAGAACCCGGTTCCCTTGAACAAAATGGCAGCTCCAGTACCGAATAGCCGTCGCAGGGAATCCTCACGGCACTTCGGACAGGTCTTGAGAGCCTCGTCCTTGAAGCTCTGGAACTCGTCGAAGCGATGGCCGCAGCCGTCGCACAGGTATTCATAGGTCGGCATCGGTTGGCTCCGTCAACTTATTCAGACGTGGGCTTAGTCGAAACAATCACTCGAGCCGGGCGTAGCACTCGTTCATGGATCGTGTATCCCTGCTCCAGCACCGTCAGCACAGTCTGAGGAGGCACGTCAGCGCTGGGTTGTTGCATCACCGCCTGATGCAAGTTTGGATCAAACGGTTTATTAGCGGCATCGATCGGCTTGACACCGTGACGGCGAAGGACATCCAGCAACTGATTCCGCACCATGGCCACGCCCTGAGCTAACGGTCCCTTGTCGCCGACTTTCTCGGCGGCGTCCAAGGCTCGATCGAGATTGTCCAGAGCGGGCAACAGATCCCCTGCCAGCGGAGTTTGAGCGTACTGCCGTTCAACGGCCAGATCGCGAGCAAAGCGTTTCTGATAGTTCTCGAAGTCGGCCCGTGCCTGCTTGGCCAGCGTCAAATACTCGTCGCGCTGAGATTCGGCAGTGCGTAGCTGCTCCTTGAGCACGTCCAGTTCACTGGGACTGTTGGGGAGTTCACTGGGGCTGTTGGGTTCTGTAGTCTGCTGTTCCGACATAACACCTCTCCGGAACGCTGGGGCGCGGCGTTCGTTCAGGCTCCTCCCTCCTCTTTCGAGGAGTTAGTGGAGGTGAAAAATTCCATAACTCGATCGAGAAAACCTTTCCGCTCCGCCGGACCATGATGACCGTCTAGCTCGCCCAGCTCGCGGAGTAACTCTTCTTGGCGTTTGGTTAGATTACGCGGCGTGACAACACGCAGATGAACAATCAGGTCGCCGGGACGCCCTCCACGAACGTTTGGCATCCCCTTGCCCTGTAGACGAATTTCATCCCCTGTTTGACTACCACGGGCGATGGTCGCGGTGATGTACTTGCCCTCCAGAGTGGGCACTTCCAAGGGGCCTCCTAGGGCGGCTTGGCTAAAGGTGATCGGCACTTCGCAATGCAGATCAAGCTGCTGCCGGACAAACAGTTTGTGCGGCCGCACTCGCGGAATGCAGTGCAAGTCGCCCGGCGGTGCCCCGGGATCCCCTGCCTCGCCCTCCCCGCTGAGACGGATGACCATGTTGTCATCGATCCCGGCAGGGATTTGCACCTTCAACTCTCGTCGAACCTCGACCATGCCGCGACCGTGACACGAACGACACGGATCACAGATCACCACTCCCTGACCGCGACAGGCCCCACAGGTTTGCTGAATGCGGAAGAAGCCCTGGCCGGAGATGACCTGGCCATGTCCGTTACAACGGGAGCATCTGACCGGTTGACTACCGGGCCTGGCCCCAGAGCCGCCGCATTCGTTGCAACGTTCGTTGCGAGGGATCGTCAGAGTTCGCGTGCAACCCTTGTAGGCCTCGACCAGATCGATTTCCAGAGTAACCTGAAGATCCTGGCCTCGGCGCGGACCGCGCGAACGTCGCCCTCCGCCGAAGAAATCGCCGAACATCTCATTCAGGATGTCCGACATCGACCCAAAATCGGGAGCGCCGGCACCTTCGAGTCCGGCATGACCATAGCGATCATACCTGGCCCGTTTCTGCGGATCGCGCAGCACCTCGAAGGCCTCGGCAGCCTCTTTGAACTTAAGATCGGCCTCGGCATCGCCTGGGTTCCGATCGGGATGATATTGCATGGCCAGCTTGCGATACGCCTTCTTCAGCGTGGCCTCGTCGGCATCCCTGGACACGCCGAGAACCTCGTAGTAGTCCCGCTTACTGGCCATCCTCACCTCCCGAAATGCAGAATGCAGAATGTAGAGTGCAGAATAGGACACAGATCTTCACGGATCCCGGGCACGGACCTGGCACGGAGCAGAAAATCCTCTCGTTCTGCTCCGTGCGCCTTAACAAAGATCGGTATCAATCTGTGTTCCATTCTTGCTACATGCTGTATTCTGCACTACTCTCAGCGGATTGCGCCGGCGACCTTGTTGCCCGGCTCGTCGTCATCGACCTTGGTGATCATCACCTCGGTAGTGAGCATCAAGCCGGCAATGCTGGCCGCGTTCTGCAACGCTGTTCGAGTCACTCGCGTCGGATCAATAATCCCCGCTTGGAACATATCGACGTACTCGCCAGTGTTGGCATTATAGCCGATATTGGGGTTCTGTTGCCCCCGGGTGGCGACCTCATCCGCGACCACCGCGCCATCGACGCCAGAGTTCTCGGCAATGGTGCGGAGCGGCTTCTCCAACGCGCGGATGATGATTTCCGCGCCGAGCTTCTCGTCGCCCTGGAGCAAGTCGGCCACCTTGCGAGCTGCTGGGATGCAGCGGATCAGCGCCGTGCCGCCACCGGGAACAATGCCGTCGGCCACGGCTGCCCGAGTGGCGTGCAGCGCGTCTTCGACACGGCCCTTGGTCTGCTTCATCTCGGCTTCGGTCGCGCCGCCAACCTTGATGATGGCCACACCACCCGTCAACTTGGCCAACCGTTCGGAGAACTTCTCCTTGTCGTACTCCGAGTCGGTCTGCTCCATCTGGGCGCGAATCTGATCGATGCGGCGTTTGATGTCCTCGGGCTTGCCCTTGCCGTTGATGATCGTGGTCGACTCTTTCTCAACCTTAACCGATCCGGCTTGTCCGAGTTGATCCAGCGTAACGTTCTCCAGCTTCAGCCCGAGATCCTCGCTGATGAACTGCCCGCCGGTCAGCACAGCGATGTCGCCGAGCATCGCTTTGCGACGATCGCCAAAGCCCGGAGCTTTGACCGCGCACACCTGGAGCACACCACGCAGTTTGTTGATGACCAACGCCGCCAACGCTTCGCTCTCGACATCCTCGGCGATAATCAGCAACGGTCGGCCCGCTTGCGCCACTTTCTCCAACAGCGGCAACATGTCGCGGACGTTGTTCAGCTTCTTCTCGAAGATGAGGATCAGCGGGTTCTCTAGCTCGCAGGTCATCTCCTGAGTGGTGATGAAGTACGGCGAGCAGTAGCCCTTATCGAACTGCATACCTTCGACAAATTCCAGCGTCGTCTCGGAAGACTTGCCTTCCTCGACGGTGATGACGCCGTCCTTGCCGACCTTCTCGAAAGCGTCGGCCATCGTCTGACCAATGACCGGGTCGTTGTTGGCGCTGATGCTCGCGACTTGCTTCATCTCCTCCTTGGAGGTGAGTCGCTTGGTGATCGTGCCCAGGTGAGCAACAACCGCTTCGACGGCCTTGTCGATGCCACGCTTCACGGCCATCGGGTTGGCACCAGCGGTGATGTTGCGCAACCCTTCTTGATAGATCGCCAGAGCCATAATGGTGGCCGTCGTGGTGCCGTCACCGGCCACGTCGGAAGTCTTCTGCGCGACGGCGTTAACCAGCTTCGCGCCCATGTTCTCGAACGGATCGGGCAGGTCGATTTCCTTGGCCACGGTGACGCCGTCCTTCGTGACCGTGGGACCGCCAAAGCTTTTATCAAGAATGACGTTGCGGCCGGTTGGCCCCAGGGTGATGCCGACTGCTTTGGCCAGCTTGTCTGCCCCCTGTAGCAACTTTTTCCGGGCCTCGTCGGTATAGAGCAATTGTTTCGCCATGTTTGAGTATCTCCGTTATGTAATAATCTCGAGCTGTCATCCCGAACGGCTTGCACGGCAGACTGACGTCCGCCGCTCTGAGTCGGAGCGGCGGGTATAAACCTGCCGAGCCAAGGTTACTTTTCGACCTTCGCGAGCAAATCGCTCTCGCGCATGATCTTCACTTCTTTGCCGTTGATTTGGATCTCGTTGCCCGCATAACGGCCGTAGAGTACCTCATCGCCGACGGCGACGGTCATGGCGACCTTCTTACCGTCCTCGTTGGTCTTGCCTGGGCCAACCGCGATGATTTTGCCGCGTTGCGGCTTCTCGCGAGCGGTGTCCGGCAGGAGAATTCCGCCAGAGGTCTTCTCCTCAGCTTCGATCGGTTCGACTACCACCCGGTCTTCCAGAGGACGAATCTTCAGGTTCGACATTGTTCAATTTCCCTCATTTAAGCAAGAATCAAGACCGTCAAACTCCGACAAGGCGCAGATCATCTTCTGCCTGGTCGGGACTGGATTACATCATGCCGCCCATGCCGCCCATGCCGCCCATGCCACCCATGCCGTGGTCATGGTGATGAGGATCGTTGCCCTTCTTCTCCTTTTCCGGGATGTCGGCAACGCACGATTCAGTAGTGAGCAGCAAGCAGGCGACGCTGGCGCCATTCTGCAACGCCGAGCGTGTGACCTTGACCGGGTCGATTACACCGCCCTTGCGGAGGTCGGTGTAGATAGCCTTGTCCGCGTCATAGCCAAAGTTCTTGTCGTTGTTCTTCAGGATCTTGTTGACGACAACGGAACCATCGAGGCCGGCGTTCTCGGCGATGAATCGGCAGGGCATCTCCAGGACGTTGTACAGCACCTGCAATCCGACTTGCTCGTCGCCCTCGAGTTTCAGTTCCTTGATGGCGTCGCGCGCGCGGAGCAGAGCCACGCCGCCGCCGGGCACGATGCCTTCGGCGATGGCTGCCCGAGTCGCATGCAGGGCGTCCTCATACAGAGCCTTGCGTTCCTTCATCTCGGTTTCGGTGGCGGCTCCGACCTTCAGCTGAGCCACGCCGCCTGCCAATTTGGCCAGCCGCTCTTGCAGCTTCTCGCGGTCGTACTCGCTATCGGTGGTCTTAATCTCGCGGCGGATCATCTCGCAGCGTCCTTCGATCGCCTTGGGATTCCCCGCGCCTTCGGTGATGGTGGTGTTCTCAGCATCCACCTTGATCTTCTTGGCTCGGCCCAGATAGGCCAGGACGGTCGGCTCAGCGGTCTTGCCGCGACGTGCTTCCTCGGGGGTCGGCTGAGTCATGCTGTCCAGTTGGATGCCCAGATCCTTGAACACTGCTTTGCCGCCCGTCAGCGTGGCGATGTCCTCCAGCATCGCCTTGCGGCGATCGCCATAACCTGGAGCCTTGACGGCGCAGACCTGGAGAATGCCCTTGAGCTTGTTCAGCACTAGCACAGCCAGTGCCTCGCCTTCGACATCCTCGGCAATGATGAGCAGCGGCTCTTTCTTCTTCGAGATGGCTTCGAGCAGAGGAATGAGCGCCTTAGCCGAGCTGATTTTCTCTTCGTAGATCAGGATGTTGGCATTTTCCAACTCCGTGATCATCTGCTCTTGATTGGTGACGAAGTGCGGCGAGAGGTAGCCGCGGTCGAACTGCATTCCCTGAACGACGACGACTTCCGTCTCCTGCGACTTGCCCTCTTCGACAGTGATCACGCCATTGGACGCCCCGACGAGTTTCATCGCTTCGGCGAGCTTTTTGCCGATCTCAGGGTTGTTGTTGCTGGCGATGGTGGCCACTTCGGTGATCGATTTCTCGTCGTTGCCGTCGATCTTTTCTGCCAGCGTGTGCAGTTTCTCGACCACCTTATCGACGCCCTTTTGAATGCCGCGCGTCAGAGCCATCGGGTCGTGACCGGCGGCAATCATCTTCAGGCCTTCGCGGTAGATGGCCTCAGCCAGCACCGTTGCCGTCGTGGTGCCGTCTCCCGCCACGTCGGACGTTTTCGAGGCCGCTTCCTTAACCAGTTGGGCCCCCATGTTTTCGTATGGATCGACCAGTTCGATCTCCTCGGCCACAGTGACGCCGTCCTTCGTGACGTTGGGGCTGCCCCAGCCCTTGTCGAGGACGGCATTCCGACCACGCGGCCCTAGAGTCGACCGCACCGCCCGGGCCAGCTTGCTGACGCCGGTCAGCAACTTCTGTCGCGCGTCATCCGCGTAGACCAGCTGCTTCGCTCCCATGAGTAGCTATCTCCTTCAAGACGTTGATCCGCTTATGGACTCTGCCATCACTAGCAACATTCGTGCCGGCACCTCAATCTGGTCACAAGTTTTTGTAATTCCAACATTTGCGCGAATTACTACCTGGACATGGCAGCGCCAGATGGATGCCAGAGTGGCAGCACGAGCGCCGCTCGGTCGCCGTTTTGTCATGCGACAATGGAGCCGAAGTCACGGAGCAACTACTTCGAGTAGCTCGACGGCAGGTTGGTCGTGGAAATGAATGATGGCCAAGCGGCCATAGTAAGGAGCGGGTTGCTCCAGGCCAAACCAAGCCAACTGAGCCGGTCCAGGCGTGATCCGCAGATAGGCCGTCGGCTCAATCCGTCGCAACACATCGTGTTCGATCAGGATACGACCTAGCGGGATTCGCTGCGACAGGATCGCTTCTCGGACCGCTGAGGGAGTCATTGTCAAATCGATGCGGACGATGCCGAACTGAACGATCTTGCTCGTGGCCTGATGAATCAGCAAGATCCTGCGCGAATACTCCTCACCATCCAGGCGAGAAGCGAGGACGCGGACCTCGACGGGGCCGCCGTGGAACGCCTCGACGGTCACCGTCATATGATGTTCATGGACCAGCAGATCACGGTAGGGCTGGGGGATGGCCTCGGCAGCGAGAAGCTCGTAGCTAGGGCGGTCGTCCGCGCCGGGGAACAGGGCGAACAGGTCTTCCAGCGTGAGAACCTTCATCGTCCCAGTACCGGCAACAGTTGCAGTAAGGCCGGCTCCGCTTCGCTTTTCGGCTGCCGCTCCAGCACAGTATCGACAAGATAGTACAGCAACTCACGCAGTTCGACTGGTTCGATCTCGTCGGCGATGGCTTCGGCCTTGGCTTGGAACTTATCGATCAGCTTCTCGACCTTGGCGAAGATGCCTGCCCGGCTGAACAGAATCCGCACGCGAGCGAGCAGTTGGTCGTTATCGCGGGAGTGCGTTCCGCTGAGCAGGGTCAGCAATTCTTCTCGATCTGCGGGAGTAGCACCTTCTAGAGCGAGGGCCAATAGCAAGGTGGGCCGTGCCGAAAGCACGTCCTGACCGGCGACCATCTTGTTGTCGCTGTCGCCCTCCCAGTCCTTCAGGTCGTTGAGGATCTGGAAGGCCACGCCGAGGTTCTTGGCGAATTCGTGGACGGGTTTTTCGTAGTGATCCGCTGGACCGGCCAAGCGCAACCCCGCATACAGGGCCGCCTCGAACGCCGGCGCGGTTTTTAGCGCATAAATTTTCAGTGCGTCCAACGCGGTCAGCGACTTGTCTCGACCGTCGCGCCAGAGCAGTTCCGCTCCCTGTCCCTCGGACAGCCGGAAGTGCGCTTCGGACAGCTTGTTGAGGATGTCCGCCGTGCAGTCGCCGCCAAGTTCCTTGCGCTCTTTCGCCACCAACCGATAGCCCAGCCCAAGCAGATAATCGCCGACGTTGATCGCTGTCGGCACGCCATATTGGCGATGCAGAGTGGCCCGGCCATAGCGGAAGGTGTCGTCGTCCTCGATGTCGTCATGAACCAGGGACGCTTTGTGGAACGCCTCAATGGCCAAAGCTACGCGCTTGACAGCGTCGGGCAAGTGCATTTCCTCGGCGGAGCGCGTAGCAGGTGCCCCCTTCATGGCGTCGTAGGCGGCCAGGGTAATCAACGGACGCGAACGCTTGCCACCTTGAGCCAGCCAGTCGTAAGCGATGTTCTCATGCACAACCAGCGGATCACTTCGGTCTCCCTCACCTGCGACCACGGCAGAAGGAGGAGTCGTGGCCCGCGGTCGCGGAGCCAGCCGCGATAGTTCCGGCTCCTCACAAAGGCCATGAGCCGCTCGCATCAGGTGCAGATAGGTCTTGGTCTTCACGTTCGGAGCAGGTGTTTGCAAGTTGACCAACTCGAAGACCCAGTCGTCATCGACGCTGGTACTCTTGCAATTGCTCGACAGCAGCGGAGCCGCCACGCAGGGGATGCCGGCGAGCAGAACCTTGTCGATAGCCTTCTCCAGCACGTTCAAGCAAGCCACCCCAACGATCGCATCGACATGCCCAGAGACGATGATTTTGAGAACGATCGGCGTGCCTTCCGAGACCAGCACCTTGTAGCCGAGATCCTCCGCGCGTGTCTTGAAGTCGGCGACGGAGCAGGCCCCGCATTTGCGACAATCCAGACCGAATTCATCGTAATCGGCAGGGCAGCCCTCAGCGTTCTTCAGACAGTGGGGCAAAAGTAGCAAACGGCGATGAAACGGCACGGCTTGGAGCTGTTCGCGCCAAAACTCGTTGGCGAGGCAGACCATAGTAAAGCCGAGGTACTGCTCGCCCAGTTGCAGCTGAGCCAGTAGGGTTTCGCCCAAGGCCATCAACTCGGGCTTGGTCAGGGATTTGGAACGATCCAGGGGGCGAGCGAATTCCGTGGCAGCGGCCCGAATCTGGTCACGCAGGGCCCGAGTTTCGGGTACCACTTTGAAGGCCGCGGAGTTCAATCGCTTGTCTTTTTTCGGCTCATTAGCAGTTTGGGGAAGATCGGCTACGGTGGTCACGGTCGCTTCCTCGTTGGCGGAAAGATCATCGGGAGGCCGGCCTGGAGTGGCAAGGGGAGCAACCTCCACTTACCGCCTCGCGGGAGAGTCGCCGGCGAGGTTTGGGTCGATCGTGGTACCCTTTTGGTTCGACGGACTGGTGGGGAAGGCTATTCAGCCCGCGACAGTGCAACAGGGCGTCTTAACCCCATGATACGACGCGAACTGCCGACGACCAGCCAGGAAGTCGCTGAGAAATGATCTGCCCGCATACATCCTTGTTGATGCTGAGCCAACCGCTGGCCCAGGGGAATGGGCGATGATGGTTCGCGTGGGGGTTGGGAGCTTGGATTCGTTCTTCAACAAGCTTTGATTATCCGCGTTTCAGCACGGTTTCGATGGCTTTTTTCATCCGTGATTCGCAGCCCGGATCCACCCAGCACCAATCGATCAGGTTCCCATCTTGTTCCTGCCAGGCACGCTCGATCGGGATGTAGCCTGGGGCACATTCGCCGTAGCCGACCGTGACCACGAACCCCTTGGGTCGCAGCGACTGCGCGTAGAGCTGATATTCCACATAGGATTCCGCTGGGAGCAAGAGCAGCACCGGTCCGCCGAAGTCGATGGCTGGCACATCAATGGCCTGGCCGGCCGCGACACGTTTCCGCCAACTAAGGCCCATCGCGGCTAAGCTCTGCCGGAATGGGTTGCTGTCGTGCTTCAAGCGTTCCTGAAGCTCCTGTTCACTAAAACCTTTGCTGGTGCGAACCGGAAGTTGCAAAGACGTGAGACGAAATTCGCAAGACTCGATAGGCCGCCGCTGGGTCTTTTTCCACGCCCCTTGCATGGCCTTATGCAGCCGACGGGCAAGTACGGGGCGATTCTCGGTCGAGCCATCGTTGTATTTGCCGGCGGTCACATTGCCGCTGCATCCGGAAGCGTACATCTGCATGACCGTCGGCTCATCTGCCTGCCGGAGTTTGCGGGCCAACCCGACGAAATCGGCCGAGACACCACCCCGGCCGTAGTAGCTCATCGGATGAACCGCGTACACCTGCAAGGCCAGCAACGGTTTGTTGCCATTCCAGAAGGACAACGTCTTCAGTTTCGGGTCGATAGTCCCCTCATCGGCAGCGCGGGCTTGCGGATCGCCGGTTGCGCTGGTGCGGCCGAACTGAATCCGACCGGTGTTGTCACGGTAACGCCGATTCGAGGCGACTTTTTCCACCGTTTCCTCGCCAGTGCCCAAGTGGGTGATCGGCTGAGTCTTGTCCAGGGCCTGCCGAGCCGCTCGGGCTACACGATCGACGACCTTCGCATGAAAGGCGATGTCGCAGATAGTGCCTTTCGCCTTGGCCGCTTCCAAGAGTTGCTGTCCTGTCAGGTCCGCCACGGGGGCATCGTGCTGATGAATCGATGCGACCAAAACTCGCTCCCGTTTTGTACCGATCGCCTTGGCGAGGCGCTCACGCCACTGATCGTAGGCATCGTTGCGAATCTCGCACCAATCGACGGTCACAAAAGCAAGGGGATCACCGGCTCCCAACAAGACAAACCCCTGCGCGAACAGAGGATCAACGATTTCCTTGGCGGGTGCCACGGCCCCGGCAATCAGCGGATGGCCCAAGGGAGGCGTGACCTCCGCCTGAAACGTAGCTAGACGCCATTTCGGAGGCGCGGTACTTCCCCCGTGAACCCAAGCCGCAGCGGCGGCTGTCAGAGCGAGGAATTCACGTCGGCTGACATTCATTGCAGGATCCTTGGAACGCTGTTGGGTGGGAAGAAACACAGGCGGGTCCGATTCGTTGCACGAACGGAGGCTAGTCTAGATTGCCGGGAACGGATCGTCCACCAGCCGTCGAAACCGCGACGTGTTCCCCAGCCAACTCTCACCCTCCGACGAGTTGTGCCTCAATGCGCAAATGACCGAAGTTAACGAGAGGTCTGGTTTGTCACTCTCTAATGTGAGAATTACTAGCGTGGCCAAACAGTACGTACGGCCTTGATCTGTGCCAGAGCCACGGATTCGCCGGCGAGTTGGGCGATGTCGTCAGTCGTGAGGATTTTGCAGTTGTAGATTTCAGAGTCGAGAGAGTCATTCCTCGTGGCGACACGATAGGCAGTACTTTGAAGTGGCCATCACCTCCAGGCGATTGCTGGCGGAATCGCTAAAAAAGCCCGAGCAAATCGAGAGGGGTGAGCGTCGAGGAAAATTCTGGAAAACCACGCCTACCGACATGGCAGCAGCAGGTAGGGCGCGGTACGCTTTTTCCCGCCAATTATTATTCCAACAAGCAGTTGGTGCGGGGCATGGCGCATAGGTTCACACGATTATGAGTACTCAATCGTTTGAAAAGTGGTTTACACAACTCACGGGCCATGCCTCACCGCGCTCCTGGCAACGAGACTTGGCCGATGAGGCGACCTGTCGCAATCGCCTCATCCGCATCCCCACCGGCCTCGGTAAGACCGAAGGCGTATTGGCCGCCTGGAGCTACTATCGCTTGCAGCGGAACGAGGCCGACTGGCCTCGTCGCCTGGTTTGGTGCCTACCGATGCGCGTGCTGGTCGAGCAGACGGCCCAGGTCGCGCAAGACCTGGCAGCACGCATCCCCGAAGCAAATCGGCCCACGATCCACCTCGCAATGGGCGGCGAGGACAGCGGGGAGTGGTTCCTTCATCCCGAACGACCGGCCGTCATCATCGGCACACAGGATATGTTATTGTCGCGTGCCTTGAATCGTGGTTATGCCAGTGCGCGAGCCCGCTGGCCGATGGAGTTCGGCTTGCTGAACCAGGACGCCTTGTGGGTCATGGACGAAGCTCAGTTGATGGACGTCGGCTTGGCCACTTCGGCACAACTCCAAGCGTTCCGCGACCACGATCGCGCGAAGCATCTTCGGCCGTGCCACACCTGGTGGATGAGTGCGACGCTTCAACCGGACTGGCTGCACAGTGTCGATACTGCCGCTTATCACGGTGTTTGGGTGCAAAACCCGTGCGAAGTCCCGGACGACCAGCGAAGCGGCGGTCTGTGGGACATCTCCAAGTCGGTAACCACGGACATCATTGCACCGGACGACCACGATGGTTTCGCAACTCGAATCCTTGAAGAACACGCCAAACTGAGCGACGGGGAATTCGGCAAAATCACCCTGGTCGTGTGCAACACCGTCGAGCGGGCCTGTCAGACGTTTGATGCGATCGACAAACAGCGTTCCGGGGAAACGCGGCTGATTCATAGCCGCTTTCGACCCGCGGATCGCGAGAAGTGGCGCGAGCGATTTCTGTCACGCTCAGCCTGTCGCGCGGGCGTCGATCGCATCATCGTCGCCACGCAGGTGGTGGAAGCAGGCGTCGATATTTCCGCCGGATGTCTGGTCACGGAACTGGCCCCGTGGTCGAGCCTGGTACAGCGGTTCGGCCGCTGTGCGCGTTATGGAGGCAGGGGAAGCATCGTAGTGGTCGATCGGGGACACGACGAAAAGCAGGCGGCCCCTTATACGTCCGAAGAACTTGAATGTGCCTGGGAGACCATCCAGCAGTTGCGCGACGTGGGCATCCAAGCCCTGGAGACACATGAACAATCGCTCGGAGAGGAAGCCCGACACCGCCTCTACCCTTATGCTCCCGCGCATCTGTTGCTTCGCAAAGAGTTCGACGAACTGTTCGACACCACTCCGGACCTGACGGGTGCCGACCTGGACATTAGCCGGTTCATCCGCTCCGGCGAGGAACGCGACCTGCAACTGTTCTGGTTGGAAATCGCGCCGGACAAAAAAGGGGAGAAACCCAAAGGGCCACCCGAGGATTACAAGCCGCACCGAAGGGAACTGTGTGCGATCCCTTTCCTGAAGGCTCGCGACTGGCTTTGTGACAAAGGTTCCTCCAAGTTGAAATCGTCCAAGCGGGCCTGGGTCTGGGACTGGCTCGACGGTGAGTGGAAGCCCGCGACACGCGAGGCGATGTTGCCTGGCCGGGTCATCTGCATCGCGGCCGATTCTGGCGGTTATCGCCCAGATCGCGGCTTCGATGCCGAATCGAGTGCATCGGTTCCACCCGTGGATGAGCCAGTGGTGCCTCAAGCAATCCAAGCCTTGGAAGAGGCCGACGATCAGCAAGACGGCGAGCCGTTGAGTTTCACCCCCTGGAAGACGATTGCCTGCCACACCCAGGAAGTTGCACAGGAGGCCAAGACGATTGCCCGAGAACTGGGCCTGCCTGAAACATTGCAGGAACTCCTCGAACTGGCCGCCCTCTGGCACGATTGGGGCAAGTCTCACCCCGCATTCCAGGGGGCCATCCGCGGCCCGAATCGGCCCTCACGCTGCGATCTGGCCAAAGGCCCCAAAGGAGCGTGGCGACGACCGCCGGACATGTATCGCTACCTCGACGACAGCGAAACTCGGCCGGCGTTTCGCCATGAACTGGCCAGCGCCCTCGGTCTGTTCGCTCTGCTCGATGTCTACTCGCCGAAACATGACGCCTTGCTTGGGCCTTGGGTGGCTGTGTTCGATCAGATGAAGCAACCATTGCCCGAGCCGAAACAGCCTCCGCCAACAACGCCGTTGATCGTGCGGCTACTGAAGTGCCAGGCGGATGAATTCGACCTCGTAGCTTATTTGGTGGCCAGCCATCATGGCAAGGTGCGGGTCGGCCTGCACGCGGCTCCCAAGGATCAGGACTACCGCGACCGCGACGGTCGGGGACTGCCGATCCGCGGCATTCGCGAAGGGGACCGCTTGCCCAGTGTAGAACTGGTGCCGGGCGAGCCGCCGATCCCGGAAGTGACGCTGACGTTGTCTCCGGCTGCGGTGGGGCTTTCTTGTCGAACTGGGATCAGTTGGCGGGAACGATGTATTGGGCTGATGGAGCGACACGGCCCGGCAGCGCTGGCGTTTCTCGAAGCGATCCTGCGAGCGGCCGACGTGCGGGCCTCCCGGCTGACCACCAACGACCCGGCCTTGGCTGCGGAGGGCAACGTATGACCATGCATTTGCACATCCTGAAGGGCTGCTCCCCCGCCCCGCTGGCCAACTACCTCAAGGCCCTGGGCATCTTGCGGTTGGTCGGCGAACAGGCCGACGCCCAAGCCCGCGGCTGGTGGGACGGCGAACGCTTCTGCCTGCTGAGCAAACTGTCGAAGGAGCAACTGGAAGCGTTCTTCCTGGAGAGGTACGAACCGACGCCGATCTTCAATCCTTGGGGTGCGCGGTCGGGATATTACCCAGGCTCAGAGGAAAGCACTGCCCGTTTAGCACTCGTGGCAATCGAAAACTCATCTATACCGCGGTTGAAATCGTTTCGTGATGCGATTTCTGTTGTTCGGACAGTTGTACAGCAAACTGGTGGAGCTAAACCGAAACCAGTAGATCAGCACTTGATGCTTCGGCCACTTCATCTCAGGTTACGATGCGCTGCGCTTGATTGGCTGAACACAGTTGTTGCTGATTTCGATGATCGATATTCAAAGCCCGCAGTATTTGGCAGCGGTGGGAATGAAGGCAGCGGTGGGTATACGGCTGCATACCTCGCTGCTATCGTCGAGACGCTCTTGAACCGGAGTTGGGATTTGCACATCGGTGCGGCTTTGTGGAGCGATGGCGTCAATCAGGATGCGTGGAATGGTGGTTTTTATCCTTCATCGAACGGCAAGAAGAAAGGCAAAAAGTCCAACGTTGAAGGTCCTTTCCGACAATTTCTACCAGAGGGACAAGGTTCGCCTTGGGAGTTAGTGCTCACCTTTGAAGGAGCGCTCGTAGTCCAGTCTGGAGTGGTCAAAAGAGCAGAGGCGGGAAGGCATCGCTTTACGTCCTCACCTTTCTACTTCGCTCCGACAAGTATGGGGCATGGTTCGATGTCCCGTAGAGATGAGGTCGAAGTACAGCAAGGACGACAGAGCGAAGGGCGTGGCGAGCAGTGGTTCCCGCTATGGGGAACGCCGAGCACTTTCGCAGAGATTCAACTGCTGTTCCGTGAAGGCCGTTGTTCACGTGGACGCCGGGCAGCGAAGAATCCACTCGATGCCGCGTGTGCCATTTGCAGGCTGGGTGCAACTCGCGGAATAACCACCTTTCTGCGGTACGGCTATCTGCAACGCGACAACCTAGCAACACATTTCGCTGTCCCATTGGGGCGAATCCAGGTTCGTGAGAACTCGACAGCTCGGTTGGTGGATGATCTGTCGGGTTGGTTAGATGGGCTCCATCGTGCTGCTCGGAACAGCAACGCCCCGGACCGACTGGTTCACGCGGAACGCCGCCTGGCCGATGCCGTCTTTGCCGCGTTGACTCACGACCACACGCCTGAGCGCTGGCAGGCCATTCTGCTGGCCGCGGCTGAGATCGAAGCGATCCAAGCCACCGGCACCGGCATTGAGGCCGGCCCCATCCCCGCTCTGCGGCCCGACTGGGTCGAAGCGGTGGCGGAAGACTCGGCAGAGTTTCGCCTCGCCCTGGCACTGGGCAGTGCGGCCGCGGGTTACAATCGCGAGGGTCGCCCCTACGACCCGATTCGCCACCACGTTCTGCCCTTGGAAGAGAAGAACCCGAGGCGATTCAAGACGGCCGACAAGAAACTGGTCAACCATCCGCGCGTCGTCGTTTCCGGACGTGATCCGCTCCGCGATCTCGCCGCGATTGTCGAGCGTCGCCTGATCGAAGCCGCTCAGAAGGGCCAACGTCGTTCTCGGCTCGTGGCCGCGGCGGGGTGTGGTGCTCGGTTCGACGATCTGTCTCGATTGCTGAGCGGGGCGGTGGATCTCGACCGACTATTCGGCCTGGCCCGCACCTTCATGGCCATCAAGTGGGACCAGTGGTCACGCGAGCATCTTCCCCGAACCACCCCGTCGACCGAAGTGCCGGAGGAATGCTGGCTGGCGGTGCGGTTGTGCTGCCTGCCGTTTGCCATCAGCGAAATGCACGACATTCCCGCCGACGAACGCATCGTGCGATTGTTGATCTCCGGCGATGCGGTACGAGCGATCGAAATCGCCCGTCAGCGGTTGCGGTCGGTCGGCATCCGCCCGCCGATGTACGCCGGTGTCACCGATGCGTTCTCGGCACGCCTCTGGTCCGCCGCCCTCGCTTTCCCGATTCACCGCAGCACGGCCCTTCGTGCCGCCGCTATTCTGGACCCTTCGATGAAAGGACTACTCCATGCTTGACCTCAGCCCACTCGACGGAGTCAGCCGGCTCCTGATGACGGTTCCCCTTAAGCCCGTTCAGGGCGATCGCTTCCAGCCGACCGGCTTCCCCAGCCTGGGGGCGGCAACCTATCAGACACGGGAAGGCCCGAAACTTCTGGTCGAGAGTGCCCAGAGCATGGCCAACCGGCTCGAGACGACCTGCTGGGACACGACGACGAACAAGCCGGTCGCCGCGCTGAACGGCATCAGCCATGTGACCGTGACCCGCAAGGGAGCGTTCCTGACCGATTCGATGCTGGAAGCTCACCGGCTGAACAGTGTGTATATCGAGCGGTCGCAGGGCGATTTCTTCACGAAGACTCTCCCCGAAGCGATCGGTGCTAACAAGGACAATCCGCTCGACAGAAAGCAGTTTGTCGAGGCGCTGCTCAAGTACGATGTCGGAAGCCTGATCCATGGAGTCTTTCTGGAATCCATTGACGGGCGACTTCGCATCGCCCGTGCGCTTTCCTCATTTATCGAAGCATCCGGCATCCAGGTCGCGGCGTCTGGCGGTGTCAAAAACGACCGCGTCAAGGCAACCAAGGAGGAAGGTAAGACCTCCAAAGAGGGTTTCGGCAACGTGCCCTTCGCTCGGGATGAGTACGTCGCGGATCGGATCGACTGCCACATCAACCTCGACCTAGCCCAGATCCGTGGTTACGGCCTGGATCCGAAGGTGCAGCAACTGCTGATCCTGCTCGCCCTGTATCGGGTGCGCAAACTCCTCGA
>CALDUY010000001.1 GCA_937923405.1 uncultured Gemmataceae bacterium | reverse complement strand
TTGTTCTCCGGCTCGCGGCGGGGGCCGGGCAGGTCGGCGAACACCTCGGTGATCGGCAGCGGCATCGGGGAATCTCCTTGGTTCCCCTCGGTATAGCCCTAAACCATTACCACGTCAGCTGTTCATAGTGCGGTAGCCCTGAATTCCACCCTCGAGTGAGCGATTAAGCCCCTCGATCTCTGGTGAAAGTATTTCCGCAAACTGCTGTGAATCCAATCGAATTAGGTAAAATTTGTCGGTTAGCGAATGCTTGCCAATGTCGAAATTGCTTCTGACTGAGTAAAATTTCTGCTTACATATTGATGCTGTATGGTGCATATTGCACGAACGGCAGAATGCACTCAGAACGTGAAATACTCACCGAGCCCCGCTGTCAAGCACTGCTACCTTTTCAATCGGAACCGCCTCACTTGCATCCTCTCCCGCAATCGGCAGGGGAATTGGTTCAAGATCAGCACTAACACCAGTACCAACATTTGCACGGGTTCTCATCCGCTCTTTGTCCAGATAGAGTGATGTCGAACTGTACTGCTTTGGACTTCATCTAGCACGGCTCGCTTCTGGGGGATGGCCACATGAAGCTGCTTTGCTTGCGGGATCGCCGAAGCCGAATCTGTCGGCTCGCGCCAGACGAAGTGCAATACCTGCTCCAACAGCATCGTGAGTACCTGGAACTGCGTCCGACGACCAAACAGCATTGCTGGCAGATAACGCCGCGAGGCATCGTTGGAGTGATCCTTACCCCGAGACGCCGCATCACTATCGATAGCAAAATAGCGATCTCCAAACTACTTTTTATGGAAGAGGTGACGTCGGTGGTTCCCGGACTGACTCCGACCAATCAGGTGCTGGAGCAGCTCGTCGACGAATTAGCTCGACGAATGATCGAGCGAGCCTCGGCGGGGCTGCAGCGCGGTTATCGACAACGAGCGTATCAGGGACCGCGCTTGCTTGGCGCGCTCGATCTGACAGCACAGCTGCGCCAACCATTGCCCCGCACCGAACTGCACAGCCGACTCGATGAGTTCACCGTCGATTTGCCCTGCAATCAGGTGCCCAAATCGCTGGCGATGCGTCTACAACAATCCCCGTTGATTTCCCTTGTGGGCCGGCAACGGCTAAGCCGAGCGTTGTCGCTCTATGAGCTGGTGCAGCCGATCGATTTGTCCCCCGAAATTGTGCTGAGTCTGGCGCGGGAGCCAGTCCCACAAGAGTACCGCTCGCTGGTCGAGTTGTGTCTATTGCTCGTCGGCTTGGCCGGTAGTTCGGTGAAGACGAACACCTCCCTGGTGATCTCGCTGGAACGCTGGTTCGAGCGCTACGTCTATCGCGCTGCGAAGACCGCGTTTGGAGAGTCGGCACGCTACCAGGAAACGTATCAGGTTGGCGAACCAGGCATCCTCGTTCGTCCTGACGTGACAGTGTGGCAGAGTGACTCGACTCGAATCGTGCTCGATGCCAAGTGGAAACGGCTTTCGCCCCAAGGACCAGAGAGCGCCGATCTGTATCAGATCCTCGCCTATGCGGGATTGCTCGGCGCATCGCAGGCGGTGCTGGTCTACCCGGGGACGGGACGACCTCGTACCCTGACGTTTCCGCGTTCTCCGGTGCGTTTGCATCTGTGTCAACTGAGTGTCACTGGCTCGGCGCGTCGCTTCGTTACCGCGATGAGCCAGTTGGAGTAAAGTGAGTAACAATCAGGAAAGACACTCCCTATGGCCGTTGGGCCGAACCCGAGGAGGGGACGTTAAGGATTCTCTATCTTGCCTCCGACGAATCAATCTTTATTACTGGAACGAATCTGGCTTTTGAACAGGGAGATACTGCCTGAGATTAGCGAGTTTTTCATTTGATCGGGCCGAAGGAAAGAGTATGATCTCCGACTAGAATGCCGGACCTGTTGTAGCCGTTGTGTCGAAGATCCGTAATGGCGGAAATCGACTTCTCTTCCTCGGTTCCTGGTTTGGAGGAATTGCCGTGACTGCTATGATTGACCGAGAGCATATCCGCGAGGAAGCAGCACGACGTGATCTAGAACGACTTCAAGGATCTTGGATATATCTTTCTGGTCCGCGCGAAGCGCAGCTGCTCATCTCGGGCCAGCATTTCACCATGCGGTTCCGCAGTGGCGACATCTACGTCGGCACTTTCACGCTTGATCCAACCAACCGCCCCCGCGCGATGGATTTGCACATTCACGAAGGCCCCGAACCGCACCGGGGAAAAACGGCCCTGGCGATCTATGAATTCGACGGCCACCATCTGATCTGGTCGCCGGCCGAGCCGGGCAACCCCGAACGGTTCCGCGCCTTTCCCCCGGGCGATGATCCCGAACGACTCTGCATCATTTTTCGTCGTGAACCTGACAGCACCAGTTCATGAAACCCCGACTGGGGCGGCTTCACGCCTTCGCCTTGGCGTAACGATGGGTCGGCGTGGGGCGGCCCGGACGAAAACTTTGCAGCGAGCACAACTCCGCCGTCGCTCCGAATTTCTGGCACACTGCTGGCACCAATTGCGTGACTTCCGACTCTAGCTGAGCGGGATCGGTCGCCACGCGAGCATTCACGATTAACTCGATCTCGCTTGTCGTATTTCGGCACGACATCGACAATTCGGCAGCCGCCGCCGAAGCGATCAGGTTGGCCACGGCAAAGGAGGTTTCGCCCAAACCGATCGCCTTGAGATGGGCCACCTCGCCACTCAGCGAGCCGCGCAACCGTTCGATCAATTCGAGCAGCAGATCGTCCAGGGCGAAAGGGGTCGTTGCCGTGACCGTGAAGCCTGCATTGAGCCAGCCCAACTCGGCCTCGCCTTCGGCGTAGATGTCGTAGTCGATGTCGAGAATCTTGCGACCAAATGTTCCCTCTTGCTCCAGAAAAGCGGCGAATAGTTCGAACCCCTCGCCGGTCTTCGCCGACATCTTCAACACCGGCGTGGTGGGAAACGCTCGCTCGACCAACTCGAACAGTTCGGCGGTCAGTTTGGGCGTGAGTTCGTCGAGCCGATTGATGACGATGGCGTCGGCTTCCTCTAGTTGTTTGCGGAAGATATACTCGGCTTTAGGCGAGAATCCTCCTCCGGATTCTCCTTTGAGGATTTTCAGCCCGTGACTGGGTTTGAACAGCACTGCGTAGGGAGCCACCTCGAACCGATGCCCGTACAAGTCGCGCAACGGCTGTACAACTGTGGCGACTAGGTCGGTGCAGCTACCGACCGGTTCAGCGAGCAGCACGTCGGGACGGTTGGCCGCTTCCAGTGAGCGGACCTTATCGACTAACTCGTCGAAGCGACAGCAGAAGCAGGCTCCGGCGACTTCCTCGACAGCGAAACCGCGGGAGCGCAGAAAGTTGGTATCGACGAGATCCTGGGCCTGATCGTTGGTCACGAGGGCGACCTTCAATCCCTGGGCCTGGTAGTGACTGGCTAGTCGAGCCAACGTCGTGGTTTTGCCCGCGCCAAGAAAGCCGCCGAGCATGATAAATCGTAGTGGTCTCATCGGTGGTGAATCTCAAGGTGGCCCTGGAATAAAGCCATACTTTTCGATCAGATCGTGACATTGCTCAGACAGGGCGAAGTCGAGTACCAACTGGACGTTGGGGTTCGGCTGATCTCGGGTCAACAACACCAACGGGCGAACCAGCGGATAGGTTCGATTGCGGACGTTCTCCAAGGTTGGAGCGACACCGTGGAAAGGCAACAAGCGAATCTCTTGCTTGTTGTCGAAGGTGACCGCCGCCGCCAGTGAGCCGTACCCCAGAGCCGCAGGCTGTGCGGCGACCGACTCCCAGACCAACTTACTATTGCCGATCGCTGGCTCTGGGCGCAACTGCGGCTGGCGTAAGGCAAACTGCTCGATCAACACGTCGCGAATCGCTCGCCCCTCGCCGGGGCCGACGATGATGATCGGGCGATCGCTGCCGCCAACGTCTTTCCAACTGGTATACACGCGGGTCAGAATGCCGACGAGATGGGTCTCCTGCAACGGCGGAATCTCGTTGACGCGGTTGACACCGAACACAATGCCGTCACGGGCCAGGACGTGGCTGCGGACGCCGATCTCCTCGGGACGCAAGGCTCGACCAATCAGCCCAATGTCGGCGAGTCCAGCGCGAGTGTCGGCAATAGCTCGATCGCCCAGAGAGGGTTCAAAGTCGACGCGAATGCCCGGATGCTTTTCGTGGAAGCGCTGGGTGATGTCGGCCATCAGCGGGATCATGCCACGCGAGCCGATTACCAGAACATTTGGCGTGTCTGGAACCTCTTCTCGGCTACAGCCAAGAAGTGTCGCCAGTACAGTCGTAAGCACCACGAAGACGACCCGACTCATGCATGTCTCCTACAACGACGGCGGGACTACTGCACCCCCAGTGTATCCCGAGAGCCGCTCCGCGAGCAACAGGCATGGGCCAGTAACTCCGGATTAATCGGCAAACTGAACCGGCCAGGCAAGCTGCGTGGGTTGTATCATAACTTCCAGGCCCGATTGATCGGTTTAACCCCGAAGGAGAAGCCTTGACACACGAGGATTTGCTCGACCTGCGCCGCCCACTGCAAATGGGAACAGCGTTCGCGCCGGCGGTTTGTCCGGACCAACTCGGTGATGCGGGGTTTCTCCACGATCATCGTTTGCGCTATGCCTACCTGGCCGGAGCGATGGCCAACGGCATCGGCTCGACGGACATCGTGGTGGCGATGGCGCGGGGCGGGATGCTCGGCTTCTTCGGAGCTGCCGGCTTAGCATTGGATCGCGTTGAGCAGGCCATCGACCGTGTGCAGACCGCCGTGCCCCAGTTGCCCTACGGCTTCAATCTGATCCACAGTCCGCATGAGCCGAAGTTGGAAGCCGCTCTCGTCGAACTGTACTTGCGGCGTGGGGTTCACTTGGTCGAGGCGTCGGCGTTCCTCGACCTGACCTTGCCGGTGATTCGCTACCGCACCGCGGGGATTCATCTGGCTAATGGGCGGATCGTCACGCCGAACCGAATCATCGGGAAAGTCTCGCGCGTTGAGGTGGCGACTCGGTTTTTCTCGCCACCCCCCGAACGCTACCTGACCGAACTGATGCGTCAAGGACATTTGACCTCTGAACAGGTGGAATTGGCTCGTCGCATTCCGGTGGCTCAGGATCTGACCGCGGAAGCCGACTCCGGGGGCCACACTGACAATCGACCGTTCATCACGCTGTTGCCGACGTTGCTGGCCCTGCGCGATCGACTGCAACAGCAGTATCGCTACGAAACGCCGTTGCGTGTCGGAGCGGCAGGCGGTATTGCCACGCCGGCCTCGGTGGCGGCGGCCTTTCAGATGGGCGCGGCCTATGTGCTGACGGGGTCGATCAACCAAGCCTGTCGCGAGTCGGGATCGTCGGATGCGGTTCGCGAGATGCTCGCCGCCGCCGAGCAAGCCGATGTCATCATGGCTCCGGCTGCGGACATGTTTGAAATGGGCGTCAACGTCCAGGTGCTGAAGCGCGGCACCATGTTCGCTCTCCGCGCCCGCAAGCTGTACGAACTCTATCGAACCTATCCCAGCCTGGAGGCGATTCCTACTGCCGAGCGGTCGCAGCTGGAGAAAACCCTCTTCCGAGCGACGTTCGACGAGATCTGGGAGCAAACGCAAGCCTTTTGGAAGTCACGCGATCCGGCCCAACTAGAGCGAGCCGCTCAGGAACCGAAGCATCGCATGTCGCTGGTATTCCGCTGGTATCTGGGGCTGTCGTCGCGTTGGGCCAATGCCGGTGATCCGACGCGGAAGGTCGATTATCAGGTGTGGTGCGGCCCGGCGATGGGGGCGTTCAACGAGTGGACGCGCGGCTCCTATCTGGAGGACTGGCGCAATCGGCGGGTCGTGACGGTGGCTCGTAACCTGCTTTACGGAGCCTGTGTGCTGACCCGGCAAGCGATCTTGCGACTGCAAGGGGTCGAGGTCGACGCTCGCGTTGGCCCCCTCGACGAGTCCCGCCTTGCCACGGTGTTTGGCTAGCAAGCTGCCGCCTGGCGGACGTATCGATTCGTCACGCGCGCTGTGCGGATTCTGCCCGCGTGACGCCCTACCGTCAGGTTGGAACGACTACTTCCCTGAGTGGTTTCGAGCAGAAAACACCTCGTCGAGATCCTTTTTCCTCGAACATCTTCTTCGTGGCACGAGGATTGCGGCTCTTTTGCCCTAGAGTGAAGGAGTAACGTCATGATGCTAAGACGCTGTGCCTGGTGCGGGCAGCTGCTGGAGCAGCCTTCGGGGATGACAGAGACCGGCGTCACTCACGGAATCTGCATCTCGTGTCGCCATCGCCTCTCGGAAGAGCGTCCCCCCGCCAGCAGTTGCTGGCACTGCATGCCTGGTTTCACCATGGTTCTACCGCTCGCTGAACAGGCCAACTGCCATACCTCCACGGGTAACATTCCCGAGTAAGGAGAGTGAGTCATGCTACCGCGAACACTGGTGCTGATCGTTCTACTGCTGGGGACTAGCGCGTTCGCTGCAGAGCTGCCCGGCGAAAATCCCCAACGTCTCGATGGTACCTGGGTACTCCAGTCGGTCGAAATCAACGGTGAGAAGCTGGCCATACACGATTTCGCCGTCGGCACTACCCAGGAAGCTCGTCTGGTGATTCGAGGGCACGAGTATCTGTTTTATCTCGGCCAGCAAAAGGTGGCGTTCACCTACAAGACGAACCCGGCAACTACCCCCGCCGAGATCGATCTGATCATGGTTAATGGGGCCGACCAGGGCAAACTGTTTCGCGGCATCTATCGCTTGCAAGGCGACACCTACACCATCTGCCGCCATCTTCAACCGGAAAAGCCGCGTCCGGTGGAGTTCACGACGACCGTCAATTCTGGCTTGATGCTCGTCGTTTGGAAACGATTGCACCAGCCATGAGTGGGCGAGGTGTCCGGTGTAACTGGGACACAAGCCAGGGACTCACGGATCGACGAGCAAAGATCAAGGCAGATCAAAAATATCTATTTTGATCTGCCTTGATCCGTGTGCGAAGCGGCGGCCTCGTAAAAACGACAACTTCTGGAATGATTATTTGACCGCGCGATGAAACGTGCGGTTCAAGAAGCGGACTCGCGCGACTTCGCCATCCGCATTGAGGCTGAACGTTAGTAACTCCTGATCGAGCGAGATAGCCTCTTCGCAGATCTGAAATGTGTCGTAATGGAAATGTGTCAATGGCACCTGGAAGCTGCTCCAACTCAGGTGCAAGCGGCGATCCTTGACGCGGAGGCGTAATTCGCCATATGCGGGGTCACGGTAGGTGCCGGCATACGCTTCCAGTTCACGTGAGGGATGTGTTCCCTTCTTTGCGGTCGGTGGCTTGCGACTTGGCGTTGTCTGTTTCTGAGCTTGTTCGATCCAGCCGCCTTCCTTCAACCCGAGTATCTGATCGACGAGCGTGTATGCCAACGCCTCGACTAATCGGGTCTCCTCGCAATTGGTCAGTAGAGCGATGCCTAGCTTCGCCCGAGGGATCAGGACAACTCGGCCACGGAATCCTTCGTTGGCTCCGCCATGTTCCAACATTCCCCAGCCGCGATAGTCCCGTACAAACCAGCCCAGACCGTAGCTAGACTGGGTGGATTCACTGTGACGTTGCAGAGCCGGACTAAGCGGCACGACGATCTGAGGGCGATGCATCTCGGCGACGACCTCGGCGGACAACAGCCGTTTGCCTTCGTGGATTCCACCGTTCAGATGCAGCCGTAGCCACGGTATCAGATCACTAGCGCTAGCCTTGAGCGACCCCGAGGCGCGGATCTGCTGGTCGTCGGGATACCACGCGATGGGGTGGTGCTTGCCGGTTCGGCGGTCGCGGCGATGCGGCGTAGCCGCTTGTCGGGCTTGAGCCTGACTAGCGGTGAAGACGGCGTTGTTCATGCCCAATGGTTCGAGCAAACGTTTTTGAACGAACGTAGGCCAGGGTTGGCCGGCTGTTTTTTCCACGGCCAGACCGGCGGCGAGGTAGGCTAGGTTGTTGTATTCGTAGCGGGCACGAAAGGAATGGGTCGGCTCCAGATGGGCCATGCGGCGAACGCTCTCTTCGACCGACCAAGGGGCACGCGCCCACAGGTAGTCGTGCCGCGCCAGTCCTGTGCGGTGACATAACAGATCGCGTAAGGTGACCTCACGATCGGCCAGTGGATCGTGCAGGCGAAACCAGTCCAGATGTTTGCGAACCGGATCGTCCCAATCGGCCTTGCCGTCGTCAACGAGCAGGCCAATCGAGGCGGCAGTGAATGCTTTGGTCAGCGAGGCCAAGGCAAAGATAGTGTCGGGAGTGACGGCGGCTTCTCGACCCAGCTCGCGGACGCCAAACCCTTCGACGAACGACTCCTCGCCGACAACAACGGCCAGGGCCAGCCCTGGAGCCTGAAACTTGGGCAAGGCGGCACGAATCGTGGTTCGCATCGCCTCGCGGTCAAGCTTCTCCTTCGCCGAAGACTGCGCCAGAGTCGGCGTAGCTGACACGATAAGCAGAACAACACCTGCCAAACGGCTCATCTTGACTCTCCGTCGTCCAAGGTCAATTGTGAAGACTTGCCGACTCGCGGTACAATGATTGTATGAACGCCTCTGCAACCCACTCTTCGGTCACTCCTCGCGTAACCTTCCTCGGAGCGACACGTTCCGTCACTGGGTCGATGCACCTGCTCGAAGTGGGGCCGTATCGCTTGTTACTGGATTGCGGCCTGCATCGCGGTCCGCGCGAGGAAGCGCGACTGCGGAATCGCCACTTTCCGTTTGATCCGGCCTCGATTGATGCCGTCGTTCTCAGTCACGCCCACATCGATCACTGTGGCAATCTGCCCAACTTGGTGCGGCAGGGATTCACTGGGCCGATCTACTGCACCCCAGCGACGCAAGATCTCATCGCGATTATGCTTGCGGATTCGGCGCGGATTCAGGAGGACGACGCTCAGGTAGCCAGCCTCGCTGGGGCACGACGGCCAGGAGATCGGCGGCCTCTGTACAACCGTCAGGATGCGTTCACCGCCATCGAACAGTGTATGACGGTTCAATATGATGTCGCCTATACGATCAACGATGCCGTCCAACTCCGTTTCATCGACGCGGGGCATCTTCTTGGCTCGGCGATCACCTCGTTGACCTTGCAGCACGCTGGCCGCGAGTATCGGGTTACGTTCACCGGCGATTTGGGACGACGTGGGCTGTCGTATCTTCCGCCGCCATCCAATGTTCCAGCGGGAGACCTGATCATTTGCGAAAGCACCTACGGCGGCAAACCCCACGATACGATCGAGGGGATGGCCGCAAAGATGGCCGACGTCGTTCGCCGGACGGCGGCGCGAGGCGGCAAGGTGTTGATTCCGGCGTTCAGTCTGGGCCGCACCCAAATCGTCGTTCACTACCTGCGGCGCTGGATGGCCGAGGGCGTCTTGCCGCGGTTGCCGCTCTACGTCGATAGTCCGTTGGCCGCCGAGATCGATCTCGTTTGCGACGACTATGCCGATTACTTGGCCCCGGACGCGGAAGAAATCGAAGTGGAATACCTCCTCTCCGCTGATGAAGCGTGGTATCGCTCGACCCAGCCGGATCCCTGCGTGATCGTCGCTTCGGGCGGCATGTGCGAAGGGGGACGAATTATTCAGCATCTCAAGCAGCACGTCGACGATCCTCGATCGAGTCTCGTGCTTGTCAGCTACCAGGCTCCGGGATCACTCGGCGGACAGCTGCTGGAGCCAAAACCCAATGTCCGCTTTCACGGTCGCACTTGGAACAAGTGGATCGAAGTGGTCGAAGTGAACGGTTTCTCCGGGCATGCGGACCAGGCGGATTTCGCAGCGCTGTTAGCTCCAGCTCTGGGAGCGACGAAGCACGTTCGCTTGGTTCACGGCGAGCCGAGCCAGTCTGAGGCCTTGACCGCCGCGCTCTTAGCACAGGGGTTCCCCGACGTCCGCGCCCCGGAGCGCGAGGAGGTGCTGGCTCTTGGCTAAGGAGGAGGATAAGTCAATGCGTCACGAGCCAAAATATCCTAACGAAGAAGCCGATCGCCGAATTCAAGGTACGGTCAATACGATCTGGAACTAGGGTTGGCGTTCATCATCCTTGGCCTGCAACAGCAATGACTCACACTGGAGGCATTAGAGCGCTTTTCCAAATGGTGTACAGGCACCGAAGTAGGAAGCGCGATCGCAGGCAGAAACTTGTTTTCGCCTGCGTAAGCCTGCGGCTAGCTGCCAATCCGAATCGGTAGGCGCAGGCTTTAGCCTGCGATCCGCTACACCATGTTGTTAACGCGTACTAATCGATGCCGGGTTCTCGGATGCTGGCTGGCCACAAGCTCTCCCTGGAGATGAAGTCGCAAGGGCGGGTCGTGGTCGAACGGTTGCCATGACCCGGTTCAGCGAAGACGACGAGTTAGCAGCATGACCAGGCCCAAGAAGGCGAACAGTTCCGGCAGTCCCCAGCGAGCGCCGAGTAGCCACAGCCGCTCCGCCTCCTCGCTCATCCGCACTCGAGGATAGCTCCATTCCGGAACGTCGGCAGCGAGGCGTTCCTCACGGCCCAGCAACCAGTTGCAGGTATCGAGCAGCAGGCGTTCCTGAGCCGGCGTCAGTTCCGGTCCGGTGAACAGACCAGCCTGCCCGATGGCTGCCACGCGCACGGTACGCTCGCTGCCCCATTCTGGCGGCAAGCGTGTCTCTATAGCCACGCCCACCCCGAATGGACCGCGCCGCCGCATCTCTAGCGTGCCGTTGTCCGGATCGTCCGGAGCGGGTGGCTCGAAACGCGGCACAGGGCGAACCCGGGTGCGGAAGGGTTGTTCGTCGTGCCAGGCTGCCGCGTCGGTGGCCAACACTTCCGGATCGACGTTCAACGCGCGCAGTCGCACTGGATCGAGAAACACTGGACGCAGGAACCGTGAACGTAACTCCAGCCGACCGCCCGACTCGGCCTTGGCCAAACGCAGACTCTCGCGTATCGGATTGGGCTTCCACGGCGTTGGTCGGGGCCGCACGAACGGCAGAGCGAACAGGCCGTTGGCCGCTGCCACCCCCACTGCCGCTGTTGGTTCCAGGAACGTCAGCGCCGCCGATTCCAGACGCAAAGGCGGGACTTGGATCGGCTCGGCCTGACGGAAGATGTTTTCCATGCGATCGGCAAACCCGCGTTTCTCGACGTTGAACAGCACTGTGCGCTTGCCGAAGACGATGCCCAGTTCGGCGAACAGTTTTTCCAACTCGTCAGGTGATTTTGTGCCAGTCTCCTCACCGGGTCGGCCCAATCCCGCCGGCGTGTTCGTCGGTCCCAGACAGGCGAGAATCGGTTTTCCGCGACGAAGAAAGTCGCGCACCAACTCTGCCTGGCGTGTGTCCAGGTCGTGGAGTCGCGGCGTGATGACCATGCCGTTGGGCAGCCGGGTCAAGCGCGGCAAGATGAGCAGGTCCACGTCGGACAAGTTTCGCAACCAACGTGCATGCAGGTCGCGCAAATGTTTCTGTTCGCTCAGTTGATCGCCCGACAGACCGGCCAGCTTCTCCGCTAGCCGTTCCCGCTCCTCGCGGTCGAGGACGAGAGCCTCGCGTTCGGCGTCGAGCAAGTTGACCACGACACGCCGAACCAACTCGCGGTTGCTCTCGGTGACTCGCAGGGTCAGAAACCGAGGGTCGAACTGCTCGCCGAACGAAGCCACTAGCCGATTGATTCCCGCCAACGAACCGGAGGGCAGTTCCTCGGCCAGCCGTTCCAGTGCTTGAATCTCGCGCTCGGTAGTGCGGATGCTGAGGTCGAGATCCTCGAGATCCTCTAACCAGCGATCGTAGCGGGTAACTTCAAGAGAATCGAGGGTCGGTTCCAGGTTCGGGCCGCGTAACACCACGTCGCGCACCTCGAAGCCGGCGGCTTTCAGCGCCTTACCCGCTCCGGAAAAGGTGTATTCGTTGATCGCTCCTTCGCTGGACAACGCCTCGTGGGCGACCAGGATGCCGATTCTCGGACGGCGTTCGTCTACTTGCACGATCTGTTGCACGATCGGACCGGGACCGACAGCACGGAGAACCAAGTTGTCGCGAGCCTCGCTCGCTCCACGATCCAGTCGATAGAACTCGTTAAAACTGAGTCGCTGCACCGATCGTCCGGAGTGGATGAAGATGCTGCTCGTCGGGGCTTGGAGAATAGCAGCTCGCCATTCCGGACTATTTCGAGTGATTTCATCGAGTTTGTCGTTGAAACGGCGGTCGGCCACATCCAGCGTCTCCACGCGGAAGCGCGGGCCGATCTCTCGGAACAGTTCGACAAGGTCGTTGATCTTCTCGACCACCTTGCGTTCGGCTTCGAGGTCGAACGGATCCGGCTTCTCCTGAGGCAGTCCACTGCTACGCTGGCGCTGATACAATACGATCGTCGTCTCAGTGTTGGGATCAAGCTGAGCCAATTGTTCACGCACCTGAACAGGCAAGGTGAACTGCTGGTCGCGAGTCCAGTCGAAGCGGGCCGAGTGGAAGAACGACCAGACATTCACGCCGACGAGCAACGCTACCGCCAGGAGGATTTGTAGCAGAGCGTTGATCCCCAAAGCAGAACGCCGACCGAACAGAACCGGTAGCTGAACGAGCACTTCGATGAGCAGAGCGAACAGAGCCGCCGCCGCTCCGCCCAGCAGCAGGTAACCGCCCAGTTCGGGAGCGTCCACCTGGGCGAAGAGTTCGTCCAGCGAGGCGGGCCGCAGCAGCACCGCGCCGGCCAAGGCCGACTGCACTCCCAACAGACCGACCAGCCGAATCAAATAGTGCAAACGGGTGAGCAAGCGATTGCCACGCCGCGGATCCGACGAGGTTACTGCCATCGCCGCGCCTCCAGGCTACGCACCGTCAGAAACAGACAAAACAGCGTCGTGCTGACGTACAGCACCAGCGGCCGGGTGTCGATCACACCACGAGTGAACGCCCGATCGAAGTGCAGCGGAACACTGAAGAAGTAGATCAGGCGATAGATCAGACTGCCATCCTGTTCGGGCCGCCAGAAGCCCGCCACGAGAAAGAGCAACCCCAGAATCAAGGCCAGCAGAGCCGAGACCATCTGATCTCGCACCATGCTGGAGACGAGCAAGCCCAGGGCCAGAAACATCGCCCCAGCCAGGAAGAGACCCAAATACGTCGAGAGGACCGGATACGGATCCAACGTGACGGGGATCTCCAGCAACCGATCCGCATCGCGGGTGTAGTGCAACACTCCGCCGACTAGGGCAGCGACGAAGCCGCCCAGGAACAACAGTAGCGAAACCAGCCGCAGTCCGGTACCGACTCGCGGTAATAGCAGCAACAAGCCTATGAGCCACGCCCCCAGTCCGCCCAGCAAAAGCAGACTGAACGGCGTCCACACAGGCCGAACCACCGGCCACGACGCGCCTAGTAGCGCGGGCAGATAGAGCAGCGTCGGCAGCCACAACACGACGTAGAACGCCAGGCACGCCAGATACTTGCACAAGACGATCTGCCAGTCGCGCAACGGGGCGGTCATCAGCATTTCCAGCGTGCCGCTGGACCGCTCCTCGGCAAACAGTCGCATGGTCAACAAGGGCGGAATGAACAGGAACACCAGCCAAAAGCGCTCGTCGGCAAACATCGTCTGCATCGGCCATTCCGTGCCGCGTGGCCCGCTGGTCGTTAGCAAGCCGAACGTCACTGCGAACAGCATGCCCGTCACCAGCAAAAACACGACGAGAACAACATAAGCGATGGGAGAGATAAAGTAAGTCGTAAATTCACGGCGTAGCAGGCTGCGCGCCTCGAACAGGCCGACCACCAAAACGGCCAGCCCCAGCAGCAGCACTAGGCCGATTACGGCGAGGGCCGCATAGCCGACAGTTGGCGGCAGAGTCATCGTGTCGAACATGGCAACTCGTCAGGTTTGCTCGACCAGGTGGACGAAGAACTCTTCCAGGGTCTGTTGTCTGGGCCGCAGCTCATCGAGTCGGCCGGAGGCGGCGACTTGGCCGCGATGGATGATGATCGCCCGATCACAGGTCATCTCGACTTCGGACAGAATGTGCGTCGAGAGTAACACCGTGTGTTGCTGAGCCAGGTCGCGAATCAAACCGCGCGTCTCACGAATCTGGCCCGGATCCAGCCCGGCGGTTGGCTCGTCGAGAATCAGCACCGGCGGATCGTGCAAGATGGCATCGGCCAACCCGACACGCTGGCGAAAGCCTTTCGACAGCGTGCCGATCAACTGTCGCCGCACGTCGCTGAGCCAGCAGCGTTCGACAATGCGCTCGACGGCCAGTCGGCAGAGTCGACCGTGCAAGCCTTTGATGCCGCCGCGGTAGGTGAGGTATTCGGTGACGCGCATCTCGGGGTAGAGCGGGCAACTTTCAGGCAGATAGCCAATCTTGCGCCGCACGGCCACGGGATCCCAGAACACGTCCAGTCCGGCGATGGTGGCGCGGCCCGAGCTAGCGGTCAGGTAGCCGGCCAGGATGCGCATCGTCGTCGATTTGCCCGCGCCATTGGGGCCGAGAAAACCGACGACCTGGCCGGCTTGCACGTCGAACGAGACATCGCGAATGGCGACGTAATCGCCGTAGTATTTTGTCAGTCGATGCACGTGAATCATGGCAAGATTGACATAGGCATCGACCCCGTAACTCGGCAAGAGGACCCCCGGAGGGAACTTTTCCCTTTCTCGTTGTCGCCTCTTGTCAGCGGCGGGTGGGCATGGCATGATGAGCAGATAGCTATTACCGCCGACTTGACCAAAGACCTACCGATGTCGGCTGTCCCGCCCGGTTCTCTCGCGACTTGAACCAACCTGCGAGGATCTCTCTATGACCGTGCTTCGATCGCTCGTTGCCGGATTTGTCTTGCTGGCCAGCACCGTGGCTAGTGTCGCCGACTCTTCCAAAAACGACGAGAAATCATCCGCTTCGATCAGCTATTATCGCGACGTGCGCCGCATCTTCCAACAACACTGCCAAGGCTGTCATCAACCAGCTCGGGCGATGGGCGGCTATGTCATGACTACCCATGCCGCCCTGATGAAACCCGGCGATTCCGGAAAGGCTCCCATCGTGCCTGGACAGTCCGGCAAGTCCGAACTCATCGCTCAGGTCATTCCCCAGGGCGACAAGCCGCCGTTGATGCCCAAGAATCGCGACGCGCTGTCGACAGCTGACGTCGAACTGCTGCGTCGCTGGATCGACGAAGGGGCCAAGGACGACACCCCCAAAAGCGTGCAGGATTTGATTGATGAAAAGAACCCTCCGAAATATCGTCAGTTACCCGTCATCACCTCCATCGACTATTCGCCCGATGGGCAGTTACTCGCGGTCGCGGGATATCACGAGGTACTCTTGCACAAAGCGGATGGCTCCGGGCTGGTGGCTCGGCTGATTGGCCTGAGTGAGCGCATTCAGTCGGTGGCCTTCTCGCCGGATGGCAAGCGACTCGCCGCTGCGGGAGGCTCGCCAGCTCGCTTTGGTGAAATCCAGGTCTGGGACGTTGAGAAGCGACGCCTTCTCTACTCTGTCTCGACGACATTCGACACCCTCTACGGAGCCAGTTGGTCCCCTGATGGCAAGCTCATCGCGTTTGGCTGTGCCGACAACACCCTGCGAGCCATCGACGCGGAAACGGGCAAACAGGTACTCTTTCAGGGGGCGCACGGCGACTGGGTGCTGGGCACGGTCTTCTCGCAGGACAACGAGCATCTGGTGTCCGTCTCGCGCGACATGTCGATGAAGCTGACCGTGGTCAAAACGCAACGCTTCGTGGACAACATCACCAGTATCACTCCTGGTGCCCTTAAGGGCGGACTTCTCGCCGTTGATCGCCGACCCATGCCCAAGCCGACGAAGGTCAAAGCGGTCGATGGGCAAGAGAAACTGTACGATGAGTTGATCGTTGGTGGCTCCGATGGCACGCCGCGGTTGTACAAGATGCATCGGGTCGTGCAACGAATGATCGGCGATGACGCCAACAAGGTGCGTGAGTATCAGCGAATGCCCGGACGCATTTTTGCTCTGCGCTTCAACAAGGAAGGGACGTTCTTCGTCGCGGGATCGTCGCTGGATCAGCAAGGTGAGGTGCGTGTCTACGAAACCGATAGCGGCAAATTGCTCTCCAAATTGGATAAAATTGGTTCGGTCTATGCCGTCGCTGTGCATCCCGATGGCAAGACCATCGCTTCAGCGGGTCTGGATGGCACGATTCGACTCAGTGAAGCGGCGACAGGCAAGGTGATTCGGGAGTTTGCTCCGGTCCCGTTGGAACAGAACTAAGGTACATTCCCTTCGCGGAGGTATTGGCAAGATGTCTCGTTCTATCCTGATCATATTGTTGCTCCCCGGAGCGGTGTTCGCCGCCAGCGAGGCGATTCCGCCTGGCGCGAAGTTGACACGACTGGAAGCCCGACCCTCGCGCGTGAGACTGACCTCACCGTTTGAATACTCGCAGCTGGTGTTGACTGGCACGCTGGAGAACGGCGAACGGATCGATGTCACTCGCATGGTGTCATATACCGCTCCGAAGTGTGTGAAAATTTCCTCGACTGGAGTCGTGCGACCCACAGAGGACGGCAGCGGGACCATTCAAGTCCGCCTCGCCGAGCAATCCTTGGACATTCCTGTTGAAGTCAAAGGGCAGCAGACCATGCCGGAACCGAGCTTCGTTCAGGATGTCATGCCGGTGCTGTCGCGGCTGGGCTGCAACCAGGGCACTTGTCACGGCGCGGAATCGGGCAAGGGCGGTTTCAAGCTGTCGCTACGTGGCTATGATCCGTTGTTCGATCATCGCGCCTTGACGGACGATCATGCTGCCCGCCGCATCAATCGCGCGGCACCGGATGCTAGCCTGATGCTGATGAAGCCGTCCGGAGCGGTGCCCCACGTCGGCTTGGTGCTGACCCAGCCGGGCGAACCGTACTACGAGATCATCAAAGGGTGGATCAGCGCGGGTGTCAAACTCGATCTGGACAAGCCGCGCGTTCGCTCCATCGAGGTCTATCCTGGCAGTGCGACTATTCCTTTGCCCAAGCAGAAACAACAGCTCGCGGTGCTAGCGACCTACACCGATGGTCGTGTCCGCGACGTCACCTTGGAAGCATTTCTGGAGTCGAGCAATACCGAGGTAGCCACTGTCGATCGAGCGGCCACAGTGACGGCGATCCGTCGCGGAGAAACGACGGTAATGGCTCGCTACGAAGGAGCCTACGCGGCGACAACGCTCATCATCATGGGGGATCGCAGCGGCTTCGTATGGCAGCCGGCTCCGGAGTACAACTGGATCGACACGCTGGTCTACGAGAAACTGCGTCAGGTGAAGATTCTGCCCTCGGACGTTTGCACCGATGGAGAATTTATTCGTCGAGTGTATCTCGACTTGACCGGCGTGCCGCCGACCGCCGATGAAGTGCGGGCCTTCCTAGCCGACACCACTCCCAGCCGGCAGAAACGCGAGCAGCTAGTCGATCGTCTGGTGGGTAGCGACGACTTCATCGAACACTGGACCAACAAATGGGCCGATCTATTGCAGGTCAATCGCAAGTTCCTCGGCGAAGCGGGAGCGGCGAAGTTCCGCGCCTGGATTCGTCAGGCCGTGGCCGACAACATGCCCTATGACAAGTTCGTCTACACTATTCTGACCGGATCTGGCTCGAACCTGGATCACCCGCAGGCTAGCTACTACAAGGTACTACGCACTCCGGACGCGGTGATGGAGAACACCACGCAACTGTTTCTCGGTGTGCGGTTCAATTGCAACAAGTGTCACGACCACCCGTTCGAGCGCTGGACCCAGGACCAGTACTACCAGTTGTCGGCGTTCTTCACTCAGGTGGGCCGCACTGAGGATCCGCGCTACAAGAATCAGAAAGTGGGCGGCAGCGCGGTCGAGGGCGCGACTCCGCTAGTAGAGATTATTTCCGATCTGAAAAGTGGTGAAATTAACCACACTCGCACTGGCGCAGTGACTCCACCCGTCTTCCCTTATCCGCACAACGACCTAGCCCCAGCGACAGCAACGCGGCGCGAGCAGGTGGCGAAGTGGCTCACCTCCAAGGAGAACCAGTATTTCGCGCGTAGCTATGTCAATCGTCTCTGGGCCTATCTGTTGGGCGTTGGGTTGATCGAGCCGATCGACGACATCCGCGCCGGCAATCCGCCGACTAATCCTAAACTGCTCGATCGATTGACCGAGGAGTTCGTTAAGAGCGGCTTTGATGTGCGAACGATGATGAAGCTGATCTGCAAATCGCGGACATATCAACACTCGGTGGCGACCAACGACTGGAACGCCGACGATCAGCTCAACTATAGTCACGCTATCGCTCGACGGCTGCCAGCCGAGGTGCTGTACGACGCTATCCATCGGGCTACCGGCGCACGCAGCAAACTGCCAGGGTTGCCCGCCGGCTCGCGAGCGGCTCAGCTGCTCGACAGCACGCAGGATGCGCCGGGCGGCTTTCTTGATCTGTTCGGCAAACCACCGCGCGAAAGTGCCTGTGAATGCGAACGGAGCGGCGGCTTGCAACTGGGACCGGTTCTGAACCTCGTCAATGGCCCGGTTGTCGCCGACGCGGTCAAGGATGGCGAGAACCGCATTTCGCAGTTGCTCCGCACTGAAAAGGACACCCGCAAAATCGTCGAGGAACTGTTCCTCTCCTGTCTGGCCCGTTATCCCACGCCGAAGGAACTGGCCGAAGCCCTTCAGGCGATTCGTGACAGCGAGGAATTTTACGAGGACATGCTCGCCGAAGCGAATAAGAGGAAGGAGGCACTCGCCGCCTACGAGAAAACCATCCCCCAACGACAGCAAGCCTGGGAGGCGAGCTTCCCACGCCAACCCAATTGGCAAGCAGTCGAGATCGTCGAGATGAGAGCGGAGTCCGGCGCCACCTTCACGCGACAGAACGATGGCTCGGTCTTACTCTCGGGAAAGAACGAGGATAAAGACCTCTATACGATCAAAGTGAAGACGCCGTTGGTCGGCATCACGGGGTTGCGTCTGGAGGTGCTGTCCGACCCGAGTCTACCGGCCAAAGGGCCAGGCCGTGCTCCTAATGGTAACCTGGTATTGCAAGAACTGAAAGTCGAGGCGGTGGAACTAGGCAAGATGGAGCAGCCGAAGCCGGTAGCGTTGTATAATGCTCAGGCGACCTTTTCGCAGAATGGCTTCCCGGTCCAGAACGCCATCGACAATAACCCAGGGACCGGCTGGGCGTTGGCGGATCAGTTGGGCAAGTCGCACGAGGCGATCTTTGCGCTGCGAGATCCCCTGACTTTCGCCTCGGGTTCGGAGTTGACGTTGACGCTGGTTCAGCGGTACGGTGGACGACACACCATCGGGAAGTTCCGCCTGATGGTGACGACGACCAAGCAACCCTTTTCGTTGAAGGGACCGCCAGCTCACTTGGCTCCGTTACTGGCCATCGAGCCGGACAAGCGAACTGGGGAGCAGAAAGCTGCGTTGGAGAACGCCTTCCGGGCTCAGGATGTCGAGTTAGCTCGACTGCGGAAAGAGGTGGCGGACTTCCCAGCTCCCGTGGATCGTCGCCATCCCGGAGTACAGGATCTTGCCTGGGCGCTGATAAACTCCAAAGCGTTCCAGTTTAACCATTGATACCGCCCCCCCGGCCCCGCGCTACCAACCGTGGGCGCGGGGTAGCGGGGGAAGGAGCAAGGGTCGTGGCCAGGAAGAAAGCGAAAAGCGAAAACGACCCAATCGATCCGGAACAGACTGTCTCGAACGGTCCCTCAGCCGACGAGCCGGCTTTCCTATTACCTGACGAACCCGATCTGGTGCCCATCTCCCAAGAGCCAGTAGCTCCCCAGACACGGGTTGATCTGGAAGCTGTTCCCGAGCCAGAAGCACAGTTTGAAGAAGAACCCGAGCCAGCGCCGGTGCCGGAACCTGCCCCCGCCCCCGAACCCGTGGTCAAGCCACCGGTCGCCCCGGCTTCGCGAACGAAACCAACAGCACGTCCCACCGTGCCGATCGTGACGCATTCGACCGCACCGCCTCCGCCAGAGATCGATTCGCTGGAAGAGCGGATGCGGCGTTTGGAACAGGCGATCACTTCGCTGGCCGCGATGCAGCCACCGCCCCAGCCGGCCACTCCTCCTAGCATGCTCAGTGCGGCGAATATGCTCGTCGAGGCCAGCCGCAAGCTGATGCCGCCGGTCTACCTTGATGCTGGGCCGCGTCCCGGACAGCCAGGCCGCTTCTGGCTCATCACCGACACCCTCGCGGAACTCCAGGCAATTTACTACATGTATGTCGATCCGCGCTATCGGCTGTCGTGGCTGGGGCGGATCATTCCCCCGACCTTGCTGGTGTTGTTCTGCACGACAGATTGGTGGGTCAAATACGCTCTGTGCGGCTTGGGAGCGTTACCTCTAGTAGATAAGCCAATCCAACTGTTGCTGGCCTATTTGCTGTACAAAATCGTCGGCCTGGAAGCCCGTCACTATCGACAGACGGCTCCAGATCTGCCGCCGAGCTTACGGTTGTAAGGAGTGGTCTCGCGCATGATCCGTTTGGGGGTGAACATTGATCACGTCGCCACGGTGCGACAAGCTCGCCGGGCCAACGAACCCGACCCAGTCGCCGCCGCCGTCCTTGCTCTGCTGGGTGGAGCGGATGGCATCACGGTTCATCTACGCGAGGATCGCCGACACATTCAAGAACGCGATCTACGACTGTTACGTCCGATAGTGACCAATCGGCTCAATCTGGAGCTGGCCTGCGTGCCCGAGATTCTCGCCCTGGCTTGTGAGGTTCGCCCCGATGAATGTACCCTGGTGCCCGAGCGTCGCGAGGAACTAACCACCGAGGGCGGTCTGGATGTCGTCGCTCACGAGGCCACAGTGCGCCAGGCGATCGCCCAGCTGTCGGCAGCTGGCATCGAGGTCTCGCTGTTCATCGACCCAGACATGGTGCAGATCGAAACCAGCCGGCGTTTGGGAGCCAAGGCAGTCGAAGTGCAAACCGCCACCTATTCCGAGGCGAAAACTCCGCAACAGCGCGAGGCCGAGCTGGAGAAACTGGCCACCGCCGCCCGAGTAGCCCGTCAGATGGGCCTGCACGTCCACATGGGCCACGGACTGAACTATTACAACGTCCAGGCCATCACTGCGATTCCCGAGGTCGAGGAACTGAACATCGGCCATAGCATCGTCAGTCGAGCCGTCTTGGTCGGCATGGAACGCGCAGTCCGTGAGATGAAGTTACTGTTGAATCGCTCGACCTCGGCCCGGAGTCACTAAACTTTCCTTGCTGGACAATCGGCCCACCGTGGGATAGCCTCTGTAACAGGCACTAAATTTCGACTGACAGCGTCTGAGTACCTGGTCATGCGTTACCGTTGGATCATTTGGGGTTTAGCTAGCCTTATTGTCATCGCGGCGGGACTGATGCTGGTTCCCTCCAGTCCCTGGCACATCAACACCGTGTTGGGAAGCAAAGGCCAGCATGAGGGTAAACCCACCAGTTTCTGGGTCAAGGCGATCAACAGTGACGACCCGAAGACCCGTCACGACGCGATCTTCGCTCTGGGGGCCATTGGCACAGATGCAGCAGACACTGTACCGTTATTGGCCAAGATCATGCTTGAGGATCAGGATCCTTTTGCCCGAGTACAGGCCTCCTTGTCGCTGACAAAGATGTATCCAGCCACGGCTTCGGTGGTCGAGCAGCTGGCCCAAGCATTGGAAGATCCTGAACCTGCCGTGCGCATGAATGCCTCAATGGCGTTGTTCAAACTCGGCAAACAAGCCAGCGCGGCGACCCCCGCACTCTTAAAAGGAGCCAAGGACGAGGAGAACGATAACAACCTCGGCTCTTTCATGGTGACGATACGGGAACAAATGGTGCTGGCCGTGGGAACGACTAGCGCCGGCTCAGAAGAGTATGTTAAACCCTTGCTGGAAATCGTTACCACCACCGAACAGGATCGCTTGCGGACCACCGCCGTGCGAGCCTTGGGATTGATTGGTCCATCGGCTCGGGCCGCGATCCCGGTTCTGACCGCCTTACAAAAGATACCCAACGAAGGGCTTCAGAAAGAGGTCAAGTATTCGCTGGAGTTGATCGAGGCTGGCGCGCCGGCGAAGTGAGCGATCGTTCTTTACCGTAAAAGAGACTCGGCGATCGCTCCATCTTGCAATCGCAAGGTCCGACGCGCGGTCGAGCGGGCCAGCTCCTCATCGTGCGTCACCAGAATGAAGGTGGCACGCAAACGGCTGATTTGCTCCAATAACAGGTCGATCACACGCCGTGCCGTGGTACTGTCGAGATTGCCGGTCGGTTCGTCGGCCAGTACCAGGGCCGGTTCGTTGATCAAAGCTCGGGCAATGGCCACACGCTGGGCTTCCCCGCCCGACAGCTGAGCCGGATAATGCCCCAACCGCTCGCCCAGTCCGACGGCGGCCAGGGCCTGACTGGCTCGCTCCCGTCGCTGACGGGCTGGCACTTCCGCGAACACGAGCGGCAACTCGACGTTTTGCAAGGCCGTGCGCGTCGGGATCAGGTGAAACGCCTGAAAGATCATCCCTACCCTGCGTAGGCGATGCTCGGCCAGTTCACGCGAATTCATCGTGGCTAGATCACGACCGTCGATCTCGATACTCCCGGAAGTGGGTCGATCAAGTCCAGCCAGCAGATTGAGCAATGTCGACTTTCCGGATCCGGATTTGCCAAGAATCACCAGCCGTTCCCCCCGCTGTACCTCCAAGCTAACGCCGTGAAGTGCCGTGACAGTCGGCCCAAACGAGCGCGTCACATTCCGGAGCCGCAGCCACGCCTGATCAGTAGAGCAGTCGCGCAAGCTTGGAGCGATATTCATTCGCTAACGGGTGGTTGGGACCAATGGCATAGAACACCTTGACCATCGCCTCACGAGCGGGGCCGGAGGCCAGTTTGTAGTCCAACTCGGCGGCGGTGAGCAGCTCGGCCAGAGCGGCCTCAGTGTTCCCCTTCGCCGCCAAGACGTTGCCCAACTCCAGATGGGCCTGAGCATCCTTGGGATTGGCAGCGAGCTTCTTGCGCAACCCTTGCTCATCGGGTAACTGAGCGGCCTGCTTCAGCAAATTCACCTGGGCAAGAATACTCTGGGCCTCGGTTCCGAGTTCGCCGGATGTGCCAACCGGTTCCAGCACTTCCGCGATGTCGTCGAACTTGTTCAGTCGCAACAGAGTGCGTGCCAACCCCACGCGGGCCTCGTGCTGCTCCGGGTCGCGTTGCAGGATCGCGCGATACAGCTTCTCGGCTCGGGCTGGAGACGTCGCTTCAGCATCGAACGCGGCCAGCAACTCCGGATCGCGTTCGTCGGGCACGAGTTGATTGAAGAACTCGCGCAGCGCCGCTTCGGGCTGTAGACCTTCAAACTCATGCACCAGCTGTCGCCGAAAGATCACTTTCACCGAAGGAATGGCGGCGATCTGAAAGTAGGCTGCCAGTCGCGGGTTCTCATCCGTGTTGACCTTGGCCAGGATCACTTTGCCCTGTCGTTCGTTCGTCAACCGTTCGAGAATCGGCCCCAAGGTTCGACACGGAGCGCAGCGCGGCGACCAGAAATCGACGATGATCGGCGTGTCATCCGAGGCGAGCAAGACGTCGGCCTCGAACGTTGCTTCACTGACATTTTTGATCCACGAAGATGAATTTGACATCATGGTGGGAATTTTTGAGTGGGACCAGGGCGAAGCATGTACTGTTAGTTTATGAATTTGGCGGCGTTCACGGCTTGTCGGAGCGGGCATGGAGGGTGAATTCGGGGTAACCATCGGGGCCGCTCTCCCGCGTCAGACGGAACCAGTGCTGAAACACCTCCGAGCGCGTCCGGCCAGCTCGTTTCCGCGTCGCCATGTAGGTTCCGCGTCGCAACTGAAGCACGTCGAACTTCGTCGCCTCCTCGCGCGCATCGATCAACCAATACTCCCGGATGTTCGCGCGGGCGTACGCTTGTCGCAGGATCTCGGTATCCTTCTGGACCGAACTGGGGCTGACCACCTCGGCGACCATGTCTGGACTGCCTTCCAGTTCGACATGTCCTTCCGTTCGCCCTTCCACCACGCGAACCCGTCCCTCTTGCAACGACTGCTGCGAGACAAACATCCCATCCGGCTGATTGGCCAGATCCGCTTCCTCGTTGCTGATGAAGACACCATCCGTGAAATAGCGTCCGAGGCGGCCATGTTTCACCAAATTGCCCAGCACGCGAGTGAGTTCTTTTTTGACCTCATTGTGGGAGAAGAGTTGCTCCATGCTCATGTCCACCCAGACTTCACCGTTGAGATAGGACACGCGACCGACTTCCGGAAACGCCGGGTCATCGCACCAGCGACGGAACGACTCCAGATCAACCACCCAAGACGGAATGATGATTTCGCTATCCTCAACAATCACACGCATGGCTCAATTCCTCTTCGCCACACCAACGCAGGCACGCTGAGCATAGCAACTGAGCGAAACAGGCCCTAGAGGAGTTCACGCTTCCCGGGTGGGCACCTGTCGCACTCGGGCGAATATCGCCTTAAGGTAACGACTCTCGCGAACATGGGCCAGGAAGGGATGATCGCCGCCCGCGCCGCTGAGTTGGAACACCTGAAGCTCGCGTCCGGCTTGCCAGGCGGCTCGGCGCACACTGTCGAGAAAGTCGGCCTCGCTGACCAGACCGGTACATGAACAAGTCAGGAAGATGCCGCCATCCGCGACGGCTTGCAAGGCCAGCCGGTTCATGTCGGTGTAGCGTCGCAGAGCTTGATCGACTTCCTCGCGGTCGCGCGTTTGTTTGGCCGGGTCCAGCACCACCACGTCCCAACGCTGCCCCTGAGCGATCATGTCGCGCAGCCAGGGAAACAGATCCGACTGAACGAAACGGATGCGGACGTTGTTCAGCCCGGCATTTTGGCGAGCCGTGCCCAGCGCCTGCTCGTCCAGGTCTACCCCCGTGACTTCCTCCGCGCCGCGTACCTTGGCATAAACGGCGAATCCCCCTGAGTTGCAGCACAAATCTAGCACTCGTTTTCCCGGACAGAACGTCGCCAGGAGCTGTCGATTGGCCCGTTGATCGACGAAAAAGCCGGTCTTGTGCTTGCTCCCTGGTGCGACGCGGAAGCGGATGCCATGCTCGGTGATGACTTCCGGGGCAGGCGGCTCCGGTGGCCGACAGTCAAACGACTCCTGTTTTTGGATGTGCTCTTCACTAAAAAAATAGAATTTCGCTCCGGGATAGTGGCTTTCCAGAATTGCTTGGATCATCCCGCGAAAGCGATACATGCCAGCTGCGAAGAATTCCAGCACGATCACTCCGGCGAAGCGATCGACGACCAATCCGCTCAGGCCGTCGCCTTCGGAATGCACCAGGCGATAAGCATCTGTTACCGCGTCGAGCTGGAGTAGTTCGCGCCGTAGCGCGATGGCCTCGGTCAGCCGCTTGCGGAAGAACGCCTCCTGGATAGTCTCACTGGGATCCGTGGTCAGCACGCGCAGTGTGATCCGGGAATGGCCGTTGTAGAAGCCGCGTCCGACCCAGCGATTGTCCCGATCGAGAATATCCACCACGGTGCCGGGAGGCAGCCGTGTCGCTGGACGTTCGACCATCTTTTGATAGATCCACGGATGGGACGACCGGCGTTCGGTCTTCAACCGCACCTGGGGCAGCAACTCCTCGTTCATCCAACCGCTCCAAACTTTTGCTTGCTCTCATTCGTCGATGTTTATGATGATATCCTCCATTCACCCTATCAAAATAACCACGAGGTAGCTGCTATGCGACGCTGGGTTCTCTCGGTACTGGTTCTGTTGTTGTTCACGCTGACTGCCATGTCACGTATGATCGCCCCGCCGACGATTCCAGCGCGCGTTGCCGTCGTCGACCGGGTTGTAGTCGGCAAGGTGATAAAACTAAGCGATAAACTGGTTCCCAGCGAGATGTTCAAGGACGACAAGCGGTCAATGCAGTTGGCGACAGTCCAAGTCAGCGAGGCGATTCTCGGCAGCAAGACCAACGAGATTCAGGTAGGTTACTTTCCCCCTACCGCGCCCCAACCAGGATTGCCGATCCGTCGCGTGACCGTCATCGAACTGAATGTCGGCGACGAGGCGCTGTTTTATCTGACGGCACATCCCTCGAAGAAAGGGGTCTACCTGATCAGCAACTACTACGACATCTCGAAGAAAACCGGGCATCGCAACTTCAGCCTGGAAGTCGAGGAAGCGAAGAAGGCTGCGAAGCTCCTGACCAATCCACGGGCCGCCTTGGAAGGGAAGGATCCGGCGGCGCAGGAATTGGCGGCGATGATGCTGTTGACCCGCTATCGGACCGATCGGCCCGGCTCGAAGACCGAGCCAATCTCCGCGGACGAGAGCAAACGCTTGCTTACCGCGCTGGCCCAAGCCGACTGGAGCAGTTCTCGCGACCGCCAGCTCAACCCGATTGCGGTTTTCGCTCGCTTGGGACTGACGGATAAGGATGGCTGGACTCCACCGATCAACTTCGATGATTTTGGCCGCGAGGCCAAGCGCTGGTTGCAGGCCAATGCCGACAAGTATCGCGTTCAGCGGTTTGTCTGGCCAGGCAGCGATGCGGTGAGCCCCGAGCCGGAATGATCTCACAGTCGTAGCCGCGCCCCGAAGCGGCGACGTAACGCTGTCAACGTCGCGCTGCCGAGGCGATTGCCGCCCAGCCACAGGCGATCCAAAGCCTCACAGTAGGGCGACTCGGCCAGAGCCAGGCCGCCTACGTTACCAATGCCGCAGTGCCGCAGGTCCAGTTCTTGCAGGCTGATGCTTTCACGCGATTCGGCGAAGGCGCTTGCTCCTTCACTGCCGATAGGATTGTAGTTCAGATACAACTGATTCAGGGTCGGCAAGTAGATCGAGGCCGCCAGTGCCCAGGCGGCTCCCTCGCGAAGTTGATTGTTTACCAGCCAGAACGTCTTCAGATTCAAACACAGACCATGAAAGGTCAGTGAGCAGATGCCGCCATCATTCAGTTGATTGTCGCGTAGATCCAGTGCCTGAAGCTTGGACAACCACCTACAGCGTGCTAGACGAGCAACAACATGATCAGTGAGCTGATTGCCGGAAAGATACAGTTCCGTTAGCTGGGTGAATGCTGATGAATCGGCGACGGCCATCGCATGATCGCCCAGGTCGTTGTAGTGCAACAACAAGACGCGGAGATTGCTCAGATGAGGCGAGGCCATCAGAGCATGTATGCCGCGTCCCATGCTTGGATTATTGCCGACGTTCAACTCGGTCAGTCGGGCCAGCTGCGGCAGCCGGGCCAGACGAATGGTCGAATCTACGTCGAGCAAGCCGATGCGTAAGCGACATATCGGAGCAGCGGCGAAGATCGCCTCGGCCTGACGCTCGAAGGCTTCGACGGTTTCGACGAACACCGACTCGACAAAACCACGGGAAAACTCTTCCCAAGTAACGCCGTCCAGCTGTGGCAGTTGGCTGCGCCATTCGTGTTCATGGTGAGCCAGTATCTCTTGCTCCTGAGCCAACAGATAGCCGCGTCGCTCGTCGCTGAGTTGGTCCGAAGCCAGCTCGATTTGCAGCCGAATGAAGTCGGCGCGTCGGCTCTGGCCGCGCTCTTCGAGCCAGTCTGCGTAGATGAGCCGTACTCTGACATCATCGCGATGCTCGACGATATCGGCCAGAAATGCTTCTTCGTGAGCCAGATTCACCGCGCCACCTCTGGAGTCGGGCAACTCCAGCATACCGCCAGCCACGCTCAAGAAGAAGAAGTTAGAGCGCTTTTCCAAATGGTGTAGAGGCAACGAAGTAAGAGCGCGTTCGCAAGCGGAAACTTGCTTTCGCCGGCTTTAGCCTGCGAGCCGCTACACCATGTTGTAACGCGTACTAATCCGCCGAACTACTTATCCAGGCATGTGATCGTTGGCGCTTGGGCAGATCCGGTTTCTCCACTGGGTAGGCCGCCTTGCTCTACAACTGGAAAATCAACTGACGTTGCAGGCGAGCGCAGAGCAGGATGGCGAACCCGCTGATGAAGCTGACGATCAGTAGGGCCGTCAGATACACTTCCAGTCCGGGCCATTGACCGTAAAGAATCGGCTCGCGGAACAGTTGAAAAAACGGCACCAGCGGGTTGCACGTCGTCACGAAGGCGTAGAGGCGGCTGCCTTCGCCGAGGTCTTTGGGATAGTAGATAATCGGAGTCGCGTAGAAGACAATTTGAAACAGGACGTCAATGAGATGTTGCGTATCTTGAAAATAGACATTAGCAAAGCCAGCCAAGGTGGCGAGTGACCAAATCAGGATAAAAAATAGCGTAAAAGTTGGAATGAGGCTGGCCAGAGCAAACAGATTGGTCATGCCGTTGGCGTAGTAGGCGAAGCCGAACAGCACCAGCACAGCGATGAGAAAGTGAAACGATTCGGTCAACGCGGTTCGCAACGGGAAGATTGCGATCGGCGTGGGCTGCTGACGGATGTACGACTCGCCGTGAAAGAAACACTGGCAGCCCTGCTTAGTGGCGGTGGTGATGTAGTCCCACAACGCCAGGCCGGAAAGTAGATACGGTGCGTAGCTCCAGGTATCGCCACGCCGAAACAGCCGCTGGAACACCAGGCACATGATGATCGTCAGCATAATCGGACGGACCAGCGACCAGCCCACACCGAGGATCGAGCGCCGATAACGCGCGCGGAGATCGATCTTAACCAGCGACAGCCAAAAATAACGGCAGGCCCACATCCGTGTCAGATATTGGAGCATCTTGCTCGTCCTCACTTCGAGACGGTTCGCCAGATCCGATGTAGCCGCTTAGCCACGCGGACAGGCAGACTCCGCTTTGGAGTCGTGAACTGCTCTAACCGCTGATGCATGCCGATCAGCAGCTCCCACAGTAGTTCGCGGTCTGGCAGCGACAGCCGTTCCAATGAGCGAAATTGGCGAACGATTCGCTGCTGATTAGCGAACGGATTGGTCACTCGCGAAAATCCAGTTGGCAGCTGACGATAATAAAAAAGATGCTCCGGAACCACGTCGATTCGATGGCCGGCATGCACCAGTTTGACAAACGCCTCCCAGTCCTCGAAGGAAGAGTCGCGATCGGGTTCATAGCCGCCGATGGCTCGCAGTGCGTCAGTGCGGTACAACGCGGTGGCATCGCCATAAACGTTGCGCAGACAGGCCAGGAGGTGCGGCCCGCCAGTCGGACGGTAAGCATGCAGAAAGTGTCCCTGACGCAGATCGTCGCTGGTCTCAAAAGCCAGGAAATAGCAGGTCAGAGCAGCGACCTCCTCGCGGCGTAGCATCGCTTGCACCAGACAGGCGACCAGCTCGGGCCGGGCAACATTATCGGCATCGAAGGGCAGAAAGAATGACCCGCGGGCTTCGGTCAGGCCGCGATTGCGCGTCGTGCCGATTCCCGCATTTTTCTGTCGCAAAAATCGGAATTGTGGATACTGACGCTGCATCGTCTCGAAGACGTGTCGTGCCTCTGGCTGAGTCGAGCCATCGTCGATCACCAGCACGTCCAGCCGCGGATGAGTCTGTTCCGCCAGCGAGGCCAACGTCTCGGGCAGAGTGTGCGGCAGGTTAAAGTAGGGTACACAAATCGAGACGAGCGGCGGAGCGACATCGAGCTGAGCCACCGGAACGTCTCCAGCGGGGCGGTCGGCGGAAGCTAAGTCCGCCGCTCGTTCCATCGACCAGCCGCACCGCCGCACGTGGTTCGCTACCTCGTCGTTAGCGACGAGTTGCACGTCGGCATGCTCCCAAGCGTAACGCTCGGCATAGTCTCCTTCCAGTTGTTCCAACTGATCGAGCCAACGACACTGTTGTTGACGCAGCCAGCCGCCGGTGGCATCGAGGCGGACCGCCAGCGTAGTCTGCTCGAAGGCCAAACCGGCACGTTTAGCCTGGATAGCGCGATAGCCCACTCCCTCCAGAGCCGGAAACTCGATCCAGTCATACGCATGTCGCTGCAAGGCCAGACGCACCCAGTCGGAGCGTTCACACGGTCCGACTCCGTGGACGTGCTGAACCTGATACGGTCCAGACGTTGGAAGTGGCGCGGGAGCAATCACGTCGACGCGACAACCACGACCACGCCAGAACTCGGCACGCGAGTAAGCCTCGCCCACAAGTGCCACTTTTTCGATCCGCTTAGTGGACACCGGGCATAACCTCCCGCTCCGACTGAAAGAAGAACTCGGCGGCACAGGCCAGCGATTCCGGCGTGCCGATGTCGATGAAGCGACCTTGGCAGCGCAGGCCGAAAACCGAACCACGATTGACCCAGTCGGGCAATACGTCGTGTTCCAGTGCCGAGAACGTGGCTGCTGGAATCGCTTCCACTACCGCGCGATCAAAGACGTACACTCCGGCGTTGATCCAACCCCGCGTCATGCTGGGGGGTTTCTCAGCGAATTCCAGCACACGATCATCTGCGTCGAGCCGTACCATGCCGAAACGGCGGACATCGTCTACTCGTGCTAGGGCCAGACTGATCCGGCTATCGTGTTGACGGTGAAAGCGAATCAGATCAAGCAGATTCAGATCGAGGAACGAGTCGCCGTTCATCAACAGTACAAACGGAGTCGAGATGACCGAAAGAGCAGCTCGCAGCGCTCCGCCGGTGCCCAGAGGGAACGGTTCGGTGGAGTAACGCAAAGCCAGGTCGCGGTAGCGGTCGCCAAACTCACGGATGATCTCGTCGGCGAGATAGCCCGTCAATAGTAGTACGTCGCGGAAACCAGCCTGCTGCAGCTGATCGAGAACGTAAGTCAAAAATGGTCGGCCAACGACCGGAGCGAGCGGTTTAGGCACTCCTGGAAGGGCATCGCGAAGCCGGGTGCCGAGTCCTCCCGCGAGAATAGCCGGTGTCAGATCGCGAATCTCCATGATTCACCCCGCGTTGCGGTATAGGCCGCGACCGAGCATGCGGTAACCCTTGATCAGTTCGCGGATACCATCCTGGAGCAAGCGCCGGGCGGTGAATCCGGTCTTCGCCAACCGCGCGCTGGAAACGATGTAGTTGCGCTTATCGGGATCCTGCCCGATTGGCGCGAAGTGGAGATAGAAGTTCGGCACCTGCTTCTTCACTTCCAGCGCGAGTTCTTCTTTGGACAGGTTAGCCGAATCCAGGCCGAGATTAAATACCTGTCCACACATGGCATCGGCCTGGCTGATCGCATGCAAGAAGCAGTCGGCCACGTCGCGAACGTGAACGAAGTTGCGCTTGAAGTCTTTCTCGAACAAAACGAGGTAACCATCGGTCACCGCAGCGTAGACGAAATGATTGACCAGCAGATCAAGTCGCATGCGCGGCGACAGGCCAAACACCGTGGCCAAACGGAAGGCGATGGCTCGCGGAGAATCGAGCAAGACACGTTCGGCTTCGACCTTGGTTCGTCCATAAAGCGAGATCGGCTCTAGTGGACTTTCCTCGGTACAGAAGGACTCGCCAGCCGTCGTGCCGTAGCCGCTGTTGGTGTTGGGGAAGAGTACCAACTGTTGGCGACTCCGCAGGCGGTTGAGCAGACGAACCGAGTCGAGATTCACACTGGTGGCCAGTAGTGGATCGCGCTCGCAAGCCGACGCTCCGACGATGGCCGCCAAGTGGATGATGACATCGACCGACTTCAGACAACGACGCATCACCGCTTCATCGCGCACGTCACCAGCGATGAAGTCGAAGGCGGCATGATGGCAGAGATGAAACAGAGCCTGTTCGCCACGTCCGTAATGCAGATTATCCAGGGCCGTGACTTGATAGCCTGCAGCCAGCAGATGCTCGCAGAGTACACTGCCGATGTAGCCCAGTCCGCCGGTGACGAGAACGTGTTGACTCATGGTGCCTTCCTTGGCGGCATAAGATGATGGAGTGGCAAGAGAGTAGTGCTTCTGCGTCCGTGAGGTCAAGACCATTTTGCCAGAATCGCTGTTGATCCTTGGAGCTAGTACCCGAGCCGCGGCGGTCTCCGCTCTGCGTGCGGGGCTGCGACCCCGCTGTGTCGATCTGTTCGCCGATGCCGATCTGCAAGCGCTCTGTCCGGCACAGCGACTTTCGGGCAAGTATCCCTGGGCCTTCGTCGAGGTGATCGACGATGCCATACCGGGGCCGTGGCTGTACACCGGCGGCTTGGAGAATTATCCGCACCTAGTGCAGCGTCTGGCTCAGCGCCGTCCGCTCTGGGGCAACGATGGTCCGGTGCTGCGACGCGCACGCGATCCGGAAACGCTAGTCCAGGTGGCCCGACAGTGCGGCTTGCCCACCCCCCGACTCGGCGGCGGCAGCTCGGGACGCTGGCTAATCAAGCCGCGACGCGGCGCGGGCGGCTTCGGCATCCGCTTCTGGCACGGTGAAGCCGTCCCAAGAGGTTGCTACCTGCAAGAGTTCCTTGAGGGCGAACCGGTCAGCGCCGTCTTTGTTGGGCCGCGGCTGATCGGCATGACACGCCAGCTGATCGGCGTGTCGTGGTTGGCAGCGACGGGGTTCCGCTACTGCGGCAACGTTGGACCGATTCCCTCGATGCCCGGAGTGCGCGAGTTGGGCGAACAGTTGGTCGCCACGCTAGGATTGCGCGGCGTGTTCGGCATCGATGGCATCGCACGCGATGGGGTGTTCTGGCCTTTGGAGGTGAATCCGCGCTACACCGCCTCGGTCGAAGTGTTGGAACGTACCCTCGGCGTAGCGGTGCTGAGCTATCCCCTCACCCCCTACCCCTCTCCCCAGAGGGGAGAGGGGAGTACGTCGGGTTATCCCCTCCCTGGGAGAGAGGGGAGCGACACGGGTCGTCTAGGTGAAGACTATCCCCTCACCCCCTACCCCTCTCCCCAGAGGGGAGAGGAGAGTACGTCGGGTTATCCCCTCCCTGGGAGAGAGGGGAGTACGTCGGGTTATCCCCTCCCTGGGAGAGAGGGGAGGACGTCGGGTTATCCCCTCCCTGGGAGCGGGGGAAGCGACACGGGTTCCCCTCTCCCCTGGGGGAGAGGGGTTAGGGGTGAGGGGGATCCGCCTTCCGAAGAGACAGATAGGGGAGCAGTAGCCACACCTTCCCTGGCCAAGGGCATTCTCTTCGCGCGACGACGGCTATGCTTTCCCGCGTCGGGACCGTGGCTCGTCCATAAAAATGACTTTGCCGATCTTCCACATCCGTTTCAGTTGATCGAACCTGGTCAGCCGATCCTGACTCTCTTCGCGCCGAACCTCGACGAGCTACACCGACGCGCGGACGAGATCGAGACGTGGTTGTATGCTGACCAGCGGGAGGCAAACCATGACGCTGAATGAACAGGCGAATCAACTGGCAGTCCAGCTCGAAGCACAGGCCGAATCGCTGCGCATCGCAGTGCATCGCATCGGCGGAGCGACGATACTGGACTGCGGCATCGCGGTGCCGGGCAGCCTTCAGGCGGGGTTGGCGTTGGCCCGCATCTGCCTGGGCGGTCGCGCCGAAGTGACATTACAAGCCGGCCCGAGCCTTCAAGTCGTCAGCGATGATCCGGTGGTGGCCTGCATGGCGTCGCAGTACGCCGGCTGGCAGGTGCAGGTGGGCAAGTTCTTCGCGATGGGATCGGGACCGATGCGGGCTATCCGGGCCAGCGAGCCGCTGTTCCACGACATCCCCGGCAAGGAGTCGGCCCCAGTGGCCGTCGGGGTGCTCGAGACGCGCAAGCTGCCTACGCCCGAGGTGATCGAGTATCTCGCCGAGAAGCTGCAACTCTCTGCCGATCGCTTGACGTTGTTGTGTGCTCCAGCGTCCAGCCTGGCCGGCACGGTGCAGGTGGTGGCTCGCTCGCTGGAGACAGCGTTGCACAAACTGCACGAACTGAAGTTCGATCTCAAGCAGGTGGTGTCCGGCTACGGTCATGCCCCGTTGCCACCGATTGCCGCCGACGAGATTGGAGCCATTGGTCGAACCAACGATGCGATTCTGTACGGCGGGCGAGTCACCCTCTGGGTGCGGAGCGACGACACCGAGTTGGCCACGGTCGGACCGAAGGTGCCCTCATGTGCCTCGAAGGATCACGGCTCCCCATTTGCAGATATTTTCGAGCGCTATAATCGCGATTTCTACCAGATCGATCCGCATCTGTTCAGCCCAGCGGAGATCACCTTGGTGAACCTCGCCACGGGCAAGCAACACATCTTCGGACGGGTCGAAGCGGAGATTCTGGCGCGATCCTTCGGGAGTTGACCGTCACTTATGCAATTCGCCATTCTGTCGTCGGGGACCGGTTGGCACGTCGCCGATCTGGCCCGAGCTGGTCGCGAACTGGGGCACACCTGTACCGCGTTGGACTTTCGCCGACTGTCTGCGGGCGTCGCCTGCGAGCCGGAACCGCTCCGTGACTTCGAGGTGGTCATCGTTCGTACCATGCCACCGGGATCGCTGGAGCAGGTCGTCTTTCGCATGGATTTGCTACAATCCGTCGAGGCGCGCGGCACATTGGTCAGCAACTCGCCTCGTTGTCTGGAAGCGGCGATCGACAAGTATCTGACCACGGCTCGGCTGCATCGAGCCGGCTTGCCCGTACCGCGAACCTTTGTCTGTCAGACCGCCGACGAAGCCCTGGAGCATTTTACCAAACTGGGCGGCGATGTGGTCGTCAAGCCATTGTTCGGCTCCGAGGGGCGAGGCATGGTTCGCGTCAGTGATCCGGAACTGGCCTGGCGCACCTTTCGCACGCTGGAACGCACCGGAGCCGTTCTGTACTTGCAAGAGATGATCCGCCATCCCGGCTGGGATCTACGCGTCTTCGTGCTAGGCGGACGAGTGCTGACGGCAATGCGGCGGCATGCTCGCGATGACTGGCGAACCAACGTGGCTCAGGGAGGACGCGGCGAACCGGTCGCCGTGCGCGATGACGAGGCTGAACTGGCTCTGCGAGCCTGTGCCATCCTCGGAGCCGACGTGGCCGGAGTCGATCTCCTCTACGGGCCGCGGGGACAAAAGTTTGTGCTGGAGGTCAACGCCGTGCCCGGTTGGCGAGCTTTGTCGCCAGTCACCGGCATCGACGTGGCTCGACGCATCATCCAGCACCTAGCCGAGAAACGGCACCGATGAACGACACAAACTACGTCGATGCTCTGTTCGCTCAGCAAGCCTGCATCTGGGAAGCGACGGCGCGGAAACCGGGCAACGTGCATCGTTATCGCGATTTTGACGATCTGAGTTATCTCGATTTTATTCTCGCTGCCGCTGCCATTGCCCCCTGCCTGGCTGTGGCTCGGGAGGTCGGCTTGGGGGGCACTCTGTTCAACTGTGCCTGCATGACGCGCTCGACCGTGGCGACGAATCCCAACCTAGGCATCCTTCTGTTGCTCACACCGTTGGCCATGGCTCAGGATCGGGACGAACTGCGTCAAGTACTGGCTAAAACCACTATTGAAGATGCCAAATATGCGTATCAGGCCATTCGTATTCTGCAGCCCGGTGGGCTGGGCCAGGTCGCCGAGCAGGACGTTCACCAGACGCCGACGGTTCCCCTGCGCGAGGCGATGCAACTGGCCGCCGCTCGCGACTTGATCGCCCGTCAGTACGTCAATGATTTCGACGAAGTGTTCACCGTCGTTGTACCGTTGCTCTTGGCCGGACTGAAACGCACCCAGTGCTGGGAAGGGGCGATTCTTGATGCTCAGCTCCACCTGATGAGTCGCTTTCCCGATACGCTGATCGCGCGGAAATGCGGCTCGGCGATCGCTCAGGAATCGGCGGAGCGTGCCCAACGAGTGCTGGAGCAAGGCTGGCCGACCACACCAGCGGGCCGGGCCGAGATTCAGGCACTCGACGACTGGCTGCGAGCCGACGGGCACCGACGCAATCCCGGAACGACAGCGGACCTGCTGGCGGCGGGACTATATGTTTTGCGGCGAAGCGGTCAGCCAGCCCAGGCGTCGAAAATCCCCTGGGAGTTACTGGAAGGAGCGCCGCGCTGATGTCGTCGCGCCGTCCTCCGCCAGACTGGCAGATGCCGCCCGGCCTCAACCGTGGGTTGTGGGATTACGTTCACGATGCGGGCATTGCCCAGCGCTACGACGCCTCTCTCGTGGGGTCGTCGCTGTTCGAGGCCGATCTTCGCTATGTTCGTCAACACTGTCCAGGTCCGGCGCGGCTCGTCGATCTGGGCTGTGGCACGGGTCGGCTGGCGCTGAGCCTGGCCCAAGATGGCTGGCAGGTCCTCGGCGTCGATCTCTCAGCGGAGATGCTGCGCGTGGCTCGAAGACGAGCTAGCGAACTAGGCGTTCACGTCGAGCTGATTCAGGCCAATCTGGTCGAACTCGATGCTTTGGCCGATGCCAGTTTCGACCATGCTGCTTGTCTGTTTAGCACGCTGGGTCTGATCGTCGGAGCGGCGGCCCGGCGGCGAGTTCTCGAACAAACGTTTCGACTATTGCGGCCCGGCGGACGCTTCATCGTGCATGTTCACAATCGCTGGTGGCATCTGCGCGACGGCCCTGGTCGTCGCTGGTTGCTCGGCGATCTGTGGCGACGGCTGCGCGGGCTGCCGTCCGGCGATCGGCAGATGCCGCCCCACCAGGGGATCGGTTCATTGACCATGCACCTGTTCACCCGTGGGGAGTGCATTCAGGAGTTGACGGCAGTCGGCTTCAAATTGCTCGGCGTGACGCCGGTCGGCCTTGGCCCCGACGCTCGCCTACGTTGGCCGTGGCTGTTGGGCGGCATCCGCGCCTACGGATTCCTCATGGCAGCGCGGAAGCCCTGATAGCAACCTTGATTGGCCTCAATTCGACGAAATGCTGACGTTTCAACGACTTTCTGCTTGCCGTCAGGCCCTTTCGTGCCTTTAATCACGTCTCGTACAGCGCTAGAGCATCTGCCCCTGTTTTGCCCTTGCCACTCGCCACGAGGAGGTAGGGAGAAGCGGAGTTGCTACACGCTGGTCGCTGAACTACCCACCGCCACTCTCCACGACGAGCACGGAGTCGTTTTCGCATGGCCAAGAAAAAATCAAGCAAGAGTTCACTCGCCATTCCCGCGGATCTGAAAGTCACCTCGGACAAGGTTCGACAGGTGCTAGAGTCGAGCGAGGGGATCCTCCGTTTGGCTCCGACCTGGGTGCCGCGGTCGTTTCTCATGCCGGGCAAGCGTCTCAAGCTAGCTCCGCAGGATTACTACGCCCTGGGCGGACATCGGGGCGGCATCGACGAACGCTGGTTCGGCTCGACCACTCCAGCAGCGAACGAAAACCGCGAGATCGACGAAGGGTTGTCCTATGTCGTCTTGGGCAAGCGTCGGGTCTTCACCTTATCCAAGGCGATCGAAGAAGAAGGCAAGCGGATCGTCGGTCCGGCCATCTGGGAGAAGTACGAACGCTGGCCCGTTTACAGCAAGTTCTTCGACAACCTCGGGCCGATCCCGCACCACATGCACCAGAACGCTGAGCAGGCCGCCAAGGTCGGCCAGCAAGGCAAGCCCGAGTCGTACTATTTCCCCCCACAGCTCAACGCCATCGGCAATAATTTCCCCTACACCTTTTTCGGTTTAGAACCTGGAACCACAAAAGAAGATATTATCGAGTGTCTTCGTCGCTGGAACAAGGGAGATAACGGCATTCTCAACTACAGCAAAGCCTACCGTCTGCAACCCGGGACCGGCTGGCTGGTGCCGCCCTGCGTCCTGCACGCGCCGGGATCGCTGGTGACTTACGAGCCTCAGTGGGGATCCGATGTCTTTGGCATGTATCAGTCGATGGTCGAAGGCCGCGTCGTGCCCTGGAGTCTACTAGTCAAGGATGTGCCGCGCGACAAGCACAAAGATCTGGAATACATCGTCAATCAGCTCGACTGGGAAGCGAACGTCAACCCGAAGTTTAAGGATAGTCATTATCTGGAACCGATTGTTGACTCGGGCGGCGACGGAGCCGGCTACGTCGATCGCTGGGTGGTCTATGGCAAGATCAACGGCGAGCAACTTTTCTCCGCCAAGGAACTAACCGTCGAGCCGGGCCAGACGGTGACCATCAAGGATAATGGAGCCTACGGGCTGATCGCCATGCAGGGCACCGGCAAGATCGGCAAGCATCCGCTCAACACGCCGGCCATGATCCGTTTCGGCGAACTGACCGAAGACGAGTACTTCGTCACTCACGAGGCCGCCACGGCCGGTGTAGTCTTTACCAACACTGGCCTGGAACCGCTGGTCACGCTCCGCTACTTCGGCCCGGAAGTGCATCCGAACTTGCCGAACGTCGGGGATCACAAGAAGAAGTAGACAGTAGTTAGTAGTCAGTAGTCAGTAGAAATAACCGTGGGCAATCTACTGACTACTACCGTATGTCTACTGACTACTCCCCTACTGACTATTACCTACTCCAATGAGGTGCATCATGGGCAAGCGACTCTCCATCGGCAGTTGGGCGTACATCTTCAATCAGAAAGAACCGACCAACGACTTCCACGAAATTCTGCATCGTTTGCAGAAACTCGGTTACGAAGGCGTCGAACTCGGTAGCTTCGGCGTGCATCCGACCCCCTGGTCGCATCCAACCAAGGCGGATCGCGAAAAACTGAAAAAGATGGTGGCCGATCACAACCTCGAATTCAGTGGAATCGCCGTCGATTTGTGGAGTTTCAAGAAACCTGGACCATCGATCCTCGATGAAGCTCCAGTACCATACATGGCGGCATTCCTCGGATTCACTGTCTTCGCCGCCGATTTGGCCATCAAGACGATCCGTGTGGACACGGTCGAGCCACCGGACTTCTTCTCGACCACGGGCAAGGGAATGGACCCCAAGCAAGCGATGGATCGCTTGATCACGGTGTGGGACAAGTGCAGCAAGATAGCGGCGGACTATGGCATGAACGTCTGCTGGGAGTTTGAGCCTGGCTTCCTCTTTAATAAGCCTTCCGAGATCTTAAAAATTGTCGATGAGGTTCGAGCCAAAGGCAACAGCAACTTCGGCGTGCTGTACGACACCTGTCACGCCCACATGTGCGCGGCCATCGCCGCTAATCAACAAGGCGAGAAGGAGACGCTGCCTGGCGGCGCGGTCGAACTGTTGGAGAAACTCAAGGGCAGAATCACGCACGTCCATCTAATCGATTCCGACGGTTCGCTCAACGAGCACAATACCTCGACGCACAATCCGTTCGGCACTGGGCACCTCGACTTCGACAAACTCGCTCCGGCGCTGAATAGTTGCGGAGTGCCGCACGATTGGTGGGCGGTTGATCTCTGTTTCTGGCCCAACGCCTGGGAAGTGACTGCCGACAGCAAAACTTACCTCGACGCGCTGCGTCGCAAGTATCCTGGATAAAAGGCTCGGCACATGGGCGGGCGTGGATTAGGGTTGTCAGAGTTGTTGCTTCTGATAATCCTGGGGAGCCGGTCTTTGGCGTTAGTGCTCTGGCTCTCGTTGCGGAGTCATCGCGACGAGAGCGATTGATGCTAGCCTGTATGGAGACGAGTCAATTCATGTCCATCACGACCCTGGCTGACTTGATGGAGATGCGAGAACGATTGGGGAGCGTTCCGTTCGAGCGGATTCTCCTCAACCCCGTGCCCGGCACCGCCACCGAAGAAGACGCCTTGGAACTCCTAGAGCGAGCCGACAAGCGCATCTGCGAACTGGTCGATGGCGTTCTCGTGGAGAAGGCTATGGGAACACGCGAATCATTGCTGGCCGGCGAGATTATGGTAGAACTTGGGTACTTCATTAAACAACATGATCTTGGAGTAACATTAGGTGCCGACGGCATGCTTCGCCTGGAACCGGGATTGGTGCGCATCCCAGATGTCTCATTCATCTCCTGGGAAAACATTCCCAACGGCGAATTTCCCCAAGACACCATCGCTTCTCTCGCTCCCGATCTCGCCGTCGAGGTGCTGAGCGAGTCGAACACCACTGCCGAGATGGATCGTAAGTTGCGCGACTATTTCCTGGCAGGAACCAAACTCGTCTGGATCATTGATCCGAAAACGCAAACCGCCAAAATGTATACTTCCCCCGTTGAGTTCACCAAGGTCGGCAAGCGTGGCAGCCTCGACGGAGGAATGGTAGTTCCCGGGTTTCGCTTGTCACTCGTCGATCTCTTTTCCCGTCTTAAACGGCAGAAAAAGGGATGACGCTCAAGAGATTTTCTTCATGTTATACTCGCTGACGCTGTTCGCTTGCTTACTGCCCGCTGAGAACAACCCTGAGCTTGGTGCGTCGATACGGCCCCTGATTGAGGTACATCAGGGCGACGTGGCTGTTGCCGTCAAGCACCTGGTCACCGGCGAGACGTTCTACCACAACGCCGATGAGGTCATGCCCACCGCCAGCCTCATCAAGGTGGCGGTCATGATCGAGGCTTATTTGCAGGCCGAGGAGAAAAAAATCTCGTTACGAGATCCGATAACGCTGAAACAGGAGGACAAGGTGCCCGGCAGCGGCATTTTGACCTATCACTTCAGCGAGGGAGCCACGCTTCCCTTGCGCGACTGTGTCCGGCTGATGATCGCGTTGTCGGACAACACGGCGACGAACCTTGTCCTGGACAAAGTCGGCATCGTTAACGTCAATCGACGCATGGAAGCGATGGGATTGAAGGAAACCAAGATCAACGCCAAAGTGTTTCGCGGCTCCGTCTCTTCGGTGGACAAGAAGCGGACGGCGAAGTACGGACTCGGCTCAACCACGGCTCGGGAAATGGCGACGCTGTTCGAGAAACTCCAGTCCAACGATGGCTTTCGTCCGGCGATCAAGCTAGTGATGCTCGAACATCTCAAGAAGAACGACGACACGGACAAGTTCGGGCGATTGAACGGTCTTCCTGGTGTGAGCGTCGCTCACAAAGACGGAGCAGTGACGGCGGCGCGGACCGACGCCGGCCTTCTCTTCACCCCGTCGGGACCGATCGTCGTCTGTGTGCTGACCAACAATAATAAGGACGTGCGCTGGGCCAAGGACAACGCCGGCAACAAACTCTGTGCCGACGTCGCTCGGGCAGTATACGACTATTTTCACTCTCCCAAGAAGGATACTTCACCATGAGCAAAACTCTGAACGTCGGGATGATTGGCTACGGCTTCATGGGACGGGCGCACTCCAACGCCTATCGGCAGGTTGGCCAGTTCTTTCCGTCCTCCTATCGGGTCGTCCTCAAGGCCGCCTGCGCCCGCGATGCGGCCAAGGTCAAGCCGTTTGCTGATCAGTGGGGCTACGAGTCGATCGAAACCGATTGGCGGAAACTCGTCGAGCGGAAAGATATCGATGTTATCGATATCTGCACTCCGAATAATCTACATAAAGAAATCGCGGTAGCGGCGGCGGCCAACAAGAAGATGATCCTCTGCGAAAAGCCGTTAGCCATGAACGGCATTGAGGGCAAAGAGATGGTCGACGCCGTCGAGAAGGCCGGCGTCGCCAACATGGTCTGGTACAACTATCGCCGCATCCCGGCAGTGACCCTGGCCAAACGGCTCATCGACGAAGGCAAACTCGGCAGGATTTTTCACTATCGCGCCAAGTTCCTCCAAGACTGGACCATCAAAGCCGACCTGCCGCAGGGGGGACAGGGATTGTGGCGACTCGACGTCGCCGCCGCCGGCAGTGGCGTCAGTGGTGACCTACTCGCCCACTGCATCGACACAGCAATCTGGCTCAATGGCGACATGTCGTCGATTTGTTCCATGACCGAGACGTTCGTCAAGGAGAGGCTACACACTCTGACAGGCAAGGTCGAGAAAGTCGGCATCGACGACGCCTGCATCTTCATGGGCAAGTTCAACAACGGCTCGCTGGCCAACTTCGAGTCCACCCGCTATGCTCGCGGGCACAAGGCGCTGTACACGTTCGAGATCAACGGCGAGAACATGTCGCTGTTCTGGGATCTGCACGACTTGCACCGCTTGCAGGTGTTTGATTACCGTGACGAGGGCAAGATCCGTGGTTGGAAGTCGGTGCATGTGACGGACAACAGCCCCGATCATCCGTACATGGACAAGTGGTGGGTGCCCGGGTTGGCGATCGGCTATGATGCCAGCTTCACGCATCAAGTAGCCGACTTTATCACCGCCTTGGAGAAAGGCGAACGTCCCTTGCCCGATTTCCGCGATGCTCAGCGCACGCAACTGGTGCTGGACGCCATCCTCGACTCGGCGAAAAACGGCAACTGGGTGCAGGTGAAACAGGTCTGACGAGGCATACCAGGACTCCCACGACGGCGACAGGGAAGTTGCTCACGGCGGAGGAGTTCTTCCGCATGCGCGATCCGCTAGACAGGTCGCGTGTGTCGTCTACCATCGTCGGAGCTGGTCGGAGGCGTTAGTATGCGTCGCAAGATAGTAAAGCGAAACGCCGGCTGAAGCCTGCGACTACCAGTTCCGATTGACAGGTAGTCGCAGGCGATTCTCTGGTAGCCGCAGGCTTCAGCCGGCGAAAGAGCTTCATCCCCCGCTGCCGCTACATTATGAGGAGCGTCTAATTCCCTCGACACGAGAAGGAGAGGTATACATGCCCGAGGTGCTGGAGTGGCGGCGTGTCGAACGTCCAGACGTGGTGGCCCGTAGCCTGGCCCGGGCGCTGCGTCAAGGCGCCGTGATGGCCTTCCCGACGGAGTCGGCCTACGTGGTGTCAGCCTCGGCGATGGTGCCCCAAGCAGTCGAACGAGTGCAACATCTAGTCGGAGCGCAGCCTATCGAGGTGGCCCTAGCTTCGTCCGAGGCCGTCCGTGACTGGCTGCCGACGCTGACGGCGACCGGTCTTCGCCTGATCCGGCGCTGCTGGCCCGGTCCGCTGACGTTGGCCTGTGCCGACGATTGGCCCACGGGGTTAGCACAGCGATTGCTCGGCGAGGTCCGCGATGCAATTACCCCAGAAAAGATCCTTTATCTCCGCCAACCCGCCCATGAGGCGATTCATCAGGTCTCACGCCGGCTGCGCGAGCCGCTCATCATCGCCAATTTGCCCGAGGGAGATTCGGAGACCTACCAGCTACGGCGCGTCTTGGACCGAGCGGGATCGCGCATCGACCTAGCCATCGACGGGTTGCCGCGCTACCACCAACCAGCCACTGTTGTTGAGGTAGTCGGTGAACGATGGAAGGTGCGTCGTCCCGGGGTTCTGACTGAGGAGATGTTGCAGAAGCAACTCACGACTGTGGTTCTGCTGGTCTGCACAGGGAACACTTGTCGCAGTCCGATGGCCGAGGCGTTGTGCAAAAAACTCCTCGCAGAGCGACTCGGTTGCACAATCGAGGAACTGCCCCGTCGTGGGTATCAGATTCTCTCCGCTGGCCTGTCTGCGGGACCGGGCCTGCCCGCTGCTGAGGAAGCGGTGTCGCTGATGCGGGCTTGGGGGGCCGATCTGACTCGCCATCAGAGCCAACAGTTGACCGTCGAATTGGTCCAGCGTGCCGATCATCTGCTGGTGATGACGCGGGGTCATGCTCAGGCATTACTTAGGCAACTTCCGCCAGGATGTGTCGCTCCGCGTTTACTCAGCCCCGATGGCAAAGACGTGGAGGATCCCATCGGCGGCTCGGCGGAAGTCTACGAAGCCTGTGCCCGCCAGATGCGCGACTATCTCGAACAGTTTCTGGATCAGCTACTAGGTGGAGGCCAGTCGCTGACACAGGCGTAAGGCCCCTTCGGCCGGTTCGCGAACCAGAGTGATCGGAGCGGGCTGCGCGTGCTGGCGAATCCGTTCCAGAACCCGTTCACGATAGTCGGCATTGGCCAGTAAAAGTCCACCCGCTAACGCCAACGGAAAGCGGGAGATGCCCAGCGTGGAGATGGCCGCGAGAGCTGTCCGAGCCAACTGCTCCGCTTGCTCTTCGACGATAGTGAGAGCGACGGCATCTCCCTCGGCGGCGGCGTCGAGAACCACCGTCGCTAGGGCTGCCAAGGCCGCGCGATCCAGCGGTCCGCCATGCACCAGAGGAATCAGATCGTATAAATCGCTAATCTGTAGATGCTCCGGGATTCGCTCGCTTAGAGCGGTTGCTGGACCGGTGCCATCCGCTGTCTGAAGAATTGTTCGCAGGGCCTGCATGGCGAGGGCATAGCCGCTGCCCTGGTCGCCCAACAGATAGCCCCAGCCGCCTGCGCGAGCCTGGCGTCCGTCGGCAGTGCGCCCCCAGGCGATCGACCCCGTGCCGGCGACCAGAGCCAAGCCCCACCCTTCCGGCGTGCCAGCAGCCAACAGCAGTTCTGCATCGGTTACGACCGACACCGACTCCGCCAAATGGACTCGCGAAGCCCAGGCCCGAAACCGCTCACGTTCCGATTCTCGCCCCGCGCCAGCTAGTCCCAGACAGGCACGACCTACCGAGCCACGCGGCAAGGCAGCGGCGGTGAACGCTCGGGTGATCGCCGTGTCCAACGCTTGGAACGCTTTGGCTTCGCCGACGGCTCGCAAGTTCGACGGTCCGGCTTCGCCGCGTCCGATCAGCACGCCCTCCCGAGCCAGTAACGCCACTGTGTGCGAACCGCCGCCATCGATTCCCAGTGACAAGGACTTGTCACTCTGGGGGCGGATCGGTAAGGCCTCACGCACTCGACCTTGGCTGAGCCGGAGCCGCTGGCGGGACTCATCCGGAGAGAGCTTCCCCAGAGCCGCCACCAAGGCCGTCTTCAACTCACCGCCACACTGCTGCAACAGTGCGTCCGCCGTGGCATGATCGACGCCGACCACCTGGCGTATGATGCGGTTGGTGCGAGCCTGGAGTTTGATGTTGGTGGCCCGCAGATCCACCATAAGATTGCCGAACGACTTGCCCAGCCGCACCATCGACCCCGTGGTGAGCATGTTCAGGACTAGCTTGGTCGCGGTGCCGGCTTTCAGTCGGGTCGAGCCGGTTAGCACCTCGGGGCCAACGATGGGCACAATCGCCAGATCGACCAATTCGCTCAGTTCTGCCGTCGAGGTGCAGGCCAAGCCGATGGTGTATGCTCCCAGGGAGCGCGCGTAGGCGATCGCTCCGAGGACATAGGGAGTGCGACCGCTGGTGGCGATGCCGACCAACACATCGTTGGCACTGAGGGCGATGGCTTTCAGGTCGGCTTCGCCATACTCGGGATGATCTTCGGCTCCCTCGACAGCGCGGGTCAAGGCCGTGGGACCACCAGCGATGAGACCGACCACTTGTTCCGGCGGCGAATTGAAAGTCGGCGGACATTCGGAGGCATCCAGCACGCCTAGACGGCCCGAGGTGCCGGCACCAATATAAATCAACCGACCGCCCTGGCGAAAACGGTCAGCGATGATCTCAATGGCCTGGGCGATTGAGTCGGCTTGCGAGGCGACCGCGTCGATGACCCGGGCATCCTCGCTGTTCATCAGCCGAACTAGTTCCAGCGGCGAAAGTGCGTCGAGATGTTCCGAAGCTGGGTTACGACCTTCCGTCTCCAGATGATCCATGTCCGGCTCTCAATGGCTGCGTGATGCTCGGGGCACCGCTGACCTGGGGACTCGTGAGCCACGAGCGTGTCCAATAATCGGTCAGCGTTAGCATAACCATAATCACCAGAAACAACACCCCCGCCAGCACGATCAAAATCGTCAGCCGGTTGCTGTGGATCAGGTGCATGAAATACAGACCAACGAGAACGGTCTTGGCCGTGGCGATGCCCAGAGCGACAGGAATTTCCCAAACGCCCAGGTGTCCCTGCGTCGCCAGATAGACGGTCAGCGCCGTCAGCAACAGCAGCAAGACATAGATGAAGCCGTAGGTCACAGGAGAAATCGGCTTGTGCGCCATAAGTCGGCCTCACGCTCGCATCAGGTACAACAACGGAAAGACGTAAATCCACACCACATCGACGAAGTGCCAGTACAGGCCAAAGACTTCGATCGGGCCGTAGTCGCGCACGCCGAAGTCGCTCTGCAGACACAGCACGAGCTGCACGGCGAGAACCGCCAACCCAACGACCATATGCAGAGCGTGCAACCCCGTGATCGAGAAATAGAAAACAAAAAACATCTGCATTGTCTTTACAGTCTCGGCAGGGATGACCGTCCCGTCACCCTTCTCAGCTAGTTTACTGCCGAACGTCGGACCGGGGACCAAACTCACCTCGTACTCATGGTACCACTCGAACCCCTTGAACACGAGGAAAGCTAGCCCAAAGGCCAACGTCAACGACAGAAACAACTGGAGCAAGCGGCGATGTTTGGTCTGAGCCGCCCAAACCGCCAGCGCCATCGTTAGACTGCTGGTCAACAGCACGGCGGTGTTGATGCCGCCGACCACGGCATTGAGTTGGCTGCTGCCCAGGGCGAAACCGTTATTCGTCGAACTGAAGCGCATCATCGCGTAGGCCGTGAAGATGCCGCCGAAGAACAACACTTCTGACGACAAAAACAGCCACATGCCCAGCAGATTCGCTCCACGCTGCTGTTCCAGGTTCTCGAAGTGGTGCGCGACGAGAGCATGCTCGTCGTGCGTGTGAGTCGCGCTAGGGGACAACGGTCGCCTCCTCCTTCGAGTAAATGTAGGGGGGCAAACTGACGATCGGCGTCTTCTCGAAATTGTCCGCGGGCGGCGGCGAAGTGGTGCTCCACTCTAACCCGGTCGCACCCCACGGATTGCGTCCTGCTACCTTCGCGTACTTCATCGACCAGATAAAGTACACCGCTGGAATGATGTAGCCTACAGCCAGAATGCTCGCTCCCGCTGTCGACATCACGTTCAGTACCTGGAATTCCGCCGGGTACTCATGGTAGCGGCGTGGCATGCCTTGATAGCCCAGGACGAACTGCGGGAAGAAGGTCAGGTTAAACCCGACGAAAATAATAATCGCCGCGAACTTCGCCCAGAACTCTGGATACATGCGACCGGTGATCTTCGGCCACCAGTAATGCAGCCCACCCAGATAGGCCATGATCGCGCCCCCCACCATGATGTAGTGGAAATGGGCCACCACGAAGTAGGTGTGGGTCAGATGCACGTCGGTCGCCAGGCAGGCGAGGAACAACCCGGTCAGGCCGCCGATCGTGAACAACCCGATGAAACCAAACGCATACAGCATTGGCGTGTCCCACGACACCGAGCCGCGCCACAGCGTCGCCGTCCAGTTGAACACCTTGATCGCCGAGGGAATCGCTACCAACATGCTGAGGAACGAGAAGATCAGCCCCGCATAGGGCGACTGGCTGGATACGAACATATGATGGCCCCAGACCAGGAAGCCCAACACGGCGATGGCTACGCTGGAGAAGGCAATAAAACTGTAGCCGAAGATCACCTTTTTGGCGAAGGTGGTGACCAGTTCACTGATAACGCCCATGGCCGGCAGAATCATGATGTACACCGCGGGATGGGAGTAGAACCAGAACAGGTGCTGGAACAGCACCGGGTCGCCGCCCAGGGCGGGATCGAAGATGCCGATGTGCAGCATCCGCTCGGCTGCAACCAGCAGGATGGTGACCGCCAGCACCGGCGTGCCGAGGATCTGGATCAGGCTGGTCGCGTACTGTGACCAGACAAACAGCGGCAGACGGAACCAGGTCAGCCCCGGTGCCCGCATCTTGTGAATCGTCACCATGAAATTCAGTCCGGTCAGGATCGATGAGAAGCCGGCGATCAAGGCAGCCAAGGCTGCGGTCATGACCTGCGAGTTGGCATATTTCGGACTTAGCGGAGTGTAAAAGGTCCATCCAGTGTCCACCCCGCCTGCCAACATGGTGTAGATGCCGAACATCCCCGCGATCATGAAGACATACCAACTCATCAGGTTCAGCCGCGGGAAGGCCAGATCCTTGGCTCCGATCATCAGCGGAACCAAGAAATTGCCCAACGTCGCCGGGATCGCTGGAATCAGGAAGAAAAACAGCATCACCACGCCATGCAGCGTGAACATTTTGTTGTAGGTGTCCGACTGAAGCAGGTCGCCCTTCGGCGTCGCCAATTCCAGACGGACGACGGCCGCGAAGACTCCGCCGACGAAGAAGAATATCGAGATCGAAATGAGATACAGAATGGCGATGCGTTTGTGGTCCAGGGTCAGCAGCCAGGAGCGCACGCCATAAGAGATATTCAGGTAGTCCGCCCGCTTGATGGAGCGTGGCTCAAACGGCTGCGGACGAGGTTCAACAGCTACTGTGGTCATGTCCGAGGGTCCATGTATGAAAATCGACCGCGGGTGGTCAGGCGTCGTGACCCGCGGTCTGGATCACTTGTCCTTCGCCTTGTCGGTTGCTTTGGGCTGCTCGTTCGGTTTGGGCAACTCTTTGTCCTTGGCCGCCTCCTTCTCGTTCACGGCGGGAGCGGGGAAGTCTTCGACACGAGCTGGAGTTTGGCCCGTCTTCAACCCCTTGAGAAAGGCAATGAGACGAACCAGATCGTTTTCATCCACTTGGCCGACGTAAGAAGGCATGATCGGCCGCCAACCGGCTCGCACCTTCGCCGCCGGATACAGAATCGACTCCCGCAGATAGGACTCGTCGGCCAGAACATTACGCCCGCCTTCTAGCTCGACCATGCGGCCATAGAGGTTCTCCAGAATTGGCGCGCGATTGTTCGCCTCGGGATGATGGCAGGTCACACACTGAAGTTTCTGGAATAGCTGCCGCCCCTGCAGGGCCAACGAGCGGTCGGCCCGTTCGGTCAGCCATTGCTCGTACTCTCTGGGCTTCATGACCGTCACAGTGCCGATCATTCGTGCGTGTTCGGTGCCACAATATAGGGCACAGTAGAAATCAAACGTCCCCAACTTCGTCGCTTGAAACCACAACGTCGTATACTTGCCAGGTACCGTATCCATCTTGACCCGGAAGGCAGGAATGTAGAAATCGTGCAGGACATCCTCTGAGGTCATGATGAGTTTGACCGGCTTACCCAGGGGAATGTGCAGTTGGTTGATCTCGCGTTGTCCGCCGGAATGCTGCAAATGCCACATCCACTGCTTGCCGGTGACGTAGACTTCTAGAGCATCTTCGGGTGGACGCATCATGTCGAAGTAGATACTCGCGCCCCAGAAGAAGATCACCATGACCAAAGCCAGTGGTCCGATGCTCCAGGCGGCTTCCAGCACTTTCGAGCCGACGACCGGTTTGGGAAAATAGTCTTCAGTTTTTCGCCGATAACGGATCGCGAATGTCAGTAGCAGTACCGCCACCAGGATGGTAAAGAAGATGCAGATGGCCGTGATGAACCAGAACAGGGCATCCACACGCGGTGCCATCGTCGAAGCCTGTTGGGGAAGTAAGCGAAAATCGGCATTCATCGAACGTCCCCTCCTTCCGTCAGGGCGGGCGCGGGCAGTTGCGGTGTCACGTGCGGTGCCACGGTCGAACGTGAACGAAACGCCATCAGCCCCCAGAAGAGCAGTACGGACACGACAGTGACTACGCCCGCGCCCTTGACCAGTGTCAAGACAGCAGCGGAGTATCGCCCTTTGGTCGAGTCGAAGACAAAGCAGGGCAAAAGAATCTGATCGATCACGCCTGGAGTAATGGTACCCTGGCCGGCTTCGGCCAACGCCAGACGCAGGTACAGCGGACGATAGTCCAATCCGGGGAAGTAGCGAGCCACGACTCCATCGGGGGTGCAGACGACCACTCCGGAGGCATGTGCAAATTGCCGCTTTTCCTCCTCCCAAACTACTTTGTAACCGATCGCATCCAGCAATCGATCGATCTGCGACTGTTCGCCGGTGAGAAAGTGCCAGCCCGACTCGCTGCCGCGACGGGCGTACTCTTCGACGTAAGCCGCTTTTTTGGCGGCGGCCAGCTCCGGTTGTTCGCGGGCATCGAAGCTGACCACGACCACATCAAACTCGCGACCGACGTTGAGCGTGGCGATGCCACGCAGTCCCTTGACGAGTTCGTTGAGCACTTCGTTGCATAGGGTCGGACAGCGGAGATAGACCGGCACTAGTATGAATGGTCGCTCTTTGCCGTAGTCCCCTAGCGTGACCACTTTGCCAGTCTCGTCGCGGAAGGTGGCGTCGAGCGGCAGCGGCGTGCCCAGGCGTGGTTTAAACAGTTTGGTCAGTTCCGATTCGGTGACAGCGGGTGACGAGCCACCACGTGGCAGATAGCGGGCAGCCAACAACGCCGCTGCGCTCAGTCCTAGCAAGACCGTCGCCACGATGAGCTTATGCATTATTTGCCCCCTTCACGCGCCTTGAGCAACTTCCCTTTGGCTAGCGCGTCAATCGCCACCTCGATCGGCTCGATCCCCCGAGCCTTGTCCCCTTGTTCCAGCAAGCGGCTCTGATCCGCGAGAATTACAGCAGCACGTGGCGGCGTGACGCGCGGCTTGGTCTTACTCTCGAAGTATTCCAGGCGTGGTTCGGGCGGCAGGCGATGGTCCTCCACGCTGGCGGGGAGCAACGCGGTCTCTTTCCGTTTCTGTTCCGCTTGCAGCAACCGGTTGCCCAGCCAGAACATCGCTGGCACTGTTATTACTAGCCCCAGGGCCAGCAGAACTCCATATATCATCAGGCTGGTCGACGAGATGTCCGATCGCTCGAACCGCACCTCGGGATTGACCCAGCCGTTGCTCTCAGTGTCCCGCGACCGCGCCATGGACCGCGCCCTCCGCATAAGGGTTGAACGCTGGGGCCAATGGCCAGCGTTGCAGTTGCATCAGGAAGTAGGCGAACCAGATTCCGCCCATCCCCACCAGGGCAGCCACATAGATCAACCGTGCCCCCAGCGGCGGATTGACTGCTTCGCTGTTGTGATGGAAGGCTGGCACGATCAGCCAGAGCAGATCGACTGCGCGCATCAGCAGCACCAGTAGGGCCACACTCGCCAGCATCGCTCGATTTCGTTTCACGTTCGTGGACAACAGCAGCACGAACGGCAGGGCAAAGTGGAAGATCACCAGCATCAGACCGAGATACTTCCAGCCACCCTCGAAGCGATAGATGTACCACGGCACTTCCTCGGGTAAGTTGCCGGAGTAGATCAGCAGAAATTGCGAGAACGACAGATAAGCCCAGACCATGACGAAGGCCAGCAACAGGCTGCCCAGGTCGCGCAGGTTGTTGCCACCCGTCAGCTGGCCCACCTCGAGCCGCCTGCTGAGCAGTACCAACATCGCCACCGCGAACGCGAAGCCGGACAGTACTTGTCCCATGCCGAACATCGCGCCATACATGGTGGAGAACCACTCCGGTTCCAGCGACATCACCCAGTCGACCGAGGCGAAGGTGATCGTCAGCACATACAGCACCATGCCCGGAGCGCTCAACGCCTCACAGCGTTTGTGAATGGCCATGTCTCGCGCCGTGTCCTGTTGCCGCGACCAACGATTCAGCAGAAAAGCAAGCAGATTCCAGATGGCGAAATAGATGCCGGCACGGATCCAGGCGAACGGCACGTTGAGATACAGGGCCTTGTGCTGCAAGTGTGGATCAGCCTCGACCTTCGCTGGGTCGGCCCATTCATACAGCGACGACAAAACCAGGGCCAACGGCAGATAAAACAGCGTGACAAGTGGCATGGTGCTTGTCGCCGCCTCCAGAGGCCGACGCAGGATAAAGCCCCAGTCACCTCCAGTCAGATACTGCAACATCAGCACGACCAAACTGCCCAGGGCAATGCCGACCGTCAGACAGAAGCCGACCAGCCAGGCCCGAAAGACGTGAACGCGGGTAGTCTCGAAAGCCAGGCCAGCCAGACAGATCGCGATGCCGATCGCGCCGACTAGCAGGGCGATCGATTGCCAACGCGGCAGATTGGGTTGTTCCACAACCGGGGCAGTACTCACGGCTTGGCCCCCTTCTTTTCCTCAACGGGCTGCATCTGTTGACGCAGTTCCGGCAATTGACTATATTGCAGAGCCTTAATATATCCAGCAATCGCCCAACGATCACGAACGGGCACTAGCGAGCCGTGTTCCGGCATCGCGCCGTACCCCTTAGCGATGACTTCGTAGATGTAGCCAGGTGGCACGTCGGTCAGTTTCTTGGTCTCGCCACGCAGTCGGTATCCGCGTGACAGATCGGTGATGTAATTCGGCGGTTTAGTGAAGCCACGCTGTACGATGCGTCCGTCACCGTGGCCAGTCAGTCCATGACAGACCGAACAGTAGATGTTGTAGCGTTCTCGCCCACGTAACAGCACTTCGCGGGTCATCTCGAACGGATACTCGGTACTCAGTTCGCCGCTTTCGTCTCGACCAGTGAGGAGAACCGGGTCTTCGTAGAACTGTCCGCGAGCCACGGTGCCAGCAATCAACGGTCGCGAAGCTCGACCATCAGCGAAAAACTCGCTGGGTTCGAGCGGCTTGTAAGCCGGCGACGTGCCCATCTTCTGCTGACAAGCGGGCAGGGCCAGTAGCAGAAGTGCCAGTAGCGGCAAGTGGATCTTGGAAGAGCAGGATTTCCCCTTATCCCCGCTCCCCTGGGTGGAGAAGGGGAGACTGGTAGCTGAACCCATCACTGGGGCACCTCCGTCACTTCTTTGGCCCCGAGGCTTTCGAGAAATTTTCGCGTCTGGATCAGGTCGAACTTGGGATCAACCGCGCGGATAGCCAGGAAGAAGCGATCGCGGCTGGCCAAGGCAAAGCGTTCGACATGGAATAAGGGATGATAGGGCTCAGGTAAGCCGTTCAGGCCGAGCATGCCGAACACCGCCGTCAACGCCGCGCCCAGAATAGTGCATTCAAAGGTCACTGGAATGAACATCGGCCAACTGTTGTAAGGCCGACCGCCGACGTTCAGCGGATAGCTGTAAATACTCGTGTAGTATTGCAACGAGTAACCGATCAAGCCGCCCACCACGCCACCGATCAGCACCAACAGCGGCAGGATGTTGGCCTTGTGGCCTAGGGCGTCCATCAGCCCCTCAATGGGAAACGGACTGTAGCCATCCATTTTTTGGTAGCCAGCGTCACGGGCTTTCTCGGCGGCGACTACCAGGGCTTGGGCCGAGTCGAACTCCGCGACCAGCCCATACGGAGGCAGTTCTTGCGGAATCATGGCTTGGCCTCCTTCTCGGTGTGAACGTGAGCTTCGGGTAACAGCGTTCGCATTTCAAAGATGGAAATCACGGGCAAGAAGCGGATGAACAAAAACAGACAGGCAAAGAACAAACCGATCGTGCCCAAGTACATCGACCAGTCCCAACCCGTTCCAGAGTACATCCCCCACGAGGAAGGCAGGTAATCGCGATGTAGACTGACGACGATGATGACGTAGCGTTCCAGCCACATGCCCAGGTTGACGATCAGCGACAGCACGAAAAGTGTCCACGGACTGTAACGGACCTTCTTGAACCACAACAGTTGCGGCGCGACCACGTTGCAAGCGATCAGAGCATAGAAGAACCAGCGATACGGCCCAATCAAGCGATTAGCGATCAAGCCTTTCTCGTAGACGTTGCCGCTGTACCAGGCCATGAACAACTCGATGCCGTAGCCGTAGGCCACCATCAAGCCGGTGGTCAGCATGATTCGAGCCATGTAGTCCAGATGGGTGTCGGTGATGAAATCTTCCAGCTTGTACATCTTCCGCAGGGGAATGGCCAGTGTCAGCACCATCGCGAAGCCGGAGTAGATCGCCCCAGCGACGAAGTAAGGAGGAAAGATCGTAACGTGCCAACCGGGCACGATACTGACAGCAAAGTCGAACGACACCACCGTATGCACGCTGACAACCAGCGGCGTGGCCAGGCCGGCTAGTAGCAGATAGGCCGTCTCGTAACGGTGCCAGTGAACAGCGCTGCCGCGCCAGCCCATCGCCAGAATGCCATAAAAGACACGTCCGATCCACCATTTGGAGCGATCGCGTAACGTGGCCATGTCAGGGATCAGGCCGATGAACCAGAACAACAACGACACCGTGGCATAGGTGGTAACCGCGAAGACGTCCCAGATGAGCGGACTACGCCACTGCGGCCACAGCTCCATCGTGTTGGGGTAAGGTAGCAGCCAATAGAAGAACCACGGTCGGCCCATGTGGAACAACGGATACAGGCCGGCACAGGCGACAGCAAACAGAGTCATCGCCTCGGCGAAGCGGTTGATCGACGTTCGCCAGCGTTGCCGCAGCAGTAACAGAATAGCGGAGATAAGCGTTCCGGCATGTCCGATACCGATCCACCAGACGAAGTTGACGATGTCGAAGCCCCAGCCGACGGGAGCGTTGTTACCCCAGATGCCGATGCCTCGGGCGAGCAGGTTGCCGATGGTCAAGAACAACAACATCATCAGCGTGAAGCCGATGAGGAAGCCGGTCCACCAGCGCTTGGGGGTACGTCTGGCCTGCACGATGGAGCCGATCTTGTCGGTGATCGTGCCGAACGAATGGCCGGGAGCGATAATCTGGCCTTCTTGCAGTTCAGATTGACTAGGTGCCTGGGCCATGACTCACGCCCCCTCCAGCTCGGGGTTGGGATTGCGCAGCGACGCGAGATAAAATACTCGGGGGCGAACGCCAAGCTCGCCGAGCAGATCGTAACTCAATTCCGACTCCCGTAGTCGGGCGACCTCGCTGCCGGGGTGCCCCTTGGTGCCCACTTTGCGAGCCACGTCGTTGAGATCGCCAAACACCAGTGCTTCCGCCGGACAGGCTGCTTCGCAGGCGGTGTACAACGACTCATCCGGGATGTAGGGCAGTTCCTTGCCCTGCACTCGGCGTCCGTGCGGATCTTTGCGTTCCGGATCGCCTTCTAGGGCACCCCGACTGGCCTCGATGCGGGCATGACTGATGCGCTGGATGCAGAACGTGCATTTCTCCATCACGCCGCGAGTTCGCACCGTCACTTCGGGGTTGTACTGCAACTTGAGACTGGGGGTCTTGAAGTCGGCGTACTCCAGAAAGTTGAACCGCCGTACCTTGTAGGGGCAGTTGTTGGCACAGTAGCGCGTGCCGACACAGCGGTTATAGACCATGTCGTTCGTCCCCTCGTCGCCGTGAACCGTCGCCTCAACAGGGCAGACCACCTCGCAGGGGGCATTCTCGCAGTGTTGGCACATGACCGGCTGAAAATGATAATACGGATCGGCGTTGTTGTCTTCGAGCGGGGTTTCATAGTAGCGATCGATCCGCAGCCAGTGCATCTCACGGGCACGCTGCACCTGATCCTTGCCGACGATGGGGATGTTGTTCTCGGCTTGACAGGCGACAACGCAGGCTCCGCAACCGGTGCAGGCCGACAGATCCACAGCCATTGCCCACTTGTAGCCGTCGTAGGGATGATCCTTGCCATCGAACAACGTCGGTAAGGCGTGCTTTTTGGGCGGCTTGTACTCGTTGACCTTGCCCGAGCGAACGATGTCGCGGCCTTCCATGCTGTGGTGAGCTTGTTGGCAGGCCAGTTCGTGGGTTTGGTTTAGCTTCGAGACTTTGACCCCAGTGAGAAACCAAGCTGAGGTCGGGCGGATCTTATTCGCGTTGAAGCCGACCTTCGTGCCGACCCTGCCGACTCGCTCTCGACCATAGCCCAAATGCACGGTCAACGCACCCTCGGCATGGCCGGGCTGAATCCAGATCGGTACACCTCGCAGAGAGTAGCGGGGTGGGGCGGTCAGTGAGATTGTGTCGGCAATCGTGCTACCGTGTTCGCCGCCTTTCCACTGATCCACTCGCGTGCTGAGGCCGAGCTGTTTTGCCGTTTCCGGACCCATAATCACCGCATTATCCCAGCTGAGCCTGGTCAGTGGCTTGGGCCATTCCTGTAGCCAGCCGTTGTTGGCAAAACGGCCATCGTAGGTTGCGTAGTCCGGGGCGAAGACAATCTCTAACCCGTCGCTCTCCGGTGACACCGAGGGAAGCATCTCGGGCTTGCTCGTGAAACCGTCGAGCAGCGTCGGCACCAGCGTCGGCGGAGTGCTGCCGCGAACCACGCCGTCATGCAGGGCACGTTGCCAGAATCGTTCAAACGACTCCTTGGCGTCTTTCGGATGCGACTGCTCCCAGTAAGCCCGGATGATCTCCTCGACAGATCGAGAGTCGTAGCTTTGGCCCTCGGGACCGATCGGCGTCAGCAGAGCGAGCAGTTCATGGAACGACTTGCCACCGTACAGCGGAGCAATGAGCGGTTGAACGATGCAGGCGGTGCCGTCGTAGGCCAAGCCATCGCTCCACTCTTCGAGGAAGTGCGTGCGCGGAACGTGCCAGTGACAGGCACGAGAGGTTTCGTCGTAGTGTTCGCCAACGCGGACAGCCAACCAGGTTTTGCTCTCCTTGAGCTTGTTAGCCAGCCGTTCCCCTAGTGGGAGATCCGCCGGCGCGTTGTACACCGGATTGCCGCCCAGGATTAACAGCGTGTCCAATTCGTTCTTGGCCAGAGCCGTCGTCAGAGCTTCCAGAGACTGACGCTGGTTGGGCTGAGCGATAGGCAATGGTTCGGTGAACAGAACGGTCTGGCCAAAATTTCCGAGCCGGTGATTGATAGCGTGAACCAGAGCCTGCACCTTGGCGGGTTGCAGTTCGCCGACGAGTACCGCTGTACTGCCGGCTGGTCGAGGGGCTTGGTTGACCTGAGTCAGATCGCGAGCCACTGCCTCGATCCAGCGGCGTTGCTTGTCGTCCAAAGTCGGCATGGCCACCCCATCGATCTTGAGCAGTGCGGCCAAGGCTCGCGTCAGCTTCTCGACCTCGCTGGGTTTGACCGCCAGGCGATGATCGGCGCGGGAACCGGTTACGCTCACGTCGGTCTCGACGACATAAAGCCGATTCATCCCCACACCTTTGCCGCCCTCCTTGCGCCGTGCCGTGAACTGTCGGGTGTAAGCCAGACAGCCCGGCCCCTGAGCGAGGAAGTCGGCGTCGAAGGAAACGATCACGTCGGCGTTGGTGAGTCGATAGTAGCTGTGCAACGGTTTGCCGAAAGCGAGGGTGGCCGCTGCCACGACTTGATCGCGGTTGATCGGCTCGTAGGTGAACCAGCGCAGTTCGGGAAACGCCTGTTGGAAGGCTTTGCGCTGGGCTTCCAGAGTCGGCGAACCGATAGTTTCACACAGCACCGCAACGCCCTTGCCTTTGTTGCTAGATTGGAGGCGCTGCCGCAGAATCTCCAGCAAGCTCATCCAGGAACGCGGCTGATCGCGGAACATCACGGATTGCGACCGGTCGGGGTCATACAAGCCCAAAATAGCGGCCTGCTGTTGTACCGTGGTCGCGCCCAGACTGGCGGGATGGTTACGGTTGCCTTCGATTTTGGTGGGCCGGCCTTCGTGGCTTTCGACCACTAGTCCCGTGGCGAAGCCTCCTTGAGTCATCGCCGTGGCGAAATGCAGCGGAATGCCTGGCGTCAAATGCTCCGGCTGTTTGACATACGGCATGATAGTGCCGGTCGGTCGGGTGCAGCCGACGAGACCGGCCAGCCCCAGCGAAGCGCCCATCAGGGCCAGGAAGCGGCGTCGCGATACTGGGTCAGTCCACTGCGACGCACTGTCGGGAAACTCACGCTCGACCATCTCGCGAACGGCGGGATCGTCGGCCAGTTCTTCTAAGCTGCGCCAGTAGCGTTTGCCCTGCTCCACGGCAAGGCGATCGCGAATCAATTCAGGATCGAGGGGTGGTCGTTTCATGTTCCGTTCTCGGGCAGCGGGTGAGGTCTGTCCAACGATAGCAACCGGTGGCTCCCGAAGGAAGCACGCAGTCCTGGGGGCATCTCGTTCATCGGTGACAGGCGTTACAGCTCATCTTCGACTTGATCTGATATTCCTCGACTAGGCGTTTGCCTTCGTCGGGGTCGCGACGTTCATAGGTCATGTTGAAAATCTGATCGCGAGGTCGGACATACTTTTCCGGCTGACGATGACAATCGAGGCACCATTCCATCAGCAGCGATTTTTCCTGCCAAATCAGCGGCATCTGATCGACCCGACCATGACAGGTAACACAGCCAATCCCCTTAGCGACGTGAATGGAGTGGTTGAAGTAACAGTAATCGCCGAGCTTGTGGATGCGTTGCCAGGGGATGCTCTCGTCGGTGCGATAACTCTCGCGGACGGCAGCGAGCATCTCGCTCCCCTGCCAGATCTGCGTGTGGCAGTTCATGCAGGTTTTGGTGGGTGGAATCCCTGCAAAGCCAGCGGTCTCGACGGAGGTGTGGCAATAGCGGCAGTCGATGCCCAATTCGTTGACATGGTGCTGATGACTGAAGGGAATTGGCTGCTCTCGAGCCAGGCCAGCATTGGTCACATAGCCAGAGCGAGCGTACAGTGCAGCTGCCAATCCAAGCCCAGCCAACAGGAACACCGAGCCGTAGATACTCACCAGCGACAAAGTATTGAAAGCGCGATGAAAAATCTGTGGCATGAGACATCCTGGAACAACAGAGTTAACCGTTGTGGATCACTTTAGCAACTGCCGTGCCGAGAAGCGAGGACTGGAAAATATAGCGGGAATTCGTCTGATCGAGCAGTGAGGATGCGAGTTCTCCTCCCGATCACGGCAAGACTATTCTCAGGATTGACAATCCAACGTCCAGCAAAATGACCCAGGCCGCGAAGGAACACCCCTTCGCGGCCCGTGGCTATCAATCAACGGCGACGGAATTAACCTTCGTTCTTTTCCGGCAGCTTCTTCGGCTCGACGGCCTTTTCCGGCTCTTTCTTCGGCTCAACAGCCTTCTCAGCCGGCTTGTTCTCGATGACCTTGCCGGGCGTCGGCTGCTCGATCACCTTCGGCACTTCTGGAGCAACCGGCGGATGAACGACGCCGTGGCAGGTGCCGTGCTCGACAACTACCGTGGCGGCATGGCAGCCATAGTACACCGGAGCATGGCAGGTGTACACGGTGCAGCCGTGGCACTTCTTGGCCTTTCTGCAGCCCCAGCAGGAGCAGCGATCAGCGCGGCAGGAGTACTTGCAGCCGTGGCTGACCGTGCAGGTCACCACGCAACCCGAGCAAGCGCAGGAACAACGACGACCACCGAAGTCGGACGCTTCGCCGCCGGTCGTCAGCGCAGCCATCAAAACGATCCCGTACATAGTCACCACCTCCAAGAACCGTGATGGACCCCGTCCACCAGCAGACCTCGAGCCCGACGCGGGCTCAACCGTTGGAACGCCTTACGAAACTCTTCCTGATCTCACCTGATTCTGTCTTAAGTCTGGGCATGACAGCGGCACCGACGCGACACATCGCTGGGTCGTGAGCTGGTTTCGCTTCTTGATCCAGACCGGCGAGGGACGCCGACCAGGTGTTCCTGGCAGTATGGTAAAAATGAGTTGACTGCACATCAACGCAGAAACAGCGAATCTGGGTAAAGTTGACGAATGATAAGTTCCGGTTATGGCGCGGACAAGCGACATGCGTGTCAGACCGACTACGTCGAGCCTCAGCGGAGGGAGGTTGTCTCTCAGCCCCGGCCCCAGCCTGCTTCTAAGCAGTGGAGCTTTTGTTGCGATCGAAGGCTGCAACAGAACAGAGAGGACCGTGCAGAAAAGATGTCAGCCGGGTCAGCTTAGTGGGGAAGCCGACCCGGCTGATCGCGAAGCAAGTCGTTGAGATTAGTCCTATTACGGCTCTTTATTGTCGCTTTTATTTTCTTTCTTCTCGTCTTTCTTTTCCGGCTTGGGTTTGCTGGTTTCTTCTTCCTTTTTCTGTTTTGCCTTTAGCTCATCCTCGCGCTGCTTGGCCTCTCGTTCTTCTTTTTTAGCACGCAGCTGGCGAACCTGACCGAGCAATCGTTGCTTACCCGCGCGGTCAGCAGCGTTCCAGTAGTAGCGAGCTTCTTTCTGGTCTGTCTCATCTAGGGATCCTAGATAATTCCGCCATTCTTGCTCTTCTTGCTCGCTCAAGGCGGCTGGACCGTTCCAGTAAAAAACTACTCGTCCTCCCAACGGCAACACGGGCCAGATACAGTACGGGCAGGGATCGGCGACAAAGTACGGCTGGACTCCCACACTGGGACCGGCCAACGCTGTCAGTAGCACTAGGTTGAACATCACTTACCTCATCGGCGGTTCATGGCCTCCGAAGTCATTCGGAGGAGGTAAAGTCTCTCAATTGGCCTCAATGGTAGAATCCGGATGTAGTCTGATTCAAGCGCGATCGGCTTGCTCTCTGGGAACATGTTGCCGTCCAACTCGCTACAATCCGCCGAGTCGCTGTCGTAGTGATGGATTGCAGCTGATACTGAGTGGAGGTTCGCGTCTTCGAGCTTCCAAGCGAAGGACGTCAGTCCTGCGTGGTGGGAGCGCTAAGCAAGGAGGGCTTATGCCCTCTGGTCAGATCAGAAGAGTCGTTTCTGAGCCACCCCACAATTCAGCTGCGATGAACCAGTAGAGGTTCAAACGACCTAATCGTTGTGGATTCCTTGAAACATGCCTAAGTAGCTGGTGTAACGGTCGTAGCTGATCTGTCGCCGATACACCGCCCGCTTGATGGCGCAGCGTTGTTCGTGGATGTGGGTGCAGTCGGGAAAAGCACAAAGAGGTACGAAGGGGCGAAACTCAGCGAAGAAGCCCTCGACCTCCTCGGGCAGAGTGTCGAATAGCTGAAACTGACGCACGCCCGGCGTGTCCACCACCCAGCCACCGAATTTCAGCCGGATCAACTCTGCCGTTGTCGTTGTGTGCTGACCTTTCTGATTAACCTCGCTCACCTCGCGCACGCGCAAGCCCAACTCCGGCTCGACGGCGTTGAGCAACGAAGATTTTCCCACTCCGGATTGTCCGGAAAACACGGTCTGTCGGTCTCGCAGTCGGTCACGCAGTTCGTCGATGCCCAACCCGGTGACGGTGCTAGTCAAGATCGTCGGCACCCCCAATTGGCTGTACATTCCCACAAGGGGAATGAACTCGATCGGTTCGACTAAGTCGGCCTTGTTCAGACACAGGATCGGTCGAATCTCGCCTTTAATGGCGCTGGCTAGGAAGCGATCGATCAAGTGCGGCTTGAGGTCCGGCTCGCGAAGTGACAGCACGAACACCACTTGATCGACGTTGGCAACCAGGACATGTTCGCGCTTCCGCGAGGCACGAGTTAGCACGCCTTTGCGTGGTTCGACGCGGACAATAGCTCCTTCCGGCGCGCCTTCGACGTCTCCCGAGAGCTGTTCGACTGGCTTGAACCACACTCGATCGCCCGTGGTCACGATGGTTCGTTCGTTGGTCGTCAGACTGCGTAGCAACCATCGGATCACACAGCGATATTCGCGTCCGTCGTCGTCAGCTTGCACGATGCAGGCATCACGATACATACGCAGGACTCGACCGGACCGAGCGTTGCTGGGATCGACGGCGGGCATCTCGCTGGGCAAATTATCTTCGCCAGATTGCTCCTCTTGAATGATGGTGCGTCGGCGAGACAGTTCGCCGCGGGCGCGCACACTTTCCTTGGCGACGATCTGATCCTCAGCGACAGTGTCGTCAAGTTTCTTTTCCCAGTCGCGTTCGCGCGGCTTGGTGTTGCGGTTCTTGCGCAGATCGACGCGGATTTTTTTCTTTTTGGCCATGTCAGTTATTGTACCAGACTCGGCAGCCGTCGTCGCAACTCAGCGAGGCGACCAAAATCCAACACCCGTTCCCCAGCGATGGCCGCTACCCGCATGTCTTGCCAGCGCGGTTCGTGCAATACGTTGACCCCAGCGGCGTCGGCGGAGTAGGCCGGCAGAATCAGCCGTTGCTTCTGGAACAAATAGCACGGGCCAGAGGCTTCGCGCCAGCGTAGTCGAGGATGCTCGTGCCCCTGGATGCAGGGCTGGTCAGGAAGCGGTCGATCGCCATGCACAACTAGCCAGTGATCGAGAAGAATGCCCTCTTTGAATACGGATAAAGAGGATCGTTCTAATCCTTTATCGTGATTACCAGGCACGATGCCTACCAGTTCAACTTCGGTTTCGTCCAGCCAAGTCACCAATTGATCGAGTAGTTCTTCGCGTTCGCGGCGAGCATCCTCGAACAGATCGCCAGCAATGACTAGACGCGACAGTTCTTCACGGTGCAGCAGTCGTTGCAGCGGAGTTAGTTCGTCCGCCAGACTGCGCCAGGGGACCGCTTCCCCGGCGCGATGCCGACAGCGTTCGTAGCCCAGGTGTAAGTCGGCGACAACCACAGTTCGAGTGGGCAAATGGATAGCGGCACGTTCGGCGGTCAACTGCCAATCGTCAAGAACACGCATTAGACCGCCTCCTGAGTTCCTTCAGCAAACGGGATGCAACTTGTTCTGGCGATAAGCCTGCACCAGTTTCTCTAGCCAGGCAATCTCCCGACGAAGCTGGTCGCCCTTCTCGGTATCGCCGACCGTTCGGTGCGGTTCGTGGTTGCGAATGATCGACACTGTGGGAATAATGTCCATGCCCTGCTCAACGGCGGCAGCGACTGACTCGAAATGATGATGCGTGGCCAGCATCGTCTTGTCTGGCTCTAACACCAGAGTATAGCCATGATCGCCATACGCTGCCGAGAACGCTCCGTCAATAGTGATCGCCTTGCCAGAGCGTTTCATCGGCGATTCGCCTTTTTCGATCTTGACCGGGACGTGGCCATTGACGATCAAGCCGCGAGCTGGATCAACCCCAAATTCTCGCAAAATCCGATCGCAAAACTCGACTTCGTGAATCAAGGTGAAGTAGGGATTTTTTATCTCGACCTGAGCGGCAGAATCTACAACAAAATCAATCTCGAAAGTGGCGATTTTATCTTTGCCGAACAACGGCGAGAGCGGACCGCACCAAAGATACCAGCAAAAGTCGCTGTCAGCCTGTCGCGCGGGAACTGCCGCTTCGGGCAACCCCGTCGAGGCGTGATCCAGGATGCGGGCCAACACTCGATCGATGGCCTCGAAGAGAGCCTTGCCAGCGACGGCGACCCCGTCCACTTCCAGAGCGAGGAAGCAGCCCTGGGCATCGACCGGTACTGCACCATGAAAGATCAGGTTGCTGTCGCGCACCAGAGCCATCGAACCGTGTTCGAGCAGATACTGCATGTGCGACCAGAGCTTCTGACTGGTGACAAACGACTCGCGCAGCTCGGCCAGACAGGCGGCTTCCTCCTTCGACAGAGCGTAAGGATTGTCGCGATTCAAAGTCGGCAGATACTTGTCTTTCAGCGTGTAGGTGGTGCCGTCGATGACCACGGTACCGGCGTCGGGATCGATAGTGTGCAGCAGTCGGCGATTATCGAGGTGCCACTGCGGATTGCGGGCGATCATCTGGCCTTCGAGTTTGAACTGCATGACGGCGGCGGCCTTCTGCATGCGAGCCAAGAGCTGCGGGTCGCGTTGGCCGCCTTGTCCTTTGGGCACGAAATGGCTGGCCGGATCGTCGGAATAAACCGTTCGAGCCAAAACTTCCAGCGGCTCCAGTGGAATGCCGTACCCCGCTTCGAGTTGCTCCAGCCGACAATAGCGCAGCGAGATGCGGCAGACGTGTGCGACCAGAGCCTCGCAGCCCAGACACGCTCCCAACCAGGCGGCATCGTGATTGCCCCAGACGAACGACAAGCGCGGCTGACGCCTCAGGTAATCCACCACCCGATCGCCGCGCGGACCGCGATCCCAGCAATCGCCAGCGATCACCAACTCATCCACCGCCAAGTTGCGAACCACGCGGACAATCTGTCGAATGACGTGCAAGGCGCGATCGTGGCGTACTAACGGTTCGATGAGCGAGTCATAGTAGCGCGACCCGCGTTCGCCGCCCTGGTCGCGGAGCAACTCGGCGATCAGTTCGCGGTAATCGTCAGGAAACACTTGGTAGGCGTGACGAAGTCCATGCCGACGTGCCAGGATGTTGATGATGTAAAACAGATCGCTCAGGGTTTTGCGACAGAACGCCTCGCGGGTGGCCAAATCCTTGAGGTTCGGCTCCAGACGCTCCAGAGTTTCGCGCGGATAAAATAGAAGCGAAAGGAACTCCTGCATGTCGTCATTACTCATGCGAGCGGCGAACAGCCGTTTCACTAGCGGTCGCAGCATGCCGGAGGCGTTGTTGATGACGTGGCGCAGTTTTACATCGTCACCGTGGATGTCGGAGAGGATGTGAACCGTCCCCATCGGCAGGGTCAGTTCGGCATTGAGCCGGGCAATCTCAGCCAGTGCGCTGTCCAGTGTGGGAAACTGGTGCTGCAGTGCCCTCAGGGCCGTCAACAGGTCGTCGGTTAGTTCAGGCAGGGTGTTGCTCATGGCGGCATTATAGGACGATGCTCGACGAGGTCATAGAATCCCTCGATCAGTTATTTTTCGAGGGCGGCTGATGAAGATTCTGGTAATTGACGTCGGCGGAACCAATATCAAGATCAAAGTGAGCGACCATCCCGAAGTGCGAAAACTGCCGTCGGGGCCGACTCTGACGGCTCAGGAGATGGTTGATGGAGTCAAATTGCTAGCGCAAGGCTGGGAGTTTGACGCGGTGACAATCGGCTATCCCGGCCCAGTGATCAGCGGCAAAATCACCAAGGAGCCGGTCAACTTGGGGCGTGGCTGGCTGGGCTACGATTTCGCGGGAGCCTTCGGCAAGCCCACACGGATCATCAACGATGCGGCCATGCAGGCCCTGGGGAGCTACCAGGGCGGACGGATGCTCTTCCTCGGTTTGGGCACGGGGCTGGGCAACTGCATGATTCTCGATGGTGTCATCGCGCCAATGGAACTAGGACATTTACCCTATAAAAAGGGGAAAACCTTCGAGGACTACGTCGGCAACAACGGCCTCAAGCAACTAGGACGTCGCAAGTGGCAAGCGATCGTGTTTGACGTAGTTGAGCGATTGCGAGCTGCTCTCTTGCCCGACTACATCGTCCTAGGCGGCGGCAACGTCAAGAAGTTGGACGAACTGCCACCCGGCTGCCGACAGGGCGACAACGACAACGCCTTCATCGGCGGAGTGCGTTTGTGGGAGTTTCCCGAGGTAGGGAACTAGTGGATTTTATGACTCTCTTATAGGGCTATACTGGTGGTCATCCCGCGGGCCGCAGTTCCAGTGTCTCCACGGCCGCCTGTCGCATCTCGTCCGAGGTGAAGGCGATCGGCACTCCTTCGCCGCGCTGCCACAGCGGCAACTGATCAGCGTAGTGCGGCGACAGCGGATTACCCGACTGACCGCTGGGCAGGATGAAGCGGCTGTTCGACCAAGCTCCCACATCGAAGACCGCTCGCAACGAGGCGATGTTGTTCGTCGGTCGGAACGGCTCCAGCGGCAGAGCGGCGGCCTGATTAATGACGTCGGCATCGCCACCACAAGGATACGGCCCGAGATTAAAGATTTTGCCCAAGGCATGCCCAATCAGGCCGGGCTTTTTCGACAGCGGATGCTGTAGCAGTAACGGACGCAGTTCGCCCCAGCCCAAGCGGCCCGAGGTCTTCGCCGACTGTCGGCGCACTCGCCGATAGGCTTCGCCCAGAGCATCCGCTAGCTCCTCGTCCCAAGAGGGTGTAAACCAGCCCGACGGTTTTTCACGCAATAACCGGATCAGATGCGAGGTGCGGCGGAAGCAACCAAAGTTGTACTGCGTTAATGGACACAGGCTCGCCCCGACGACCCATCTCCAGCTCTGCGGAGCGCGAGCCTTGGCCACGCGAACGACCATTTCGGCGACGAACAGTTCGTAGACTGCGGCCTCGAAGGAATGGGCCGAAACCCGACCATCCCAACCGCGTAAGGTTTGCAGGGCTAGTTCACTGTCAGGATCGAGACTGGGCGTCGCCAGGACGAACTCGCGCATCTCCTCCCAGGCGACGCTGTAGTGATCGAGCTGCAACTGCATCGTCGAGACAATGTCCCAATCACGGCGATGAGCCAGAGCACGATGAATCGCCTCGTAACGGTAGCCGTCGATAAAGTCCACGCCGAGGAACGGTCCCACACCGTCAGCAAGGTGCCGATTGTTCGCCGTCACCACGAAGCCACAAGAGGGATTTTGCAGATGGGGAATATCGTGAAAAGGAACTTTTTCGGTGTGCCAGCCGACCTCTGGATCGGCCCCAGGTAGCGGCAAGGTACCGTGCCCCTTTTTGCGCCGTGGCACGTCTCCAATCAGTTGCCAACCGATGGTACCGTGAACGTCGGCATAGACCAGGTTCTGCCCCGAGATCGGCCAGCTGGCGAAGGCAGCGCGGAACTCAGCGAAGCTCCGCACTTGCGGCAAGTGGAAGAACCCGTTGATCGGCGCGGGATCCAACCAGGTAGCTCGCAGCGAGAGTGCTTCTGGGGTATCGCGCAGAGCAGGTGAAATGATCGGCCCGCGCGGAGTGAGCAGCACACGCTCGGTGACTGGCTCACCTCCTTTGACGACAATCACTTCTTCCACGACGGGACAAGGCAAGAAGGCGTTGTCTTGACGCACGCTAGTTCCGTCGGGACCAATTTCTTCCAAAAACAGATCGGTATTATCCACTAAACCCGCCGTCAGCCCCCAGGCAGCTGTGCCATTATGACCGACGAGAAAGAGCGGCCCGCCGACGAAGGTCGCACCGGCCACCGCTTCTGTGGGACTGCGCAGACTGGCCAGATACCAATGCGCCGGCAGCGTTGCATCCAGATGCGGATCGTTGGCGAGGATGGGCCGGCCCGTGGTAGTGCGGGAAGCGGCGATGGCCCAGTTGTTCGAGCCACCACCAGGACGCGTCCATTGCAGGAACGTGGCCACATCTTCGGCGAGGCGATCGACGAGTTTGCCCGCCGCTTGGCCCACCGGACAGATCACCGCGTGCCATTCTGGGTAGGTTGGATCAAGGGCGGCCAGAGCTTCGGCCCCATCGGTGGTAAGCACCTTGAGCCGGGCCAATTCCGCGTCCCAGTTCGACATCAGGGTGAACGACAATAATTTAGTCACCGCCAGCGTGTCGGTTGGCTGCCAGGGAGTTGCAGCGCTTCCCAACAAAGCGAATTCATGCTGAGGTCGCCTACACCCCAGACCGATGCCCGCCTGCACACCGCGTGCATAGGCTTGCAGGGCCTCGCGCACGTCGTTGGCCAGCAACGGCAGTTGCTCCCTGGCGGCGCGAGCAAAGCCGATTCGTCGAGATAGCCGATCGATCGGCAGCCCGTCGGCACCGATTAGTTCCGAGAGCGTGCCGCGCACGACTCGCAGCAGCACTTCCAATTGAAAAGCTCGATCCTGACCATGACAGAAACCGAGCGCGAACGGCCCATCGCGTGGATCGTCGGCTTCGATCAGCGGGATGCCAAAGCGATCGCGATGCAGCCGCACTCGGCCATGCAATCCCAGGAGCGAGAGTTGCCCTCGCGTAGTCGGTAAGCGACGTCCCAGAAGTAGACGAAAGATCCAGCGCCAAACGTTCACCGAGCAGATTCTCCCAGCAGAAATCGATTCAGAGAAGATATGGTCCGAGTTGCTCGCTGGCCGGGACATTTTCAACGGTAAGCAACGTCGATGCGAGACGTAGTGCAGCGATTGATCCGGCGACTGGAGGCGGAGACGGAGAGTGGCTGGAAGCGATCACCGATGAGGCTCGGCTGGAACGCATTCATGATCACTTGGTCGAGGCCAAGGGCTGGGACGACCTGCTCGCGACACCATGAGACGTTTTAGGAGGCCATGATAGCCACCTTGACCACCGAGCAGAAGAACCTCTGGCAAGAACTGTTCGGTCCTCGGTTCGACCTCGCGAGCCTGTCCCCGGTCCGCAAGTAGCAGCGAGACAGTCCGACCTTGGCTCGGTCTTAGTCGTCCTCTCCAGAGAGGACGATCAAATGGACCTCGCCAGGTCCGTGAACTCCGGTCACGAGTTTCAGTTCGATGTCGCCCGTCTTGCTTGGCCCAGTGATCAGCGTCAGACAAGCGGGCATCGGCGTCGAGCCGTCCAGCAGATCGAACAGGTCGGCAACCAGCTGATCGCGGCGAGCGATGGCGAGATGGATCGGCGGCAACAAACTGAGTGAACGGGGCTGATCGGGCCGCGTGGCCAACACTAGCGAGCCGGTCTCCGCTAAAATTGCCGTGACGGCGCTGATGCCGACGTCCGCACGGAAGAACACCTCACGTTCGGTTCCTGACGGCAGTGAACCGACGCGGATTATTTCACAATCGAGTAAGTTCTTTTCAAGATCCAGATAGTCCAATTCGTCGCCGACCAGGACGCAGCGCGCCTCCTTTGTTACGACCAGATGCCGAACGATCGAGCGAACTTCTTGAGGCGTACTGGCGAGATGGAACTGTCCGCCGGCCGCTGTCCATTCTTGGCGGAGGCGAGCCAGCGGATCCTCGCCCGCTCCCTGATAGCCGACGGTGCCGCGTTCGGGCAGTCCAGGAATGTGTCCAACACGGTTGCCCTGGCGAACTGCTTCGCGGACCCGTTGAAAAAATGCCTCGCGTGAATTGGTCATGAAGGGAGTCTAGAGCTTTCATCGCCCAGGAGCCAGTCGAAGCTGTTTGGCGACCGGTTCGGCAGGCTTTTGGGCCACTGCGCGATCAGCAGAAACGGAGCCGCGAGGCGTACCGAGAATCGGACCGCTGATGAACGTCCACAAGGCAATCAGAGCAACGCAGCGAAATTGCATGGCCCACCTCACCTCAGCATCCTGCTAGAGCTATAACGCCCTAGCAACTCGCGCGCCGAGTTGAGATGATTCGTCCTAAGTTGCTCTTTTGCTAGGACTCTATCGTCGAATCCTCGAAAACCGACAAAGCAACTATCCTCGAGTGAGTGTAACGAAAGATTAGCGCACTGTAAGGTGCTGTTCAGTTCCGAAGCGCCGACGAAAAAAACCCCGCGTCGAGGAGGACACGGGGTTGAAGGAGGATGGCCGATTCCAGGGGAGGGAGAAAATCGGCGATCGAAACAAGCGTTCAAGAGTGCTATCGACAGGGGGGAAGGGAGTCTGTAGACCCGGAGAAAATTCAAGTGACCTGGGAAAGATGATCGATCCTTCCCAGGCCACTGCCTACGGCCCGAGGTTCCGGCCCCGGACCTCTTCTGTTCCAGCCCCAAAGTGACTTTCTAAGGATGTCGCTCTTGGGCAGCGAACAACCGTTAGAGCAGATGATGTGCCAAAAAGTTCCCTGAAAAAATTAAAAAATTCCTAACTTGTTGTCTATTCTGCATTACGGGAGGAGGAACCTTGTTGCCCCGAACTGATCCTCGCGCTGGGGGACGTGCAATTCTTACACGAGTTCCCCCAACTTGCAGGTAAACTCTACATAGAGAAAAAGCATAGCTTCGACTTCCACAATGGGTGCGGTGCGCCCACTGACATCGACCAGTTGCGTTGCCGCGCTTGCTGGATACTTTTTCTACTCGGCGCTAGCCAGCATGGAAGCGACGCGGTAGACTCGTCACATCCTTCCTTGAATTCCCGCCCTAGATCTACCCGTTGAGGTGCTGATGTCTGACACCACATCCACGCGCGGCGCGAGTTGGCGTTGGTGGGTCTGTTGCCTGCTGCTGATGGCGACAGCGATCAACTATATGGATCGCCTCACCCTAAACCTGCTGGCGAAATACATCTTGCTCGATCTGGACATGGACAAGAACCACTACGCCACGATCGAGGCTGGCTTTGCCCTGGCCTTTGCCCTTGGGGCGATCGTCTGCGGCTTCATTGTCGATCGCTGGAATGTCTACTGGGTCTATCCGTTGGCAGTGCTGGCATGGTCGGCGGCGGGCTTTTGCTCGGGCTTCGCTAACGGCTTCGCTACCTTGTTGCTCTGTCGGGTGCTGCTGGGTGTGGCCGAGGCCGCCAACTGGCCCTGTGCCCTGCGAACGACGCAGCACATCTTGCCACCCGCGGATCGACCGATGGGCAACAGTATCCTCCAATCTGGAGCGGCTATAGGCGCTATTTTGATTCCCCTGGTCATGTTCTGGTTGTTCGATGAGGAACGCCTCGAGACTTGGCGACTGCCATTCTTCGTCGTCGGAGCTGGTGGAACCGTCTGGGTCGTGTTCTGGTGGGCGAGTCTGCGCCCGTCAGACCTGCGCCTAGCCCACACGCAACCGGAGGCGGCGAAAGTTCGCTCGCCGCTGCCGAGTCTGCCGGCAAACGTGGTTCTACGCCGCTTCGTCGTGTTGGTCATTCTCGTCGTGACCATCAACATGACCTGGCATTTTCTCCGCGCCTGGGGACCGTTGTACCTGCAGAGCAAGCACGGCTTCGAGGCCCGCGACACCTTCCGCTTTTCGATGGCCTATTATCTGTTCACCGATCTCGGCGCGTTGTCCGCGGGCTTTCTCACGCTAAAACTGGCGCGCGGCGGTCTGTCAGTCCATCTGAGCCGGCTGCTTGTCTTCCTGATCTGCGCGATGCTGACCTTGCTGTGCCTGGCCGTGCCGTTCCTGCCCGTGTTGGCCCCGCTCACGGTGCAGATCCCCTTGTTCAGTTTTAGCACATTACAGATCTGGTATTTGGAATTTCCTATTGCCAGCCCCGCTGTCTTCCTCGGACTATTGATCGTCGGTTTCGGCGCGCTGGGAGTGTTTCCCAACTACTACTCGTTCAGTCAGGATCTGACGGTGCGACATCAGGGCAAGTTGACGGGCACTCTAGGCTGTCTGTGTTGGCTGGCGATGGCTTTGTGGCAAAAATGCATCGGCTGGCTGGTCGAGGGCAGCGGCTCATACACCGTGCCGTTTGTCATCTCGGGACTGGCACCGATGCTCGGCTTCGTGGCCTTGGTCAGCCTGTGGGGCAAAGTCGAGGATGTCCCAGTGCCGTTGCCTCGTGCAGAGGGTCACGTCGGCTCGGAGGCGCTGCGCGAGGCGTTTCCAGAGAAGTTCGACTCAATGCAGGTTCCGCCAAAGCTCACGAAATGATCGCCTTGCCGGAGCGGGAAAGTCGCGATATTGGGTCCAGCCCGCCACGGGACCGGGCACGCGGCGCATCCAGCCGTCGCGAGCCAATGGCCAGCAGAACGCCCGGGCCAGCCGCAGCGAGAGCCGATACAGCCACGGTCGACGCAGCACGGCACAGGCCAGTTGATAGGCCCAACGTTCCCAGCGGCTCTTGACGCCTTTCTCGTGCTGTTGCAACTCCCGCAACCCGATGAGCATGTGCGGAATGTTGATCTTGACGGGGCAAGCAGCCTGGCAGGCACCACACAGGCTCGACGCATGCGGCAAATGGGGGTTGTCCGCCACGCTACCGTACAGCGGCGTCAAGATGCTACCGATCGGTCCGGAGTAGACGCCGCCGTAGGCATGACCCCCGATCCGTCGATAAACCGGGCAGGCGTTCAAACAGGCTCCGCAGCGGATGCACTGCAAACTCTCGCGGAACGGCGTGGCCAGTACACGCGACCGACCATTGTCGAGCAACACTAGATGAAACTCATCAGCTCCGTCGCGCTCGCCGGGACGGCGTGGCCCGGTAATTAGTGTTGTATACACGCTAAGCGTCTGGCCGGTAGCTCCCCGGGCCAGCAGCTTGAGAAAGACCGGCAGATCGCGCAGGCGAGGAATGACTTTTTCCATGCCGACGATGGCGACGTGGACGCGCGGGCAGGTCGTGGTTAGCCGACCGTTGCCCTCGTTGGTGACCAGGACGACGGTACCGGTTTCGGCGACGAGGAAATTGCCGCCGGTGATGCCCATGTCGGCGACGGCGAACTTCTCGCGGAGTAACCGGCGGCCTACCTTGGCCAGCGGTCCCGCCTCATCGGGGAGTTGTTCGCCGGTGTGCTTCGACAGAATGCGAGCGATGCTTTCGCGGGTATGATGCACCGCAGGGGCCACCAGATGCGAGGGCCGCTCGCCGGCCAACTGGATGATGAACTCGCCGAAATCGGTTTCGACCACCTCCAGGCCGGCAGCCTCCAGTGCGGGATTGAGATGAATCTCTTCCGTGGTCATCGACTTCGACTTGACGATGCGGCGGCAGTTCGACTCCCGAGCGATGCGCAACACCGCCTGGCGTGCTTCCTCGGCGTCGGCGGCGAAGTGGACCTTGCCTCCCAGCGCGAGGATCGACTGTTCGAGTTGTTCGAGGTAACGATCCAGATGAGCCAGAGTATGTTCTTTGATCTGCTTGGCGTGGTCGCGCAGCTCGCTAGAGTCGGCCAAAGCCGCGAAGCCGCGCCGGTTGCCCGCCATTAGCGTACTGGTCAAGCGAACCAGAGCCGCTTGCAACGAGGCATTGCCCAGCGCCTGGGCCGAGGCGTTGACAAAGTCGTGATGCTCCTGCCGAGCAGGGTCGATCATCGCTGGCTAGCTCCGGGATCGGAACACGGTCAGAGCTTTTTTCGCTTCCGTGGCCAGCGAGGGGTTGCGATCCTCGGCGAGCGTTTCCAGTTGCCGCTGGATGGCGTCGAGCGGCAGTTCTGGACGAGCCTTGCGCAGGTCGGCAGCGGCGCGGACGGCGCTGGTGACGGTGATCAGGATCAAGGCTTCGTTGGGTTCCTCGGAACCGGCTTCGCGGCCCCGCCCCAGCTGGCGGATGACGAAGATTTTTCGCAGAGTATCCGGATCGAGTAACTCCGAGAGTAAATCCAGCCGCACTTTGGGACTGCCGCGCCGGGCCAGGGCCAGGTTGGCGTTGGCCTGCACCTGAAAGCCGGTCCGCTTGGAAATGGCTCGCGTCCGCTTCGAGTCGGGGTTGCGGGCCTGGCGTTCTTCGAGTTGATCTTCGCCGCGTCCGTCGTCGTGGGCCAGCTTGACGAGAAACTCCTCGATCATCGTTTGCTCGCGTCCCGTGCCGTTCCAGAAGTTGGAGGCCAACGCCGTCAGCTCGCGCAGGTAGGGATTGTCGTCTTCGCTGCATTGTTGCAAGGTCTGGGCCACTCCCAGACTATCCGCCTTGCCAGCGCGACGAGCAGCCAGATAGTTGCTCACCAGTTTGGCCGTTTTGGCTTGCCCCTCACGGGCGGCGGCCAACTCCTCGTCGATGCGGAGTTGGTCCGCTTCTGAGAGCGTGTCGTACCGTTTGAGATTCTCGCCCAGCACAGCCAGCGCGAACAAGGCGCGTCCGCGACGTTCGGCGAGAGCTTCCGACTCCATGCCGTCGGTCTGCACGGCCATCTGTTGCAACAGCGGCGCACCGACGGGAACGGAGAAATTGCCCAGACAGGCGGCCAGATACATAATTAGGTTCCGGTTTGGCGCGAGGTCCTTGTTCAGCTTGGCCTCGCGTTCGGCGGGACTGAGGGAGCTGCCCCGGGCGGCGAACTCGCGCTCGGCGGTGGCACTTTCGGTCAGAGCAGCTTCGAGTCGTTCGGCCAAAGCCAGGGCGAAGGCGGCGCTGGCAGCCATTTCCGGGGAGCGTGGCAGCTGCTGCGACAAATCCGACGCCGCCCGCCAGCGAATGTCGGGATTGGCGTTGTCCAAGTCGCGGAGATACGCTTCAGCGGAGCGTGCCCGACCCGACTTGCCGAAGAAGAGATTGCCCAGTAAATACAGCCCGACCAGGACGGCCACGATCAGGAACGGCACCAGAAACAGGCGTAGAATCATCTGCCCCGAGGGTGGTTGCACAGGGGGCAGTCCTGGAGTAGTTGCTTGTTTGCTCACCTTGACCCCTTCAGATGGACCAGAAGCTTCGTTTCTTTCATGGTAGCCGAAGGAGGGTCGCTTGCACAGCCGCGCTGCTCTTGCTACCGTTGGAATAGCCGATCTGGAAACGCCCCTTGCAGCCGGAGACACGCGCCGTGCCCCTGAGCCTGGAGCAGTACGCCACCTACCTGGATTCGCGGAAGGATCTGCCCTGGCCTGCGCCGCCGACCGCGGTAGCCGTCAAGGCCCGTCCGCATCTGACGCGACTGCCCCGTGTCCGCGCGGTGTTGTGGAACGTCTACGGCACTCTGCTGGCCATCCCACCCAACGGCGAACTCCTCTTCGAGCATCCCCAAGCGTTCATCATGAACAACGCCCTGGACAAAACGATCCAGGAGTTCAAGATGTGGGCGTCGATGTCGCGGAAACCCGGTCAGCCGTCCGACTACATGCTGTCGCAGTATCGCCAGCTGCTTGCCGAGCAATCGTCGGTCCCCGGAGGTGGCGAACGTCATCCCGACGTGCAGATCGAGCGCGTCTGGGAAACGATTCTCAAACGACTGATGCAGAAGGACTACACGTTTGATGCCAGCTTTTACGGATCGCTAAACGAGCTATCGCGCAAAGTCGCCTACTTCTTTCACGCCAGCCTGCAAGGCACCGCCTGTTATCCGGGAGCGGCTCAGGCGATGCGCCACGTCGCCGAGTCGGGCCTGTCGCAGGGATTGCTTGCCGATGGGCAGTGCTTCACCACGGTGCAGCTGGCCCGAGGACTGGCGGCCCAAGACGGCGGCGCAATCCTTAGCCGACTGCTGACCGAGGGATTGTCAGTGTTGTCGCACGAGATTAGAGGAAAGAAGCCGTCTGAGCGGCTGTTTCGCCGAGCCATTGAGCTATTGCAGGCCAAGGGGATCACGCCCAGCGAGACGCTGCACGTCGGTTCGCGCATTCCACAGGATCTGGTGATGGCCAAGCGGCTGGGCATGCACACCGCCCTGTTCGCTGGAGATAAAAACTCCCTGAACGCCACCCCGGAGCAGCTTAAGGAGAATGCCACTCGCCCGGATGTGTTATTGACGGAATTGTCGCAAATTGCCGAGGTAGTCGGCTAGACGTTCCACTAAGCTAACCTCGATCGCTGCTTGGCGATTGTTTCCCCCGCCAGTCCCTCGGGAGCCAGGCGAACTCGGAGAGTCCGGATCCTCCCCGCGGATCCGCCTGTAGAATGAGACGTAGTCATGCCACCGCCATTGATCCTTAATCCCGCGCAACTTGACACCAACCACGTCGTCGCCTCGCGTGAGGAGTTACGCAAGGTCAACCCGCAACGCTTTGAGATGGAGCAGCTCGACGGCATCATCTTGCTGGATCGCCAACAACACTTGATCGCCGGCTACAAGGACGTGCGCGACGACGAGTTCTGGGTACGCGGCCACATGCCGAGCTTCCCGTTGTTGCCCGGCGTGCTGATGTGTGAAGCGTCGGCTCAGTTAGTGGCCTATTATTACACGACTTCGGGGATGCTCGAAGGAGACTTTATTGCCTTTGGCGGTATGGAGAACGTCCGCTTCCGCGGCGCGGTTCGGCCTGGCGATCGTCTGGTGCTGATCGGCAAAGCGGCCAAACTTCATCGTCGTCAGGCCGTCTTCAACGTCCAAGGGTTCGTGGGGACGCGGCTGGTGTTTCAGGGCGACATCATCGGCGTGCAATTCCACATCAAGGATCTCGAGAACGAAACGGAGAGTTGATCGTGCCCAAGGGAGTTCGCCTGCCTCTGGAGGCGCTCGAACCGTACTTGCTCCCCACCCCGGTAACGGAAGCACTCGACTGGCAAAAGATCTTTGGCAATGCCCATCCCGTCGAATTGGAAGTGGGGTTCGGCAAAGGGCTGTACCTAGTCAATGCTGCCGCTGCCCATCCCGAGGTGAACTATTTCGGCATCGAGATCGTCCGCAAGTATCAGCTACTCGCCGCCACGCGCCTGGCCAAGCGCGAGCTACGCAACGTCCGCGTCGCCTGCACCGATGCTCGACCGTTTCTGCGCGACTGGGTGCCGAGCGCCTCGCTGCAACGGATCCATGTCTACTTTCCGGATCCGTGGTGGAAGAAAAGACATCACAAACGCCGTCTGTTCACCGGCGAGTTCGCGGCCACCTGCCAACGCTTGCTGATGCCGACGGGAGAGTTGCTCGTCGTCACCGATGTGGCCGATTATGCCACGCTGGTGCGGCAGACCGTGGCCGCGTCTACCCAGCTGAGCGAGGCTGAGCCACCGCCTGAGCATACTCCCAGCCACGATCTGGACTATCTGACCCACTTTGAACGCAAGTTTCGTCAAGAAGGGCGAACCATTCATCGCCTGCGCTTCGTCAATTCCCCTTCACCTGGAACGACGAAATCTCTATTGTAACCTCTCCTCAAATTGTGTAGCCAAGGAGACCCAAGCAATGAAAGCCCGTCCGCGAACGACGGCATCGAAAAAACGGATCGCTCGCCGCAAGGCTGCTCGTCGAGCCGGCAACGTGCCGCAGCTCGGCATTCCGCCCAAGGGCAAAGGCTGGATCGGCAAACGCCGCGTCGAGAAGTAGCTAACCCCGGATTGACTTTTCCCTCTCCCTTGGGGGAGAGGGAGATAGGGTGAGGGAGATACACCGTCCAAACCTCGTTCCGCTTCACTCATCGCGTTGGAAAAAGCGGAGCAAACAAGCCGGCGTGCTGGCGCGAAGCTGATCGATCTCGTGCTGGGCACGGCGCTGAAACCGCTGAGGATTCAGCGTCGCCGCCTGGTGAAATTCCTCGATCGCGCGGTGCGGGTTGCCGGCATGAGCGAAGTGCTGGCCGAACTGAAAGTGAAGCTCGGCGGCGCGTTCGGGAAACAACTCCAAGCTCCGCCGCAACCAGCGCTCGACATCCGCGGGCCGACGTTCCTCTCGGGCATTGAAGACCAACCCTTCTAAAGCCATGCGGCAGGCTTCTCGCGCTTCCGACTTCGTGGCCGCTTCCCCGATCTGAGCGTTCAGCACCGACTCGAAGCGGGCATCGCTGTCGGCCCAGCGCTGTTGCTCCTGATACACCGTCGCCAAGAGCAACGTAGCCAGGTTGCGGCCATCGGCCAGCAGCAGCAACAGTTTGGCCGACTCGTCCAGCCGATTCAGCGGAATCAGTAGCAAGGCTCGCTCCAACCGCAGCGCCTCAGGCGCGTTCGTCGGCAACGGACGCGACACCTGGCGATCCAGCGCTTGGAGCTGGTGGTTCAGGCGAGCAAGCAGCTCGTCGAGCTTTTCCTTCCCGATGGTCACGCCGCCCCCTAGTTCGCGTAGAATCCACACATTCTGCCGGGCACGTTCGAGCCGTTCCCGTTCGAGCAACTCGCGCGTCTGTTCGACACGAGCGGTTCGCAGGGCATCGGTCAACAGGCCGCAGGGAAGCATGGCCAATCCCAAGGCTCCCAGGAATAAGGCACGCCCTTCCCAGGACGAGCGCGAACGAGAAGCTGGCGTACTGATTAGGAGGCACCAAGGCAGGACGAGAATAATCGATAAAAAAGATCGTAAAATTGTCATGTAAAGAAGGCCGCCCACTGGTAGTGTCGGTCCCAACCAGGCCGCTAGTCCCAGACTGACCAGCCCCAGGCCGACCCACCAACCACGGCCAGCGTCGCGCAGTGCGGCGTTATTCTTCAGCCACGATCCTAACAGCAGCGCCAGTGGCAGACTCAGTGCCAAATGAGCGGCCAGCAACCGAGGCAGGGCAAACGGCGGATAGGACATGCCAGCATTGGCCCGCGTAGAATCGGTCAGCCCCTGCAATGCGCACCAGGGAAAGGCCACCGCCGCCACGCAGACTAGCAGTCGATACCAATCCGAACGAGTCATGGTCCGGCGACTCCCAAAGCAGCGGCGGTTTGCGGCTGACGCAACTTCCAGATCAGGCCATCGAAGGCATAATGCACAAAGGCCGCCCACAGGTTCAGCCCTTGCCAGAGTAGAAACAGCTTCGAGTCGGGCCGCGACAGCCACACGCCCAGCGATCCCAGAAGCACGATGTAGACGATCAGGAAGCCCAGCCAGCTTCGTGCCAGCGAGCGAAACAGGCCGTCGCTGCCGACCGACCCGCGCCGCCGAGCGTAGTGCGTGACGATGGCGAGATACTCGACGGCGTGAAACATCGACCCGGCGGCGGCGAAAATGACGATGCCGCGTGCCACGTCAAAATGCAGACAGAGAATGAAGCCGGTGTACAGCACGCAAACGCTGGCAAGATACGCCAGCTTACCCAGCAGTACGGGTCTGTACGAAGTCAGCACCGATCCCAGCAGAACGATCGGCACGCCCAGGATGGCGAAATCCAGCGCGTGCAGTGTGGTTAGCCAGGGGCTGTCGGCCTCGAACATGCCCGTGGCCCAGCCGGCGGCGCGAAGCGCGCCATAGGTGACGAAGGCGCGCAGGCCCCAGCGTTCCAGGCCGGGCAGTCCGTCGCCGACCTTGCGCGAATACATTCGGAGCACCCCGGCATGCTGGCTGGCGAAGTGCCAGGCGTTCCAGACGTAATCGACCAGGGCCAGACAGAGAAAAGCTCCCGTGCCGAAGTAGACGCCGACCACGACCAGAGCAGCCAGCACGGCCACGCCCAGCAAGGCGCGCTGCCGCCCCGCTCGCCGGTCCGTATCCATCGCTACGAGAATCAAGGTGATCCAGCGATGCGGCAACGTGAGATAGTAGATCTGCCAAAAGTCGATGGCGGTACTGGATGAGGTAGCGAAGCCTGGCAGCAGCAAGAGCGGCCAGGCCAAATTGGCGAGTAACAGGAGGTCGAAAGTCGGCGAGACGATCCAAGCTCGTGCGGCGATCGATCGGCTCATTTCAGCGGAGCGGACTTCACTTTCCATTTGTCGCCCGCTTTCGTGAAACTCCATTCCACCTTGGCAATCTCGTCTCCCGTGCCCTCGTGGAGAATCTTCACCTGGGAGGTGGCTGTCGAACCCGAGACGGTCGGCGAGCCGGTCACTTCGTAACTGAACTTGCTCAGTTCCCGAATGGCAGGCGGATTTCCCTCGAAGAGCGGCTTTAGCTCCAAGGTGTTCGACTTCTTCTCGTTGACGTCCTCGACGAGAATGGCAATGGCCCTGCCGTCTTCCGAACCATAGCTGGGCGGAGTCGGTTTGCCGGAGCAGCCGGCTCCCACGGAAACGACCGCCAGAAGTAGGATTGAACCGAACAGTCGGTACATGTCGAATAGTTCCTGTTTCAGCAGTGAAAATCACGAACCGCGTGGAAGGATAACTGGCTCCCACGCGGTCGGAAGGTTGGGGGATTAGTTCAGACTGGCCACTTCGCCGCCGGCTTTGGTGCCCAAGGCTTGCCAGATCGGTAGTGCCACCGAGTTGGTGACGAAGCGAACCGAGCCATCGGCGAAGGCAGCGTTAACGCCTCCGGAATGTCGACTCCGCGCCGCCGCCCAGGTGTTGCCGTCCACCTGGTTCTGTGTGCAAGCCAGCCGATCCGGATGATTGGCTGGGATGTTCGCATCGCAGGAAATCAGATTGTCCGGCATGGTGCTGTTGGGCTGGGTCAAGGTCGTAAACACGTTGCCGCCAGCGGCGGGGAGCAACACCGCGCCACGCAGGTCGCGATTCCGTCCCGCAGGACTAGATGAACCTGTACCCACGGTGTCCTGATCGAACGGCAGCACCTCGCTGAACATGACGGTGTTCGAGGTGCCATCGGTGATGCTGGTGATCTTGCAGCCTTTGCCGGTGCCCATGCGGACCTGCCAGGGCCATTTGTTTATCAGAGCGAGTGAGAACACGCCGCTACGCGGACCGGTTCCGCCGAACGTGGCCCCATCGGCAAAGTTGCCACCGCTCCAGCAGCCGACGTAGTTGCTCTTCATCAAGTTCTCAAGGCTGAGGTTGTTGAAATGCACGTCGGGGTTATGGCCGGAACTGGGGCATCGCATCACTCGGTAGGCCAAAGTGGACTGGAAGTCGATGTCGGGGCGGCGGAACGGCTGGCCGTCCCAGTTATCCGGTGGATTCGCCTGGTCCGCGCCAGCTCCTTCTGAGCGAAAGGCCGGCTCGATGCGTTGAATCAACGGCGATTGTTCCATCTCAGCGAGAACGTGCAAGGGCCAGCTCGGACCGTAGCAGCGGGCTCCGAACATGTTGTTCGCCGTGCTATTGCCCCAGACCGCCCAGAGAGCAGGTTCGCCCGCGGCCGGCGAGCCGCTCCCCGGTACTGGGTTGGGGTTGCCGCCCGAGTCGAACGGCGCGTTGATCTGCTGCGCCTGAAGAATACGCGGCAAGCCTGGCGGGAAGCTACCCGTGGAACTCTCCACATTGTGACAGGCCAGGGTGATCTGCTTGAGATTATTCTGGCATTGCATCCGTGCCGCTGCCTCGCGCACTTTCTGCACCGCGGGCAGTAACAATCCAATCAAGACGGCAATGATCGCGATGACGACCAACAATTCGATGAGCGTGAACGCACGCTGCCGGGAAAGGGCTTTCAGTCCTTTCATCAGATCGGCACTCCAAGTTCCAACAACGGGGATTGAAACAATCACACCCCACTATTGTTAGAAAGCTAACCTGAGGAATTGGGGCAGAAACGATGAAGATTCGATAAGATTGGTGGATCGAGATATGATCGAGCCATCCCTTGTTGCTCATGTCTCGTGCCGACAGCGAATGACGCGAAATCCAGCAGGCACCGCCAGAATCGTATCGGTCCACTCGAACCCGTCGTAGCGATAACGAATCTGCACGGCGCGAGCGACTCCGTTCGTCAGCCGTTCGAGGGCGTCCTCCAGAGCGAGTTCGCCGGCCTCGGCGTAGGCTGTCGCCGCCGACTTCTCGCGCACGTTCAGCACCTCGGCGGCACGACCCAGGTCTGCTCCGAGTTGGCGTAGGGTGGCCGTGTCGATCGTGCCTTCCGTCAAGAGGGGCACCGGCGGGCCGTCGGAAAACTGAGGCTGGCTCATCGGGGTGCTTCCAGGAAGTTCGTCTGATCCAGTCTCGCCGACAGCGCGTGGCACTGCATGCAGTTGGTCAGCCAGGGATGCGTCGTGCGGATTCCAGGGCGAGTAACCAGTCCGTGACAGCTGGCACAGTCCTCGCGCATCCAGGTGTGGTGCGGAATCGTCGGCGGGGCACCGGGATTGGCCCGCTCTCCCAGCCCAGCGCGATACAGCCCGACGAAATCGTTTTCGAGGGTCGTCACATCGCGGAGCAGTAGTCCGCCTGGTGAGGCCTCGACGTGGCATTGGGTGCAATTGGACAAATGGGCGTGACTGATCTTCGACGCCACCCGCTCCCCGATCTTCAGCCCTTCGCCATGACAGGCCAGACAGGCCATTGCGGTGTTGGTCTCGACCGGATGCGGAATCGTCGGCGGGGCTCCATCGTAGGCACGATTGCGCGCGCGATCGGCCAGGGCGGCTAGTTTCATCTCCTCGGTTCGTACCACGGGATCAAAGATTCCCGGTCGCTCGTAGACCAGCTGCGTCAGCGACTGCGGTGCGCGTAGCTCGGGGCGAAGATTCGCTTGCGGTAACTCGGCATAACTGACGGCGGGTGGAGCAGCGTCGTAGGCGATTCGCGGTGGCAACGTCGGCAGCGGCGTCTCGCCTGGTTCGCGAATGCCCGTGAGGAAGCCGACCGTGCCCAGGCTGATGCCGATGACGGCCAACAGCGGAATGAATCGCCGTAACCAGGCGGGGAAGAGATGCTCGCCGGTGCGGGGCGACTCGGTTTGTAGGGGCGTCTGCTGCATCGCTCACCTCTGGAATCAGGCCGACACCTTAACCACGCGCACCGCACACTTCTTGTAGTCCGGTTCTTTGCTGAAAGGACAATGAGCATCGAGCGTCAGCCGGTTGATGAGCCGCTGTTCGTCAAAAAACGGCACGAAGACATGTCCCTGAGGACAGCGTCCGCGACCATCGATCCAGGCGACGAGTTCGAGCTGGCCCCGACGAGTTTCCAGCCGCACCTTGTCGCCGGTCTTAATGTCCAGCGCGGCGGCGTCCTCACGGCTGATCTCGACGTAGGCCGAGGGCATGGCACGCCGCAGTTGGGGGATGCGTCCGGTCATCGTCGCCGTGTGCCAATGTTCCAGGACGCGGCCAGTATCCAGCCAAAACGGATAGTCTTTGTCGGGAATCTCTGGGGGCGGAACATAGGGGCGGAACCAGATGAACGCCTTATCGTCATTGGCCGGCGAGTGATAAAACTGCACGCCTTTGCCCTTGGCGACGTAAGGATCGTACTCTTCGAGGAAGCGGTAGCGGGTCTCTTTCCACGTTCCATCGGCCTGCTTGACCACCGGCCAACGCAGGCCGCGCGACTTCACTAATTCCGAGTAGGGCGCGACGTCCTTGTGCTTGAGGTGCGTAAAAGCTCGATATTCCTCGTAGAGTTTCTCATCGACGTTGATCTTGCCGTAGTAGTTCTCCCACTTCCAGACTTCGACCTCTTTGCCCGTCTCGTCGGTCAGGTGGAAGAGGAACTTGCCGTCCTTGTCCTTCATGCCAGGGAAGCCCAACTCGAAAAGTTTGCGGGCCACGGCGATCGTCTGCCAGCAGTCGTCGCGCGCCTCACCAGGCGGATTCACCATCTTGAACCATTGCTGAGTGCGGCGTTCCGAGTTGCCGTAGATGCCGTTCTTCTCGACCCACATCGCCGAGGGCAACACCAGATCGGCCAGTCGGGTCGTCGCCGTGGGGTAGACATCAGAGACGATGAGAAACTTGTTCGGCAGCTTCGCTTTGGCGTCGAACAGTTTGTGGACGTTGGGCAACGATTGTCCCGGATTGGTCACCTGCACCCACAACGTGTCGATGTCGCCGCTCTGTTCGCTGGGCGTACAGAACTTCTCCCACATCAGCACGGTGTGATAGCCGATCTTCGGATTGATGCGTCCCGGAGGCAGATTCCACAGTTGCTCAGCCTTGGCCGCCTGCTCCGGTTTGTCCACCCGCAGATCGCCTGGCAGAGCATGCGACAGCGTGCCGACTTCGCGCACCGTCCCACAGGCTGACGGCTGGCCGGTCAGCGATTGCGGTCCATCGCCGGGTCGGCCCCAGTGCCCGCTCAGCAGATGGATGGCATGCACCAGATTGTTGATCGCCGTTCCCTGCGTGTGCTGGTTCATCCCCATGCACCACAGACTAATAATCTTCTTGGAGCGATCGGCGAAGAGCCTGCCGAGCAGCCGCAACTGCTCGACCGACAATCCAGAGATTTTCGATACTTTTTCTGGGGTGTACTCAGCAACGAGCTGCTTGTACTCCTCGAAGGTGCAAGGCTCCCCCATCAAGGTCTGCGGGTCCTCGGGCTTCTTCCACGGCTTGCGGAAAGTGCAGTGCTGGGCGACGAACTCCGTGGCGACGGCGTTGGCCTCGATCACCTGCTGGGCGATGCAGTTGGCGATGGCCAGGTCGGAATGCGGCAAGAAGGTCAGCACATGATCGGCTCGTTCGCTGGTGCGAGTGAAGCGTGTCGTCAGATCGATGAGCGTGATCTTGTCGCCTTTGAGCTTGCGGTCGATGAAGCGGCTGAACAGGACGGGGTGCATCTCGGCGAAGTTGTTGCCCCAGAGAATCAGCACGTCGCAATGATCGAGATCATCATAGCAGTTGTACGGTTCGTCTACTCCGTAGGTGGAAATATATCCTGTCACCGCCGAGGCCATGCACAGTCGGGCGTTGGGGTCGATGTGGTTGTTCGACAGGCCGCCTTTGATGAACTTGTTGGCGGCGTAGCCCTCGGCCACGGTCCATTGTCCCGAACCATAGAAGGCGAACCGACTCGGGGCCGCCTGAATCCGCTTGGCGATGGTCTCGATGGCCTCGTCCCAGGTGATCGGCACGAGTTGGCCGTCCTTACGCAGCAGCGGGGTCGTCAGGCGATCCTTGCCGTAGAGAATGTGGCCGACGTGGTAGCCCTTGACGCAGAGTAACCCCTGGTTAACCTCGGCCTGACGATCGCCAGAGATCGCGACCACTCTGCCATTCTTGACGCCAACCTGAACGTGACAGCCGGTCCCGCAGAAGCGGCACGGAGCCTTGTCCCAGGTAACGCCGGGCAACCCCGGCAGTTCGACGCCGCCGGGCGGCTTGGGAGCCTGGCCGACGGCGCGGGAGCCGAGAAACGACGTGGCCGCCGCCATCGCCGCCGAACGAATAAATTGCCGACGAGTGCATTCAAGCGTCGACATGGGACACCTCTTCCCAATGAACGAAGACGACTTCTACGCTAACCACTCCGGGCAAAGCCGCGGCCCAGTCATGCCAGTCCTGCGCCGAGTGTGGGTCCGCCGCTTCCAGCACCGCTGCTCGACACGGCCCGCGTGCCTCGCCGAGCGTGAACGGTCCCGCGGCCTGCAGCTGAGCCGTCGCTTGCTCGACTAGAGCAGGATCGTCTGAGAAGGTGATGACCAGGCCGCTGGTGTGCATGTGACTGCTTCCCTCCCTCGCCACTCGGCCCAACAAGGGTAGGATAGCGAGCAGAACACAGGACTGCAACGAGAAAAAGGATATTAAGAACTTGATTTCGTGATTCTCACTGACTAAGGTAGTCGTCAGGCGAACGTGAGCGAGGGCAAGCGTCCCTGAAACAGCGCGAGGAATCGATCATGTTGGGGCGGGATGCCTTGATGCTTTCGCTGGTTGTCGTGATGAGTGCGGGGTGTTCGCGGTCGGCCCCCGCGCCGATCGAGTTGCCCGATCCCGTAGGACCGCCGCGCTTTCCCGTGGTCATTCGCAAACCGCTGGAAGCCCCGAAGATTCTCACCGGTTCCGTCGACGAAAAGGGCAATCCTATTTCCATCGGTTGTGCCACCTGCCACACGACGAACCCCAGCAATCCCGAAGCCCGGCTGGGGACGCTGTTGACGAAGTTTCATCAGTCGCTCAGGGGACAGCACGGCCACTTGACCTGCATCTCGTGTCACAATCCCGACGAAGGTTACGCCTCGTTGCGATTGGCCGACGGCAAGAGACTGCCCTACTCCGAGGTGATGCAACTGTGTGCCCAGTGCCACGGTCCGCAGTATCGCGACTACCTGCACGGCGCGCACGGCGGTATGACCGGCTACTGGGATCTCTCACGCGGCGGACGAGAGCGAAACAACTGCGTCGATTGCCACCATCCGCACGCACCGCGCTATCCGACGGTGATGCCGGCGCGTGGTCCCAACGATCGCTTCCAGACGCGAGGTAGCCATGAGTGAGAAGAAGCCGTTCTCGCTTCCTGTGGTCGGCGAGGTGGATCGTCGCACCACGCTGAAGGCCGGGGCCGCCACCCTGGGTCTGGCCGCCTGGGCCGCCGCTCTCAAACCGATGGTCGAGTGGGCCAGTTCGCTGGACCGCGACGAGTTTTTCCAAAAGCACTACCGTGAGCTGACCCGTGAGCAACTGCAAGTCATCCTCCACAAGCTGACGTTCGAGGCCCGCAAGGAGACGGGCAAACCGGTCACAGTGAAGGATCACAAGCCGATCCCCGGCGTGGTCTTTGCCTACGCGCTGAATCTCAGCATTTGCATCGGTTGTCGCAAGTGTGCCGAGGCCTGCCATGTCGAAAACAACCACGATCGCCCCAGCAATCAGAGTTACATCCGCGTCTTCGAGATGCAAAAGGGCGGCATCGATTTCGAGAAGGGCAACACCACCTACGATCGTCCGGTGCCGGGCAAGGACAAGTACTACATGCCGGTGCAGTGCCAACAGTGCGAAAATCCGCCGTGCGTCTCGGCCTGTCCGATCGAAGCGACCTGGCAGGAGTCCGATGGCATCGTCGTCGTCGATTACAACTGGTGCATCGGTTGCCGCTACTGCGAGGCGGCCTGCCCGTACCACGCCCGACGCTTCAACTGGACCAAACCCGAGGTGCCGCCCGATGAGGTCAACCCCAACCAAAGCTATCTGTCCAACCGCATCCGCCCCCAAGGAGTGATGGAGAAGTGTACTTTCTGCCTGCACCGCACGCGGGAAGGGCGAATGCCGGCCTGCCTGGAAGCCTGCCCCACCGGAGCGCGAGTGTTCGGCAACATCCTCGACCCCGACAGCGAAATCCGTTGGGTGTTGGAAAACAAGCGGGTCTTCGTGCTGAAGGAAGAACTGGGAACGAAACCGCGCTTTTACTACTTTTTCGATAAGTAAAATCCGGAAAAGATAATGTCCACCACTCCGCTACCCGCTCTGAGCTACTTGCGTTTCCTTCGTCAGTCGCTGCACGTCGCGACGGAGGGTGGCTGGGTGTTTTACACCTGGATGTTCGTGCTGACCGCCGTTGCCCTGGTCGGGGCCAACGCCTGGGCCGTGCAGGTGCGCGATGGTATGATCCGCACCAACATGACCGACCACGTCAGCTGGGGGCTGTACATCGCCAACTTCACCTTCTGCGTCGGTCTCGCTGCCGGCGGCGTGATGATGGTCATTCCGGCCTATCTCTACGACGACCACGAGATGCACGACGTGGTCATCATTGGCGAGCTTCTCGCCATTGCCGCCATCGTCATGAGTACGCTCAGCGTCGTCGTCGATCTGGGCCGACCCGATCGCTTCTGGCACATGATTCCCGGCATCGGCAAGTTCAACTGGCCCATCTCGATGCTCACCTGGGACATCATCGTGCTGAACGGCTACCTGCTGATCAATCTGCACGTCGTCGGTTATTTGCTCTACATGCGTTTTCTCGGAAGGAAGCCTAACCCGATCTGGTATATCCCATTTGTCTACCTGTCAATCTTCTGGGCCATCAGCATTCACACAGTGACGGCGTTTCTGTACTGCGGCCTGGGCGGTCGACCGTTCTGGAACACGGCGCTGCTGGCTCCGCGGTTTCTGGCGTCGGCGTTTGTCTCTGGACCGGCCTTCATCCTGCTTGTGATGCGTGTAGTGCGGCTGGGATCTGACTTGCCGATCCAGCCCGGCCCGTCACGCTTACTGGTGCAGATTATCCGTGTCGCCGCCGCCATCAATCTATTGATGCTGTTCTCAGAGCTATTTACTCTCTTTTATGCAGGAGGATCGCACTTAGCCTCGGCTAAGTATCTCTTCTTTGGCGATCATGGCAAGTATGGGCTAGTGCCGTGGATCTGGTCGGCGGTTGTGCTGAATCTCGTCGGCACCGTGCTGTTTTTCACTCCCGCGGCGATCCAGCGGAGCAAAACCCGCCTTGTCGCCTGTTTGTGTGTCATTGTTGGCATCTGGATCGAGAAAGGCATGGGCCTGATTATCCCTGGTTTTATTCCTTCAACGCTCCATGAAGTCGTCGAATATAGCCCTAGTCTAACCGAGTGGAAGGTGACGGCAGGCATCTGGGCCTTTGGCTTGCTGATTCTGACCGCCATGCTGCGGGTGGCCGTTGCCGTCTTCACCGACGAGATGAAATTAACCGAGGCCACGGAGTTGACTCCAGCTACGGAGATGCCATGACGCCGTATGGTAAACTGGCACAGACAGCCCTCGCCGCCGTCAGTCGCTTGGCCGAGGTCTACGATGGCGACAAGCCAGTGAAGCTCAACTCCGCCGAACTCGCCGAGTATCGCCAGCTGCCCCGTCCGATTGTGGCCAAGGTGCTGACGACGCTGTCTCAAGTTGGGATCGTCAATGGTTCACCCGGTCCCGGGGGCGGCTACTGGCTGGCTCAGCCTCCCGACACCATCAACCTGTTCGACGTGATCGCTCCGTTTGAGCGGTTGGAGAACAATGTTGGCTGTCCGTTCGGTCCCAGCTACTGCGGCACAGGGCCACATTGCCCCTTGCACGATGCCATCCTCGCCTTACGAGAACAGTTGACTTCGTTTCTGCGGACGACCACACTGGCTAGTTTTGTTAGCGAGCAACAAGGGCGTTTCCCACGACGATAAAAAAATCGCTCTGTTCGGATGTTTTCGATTACGATAAGATAAACAGACCGGTCTCAAACTGTTTCGAAGAGCGGATGAGGCGACTCTCGCAGGATCGCCACTGAGGCCGAGAGGGAGGGATGTACAGTGCCGCCTTTCCTCGTTGATTCCTGCTTGTCCAGTAGTGGAGAAATTATGGCGAAAGAAGAAGGGATCCTGGTCCAGGGAAAGGTGATTGCCTCCCTGGCCAACACACAGTTCCGAGTCAAACTCGATAATGGGCTGGAGATTATTGCCCACATCGCGGGGAAGATTCGCAAGAACTTTATCCGCATCCTGCCAGGCGACATTGTGACTGTTTCGATCTCCCCTTACGACATCACCAAAGGGCGGATCACCTACCGTGGACCGCTTCGCAAGCCCGAAGCGCAAGAGCAACCCTGAGTCTGTTAGATCTTTTCGTCAATCGCTTCGTTACCGAGTACCAACCTGTAGAGTACTCGGTGAGACTACTGTATTGCGCTGCTTGATTCTTGGGAGCGTTTGACTTCACCTCTGCTGGAGTCACCTTCTACTTCACCAATTCCAGCACAGCCCAGAGCGTAGGATCCTCGGCGTAAGGCAAATCCGTCGCCGTGGTGAGGCTCTGCTCGCCGCGCTCCGAGTCGCGGACCAGATAGAACAGCCCCAGACGCGGATTTTGCTCCGGGTCATAGCCGGTCAACGCCTCGCTGGGCAAAAACAGGGCTAGCCGATACCCCGTTGCTGTCCGACGACTGCGAAAGGCGATCAGTCCCTCGGGAGCCAACGGCGCATCCTGGGTCGCACGGTGGATCTTCTGTTGCACCACCACGGGTTCGTCACGGTCGGGGCCACCACCGGTTGGCAGAGCGTGAAACTGATGGCAAAACCGGCTAGCTCGATGACTGGTTCTCGCTCCGCGCGTGTCGATCCACAGCGATAGCCCATCGGAAAAACGCGGCTTCGAGGCATCGCCGATCGGCAGATGTTCCTTCCCGCGTACCTCGACCTCGAAGGCCAACCCGGAGTCATTCCAGGCGATGCGAACGTCGGCGAAGTTTTCTTTGCCATCCACTTCTGCGAAGTTGTCCAGCCGACACGCTTCCGGCAGATGGAACAACTCCTCCTCATCGTCCGGAATGTCCGGCACGAACCGACACGGATGACTGACGCGAAACAGAAAGCGGGGGGGGATCAGCTGCATCGCTCGGTTGGCCTCCTACCCATGCGGTCTGTTCGAAGAAGGATCACAACAAACTACGCTCTAGCACTTCCTTGGCTCGCTCGAACTCCGGCTGCCAGTGGATCTCCGGCTCACCACGAATCAGGCAGTCCCGCACCTTTTCCAGCGTGTTCAAGCCCATGTGCGGACACTTGTTGCAGGCGCAGGTGATACCCGGTACAGGATGGAAGCGATGCTGGGGATACAAGGTCTGTAGCCGCCACATCATGTTCGCCTCGGTAGCGACCAGGAAGTCGGTCGGCGTAGTGTGCTGACCGACGAAGCGAACCATCGCCTCGGTGCCGCCGACAAACTCTGAATGCTCACGGATATTCGCTGGGCACTCCGGATGAGCAATGGTGATGCTGTGCGGCAGCTTCCGCTTCAGGGCGAGCAGATCGCCAACGGAAAAGATCTCGTGAACGATGCACGCCCCGTCCCAGAGGATCATCTTTCGTCCGGTCAACTCGGAAAGATACTGTCCTAGGTGCCGATCAGGCACAAACAAGATCTCGTACTCTTCGGGGACGCGACGGATAATCTGCTCGGCATTGCCAGAGGTGACGATCCAATCGGACAAGGCCTTGACGCCCGCAGTCGAGTTGATGTAGGTCACGGTCTGAAACTTGCGCCCATCGATGCGGAGCATCTCTTGATAGCGGGCCAGCTTCTCCGGAGGGGCGGCCTCGGCAAGGCTACACCCCGCTTTGAGGTCCGGCAACAGCACTCGCTTGGACCGGTTGAGAATCTTCGCCGTCTCCGCCATGAAATGCACGCCGCAGAAGACGATGGTCGACGTCGTTACCTTGGTTGCCGCCCGCGAGAGATTCAGACTGTCGCCCACAAAGTCGGCCAGTTCCTGAATTTCGCCTTCCTGATAATAATGTGCCAGGATCGTGGCATCTTTGGCTCGTTTCAGTTCGAGAATCTCTTCACGCAGGTCGGTCAACAGCGTGGTCATGGCTGGTGCGTCTCTGGGGATCGTACTCTTATCTACAGTCTATGCAGCGAGGCGCTGGCTCAGCAGAGAATTCTACTGAAATTCAGCGCCTCGGTTCATCTTCGCATTCGGCTCAGAATCCACCCGGTCGCATCGCCGGACCGCCTGCACCGCCTGCGCGCGGGCTGTTCAGCGGATTGGGGGTTTTGTTTTCCTTGGCCCGTTTCAGCAGCGGATCTTGTTCCATCACCTCACGAGGATACTCGATCGGTCCGGTGTACCGTGGATCGTTGGCCGGTGGCGCGTTGAACTCCTCGGGAGGCTTCGGCGGTCGAACGTAGTTATCGCGGCTTTCGCAGCCATTCACCGCAGCCATTCCCAGTAGCAACAGTCCCAGCAGGTCGCGAATCCGTCGCATGACCCATCTCCCGAACATCCAGCTACACAGAACGCAAGGGGAGCATGTATAGCGGCTGCCGTCACGAAATCAACTCCGAATTCCAGAGCGGTTCGCTGTTTCACTTCGAGTTCCGCCTCGGTCTACGCTCCGGTCTGGACCATTTCGGCTTATAGCCTGGCAGTCATTGCGGATCACGAGACTGTTTCATCGCCGGCTGCTGCGGAGGTTTGAGGAAGTGTTCCAGAAATGCGAACGCCTGACGGTTCGCTTCGGGCGTAGGCGTGTGGCCGTCTCGCATAGTCATGCCCACGCGGCCAGTGTGACCGAGAAGCGTGTTGACCGCGATGGTGTGGTTCAGCGCCGTCCAGTGATCGGGCCGATCCTGGCCCCCGCCAGACACGAGAAACGGCCGGGGAGCCATCAGGGCGTGCAACTCGTGCAGGTCGCGGCCAGCGGCGACTAGTTGCTTGTATGCGCCCGTCCGTGGGTTATCCTTGGTGACGACCCCCGGACGCCGCTGCCGTTCGGCCGGCTGGGAGAAGTCGTACCCCAGATACCATTTCTCCCAGTAGTTGGCGTTGGGGTCTTTCTCGTTCCAGACGATGCCCGGATCGCCCCACACGGCGCAGGCGAACTGCTCGTTCAGACAAGAGGCGAACATAGCCCACTTGCCGCCAAACGAATGCCCCAAGATGCCGATGCGCCGAGGGTCTACCTGAGGCAGGTTCGCCAGGGCGTTGCGACAGTTCGCAGCCGCGTAGGCCAGGTACGACAGCGGCTGCACCCCAGCCTTTCCGTCAACGATTCGTGGATCCGCCGATCCCACGTTGCCGACACACAAGGTCACGAAGCCGCGCTGGGCCAATTGGTAACCGAAATCGAACTTATCGCGAACCTTGGGATTCAGCCCGGCGCTGTCAGTCGAGTTGTACCATGTGATCACCACCGCCGGGAAAGGTCCCTGTCCGTCCGGGATCAACAGATATTGCGGGCCAACCAACCGCCCCGGAATGACCTCGATCTCCACCTTGTGCCGCGTGAAGTTCTTGACCTGCTCCTTCTCCTGGTATTTGATCTGGGGCTTCTCGACCAGCGCGGGCCAAGCCCCCATCACCCCATGCCAGTAGCGGAGAATCTCCGCTCGCCTTCGCAACCAGTCCTGAGGCGTGCGGACGGGCGAGCCATCGTCGAACTTCAGTACCGAGCGATAGTCACCGAACTTGCCCTCGTACTCGGCGGGCGGCTGCAAAAATGCTTGAATCACACTAGGTGCCGTCGGTTGGTCCTTGTGTTTGTGGCGAAGCGTCGCTAGCCGCTCCTGGACAACGCCAACGGTGTGGTTCCCGCCGCCGCCCCTTTTAGATTTCACTTCAGAGATCTCTGAAGTTCGTGTAAACGACATGGGCGGATTGGCGAGGATGTAGCCGTGATGCATCGCCTCCCAAGGGGAATCGACCAGGCGATCTTTCGCAGCCAAGGTAAGGAAAATGGCCGGGAGTAGCACCCCGCTGGTGCAACATACCAGGAGTCGAGCATTCATGATAGGGCATCTCCTCGCGCCGTAGGAGCAACGGCAGTAAAGGTTCATTACAGCTGAACTGAGGGGCGGCTCAGAAACAACTCGTCTGCTCTGAGCGGAGGGCGTCAGCCCTCTGTGGGGCGCCACAAACACGGAGAACTTACGTCCTCCGCTCCGAAAGAGTCCACCTCCTCCGCTCCGAAGCTCGAAGACGCGAACCTCCCTATAACAGATGCAATGAACCAGTAGAGCCAGCCTTGATGGAGTTACTTCTTCTTAGCCGCTTTGAATTCGTCGACATACTTCTTGGGATTCTCGTTGAAGGCGTCGCGACAGCCGGTGCAGCAGACGTAGAAGGTCTCGCCCATGTAGGTGACAGGCATCGTACCTAGTCCGCCGGAAACGACACACTCGGGGCCTTTTTTGCCGGGCTTTTTGGCCAGACTTTCGCCGATCTTGGTGCTTTGCACCATCGCCTCGGTGCGCCAGATCGTACCACCTTCACTTTTACGATCCACAATGTAGATGAAACGAATTCCTTCCGCCGCGGTGTTCATGCGGATGCGTTGCACTTCGTTGGCCCGGGCATCGGTGCGCTCGAAGATGAGCTTATCGTCCTGGAGTCCGCCGAGGAAGACGAGCGGTTCCTTGCCCTCGACCGGAGTCGCCGTCAGTTGATACTTCTTCTTGTCCAGGAGGTAGCGAATGTCGGCGCTTTTGAACAATTTGCCGCCGTCGAATTCGACGTTCAACCAGCAATCGTCGTCCTTGAACCGCCAGTTCCACTTGACCGTTTCAGGCCAGAACTTGTCGCGTGGGCCGGGATTGAGCTTGTGCGACCCCGATCCTTTCCAGCCGCCGATGAAATCCTGCAACTCCCGTAGGGCGGCTTTGACCTTGGCCTGCTCCTTGCCGGCGGCCTTCTGCGCAGCCACACTCGGCAAGACCAGCCCAACTAACCCCAGACCGACCAGCCACGCCATCAGTCTCTTCATAGGTATTCACTCTCCTGGGCGAGGAACCGAGATCGTTACTTCTTCTCCTCCGGCGCAGTTGCTTCCAGTAGATAGATGGTCGAGTCGGCGTTGGCCGTCGCGATCTGCTTGCCATCCAACGTGAAAGCCAAGGCCCGCACGAACGGTAGATACTCCTGGGGCGGCACTTTGAATTCCCAGCTACGCAGTTCTTTGTCCGAATCGAGACTCCACAGTTTGACTGTATTGTCTATTGATGAAGTAGCAAAATGCTTACCGTCTGGCGACATAGCGAAGGCAGCCACGGGCTGACGATGTCCCCTCATCGTTTGTAGCGGCTTGCTCCGCTGAGCCAACTCCCACACTTTCAGTTCACCGTTGTTGTCTGCCGTTACCAACTTCTGCTTGTCCGGCGTCAGACACAGATCGGCGAGGGGCAGCGACGAGGCGTTGATCGGCTCGCCCACGGGTTTGCCCGAAGCCGTGTCAAACAGATAAGCCTTGCCCTGGCGGTCGCCGACCGCGCACAGCGTGGCATCGTTGGAGAACGAGAGACTAGAGATCTCCTTAACGCGATCTTGCAGGTTGATCGATTTGAGCAATTTACCAGTCTCGGCATCGTAGGTTTCTACGACATGAATCGACTTAGCCGGTTCCTTGTCGGTCTGAGCGACCCAAGCGACGAACTGGCGATTGCTCCCCGCCGCCAACACCACGACTTCGCTAGACTGGCCCTGCTCGCGGACGTTGAGCTTTTCTTTGCCCGTGTGAACATCCCAAAGTTTGATGGCTTTGTCCTCGCCGGCGGAAACCAGGGTGTTGCTGTCCGGTAGGAACACCAGAGCCGTCACCGGGTACTGATGGCCAGCGAAGACGAAGCGTTCGCGTCCGGTGGCCACCTCCCAAACGCGCACCGTATGATCGTTGCCCGCCGAAGCCAACAGCTTGCCATCGGGACTGACCGTGACGGCTCGCACCTCGCGGAAATGCCCCACGCCCGTGCCGTTGGACTGCATCCCCAGTTCAAAGATACGCACCGTGTGATCGACACTGGAAGACACGAAGTAATGTCCATCGGTGGAAAAAGCGACGGAACTAATCCAATTTTTGTGCCCGCGAAAGCTGTGCAGTTCCTGATGGGTGGAGGTGTCCCAGAGCTTGATGACTTGATCGCCGCCGCCGGAGACCAGCGTCTTGCCGTTGGGACTGATCGCCACAGAACTGACCACGTTCTTATGCCCTATAAAAGAGATAGGCGGTCCGCTAAGGGTCATATCGTAGAGTAGCACGCGCGAGTCCCCGCCACAGGTGGCCAACTTCGTCGAATCATTGGAGAAGGCCAGACAGCTGACCGAGCCGGCGTGATCGCGCATCGAGCGTTCTTCCTTGTACGTTTGTCCGTCGTACAGCCGCACTGTGCGATCGCCCGCTCCCGAGGCGATGTGCTTGCCGTCGGGACTCCAGGCGACGGTCGAGACAACAGCCGAATGTCCGTCGAGACTGGCCAACTCCTTGCCACTTTCGGTGTCCCAAACCTTGACCAGGCGATCGGCTCCCCCGGAGACGATGCGTTTGCCGTCCGGACTGAACGCCGCCGACGTGACCGGAGCCGTATGTCCCTTGAAGGTGCGAATTTCGTTACCGGAGGCCAGATCCCACAACTTCAGCACGCGATCGCCGCCACAGGACAAAATTTGTTTGCCATCCGGACTAAAAATGGCGCAGGTAACCGGGGCGGTGTGGCCCTTGAAGGTCTTGAGTTCGGCACCGGTCCGGGCATCCCATAGTTTGAGGAGTTTGTCTCGTCCCGCCGTGAGGATGTAGTCATTGTTGGGGCTGTACACTGCCGACCAGATAGCGTCGCCGTGAGCCCCCTTTTCGCCGCCCAGCAGCCGCGACGGTTCGGTGCTGCCCAGTTCCCACAGTTGCACGGTTTGATCGGCGCTGGCGGAGGCGAGTCGGCTGCCGTCGGGGTGGAACGCCAGCGAAGTGATCTCGCCATCATGCCCCGACAGGGTGCGGAAGATCGCGCCAGTTTCGGCATCGTAGAGGCGGATGCGTTTGTCGGCGCTGCCGACTGCCACCACCTTGCCATCGGTGCTGATGGCCACTGCCGTGACGGCCTGCTCGGCTCCCTCGTAGACCTGACGTTCCCCGCCGCCTGCGATCGCCAACCGCTTGGCCACGTTGGGATCGGACCCACCGGCGACCACCGACTGACTGTCCGGATGAAAGGCGATGCAGTAGACTTTGCCGCCGAACGCCTTGATACTGGTGCGATCGGCTCCATTTTTGGCTTCCCAGATGCGGACATGCTGATCGGTGCCGGCGGCCGCGATCCACTTGCCATCGCCGCTGAAGGCCACTCCGTTGACCTGATTGGTGTTGCCCATCAGATCGTGCTGCACCTTGCCGGTCTTGATCTCATACAGCCGAACGATTTTCTCCTGTCCACAGGCGACGAGTAGTTGTCGATCAGGGCTGAAAGCCAATCCGCTGATCGGCTCGGCATGGCCGGTCAGCTGCTGCACGTCCTTGCCGGTCTCGGTCTCCCAGATGCGAATCTCGCGATCCTCGCCGGCGCTGGCGATCCAGACGCCATCCTTAGAGAAGGTTACCGCCTTTACAGATCGCGTATGTCCGACATAGTGTGTCACCTCACGTCCATTGGCCACGTCCCAGACTTTGACCAGTCCATCGGCTCCGGCAGTGACAAGTCGAGTACCAGCCCGATTGAATGCCAGGGCATGGACGGGACCGCTGTGCCGCAGTTTGCCATCCCCCAGCACGCGGGCAACGTGGGCCGGCAGACTGACAGGTAGGCTCGGCAGGGACCAACGGGCTCGGCGGAAGCTGTCGCGCGCTTCCACCAATCGCCCAGCCTTCAGCGCCTCACCGCCCACCTTGGCCAATGCCTCGGCTCGCTCCAACCATTCTGGCGAGAACCGGTCGGCGAGTTTGTTCTTGAGGAGGACGTCAGACTCCGTCTGATATGCTTTCTGAAGTTCCGCGACGCTTTCCGCTGTCAGTCTGGTGTCCGCCCGGTTTAATGGAGTGAGAACAAGCAAAATCAGGCCCACGACGAGCACGAACAAACGGATGGCAGGTGCCGGCAGGCTCATGAGGCTCACTCCGCAAAAAAGCAACAAGAGAACGCGACCTTGAGTATAAGTGCGCGAGGTGAAGCCTGGCAAGGAGTTTCGGTTCGCTCGCGACTGCTTAAATTGTATCCTGAATCGCTTTTGTGTCGTCTGTGCCGTGCTGTACAATCCGATGCAGGAGTCTCGCTACTAAAACCTTCGCTTCCCCTGGTTGGATAGACAACTACCATGCTGCGGATTGGCCTGATTGGCGCAGGAGCGAATACCCGTGCCCGACATATCCCCGGTTTTCGGGCGCTTCCCGAGGTTGAAATTGTCGCGGTGTGCAATCGTCGCCCCGACTCGACGCGACAGGTGGCCCGCGAGTTCCACATCGATCGCACCTTTGACAACTGGCAGGAACTGGTTCAGTGCGCCGACGTGGACGCGGTAGTGATCGGTACCTGGCCGTACTTGCATGCCCCGATCACCTTGGCCGCTCTGGAGGCGGGCAAGCACGTCTTGACGGAGGCGCGCATGGCCATGAATGCCGCCGAGGCCCGAGCCATGGTCGAGGCGGCACGCCGCAAGCCGAATCTGGTCGTCCAGATCGTGCCCAGCCCATATGGGCTGGAAGGCGACGCGCTAATCCGTCAGCGGATCTCGCAGGGCTATCTGGGACAGCTGCGCGAGGTTTCAGTAGTGCATCGCACGGCAGCGCTGGCCGATCCGACTGCCCCGCTGCACTGGCGTCAGGATGCGGCGTTGTCCGGCTTCAACATGCTGACGCTCGGCATCTTCCACGAAACCCTTACCCGTTGGGTGCCGCAACCCACCCGCGTACTGGCTCAGGTGCAGGCGTTCATTCCCACACGCATCGATCCCTACAGTGGGGTGCGCCGTTCCGTGGGTACGCCGGACAGTGTCCAGGTTCTGACCGAACTGCCTGCCGGAGCCCGAGCCATCTATCAGTTCAGTGGGGTCACTCCCTACGGTCAAGAGGCGTCGATCACGCTGTTCGGCGACGCTGGCGTACTGCGTTATGATCTGCTGACAGGGCGAATCTTCGGCTGTAGTCGCACTCAGGCGGGTCAACCCGGTTCGCTGGGCGAACTGTCCGAAATCCCCATTCCCGAGGAGCTACGAGGCGGCTGGCGCTGCGAGGCGGAATTCGTCGAGGCCATCCGCACCGGTTCGCCGATTCGGTTCACGTCCTTCGCTGACGGTCTGGCTTACATGGAGTTCACTGAAGCCGTCGCTCGCTCCGCGGAGCTTGGCACTGCGATCCCCTTGCCGCTGAATGGATGAGGTGATGTTGCCGCTATCGTTCCGTGAACTGCCCACCGATCCGACGCATCCATTCCATCTGCACCATATGGAACTGGCTCTCGACGCCGCTCGCCAAGCCTACGTCGAAGAGGAAGTGCCCATCGGTTCTGTTGTGGTGCATCGTCAGCACGGGGTCATCGCCCAGGCGTACAACCAGCGCGAACAACTCAACGATCCAACCGCTCATGCCGAGATGATCGCTTTGACCCAGGCGGCACGATTTGTCGGCTCCTGGCGGTTGGAGGACTGTTTGCTCTACGTCACCCTCGAACCCTGTCCGATGTGTGCGGGAGCCATCGTGCAAGCTCGTGTGCCGGTTGTCGTTTACGGTTGTACCGATCCCAAGGCCGGTGCCTGCCATACGCTCTATCACATCACTGACGATCCGCGGCTGAATCATCGCTGTGTCGTGCTCGGCGGCGTGTTGGCCGAGCAATGCGCTGGATTGCTCCGAAATTTCTTCCTCGACCGTCGCGCGGAAGGCAAGAAATGAGCGGTCCGGAGGCGGCCTTTCTTCCGTCGTCGGCGCTCCGTGGTACACTCGGACTAGGTGACGTAGTTGGAACCCAGGCTTGCCGCTACCGAAGCACGGCGGCCAGGACCGGCTCTGGGGCGATGGAGGAGGCTTGGCATGCGAGCAACAATTGTCGGGATGACCGCAATCGTGACGGTTCTGTCAATCGGGTCATTCGCGCCGGCACAAACACATCGGCGAAACATTTACTCGACCCCCGCGCCGCCTCCTCCGGAGGTGCTTAAGCGGCTGAACCTGCATCAGGCCTGGCGTGGCTATGTGCCGATGGATGGCCAGAAAGACGGTCTGCTCTACGCCGCTTTGGATGGCAAAGACCTTCTCATTTTGACCCGCAGCGGTTTGGTCACGCGGCTCGATGCCGAAACGGGGGTCACTCATTGGCGGGTTCGCGTGGGCAAACCCTACACCTTGTTGCCCTATCTGGCCTCGAACCGTCGCTCCGTTTACGTCATTGCCAACGCGACGATTCACTCCCTCAACCGAGATACAGGAGTGGATAACTGGGAATATCCGTTGTCTGGTGGTATCACTGCGGCTCCAGCAGTGGACAAGACTCGCATCTTCGTCCCAACCGCCAGTAGTGTTCTGTTTGCCTTCAACTTGCCGTACTTCACCAGTAACCCCGCTCTGACCGGAGGTGCCTCGACGGAATCGCTGGTTTACTCTGACACTTCGGGGGACGTGGTGGAACGAACAGTAACTCCTCGTCCGATCTGGACGGCTCGCACGAACTTGCTGCTGGCCTTCCGCCCTTTGCTGTCGCGTCGTGAGATCATGGTGGTCAGTCCGGATGGCAAGGTCATCAGCTACAGCAAGACGCCGCCAGCTCCGGGACGAACCACCGAACTGTTCACGTTTGATCTGGATCACCGCATCACCGTGCCCCCCACAGCGTTTGCCGATACCGCGTACCTGGGGTGCGATGACTCGACTTTGTACGCCGTCAACATGCGAACCGGTCGGCTGCGTTGGCGGCACACAGCGGGCACGGCCATTTCACGCTCACCGGTCATTCTCGACACCGACATCTACGTTACCTCGGAACGAGAAGGCCTGACGCGGCTGGATCGCGACACAGGCGAGCCGTTGTGGAAACTTCCTCAACGCGGGATGGTTTTGGAGGGCAACCCCAAAGCCGATCGCTTTCTGGCCGCGAATACTCGGTTTGTCTACGCCAGCGATCACAGCGGACGCCTGCTGATTCTCGATCGCAAGCGCGGCACGACGCTGAGCAGCTACGACACGTCGGCCTTCCGCTTTCCCATTGTTAACGATATTACGGATCGTTTGTATCTCGCTGCCAACGATGGCCTGATCGTCTGTTTGCATGACCAAGATCAGCGCGAGCCGCTTATGCTCCGCAAGGCGCTCCAGGACATCGCCTTGCAGAAGATCCTCAACGAACGCATCCTCGAGATTGCTGGGCGTGAGACGCTACTTCAGGAAGTCCTGGCCGACATCGAGTTGAGGTACGATCTTGATTTTGTGGTCGATCAGCACGCTTTCGGCGAGGCGAGACTACCCAATCCGGTCACGCGATCGGTGCGTCCACCGGCGTGGGAGAATCGGCCACTGGGCGAGTACCTCAAACAGATACTAGCTCAGGCTGGTGCTACCTACGTTTCGGATCAAGATACGCTCCTGATCGTTCCTCTCAAGCCAAAGGCTAAAGAGTAAAACCGAGTAACGTGGAGCTGGGGGGGCCGTGGGGCACTCCAGCTCCCTGAGCCATTCCTCATTTTCGATGAGTCGAGGCCATCTTCTTCTCTCGCTGGGCTCGGCGTTTGAGTCCCTTGGGGCTGGGGTGGTTGATCAACTTACGGCGGCGTTTGGCTGCTGTGCGGAGTTCCTTGCGTCGCATAACTACGTTCCCTTTCTGCCTGAAGAGCTTCAGCGGTTGCCCACATTGTAGTAACTCCGACCCAATCGTGGATCACTACAATACTTGGGGTCGCTCGCAAATCGACGAGGGTTGTTCATGGTGTCTCTGTCGACCCCGGCTCCGCTGCTAGTTCGTGCTGCTCGGGGAGAAGTTGTTGAACGTCCGCCGGTTTGGGCGATGCGTCAGGCCGGCCGCTGGGATCCGGAGTTCCATCGCGTTCGTTCGGGCCTTTCCTTCTATGAGTTTTCCGAGAATGTCGAACTCGCCGCTCGCGCCTCACTGTTACCCAAGCGATTCGGGGTCGATGGCATCATTCTGTTTTACGACATTACTTCCTTGCCGGTGGCGATGGGACAACCGTTCACCTTGCAACCCGCTGTCGGTCCCGTTCCCGACTGGCCGATCCGCACGCTAGCCGACGTGCAGCGGCTCGAGCCGCGCCCCGCTCCGGAACGCTACCAGCACATTCGCGATCTGCTAAAGCTGGTAAAGGGCGAGCTTCGCGGAGAACTACCCGTCCTGGTCTTTGCCGGTGCGCCGTTTACTGTTGCCTCGTACTGCATCGGCACGGGCAAGGACATGACTGCGACGCGCCGCTTTGCCGCCGAGCAGCCCGTGGTTTGGCAAACCTTGTTAGAACGATTGACGACAGCGACAGTAGACTTTCTCAACCAGTTGACCGCCGACGGCGCGGACGTCTATCAACTGTTCGACTCCTGGGCAGGGCTGCTTGCTGAGGCGGAGTATGCTCGCTGGGCACAACCATATCATCGTCGCATCTTCACCGAGGCTCCCGGCGTGCCGCGCATCCTTTTTGTCAAGGAATGCCCCTATCTGGACCGCTTGTGCGACTCCGGAGCCGACGTCATCAGTCTGGGGCGCTGCCATGATCTGGCCGCGGCACGGCGACAGTATCCGCACCTGGTGTTCCAGGGCAACGTCGATGAGGAATTGCTGCATCACGGCACAGTCGACGAAGTTCGACAGGCCACGCGGGCCTGCGTCGCTGCCGGCGGGGGCCAGCGGCACATCGTCAACCTCAACCACGGCGTGGACCGCGGCACCCCGGTAGCCAATTTTGCCGCTTATGTCCGAGCCGCGCGTGGTGAGTGAGTTTGGTCGGGTTCAGTTTCGTACCACGACGAGTCGATTGATCAGCTTTCGACCTCGGAGTTTTGGTAGAACGGCTTCCTGTGCGAGTTGCTTGTGATAGTAGCTGGCTACGGTGCCGGTCAGAATTACGCTGGAGTCCGATTCCTCGACAACCACCCGCCTCAACGAGGGGGTGCGTCGCAGGTGCAAGATCAGTTGTACGGGCGAGTCTTCCATTGAGATTGGAGCCATGTTGATGTCTCCCTGATTGCTTCCCCTTTACTCCAAAAGGGGCTCCTGAGGGTCATGCTAGACGAACCGGCACAATCCCGCAATCCTCCCCAACCAGATTTTTCCGACTATCTTGAAGAAGAATTTCGTGGAGGGCCAACCGTGAAAATTGTCGAGCTAACTGCCCGGCACACACGCATTCGCTTGCGGCGTCCGATTCGTCATGCCTCGCACACTCGCCAGCAGACCGACAACGTCGTGGTTCGTTGTGTCCTCGACGATGGTAGCGTCGGGCACGGCGAAGGCGTCCCACGCGACTACGTCACTGGAGAGACGATCGATTCGGTGTTGGAACTGTTGCAACGGAGTCAACTGGATCGCCAGCTAACCGCCTGCCGTTCCTTCGCCGAAGCGGTCGAGCAAGCCGAACGATTGCGGCTGGCAGCAACCCCAGGAGACGAGCGCGGCATCCAGGGCAACGCCGCCCGCTGCGCCGTCGAGTTGGCCTGGCTCGACGCCTGTGGGCGACGGTTTCACCAGCCACTCTCTCATGTTGTTCAGCTGCTCGCTCCCGAGTTGTATTCGCCTCGTTCCTCGGTTCGCTACTCGGGGGCGATCACCTCGGCCAAGGGCCTGAAGCTCCGCTTGGTGGCTTTGCTACAACGGGTCTACGGCCTGCGACAGATCAAGGTCAAGGTCGGCATCGCCGGGCAGAACGACGTCGAACGTCTGCGTACCATTCGCCGCTGTGTCGGGGCAAAGGTCGAACTGCGTGTCGATGCCAACGAAGCTTGGTCGCCCAGCGAAGTCGTTGCTCGGATTCGTGAGTTGGAACCGTTCGGCATCGCCAGCGTCGAGCAACCGGTGGCCCACGAGGAAGTTGCCTGCTTGGCCGAGGTGCGCCGCGCGGTCCACACCCCGATCATGCTCGACGAGTCGCTGTGTGGCCGTCTCGATGCAGAACGTGCCATCTCCAACGGCTGGTGCGATCTGTTCAACGTGCGGCTATCGAAGTGCGGCGGTTTCATTCCGTCGCTACGACTGGTGCAGCTGGCCAAACAGCACGGCCTGGGCTGTCAGCTCGGTTGTCAGGTTGGCGAAACCGCCATTCTGTCTGCCGCTGGTCGTCACTTCGCCAGCTGTCTTGTCGAATTACGTTTTGTCGAGGGATCCTATGACTCGCGTCTGGTCTATGATGCACTGGGACTGACCGACCTGACTTTTAGTCTGGGAGGCAAGGCACCGGCCCTTGTCGGCCCTGGTCTAGGAGTGGACATTGATCCACAGGCGCTGGAGCGGGTCACGGTAAAACAGATTCGTCTCCTTTGAGAACGTCTGGGAGAACGCTACATGGAGACCGTTGCCGATCCCTTCGTGGTCGAGACATTTACGGCTTCGGACGGCTATCCGATGTACTTTCGCCGCTACCCCGCCCAGGGACGACAGCGTGGTCAGCTGATCGGGATTCATGGCATCCAAAGTCACGGTGGCTGGTACGTCGGCAGTTGTTCGCACCTGGCCCGCGCCGGTTGGGAGGTGTTGTTTCTCGATCGTCGCGGCAGCGGCCTCAACCAGCAGGCACGCGGCGACACCCCCAGCTACCGTCGACTAATTGCCGACCTCAACGAGTTCATCGCGGCTTACTGCGCCGATCCTCCTTATCTGATGGCCATTTCCTGGGGGGCGAAGTTGGCGGTTGCCCTGGAATACTGGGTGCCCGGCGGTTCCAAAGGCTTGATCCTGATAGCTCCCGGTTTCTTTCCTCGCCTCGGCATGTCGTTCGGTGAGAAAGTGGCGATCGCCCTGGCTCGCCTCTGTTGGCCGACTAAGCGCTTTCCCATTCCACTAGATGACCCAGAACTGTTCACCACTACTCCGGAATGGATTCAGTACCTCAACGAGGATTCCTTGTCCTTGCACCAGGCGACGTCGCGATTGCTTTTCGCCAGCCGGAGGCTCGATCACTTGATGCGTCAGGCGCACACCAAGATTCACGTTCCGGTACTATTGCTGCTAGGTGGACGCGATCGAATCATCAGCAACGCCAAGACACGTGCTTACGTCGAGCGGTTTCCAACTCGCGACGCCAAGATCATCGAATATTCCGAGGCCAGCCACACGCTGGAGTTTGAACACGATCCGTTGCCGTTTTTCCGCGACATAGAACGCTGGCTAGAGACGCACCACGCTCTGGAGCTAGGCTGAAGCGGAACTCATCTCTATAAATTCTAAAAGGATAATAATAGTTTTAATACCTATAAAATAGAGATTGAGGAATCGCGCGTTCTTCACTTGAAGAACGCGGGCTTGCTTCCATAAATCAATTAGAGACACTAGAGCGATGCTCAAGATGGTGTAGCGCCAGTGGGGTAGGAAGCTTGTTCGCAGGCTGAAGCCTGCGGCTACCTACTGCGGCGATTAATCCGCCTGCGATCCGCTTCACTATCTAGCGACGCGCTCTATCGTCGAGTCATCCGTTCCTCTCCCGGATGGTTGGACCCCTGAACCCACTGAGAAGTCGAGATGCTTCCGAGTTCGTTTCGGACGTTCACCGTCCTCCCCCAGTTGCCCCCACGCCTGAAGGCACTCCATAAACTCGCTTATAACCTTTGGATCAGCTGGAACCATGAAGCCACTGCGTTGTTTCGTCGTATCGATTCCGACCTGTGGGAGGCCGTCGAGCACAGTCCCGTGAAGCTTCTTGGAGCCATCGATCAGGCTCGCCTGGAACAGTTGCTCAATGATGACGGCTTCCTGGCTCACATGGATCGCGTCGAGGAGGAGTTCGAGGCCTACCTAGCGGCTCCCTCGTGGTATCAGGAAACCTGTAAGGCTGCGCAAAATCTGGTGATTGCCTACTTCAGTGCGGAGTTTGGCTTGCACGAAAGCGTTCCGGTGTATTCCGGTGGTCTGGGCGTACTCTCGGGTGATCATCTCAAGAGTGCCTCCGATCTGGGGCTGCCGCTCGTCGGCGTGGGACTGATGTATCGTGAAGGCTACTTCCGCCAGTACCTTAGTGCTGATGGTTGGCAGCGCGAACGTTATCCGGAGAACGACTTTTTCCATCTACCACTGTTCGCCGAGACCGACGCTAACGGTGACCCGGTGGTCATCAGCGTGCCGCTCCCAGGCCGCGAAGTCTTCGCTCGCATCTGGCGCTTGCAGGTGGGCCGTGTGCCGCTCTACTTGCTCGATACCAACATCTCGCGGAACACTCCGGAGGACCGCACGATCACGGCGCGACTGTACGGCGGCGATCACGACATGCGCATCCGTCAGGAGATGATCCTCGGCATTGGCGGGGTGCGGGCCCTGCGTGCCCTGGGCAAAGAGCCGACTGTTTGCCACATGAACGAGGGCCATTCGGCCTTTTGCGGCCTGGAGCGCATCCGCGAACTGATCGAATACTTCGGCTGCGACTTCGATACCGCTCGGGAGGCGGTCCGCGCCGGCACGGTATTTACCACACACACCCCAGTACCAGCGGGCAACGACGTCTTCGCGCCGCAACTGGTCGAACACTATTTCGCTCCGCTATTACCGCAACTCGGCCTCACCCTGGAACAGTTCCTCGGACTGGGTCGAATTAAGCCCACCGATGCCGCCGAACCGTTCGGCATGACGGTGTTGGCTCTGCGGCTGTCGAACTTTGCCAACGGCGTCAGTCAGTTGCACGGGGTCGTCTCGCGCAAGATGTGGCGGAATCTCTGGCCCTCGCTGCCCGATCCGGAAATTCCCATTACCAGCATCACCAATGGCATCCACACAACCAGTTGGGTGTCCCCAGATCTGTCGCAACTGTTTGATCGCTATTTGGGCAATCACTGGAGCGGTCGACCCGATGAGGCGACTATTTGGAAGCGTATCGACAGCATCCCCGACGCTGAACTGTGGCGAACGCACGAACGACGCCGAGAGCGACTCGTTGCCTTTGCTCGCAGTCGGATGAAAAAACAACTCGCCGCCCGCAACGCTCTGCCGACCGAGTTGGCGTTGGCCGACGAGATTCTCGATCCCGATGCTCTGACCATCGGTTTCGCTCGCCGCTTCGCCACCTACAAGCGCGGCTCGCTGGTCTTTCGCGATCTGAATCGACTAGCTCAGATCGTCAACAACGCCGAACGGCCAGTCCAGTTCATCTTCTCAGGCAAAGCTCATCCACGCGACCACGGCGGCAAGGAACTGATTGCCGAGATCATTCAATTCACGCGACGACCGGAACTGCGACGGCGACTGGTCTTCCTCGAAGACTATGACATGAACGTGGCCCGCTATCTTGTCCAAGGGGTCGATGTCTGGCTAAACAATCCGCGTCGACCTCTGGAGGCGTCCGGTACTAGCGGCATGAAGGCAGCAGTCAACGGCGTGCTGAACTTGTCGATTCTCGATGGCTGGTGGTGCGAAGGCTACGCTGGGGACAACGGCTGGGCCATCGGTGCGGGCGAAGAGTATTCCGATCTTGCTTATCAGGATGAGGTCGAGAGCCGCCTGCTCTACGACTTGCTCGAACAAGAAATTGTCCCTCTGTTTTATCAGCGAGGTAACGACGGTCTGCCGCGTGGTTGGTTAAAACGGATGAAACGATCGATCGCCAGCCTAGCTCCGATCTACAACACTGGACGCATGGTCGGTGAGTACACCACGCTGGCCTATCTGCCCAGTGCCCAGCGATTTCAGACCCTGCGAGCCAATCAACTTCGCACTGCTGCGGAATTAGCCCAATGGCGTCGGCAGCTCGACCGGCAATGGGCCGACGTCAAGATCGTCCGAGTCGAAGCCAACGGTGACGACCCTCTTTACGTCGGCAATGAGCTAACCGTATCCGCGCATGTTCGCCTCGGCACGCTCACGCCCAATGATGTTCAAGTCCAGCTCTTCCATGGCCTGATCGACAATCTTGGCTCGATCCCGCGGCCCAGCACGGTGAACATGTCGACCAACGACTCTGCTGGGGAGAACGGGGTGTGGCGGTTCGAGGGCACCATTCCTTGCCGTGCCAGTGGACAGCACGGCTATTTGGTGCGTGTTTTGCCCCGACATGACCAGCTGGCTAACCCTTTGGAAACCGGATTGGTCGTATGGGGCTAATCGCGGCCAAGCAATTTTTTGTTTGAAGGAAGTCCGATTATTTGCGACTGACACGATAAAAAGCTATGCTTAGACGAATTACTCTGTCTGCTCCTGGAATTGTGCCTTACTCCGAACGTCTTAGATGGAACTCGGCGAGATGTAACGTATGGGAGTGCGGGTCGAAGCAAACGCCGAACCAATCCCCGGCTACCGACTGATCGAACGAATTGGAGGAGGGGGATTCGGAGAAGTTTGGCGCGCAGAGGCACCAGGCGGTATCCAAAAGGCGATCAAGTTCGTCTATGGAGACCTGGGTAGCGCTGGTGATTCCGACCAGCGCGCTAAGCAGGAAATGAGGGCACTGGAACGGGTCAAGAATGTCCGCCATCCCTACATTCTGTCGCTGGAACGCTACGAGATAATTGACGGTCAACTCGTCATCGTGATGGAGTTGGCCGATCGCAACCTATGGGATCGCTACAAAGAAGCCCGTGCCCAGGGACTGCCTGGGATTCCGCGCGACGAACTGCTTCGCTACATGGCCGAGACTGCCGAGGCGCTGGACCTGATGAACTCGCAGTATCAGCTCCAGCATCTCGACATTAAGCCGCAGAATCTCTTCCTCGTCCATAATCATGTCAAGGTGGCCGACTTTGGTCTGGTCAAGGATCTAGAAGGCTCCCAGGCCACCGTGACCGGGGGAATCACTCCTGTTTATGCCGCTCCGGAAAGCTTCGACGGCAAGATCAGCCGCTTCTCAGATCAATATAGTCTGGCTATCGTCTTTCAAGAATTGCTCACTGGCCAGCGTCCGTTCTCCGGCAGCAATGTTCGCCAACTGATCATGCAACATATCAGCGCCGAGCCGAACGTCTCGCCGCTGCCGCCTGCCGACCAGCCGATTATTCGTCGAGCCTTGGCGAAGAAGCCGAATGAGCGATACCCCAACTGTTGCACGATGGTCGAACTGTTATTGGGGTCAGAGACGCCCAAGCCTGCGGGAGAGAAGGCTTCCGCGATCACCGGAGTAGCTTCGGTTCCGGGCAGTTGGCAAGGAGTGGTGACGCCTGTTTCCTCTTCTGCACCCGCTACCGCCAACATTCGTGGGCCAGCGCTGCAGGCCGACACTGGCTCCAGTCAGGGCGCGACCTACTGCATCCGCGGGGTCGATCAGGCTGTCCTAGGGGCACAGGCTACCACGTTTCGCGCTCCGCCGGAAACCACCGGACCCGGTTGTTTAATGCCCTCGTTGGTCATCGGTCTAGGCCAGGTCGGACTGAATGTCCTGCACAAGGTACGCGAACTCCTTCAGCGCGAAGTCGCACCGTTGACCCAGCTGGGACACTTGCGTTTCCTGCTGCTGGACACTGATTCGGACGTGGTCCGACTTGCCTCCCGCGGCGCGGGCAGTACCAGCCTCTCGTCCAGCGAGATTGTGCTAGCTCAGCTGAATCGCCCCAGCCACTATCTCAAATCGCGAGATGGCCGCCCTGATCTGGAATCCTGGCTAAACCCACGGATGCTCTATCGGATTCCGCGCTCTCAGGTGACAACAGGCGTTCGCGCGTTGGGGCGGCTAGCCTTTCTCGACAACTACCGGATGATCGCTCGTCGCCTGCAAATGGAGTTGGAGACTATTCTCGATCCCTCTGCGTTGCAGAATGCTGCTCGCCTCACTAAGTTGGGCATCCGCACGAACCGGCCCCGAGTCTATGTCATCTGTGCGTTGGGCGGGGGAACCGGCAGCGGCATGTTCCTCGATCTGGCCTATACTCTTCGGGCACTCTTGCGGCAGATCGGCTACGAGAACCCCGACGTCGTCGGGCTGCTGCTGTTGCCGCCCCTGGACAGCAGCCGAACCAAAGTCATGTCGTTGGGCAACACCTATGCCGCCCTGGTCGAACTGAACTACTTCGGCAAACCGACGACAGAGTTTACCGCTCACTACCACGAGCGGGAGGCTCCAATTCACGATGTCGGCCCGCCGTTCGCTCGCACCGTGCTGTTGCCCTTCCCGGATGAGGGCGACGAGGTGGCGACTCAGGAACTGCTCGGCCTTTGCAGCCAGATACTCTACCGTGAACTGGCCACCCCATTAGGCAAGGCGATTGATCTGGCTCGGGCGGGGTTGCCCTCGACTCCGTGGGAATCGCGTGGGCAGTATTTTCAGACATTTAACCTCTTTCAAATCTCTTGGCCGCGACAGATTCTCATCCAGGCCGTGGGGCGGCAACTCTGTCAGAAACTGGTCCAACGCTGGGCCAGCAAGGACGCTCGCCCCCTTCGCGATCAGGCCCAACAGTGGGTGCAGGAACAGTGGTTAAACCACGAACTGGGAGCGGATTGCTTCATCCACCGGTTGCAGGCCGAGGTGATCAAAGCGCTAGGCAAGCCCCCGGAGTCCGTCTTTCAGGCGATTCTGGAACCGCTCAACAAAGGTTCGGCACTTAGGGAACCCCCGGGACGCCGATCTCGGGCCGAATCGCGCGGTCTGGATCCCGAACAACTCGCCGCTGCACTGCAACAACTGGAAAAGCTCGTCGGACGACCGCAGGACGATCACCCCGGAGACGAGCTGCCCCAGTTGATCGCCCTGCTTCACGAAGGATCGGATCGCCTGGGGGCGGAGTGGAGCCAACGACTAGCCGAGATCACGGTTCGCCTGATCGAGGAGCCGGAGTTTCGCCTCGCTGGGGCTGAGGAGTCGATTCGATTGTTGATGGCCACCATCGAGCAGGTACTGCACCACCACGAACCATTGGCCCGTGATCTCGCCGAGAAAGCCGCTGAGGCTCACGAACACCTACGCGTTCTGGCCGGCGGACAGCCCAAAGAGGGCAAAGGCCGACCGCGTCTCACCTCCGCGGAGACGATGGAACTGCTCAAAGCCTATCCGAAATGGCGCTATCAAAGTCTGGTGTTGCAGCATCTCTCAGCAGCCTTCGTGGGGCTGCGCGGCAATCTCTCCGATGAACTGCGTGAGGTCAACTACTGCCGCGTTCGTCTCGCCGAACTGGCTCGCTTGCTCGACGAATCGCCACCTGGCGAACAGACTTTCTTCTCGCGCAACAGCCAGCCGAAACGGTGCGAGGCCACCATCGGTCGCACTCTGTTTCTCTCCGGTTGCAAGACCTTGCAGGAAGCGATGGATCTGTACATGAACGCCATTACCGACGAGCATTTACTCGAACTCGACGGCCTGATGGAAGAGATGCTGCAAAGCCGCTTCACTGCCTTGGTTCATGTCTGTCTGACTAGTGCGAACATCCTCAAGGATGTGTACGCAGCGATGCTTCAGGTCGCCAGCGACTATGCCGCCAGTCATCTTCCACCGACCAGCGTTGCTGAACTGTTTTTCGAGCAATTCTCCGATCCGCAGGAGGCCGAGGCCGAGATTGTCAATTGCTTCAACGAGGCGGCCCCAGAATTAACGCTCAACCGCGTGGCGCAGTTCACGGTCACGCCCACCGAACTGACCCTGCTAGCTACACCAAACGATGCCGCCAGTGAACAATTCCGTAAACTGACTCACTCTTCAATGCCAGAGATCGACCTGCAACTCGCCAGCAGTTCCGAAGATATCATCTTCTACCGGGAAAAGGGGAATCTGGCCCTCGTTGATCTAGCACACATGGGTACGATCGGACACGACGCCTACTTGCAAATGACCACCACAGATCATTTCACCCCTCATAGCCGCATTGATCTAGAGTTCGTCGGCCACTGAAACGTCTGAAGCTCTCCTCCCTCCCTCATGCGGCCTGTTCTTGCTGCTGGTTCAACACGGTGTCCAGCAAATCTAATGTCCGCTGGGTCGCGCCTTGCTGCGATAAGACGAAGCGACGAGCCAAGGCCCCGATCGTCTGGCGTTCCGAACGATCGTTGAGCAACCGTAGGATGGTCTGCTCTAGTTCCTTGGCGTTCTCGATCTGATAAGCTCCGCCGCACTCGATCAGCCGGCTGGCAGTCTGACGGAAGTTCCACACATGCGGACCGAACGTGACCGCCACGCCAAACGCTGCTGGTTCAATCATGCTCTGACCGCCACGCTTGCCATCAAGGCTGCCACCGACGAAAGCGACGTCAGCCAACGCCCACAACGCGGCTAGTTCGCCCATGCTGTCGAGCAGAACGACGTCGGCTCGCTGTGGTTGCGTCAGACGCGAACGTCGGATAAAAGCGATCCCTTGACGCTCTAATTCCTGAGCTAACTCGTCGAACCGCTCCCGTTGCCGGGGCACGAGGAACAGCCGCAGGTTCGGATGGCGAACGCGGGCTTTCTGATAAATGGCCAGGATGATCGATTCCTCGCTCGGTTGCAGACTGCCAGCGACCCACACTAAATCCTCCTTGGAGATCTTAAATAGACGACGTAACTCCTCGCTGTGTGGGTTGTGGCGATCGAGTTGTGCGCCGTCGTACTTGAGATTGCCGGTCACTCGAACAGTTCCCGGCGTGGCTCCGAGAGCCAACAGAGCGGCGGCGTACTCCTCGCTCTGCACGCCAGCTGCTGCTAGTTTGCCGAACAACCACCGGGCCAACGGAGCCGCCTTCGAGTATCTCGATAGACTGCGCGGCGACATCCGCCCATTAACGATCGCCACGGGTATCCCTTGTCGATGGGCCGTGGTCAGAAAGTTGGGCCAGATCTCGCTTTCGCACAATACGACCAGGGACGGCTGCAATCGGCTCAGAGTGCGAGCCACAGCCCAGCTGAAATCGAAGGGAAAGGAAAACACGACCAGATCAGGAAACAGCCGACGGGCCTCTTCCAGGCCAGTGTCTGTGGTGGAAGAGAGAACCACTGTCTGCTGAGGATGGCGTTGCCGAAACGCTGGCACCAACTGCCCGAGTACCTTGACCTCGCCCAAGGAGACGGCGTGAAACCAGACCGCGCCCGTCGGAGCCTCTCCTTGAAAGCCAAGCAGCTTGTCGCGTAAGCCCTGGCGATAGCGACGGGTTCGCCAGGCACGCCAAGCCAGCCACGGCGACAGCACGAGCAGCGCGACGAGATACCCCGCATCCAGCAGCCAGCGCATTTGGGAACTCCTTTCCCGGGATCAGGGTTGTCAAGCCGTCTGTCGCATGTGGCAGTTTTTGTACTTCTTACCAGAGCCGCACGGACAGGGATCGTTGCGTCCGACCTTGGCTCGGGTGTTGCGGATCGGATCGACCTTCTTGCCTTCGCTGCCGGTCGATCCCATCTGCTGATTGACCTGAGCCTTTTGTTGCTCGCTGATCGTCGGTGCGGCAGCATGGGTGGCTGCGCCAATCCGCCAGATGGTTTCCTGAAACGCTTCGCTCTCCTCCATGCGGAAAACCATCTCGGTGATGCGATCCTCGACGCCGTCCCACATCGCCCGGAACTCTTTCATGCCCTCGCGCTTGTAGACGGTTTTGGGATCTTCCTGAGCGTATCCCACCAAACCGATGCCCGAACGCAAATGATCCATCTGATACAAATGGTTCTTCCAGGCAGCGTCGAGTTGATGCAGCACCAGGCCGCGTTCCATCTCACGCATTTCGGGCCGATAGCGCCGATCAAAAGCGTTCCACAATTCCGAGCGCACTTCCTCAGCCTTTTTGCCGGCAATCGCCTCGGCAGATACCTCTAGCCCAAAGCGCTCCATCATCCATCCAGAAAGTTCGGTGGCATCGTCGGCATCACAAGGCCGTTTCGAGCCTTCAAACACCTCCTCGATCTTTTCGTCGATCTCTTCTTCAGGATGGACGGCGTAGGAATTCTTACTCGCCTCCAGCAGAATTTCCTGGAGCCGGCTGCGCGATTGCGTGCGGAAGTCCTCTTCGTTGAACGAATCGGCGAACTTGGGGAATCGCGTCTTGGCCCAGTGGAACAGCCCCTCGCGATTATACTTCTGCGACCCCGGAGACACCTGGCCGCGATCACTCATGAACTGGGCCAGACCCGCCTTGACCGGGAACTCAATCTCCCGCTGCCGATACAGCTCTCGCACGCGCGTTTGCAGCAGGCGAGTGATCTTCGATTCGTCCAGTTGGGTCAGTTCGTCAACCGCAAGCTTGATGCCATATTTCAGTCGCGCCCAATCACAGAGGGAGCGCAGGCCCCAGTCGGGATCGAGGAAGGGCTTGCCGTCCGACAGATCGAGTGCCTCGATCGATTTGGTTGCCTCAGCGATGAGGTACTCGCCGAGATCGTCTTTGCCGATCTGTTTGAGCTGTCGATCGGTCGTTTTCAGCCCGTAGCGTGTGTTGACACTGTGGGATAGCGCTTGCCAGTTCCACTCGCGAGACTCTTCCGCGCCGAGATTCTCGTCGATGCTTTCCTGAATAATCGTGGGAATCGCTCGTAGAGCCTTGTCTCGAGCGGTACGGTCGGCCTGCTCGAAATTCGACCGCGAAAAGTCGGCGGCATCCATCTCGACACCCAGTCGGGTGGCGGCGAACTGAGCGAACGTTTCCGCGCCGTAATCGTCATCGAGAAAGCGTTCGACGGCGAGTTCGATCTGTCGATCGAACATGCCCATGATGAGCATCTTGCAATTGGTGCCACAGAGAATCTTCTGCCGATAGCCGTAGACCTCCTTGCGTTGATGGTCCATGACTTCGTCGTATTCGAGGAGATGTTTGCGGCTATCGAAGTTGCGTTCTTCGACCTTCTTCTGAGCAGCAGTGATACGTCGTGTTACCATGCGGCTCTCGATGGCCTCACCTTCCTGCATGCCCAGACGCTGCAAGACGGTGGACACCCACTCGCCAGCAAAGATGCGCATCAAGTCGTCTTCGAGCGATAGATAGAAGCGCGACGACCCTGGATCGCCCTGACGACCCGCTCGACCACGGAGTTGGTTGTCGATGCGGCGAGCCTCGTGCCGCTCGGTGCCGATGATGTGCAGTCCGCCCATGGCAGCGACTTTGCGGCCTTCTTCCTTCGTTTTCTCTTTGGCTTCGATGGCATCGACGGTCGCTTTCCATTCGTCCTCGGGCACGTCGAGTCGCGAGGCGTATTTGTGCTTCAGCTGGGCCCAGGCCATCGTCTCGGGATTTCCCCCCAAGATGATGTCAGTACCACGACCGGCCATGTTGGTGGAGATCGTCACCGCGCCGATACGCCCGGCCTGGGCAACGATCTCGGCCTCGCGAGCGGCATGCTCCGGAAGAGCGTTCAACAGTTCGTGCTTGATGCCGCGTCGCTTGAGCAATTCCGACAGCTTGATCGACTTGTCCACATCGGTCGTACCGATGAGAATAGGCCGGCCTTTGCCCTTCTCATGCACCTGGACCACTTCCTCGATGACCGCGTTCCACTTCTCCTTTTCGGTGCGAAAGATCACATCGGGACTGTCCTTGCGGATCAGAGGACGATTGGTGGGAATCGCCACTACTTCAAGCTTGTAGATTTTCCAGAACTCGTCGGCTTCGGTCATGGCCGTGCCGGTCATCCCAGCGAGCTTCTTGTACATCTTGAAGAAGTTCTGCAAAGTGACCGTGGCCAGCGTTTGTGTCTCTTCCTTGATGCGGACGCCATCCTTGGCATGCTTGGCCTCGACAGCTTGATGCAACCCGTCCGACCATTGCCGACCATGCATCAATCGACCGGTGAATTCATCGATGATAATGATGGCCATCTCCCCGTCTTCATTACGAGTGACGGCATAGCGTTTGTCGCGTTTGTAGAGATGGTGGGCCTTCAGGGCGTTGTCAATGAGGTGCGGCCATTCCATGTTGCCGGCAGTGTAGAAACTCTCGACGCCGGCCAACTCCTCGGCCTTGCGGACGCCCTCATCGGTCAGATGGCAGGTGTGTTCTTTTTCCTTGACCTCGAAATACTTGCCCGGAGCGTTCTTTTGCAATTCGGTCAGTTGGACGGCGATCCAGTTGGCCTTGTCGTAACGGCGAACGTCGGTGAACGCCTGGCCGGAGATGATGAGCGGGGTGCGGGCTTCATCGATGAGGATGTTGTCCACCTCGTCGATGATGGCGTAGTTGAGTGGCACCCGCTGCACTTGTTGATAGAAGGGATCGTACATGTTGTCGCCGCGACGCGCGGGCTTCATGTTGTCGCGGAGATAATCGAAGCCAAACTCGCTGTTGGTGCCGTAAGTGATGTCGGCGTCGTAGGCGGCGCGGCGTTTCTCTGGATCCATGTCGGATTGGATGTAGCCTGCTTCCATGCCCAGCGCACGATAGATGGGCAACATCCATTCGCAGTCACGACGAGCGAGGTAGTCGTTGACAGTGACGATGTGAACGCCCTTCTGTTCCAAGGCGTTGAGATAGGCCGGCAGCGTGGCGACGAGAGTTTTGCCTTCGCCGGTGACCATCTCGGCGATTTTGCCCTGATGCAGGACGATGCCGCCTATGATTTGCACGTCGAAATGCCGCATGTTTTTAGTACGGCGAGCGGCTTCGCGGCAGGCAGCAAACGCCTCGGGGAGCAGGTCGTCCAGGGTCGCCCCCTGCCGAAATTTCTCGCGCAGTTGGGGCGTGATGTTGCGCAACTCTTCGGGAGTCAACGCCTGCATCTTTTCTTCCAAAGCGTTGACTTGGTGCAGCAGCGATCCCTCAATCACTGTGTGTTGGGCACCGGGTTTCTGCGGACGCACATAGCCGAGATTCTTGATGTCGCGTTCGTTCTTCGAGCCGAGCAGGCGCAGAAAAAAGTTGCCTACCCCCTCGGAAAAGGCGGAGATGCCGTCACTCAGCTTCTCCCAGAACGAGCTTTCGAGTTTGGCATCACTGCTCATCGACACACGCCTCCACCGAGACTAGAACGCTCCAGACACGTCCACCAGTCACTTTGCCTTCCACTTGTTGCGGATAATCAGTAGACTCTTTCATGCTAGTCAGTCTAAGGACCATGTCGGAGTAGGGTCAAGACAGACCGGTACACCGCTCTGTTGACAGTGAACGGACAGGCAGGTGAAGAAATCTCGCTGCGGAATCTGGCTCAGGATTTCTTGCGCGACGGTTTCTTCTTGCGCGAGGGTAGGTTTCTGAACAGATCAGCCACACGGAGCCGAAATCCAGGGAGTAGTTCCCCTCCTTCCAACGTGTCTGCTTCCCGGTAGATTGTTCGGGCGTCCGGAGAAGTGTAAACCATAACCTGGCGTCTTCTGGGATCGACGATCCAGACTACGGTCGTTCCGGTGAGGAAATACTCCTTCAACTTGCGAAGCATCTCGCCAGGAGTATTGTTGTCGCTCAACACTTCCACGACCAGATCTGGCACCAGATCAGGAATCGGTTCGCTGGGTAGAATGCCATGGAGGAACTTCTCCTTGCGTGTGAATGCTACATCGGGGACACGCACTAAATGCGGCATCAACCGCATGGTTCCTTGTTCCCCCGACACTTCGCCCAGATCGTATTGCTTGGCATGCAGCCGCAGATGCATGTTGATCTCAGACGCGATGCAGGATTCACTATATCCCGCAGGTTTCTCGACCAAAGTTCCTTCAATGAGTTCACAGATACGCCCCGTGCGTTTTTGGTGAACGAGCAGGTCTTTCTCGGTGGCTTTGCCTGGGAGCGGTTGCAGCAGCACGCGGCGTGGCGGGATGCCGCCTAGCTGCTCGATCAGTTCCAGAACATCGGCGACGGTCGGCGCTTCTTTTGGCCATGTCTTCCTCTCCCCTGATGGACCTGATGGGTTTGGCATCGGTCTGCATTATGTTGCCTCGGCTGGATGACGGACAAGAGGGCTTGTTCTACGATACGCAGTATGAGCAAAGAACAAGCCTTGCAATTGGTTCTCGACACCGGTCTGGTGGCTGTGGTCCGCTCTCCGGACAGCCAGCAACTTGTCGAGGTCTGCCGTGCCTTGGCCGACGGCGGCATCCCCGTTGTTGAAATCACCATGACCGTGCCCGATGCGCTGGACGTGGTGCGACAAGTTCGCCGCGCTCTGGGTGATCGAGTGCTACTCGGAGCGGGAACCATTCTCGATGCCGAGACGGGCCGAGCTGCTCTGCTCGCCGGCGCGGAGTACCTGGTTGCTCCGACCTTGGATCTAGACGTGATCCGGTTGTGTCAGCGATACAGCAAGCTAGTGATGCCCGGCTGTTTCACACCGACGGAGATTCTCACCGCTTGGCAGGCTGGAGCCGATCTCATCAAGGTTTTCCCTGCCGAGATTCTCGGCCCTGCCTTTTTCAAGGCGGTGCGTGCCCCGTTGCCGCAGGTGCGTCTCATGCCGACGGGCGGCGTGGATCTGACAACGGCACCGGAGTTTCTCCGAGCCGGAGCGTGCTGTCTGGGCGTCGGATCGCAACTGGTCGAGCCGAAGGCCGTCGCTGAGGGCAACTTCGCTCGTATTCGCGACCTGGCCCGACAGTTCGTCGAAGTGGTACGTCAAACCCGTGCAACCCTCTCTTGACGGTGAGCGACTATGGCCGATCTCATCACCTTTGGCGAAGCAATGATTCGTCTGGCCCCGCCTGGGTATCGACGCCTGGAGCAAGCCCGCAGCCTGGACGTGCAAGTGGGTGGGGCGGAGCTGAACACCGCCGTCGGCCTGGCTCGATTAGGCCGTTCCGCCGCTTGGGTGTCGCGTCTGACCGACAATCCACTAGGCCGGCTCATCGCCAACCATGCTCGCGAAGCCGGCGTCTCTACCGAACATCTGGTCTGGACCAAAGACGACCGTGTCGGACTGTATTTCCTGGAGTTTGGAGCTGCCCCGCGAGCCTCCAGCGTGCTGTACGATCGCAAAGGAGCCGCCATCGCTTCGATCGCGCCGGGCATGGTCGATTGGGCTGGGGTGTTTCAGGGGGCGAGGTGGTTCCACGTCACGGGGATCACTCCGGCGTTGAGTACGTCCGCCGCCGCCGTCACTCGTGAGGCACTGGAGGCCGCCCGAACGGCTGGCATTAGCACTAGTGTAGATCTGAATTATCGAGTAAAGTTGTGGACTCCCGCCCAAGCCGGGGCCTGCATGAGCGAGTTGATGCGCTTCACCGATTATCTCATCACCACAGAAGAGGACCTTGAGCGCGTCTTCGGCATTCAAGGCAAGGATTACGAGGACGCCGCCGCCCAAACCGCCGAGCGGTTCGCCCTCAAAGCCGTGGCCATCACCTTGCGTGACAATCCGCTGGTGTGGAAAAACAATTGGACGGGGATGGTGTGGCATCAGGGGCAGACGCTGCGCACTCGGACTTATGAGGTCGAAATTGTCGATCGCCTCGGCGCAGGCGATTCTTTTGCCGCCGGCTTCATCGATGGTCTGCTCGACGGTGACCTGCAACTCGGTCTGGATCGTGGCGTGGCCATGAGTGCCCTGAAGCATTCAATCCCCGGCGATTTTGCCTGGATAACTCGGGAAGAGGTCGAAGCGACGCTCCGGGGGGGCGGGCTTCGCATCAGTCGCTGAGGTGCCACCATGTCATTAAGTCGAGAACAAGCTCGACAACTCGACCAGCGTGCGATGACGGAGTACGGCATTCCAGGCATCGTTTTGATGGAAAATGCTGGGCGGTCGATGGCGGAACTGTTGCTGTCGATCGGCATGACTGAAAGCGTGGTGGTGGTCTGCGGTAAGGGCAACAACGGTGGAGATGGGTTCGTCATCGCTCGGCATTTGGAGTTGGCTGGTGTCGAAGTGCGTGTGTTGCTGTTCGCCGATCCGGAGTCGCTAGCCGGCGATGCTCGCATTAGCTATACCATGTGTCTCAAAGCAGGCATCGACGTGCAGATCTTTCCGGACAACCACCATCAGCAAACGGTTTTCACCGAGGCAAGTTGGATCGTCGATGCCTTATTGGGCGTGGGATTGGAAGGAACTGTGCGCCCGCCGCTCGATCGAGTGATCGCGGCGATGAATACCAGTCCGGCGCGACGCTTCGCTGTCGATCTGCCCAGTGGTATGGATGCGAACACCGGTCAACCGCTGGGGGCTTGCGTCAAGGCGGACTACACGGCAACGGTGGCGGCCCCGAAGTTGGGGTTCAGCAAACCCGCTGCTCAACGCTATCTGGGACGGGTCCGCGTTGTGTCGATGGGTGCCCCGCGAAAATTACTCGCCGAGTTTGGACTATAACGCCTCTTGTCGAGCGAGGAATAACCTCCTATCTTGCTTACAATTTGTCGCCAGGGAACGTGGCCGCGCTCGACGGCAGGGAGTTAACGCCGTGACTTTGGATTTGGCACCTTCCAAGAAGACTTCGTCAGTGTGGACCCGCAAGCATCTCCTGGGGTTGGAAGAACTCAGCCGCGAGGAGATCCTGACTATTCTCGACACGGCGGAGGATTTCGTCGAGGTCAGCACTCGCAAACGCAAGAAACGCTCGGATCTCAAAGGCAAGGTGGTGGTGACGCTCTTCTTCGAGCCGTCCACCCGCACTCGGGCCAGTTTCGGCTTCGCTGCTCGCCGGCTGGGTGCGGAAACCTCCGATTTCGCTGCCTCGTCGTCCTCGTTGAACAAAGGCGAAACTTTCATCGACACGGCCAAAAACATCGAAGCGATGGGGATTGATGCAGTGATTGTGCGGCACAATGTGCCCGGTGCGCCGCATCTGTTATCGCAACATCTGAATTGCTCGGTCATCAATGCCGGCGATGGGGCACACGAACACCCCACGCAGGGACTGCTGGACATCTTCACCATTCGTCAGATCAAGGGTCGCATCGAGGGCCTGACCGTGGGATTGGTCGGCGACATTGCTCATAGTCGCGTGGCCCGCAGTAACATTCACGGGCTGCTCAAACTCGGTGCCCGGGTCATCGTCTGCGGTCCGCCAACCCTGGTTCCTGCCGACATCCATCGTCTCGGCGTCGAGGTCGCCTATCATCTCGATGACATCTTGCCACATTGTGACGTCTTGAACGTGCTACGCATCCAGTTCGAGCGACAGCGAGGCGGCCTATTTCCCTCCATTCAGGAGTATTTCCGCCTGTTTGGCATGCATGCGGAGCGAATTCGACGAGCCAAGGAGAACATCCTGCTGCTCGCTCCGGGTCCGATCAATCGCGGAGTCGAATTGACCCCCGAAGTCGCTGATGGACCGCACTCAGCGATCTTGAAGCAAGTGACCAACGGCCTCGCCGTCCGCATGGCTGTGCTTGCTCTGTTGTGCGGAGATCCCGTCGCTGAAGACTGAGCAGACCGCTTACGAACCGCTGCGCAACCAACAGTTTTAGATTTTTTGATTAGCTCGTGAAACTTTTGGAACTTTTACGAGTAGTCGATGTCAGCATGTCTTTCAATGTTTAGACTTCTCTCTAGTTGGGTTGGGAAAAAGCCGGTGACTGGTGATGTATTCAAGGAGATAAAACCCGAACGTAATTTCTTTCATCTTCTGGAGGATCTCCTCATGAATCAAAGATCGATTTGTCGGAAAGCGTTCACTCTTATTTATTGAACTACTCGTCGTAATTGCCATCATTGCCATTTTGATTGGACTGTTGTTACCAGCAGTTCAGAAGGTGCGCGAAGCGGCAGCGAGGATGAGTTGCTCGAACAATCTCAAGCAGCTCGGACTGGCGGCTATGAACTTTGAGAGCACTACTGGACATTTACCTCCTAGTGTAATGGTAAATCTTGGCTCGGCCCCAGGTTCGCCAGGGCAGCCAGGCTTCCCCTATCCGGGCATTGTACACTCTTGAGCGATTAACTTCTTGCCCTACATCGAACAGGAAAACCTGTTCAAGCAGTACAACATGGACTTTCCCTGGTTGTCATCTCCAAGTCTTGTGCCCAACACGCCGAATAATCAATTAGTTTTGCAGGCTCCGGTCAAGACGTTCATTTGCCCCTCGGCTCCGGGTGGTATCGAGCGGCGCTCGAGCGGTACTTTCAGCTTTGGCGCGAGCTTTCCCTTCCAGAATCAGGCTGTAACTGACTACGCTCCCTGCAGTTCCATTAACAACGGATCGATCACTTTCTTTGGCTATCCCGCAACCGTCAATCAGACGAACCTGTTCAGTGCCATGCGACCTCAGCTTCGCGGACCGGGGATTCGACCGTTATTAGGGATGCCTAACTCGGAACCATTCAAAATCACGGGAATCACGGATGGCACCAGCAACACGATTTTGCTTGCCGAGGATGCAGGTCGACCGAGCTACTGGATTGGGGGTCGGATTGATGGCTCGCGTACCCTACGCGATGCCGGTTGGGGGCATCATGATAATGAATATGGCCTCGACGGAGCTATCTCCAAAACCAACCCAGGTGTACCAGGCAATTGCGTAATCAACTGTCACAATGACAATGAGACCTACTCCTTCCATAGCGGCGGAGCGATGCACGTCTTCACCGACGGCTCGGTTCGCTTCGTCCGCGAGTCGATCAGCCCGCAGACCTATGCCGCGTTGATCACGGCCCAGGGCGGCGGTTTGACACCCGCCGAAGTCAGTCCCAGCACTGACTGAGCCAAGAAGGAGATTTTGTCGATGTGTAAACTCTGCAAATTTCTGCCTCGGCTGGGGCTAGTTCTCGCCATCGTTTGTTTGGGAGTGAGCGGCTGCGCGGGCAACCGCAAGCCGCCAGCCATTCCTGTCAAGGGCAAGGTAATGTATCGCAAGACCACGCCTCCTGTCGGCGCGTTGGTCGTGTTCCATCCCGCTAGCGTCGATCGGGAAAAAGAGATCGGCGGCAAACCGTTCGGCAAAGTCGGCGAGGATGGATCGTTCACTTTGACCACCTATCAGGAAGGCGATGGTGCCCCAGCTGGCGACTACAACGTCACCATCGACTGGCGCAGTAAAACCAAGGAGTCGAAGTTCGCCTTTGGTGAAGGAGGAGGCGGCGGAGTGTCAATGCTGAATCCACGCTACAGCGATCCCTCGAAGCCCGCCTTCAAGGTTTCGGTCAAACAAGGGGAAGCCAACGAATTCACCTTCGAGGTGGATTGATCTCGCTGCTTGCTCACAGGGCGAATAGTGGTTTTCCTCGACGCCTCCGCCCCAGCGACCGGTACCCTCCCTTTGATGGAGGAAAGTCCCTGTCGCTGGGGTAAAATTCTTTCCCTGAGGCTACTTGCGACCCGTCTCTAACTCTTCTCCCATCCGTTCCAGCGCCTCGCGAGCATGGTGAGCGATGTCGGAGTTTTCCGAATCAGCTAGTCGATCCAGATCGGGCCAGAGCAGAGTCAATCCTTCTGCAGCGATGGTTTGAATAGCCTCGAAGACCTTCTGCGGGTCTTCGCTCGTTAGGGTCTGGCGGAACCACAACAAGGCTTGTCGTTCCCCTAGTCGAGCCAGTGCGGCCCGAGCCGCTTGACGGACCTCAGTATTAGAATCGCGGCGAGCCTCTTGCAAGCGCGGCAAGACGTCGCCGGGCGCAATCGGCTCCCACCAACCTAAGCTGCTGATAGCGGCGGCTCGATAGGTCGGATCCCAGTCACGAGCAGCTAGTAGGAGGATCGCCTCGGTCTGCGGAGAGGGATGGCCGCGCAACGCTCGCAACAAGGCGGCGTACGGCACCTCCGCTGGAATCGACGGTCGGCGCGGCGGAGTCGACCGCGGGCGTTTCTGAGCGCGAGGCAACATGGCCACCGACTGTAGAATCCGATCGCGGATCATCAGGCCTGCACGCGGATTGGTCGACCAGGTAACGGCCTGCAGCGCCAGTTCCGCAAGTGGATGGTTTGGCGTCATGGCCAATTTCAAAGCGGCATCGCCCCCAGAAGCACGAAGATCGATCAGCGTTTCGAGAATCTCTTTCTGTTGGTCGATATTGGCGTAGCGAAGTCGGTCGACTAATAGTTCGGGGGCCTCGTAAAGATAATCGCTCAGAGAGGGTTCCAAGGCCGACAGCCGCGATACTTGCCAATCGAAGGTTTCCTGATCGGACAGTTCGCCCCCCAGCGAGGCTCCCAGGTGTGGAGAGCGCCGGAGAAAACGCATGGCTTCGTTGAAGACGCGTGTCACCAAGGGATCGATCTCGCCGCCGCGACTGTCCCACAGCGTTTCGACCAGTTCGCCCAGTCGCGCTTCCGAGACCAGATTGGCCGGCACTCCGAAGCGTAACCCTTCGATGGCACGCAGCAAGACACGCAAAGCGGAACGGCCCAACGCAGTGTGCGGCTGGCGGAGATAGCCGGAGAAGCCTAAAAAGCAAATGGTTTCGGCGGCCAGGAAGTGCCCTAACGGCAGGTCGCTGGCTTGGTCGGCGGTTCGTAGCAGATGGGGCAAACTCTGCGGGCGATTCAGCATGCGCAGACCGTTGGCCAAGTCGATCCAGTACCAAGCCTGTTCAATTTGGTCCTCGGTGAGTCGACGTTGCAGCTGCCGTTCGAGAATGCGTCCAGCGTCCTCGGTCCCCAGTTCGGTCAGTGCCCGTACCTGGACGACGTACTGAACTCCAGCCCGCAGACTGTTCTCGACAGCGGCAACCTCTCCGCGCTCCAATAACTCGCGAAAGCGAGCTTTGGCCGACTCCACCGCCGCTTCGTTGAGTTGGCCGCCTTGAAAGAGATCAATATGTTGCCGCGTGATCGGCGACAACTCCTCGCGCAGTTGCTGTTGCCGATGCCGACGCGCCAGTAACAGTAGCGCGGGCACTACGAACAAGAGTAACAAAATGAGTACGATCAAGGGGTGCAGCATGTCGTTGAATCCACTCCCCTTCAGCCAGGGAGACTGTGCGCGTCACTCGCCTCGCACCTGTCCGTCACCATAGACGACGTACTTGTAACTCGTCAATTCTAACAAACCACAAGGACCACGGGCATGGAATTTGTCGGTGCTAATTCCGATTTCCGCGCCAAGGCCTAGCTCATAGCCATCATTGAACCGGGTACTCGCGTTCACTAACACAGTGGCGGCATCGACCTCCTGAGTAAAGCGTCGCGCGGTATTCAGGTCGTTGGTGACGATCGCCTCCGTGTGCTTCGATCCATGCTGGGCGATGTGGTCGAGGGCCTCGTCCAGCCCTGCCACTACCCGAATTGCCAGTATCAGATCGAGAAACTCCGTGTTGAAGTCTTGCGGTGTGGCTGGCCGCGCTTCCCCAACGAGTTGACAGGTGCGTTCGCAGCCACGCAGCTCGACCCCGCGTCCGTGCAGCGAGCGAGCCACCTGTGGTAAGAATAGCTCAGCAATAGCCGCGTCGACGAGCAAACACTCCATCGCGTTGCAAACTCCCGGACGCTGGCACTTGGCGTTGAGCACAATGCGTTCGGCACGAGGCAAATCGGCGGCACGATCGACGTAGACGTGACAGATTCCCTGGTAGTGCTTCAAGACCGGCATCCGCGCTTCCCGCGCGACCCGTCGGATCAGTTGTTCACCGCCGCGCGGAATGACCACGTCGATAAACTCGTCGAGTTGTAGCAGATAGCCCACCGCGGCCCGGTCTGGATCGGTGACGAGTTGGACGGCGTCGGCGGGCAAGCCCTCGGCCTGCAGTTCCTCAACGAGCAACTGGTGCAAAGCTCGGTTGGAAGCGAGAGCTTCCTTACCACCCCGCAGGATGACTGCGTTGCCGCTCTTGACGCACAGTGCAGCTGCATCAAGGGTGACGTTCGGTCGAGACTCGTAGATGAACAACACCACACCGAGAGGCACGGCGACTTTACGGACCTCTAATCCGTTAGGCCGGATCCCACCGCCTAGCACTTGCCCCACGGGATCGGGCAATGCCGCCACCTCGCGTAGTCCCTGAGCCGCGTCGCGTAGCCTAGCCGGAGTCAGCCGCAAACGATCCACCTGAGCCGCCGTCAAGCCGTGGGTCGCCGCCTCGGCCACGTCCTGCTCGTTGGCTCGCAGCAGCAACTCGTTAGGCTGACCGAGGCGATCAGCTAGCCGATGTAACCACCGGTCTTTCGCTGCTCTCGTTAGCCGTGCCAGACTTCGGGAAGCAACTCGTGCTCGCTGGGCCAACTCTCGGCAACCGACGGATAACTCGGCAGACATCGCTTCTCACTCGCGAACAGGCGGGGTCGACGACGGAATGCTAGGCATTCCCAAACTGTCGGGCAAGAAATCCGCCGGTAGTAGTTCAAAGGCAATGACTCGCGGCGGATCCTGAGCCAACTGAAAGTCTCTGGGTAATTGTATCTGGAGCGGCTCGTGGTTCAGTCCAGAGACAAATTTTCCTTTACTCAGATCAATGAACGCTTGTACCTTAGGCAGTTCATCGGTCACCGGCCCTAATAGTTTCAGTGTGACTTTGCCCGAGCGTTCATCGATGAATTTTGGTCGCAGATGGAAGTTTGGCGGACAGAGAAACTGTACCTGCACGTCGGTCAGTTCGTAAGTTTTGCGAGCCTGCCCCGGCACGCGGACGATGACTTGTGGCGGGGTTACTTTCACGGGGCGGCCTTCGAGTTCCTCGACCATGGGCACGCGACCGATGGCGGTGACGTTCGGCGGAGCGTGTAGCGGTCGGGACGGCAGTTCCGAAGGTTGTGTCGGAATCGACTGCACCCGATCCAGCACCTCTTGCGGACCGCGCACTAGCACCGTACTTGGCTCCAGCACCACCGCGCCGGCAGGTGCATCGCGGATGTTATCGAAGCGGACCGGCAGACGACGTTCGACCACTCGATGCAGCGTGAACGGCACTCGATTACGGCCTTCGAGGATGATCGGGGTGATTCCCTGCGGAGCTTTGATGTCCGACGCCTCGATCACCACCACATCGCTGAAGCGGCTCTCTCCGAGACGTTCATCCGGCACGGTGATGGTCTTGGTGATGGTCAGTTCTTTGCGGTGCAGCATCATGCGTAGCTCACGGAGCCGCTGGGCCGGACCGCTGAACGAGACGGTCACCTGACGCGAGCCAGTCAGTTCCAAAGAGTAGTGATCCGCTTGATGCAGCGCGACCACCACCTCGACCGGCACGGGTTCGTTGTCCAGCATCTCTTGTTCGCGACTGCGAGCATACAGCCAGATCAGAAGCGCCAGACAAACAGCCATCACCAGTGAGAGCATTCGATCGATCATAGCAAGCCCCGGTAGATGGATGGGAGATCAAGCCGCGGAACGGCCCGAGGCCGTGTCGGTCGTCGGGGGAGACGGTTGATGGCGCGTACTCAAAACCACACGCAAGCGTTGCACTAGCGAGTCTAGTGGCACAGTTTCGAGTTTGCCGTTCACCGCCAGCGAGACCCGACCCGACTCCTCGCTGACGACGAGCAACACTGCGTCGGTCTCCTCGCTCATGCACAAAGCGGAGCGATGCCGCATCCCCATGTGGACGCTGGAGTTCTCCGGAGGCAAGCCCAAAGGCAACTGGCAGGCGGCGGCGGCGATGCGCCCGCCACTGAGGATGACCGCGCCGTCGTGCAGCGGACTGCGTTTACAGAAAATTGCCCGGAGAAGACTCGCCGACACGCACGCATCCAGTCGCACCCCAGTCTCGATGTACTGGGCCACGCTGGCCTCGCGTTCGATGACGATGAGCGCCCCCACGCATTCGCGCGACATCGCCGTCGCCGCATCGGCGAGCTTCTCCGCGACAGGGTACTCCTCACTTTGCACAAAATACTTTAGATAGCGATATTGTCCTAGAAGCATCAGACCGCGACGCATCTCGGGATGAAAGATGACTAGCAATCCCAGCGTCGCCGTCGTCAGTAAGTAATCCAGTACTCGTCCCAACACTTTGAGGTCGAAGCTGGCAATCACCACTTGAGCGACCAGGAAGATGCCCAGCACGATCAGGCCCAGGCCGCGCACCAACCCCGCGCCGCGCGTTTTGCCCAGCAAACGCAGCAACAAAAACAGGGCCACCGCGAGAATGAAGATCTCGACGTAGTCTCGCGTCGTCGCCGAGTCGAACAGGTGTGTCAAGCGGTCGAACAACACGCGGTCTCCTCATAGCCCAGCGGCGGCGAGCGCCTGGAACATCAAAACGGCATCCCGCGTCGGAGCCACTTCATGCACGCGCAGGATCTGCGCCGTGTCGTGCGCCATCGCATGACAGGCGACAGCCAACGAACCCGCTAAACGCTGGTTCACTTCGCGTCCCAGCAGCTTGCCGAACATCCCTTTGCGAGAAACTCCTAGACAAACAGGCCGACCGAGATTCGCCAACTCCTCTAGACGAGCCAGTAGCCGCAGATTGTGTTCAAGGGTCTTGCCGAAGCCGATGCCCGGGTCGAACACGAACTGCGTCTCCGCTATACCCAGTTTGGTCAACGTCTGCAACCTCGTCTGGAGAAAGTTTCGCACCTCGGCGACGACATCCTGATAAGTGGGGTTGTCCTGCATCGTGGCAGGGGTTCCCTGCATGTGCATCAGAATCACCCCAGGGCGATGGCTGCGAACCACTTCGGGCATGTCCCTATCGCCCGTTAGAGCTGTGATGTCGTTAATGATTCTGGCCCCGGCGGCGAGAGCGCGGTCGGCGACAACCGCCTTGGTGGTGTCGATGGACAATGGCACCTCGGTCAGTTGGACTAGCTGCTCTACCACGGGCAAAACACGAGCCAGTTCCTCTTCGGCGGAAATCGGCTGTGAGCCGGGCCGTGATGATTCCCCGCCGATATCCAGCAGGTTCGCGCCTTGCCGCACCAACTCCAAAGCATGTGCCACCGCTGCGTCGCGGTCGTAAAACCGACCGCCATCGGAAAAACTGTCCGGCGTGACGTTCACGATGCCCATTACCAGAACCGGTTTGCCTGGTGTCAAGATGCGATCGCGGAGTTTCCAGATCCGATTCATGGTTTACCAGCCTTGTTCTAATGCCGAGACAATCTGCACCGCCATGCGATCGATGTTCCTCTGCATGGCAGTGGTGATCGATTCGCCCAGCTCAGGTCGGAAGTGGCCAATCGATCGCATCACGATGGGCACGGCTTTCTTTTTCGTCGCCGGATCCAGAATCGCCTCCTCCTCGGCGGGCAACGGACCGGTCGGCGTCGCCGGCCCAAGAATCGGCTTGCTCCCTTGCGGCAACAACGAGTCCGCCGTCGCTAACAACGCCTCGCGTGGTTCGGGATCGAGCGGTTCGCCGAACCGCCGTGCCGTCTTGGTCAGGATCTCTCCTGTGCGCAGGTCTCGCCAGAGAAACTCGACGGTCAGGACTGTTTCAGCTTCGCGCACAGTGTTGAACTGCGTGTAGTTGAGCAGGTTCTTTTGGAAGTTGACGATGGTGACCAGCAACTCGGTATCGGCATCGTCTTGTCGGACCTTGTAGGGAGTCTTTTGCTGAATCTCGCGAACCAAGGCGCGTTGCAGATCCATTTCCAGGCCGGGCACCGGAGTGACGGTCATGTAGGTGCGGTTGCGGCAGATGGGGACGCGAATGGTTCGGTAGCGGGTATCGTAGTTGGGGCGGGTCGAATAGCCCAGGATGTCGAAATGGCCGTCCCAGGTGGCACAGGACGGCAGCGAGGCCGCGCACCCCAGCACCAGTAGGTACCACAGGCGGTTCATGACAAAGCCCTCGAACCCCCACGAAGGCAACGCCTGGAAGCAGGCGTTACCTCCGCGGAGGCGAATTAGTTCGACGGATTCGGAGCCGGCAGCACGTTGGGTGTCTGCTGCACCGGGGCGGGCAACGTGGCTGGCCGCGCTGCCTCGGGAGTGGCCTTGGGCACCGTCGGCACCATGTTCGCCGACGAGGCATACGGCACGGTAACGGCACTGGGAGCTGGTCGGGCGGGGCCACTGTCCGCCGTCCCCTGTTCCCGCTCAATTTGATGCCGCAACTCCTCCCAACGCTGCTCAGCCAGTTGGGCGTACTTCGTGTTCGGATAGCAGTTCCTCACCAACTGATAATAGAAGTAAGCCGATCCGGGATGTCCGGTTCGTCGATAAAATTCGGCCATCTTGAAATCCTTCTCGGCCTGTTGCAGATCGATGCTCTTGCGCTGATTCTCCAGCCATTCGCGCATCTGGGGATCGGAAGCCAGCTCTGGATAGGCATTCAACGCCACCTGCACCAACTTGCGGGCCTCGGCAGTCTTACGGCCATCGTAGTCGGAACCACCCGTCGACATGTGCTTGCAGAAGATGGCCAGTTTCAACGACTGGGCCGCACGTTTGCTATCCGGATGTCGGGCGTGAATCTGGCTGAAGTAGTGGTCGGCTTCGCGGTAGTCCTCGTGGTACATCTTGATCACACCGCACATGAACAGCGCCTCGTCGGCCAACGGGCCGTTGATGTCATTGAGCCGAACTTGTTCCAGCTTTTCGATGGCTCGTCCCTCGCGGTCGAGGAACGGTTTGGTCTTCTCGGTGCTGATGAAACGCGGCATGACGAAGGCACGTTTGCCTTCCTTGACTTCTTTATCCTCGCGCATCTGCTGACGGGTGTCGTCGAGCCAGTAATTGGCGATGTCGAACATGTGTTGCACGCACTGCTCGCGGTACGACGAGTTGGGGAACTTGGCCAACAGGGCGGAATAAAGATCCGCCGCCTTGGGATAATGGCCCGTCAGCCGCAGACACTCGGCCTGGTAGTACATCCCCTCTTGCACGGCGGGAGGAGCGTTCTTCTCATTCTCGGCGACTCGGGCAAAGAATGACTCGGCCTTGTCGTACTCCTCGCGGCGGAAGTGATCGCGACCAGCGGCCAGCAGCGCGGCCGTGCGATCATTCACCGAGGCGGCGGCCTTTTCTTGCACTAGCCCTTCGGGACGCAGCACGAAGGTGTCGATCTCGGTTTCAGGCACGGCTGGCTCGAACGGGTTCAATTGACGCCAGTGGACTTCGCACCCAGCCAGGAGAGCGGCCAACAGCAGAGGAGCGACTCGCGCTCCACCAACTCGTCGCTTGTTGTCCACGTCCATTACCCCCCCAGATAGGGCAGCAGTCGAGGTGGACGACCGCGGAGAGTCGTAACGTACCCTCCCAGATGCTGCCGTACCTCGTTCCGAACTGCACTCGCCCATGTTCGCCGCCATTCGTCCCCGCTTCCCCTTAGGGCCTGCAACAGCTGCCACGCCTCCACACTCAGCGGGCGATGCTCCCGCTGCCGACCCTGGCATGCCACACAGAGAACACCGCCTGTCGTGGCTCCGAAGGCCAGCCGCTGTTCGTTCAGTGGGCCCTGACACCCCGCACATCGTTCCAGTGCAGGCCGATAGCCCAACTCCTCGAGAAACACCATCTCGAAGCGCATCACCCTCAGTCCCGACTCGTGCCCCAACTCGGCCAGCGTCGCGACTGCTTCGTCATACAACCCCGGATGCGGATCATACTCCTGGGTCCAGTCCGCCAGTAACTCCGCCACATAGTAGCCGGCGTACAACGCCCCGAGATCGTCGCGAAGTCTGGGGAATCGCCGGCTCACCTGCGCTTCGGTTAACAGATCCAGACTGCCCGAGGATTTGCGGAGCAGGACGATACCGCAGACGGTAAGCAAGTCAAGAGCGCTATCAAACATCGACTTCAGACGTCGTCCCCCCTTGGCCAGGGCGCGCACTTTGCCCAGCTCGCGCGTCCACAAGGTGACAATGCGGCTGGACTCGCTCCAGTCGGTGGTTCGTAACACAATGGCCTCGGTCCGCTCCATGCTCGCGCTCCGGTGTCGATGAATTCCGTCTGGCCCAAACTATCGGATGTCTATTTCGTCTAGTAGGATGACGGCTGCTGTAGATTCCCTCTCTTCACGGAGGTGCCCATGTCGCGCTCACTACTGGCGTTCGCTGCTCTTGCCCTGATGGCCGCTGTTGCCCTGCTCGGGGGACCCACGCCATCCCAAGCCGAGGCTAAACTTGTCGCTGCATACCAGACCACGGATATAATAAAGCTAACCATTTCAGTCCCGGCATCCACCAAGTCGCGTGTGGTCACTGTTGAACTGCTCGATGCCACGGGAAAATCGTTGAGTCGACTCGCTCCGGTGCTGCCTGCCGGTCCAGCGACCCAGACTACGCTTGAACTGCCCAACATTAAGGGCAATCTCCAGGAATACAAGGTACGCCTCACCATGTCAGGAACATCTAGCGACACGCCTCTGAACAAATTGCTTCTGGTTCGGGCACATGAAACCGCGCTAACCGCCTCCACAGAATACTACGCCGGCAGTCAGGCCGAACTGACCTGCCGAGTCTACGGCGTTCAATCTCTGACAAAAACAATCCCGTTAGTCTCTGATGTACAAGTCACTCTCGTCGATGCCGCTAAGAAGAGTCACGAACTGTACACCGGCCAAACCGGTTCGGATGGTTTGGCTCGGATTCCGCTCCGTATCCCCGACGTGGCGTCCGGTAGCTACACCCTGAAAGTGCGCACTCGCTCGATGCTGGGCGAGGAAACCCTGACACGTTCGGTTACCATTCGGACCGCGCCCAAGGTGCTACTGACCAGCGACAAGCCACTCTATCAACCCGGACAAACGATGCACCTGCGGGCGCTGGCCCTGCGTGCCTTCGACCTCAAACCCGCCGAGAAGGCCAACCTCCTCTTCGAGATCGAGGACGCCAAGGGCAACAAGGTCTTCAAAAAAGAGGTGCCGACCAGTGAGTTCGGCATCGCCGCCGTCGATTTCACCCTCGCCGACGAAGTCAACATGGGCGAGTATCGCCTGCGTGCCCTGCTCGGCGACTACTCCGTGGAAAAGACCGTCACGGTCAAGAAGTACGTCCTGCCGAAATTCAAAACCGAACTGAAGACGAACAAGAGATTTTATCTCCCCAAAGAGACGATCCAGGGCACGCTTCAGGTCGATTACTTCTTCGGCAAACCCGTCGCCGGTGGCAAGGTTGAGATCAAGGCCAGCACCTTCGACGTAGCGTTCAAGGAGTTCGCCACCTTCAAGGGCACGACCGACAAAAGCGGTCTACTGACCTTCGAGATCGCCTTGCCCAACTACTTCGTCGGCACACCGTTGGCCGGTGGCAATGCCCTGGTCAAGCTCGACGTGCAGGTGACCGACACCGCCGACCATAGCGAGACGTTGACCCGCACCTATCCCGTGAGCGATCAGCCGATTCGCGTCAGCTTCCTGCCCGAGGGCGGTCGGCTCATCCCCGAACTGGAGAACCGCGTCTTCGTGGCGGCGCTGTATCCGGATGGCAGCCCGGCGCTGTGCCAGGTGGACGTTTTTCTCGGTCCCAAGGCCGAGGGCAAGCCAGAAGCCTCGCTGCGCACCAACGCGGCAGGACTGGCGGAGTTTCGCTTCACCCCCAAGGCTGGGCAGTTTCGCTCGGGAAATTGGGGATCTCGAATGGTCGAGATGCTCGGTGGAACCACTCAGCAGTTTAGCCAACTGGCTCTCTTCGATCTGTCTGCCCAGGCCCGCGATGATCGCGGGGCCAAGGCCGTCGCCAAGGCCACGCTCAGCAGCGAACCGTTTGGTGAGAACGTCCTGCTGCGCCTGGATAAAGCGATCTACCGAGGCGGCGACAAGGTGCAGGTGGAGATCCACACCAGCGCCGGCCTGCCGACCGTGTATCTCGACGTCATCAAGTCGGGGCAGACGATGCTGACACGCTGGCTGGACGTCAAGGACGGCAAGGCGACGACCTCACTGGACCTGCCGGCGCATCTGTTTGGTACGTTGGAGATTCACGCCTATCAGGTGCTGGCCAGCAGCGAAATCATCCGTGATGCTCGGGTGGTCTATGTCAACTCCACCGAGGAATTGCGCATCCAGGTCACGCCGGATCGAGCCGAGTACTTGCCTGGAGCCAAGGGGCTGCTTCGCTTCGAGGTCACCAATGCTCAGGGCAAACCGACGCCGGCGGCCCTGGGCGTGCTGGTGGTTGATGAGGCGGTTTACGCTCTTCAGGAGATGCAACCGGGGTTGGAGAAGGTGTTCTTCACCCTGCAAGAGGAGATGCTCAAGCCGGCGGTGCAGGCCGACTTCAAACCAGGGGAACCACTCGATGTCCTCGTTCGCCAGCCGGAACTTCCCCCTGACAAGCAACAGACGGCCCAGGCTCTGTTGACCGCCGTTCGCCCCAAACCGCCGGGACGCTGGCAGATCGATCCAATGCAAACTCGCCGCCATCAACTCGACGAGAAACTCGGCACGATCGGCTGGAGTCTACTTAATTATGCCGCCCACACCAATTCTCCGAAACTCCTCCAGCAGGATCGAGCCACCGGGAAATGGACTCTTCGGCGTGACGCCCTGGAAACATTGGTGAAACAGAATCATCTAACCCATGAGATGCTCGATGACGGCTTCGGTGGTCGCTTGACCTTGGATCGCGTGCAAGAGTTGGAACCGGGGTTCACCGCGGAACGGCTGATGAACGCCATCACGTTTCAGAGGATGCAATCGCTGCTGTGGATGTTTCTCGAAGAGGCCAACCGCAACCAACGAGCCTGGCTCAAGGGCGGCAAGTGGACCTTCCCCGACGACGTGCTGGAACGAGCGGGCAAACGCTACGGCAACGTCTCGGCGAATCGCGATGCCTGGGATCGGCCCTTCAAGCTCATTAAGCGCTCTGCTAAGGAGAAGAATCAGACGGGCTATCATCAGTTCGACGACGTGGTTTTGACCTCGGCAGGAGCAGATGGCAAGTTCGGCACCGAGGATGATGTGACCTACACCAGCGAACTGCCTTGGGAACTGGGCATGTACTGGTGGCAGAGCAGCAGTACCACCGGCTCCAAGCGATTGGGGCGTATCGCAGAAACACGCTTGCGCTTCTTCCAACGAGAAAGGTTGGCTGAAGAGCGAGGAATGGCGTTCGAGATGCGTGCCGCTCCGGGGAGGGGCGGCGGCCTCGGCGGTATCCCTGCTCCAGTACCGGCGATGCCTCAGCGGGATTTAGCCGATGCCACTAAGGCTGCCGGCAAGGCCGACAGCGAGCCGTCTGCTGAACCGACTACCCGGCTGCGCGAGTACTTCCCCGAGACGCTGTTCTGGCAGCCGGCACTCGTGACTGATGACCAGGGCCGAGCCACCCTGGAACTGCCCTTCGCCGACTCGATCACGACCTGGCGGCTGACCGCGTCAGGGTCGTCCCGGGGCGGCCTGCTCGGCGGCGTCACCGCTCCCCTGCGCGTGTTCCAGGACTTCTTCGTCGATCTTGATTTGCCGGTGGCCCTGACGCGCAACGATGAGGTCGCCTTCCCTGTCGCGGTGTACAACTATCTAAAAACTCCGCAAAACGTCACTCTGACTCTACAGTCCGAGTCGTGGTTCGAGCTGATTGATGCTGGCGGTTTCACTCGCCAGCTCAGCCTGCAACCCGGCGAAGTCACCTCTGTGCGGTTCCGCATCAAGGCGAAGAAGGTCGGTACTTTCCCGCTGACCGTGCAGGCTCAAGGCTCGAAGATGTCCGATGCCATCAAGCGGTCGATCGAAGTCCTCGCCGACGGTGAGCGAATGGAGCAGGTCTTCTCAGATCGACTCCAGGGAGGCGTCCAGCACAAGATCCGCATTCCTGCCGAGGCGATTCCCGAGGCGTCGAAACTGTTCGTCAAGGTCTATCCAGGGGTGATTAGCCAGGTCGTCGAGGGCATGGAAGGGATGCTGCGGATGCCGACCGGCTGTTTCGAGCAAACCTCGTCGTCGGCCTATCCCAACATTCTCGTCGTCGACTACATCAAGAAGTCGCGGCAGGCCTCGCCGGCTCTGCTGGCCCGAGCCGAGACGTTCCTCTCGGCGGGGTATCAGCGGCTGTTGACCTTCGAGCGGCCCGGCGGCGGCTTCGACTGGTGGGGCACCGGCGAACCGCTGATCTGGCTCAGCGCCTATGGCCTGCAAGAGTTCAACGACATGGCCCGAGTCTATCCGATCGATCGCGCCATCCTCGATCGGACCCGAACCTGGCTGATGAGCCAGCAGGACAAAGATGGCACCTGGTCGAAGATCGGCAGCACGCACGGCGAATCGATCGAACGCATGGGTGATCCCAAGCTGTTACTCACCAGTTACGTCGCCTGGTCGATTCTCGACAGTATGGACAAACCAGCGGGCTGGCAGAAATCCCCAGATGGCGTAAAACTGGGTCAAGCGATCTCTTATATCCGCAAACACGCTCCCAAGGCCGACAACGCTTACATCCTGGCTCTAGCAGCCAACGCTCTGGCGGCCTGGGACGCTAAGGATGACTCAACGCACGACGTGCTGAAGCAGCTGCTCGTCAAGCTTGATGGCCTGCAACAGCGCAAGCCGGAATGGAAGGCGATCTGCTTCCCCGCTGGCGGACAGTCGATCAGTTACGGGCGTGACGATGCTCTCGTCGTCGAGACGACAGCTCTGGCGACGCTGGCCATGCTCAAGCACGGCGGCTTCACCAACAGTGTCAATCAGGCTCTGACCTACTTGGTCAAGACGAAAAACGCACAGGGGCACTGGGGCAGTACTCAGGCGACCATTCTCGCCCTCAAGGCGATGATTCTCGGCCTGGGTGGCACTCCACCGAAGGAAGCGGTCCCCTTCTCGATTCATGTCAACGGCAAGAAGGTGGCCGACGGCGAGGTGAACGAGCGCAACGCTGACCTACTGCAACAGTTCGATCTGACTGCCCATCTAGTGACCGGCGAGAGCGACATCGCCATCGAGGCCAAAGGCGAGACACCGTTGACCTATCAGGTGGTAGCTCGACATTTTGAGCCGCGCCGCGAGCGTCCGCAGCCCGAAAAGCCGATCCTGACCGTGAATGTCGAGTATGATCGAACGACGCTCTCGACGGCAGATCTGCTCAAGGCCCAAGCGACGCTCCGCTACAGCGGCAAGGTGCCGACTTACAACGTGATCGTCGATCTACCGATTCCGCCAGGCTTCACCGTGGATGCCGGCGACTTTGCCGAACTGGTGGCGGCGAAGAAGGTGCAGAAGTTCAGCGTCACCGCGCGGCAGGTGATTCTCTACCTCGGCGACGTGAGACCCGCCAGCGAGCATCGCTTCGACTACGCCCTGAAGCCGAAGTATCCGATCAAGGCTCAGGCGGCTCCGGCGGTGGCTTATGAATACTACACGCCCGCGAACCGGGCCGAGTCGAAACCCGTGCAACTCACTGTCGAGGAGAAAAAGTAGGGTTTTTTGAGAGATAATAGACCACGGACCTTCGGAACACCGCCAGCCAGCACGGCGAGAATTTGGATTCCGTGCCCGTTAATCGGTGCGCCGAAGGTCCGTGGTCGCTTCCAATCCCTGAGCGTTACTGTTCGAGTTTGAGTTTGACCGTACCAGGTTGCAGACAGCGTGTGCTGGTGCAGGACATCAGCTTGACCCCCAGTTCGATCGGACCGGTCTCGCCCTTGGTACGTTGCAGGACGGCCTTAATGGTGATCTTGCCGTCGTAGATGTAGTAGTCGCCGATGATCTCGTCCTTTTTCAGCTTGCCCTTGGGATACTCGATCGAGGTGAGCTTGGCCTTGCCGGACACCACCGTTAGGGTAGTTTGGTTCGAGGTCAAATCCTCGTTGCCAATCGGATTGGCGTAGATGTGATACTCTTTGTCGATGTCTAAGGTGATGGTCACGGCCTGCTTGCCCTCGGCATCGGGCTTCTCGGCCTTGATCGTCCCTTTGACCACATCCTCCGAGCGCTTGGCCTGAGCTTGCACGCCGGTGCTGAGGACCAGGGCCGCGAGCAGAGCCAGTGCGGGTCGTAGCAGCATAAGTCGGTTCTCCTTGTGCGAGATTCACGTTGCCAACCACGGGCGGCGCGGTTTGGATAGATCCTGGTGTTATCTTATCGGGAGAGGGAACACATCTCCATGCGAACTACAGGGCTGTAGGGTATCGCAGAGCAGGCAGAGATCCTGGATTCGACGAAGCACAAGAGGGGCAGTCCGTGAAACGGATGAGTCTGCGTAAGTTTGGTCAGATTGTTGCGCGAGTAATGCGAACGCTGCCGCCGGAGTTCGAGACGCACTTGGCCAATCTCGTAGTCGATGTCGAAGATGAGGCTGATGAGACCACTTTGCGTAAAGCGGGCTTTTCCGACGAGGAAATCGCCGACGGTGAGACGTTGTACGGACTCTTTGAACCGATGGAACCGTTCGATTGCGAGGCACTGGACTTGGCCGATCGCCCTCATCGATTGCGGATCTTCAAGAACCCACTAGAGGACGACTTCCCCGAGCGACGCGAGTTGTTGCTGGAGATTCGCAAGACGGTGATCCACGAACTAGCGCACCACTTTGGCTACAGCGAGCGCGACCTGGATTATTTCGAGAGTCAGGAGGATCCGTTTCGGGATGGACTGACCGAACAACTCGACGAAGAGCAATGAGGAGCAACCCCTCTGAAAAAATCTGCGGGAGAACAAGTCTGTTACTCATCCACGTTGATGGTGATGGGTAGTAGTCGCACTGGCTCGAAGGCGAAGCCCGCCTCCATCGGATGAAAGACTGTGGGAACCTGTCGCTGCTGAAGATAGGCAAACAAACTAGGAACACTTAGAGGATCTTGAAAATCCTGCATCTTTTCCTCAACTACGTCCAATCGCCAGGCTGTGCCATTCTCGCGACGACCGATAAACACCACCTCGAACTGATCGCTCGGCTCTAGGGTAGCGTACCAACTCTGGCTGGGATCCTCGGGGATCCACTGCACGACGACGACCGCATCGTCGGAGATGTCCGGCTCCTGGGCCAGCTTGTCCAGGTCGAAATCCTCATTCTCTTCGCTGTCCAGTATGGTCCAAGCCAACTCGACGAGCATCGCCGTGGAGATCGGCTCGGCTACGCCCAGGATGCGCCAGCCGTCGTGTTCTCCACTAAGCGCCAGGCGGATGCGTTTCTTGCGACCAGTGTAAGGGACAAAACGTTTCAGCGCGGATTCGATCTGCTCTTGCGGCACCTGACGCACCAGTATCGCTCGTTGGCAACGGTAGAGTGAGTCGGTCATGAGCCGGGCCTCAGTTGCAGCAGGCAGACGGCAATGTTCCCCCCCAGACAGACAGCGACGTCGCTATCCGGATCGCGAGGTCGAGCATGGTAGTCGCCGCGATAGTGGAACAGATTGTCTTCCCGCTGAAATTGGACCGGCAACGGGTGCGGATCGAGTGAACAAAAGACGATCTCTGGCTCGGGATCGTGCGGCGCAGGATTGGGGAAATTCACGCTCCAAAAACTCCCTGAAGGGCAGCCGCGTGGCAACAGTTGCCGCAGTACGGCCAGCGTCCATCGCGCCGCTCGCGACCAATCAAAGTCGCGATCGCGACGTTTATAGTGCGACAGCGCGATGCCCGGCTTACCCAGCAGCGTGCCCTCACGCACGGCAGCGACCGTGCCGGAAATGTACACGTCGGCTCCGAGATTGCCTCCAGCGTTGATGCCCGAGAGGATCCAGTCTACCTGCAGATGCAGGCCGCGCAGTCCGACGCGGACACAGTCGACTGGCGTGCCCTCCAGAGCAAACTCGTCCTCGCCGTGTTCGCTCAAGCGAAGCGGGCGATGCGTCGTGACCTGATGGCTGATGCCGGAGGAGGGGGCGACCGGGGCGAGAACTCGAACGTGGCCTAGTTGTCGAGCCACACTCGCCAGCGTGTCGATACCCGGAGCGGAGATGCCGTCGTCGTTGGTGACTAGAAATCGCATCATGTTGGTAAGATATAGCAAGTCCGTCGAGGGAGAATTGCACGATGTCAAATTGGAAAATCGCCGGGGTACAGATGGACGTGACTCTGGGCGACGTGGCGAACAATCTCGCCACGATCCGTGAGCGGCTCGCCGAGGCCGCTGGGCAGGGGGCCAAGTTGATTGTCTTTCCCGAGTGCGTCTTGACCGGCTACTGTTTCCGCAGCCGCGACGAAGCTTGGCCGCTGGCTCAGCCGCTGCCCGGTCCGGCGAGCGACGTGTTGGCGGCGGACTGCGCTCGGCTCGGCGTCTTTGCCATCGTCGGGCTGTTGGAACGCGAGCAAGAGCGACTCTTCAATGCCTGTATGCTCGTCGGTCCCGATGGACTGGTCGGGTGGTATCGCAAGATTCACCTGCCGTTTCTCGGCGTTGATCGCTTTGTCACTCCAGGCGATCGCCCTTTCGCCGTCTACGAGCTGAACGGCCTGCGTGTCGGTATGAATATCTGTTATGATGGGAGTTTCCCCGAGTCGGCCCGTGTGCTGACGGTACTGGGGGCCGATCTGGTAGTGCTGGCGACCAACTGGCCCACGGGAGCGCGTTCCACCGTGTGCATGTCCGACACTCGCGCGATGGAGAATCACATCTTCTACGCGGCGGTCAACCGAGTCGGTGAGGAGCGCGGCTTTCGCTTCATCGGCCAAAGCCGCATTGTCGCTCCGTCCGGCGAGGTGCTGGCTCAGGCCCGTGGAGACACGCCAGAGATTCTCTTCGCCGAGTTCGATCCGACGGTGGCGCGTGCCAAGCGCCTCGTCAAGGTGCCCGGTGAGTACGAGATCGACCGCGTCGGCGATCGACGCCCCGAGATGTACGCTCCGTTGACCGCCACGAAGCAATCGGCCCGCTCCTTCTGACAAGGCAAATTCCATGTGGTGGATACTCGGCGCTGTGGGACTGCTGCTCGCCGCTCTGGTGCTGGAGTCGGGCTTGCTGGCGTACTCGATGTACGTTCTGTTGGGGTTGCTGTTGATCTCACGCTATCTGGCCCGATCGTGGATTGATCAGTTACAGGCCGAACGCCACGTGCGTCCAGCTGGCCAGCTTGACGACGAAGCCGAAGAACACGCGGGGGGACTAGCTCTGGAGATCGGCGATCGCCTGGTGGTGCGGCTGGTGGTCGAGAACACGGGTGCGTTACCGATCCCCTGGTTCTTGCTGGAAGATGTGCTACCCAATCAGGCCCTGCATCCGGTTTCGCCGAAGCTCAAGCTGCGCGGCAAGCGTATCCAGATCGGCATGCTCGGTCCGCGCGGCGAACTCGTCATCAAATATAGTCTGGAGTGTCTGCGCCGTGGCTATCATCAGATTGGCCCACTAGTTTTAGAGACAGGAGATCTCTTTGGTCTGCATCGACGTTTTCGCGTGGTAGCACCGCCCAAGTTTGTGCTGGTCTACCCGCGCATCGTACCGTTGTCCGGCTATGACCTCGCTTCCCGCCGCCCTATCGGCGACGTGCGGATCATGCACAAGCTCTACGAGGATCCGACTCGGATTGCCGGCGTGCGTGCCTATCAGCAGGGTGACCCGTTGAACCGCGTCCACTGGGGCGCGACCGCTCGCACGGGGCAATTGCATAGCAAAGTGCTGGAGCCGTCCACACTCTCGGGCATCACGGTGCTGTTGGACTTTCACAAAAACGGCTACCCGGGACGCGGCGAACCGTTCCGCAGCGAATTGGCCGTCACCTGTGCAGTGTCGCTGGCCCACGCAGTGTTCCTCATGGGGCAACAGGTCGGCTTGGTCAGCAATGCTCGCGATGCCGCTGAGCGTATCAAAACCGAGGGCTGGGATCGTGAACCGTCGAGTCGGCAAGCAGCTCGCCGCGCTGCCGCCGACGTGGCTGCGAGTCGTCGGCTCGAACCGCTGGTCGTCGAGACCCGTCGCGGGGCTGACCAGCTGCAGCGGATCCGAGAGACGCTGGCTCGCGTTGAGTTGACCGATGGCTTCACCTTTGCCGAGATGATCCTCGAATGCGCCCATCGCTTGCCGCGCGACGCCACGGCTTTGGCCATACTGCCCGACGTGTCCGCGGCCACCGCCATCGCCCTGGGCAACCTGCGCCGCCGTGGCATGGCCGTTGCCGTTGTGTTGGTCATGCTCGATGATGACGGCCTGGAGAACGCCTATGCCCGACTCGTCGCCGAAGGGATTCGCGATCTGCGTCATCTGACCAGCGAAGACGCTCTGCCCGACCTGTGCCGCAATCAGGTGCATCGACTGGCCTACTACGACTTCGCCACTCTCGGAGGCTGAATCTCGTGGCTTCGGATCGACCCAATCAAACCGCTGTCGATTACCTCACCATCGTGCTAAGCCCCGTACTGGTCATGGGCCTGGTCGGCAGTCTGGCTTTCTTCTTGCTCGAAATTTTCTACAAAACCGATGGCCAATGGAAGGAACGTCTTCAGTGGATCGTTTTCTTCTGTGTCTTCGGCATGGTGCTGGTGGCTCGCATCAGCATCAATGGCGACATTGCCTCGCGTGCTCCACTGTATGGCTCGATCCTCGGCTTCGTCACCTACCTGGGGATGCAATCGTTCATCGAGTATCCCGAGGGAGTGCGGTCGATGAGTTTTCTCATCAACCTGCTGCTGGTGGTCGTCATCTGGTGGTGTACCAACCGGCTGGTTTGGGACTGTACGAACATCGATGAAGAAACCGACATGAGCGGCGAAGGCCTGTTGCAGGCGTCGGGCCTGCAGGAGGCTCCGCCGGAGAAGCCGAGTCTCGGTAACGACGAACCCGAACTACTGGAAGTGGACCAGGGCGGCGTCGATGGCTGGTGGCAACGCTACCAGAAGTACCGCGAACAGAAGAACAAGAAACGCACGCTCGGCGCGTGGGTGGTGTACTTCTCGCTGGCGGCACTGCCGATTTTCGGACTCGGCCAGGCGCTCATTCCACTGACCGCGCCCGACCGTCGCCGCTTCGCCTTCTGGTTGATGATGATCTACGTCGCCAGCGGGTTAGGGTTGTTGCTGACGACGTGCTTCCTGGGGCTGCGGCGTTATCTGCGACAAAAACGATTGCAAATGCCGGCAGCGATGACCGGAGCCTGGTTGGTCATGGGCGGTACTCTGCTGGGTGGACTGTTGCTCCTCGGCGCGCTGTTGCCACGACCAGCCGCGGAGTATTCACCGTTGACAGACTGGATTGATCCCGCCGGCTCGGCCAAGCGTCAGGCGAGCCGTTACGCCGCCAAGGGCGACTCTCCAGGCGAAGGCGAGGGGAGGCCCGGACAGACCGGTAAAGAAGGCAAGGACGGTGGTAAAACCGGCGAGCAAGGCAAGGAAGGCGGCGAGGGCAAGAAGGGCAAAGCCCGAGGCCGGGGAGAGGGCAAAGACGGTCAAGGAAACTCGCAAAAGGGCGAAAAAGGACAACAGAGTGGCGGAGAGAAGAAGCAAGGCGACGGCGACCGGCAGAGCGAGAAAGGTGACCAAGGCGACTCGCGCGACAAAAACCAGCAAGGTGGACAGCAACAGAACACTCGGGCCGCCCAGGGCTTGAAGGAGATGGAGAAGCAGCAGAACAGTGGTTCGTCTCCGTCCTCATCGCCGGTCAATGCCGTGCAACAGCTGATGCAGAAGGTCGGGCCGATTTTGAAATGGACCGTCTTCGCCGTGCTACTGATGCTCGTCCTCGTTGCCGTACTGCGTGGCGGGCTGGGCTTTCTTGCTAACTTCACCGACTGGGCCAGGAAACTGCTCGAGTCGTGGCGCAACTTCTGGGCCAATTTGTTCGGTCGGACCACCTCCGACCAGCCGGGCACGGATGAGGAGACGGAAGAACAGGCGGCTCTGGAACGCCATGCCCCGTTCAGCGATTTTGCCAATCCGTTCGAGTCGGGCAGGTCGGCGAAACTTTCGGCACGATCGCTGGTCCGATACACCTACCGGGCCGTAGAGGCCTGGGCCCGGGAGCAGCAGTTGCACCGAGAACCAGCCGAGACCGCCCAAGAATTTCTGCATCGCTTGGGCGAGGAGGTGCCCTCGTTCGAGGCCGAGCTACGCCGTCTGGCCGAACTGCACGCCCGCGCGGAGTACGCTCCAGGCGGCCTGCCCGTCAACACGCCGGAACTGTTGCGGAGCTTCTGGGAGAACCTCGAACGAGTCGCCCATGCTCCGTTGTCGGCATGAGCAGTCGCTGGAGCTGCTCAGAAACTCAACTCCAGCCCAGCGGTGAAGCCGTGCAGAAACAGGTCGCCATCCTTGAGCGTGAACTTGGGGAGACTAGGACCAGCTGGATTCGCGGATATCGGAGGTAGCAAATTTCGGTTCACCACGGGATCGATCTGTTCACCCGCTCGGACAACGTTGGGCCAATAGAGGAACGAGTAGCCTACGAGCAAGCGGAGATTCTCCGTGGCACGATAGCCCACCCAGACATCGACTTGGGGGATGACGGTGAGCGTTTCCGACTCGTAGGTGCCGATATTACTCACCAGAGCCAGCAACCCACCGGTGTTCACCGCTGTGCCGATCACAGGGTTGAGGTTGAGTGTCTGGCCACTAATGGTGATTTTGCGTTCGGCTTGACCCAGGCTAGCCAAGACGCGCGTCTGCAAAGAGAATCGACCACTGAGGATCTCGGTATCCATGCCGACCGTACCGCCGTAGAAGCGATTACGAGCGGTGAAGTGATCGGCAATCAGGATCCGCGAGCCAGGAGTTACAGCGGCTCCCAGCGGGATCAGCTCCTCTTGAATGCGGACGGAATCATCGAAGCGAAAATGAGTGAAGCCACCCACGAGGTTGACCCGGAACAGCGAGCGGTTACAGGGATTGTTGAAGCTAAGCGTTCCACCTGCCAGGGTGTAGGTCAAAAAGGCATTGCCACCGTAGAAGTTGGACGAGCTAGCCCTAACGCTGGCAAGGCCGGCCAACACTCCTGGGAAGGCGACAAGTTCGGCGCTAGGCAGACCGGTGACCGCGTCGAAGTAGGGTCGCCCAACGATCAGACTGCCATCGGGAGAGAGTACCTGGCCGCCGTCGCCTTGTCCTTCGAGAAGCAAGTAGCCCAGCTCCAGACCGAGGCGTTGATTGTCGTCGAGCCAAACGCCAGCCCGGACACGCAACCCGGAGCGAAAGTCGTCGTTGACCCGCTGTCCCCCAGCGATAATTTGCGTTCCTGGCGTACCCAAGATTCCAGCCAGTTGTTGCGGCGTACCTGCCTGGCTGACGGTCAAGAGCGGCGGAAGCTGTGCCCCGGTCAGCTGCCAGAACAGATACTCACCGATGAACCAGACGCGATCATCTGGATCACGCGCGCCGACGTAATCGAGGGGAGTTCCACAACTAGCACAACCCGGAGCGGAATACTCCGGTAAAACCGGCGGCGGTCCCGACATCTGCATCGGCGGCGCGTACCCCGAGGGAGCCGGTGCCGGCCACGCAGTGACAGAACCTCCAGACGCGCTCGAATACCCCGAACCCGCCGAAGCGGTCGACCAATGCGGCGGCGTCACCGGAACTGATCCGTAAGGCGTCTGACTGTTTCCCGAGTTCGCCAGCAGTGCCAGCAGCAGTGCGGCTCCAGCGACAACCTGGTCGCGCATGGCGTCCTCCGCCTCAGCGAGTGATGAATAGATTGGACCTTTGTGAGAGGTGGGGCTATAGCGACTGGTCGACTTGAGAAAAAGCCGAGTTTTTCCGCTGCGATCGAGTTGGGGTGATGGCGTATTCCATCAGCTTTGCGGATTTGGTGAAGGCGAATGAATCAACTGTGCCGGTTTCGCTACTCTTGCTACCTTTAAGATGTAATCTCCTCATATCGATTGCTTTGATAAGTGTTCCTTTTGCTTCCCCTCTGAAGTTGCAACCGATACCAAGGGCAACGTGTTCTCTCCAACCACTTTCCCCAGACAGTGAGAACTCCATGAACGTCAGGACGATGTGCGTTGTGCTAATCGGGCTAGGGATGGCCTCAGTCATCTCGGCACAGACTCCCCCTTGCGACAATTGCCCGCAACCCTAGTGCGGGACAGCGTGTGTTCCCGCGGGGCCACGTCTGACGGTGGACGGTGATTTCTTGCTGTGGTGGCTCAAAGGCAATCCCGTGCCGCCGCTGATCAACTCCGCCTCTCCCAACGATGACCTGTCTGCCACGTTGGAAGCGGGCGGACTTTCCGATCCCAACGCCTTCACGGTGTACGGCGGTCGGCGATATGCCACGAATCCGTTGCCGGGCTTCCGCATCAACCTCGGCTTCCTGCTCAGCGAGGAAGACGGCTTGGGCGTGGAGTTGGGCGGTCTGTTCCTCACGCCGCGGGTCAATAAGTTCCGCATCGCCTCGGATGAGACTGGCAATCCGCCAATCATCCTCACCGTGCGCGAAGTCTTCTACCCCGGCTTCGGTCCCGACGACATCGAGACTGGCGGTGTCTTCGCGGGTCGGTTCGATGCGATTCCCGAAGGCTTCCTGACTGGCTATGCTCAGGTGCGCTCGTCGATCTCGCTGTGGGGTGGCGAGGCCAACACCTTCCTACGCAGCAGCCCCGCAGACGGTATCAATATCGATCTGATCGGCGGCTTCCGCTACTTGGGCATGCAGGACACGCTAGACATCAGCGCCAGTGTCACCAACGCCGGCAACGGCTCGATCCACGATCGCTTCCGCGTGACCAACAACTTCTACGGCGGCCAACTCGGTGCCCGACTCAGTGCCACGATGGATCGCTTCACCACCAGCCTGACCACACGCCTGGCCTTGGGTGCCACCCACCAAGCCTTCAGCATCAGCGGCAGTCACATTCTGCCTGCGGGAGTGCCCGACGACGGCGCTCCGGGCGGCTTCTACGCTGTCTTGTCGAATCTCGGCAACTCGTCAACCTGCCGCTTTGCGTTCGTGCCCGACGTGAACCTCAATGTCGGCTTCGCCCTCACGGACAACATCGGCATTTCGGTCGGCTACACCTTCCTGTACTGGAGTTCGGTGGGACGGTCTGGCGACCAGATCGATCGGACCTACAACTCCGGCCTCAACCCAGTGTTCGGAGCTGGCACCGACCGCAGCGGTCCGCGCGTTCCGGCTCGGTTGGATAACCCCACCGACTTCTGGGCGCAGGGCGTGAACGTCGGCTTGAATCTCCGCTACTAAGCCGAGCTTAGTCCATCGAGTCACGGAGCTTGCCGGGATGCGAGTTCCGTGACTCGTTCATTGCGCCTATGAACGATCGGCAATGTCTGTTTAGAACGATCTGCGAAATGGTGTGTAGCGAAGCGCAGGCTAAAACCCGCGACTACCGATTCGGAGTAACTGGTAGCCGCAGGCTTTAGCCTGCGACAGAGCCTCATCCCTCCTGCTGCTATACCATCTTGAGAAGCGGTCTAAGGGTAGGCCGAATCGCTTCGCCGACCAGTTTCCCCGCCTCATCGCGTGTCACACGCACGACGACTCGTTGTCGGCGAAGGCCTTCCAACTGCCCCGGGAAGGACACCGGCACAAATCGACACGAGGTACCGTTGACGAAGCCAGGCCGGGTTGGATCCTCTGTCTCGACGAGCACTTCTAGTTCTCGCCCGAGCAGACTGCGTGCGTAGGTCGCGGCCAGTTCGCGCTCCAGGGCGTGCAACTTCTGACGGCGAGCGGCCTTGATGGCTGCCGGCACATCGTCTCGCAGGGCATAGGCCGTGGTTCCCTGACGGGGGCTGTAGGAAAAGACGTGAACCCGCGAGAGGCCGGCTTCGCGGACCACCTCGCAAGTACGAGCGAAGTCGTCGTCGCTTTCGCCGGGGAAGCCCACGATCACGTCGGTTGTGATGGCAGGATGATCGAGCTGGGCGCGGATACGGGCAATGCGGTCGAGGAAACCTCGGCTAGTGTACCGCCGGCGCATGGCGGCGAGGATACGGTCCGACCCCGATTGCAAGCACAGGTGCAGATGCGGACAAATGCGGGGATGACCAGCCATCACTCGAATCAGATCGTCGCGAGCCTCGGCGGCCTCCAGACTCGACAGACGGATGCGGAACTCACCAGGCATGCTTGCCAGTCGATCGAGCAAGTGCCACAGCCGCGTCCAGTTCGCCTTGGGTCGGCCTTTACTCAAATCCAATCCGTAATGTCCTAAATGAATTCCCGTCAGCACCACTTCCTGATAGCCCGCCTCGACCAGCCGCGCCACCTCGTCAGCGATTTCCTGCACCGATCGGCTGCGTAGCTGCGGCCGCACACTGGGAATGATGCAGTACGAGCAGTTGAGCAGGCAGCCATCCTGAACCTTGACGAAGGCACGCTGATGCCCGTCGAAGCGGCTGATTCCCGGTAGCGGACTGGTCACGCCAAATGGTTCGAGTTCCTCGACGAGGCGCGACTTGTCGGCGATGACCTTGCTGACCCCGGGCAGAGCAGCGACGGCTTGGGGATCGCGGGTGGCGTAGCAGCCGAGAACCACGACTTTGGCTCCGGGGTTGCTCTGGCCCAGTCGGCGAATCTGCTGCCGCGACTTAGCATCGCCCTCGTGAGTCACAGTGCAAGTGTTGACGATGCACAAGTCGGCACGTTGGTCGTCGCTAGCCACGGTCCAGCCCGCTTGTTCGAGTAGTTCCTGGACGTACTGCGTTTCGTATTGATTGACCTTGCAGCCGAGCGTGACCAGTTTGACCGCCCCGGGAATCATGGCATCAGGTTCTTTTGCAGAAGGATCAGGTTGTCGCCATGATCCGGATCATAGCGTAGGCCAACAATGTCGTACTCGGCCTCCAAGGCCAGGTGCAGCATGGAGCGATGTTGATTGAAGCACTCGAAGCGGATGGCGTCGTAGTCATTCTGGCGTGCCCAGCTATGCAGGGCATCAAGCAGCTGCGAGGCGACTCCCTGGCGGCGATGTGAGGCCAACACGCCGAGGAACCACAGGAACATGGTGCGCGGCTTCAGTTCGAAGGCGAGGAGAAAGCCGACTGGCCGTTCCTGAATGCGGGCGACCATCTGAACCACGTTGTACCGGCCTAGGTAACGACGAGCAAAATGCTCCTCGTCCCGAGCAGGGCGAAAAATTTGGTTGTACAGTTCGACGACCTCGCGGAGGTCTTCCGGGGCCAACAAGTCGACGATGACGTCCGCCATATGATGCCTACCCTCGGTAGCAATGGCTAAACCAGGATGCCTGAGCGCATCCCTGCCGCATCCCGACGTTGCCCTGCATTCAGTCTAACTTCGGATTACCGATCGGGGGGACGATACAGGGAGGCAACCAACTCGGCCCAGCTGGGCACCGCCAAGTCGGTCAGATCTTCAAACTCCTCGTCGTCCTCTTCTTCCTGTTCCGTTGCTTCTTCCACTTCCTCGGATACCACTTCCTCCTCGGCAGCGGCTTCCTCACTGTCGTCATCCTCTTCCGCAACTGCTTCAGCCTCGACTGCCGGCTTGCGGCCACGACGCCGGCGACGCCGACGACGTCGTTCCGGTTCGGTGTCTTCGCCATCTTCAGTCGAAACATCGGCCACCGTGGCAGGTTCAGCGGTTTCGCTCTCGGCGACAGCAGTCTCAACCAACACCTCGACCGGTAGAGGTGGTGGCGTCTCACTGACCGGGCTGGCCTCAGGGAGCGTGGTTTGTTCCGCCGTCTCAACCACGGCGGGCGTCTCTTCCTCGACTGCTTTGCCGCGACGGCGACGACGCCCTCGAACCTCTTTGACCGGTTCTTCAGTTGGCTCCGTCGTGTTGGGTTCGACTTCTTCCACCGGCGTGCTGCGCCGACGCCGCCCTCGTCCCGCTGTGGGTTCTTCGCTCACCGGTGCAGGTGCTTCCTCGATCACGGCTTGCGACTGCTGTTCCGCTTCGGGACTGGGCTGAGGCAGAGGTTGCGGCGGCTCCGTCGTCGCTGGTTGCTCCAGCCCCAGATCATTGAGAAGCGATTCCCAATTTTTGAGATATTCAGGATCGTGCATCAGCGTTCGCTCTCATTACAATCACTAGCAGGCTCTTGAACGCTATTATTGTAGCATTCTCGCTCGTTCTTCATACCCCAGGATGCAGAAGTCGCTCATTGCCCAACCGCAGACAGGATCGCATTGCACGCAATCTCATCCAAACTCATGCTAGGACTGTTACATTCACGCTAGGGCTGTTCAAGTTACATCTCTTGAAAAGACTTCACGATACTGGAAGGGGGGCGAAACCGAAGAAGCTGAGCAAGAAGCACAAAGGATCTCCGCCAAGCCCAACGCGGAGTAACGCAGTGGCCCAGATGCGTTAGCGAAAGGAAAGAGGCTCCCCGCTTCTAAGCAGTCGGAGCCAGGCAGTGATTATTTCCAACGATACACGGTCAGCCCATCTAGGGCACGAATGAGTACGAGATCCTCGACGATGGCTAAGTGCGCCCAGCTGGTGGCATCGGTCACGTGCATTTTACCCAGCAGTTCAAACTTGTCGGGATTGGCGCGAATTAAGCGTAGGTCGCCGGTCTGATCCAGAGCGAGGATCTTGTCCCCCTGCACCGCCATGCTCCAGTACTTGCCGAACGGATCGGTGGTCCATTTCTCGGAACCATCGGCCAACGACAGACAGCAGAATCGCTGATTGCGCAGATGATGATACAGATGCTCGCCGACCCGCACCGGAGAGGACATGTACCCCTGCGGTTTGGAACGCCAACGCTGTTGCACCTCGAACTTGTCGCCGGTCTTGCGGATTTCAACGAGAAACGAGCCGCCGCCATAGGAACTGGTAAAGATCTGATCGCGATGCACCAACGGCGTCAGCACATTGGTATCCTGAAAGGCCGGCACAGGTATCGACCACAACACCTCGCCGTTATCCTCGTCGACACCGGCCAGCAGTTTGCGGCTCTGTACCACCAGTTGCCGTTTCCCTGCCAGAGTCGCCAGCACAGGCGAAGCAAACGGATTATCTTGCATCTTGGCGTCGGTCTTCAGCGTCCGCCAAACCAGCTTGCCCGTCTTCTTGTCCAGCTTGAGAAAAGAACCAGCGGCCTGAACGTACACATGCTCGCCGACGACCAGCGGTGAGGAGACGCTGCCGAACTGTGGAATCGGTGTTTTCAATAACTCGGTGAAGTCGACCCGCCAGCGTTCGCGGCCGGACTCAACCTCCAGACAGACCAGCACATCCTGCATGCCGACGACGTAGAGACATTCCCCATCGCAGGCCGGTGTCGCTTTGATCCAGTCGCCGTTGGGTTTGGCGATGAAGACAACAGAAACGTGCCCAGGCCAGCGAGCCTGCCAGAGCTGTTTACCTGTGGCCAACTCGAAGGCACGAACGGATTCCTCCTTTTCGTCGAGGCTCTCGGCGACGAACACCTTGCCCGCATGGACGATTGGTCCCGAATAGCCTGGCCCCAACTTGCAGGACCAGATCGATTTGAAAGAATTGTCGTCCAGTCGATTGGGCCAAGAAGAGCCGGCCACCACCCCGTCGCGAGTCGGTCCGCGCCACTGGGGCCAGTCGGCGGCCCGCACCAGCTGCGCCAGCGCCAATAGCAGTACGAACGTCGAGTATCGGGTCATCGTGACTTTTGTCCTGTTAGTTTGCTCGGATCAATGCGGGTCAGGTAAGCTCGGTTGGCCTGTTTCTGATCGAACGACCAGGTGAGGAGATGCCGATCGTCTGCCAATAGATTCAAGGCGCTGCCCCCCACGGTGTTGGGCAGTTCGGCGAGCAGCACCGTCCAAGTTTTACTGGTCGGATCGTAAACTTCCAGCGAGCGATTTTCGGTGAACGGACTGGCGGGCTTACCGTCGTCGCTAACCTCGCCAAACGAAAACCCACCTGCCAGGTAGAGCTTACCAGCGCAAGCGACCAGGTCAGCCATTGCTCGAACTTTGTTGGGCGAGGGATACTCTTCCCATTTGCGAGTTGACAGATCAAATACATCAGATTTTTCGACATAGTCAAACCCATCGTCGAGTCCGCCACTGAGATAGAACTTGTTGCCGATCCGCGCCGCTCCATACGAGCGTCGCTCATGGGGCAACTTTTCCGGTTGAATTTGCACCACGGGCGTCTTGTCTCGAATGTCGATCGTGACCACGTCAGTCGTCACCTTCATGCCTGGCCCTTTGACGGCTTTGGCACGGCTGGGGTCGTCGCACCATCCTCCCAGCACCCAGAGCAGGCCATCCTTTTCCGTCAGACCAAATAGCGTTCGCGCGGTCGGCAATTTTGCCTGCAACCGAGTCCACTTGTCGGCAGAGAAGTCGTAGCGCCAGATCGCATCGGACAACTGCCAGCGTTTGCCATCGTGGGTGATTCCGCCAACGGCATAGCCGACGTCGCCGACCACGACCGTATTGACACGCATCATCGGCATGGGCGGTTTGGTCAGCGCGGTCACTTTGCCGGTGGAAGTATCGATTCGATAGGCATCGTCGACGAAGTTGGCTGGCTCAAAGTCGCGCGGATCGAGGCTACGTGTCCCTCCGAAGACGTACAGCTGCCCCTTGTGCAGAAAAACGCACTGGTTGCGTTTGGCCGCTCCGGGATAGTCGATGGCAAGAGTCGACAGCCCAGGCTGCTCCTCGGCGTGACACGAGGACAGCAAGCACAGGGCTACTAGGATCACTCCTATCAGACGAAGTAGAGCGTTCATGGTTAACATCCTCACTCCTACAACTGCGTAACGCCTAAAGTGATTCAAAAATTCCCTGGTACTTCACCGCCCATGATCGTGGAGGCGGCACGCCAGACATTAAGTGCCACGCTGTTCTGAACGAAGCGAACGCTGCCATCGCAGAGGAGGATATTGACGCCTCCGGTGTGTCGGCTGCGTGCAGCGGTCCAACCAGCTCCGCCGACAGTATTGATGCAGTCGGGAGAAGCACTATTGGGAGTGAAAAAGTGGTTGTAGAGCTGATCGCCATATCGCCCAGCCGTCCAGCGTTCGCCCCGTGTACCGATCCAAGTGGTTGAGCTGTCGCAACCACCTGTGGTCAGATACGGTGGGAAAAAGGCCAACGGCACCTGTTTGTAGTACTCGCACACGTCGCTACTAGCTGCCGGTCCACCTCCCTTGATCGTCTCGCTGAAAGCGACCGTATTGCTGCTGCCGTCGGAGATGTCGACGATTTTGTAGGCCCTCTCCTGGCGAAACACGCCATCGGCATCGGCCAGCCAACCTTGATTGACTAGCCCAGTTCCAGTGCAACCGACGTAGTTGGTACCCGCGTAGCGTGAGCCGGGTATCGCCTCCTTATCCGAGGGGCAATGGAAGATTTTCACTCGTGTCATCGCTGGAGGATCATTGGCGGAGCCATCGTCTGGCGGCGGCGGAATCGTCGTCGGAACTGGCGAGCGATTGAAGTTGATCAGCTTGTAGGTGTTGTCCTGTTCCAGGTACGGCGACAGCATAGCCAACGGCGAAAAGGCACGATAGAAGATCGGCAACCCCGGTGGGAGTTTACCGGTCGCTCCCTCGTAGTTATGCATGGCAATGCCGATCTGTTTGAGATTGTTGCTGCACTGCATACGGGCTGCCGCCTCGCGTACTTTCTGCACCGCCGGCAACAATAGCCCGATCAAAATGGCGATGATGGCAATTACGACCAACAGTTCAATTAATGTGAACCCCGCGCGATACGATTTCAGCGTGGGTTGCGTCATGGATGACCTCCGAAGGAGTTGGTGTTACGAATTCGAAGATCATCATACGAGTTAACAAGACGACGAAGTATGAAATTTCGGCGATCTCGCTAAAAGCGAGTCTGAATCTGGTCGCGTGGATTGATGAGCGGAACGAGCTGCTGCCTGCCGACTACTTGTCGGCGTGCGACAGCCACCATTCACGCCAGCGGCGCTGGGCTTCGCGTTGCTTCTCTTTGTTGGCGTTCGGTTCAGGACCGAAGTCTTGCTTACCTTCGCTCAGCTTCTTCAGAGCCGCTCGGGCCTCGGCGCGGACGGCGGGTTGCTCGTCGGTCAGACGATCGATGATGGCCAGCGTCAGTTCGAGGTGCTTATCACGGGCAACCCGAATGGCGCTGCGTTTGACTTCGCTGGCTCCTTCCTTCATGCGTTCTTCTAACATCGAGATGGACAGTCGGCTTTGATGTTCATCGAGCATCTGACGGGCCAGTTGGGCAATGGTAGGGTCGCGGTGATTGGTCGCCGACGTTAGGCCGATGAGGGCTTCGCGCTCGTCGCGTTGGCCCAGTTCGCGCAACACGCTTTGCAACTGTTCGCCACGCACTCGGGGAATGGCCCGCATCAGTGCCGTGGTCGTCATCTTGCCAGGACCGCCAGCAGGAATGGGCGGACGTCGGGCCAGGGCGTTTTGGTGCATGGCCAATCGCACCCGCAGATCGGCCAGCGTGCCAGCGTGTGGCGTCTTCGACAGCCCCGCACCAATCTCATCGCGAGCAAACTCGATCAGCTTCTCGTCGTCGCAGGCCAGCAGGATCTTGCCCAGCTTCTTACTGATCATCAGCACGGGGCAAGTGTGATCCAACTTGGCCGACCGATTCAAGCCGCGGATTAGTGCGGGGACGGCCTCGACTCCCAGTTTGTCGAACTCAGCGATCGCTTTCTTGGCTTCCGCGCCGGCGAGTCGGCCCGTGTCGGCGAGAATGAAGCGATCGATGATGGCATCCCGCTTCTTTTCCTGGTCCTCTTCGCTCTTGGCTTGTGCCGGCAAGAGCAACACCAGCAGCATCAAGCAGGCGTTCATGGCGACTTCTCCGTTGGATTCTTCCCCTGTTGAACCACTGTAACGCAGCGCCAAAGGCCTCGCAAGCGAACCTCCGACAGGGCTGGCGTGTCCGATTGGTTGCCTCTATTGTTACCCTTCGCAAGTCCTCTCGCCTGGAGTACCTCGGTATGATCGCGCGTCCGACAGTGCAATCCAGCAAGGAACTCTGGCGGTTAGCGTGGCCCTTCATCCTGTCTCAGTCGTGCTGGACGCTACAGATCGTCGTCGATCGCATCCTGCTCAGTCAGCAGTCGATCGAAGACATTGGGGCCGGCATTTCCGCGGTCATCCTCTTTTGGAGTGTGCTTTCGCTCTTCCAATGGACGACGATGTATGCTTCCACCTTCGTTGCTCAGTATACCGGAGCGGGCAAGCCGTCGCGTGTGGGGGAGGTCGTCGGTCAGGCGATGTGGTTTGCCGCCCTGACCGGGCTGGGATTTTTACTTCTCGTCCCACTGGCCGATCCCATCGTCGCCCTGAGCGGGCATGATCCCGACCTCCAGCACCGCGAGGCGGCCTATCTCCGCTATCTCTGCTTCTCGGCGCTGCCGTTCCTGGTGACCACGGCGGCGAGCAGCTTCTTCGGTGGACGCGGCCAGAGTACCGTCGTGCTGGTCATCAACGCCACGGGTATTCTCGTCAATGTCGCGCTGGCTTTCGTCCTCATTCAGGGACGATTCGGCTTCGAGCCGATGGGCATCGTCGGCGCAGGCTGGGCCACGGTGATTGGCTCCAGTACCAGTGCCCTGGTCGGACTGGGCCTGTTGTTACGTCCTCGCTTCATTACCGAGTTCGGTATTCTGCGCGGCTGGGGCTTCGATCGCGAACTGTTCGGACGGCTCATGTACTTTGGCTTGCCCCAGGGGATCGGGGCCAGTTTGGAGACGTTGGCCTACAGCATTTTCCTCATCTTTGTCGGCAACTTTGGCAAGGAGGATCTCGCCGCGACCGGCATAGCCTGCACGCTGAATCTGCTGGCGTTCTTGCCGATGATGGGAGTTGGCCAGGCCATCGAGGTTCTCGTGGGCCGCTATCTCGGCGCGGATCAGCCGACTGAGGCCGAACGAGCCACCTGGACGGGATTGATCTTCAGTTTCGCGGCCACGTTGTTGGTCGCCATCCTGTATGTGTTCGCGCCGGGTTTGCTGGTGGTGCCGTTCGAGACGAAGACCGACCCGGTGGGCTGGGCCGCCGTCGTCGAGCGTGTGCCGCTGTTGCTCCGCTTTGTCGCGGTCTACTGTCTGTTCGACAGCCTGAACCTGGTCTTCAGTTTTGCCCTGCGTGGAGCGGGCGATACCCGGTTCGTCACCCTGGTCAGCGTTGGTATCTCCTGGCCGGTCATGGTCTTGCCGACCTATCTGGCCTGGCAATTCGACTGGGGAATGTATGTCGCCTGGGCGTTCGCTTCCCTATACATCATCTTGCTGGCCTTGATCTTCTTCTTCCGCTTCATGCACGGCGGATGGAAGCAGATGCGCGTCATTGAGATGCCTTCGCCGCTGTTGGACGATGTCGAGGAACCACTCTCTGCGGAGAACTCCGCGATTTCGTCCCACCTCGACGACGGAGATTCTGTAATCGCCTCTTCCCCTGACGCGGCAGGTCGTGGATAATCGACCCAAACAAGCCTCGTAACTCGGGAACGTCGATGAGTAGTCCGCAAGGCAACAGCTACGAAAGCTCGCTGCTGCTGACCCTGGGAGAAATCACCCAGCTGGTTGTGCATAGCCATGACGCCGCCGAGACGCTCTTGAACATCGTCCGTCTCATTCAAGGGCGAGTGCGGACGGCGGTTTGCTCCGTTTACGTCCTCGAACCCGAAACGAGCATGCTAATCCTCGGAGCAACGGTCGGCCTCAAACCCGAAGCTGTCGGTCGCGTCCGTATGCGGCTGGATGAAGGCCTCACCGGGTTAGTGGCTCAGCAACTCGCTCCAGTCATGGTCGCCGACGCCTTCGACCATCCCCGCTTCAAGTATTTTCCCGAAACCGGCGAGGATCCTTATCACTCCTTCCTGGGCGTACCGTTGGTCGAAGGCGGGACGCTTCAAGGCGTGCTGGTGGTGCAGGATGTCGAACCACGGACTTTTTCCCCCTCCGAAGTGCGCATGCTGGTGAGTGTGGCCGCCCAGGTCGCACCGCTGGTTGGCGATGCTCGCTTGTTGGAACGAGTGGCGTCGATGGCTCATCAGCGCGATGGCGAAGTAGCGACGGACTCCCTTGGGGAAGAAGAGGTACTCACTGGGGTATCGCTCAGCCCAGGCGTGGGTTTGGGGCAAGCGTATATCGTCGATGGCTTCGACGAATGGCGGCGCAGCGTGCAGCTGGAAGCGTCCGATCCCGCCCGAGAGCGTGCTCGGCTCGCCGCTGCCGTTCAGCGGGCCCGCGAAGAGCTAACACGTTTGAGCCGGCACATCTCTGAGCTCGTGGGCGAAGATCACGGTGCGATTCTTCAGGCGCAGTTGATGATTATGCAGGATCGCTCCATCGAACGCGACCTCAACGCCCATCTCGAAGCAGGGGCCAGTGCCGAGGGGGCGCTGTTCGCCACCCTCGATCAGTACGTCGCCGCCTTCCAACGAGTGGCCACGCCGTTCTTCCAGGAGCGCGTCTACGACATTAAAGATGTCTTTCATCGCTTGCTCTGGCAACTTCGTCCGCGTCCTGCCAAACAGACGACCGACAAAGTGGTGTTGGTGGCTCACGAGGCGTCGGTGATGGAACTGTTCGCGGTCGATCTGGACCAACTGGCCGGTGTCGTGGTCGAACACGGCGGCCCGCAGAGTCATGCCGCCATCCTGGCTCGCAGTCTGAACATCCCGATGGTCGGCCAGATCGAAGATATTAGCGCTCTGCTTCATCCGGGACGCCGCTTGCTGGTCGATGGCACGCGAGGCACGGTCACTCTGGATCCTCCAGAGTCCACCGTGGTGCCTCCGGCTCAGTCGGTCTTGCTGGAAGACGTAACCACTCCATCGACCGGTCTGGTCACGCCGAGCGAACTGGTGACTGGTCTGCCACGGGTTGAGGTGAATATCAACCTGCTGTACGAGGCACGGACGGCGGTCCGGCTGGGCGCAGCTGGCGTGGGGCTGTATCGCAGCGAGTTTCTCTTCCTAGCGCGACGAACGCTACCAACCGAGGATGAGCAGGTCACGATTTATCGCAAGCTCTTACACCTAATGCAGGGGCGGCCCGTGTGCATTCGCACTTTCGACCTGCGGCCTGACAAACTCGCCAGTGTCTCGCACTTGGGCAGTTCGGCGACCCGCCCCTACGATTGGCGTCTGGTATTGTCGTCGCCGCCGTTGCAGCAATTGTTCCGCGAACAGGTGCGGGCCATCTACCGAGCCGCCACGGAAGGCCCGGTGCGACTTCTCGTGCCGCTGGTCAATCGGACCGAGGTGTTGGATTTCGTGCGAGAAACCCTTGATCGGGTGAAGCAGGAATTGTCGCGTTCCGGGTTGCCGTACAAATCCCAGGTGCCGGTCGGCGCGATGATCGAGGTCGCTGCCGCCGTGCCTCTCATGCCATTGTGGACAGATCAGGTAGACTTTTTTGCCCTGGGAACGAACGATCTGGCCGCCTCTGCCATGGGGATCGAACGGGATGACCCGGCAGCGGCTGGGCAGGTGGACCCCCTGCATCCGGGAGTGCTCCGCATCCTTGCCGAGGCCATCACTGCCGCACGCCGAGCTAATCGCCCCATCTCTATCTGTGGGGAAATCGCCGCCGATCCTCTGGGAGCCTTGGCCCTGGCCGCACTCCGCGTCGATTCCCTGTCAGTCGCGGTCAACCAGTATCAGGCAACACGCGAGCAGGTGTCGCGAATTGCATTACACCGTCTGGACGAACTACAAGATCCCCTGCTGAAACAGCGCTCCGCTGTGGCGGTGCGCGCTCTGTTGCGAGGTGACGCATGACCCCGCTGTTGGTGTTGTTGACGGGTAGCTTGCCGACTCAGATTCCTAGCGATCCGACGCGATGCCAATTCCGCATTCTGGTGCCCGAGGAAGCATTTGTGTTCATCGCAGGCGAACGGATGCGCTCGACCGGCAGCGAGCGACTGTTCGAGTCTCCCTCACTGCGTCCCGGAAAGAAGTATATTTATGAGATCTCTGTCATCCACGAAGGCCGCGAGGTGGTACGCCAGATTAAATTCGAGGCCGGCACCCTTGTCGAGGTCGATTTTCGCCCCGAATTTCAGACCATGACCAACGCACCGACACCGGCGATAAAGCCAATCCGTCCACAGTGGCTTCCCGGTCGCGTCTGGCGAGCATGACCTCCGCCGGGACTGCAATTTCACCACCAGGCAATCAGCGTGAGTGTGATAACCAGGACGAACAAGGCCAACAGCGCGTAACCGACCAAGGAATACCAGTGATAGGCGGCATCGTCGGCAAGAGCATCGGCGGTCCAGCGGACATAATTTTGCTGCTCGAGGGCACGGCGAAAGACTCCTGTGAGAAAGCCCTGCTCACGTTCCGCATCGGGGCCGGTACCGGCTAGATAGCACCCTGCCAGATAAGGCGGTACTCCCTCGTCGCTTTGTACGGCGCGGGCGGCCAGTTTGCCAAAGCGAGCTAGTCGCTGTCGGCAGGCGTGCAGAAACTCGTACAACTGGATGTTGGCTTCGACACTGGTTTGGCGGTCCGTATCGCTGACTTCGCCCTCACGCCGCCACAGGTGCCCGACCACCAGCGGCAGCATGGCATCGCCCACCCAGGCCAGACCAGTCTCGATCCGCGACTGAATCTCGGCAGCAGACAGATCTGGTACCAGCGGAAAATGTTGACCCAGCACCCAGTTCGGTCCCGATCCATCCTGGGGAAAGTGCCGCACCACTTCGACGAATCCGGGCAGTTGTTCCGCGTCGCCGAGTACGAACAACCGAGCACAGTCCATTTGCAGTGCCTCGCGGGCCACTTCCAAATCATGTCGCACCACCTGGGCCGTCTCACTGGCGTCCTCTGCCGTGGTTGTCGCAGCCAGGGGCAACAATACCAGGATGCCGTTCACGGGACAGTACGGTTTGCGATCACGGACCAACAGATTGCAGATGTGCCGGAGCCGTTTTGTCTGTAGTTCGACTTCTTGGTGATCCGTCAGTAGCGACTCACGTCGCGCCGTCGGTGGGAGACCGTCTCTCGGCTCCGGTTGACCCAGCAATAGCACCGCCCCGGGTTGAGCCTGGGACCATGGAAGTTTCGGCGGCTCTACCAATGAACTGGTCGTCGCACTTGCTGCGGTGCGATCGAGATACTCCTGCAACAATTCGTTGGAAGGGCTCGGCTGAGGCTGTCCTGTCCGTTCGGCTTGGAGCAATCGAGCCACCTGAATTGGCAGCAGAGCGGCCCGCTCACACGATAGAAAGATGGCCTCGCGATTGGCATACAGATGCAACGGTTCGTCGTCTCCTGGTGGGACGTGGCGAATTTGAAAGGGAATGCGCGAGGCGGCAAAAGCATCTTCCAACAGTCCGCCCGTCTTGCCCAGCACCAGAAAGACTGGGAGTTCTTGCAGCGATAGGCTGGCCGCTTCCAACGCCGCTCGGGCTTTCGACCAAGCCCGTTCGATGTCGTCGAACTCCCCCGCTGGGCCGTCGGGACCGAGCAGCCAGTACATCCAGCGGATCAGCCAAAACAACGTGTAGCCAAGCAGAAACAGCAGCGGCAGCCAGAAGAGATTTAGATGCAACAGGCGCGTATTCAGCACGCGATCGAGTCCGCCACGCAGGTTTAACCAGCCTAATCCCACAAGAATAAGAGCAACAATCAGGAGGTGAAAAATCCAGTAAAAGGTCCGCCGCCGTCGCGCTGGAGGAAGCCAACTCAACGTCACCAAACCGATTAGTTTCTTCAACCACTGCACGGCTTGATCCTCACTGCAAGCGATGAGCGATGAACAGGGCGATCAGCGGCACCGTCGCCAACAACACCACACTGGCGAGGAGCAACATCCGTTGCAGCTCCTGACGGCCACGCAAGGGAGGCACATGAGTGCCTGGCTCGATGCCCGGCGGTGCACGCCAGACACTGGTTTGCCCCGAGCGGAGCTGCTTGCGTGTAAGGGCGGCCCAGTTGGCCAGTTGACGCGTGTCGTCGAGGCGATCCCCGGTAAATCCCAGCATCACACAAAGAAAGTAGGTCTCCAGCGCGTCCAGGGTCGGACGGTCGGCAGCCAGTTTGGCCTGCTCCCAGAACTTCCAGGCGCGATCATTGCTCGCGTAGAGCTGCACTTCCAGCTTGTTTTCGTTCCAACGTTGACTCCACGAAGTGTCGAGAATGAAAATTTCATCCAACCAGCAAGTCAAGGCATAGCGGGCCCCTAAAAACGGTACAGCCCCCGTCTCGTCGCCGCCAAAGTCGGGCCATCGACGTGCTTCGCGCTCACTACGCAACAGTCCGATCAGAGTAGCCTGTTCTTCCTCGAAGTTCGGCGTTTGACCGTTGAGCAGCCGACGGCGTAGATCCAGCCCTTGAGCGAGAACCGGATGAACGAGATTGGCGATCTCTTCACGCATACAAGCTCACTTGAGTTTTTCCACCGCCAGCGTGCGTCCCACGGCCAGGGCATCGGCGAGTTTGTCCGGCTCAGTACCGCCCGCTTGGGCCAGATCCTTACGACCACCGCCCCGACCGCCGCACGCCTTTGCCGCTTCACCAACGAGTTTGCCGGCTTCGACTTTCGCAGTCAAATCCTCAGTGACGGCACACATCAGACCGACCTTGCCCTCCGCCACCCAGCCAACCAGTACGACCCCGCTCTTCGCTTTCTGCCGCAGTCGATCCATCTGCGTGCGGAGTTGCTCGACAGAGGCAGCGGGCACTTCCCCCACGATGACCTTCGCGCCGTTGACTTCGACCGCCTGAGCAAATAGCTGATCGCCAGCATTATTGAGATCGTTGGCCGCTCCTTTTTTCAACTGCATTTGTAGCTTTTTCAGCTCCTCAAGCAGGCAAGCCACGCGGGAGGCGGCTTCGTCGGGTTTGCAGCTGAGCGTGCTGGAAACCTCCTCGACGACACTGGCCAGTTTCTGAACCGCTTGCAGGGCCCTCTGCCCCGTGGTGGCGGTCAACCGGCGCACGCCCTTGGCCACGCCTTCCTGAGAAAGAATCTTGAACAAACCTGCCTGCCCGGTGTGCTTCAAATGGGTGCCACCACAGAATTCCACCGAGTCGGCTCGGGTCGCCTGGGTCACTGACTCCGGTCCGATCAGCAGTACCCGGACGGGGTCGGGATACTTTTCGCCAAAGACCGCTCGCACTCCAGGAATTTTCTTCGCCTCGCTGAGGGGCATTAGCGTAGCACTCACCGGCAGATCGGCGTAGATTTTCTCGTTGACCAACTGCTCGATGGCGGTCAGTTCCCCCGCAGTCAATGGCTTATCGTGCGTGAAGTCGAAACGGGTTTTGTCAGCATCGACTAGCGACCCCTTCTGCTCGACGTGGTCGCCCAGCACCTCGCGTAAGGCCCAGTTGAGCAGGTGCGTTGCCGTGTGATTACGCATGATGTGGGGGCGATCGGGGCTAACTTCGAGCGTGGCCGACTCGCCAACCCGGAGCGTCCCTGCGGTGACCCGACCAAGATGAAGAACGGCCCCCCCCAATTTTTGCGTATCGTCGATCTCAAATAGACCTGTTGCCGTTCGAACCACGCCGCTGTCGCCGACCTGGCCGCCCTGTTCGGCATAGAAGTTGGTTCGATCCAGCAGCAATCCGACCTCGTCCCCCTCGACGAGTTGCCCCGTGGCCACGACGACATTATCCTTCACCCAGCCGACAATCGTCGCTGTGCTGGCCAACGGACCGTATTTCGGCGAATCATCCGTCACGGGCAATTCACCTTGCACGGCAGTGACAACGAGTTTCTTTCGTGCGCCGCGATCGAGTTCCTTGCGTTTGCGCATTTCCTCGTCGTAGCCGGCTCGGTCGACCGTTAGCCCCGCTTCCTGGGCCATCTGCTCGGTGATGTCGATGTACAGCCCGTAGGTATCGTGCAGCTTAAAAGCATCTTCGCCGGAGATGGCTCCTCCCCGCTCGCGGGCGCGTGCGGCGGCGTCGGAAAAGTGCTTGATGCCGCGGTCGAGTGTGCGAATAAAGCTCTCTTCTTCTTCCTGAATCGTCGCTGCCACCCGGTCGGGGTTTCGCTTCAGTTCGGGAAATGCCTGGCCCATAGTCTCGACGACTGTCGGCACCAGCTCGACCAGGAATGGTTGCTTGGTTCCGAACAGTTGCCGACCGTAGCGTTCTGCGCGACGCAGAATCCGCCGCAGCACATAGCCGCGACCGACGTTGCTGATCGTCGCTCCATCGGTCAGGGCAAAAGTCAAGCAGCGGATGTGGTCGGCGATCACGCGGTAAGCAATGTCCTTCAAGTCCTCGAGTTTGCCGGAATACGCGGGAGCCTTCGTGATGCGCTGAATGGATTCGAATAATGGCGAGAAAACGTCGGTGTCGTAGTTACTCGTCTTGCCCTGCAAGACGGCGGTGATGCGCTCGAAGCCCATGCCAGTATCGACATGCTTGGCCGGTAGCAGCGTGAGGCTCTGGTCGGGATTACGGTTAAACTGGATAAAAACGAGATTCCAGATCTCAATAACATCTGGAGTGCCCTTGTTGACCAACCTGCCTCCTGACTTGTCTGGAGTTCGGTCGAAGTGAACTTCGGTGCAGGGACCACAGGGGCCAGTGTTGCCCATCTCCCAAAAGTTGTCCTTTTTGCTCCCTAGGTGGATGTGCTTCTCGGGCACTCCCACAGCCCGCCAATGGCTCGCCGCCTCGTCGTCACGTTCGATGCCGTTGGCCGGATCCCCCTCGAAGACCGTAACGTGCAGCCGTGCTGGATCGATCTTCCAGACGTTGTTCAGCAGATCCCAGCCCCAGCTGATCGCTTCCTTCTTGAAGTAATCTCCGAAGCTCCAGTTGCCGAGCATCTCGAAAAAAGTGTGATGGTAGGTATCTTTGCCGACGTCATCCAGATCATTGTGTTTGCCGCCTGCGCGGATGCACTTCTGGGTATTCGCCACTCGTTTGTACGGCCGCGTCTCGGTGCCGAGGAAGATCGGCTTGAACTGATTCATGCCGGCATTGGAGAACAACAGCGTCGGGTCATCGAGCGGCACGACGCTAGACGACGGCACGTTGATATGACCATGCTGCTTGCAAAAGAAATCGATGAACTGCTGACGAATTTCGCTCGAAGGAAGCATCACCATCTCGGAATCCAGAGAACCAAACCGGAATCGGCCACACGACGATTCCTGGTGCTGAGAGTATACACAAACACCTCAGAAAAACCGCGAGCAGCCACCGCTGACTCACGTCGGCGGCTCAGAAGTTTCACGTGGATGGCTCAGAAACGGTTCTTCCGAGCGGAGGTCTCCATCCTCCGTGTTTGCGCTTTCGCAGATTTAGTCAGCTAATAACCACGAGATTATCCCGATGGACCACCTCGGCATAAGGACAGGAACCAAGGACTTCTCGAATCTGCTCTGTCCGTATTCCGCGTAGCCGATCAACCACGGCAGAGGGATAATTCGTCAATCCTCGGGCAAACTCGACGCCGTCGGGATCGACGATCGACACCACGTCGCCTTTGCCGAAGGTGCCCACAACCTGCACGATACCGATGGCCAATAGACTCCGTCCCTGGTGCTGGACGGCGTGGCGTGCGCCGGCATCGACCACCAGCGTTCCCTTGGGGCGTGCGGTGTAGCCCAGCCAGCGCTTCCAAGCGGGCAACGTGCTGGCGTGCGGCAGAAACAAGGTGCCGACCGGCTCGCAGCGGAAAATCGCCCCCAGCACATCGGGACGGTGCCCACTAGCCATGATGACCGATTCCCCCGCCACCGTGGCCAGTCGAGCCGCTCGTAGTTTGCTCCGCATTCCACCCGAGCCTAACGCACTTTTGCTCGCCTGAGCGCGGCCCATGACGTGGCCATCGATGCACTCGACGGTCGGAATCGGCTTCGCCGTTGCATCTTGAGTGGGATCGGCAGTGAACAGTCCATCGACCACACTCAAGAGAATCAGCAGCGGAGCTTGAAGCAGATTGGTTACCATTGCCGCCAAGTGGTCGTTGTCGCCGAACTTGATCTCGGCGACGCTGACGGTGTCGTTTTCGTTGATGATCGGCAACACACCCCACTCAAACAGCGTGACAATGGTGTTGCGAATGTTGAGATAGCGCGACCGACTGTCAAAATCCGAGGCGGTGAGCAGTAATTGGGCCGTCGCGATGCCGTGCTTGGCCAGGCAATCCTCCCAGGCCCGCATCAAAAACGCTTGCCCCACGGCTGCGCACGCTTGAAGCTGACGCAGGTCGGTGGGACGCTTGCTCAATCCAAGCCGACCGACGCCCGCGCCGATCGCGCCGGAACTGACGAGACAGACCTTTCGTCCGGTGGCGCGGAGCTGCTGCAACTGGTCGGCCAGAGCTTGGAATCGCACGGGATCTAGTGTGCCATCAGCACGGGCCAGCACGTTCGTGCCCACCTTTACCACGACCGTATGAGCCAGGGCGATGACTTCCTGTCGGACGGCGTCGAGCATGACGCAAAGACTCCAACTCCCCGAGTTGGACTGGCCTCGGGGGAGAACACCTACTTGCTAACTTTGAGCAGTTCGACCTCGAAGATAAGATCGGCGTCCGGCGGAATGATGCTACCCGCGCCGCGAGAACCGTAGCCGAGCTTTGAGGGGATTATCAATTTTCGCTTGCCGCCCACTTTCATGCCGACGAGACCTTCGTCCCAGCCTTTGATGACCTTGCCAATACCCACCTTAAACTCGAACGGTTCCCCGCGATCTCGGCTGGAATCGAACTTAGTCTTATCCTTGGCCAGCCAACCGATGTAATGGACGCGCACGGTCGAATTCTTCTTCACCTCCTCTCCCGTCCCAACCTTCAGATCTTGATACTGTAACCCAGACTCAGTTTTGACGATCTTGGGTTCCGGTTCGGCATCTTGCCGGGCTTCGGTCATGCCAACCAGCAGAAATGCCAGAGTAAACAGAGCCAGTGTAACTACCTGCATGCTTGCCGCTCCAATTTATCGAGAGAGAACATCGACTGGTTGCTATCCTACAGGCAAAGCTCCCCCCAGGCGATGCCAAGACAATCGCCTCGGGACCGCGGATCGCGCACCGAAGAGTAAATCGATCTTATGACTCGTAATCGCAGCATTCGACTATTGCTCCTGCTAGCGATTGGAGCTACGATCGCGGGGTTTTATTGGTTGGGGTTGGATCAGCAGTACGACTGGGAATACGTTCGTTCGCAGGTGAAGCACTGGCAAGAGCTGACAGAAGAGCATCTACTCCTCGCCGTCGGCATATTCTTTGTCATCTATGTCGTTTGCACGGCACTGTCGCTGCCGCTGGCGCTGATGTTGTCGCTAGTCGGAGGGGCACTATTCGGTCGCTGGCTGGGGCTTCTGGTCGTCAGCCTGGCCTCGACCACGGGAGCCTCGCTGGCCTTTCTGGGCAGTCGGTACTTGTTCCGCGAATCGGTCCGCAAGCAGTTCGGGCATCGTTTGGGACCGATCGATCGCGGCATCGAACGTGACGGAGCCTGGTATTTGTTGTCGCTGCGCATGGCTCCGTATGTCCCCTTCTTCCTCATCAACCTCGGACTTGGACTAACGCCGATGCGACTCCGTACCTTCGCCTTGGTTAGTTGGCTGGGCATGTTGCCGGCTAGCTTCGTCATCGTCAACTTCGGTCGTTCCCTCAGCGATTTGGAGAAGCCCTCCGATGCCCTGTCGCCGATGTTTGTCGGCTCACTAGCACTGATCGGACTGTTACCGTTGGTGATTCGGCTGCTGCTGCGTCGGCTAGTGCGGCTCAGAACACCGGCACCACCCGGACCACCCGTCCCGTCCGGGTGAGTTGCACCAAACGACAAGCCGAGGTCACGGCCCAGGCATTGCCGTCGGGCAGCACCAAGAAGCGATTGATGAACTCAGCCTGGCCAGGCAGTTCGTCAAGTTTGAACGCGATGCGGGTGCCATCCTCGATCGGTCCGACCGAGCCGCCGCCCAACCCGCCGAGGTAGAGCAGTTTGCCGTCCTGAGAGGCTTCCAAAGCATGATTGACGGCTTGTGCGGTCTCAAAAGGCTTCGTTTTTCCCGTGGCGTCGATGCGGGCACACTGGTTGACGCGATTGAACACATAGGTCATGTCTCCCAGTCGCGCTAGTCGAGTGCTATCGGTGTCGGAGGTGTACCAGGTGGTCGCCTGGCCAACAAGTTTTCGAGTGGCCAGATCGAACTGGTAGAGCGTGGCTTCGCGACCATCATTACGTTGCCGAAACGACCAGCGTTCCAGCCCGCGCAGTTCACTGGGGATTTCGCTCAGTTCTACCTTGGGTTCATCGCCTGCCTTGCTCGCTCCCAGTACGATGAGTTGCTTGCCCGTTGCGTCCAGCCGCCAGGTCACGGGGCGATCGGGCAGGTCCAGTTCGCCGAGTTCTTCCAGTGTCTGAGGCGAAAGCAGACGAAGCCGATAGCGTTCGGCCTCAGCCAGGTCGCGCGTGAGGAGTAGCTCGCCGGCCAGGAGCAATCCCTCGACTCGCTGAACGACCTGCACGGCTTTGCCAGCCTTCAGATCAACCAGGTGCAGCTGATTGATCTCATCAGCGACGAGTAATCGGCCAGCGTCGCGTGGAAAGGCCAACTCCGCAATACGCACTCCCAGCCACAGACGAGATTTAACCTCGAGTTTCTCCGCATCGAGTAAGTAGATGACTCGATTCTGTCCAGCAACCGCGAGCAGTTTGCCATCGGGTGAGGCGGCGAGGGCGGCCAAGCCCGTCGGGATCACCGCCGCGCTGCTGGTCGCTGCCAGGAGGAACCAGATCGCCAGTGCTTGTCGCATGATTCACCTGCGAACTAGAAGAATCGTTAGAATCGGATGGAATTCTGAAATCAGCTGCTCTTGCCAACTGCAAAAATTTTATCAAGAATCGAAGATAAGCTCTCTGCCTGAGTCTCTCAAGGCATCGTTAGGAGAGCGTCCTCCGACCCTTCCCGCCTTCAAGTGGAGACAGAGAAGTCTCCAAGGCAACTGCCGACAGGCTCACGCGCATGGAGATAGCCCGGAACCTGAAGGTGGAAAGCGTCTCCCGTCTGCGGTTGACCGTGGCACTGTGCCTCGCTCCAGAACAGACGGTGGCTGATGCTGTGGCCATCATGCGTCAACATCGCGTTGGTTGTGTTCTCGTCAGCGAGCAGGATCGACTCGAAGGTATCTTCACGGAACGCGATCTGTTGCGGCGTGTCATCGCCGAGCGGAAATCGCTGACGGTGAAGTTGTCGGAAGTGATGACGCGCGATCCGGTCACCGTGCAGCAAGGCGAGCCAATTGGTCTGGTCGTAGCTCGCATGCAAGAGGGCGGCTATCGCCATTTACCGATTGTGAATTGCTTAAATCGACCGATTGGCGTTCTCTCGGTCAAACGAATCGTACAATACTTAGTAGAGCACTTTCCGTCCACGATTTACTGCCTGCCCCCTGACCCGGATGTATTTCCTCTCCAACGCGAAGGGGCCTGAGCAGGGAGGATTGAAATGACCACCACGCTAGACGTGCCGAAAAAGGAAGTTGCTGTTGAGGAACGCGATTCCGTCACGATTCGACTAGCCGGCGATTCCGGAGACGGAATGCAGCTGGCCGGCACCCAACTGACTCACACCTCGGCCCTACTGGGCAACGACATCAGCACCTTCCCCGACTTCCCCGCCGAGATTCGCGCTCCTGCTGGCACCCTGGCTGGGGTCTCCGGTTTTCAGATCCACTTTTCTTCCTCCGAGATCCACACGCCCGGCGACTGCCTCAATACCTTGGTGGTGATGAACCCCGCTGCCCTGAAGACCAATCTCAAGGATCTGGAACTGGGTGGTATCCTCATCGTCGATAAAGACAGTTTCGGCACCAGCGACCTACGCAAGGCTGGCTACAAAACCAACCCCCTGGAAGACGGCTCTCTGTCGGGCTATCGTCTGTTTCAGGTACCGATCACTTCCCTCAATCGCGAAGCGGTTGCTGAACTTAAACTCTCTCCGCGTGAAGCCGATCGCTGCAAAAACTTCTTCGCTCTGGGACTGATTTACTGGCTGTACGAGCGCTCACTTGAGCCGACTTTGCGGTACATCAAGACGAAATTTAGCAAGAATCCTAGCGTGCTGGAGGCGAATACTCGCGCGCTGAAAGCCGGATACAACTACGGTGAGACGACCGAGGCGATGGTCGTTCACTACCGAGTCGGCAAGGCCAAGCTGGCTCCAGGCACCTATCGCAAAATCACCGGCAACGAAGCGATCGCCCTGGGACTGGTTGCCGCTGCTCATGCGACTGGCTTGCCGTTACTCTATGCCGGCTATCCGATCACGCCGGCCTCGGACATTCTGCACCAACTCGCCGAGTACAAGCGCTTTGGCATTAAAACGCTTCAGGCCGAGGACGAAATCGCGGCCATCGGTGCGGCCATCGGCGCGAGTTTCGGCGGGGTACTCGGCGTCACCGGCACCAGCGGGCCGGGCATCTGTTTGAAGTCCGAAGCGATTGGGTTGGCCGTCATGACCGAGTTGCCGCTGGTCATCATTGACGTGCAACGCGGCGGCCCCAGTACCGGTTTGCCGACTAAGACCGAACAGGCCGACCTCTTGCAAGCGATGTACGGGCGCAACGGCGAATGCCCCGTGGCGGTGCTCGCGCCGGCGACTCCTGGTGACTGTTTTGCCATGACACTAGAAGCCGTTCGCTTGGCCACCCAATATATGACTCCGGTCTTTCTGCTCTCTGATGGTTACTTAGCCAATGGCGCAGAGCCGTGGGCCATTCCTCAGGTAGATCAGTTGCCTGATCTGCATATTGAACATCCCAAGGAACACAACGCCGAGGTGGATGGCCAACCCGTCTTCCATCCCTACAAGCGCGATGCCAAACTGGCCCGCCCCTGGGTCGCGCCCGGCACCCCGGGGCTGGAACATCGCATCGGCGGCATCGAGAAACAGGATGTCACTGGCAACATCAGCTACGAGCCGGCCAACCATGAGTACATGGTCCGAACTCGGGCACAAAAGATCGCTAATATCGCCAATGACATCCCCGAACTTCAGGTCAATGGTCCGGAAAGTGGTGAGTTGCTCATCGTCGGCTGGGGCGGAACGCACGGTTCGTTGCTGACTGCCACCCAACGCTTGCAGCGAAAGGGCTATTCCGTCAGCCACGCTCAGTTCCGTTACCTCAATCCCATGCCGAAGAATACCGGCGATGTGCTGAAGCGATTTAAGAAGGTCCTCGTCTGCGAGTTGAACGGTGGGCAACTCCGTCTCTTGCTTCGCGGACACTACTTGGTCGATGCCTTGGGCTACAGCAAAGTTCAGGGCAAGCCGTTCCTCGTTTCCGAGATCGAGGAAAAGGCTGAAGAGATTCTGCGTTCGTAAGCGATTAGATGGGACTTCAAACTAGCCACACGGAGACGCTCTCCGTTTTCTTCCGAGGTGCTCGCTTCTATGACGACGAAATCGTTGCCGTTGACTCCCAAGGATCTGGCCAGTGACCAAGAAGTTCGCTGGTGTCCAGGCTGCGGGGATTATTCCATTCTCGCCCAGATGAAAAAGGCCTTGGCTAGTCTGGACTTTCCGCGCGAGAAGATGGTGTTTATCTCCGGGATCGGCTGCTCCAGTCGATTTCCCTACTACATGAACACTTACGGGTTCCACACCATCCACGGCCGCGCTCCGACCTTTGCCACCGGCCTGAAGATGATGCGACCCGACCTGCAAGTATGGGTCATCACTGGTGATGGCGATGGCCTGTCGATCGGCGGCAATCATCTGCTGCACGCCATGCGTCGCAACACCGACTTGAAGATCGTGCTTTTCAACAATGAGATTTACGGGCTGACCAAGGGGCAGTACTCGCCCACGTCGCGGATTGGCACACGCTCCAAATCGACGCCGACCGGCTCGATCGAAGGGCCGCTGCGTCCGCTGTCTATCGCCATTGCCTCCGAGGCAACTTTCGTCGCTCGCACTACGGACGTGGACATCACGCACCTGGTCACGGTATTGCAGCGTGCTGCCCATCACAAAGGCAGCGCCTTCGTCGAGATCTACCAGAACTGTGTCGTCTTCAACGACGGCGTGTTCGAGTACGCCACCAACAAGAGCGTCAAGAACGACAACTTGTGCTATCTTGAACATGGCCGACCGCTAAAGTTCGGTAAGGATCGCAACAAAGGCATCCGGCTGCATGGCCTGACTCCGGAAGTAGTCAATCTCGGCAGTGGCATCAGTGATGACGATCTGCTCATCCATGACGAAAAGGCTGAGGATCCCACGCTAGCGTTCATGCTCTCACGCATGGTCCGTGTGCCTGGAGACGAGATGAGCTTCCCCGAAGTCATGGGCGTTCTCCGCGCTGTCGATCATCCGGTGCATCATGAACTAGTGCAGCAGCAGATCGACGAGCAGATCAAGAAACGCGGCCCCGGCGACCTGCAAGCCCTGCTGACCGGCGACGAAACCTGGACGGTCACCTGATGGGAAGTAGTCAGTAGTCAGTAGGTAGATAGTAGTCATTAGTAAGAACATAATGATGCTCCACTTTTGAGGATAATTTGCTCAGGAGGATATTATCGGAGAAAGAATCTCTCTATTGTCCGACTACTATCTACTGACTACTGACTACTTCGATCATGATTTGCCCTTGGTGCGACCACGATAATTTGCCCGGCTCGGAAGAGTGCGGCAACTGCATGCTTGATCTGATGCAGTTGAATCGGCCAATGGCTCAGGATCGAGTCGAGCAGAGTTTGATGGACGATCCGGTCCATGTGCTGTTGCCACGTCAACCCATCACGCTGCTTCCCACGGCCACGGTCGCGGAAGCCGTCGAAGTGATGTTGAAAAGCGACATCGGCGCGGTACTCATCGTTGATACTCAGGGCGAGTTGATCGGCATCTTTAGTGAACGCGACCTCTTACTCAAGGTGGCCGGGGAGTATCCAGCGAGGATTCAGCATCCCGTCAGCGACTTCATGACGCGACGCCCGGAAACAGTACGCCTGAGCGATTCCTTGGCATTCGCCTTGCACAAGATGGACTGTGGCGGATACCGCCACTTACCCGTAGTACATGAGGGGCGACTGGTAGGAATGGTTTCGGTGCGTGACATGCTCGAACATATCACCCGAATCTGCACCCGACGCAGTTCAGGGCACTCCGGACCAAGTTGATCTTGTTGCTAAAACCGTTTCTCATCGAGAGCGGATCGGCACGGATTGTGAGATTTTGTTGTCCGTTTAAATTTTGCGATCGCGATGGAGCCTGATAGAGGCTCGTCAGACCGGCTGATGAGTTTGGGGTTCCGTGAGTCGGGGAGCCAACTCGCATGCGCTGCCCGTTACTTAGTCTTCTTTATAAGAGACTACCTCACCGCCGGATCCTCCTGCTTTTTGTCCTGGTCAACTTGCCGGCATTACTCCTCTTGTTCTGGCTGGGTTTGCAGTTTTATTCGCAAGTGATTCATTACCAGCAGCTGGATCTCTCGGAAGCCGTCACTGCGGGGTTTTTGGTGGCTCTGTTAGGCGGACTAGTCGGCAACCTACTGCTGTTTCGAGGAGTAACCGGAGTTTCCGCGCGGCTGGCCGAGTCGCTGGATCAGTGTGCCGCTCAGAAAGCGCAGTTAGAAGCCATCCACGCTGCGCGTGAGCAATTCTTGATCCGCCTGAATCACGAGATTCGCACTCCGTTAAATGGCATTCTGGGTATGGCCCAGGTGTTGGCTCTGAATCAACAGACCCCCGAACAAGCTCACCAGATCGAAACCTTGCGGCACTCGGCGGAACGGCTCGCGGGGTTGCTCGAAGGGATGTTGCGCGGCTGGGAAAATCAGACGGGCACGCACACCACCCTACTGCTCGCCGCCGAACCGTCGGAACGTGAACGGCTGGCGAAACTCCTACGCGAGGCTGGCTGTTGTGTTGTCGCCGTCGCCGATGAACAGGCCGGCATGGCGGAATTGGTTCGCGGCATGGTCGAGGGAGCACCGTTTACGCTGGTCGTCGTTGCCGAGTCGATGCCGTCGGCGAATACGTCTGACTGGCTGCAACAGCTCCATGCCTCGCCGACCCCCTGTCGTTCGATCGTTCTACCGTGTGATAGTAGTGCCGAACAGCTGCGTGAGGCGTTGGCCCAGATTTGGCAGAAACCGTGACTGTAGTGCGCAAGTCCTTCGTGTAGGTGCGTCTGCTAAGTGGAACGGCAAGCGTAAGTAAGTAGAACCCCATCTCCGTTCCACTTCCAAACTCGAAGACAACCTCACTGAGGAGTTAAGCCATGTTGAAGAAGCTTTGGCTGGGCGCTGCGGCATTGATACTTGGGTTGGCCTGCACTAGCGAGGCAACGGCTCAGGGCTTCCGTCCCGGTCCGTTCCCCGATCGCTTGGGACGTCCCGGCCCCATCCCCGGACGGATCGGTGGACCTCTGGTGCGACCTTATTATGAGACTTACGGAGTCCGCTTTGGTGGTGGCTACTACTACCGAGGTGCCCATCACAACCACTGGAGCCGACGAGTCTGGGATCCCCGCTTCTGTCGTTACCACTACTGGGATCCCCACCTGCGCTGCTATTACTACTGGTCGGCACCGCGTGGCTGCTTCCTGCCAGTCCACGGATTTCCGAACGGTGGCTTCGGTGGGGGGTTCGGCTTCGGCGGATTCATCGACTAAGCGGTAGTGATTGATTATAGCTGATATTGCAGGGTGACTCAGAACCGACTCCTCTGAGCGGAGGGCGTCCGCCTTCCGTGCTTCGCCACCCCCACGCAGGACTTACATCCTCCGCTCGGAAGCTTGAAGACTCGAACCTCCTCTCAATTCAGCTGCAACAAACCAGTAGTTCTACGAGCCGTTCTGGGCTGGAGCGGCTCGCCTGGTTTGTTACACGGGTTCGCGAGTTGCTCATTTCTTCTTTTTCTTGACTGGCATCAAGAGGCTGCCGAACGCCTCCTTCGGCGGTTGGTCGGGCACCTTCAGATCCTTGCGAAGCCGTTCCAACTCCGTCTGTAACTCCTTGACCGTATCTGCATAGGCAGGATCCTGGAAAAACGATTTCGTCTCCAGTGGATCCTTTTCGCGATCGTATAACTCCCAATAATCCACTTTTGGTTTGCCCTCTAACGTGGGAACGTAGAACCGAGCCAGTTTGAAGCGATTCGTGACGACGCCATAGTGCGGCATGACACGATGTGGAGCGGGATATTCAAAGTATTCGTAGTAGAAACTTTTGCGCCAATTCTCCGGAGTTTTTCCCTCTAGCAAGGGGACAAGACTAGCCCCCTGCATCTCCGGATCAGCGGGCACGCCAGCGGCGTCAAGAAAGGTTTGAGCCAAATCGACGATGCTGGTCAAATTTCGATCAACGTGCCCGACCTTGGCCCGGCCCGGCCAGCGGACGAGCAGCGGCGTTCGTAAGGACTCCTCGAAGATCCAGCGTTTGTCGAACCAGCCATGTTCCCCGAGGTAAAATCCCTGGTCGGAGCAGTAGACCACGATGGTGTTCTTGGCCAATCCTTCGTCGTCCAGGTACTTGAGCAGTTTGCCGACTGCCTCATCCACCCCTTTGATGCAGCCAAGGTAATCGTGAAGGTACCGGTTGTAACGCCAGCGAACTAATTCCTTACCTTCCAGTTTGGCTTGCTGGTAGGCTTGGTTACGAGGAGCGTAGTAGGCATTCCAGCTGGTTCGTTGCTCCTCGGTCATGTTCGGCACGGGCACCAGCTTGGCATCCAGAGCAGTAAAGGTTTTCGCCAACGTCATGTCTTGATCGCGCACCGCCACACCGCGACCTGAGTAATCGTCGAACAACGTCTCTGGTTCCGGATATTTGCGATCCTTATTATGTCCTAGATGCCGTAGTGCTGGTGCCCATTCACGATGAGGCGCTTTGTGTTGACTCATGAGCAAGAATGGTTTGCTCTTGTCACGCTTTTTCAACCACTCGATGCTGAAGTCAGCGATCAGATCGGTAACGTAACCTTCGTGTTTGACGCGCGTACCGTTGCGAATCATTGGAGGGTTGTAGTACAGCCCCTGTCCGGGAAGAATGTGCCAATAATCGAACCCTGTTGGATCGGTGACCAGGTGCCATTTGCCGATTATCGCGGTTTGATAGCCGGCCTTCTGGAGTAGTTTGGGGAAGGTGACCTGCGAACTATCAAATCGGCTGTTGGAGTTGTTGTAGAACCCGTTGCGATGCGAATACTTGCCCGTCAACACAGAAGCTCGACTCGGTCCGCAGATCGAATTGGGTACCAAGCAGCGATCGAACCGCACCCCTTCTTTGGCCAGTCGATCAATGTTTGGCGTGTCGATCAGTTTGCGCGGATCGCCGTAAGCACTGATTGCCTGAAAGGCATGATCATCCGAGAAGATGAAGACAATGTTGGGCGGATCGGCAGCAATCGCAGGGGCCGCAAGAACCAACAGCACCAGAAGAGCGCGACTCATCGAGAAGTTCCTTTCTTGGGAAAATACTTATCAACGATCCATTTTGGCTGCCATTTGTCTGGTACGCGCTGGAAGTCGTCGAACGAAACTTCTTTGGAGCGCGGCTGGGCGACAGTCAGCGGTTGACGATCGCCGACCTGCTGTTGCCAGGCACGCATCAAGCCGATCAAGCGCTCGAGCTGGCGAGCATGGGCGGGATGCTCGGCCAGATTGTTTGTCTCGTTGGGATCGGTTTGAAGGTCGAACAATTCCCGATGGTTGATCGGGGGATAGACGATCAGCTTCCATCGCTGGTCACGAATCGAGCGGATGAGATCGCTGTAGGGCAGAAAGACTGACTCGCGTAGGGCGGCTTGCTTGCCTTGCCACAAGGGGCGTAGGCTGGCCCCGGCCAACCCCTCTGGAGTTTTTGCCCCTGCCACCTCACAAATTGTAGGAAAGAGATCGAATAAATAGGTAAAAGCGTCGGTGGATTTGGCTTTCGGCACTCCTGGACCGGCAACGATCAGTGGACACTTCATGCTATGTTCGTAGAGACTTTGTTTGCCCAGCAGGCCATGACTGCCCAGCGCTAGTCCGTGATCTGCGGTGTAGATCACGAAGGTGTTGTCTGCTTGACCGGACTTCTCTAGTTCGTCAAGAATGCGTCCCACCTGCTCATCCAGATGAGTGATGAGCCCGTAGTATTCGCATAGTTGATCACTGAGAACCTCCTTGGTGCGCGGATAGGCAGCCAGATTTTCATCGCGGACGTTCTTCGTCAAGCCATTGTCGAACGCTGGTAACGCACGAAAGTTGGCGGGTAATGGCGGGCGTTGGTTGTAATAGCGTAGACGATAGGATTCCGGCGGATTGCGCGGGTCGTGTGGAGCTGTGAAAGCGACGTAACAAAAGAACGGTTTCGTGTCTCGATACGACCGTAGAAACTCGATGGCTGCGTCGGCGAATTGCTCGCTGGAGAACTTAGACGCCAACCGACGCTTAGCCACCTTACCGTCGATCACGTCAGCAACCGGAGTGCGCGTGTGATCGTTCATCCCACCGAAGAAGACCGAGCGGGCATTGGGGAAAGCACGGAGGCAGGACCGTTCCCCATTGTGCCATTTTCCGGTCGCAAATGTGGTATAACCAGCCTCACGAAGCACCTCAGGTAGTAGTTTCGTTCCGCCGAGATGATGCGGTACGTCAAACCAAGTCCGACCGCTCAGAAGCATGGCCCGACTAGGGATACAGACGGCACCACTATTCGATCCGAAGCAATAGTTGTTGCGAAAACTATAGCCACGCTGCACGAGTCGATCGAGATTCGGCGTGTCGATGTGCTTGTTGCCCCAGGCCGCGATAGTATCGGCTCGCTGGTCGTCGGCGAAGAGCAGCAAAATGTTGGGTTTCGTGGCTGCGTCGGCCAAACTCGTCGCCAGCAACCCCACCAGCAGCGTGAGCAGTCGCTTCATGGAAAGGTTCTCCACCAACGTAAAAATGGCAGGAGTTAGGCAGTTGAAACGTTCGGACATGTTCTTTCTCCCTTCTCCCCTGTGGCGATTCTTTCTCCCTTCTCCCCACTGGGGAGAAGGGTCGGGGATGAGGGGCAGCGCAACTCCTAAATGGTTTAGTCGAGTGTATACCGGACAGCAGGAGGGGCAACGTGGAAACGAATGGAAATAAAGAGATCTCTGAAATGTCGCCTTGTTTTTGGATCCTCAAAATAAAAATAATCCAGGCTCGGAAGAGCCTACCCCTCCCGAGCCTGGAAGCGATCCTGTTCCGTGAGCGATTACTTCTTCCGCTTCGACTTCATCGTCATGAACTGTACCCACTTGCCGTCTTCGGTCTGCAGGTACGAGGTCAGAACTTTCTCATCCTTGCCCTTCAGTTCGATTACGTCGCGCATCTGAGCTGTCTTTCCGGTACTGGGGTTGGGGCCTTCGCAGTTCAGCGTTAGCTTGCCGTCGCTGAGCGATCCCTCGTATTTGCACAACCAGTCGCACATCGAGCAAACCCAGGTGCCGACGTACTTCTTTGTCTTGGGATCGTAGCCGATCGTCATGATACCGGTCATCGGCGTGCCCCCGTGGTCGAGGGTGATCTCGGAAACCGACCAGAATCCGCCTAGTGAGCGGATCTTCTCTGTGCCCTTGGACTTCATGGCCGGCTTGCCCGGTTCCATGATCATTTCCGCCTCGTGCTCCCACTCGCCCTCCAATTGTTTGAGCCATTCATGCTCCTTCTGCGGAACGGGCATCTTCGGCTCGTCTTTCTCACGAGTGGCCAAGGCCACCGATACGCCCAACATCACTGTCGCCAACACCGCCAGCACTGCGAACTTCTTCATCACGCCATCCTCATAACCGACTGGGACCGGGCGAAAGAGTAACACAGCGGATACCTGCGTCCAATGTCAGTTGCCCGGCAGCAAATTTTCCGATTGCATAAGCTGCAATGATTCTGTCGATAGTGACTGTGGGAAGGTTTGTTGTGCTTGGTGGGGGGAAGTGGTTCACTTGTCGCAGGTTCGCTGGGTACTGGTGCTGTGGTTGGTTTGGACGCCGAGCGTGCTCGTGGCGCAACTTCCTGCACCGAAGGAAGTACCGTCGAGTTCGCCGAAGGAAACGGCTCCGCACGAGCCGCCACCTGCGACTGCGCCGCCAGCGGTGCTGACGATGCCGACGATTCCCACGCCGACCTTGCCGCCCTCAGCTGCCGTTCCTGCCCCGCCGTCCAGTCCCCCCTCAACAACCTGTCTTCTCCGTGCGGACTTTCTCTATTGGTGGACGCAAAACTTACCGACTCCGCCGCTGGTCACCACGTCGCGTCATCCAGTCGATCTGGGCATCATCGGCAAACCGACAACGAAGGTTCTCGCGGGCGGTCCTGATGGCATCGAGTTTCCCGCGCTCCTCGGTGTCCGAGCCGAGATCACTCGCGATGTTACCGAGCTGTGCGGGATCCACGCGGGCGGGTTCTACCTGGCCAACGGCGGTCGTTACGTCACCTTTACTCGCCAGACGCTGGCCATTCCTTATGTCGATCCCGTGACGATGGAGCCAACCTCGGTCGTGCTGTCCACGCCGTATGGTCCAACCGGCTACGCCTCGATTCAGACGTTTGGCCAGTTGTGGAATGCCGAGGCGCACGGCACATTGCGGCTGTACGACGACACGGTGCATCACCTGGAGTTCCTACTCGGCGGAAGAGTATTGGGACTGATGGAAGACTTGCGGCTGTGGACTTACACCCAGTCCTCGCAGGAGACGTTTTTTCAAGGCCAGTCGCAGCCGGCGGGCACAGCCTACAGCGCCCTCAATCAATTCGAGGCGCGGAACCGCTTCTACGGCGGACAGGCCGGACTACGTCATCGGCACTGTTCGGGACGATGCACCCTGGACACGACGATCAGCGTGGCCGTGGGCATGACTCACCAGGAGATGAATATCAACGGCAACACCAACCTGAACATTCCGCCTCAGCACACGACACTGGGCAACGTCTTCGCCCAAACCAGTAACCTAGGACGGTACACGCGCGACGTGTTCGCCGTCGTTCCCCAGGGCCGGGTCGCACTAGGCTACGAGATCTTAGAGTTGGTTCGGGTGTCGGTCGGCTTCGACGTCCTGTACTGGAGCGGTGTGGTGCGTCCAGCGAGCCAAATCAACCCGCTGGTTTATCCCAGTTTAATTCCCGGGCAGGGCAACAACGTGATCCGCGCTGGCGATCAGCCGTTGCTCCGCTACGACAGCACCGACTACTGGGTGCTAGGTCTATCGCTGGGTGCCGAGATCGCTTTCTGAACACGAGAGAAGTTCGACGCGGCTCGACGGAACGACATCATTGCTGGCAAGGCTCGCCACAACGGCACACGCGGAGCGGCGACCGAGACAGCGACGACCGAGCGTTTCGGCAAGGTAATCAGCACGACCGCGCCAAGGATCATGGTGGCGGCGATGCCGACCAGGAAGTTGAGCGATTCGCCCGCCACCGCCCAACCGAGCAGAACCGCGACCAGCGGATTGACGTAGGCATAGGTCGAAACAGCGGTCGGCGAAGCCACCCGCAGCAGCCAAGCGTAAGTCGTGAAACCAACCAATCCGCCGAAGATCGTCAGATAGCCGAACGCCAACAGCGAGCGCAGCGAGATCGTCTGTTCAAACAAGCGCGGCCATTCGCCTAGACAACTGCCCAGGGCGAACATCATCGCGCCGCCGGTCAGCATCTGCATGGCGCTGGTTAACAGAATGTCCTCGGTCGGGCGGCGCTGGCGCGTTTCCAACGATCCCAACGACCAGGCGACGGGAGCCAGCAGCACGGCCAAGGTGCCGAATATCGAGCCACCCTCAGTCGGCGCGTTAGGTCGAATGAGCAGGGCCGTACCCAAAAAGCCGATGAGCATGCCGAGCCAGATTCGCGGAGTAGGACGATCGGCTTTGTAGAAGATCCAGGCGAGCAGCACCATCCACAACGGGGTAGTGGCGACCAGCAGAGCCGCTCGTCCCGACGGCACGGTTTGCTGTCCCCAGGTAACCAAGCCATTGCCGCCGAGCAGGAGTAGCGCACCGGTCCAAGCTCCCACCCGCCACTGCGCCGGGGTCGGAGCCGCCACACCGCGCCCGCGCAGAAACAGATACAGCAGGCTCCCCGAGATCAGAAAGCGAGTGCCAGCCATCAACAGCGGCGGAATCGTCTCGACAGCGAACTTGATGCCCAGGTAGGTCGATCCCCAGAGCAGGTACAAAGTGGCAAACCCGGCTACCAGAGCTGGCAACCGGGTCGAACGTTCAGTCGCGGAATCGTCCATTGCGTACTCAGCTTGTTCGGGCGACGTTGGCTCTTTGTTATTCTGACACGTCTGGGCGCGGACGAACAGGGCGAGTTGCATCAGATAGACTCGGGTTCGCGCTGAGAGGTTCACCGAATCCACCAGCGATAAGGATTGCATCTAGAACACGGCTCACCTATCAAGATGTGATCAAATCGACGACGAGGAGTGAAACCGACTCCGTTCTCGTGGAGTAATGCTGGAGATAAAAGAGGAGGAGGTGGTCTAGATGATGCCCCGTCTAAGTTGGCGGATAGGGGGACTTTTTGTCCTTGCGGCAGGGTTGCACGGCGCGACGTTGTTCGCCGAGGAGCCTGTGGGCGAGATTCGAGTGAGCGAAAAGTTCGTCAATGTCCACGGCGGGGAGTACCAGCTGCCGCGTGGTGAGCCATATCGAGCGGTGGTGCTGATCTTCTATGGCCACGATTGCCCCATCTCGAATGGTTACGCTCGGGAGATCTGCCGACTGCACAAAGAGTATTCTTCTAAAAAGATCTCTTTTTGCATTATTTATGCGGAAGCCGATCTGAAACTGCAAACCGCTCGCCGACACGCCAAGGAGTATGGCTTCCCATGCCCCGTAATCCTCGATCCGAAATTGACGCTGGCTCGCAAAGTCGGAGCGACGATCATGCCCGAGGCAGCGGTGCTGTCCGCGACCGGCAAACTGCTCTATCGTGGGCGGATTGACAATCTCTACGCGGATTTCGGCAAGCGTCGCGTTCAGGCGACCAGTCGAGAACTCAAAGACGCTCTCGATGCCCTCTTGGCGAACAAACCGATCGCCGTGCCGCGCACCCAGGCGATTGGTTGCGACATCGACTTTCCCGACGAGAAGCACTGAAACTGATCTGCCCGACCCTGCCGATGGAGTCCCAACGATGACGCGCTATTTCTACCTAACCCTGCTCGGTGGATTGGCGACCTGCGGCGGTTCGCTGCACGCCAAGGACAACGCGCCGACGTTCAACAAGGACGTGGCTCCGATCCTATTCGCCCACTGCACTAGTTGCCACCGCCCCGACGAAGTCGGGCCGTTTCCCTTACAAACTTACGAGGATGCACGAAAGCGCGGTCGGCAAATTGCCCGTCTGACGCAGCGAAAGATCATGCCGCCGTGGAAGCCCACTGCCGGACCGGAAGTCTTCAAGCATGCTCGGGTGCTGACGGAGAAGCAGCTGGCCCTCATCCGAGACTGGGTAGAGGCCGGCATGCCCGAGGGAGAAGCCAAGGATCTGCCGCCCTTGCCGAAGTTTCCCAGCGGTTGGCACCTGGGCAAGCCCGATCTGATCGTCCAGGTCGCCAAACCGTATAAGATCCCCGCCGAGGGACCAGACATCTACGTTCACTTCGTCTTACCGTTGGACTTCCAGCAGGAGAAGTACGTCAAGGCGGTGCAGGTGCTGCCCAGCAATCGTCGCGTGGCTCATCATGGCGTGCCGATCCTGGATGGCAGCGGAACCGCTCGCCGACTGGCCAAGAAGCACGGTGGCGACCATTATCCCAACTTCGGCGGGCCGGGGTTCATCCCGCGCGGCTTTCTGCCCGGCTATGCTCCGGGACAGATGACTCGCATCGACGAGACCGATCCACGCGGCATCACGCTGGGCAAGGGCATCGACATTGTCCTGCAAATGCACTACCACCCGACCGGCAAGGAAGAGTACGACCAACCACAAATCGGCTTGTACTTCACCGACAAGAAGCCGGAACGAAATATCGCAATCATCGGCATGGCGAACAACGACGTGGACATTCCTCCTGGTGCCCGAGGCCACAAACGCTCCGACACGTTCAAGGTGCCCGTCGACTTCGAGGTACGCGACGTATGGGCCCATATGCACATGATCGGCAAGGAAGCCAAGGCGTGGGCCGAGCTGCCCACTGGAAAGAAGATCGACTTACTCCACATTCCCGATTGGGACTTTAACTGGCAGGATACCTACACGTTCCAGAAGCCGTTCGTTCTGCCCAAGGGAACGGTCATTCATGCCGAGTGGACCTGGGACAATACCGAGGACAACCCGCGCAATCCGTTCCATCCACCACGGCGTATTATCTGGGGCGAGGGAAGCACCGACGAGATGACCGGACTGATTATCGGCGGACAGACAGTGCGTGCTTCGGAAGAATGGCTACATTGGCTCTCGGTTTTGGGCCATTATCTCGATGCGGAGCGGAAAGCGAACGAGGCCAAACGAAAGCGGCAATGAGCTACGCCAATCCGGACGAACCCTGACACGCCTTCCGTGATCATCTAGTAAAATACTTCTCGGTTAAGCGTGTCGGGGAGTTCGTTCGAGCATGTTCGTGCATCTCAACCTGAGCGGGGTATGTGGAAGCGCCGTAGCAGTGGCCGCGGCCGTAGAGATCACTCGCCTGGGTCAACGCAGCGACGAGGAGCTGGTCATCCTCGCCAGTTTCTTCATGTCTTGTTTTGGCTCCATTTACGATCGTATTCCTCCTGGAAAGGCCCTGGCCTGCTATGCCACCAGCTTCTTACCCTTGCATGATGCGCCAATCCGCGTCGCCGTGCTGGGAGTTCCCCTGGTCGCCGCTCCCCTGGCGTTGTACCTTGGTGGACTTATCATTCCGCCGTTGGCTGGCGACGGCCTGCCACCTCGGTCGTTTTTCGTGGGCACCGCTGGAGCGATGGTGGCGGCGGCGGTGGTGTTCTGGCTAACTGCCCCGCTGCGAACTCTGCCGGATTCTTTCGAGGGTTGACAACTCGGCTTCCTCGACCAATGTTAACAAAAGGAAACACGAGTTGAGGGACCGCGGTATGACCGCCAGTCGGCTCGCACTGGTTGCTGATGATTCCGCTGTAGTCGGCCAAATTCAGGCCTGTCTTCGTCAGGCATTCGGTCGCGAAGCACCACGGCTCAGCCTGGACGGCCTGCGCGGCCAGCTGACTCGGGAAGATCCAGTACTATTGCTGCTGGCGGCCTCCTCACCGGTTGAGTCGGAGCGCGTGCTGCGGCTGGTACAGGAGATCTATCTTCAGAAGCTGCCTGCGACCTTGGTGTTGGTGGAGGTGGGTACACCTGGTCCGGGTCGCGGACTGGCCCGATTAGAGCCGTATGTTGCCAAACGTTTACGCTGGCCGGAGGAGGCCGGCACTCTCGTTGATCTGCTCCGCGAACGCTTGGCTCGGGAACGTGACCTGTTCGACACCTTCGACGAAACGCTCGAAGACGTGCTGGAACGGCGTCTCTTGGTCCAAACTCCGTCGCTGTTGCCCATGCTCGACCGTGTTGCCTTGGCTGCCGAGCATGATGTGACCGTGTTGCTGACGGGCGAGACCGGAACGGGCAAGACGCACCTGGCACGTTTGCTGCACGATTGTTCGCCACGAGCCAATCAGCCCTTTCTGACCGTGCCCTGCGGGGCCTTGCCGGCCAACCTCGTCGAGAGTGCCTTCTTCGGCCACGTCAAAGGGGCGTTCACTGGGGCCATCGATCGCAAGATCGGCAAATTCGAGGCAGCGGGACAGGGTACCATCCTGCTCGACGAGATCGACACCTTGCCCCTGGAGCAACAAGCGAGTCTACTGCGCGTTATCGAGACAGGTGAGTTCGAGCCGATCGGCAGCAACGAGACGCGCCTGTGCCAGGCCCGCATCATCGTGGCGAGTAACTGGGATCTGGAAGACGCAGTCCGCCAGCAGCGTTTTCGCCTGGATCTGTACTATCGGCTGAACGTGATGTCGTTTCACCTGCCGTCGCTGCGGGAACGCATTCAGGACATTGCCCCTCTGGCAAGGGCGATAACGGCGCGTTTCAACACACGCTTCAAGAAGGATCTGTTCGACTTGCATCCGCGCACCCTGGAAGTGTTGGAGGCGTTCCCCTGGCCGGGCAACATTCGCCAGTTGGAGAATGTCTTGCAACAGGCTGTTCTCGTCGCTCAGGGGCACGAACTGCTCGTCGAGCATCTGCCGGCTGTTGTCCGCGACCACCGCCCGATGCCGACCAGTCCAACCGCGATCGCCAAAGATTCGCTGAAGCATACTCGCGAAACCACCGAACGCAGCGTCATTCTGCGCACGCTGGCAGCTAATGGCTACAACCGCTCGCGGTCGGCGGCCGCCCTGGGCATCAGCCGCGTCACGTTGTACAAGAAAATGCGCGCCTACGGATTGCTCGATAGCAAGGCATCCAATGGCGAACTATAGTCCTGCGCGTCCTGCAACAGTTAGGCACCGATCCGTTCGGGAAGTGTCGGCTCGGTCGGCAATTCCGGAGCTGGGGCTGCCTCGCTCCGTGTGTCCACGAACCACGAGAGGATCCAATACAGAACCATCGCGGTAGCGACCCCGGTGAGGAAGTTGGTCATGGGCACCATGACAGCAGTGAACGCCATAATCAACGTCTGGAAACGCCCTTGCAGCATGATTTCGTGAATCTCGCGCCACTTAATCATGTTGCTGGCGACCCAGAGGAGAATGCCGCCGATGCAGGCCATCGGCACCAGTTCCAGATAGCTAGCTAGGTACACTGCCAGGCCGATCTTGAGTACACTCTTGAAGTATCCAGCGAACGGCGTGACTGCTCCTGTCTTGATACTCGTCGCCGTGCGAGCCAACGCGCCAGTGCAGGGCATGCCATTGCAAAGCGGCGTGAGGAGTTGTACCAATCCCTGCCCCCAGAATTCCTTGTCAGGGTTGAACGGCGTCTTCTTATTGTTGGCCAGGCGATCCGCCATCGACGAACAGAGCAGACTCTCGACTGCGCTGATGAAGACAATCGCTACCACGAAGTAGCACACGTCGAACAGCACGAGCAGCGACCAGTCGGGAATATGCGGTCCAGTGAATGCGAAGAAATTACTCGGTATCGCGCCATATTTGTTCTGAATCAGCACCAATCCAGAACTACTCAATGCCGTTGCGCTTAGGAACGTGGCAACTCCCAAGGCAATCAATGGTGCGGGAATGAAGATGGACACACGCAACAGGATCTTGATGAGAGCAAAGGTGAGCAGAGCAATCAATAAGGCCCAAATGTTGAATTCGTCGAAGTGATTCCACAGGCCATTGAGCTTGTTGAACAAATTGCCACGCAATTCTGTGTGATAGCCGAGCATTTCGCCGAGGTTGGTCAACGCGATGGTGATACCGATGCCGATGGTAAAACCAACCACAATGGAAGCGGGGATACGCTGCAGATACTTGCCCAACCCAGCAAGGCCCATGAGCAAGAGTATCACGCCGGAAATCAGCGACACAAACACGAGAAAACCGTGAGCCAGCCAGACAGCTTGTTCGTGGTCGTAGCCCAGGTCTTGATAGTAATCGGTGTAACGATACACCAGGGCCGCGAGGATCGGAATGAAGGCGGCGGTAGGACCACAGACTTGATACTTCGAGCCGCCGAAAGTGCAGCCGATCAAGCAGGCGACCGCGCCGGCGATGATGCCCTGCTCCGGACGTAGGCCTGAGGCCATTGCAAAGCCCATCGCCATCGGGATCGCCGTCAGCGCGGTAATCAGGCCGGCACTGAAGTCGCGATAGAGTGTAGTCTTCCAGTTCTGAGCATTCAGATCTTCAAAGCGAGCATCCCAGAAAGTAAAAAATAGACGAATACGATCCCACATTAGGGAGATATCCTCTCGCAAATAGAACACAACGACTGCGCGGACAGCTACCGTCACAGACGCGGTGCGTGAAGCCTCGATTGAATGAAACCGCCTAGTGACAACATCCTCGCTGGTGCCTCAACAGCGAAGCGGATAGTGCCTGGGAAGGTTGAGTGGAAGTGAAGCAGGATCAAAAATATGCACCAAGAAACAGTCACAGTATCGACTCGTGATCCCCTCCGCAGGGCTATTCATGCGGAAGTGATGCAGAGGACGATTCTGTTGGCGGTGGCTAATTGCCGGAATCTCCCCATCTTGTTCCTCTTGGGTCGGGGTGTTCGGGGTAGGAAGGCCGGTGAGAATCGTCGCATGACATAGCTCAGCCTGAAGAATGGCCGGATCGCCGATCGTGGTCACCAAAACGGACAACACGACCACTACCGCTAACCGCGTGATCGATTTCACCAATGCCGCAACAACTCGCCCACAAACTCCCATGTTCCCTAATGCGATTAACGAGAGGATTAAGGTTGATGGATTAGATTAACTGTAACCTCAATCTCGGCTCCGTCAACAGACATCCAGATCAGGAATTTTGTAGCCTCCGTTGCTCTACGATCCGTTGCAGGTTGTCTTTGTTTTCTTGGGCCTATTGTTGGTCTGCGCTGATCTAGTCAGTTACAATAGCGGGCATGAAGTATCAGACGATATACCTCCGAATACTGAGTTGGTTGATCACACTAGCGGCTCCGCTACACGCCCGTGAGTTGGATTTTGCTCGTGAAGTACGACCGATTCTGGCCAAGCACTGTCTGGCTTGTCACGGAGCCGAGAAGCAACGCGGCGGCCTGCGATTGGACCGCAAGTCGCTGGCGCTGCAGGGTGGCGACTCCGGCAAGGCGATTGTGCCCGGTCAGCCGAAGGCCAGTTTACTGCTCCAGCGTGCTAGCAGCACCGCCCCCGCCGAGCAGATGCCGCCTAAGGGGGAACGGCTCAGCGCGGCTGAACTAGGCACACTGACGGCGTGGATCCAGGCGGGGGCTCCCTGGCCCGAGGATAAAGCGAGCTTGGCCCGTCACTGGGCGTTGGAGCCAGTTCGCCGTCCCACGGTGCCTACGGTTGTCTCGGCGAGCAGTCCGATCGATGCGTTCATTGTGCAGCGATTGCAACAACAGGGCCTCACGCCCTCACCGGAAGCTGATCGCGCTGTGCTTATTCGCCGGCTGAAGTTCGGCTTGCTGGGGCTGCCGCCGACTCCCCAAGAGGTCGAGGAGTTCGTCGCTGATCGTTCGCCAATGGCCTATGCCCAGCTGGTCGAACGCTATCTCGCCTCACCGCACTTCGGCGAACGCTGGGGGCGACACTGGCTGGATGTGGTGCGCTACGCTGAGAGCAACGGCTTTGAGACCAACCAACCCCGACGCAATGCCTGGCCCTATCGAGACTGGGTAATCCAGAGCTTCAACCACGATCGCCCGTATGACCAGTTCATCCACGAGCAATTGGCAGGAGATAGCCTGGGAGCCGACGCTGCGACCGGTTTCCTTGTCGCCGGAGCCTGGGACGAGGTGAAGAGTCCCGATGTGGTGTTGACGGCACAGCAACGAGCCGACGAACTGCATGACATGGTCGCGACTACGGGAGCCACTTTCCTGGGACTGACGGTTGGCTGTGCTCGGTGTCACGCGCACAAGTTCGACCCGATTCCCCAACTGGATTATTATCGGCTCAAGGCTGTCTTCGCCGACGTACAGCATGGGGAACGGCCCATGCGTGGCGTCGATCCGACGCGCCAGTTACAGGCTCTGCGAGTGCGAGCCGAGCTAACCGCGCTGGAATCGAAGCTGCGGACTGCCGAACCACTCGCCGATCCTGGCGCAACCATACCGCGTCGACCCGCCGTCACTGCCCAGCACAACAGCGAACGATTTCGCCCAATTCGGGCAAAATATGTCCGCTTTGTCGTGTTGGAGACGAATCAGTACGAACCATGCCTCGATGAGCTAGAAATCTTCACGTCCGGAGACCGACCGGTGAATGTAGCACTGGCCTCCGCCGGTGCTCGCGCCACCTCGTCAGGAGACTATTCCGCCTCGCCGAGCCTCCATCGACTGGAGTTCATCCACGATGGCCAGTATGGCAACAGTCGGAGCTGGATCTCCAATCAGGTAGGTCGCGGTCGAGTCGAGATCGAACTGCGGGAGGCGGTCGAGATCGACCGCATCGTCTGGGCACGCGATCGGCAGGAACGCTTTGCCGACCGCCTGGCGACACGCTATCGCATCGATGTCTCGCTCGATCGAAATACCTGGACCGTGGTTGCCTCGTCCGAGGATCGTTTCCCCTTCGGAACACCGCAAAGCGGCATGATACCGCCTGCCGAGTCTGTCGAGTGGCTGCGTCTGAATCAGCAGGTTCGCGAGTTACGGCGTCAACTCTTGACGCTGGAAGCGCCGCAGCTGGTCTACGCTGGCCGGTTCACCGCTCCGGAGCCGACCTACCGACTACACCGAGGCGATCCGATGCAACCGCGCGAAGCAGTCGGTCCTGGCGCGCTCACCGAAGTGGGACCGTCTCTGAGCATTCCGGCTAACGCGACCGGCCCACAACGCCGAGAGGCGCTGGCTCGCTGGATCACTGCTCCAACTCATCCTCTAACGCCGCGTGTGATGGTGAATCGGCTGTGGCACTATCACTTCGGAGCTGGATTGGTCGATACTCCGAGTGACTTCGGTCTCAACGGCGGAACCCCTTCGCATCCGGAATTGCTCGACTGGCTGGGCGCTGAACTCGTTGACTCCGGCTGGTCGCTGAAGCACATTCATCGGCTGATCGTCACCTCGGCAACGTATCGGCAGTCTTCCAAAGCACATCCCGAAGGGCTGGCCAAGGATGCCCAGACGCGGCTGTTGTGGCGGTATCCACCGCGCCGCATCGAGGCGGAGGCCCTGCGTGATGCCATCCTTTTCGTAAGTGGTCAACTCGACACACGCATGGGCGGACCAGGGTTCGATCTGTTTCAGCCGAACACCAACTACGTCAAGGTGTACACGCCGAAGGCCGAGTTCGGACCTGCCGAATTTCGTCGGATGGTTTATGAACACAAGCCGCGGATGGTTGTCGATGACACGTTCGGGGTGTTCGATTGTCCCGATGGCGGCCAGATCGCTCCCAAGCGGAATGTCTCGACGACGCCGCGTCAGGCACTGAATCTGCTTAACAGTCCGTTCCTGCTGCAACAGGCGGACCTGTTCGCTGAGCGGGTGATGCGGGAAGTGGGATCGGTTCCTGCCGCTCAAGTGGAACGTGCCTTCCGGCTGGCGTTTCAACGTGCGCCGACCTCGTCGGAGCGTGTCGCCGCCGAGTCCCTTGTCAGCGAACATGGACTACCTTCGTTGTGTCGGGCCTTGCTTAATGCTAACGAGTTTATCTATCTGGATTGACTCCAAAAATGGAGCCGTTCCGATGCCCCCGCATCCTCTGCTTGATCGTCGGTCGTTTTTAGGGCATGCCGCCACTGGGTTGAGCGGGATCGCTCTAACCGCGTTGCTCGCAGAGCAACGGTTGCTAGCCGCGGACAAGAAACCGCTCCGTCCGGTAATCCAGCCAGAGGCTCCACTGGCTCCGCGTCCACCGCACTTCCCAGCCAAGGCGAAACGAGTGTTGACGATCTTCTGTTCCGGGGCGGTGTCGCACGTCGACACGTTCGACTACAAAGCAGAGCTAATCAAGCGTCATGGCCAACCGCTCCCAGGCGCGGATAAGCTCATCACGTTTCAGGGCGAACAGGGCAACCTGGTCCGTCCCATCTGGCCGTTTAAGCGGCGCGGCCAGAGCGGCAAGATGGTCTCCGAGCTATTGCCCCGACTGGCGGAACTGGCCGACGAGATGTGCTTCATTCACTCGATGACGGCCAAGAGCAACACGCACGGTCCGGCGGAAAACCAGATGTCGACCGGCTTCACGCTCGATGGTTTTCCCAGTGTGGGAGCCTGGGTGACTTACGCTCTGGGCAGCGAGTGCCGCGATCTGCCGGCATTCGTGGCCATTCCCGACCCGCGCGGCGTGCCGCAGATCGGCCCCAACAACTGGGGCAACGCCTTTCTGCCAGCGGTGTTCCAGGGTACGCCATTCACCGCCGACAAGCCGATCCCGCATTTGAACCGTCCCGCGCGACTCAGTGCCGCTGCCGACTCCAAGACACGCGAGTTCCTGCAACGACTCAACGCCGAGCATGCTGCCGCTCGCCCCGGAGACAGTGAACTAGCTGCCCGTATTGCCAGCTACGAACTGGCGGCCAAGATGCAGCTTCGCGCCGCCGAGGTCGGCGATCTGTCCAGGGAGTCGAAGGCCACGCACGAACTGTACGGCACCGGCGACGCCAACAAGATCAAGGCTGGCTTCGCGCGTAACTGTCTGTTGGCCCGACGACTGCTCGAACGCGACGTGCGCTTTGTCCAGCTGTTCAACGGCTCTTACGCGATGGGCGAAGGAGTGGGCAATTGGGACGGGCACAAGACGATCGAGGCGCAGTACAACGTTCACGGACCGATTCTGGATCAACCCTGCGCCGCGCTGTTGACCGACCTGAAGCGAACCGGCTTGCTCAAGGATACACTGGTCGTTTGGGTAACGGAGTTTGGCCGCATGCCGACCTTCCAGAAGGGAGCCAGCGGCCGCGACCATAATCCCAAAGGTTTCACGGTCTGGCTGGCCGGTGCGGGCGTCCGCCGAGCCTTCAGCTACGGTGCGACCGACGAGTTCGGCTACCAGGCGGTCGAGAAGGTGGCCACCATCTACGATCTGCACGCGACGATTCTGCATTTGCTCGGGCTAGACCACGAACGACTGACGTTCTACCACAACGGCATCGAACGCCGACTCACCGACGTTCACGGCCACGTTCTCGACGCCATCCTAACTTAATCTCCGTGACCGGCGCGATTCTCACCAAGATGGATAAACTCCGCGCTTGCTTCACGCTGCATACTCCTGGTATCCTTAGAGCTAGGGCACCCTCACGGAGTTTGCCGACCTCCTTCCTCGCGGTTGGAATATGAAGGTCGAACTGATCACCAAGTTGAATGGCCGACGGCTCGTCATTCCTTTGCGAACAGCGGTGGCCGTCATTGGGCGAGCACGTGGGAATGCTGTTCGGATTCCTTCTGCCGAAGTCAGTCGGCGACATTGCCGTTTCCTACTCAAAGACGGGACCGTCATTCTGGAGGACATGGACAGCGTTAATGGCACCTTTTTGAATGGGAAACGGCTCAAATCCCCGCAGACGGTGTATCCCGGAGATGAGGTCGAGGTCGGGCCTGTCCGATTCCAGGTCGAGTACGAACTGCCCGATCAAGGCAAGTCACGGATTCCACCGCGCGAGAATTCCGTCAGTCTGCTCGAAGCCTTGGCGGATGGCGATGTCATGGAGGTCGAGCCGCTCGACGATCTGCCGGAGTTGGAAGAGATCGATCCCGTGCCGCCGCGGTCAGTTGGGAATGGCAAATCTCGCCAAGCGTCGCCTCCTCCTCCGCCGGTGGAGGACGACTTGGCCCCGCTGCCGGTGGATTTTGATTTGGATGCCCAAGGGTGGCAGCTCCCAGGAGTCAGCGACCTACGCGGTTTGCTCGATGAAGAGCCGACTCGACCTGCCAAGCCGGCCCAAAAACGCTCCCGAGAATAATCTCTCCTTTTTGCATGCACTTGCTCGTCGCTCGCGGTATAGTGACGAGCAATCCTTTCATTTCTTTCGGGTGACTCTGCTTCTAAGGAGTCTGGTCATGGCAAAAGTATCTGATCTGCTGGCGCGCAAAGGCTCGCATGTCTTCACCGTCGGGCCGGAAGCCAGCGTACTCCAAGCGGCCTTGCTGATGAATGAACATCGGATTGGCGCACTGGTCGTTGTGGAGACGGGTCGCGTGGTCGGCATCTTCACTGAACGCGACGTGTTGCAGCGCGTGGTAGCTGGGCAGCGTGATCCAAGCTCGACGCGAGTCAGCGAGGTCATGACAACCGAAGTGGCCTGCTGTTCTCCGGATACTAGCTTGGAAGAAGCACGCGGAGCCATGAAGAATCGGCGAATTCGCCATCTCCCTGTGGTCGACTCCGAACTAGCCTTACGGGGGTTAATCTCTATTGGCGATCTCAACGCTCAGGCCACCGCCGAACAGGAACACACGATCCATCTCCTTCAAGAGTACCTGCATGGTCGTGTCTGAGATCTTGAATAGATCTACCGCGGGGGACGCCTGTCCTCCGCGGGTTACCTTGGAACGGCCAGGATGCACGGGATGCCAAACTGGTTATGGTGACTCCGATTTCTCCGTTGTCTCGGCTCCCGGAGCCACCACCCGAAAATCCAGCGAACAGCTAGTCTCTCGGGCTGGCTCGGTGGTCACATCTTTGACATACAGCCACAGCGTGTACAGCCCTGGAGCCAGCTTCGGCGGAATGTGGAGCTGAAAATTGAGGAAGTAATCCTGACGCGGCGTCAGACTGCGATCCTCGCAGCGGCCCAGATCGATCTTGGCCAGTTCGTTTCGCTCCGCGTCACAGATCACCAGTCGACTCTCCAGCACGGTTTCATACTGCTGCTCAACCTGTTTGCAGGTAAAGTTTCGCACCTCGGCGTAAACCTGCACTCGCTCGCCTGGTTGGTTGCCGCTGCCCGCCTGAAACTGGTGATTTTGCGGGCAGCGGGTGTAGCGGCCAAATCCTTGGATTTTCTTGCAAAAACAGACTTTTTCGAGCGTCAGTGGTGCTTTTTTCTTGAGCGAGTTGATTATGGTCGACAGTTGCTCCAGTGTTCGAGACGCTGCTTCAGCCGAGAGGTTTTGTAGTTCTCCCTCTCCCACTTCCGCGGTCAGTCGCAGCAAAGCCAGAAGTAATTCCCGATCCTGTTTGTCGTATTGCTCTAGCAGACGTTGAGCCTCTTCAGGATGCTTCTCCAGAGCGCAGCGCAGTGCTGCGACCAGCGGCGTCTCCGACGTGGCCTTGGCAGCGAGAGAAGCTTTCTCTTCGGCACCGGTCATCGAAGCAGGTTCCGCCGTCGCAGTGGCACGAGGCGAGGACGGCTGCTGCGGTTCGCTGTAACTGGCTGGGCGTGTGATCCGTTGCCGCGGATGATAATCGGACGGCGGCGCGGGCGGGGAGGGAATTGGCTGGCTCTCCTCGTGCGACGCCATCGCCGAGGCGACCTGCTCCACTGCCGAGGTTCCCGTGAGCAAGGCATCGTTGGGTTTCGGCTCGCGCACGGAGTGTTGGTGAAATAGACAACCTGTCAAAAACAGCCCACTGAGGCTCACTGCGCCGATCCCTGCGTAACGCCGCTTCATGCCTTAACCTCCCAATCAGAGGGCGTGGCATACCTTTTGAAGTCGAGACTGTCAAGGGTAAAGACTTTAGCAGTTACGCAGCAGGACAGGCAGGCTTGGGTCGCTCGTGGCGACCAACACCCAACCCCTTATCGGTCTCTCGCAGTTCGTCTTCGCAGAGATGGCGGTTGGTCGAAAGGAGTCGTAAAAACCGTCAACCCTCTTGTAGTTGCCCCGATCGAGAGCGAGAATAGTACCAGCGGCAGTCCTAGCGACAAGCCCTTTTGCAGAGTGTCTTTATCGGAGATGTGCTGAGTCTCCTACCATTTATCGCACTCACGGCTTGCAGGGATTTGTTCGGTGAGCAAAGGTTGGCGCAATTGGTAGCGTGTTTGCCCAGATTCCGGTATTGTGTGAGTCTAGCCTAGACCGGTTCGTCGGGGCTGGTGAGGAGTGGCTCGATGGTGCAGCGAACCCCGCTGGCGAACGCGGCTTTGTACCAGGCAGATGAGACCGCGTGGCTGGAAGCCGCCGCCGAGCTCGTCCGCCACGGGCGAGTGTGTGAGATCGATCCAAACTGCCTGGCGGAGTACCTGTCGGACATGGCACGCCGCGATCGTCGGGAGGTCGAGAGCCGTCTAATCGTCCTGCTAGCGCATGTGCTGAAGTGGTTTCACCAACCCGACCGCCGATCGGGGAGTTGGCGAGCGACGGTTGTCGAACAGCGGCAGGAGTTGGAGGGGCTGGCCAGCCGAGGAGTGCTGCGGAACCACGCCGAGGCGGTTCTCCCGGACGCCTACCTGAAGGCTGTCGAACGGATCGCCGCCGAGACCGGGTTGCCGCCGGAGAACTTCCCGATGGTCTGCCCGTACACGCTTGAGCAGTTGCTGTCTCCAAACATCTTGTCCGACGACATCTGACCAAGACGCTGAACCCGTTGAAGGAATCCCCTATCCAGAGAAAACCACTCTCTGAACATGCTTTTTGCAGCTGATGTGTTTGATGTAGCCCAACGGATCGACCGTTTCTCGTGAACTTCTCTGGCGGGTGGCCTGCCAGGCAGGCTTGAGGGACTCACGCACTTCGTCTTCGCAGAGACGGCGGTTGACTGGAGCGGTCGTAAAAACCGTCAACCCTCTTGTAGTTGCCCCGATCGAGAGCGAGAATAGGCTTAGTGGTAGTCTTGATTAAAAACCTCTTTTCAGAGCGTCTTTATAGTAAATACACTGGGCAAATCCGGCCTGATAGCGTCCGATGAGGGTTTCGAGGGAGGCAACTCGACCGGCGGCATGAATGCACAATAACCATCGCTAGTTATCGAGGAGACGTGTGGTGTTTTCGATCCGGACAATTATGGCGCTTGTTGGATGCTCGCTTTGCGCAGCGGGGTGGACACGTGCGAGCGATGCCGATGGCCCCGTCGCCCACTGGAAACTCGCAGGCGATGCGAAAGACTCTGTCGCCGGTCGATTCGACGCACGAAACCACGGGGTCGAGTTCTCGGCCAAAGGGCCCGATGGCAAGTCCGCGGCGGCCACCTTCGACGGCCGGAAGGCTCACCTCCGTGTGAAGCCCGATGCCAGGCTGTGCCCCGGCACCGGCGACTTCACGTTGACCCTTTGGGTGTACACAGGGGAATCGCCGAACGACGTGGGTGACTTGGTCACTCTGTACGATGAGACGAAGCGCGTCGGGTTCAACCTGTCTTTGCGGACCAACGCCGGAGCCACCGGCACTGCGAACGTCCGTCAGTTGCAGTTCGGCATCGACGCGGGGGCCGAACCGCGTTGGACCGATGAAGGCCGACCGGGAACCTCTGTTCTGGCCTTCGCGCTCACTGTCCACGACGGCCAGCTGTATGCCGGCACGGCCGACAACGCCTCGGGGAAGACGGGCCGCGTCTACCGCTACGCCAAGACCGGCGAATGGATCGACTGCGGCGCACCGGACACGTGCAACGCTGTCACGTCGCTGGTTACCTACAAAGGCAAGTTGTACGCCGCTACGGGGAAGTATCGGTTCGCCGGGTCGTCCCTGCCGGAATCGGACAACACTAACGCGGGCGGCGGCGTATTCCGGTACGAGGGCGGCACTCGCTGGACCGAGGTGGGCCGGTTGAAGGATGTCGAAGCGATCGCCGGTATGACCGTGTTCCGCGGATGTCTGTACGCTTCCTCTTTGTACAAGCCGGCTGGGTTCTTCCGCTACGAAGCCGACGGCAAGTGGACCATGCTGGTTGTGCCCGATGGTAAGCGAGTCGAATCGCTGGCGGTGTTCAACGACTCTCTGTGGGCCACCAGCTACGACGACGCACGGGTCTACCGGTATGACGGCGACAAGTGGGAAGACCTTGGCCGGCTCGGTGACGACACCCAAACGTATGCGTTCGCGGTTCACCGCGGTCGGCTGTGCGTCGGGACGTGGCCGAGCGGTAGGGTGTTTGTCCGCGCTGCCGACCGCTGGGACGACCTCGGCCGGTTGGGGGATGAGAAAGAGGTCATGGGGATGCTCGTCCACAACGGCCAACTTTACGGCGGCACGCTGCCCCTCGGGGCCGTGTACCGTTTCGATGGCGGGCAGACGTGGACCAAGACGGCCCAACTCGACCAGACCCCCAACGTGAAATACCGCCGGGCCTGGACCATGGCTTCGTTCGACGGCCGGCTGTTCTGTAGCACGCTTCCGTCCGGGCATATCCACTCGCTTGAAGCGGGGCCGTGCGTGACGTTCGACCGCGAGTTCGCGTCCGGCTGGCAACATGTCGCGGCCGTGAAGCAAGGCGGCGTGCTGCGGCTGTACTTGAATGGAAAGCGGGTCGCCGAGTCCCGCCGGTTTGATCCAACCAAGTTCGACTTGGTAAACGAATCGCCGCTCCAGATCGGGGCCGGCAGTGGGGACTACTTTCACGGGTCGCTAACCGATGTCCGCCTTTACCGGCGTGCACTCGGCGAAGCAGAGATCAACGCCCTCGCCCAGCGATAGGACAAAGAATCGACGTAACTGCCTCAGCGAACGGAGGGACATTAAATGCAACAGTCAAGCAAGTCGAGAAATGCATCTTGGACACAGAAGGCTTCAATGTAATCATTACTTACAACGGTCGTGATGTACGCTCTGATTTTACCGGGATGCCGCCGTATGGGCCTTACGAACGCATGGCCAAAAATGACATGACGGTTTCGGAATGGAAACACCAACGCTTCTACCCCACTTATCTAGGGTACGATGTTAATGTACTTGATGGAAGCGGCAACGTTTGCAATGGAAATACGAAGCTTGGAACCGTGCGTAACAGTTATTCCGACTGACCGGGCATTCGCCAGGATCTGTACAAATCAGCAAGCCATTTCATCTCGCCTATGTAGTTGGGAAAGCGGGTGGTAGAATAACCGTCGATCACATCCTACGGAGGCGACCTTGAGCCCGACACTTGAAGAACTGAAATTAACGGCCTCAAGGCTGCCGCTACCCGAACGAGTTGAGCTGATTCATCATCTGTTGCGTACCCTGGAGGCGGCTGACGAGGGGTGCCGCCTCTGAGTGGCTCGCACTCGGCCGCGCGTCGGATGGCGGATGTACACACTGGGCGTGTGGTTGGCATCCCGGCTGAGCAGGTCTGAGCACGTACTGGAGAGCCTGCGGAGACCACGTCCGTGAACCCCATCGACTTCCGCGTGATCAGCCGGCGGACGTAGACTGCCTCGGTGCAACTGGTTGGCGCCGCAAAGCTCGCTGGCACCCCCTGAGCCGAGGTGGACGTGGTAGCGACGGCCGCTGCTGGCTTGGCTTGCTGACTGGAACCCCGCAGCGGCGAATGCGGCATGGGCCGGACGCACAGGACCGCCGACACCACCTTCGATCGAACCGAGGATTCGCACAATTCACGCTTTCGGGAAACATTCCCGCCGAGGGTGTGGAACCGGCTGGGGACGTGTGTGCTGCCCGCGTACCCGGAAGTCGATGGAGAACGCGGGCAGCCGGTGCCGATGGCCCTGTTCGCCCCCAAGGGAGGCAAAGGGCTGGAAGATCCGGCCCATGTGGTCAATCGGCTGCGGCAAGCCGAACCGGCCGACGGTACACAGCTGAAGCAGATGCGCGAAGGGTATGTCTCAACACGGCCGACGAAGCTGTACAAGACGCCCATCACGGTGCGGACCCACAACACGGTCGAGGATCAGCCGCAGCGGCCGACCAGTGACGTGGGCGGCGTGTACACCTACGAGGCCATTGCCCCTACTGACAAAGGCAAGCCAGTCGTCCTTCGTAGTGAGCTGCGCCTTCGCAAGTCCCTGGCGGATCGGTTCGCTCAGGCCGATGCGAATTGGTGGAATAAACTCACAGGCGAAGTGGCTCTCGGCCGTTCCAAGAAGGACGACTACGGCTCGGTTCTTCTCCATGCAGAACCTGCCGTGGAATGGAAGCCCCCCACGAGAAATGTTGACAAAGAGCTATTCGTTTGGCTGGTGTCAGACACGCTGCTTCGCAACTCGCGTCTGCGGCCCGAACCGACGGCGGCTTGTCTCGGCGAAGAGTTGTCGCAGCGACTCGGTGTGACGCTGAAACTGCGAGAGAGTACCGACGGCCAACTGGACGAACTCGTTCGCATCCGTCGGCTCGACACCTGGCACGTCGGCTGGGGATTGCCGCGGCCGTCGCTGATCGCCTTGCAGGCTGGCTCGTGCATGGTGTTCCAAGTCGTCGAGGCAACACTTGACCTTGCCAAACTCGTCCAAGTCGAAGCCAGTGGCATCGGCGAACGAACCGCCGAGGGTTATGGACAAGTGCGATTCCATCATCCGCTGCTTACCGAACCGCTTGTCGGACAAGTGGATCCCGGCAGGCCGGCCAGTAGCGAACCGGAGACAACAGCGACGATGACCATCGCATCGAGTGATCTCGCGTTCGCGTTTGCCCGTCTCATCGAGCGGGAGTGCTGGAAGCAAGAGATCCGCCGGGCCTGTCTGGCATTCGCCAACTCCGCCCAGAGCCGGCAGAACACACTTGGTTGGGTGGCCAGGGGCGAACAGGGCCAACCGCCGATGAGCCAACTCGGAGGCTTGAGGGGCCAATTGACGCGGCTTCGTGGGGCAGATGATGTTACCGCGATGCTGGCCTGGTTGGCGCATCTTGAAGCGAATACTCGCCGACGAGATCGGTGGCCGAACGGCTCGATCGGCTTGGTTCGTCAGTTCCTTACCGACACGCAACGGATCTGGAATGAGCTGAATCCTTCATCGTGGCCCACGCTCACGGCTAATGCCCAGAGCGAGTTAAAGCGGGAACTGTGGGCCTTGGCCGTCCGCACGTTCTTCGATGCCTGCATCCGCGCCCACAAGCGAGAACTGGAGGCGGGGCAACAACTAGAGGAGGCGACCCGTGGCGCGTAACATCACCAGCCGATTTCATCTTCACGGAACCCTGGTCACGCAGTCCCCCCTTCACGTCGGGGGCCACGGTGAGGAGGTCGATACGGACCTGCCGCTGGCACGCGATGGCACTGGGCAACTCTACGTTCCCGGCACAAGCCTGGCCGGAGCGCTGCGAGAAATGGCCGAGCGGCTCTTCGGCGAGAGCGTCATTGATGAACTGTGGGGGTATCAGCGCGATGATCACGGCCATGCGTCCTTCGTCGTGGTCGAGGATGCCGTGATCGAGAATAGCGAAACGGTGGTTGTCGAAATCCGCGATCACGTCGGTATCGATCGAGAATACGGCTCAGCCGCCGAACACATCAAATACGACCGAGCCATCTTGCCGCGTGGTACAAAGCTGCTGCTGCGATTGACCGTGGAGGTGGCGAAGCAAGAGAAGCGGAATCAGGCTCTGGCAATGCTGGCCGTTCTCAAGCAGGCACTGGAAGCAGGCGAGGTTCGCCTCGGTGCGGCCAAGACCTGCGGGTTGGGGCATCTCAAGCTGACGGAAGCGCAGTTGACTGAGCAGGTCCTTGGCACACGCCAAGGCATCCTGGCATCGCTAAGGCAAGCGAATGGGGCTGTCGTTTCGCAAACAGGCATCGAAGCCGCCAAACAAGCTCATCCCGCTCAGAAGCGGCCTCGGCTCACGTTGAAGATCCACTGGAAGCCAGTCGGGCCATTGATGGTCAAGGCGGGCTTCGACGGCATCGCCTCGGATATGCTCCCACTGGTCAGTGGCTGCGACGGGCAGGTGTCACTGGTATTACCGGGTAGTTCCGTCAAGGGGGCGCTTCGCAGCCAGGCCGAGCGAATCGTGCGGACGGTCCTGGGGGATGTTCGCCCGAACTGGCTCGGCACAGAAGGGAAAAAGAAGTTCCTCGATGCCGTCGATGTGCCACTCATCAACGAGCTATTTGGCCGGCGGGGTGAGAGGGTGGAGACGGACGACGATCGGGAATGGCTGCCCGGCTTGGGAGCACTGGGTGTGCGCGATTGTTTCGGGCAAAAAACGTTGGCCTCCGAGAAATGGTCCGCAATCCATGCTGCCGAAAATGACGAGCAATTGAGAAATGCGTTGTCCGCAGCGGGCCTTCAACCCTGGTCGCAAGCGTACCACGTCGCCATCGACTGCTGGCTTGGGTCGGCGGCGGAGAGCATGTTGTACACGGTGCCGGAACCCCATCGCACCGAGTGGGAGCCGCTGACGCTGGAAGTAAACTTGCAGCGGTTGCCGAACGACCTTCAGCTCCCAGGCCTGGCCTTGCTGCTACTGGTCATCCGCGACCTGGCCAATGATCGACTGCCGCTCGGCTTCGCCACCCATCGTGGCATGGGGACGGTGGAAGTAACGGGGCTAGAGATTCAAGGACACGATCTCGAAGGTGATCTGGTCTCACTCAGCAACCTCCGACTGGAACACGGCAGACTTCAGAATCTTCCGGAGGCGTTGAAGTCGGTGTGGAGAGATTGGACCCGACAGAATCAGGGGGTGCATGGATGAGTGTCGCTCTCTTCGTTTCCACGCGGCAGAAACTCGCTCTCAACGAGGCCCTGTCCGCGTTCGCCGCCCTCATCGACGCGAATGGTGCAACGGCCATCCTGTACTCACCTCGACGGTTCGAGTTGGCGACCTTTGCCAACGGAACACTGCAAGGCTGGGACGGTCAACCGATAGAAGATATCGGCAGCGTGTTCGAGGCCCGCGTCTTCGACGACACAGCCGAACTCCGCTGGCTGAACGATCCCAGCCCGGAGCAGTGTCATCGGGCTGTCATTCTGACCGAGCAGGACCGAACAGGAATGCTGGAAGGCTGGGAGCCAGAGAAGGACCGGCCAAGTGTCATCGAGACGCTGTCGCAAACGTATCTCCTGTGGGGCGAAGGCACCGGCCGACCGTTGAGCAATGGCTGGAGCGAATTAGCGACGGCTCGCATCGGTGGTCTGCAGGTGCCCGTGGGCAACGCCGGCAGGAATCAGCGTGTGTTGCTGCACAGCGTGGAATACATCGTCGAGGCGGAACACGGCAACGCGGTGGTCTTCGACGAACGGCTCGTGAAGCTGGAGGTGGACCGTGGTTGACCCGGTACGAGGAAAATTGGTGTGGCAAGGATCGGGCGACAAGCGCGTTCGCCGTGTCATCTTCCCAACCAAGAAAGGGATGTCGATCCCAACTCCGTTCGATCCCGACCAACTCGCCGCCTCGTTGCAAAATCGGACCGAGGACGAGATCGAGGTCGATCTGGAAGTGGTGAACGGTAAACCCGTTCGCATCCGGCTTGTGGGAGAGCCGTTCGCGGCCTCTCCCCTAACACCGCCAGTTCGATCGTCTCAGCCACAGCCCGGATCGCAGCAACGAGGGCAACAGGGGAGAAGCCCCCAAAGCTATCCGCAATCGCAGCAACGCCCAGCGGCTGTTCGCGGAGCCTTCCACAATCCGTACAACTTCGTGCCGGCTCCGCCGCGCGATCGCGTCACGGACGAGTTGGGCGACCTCGAACCGATTGGCCATCACGTTCTGCACTCGGATCGTTTCACCGGCGTGATCCGCGTGAAGATGACCGTGAAGACACTGCTGCTGCTACCCAATGCCGCCGAGGCGGTCGACATCGGCAACGACCACAAGAGCTTCCCCGTGCGTGTCGATGCTGAGGGCAAACCGTACATCCCACCAACGTCGATCAAGGGGATGCTGCGATCGGCCTACGAGGCCGTGACCAACTCGCGCCTGGCGGTATTTCCGGGACATGATCGAAAACTAGCATACCGTATGGCTACGCAAGAAGGACTATCACTCGTTCCCGCTCGGGTGGAGAATGGGCAACTCATCCTACTTCCAGGCACATCGACAATTGGCACCAACGGTCCACAAGGCCCGATGTACGCTGCCTGGCTACCCCGATATCATCGCGGCCAAGTTAGTCGAAACGCCGTTCGATACTCCAACAACCAATTGCCCATTCATCGCGACCAAGTGGAATGCTGGATCGAACTCATTCAGCATTGGCGCTGGGATCGAAGGAATAACCGTCATCAGCAAGATTTTCAGTACTGGCGGGTTCGACAGATCGTTCCCCGAGGCCAGCAGCTTGGCCCACAGCCGACTGCCTCCCAGGATCCGGGGAGGCGTGATCGTAGCAGTTACCATCAACCTCTCGGTCAGTTCCGGCGTGTCATCGGGTTCGTCTGCATTACCAACGCCAACATTGATCGGAAACATGATGAGCGGGTGTTCTTCACATCTTCTAGGCAACCCACGGCTATCCCGGCCACCAGTCAGCACCACCATGATTGGGAAACCCTGATTCTCAACTACCAGCAAGAACATGAGGAAGAAATTCGTCAGGGCCTAACTAAGCCGCCTGCTCTGTCCCATTCGGTATGGTCAAGGCAAATCGTCGGAATTAATCAACAGAGGGGAGCAGAAGCTGATCTGTCCGAAGGAACCCTTCTGTATGCTCAAGTTCGGCAAGTTGCGGGACACTGGGAGATCTATGGTTTCTATCCGGTGAACATCTCGCGTAAGTTGCACGAAGTTTCTCCGCTCGATCTGCTCCCTCCTTCGCTCCGGCCTGCCACCTCGCTCCAGCAACTCTCGCCCGCGGATCGCGTTTTCGGGTGGGTCAACCAGCAGGGGCACGGGGCTTACAAAGGCAACGTCCGCATCGGGCCGGTGACATGCAGAACGAACGATGCCATCGAGAACTTCGGCACGCCCGGCTTGCCGCTGGCGATCCTCGGCCAGCCGAAGCCCCAACAGGCCCGCTTCTACGTCGCGGCCTCCCCGAATGGTGAAGCTCAAGGCAACGGGTTGAACAAGGAAGATGCCGGTTACTCCCCCGGTAAAGGTCTGCGCGGCCGGAAGGTCTATCCGCATCACCGCGGACTACCGAATGGCCACTGGGACAACGGGACGCAAGATCGCACCCAGCAGGCCGTCAACGGCCACTTTCAGGAGTATCGGCGACCCAACAGCGAGAAGGTACGCGACAATCAGAACCGCTCGATCCAGGGCTGGGTAAAGCCTGGTGCTGAGTTCACGTTCGATATTCACGTTACCAACCTATCGAAGGTCGAACTCGGCGCGTTGCTCTGGCTGCTGAGCCTGCCAGACAACCACTTCCACCGTTTCGGCGGCGGCAAGCCTCTCGGATTCGGCAGCGTGCGACTGGAGATCGACGCGGGAAACACGCACCTTGGCGATGGGAAGGGATGGAAGCAGACGTACTCCACGCTGGAGGATACCTCGCCGACTGAGGCGGATCGAAACTCACTCGTTCAGGCTTTCAAAGAAGTAGTGCGAACCTCGTATGACCAGTCCACGTCTTTCGAGAATGTGCCGTTCATCGCCGCGTTTTTGAAGATGGCGACCGGGAATGCGGATACCTTGCCGACACACTATCCGCGCGCCCGCCAACAAGGACAAACAGGGGCGGTGCCGCCGAATCCCGAAGGGCTGGCCTACGAGTGGTTCGTGGCCAACGACCGCACCGGGCACAACGGCGGGCCCCAGGTGAGTCTACCTAATCTCGCGAACGACGGCGGCCTACCGATGCTCGATGCTCTGCGACAAGGGAATTGAAATGCCTACCACAGTCGTGAGTTTTCTTGGCACAGGCCAAAAAGTTACCCCACAAGACCTATGAGGCCATTGTCATTCGTGCAGGCCAGCTTTTGTATTCAAATTCCGATCCACTGAGCTATCAGGTTCGACAGCGAGCCGAGAGTGATCTGTTCTCTCGCCTGACAGGTGCTGATTGTGAGTTGCTTTGCGACCTCCAGCACACGAGAAACGCCTGCGCTCACGGAACGCGCTCCGATCGCGCCAGTGTGCAGCAGATTTTACGGAATCCTCGGGACTTCCGAAACCTCATCGAGCGGGCCTTCCATCTCTATGATCGATTGCCGCAACTCCTGGGATCTTGAACGATCGCTTCCCCTCTGGATGATTACCATGCTCCTACTCAACTTCGGGCATCCGCTCACTGATGCTCACCTCGCCCGCATTCGAGAACTCGCTCAGCGAGAGATCGAGCGTGTCCTCTCCGTGCCGACACACCTCGACCATGCCCGGCCATTTGATGAGCAAGTTCGGGAACTGCTGGCTACGGTCCCGCTGACACCCGAACAGTGGCAGACCACTCCGCTGATCATCAACCCGCCCAGTCTTGCACCGATCACGGCTGCCCTGCTCGCGGAGATTCACGGCCGCAGCGGTTTCTTTCCGACGATCCTTCGGCTACGCCCGATTGCAGGAAGCGTTCCACCACAGTTCGAGGTTGCCGAACTGCTCAACCTGCAAGCCATCCGGGACGTGGCCCGAACTCGACGGCAGTGAGGTTGACGGGCGAAGTACAGTACCTCAACCGGGAAGTGTTCTCGCTGGAGAATCTCTCCAGTCAGGCGACCACGTTACGCTGCCCGATGGCTGCGTCACTGACGCCCTGGCCTCCCCGGTTCAACACATGCGTATAAATCATCGTCGTACTCACGTCCTCATGGCCCAATAACTCCTGAGACGACCTGTGGTGCTGGTGACACGCCTCGGCAATGTCGAGGGGAGCCAGCCGCATTCGACGGGCCACCGTCGGTAGGAGGCATATCCCTGCAGCCGCTGGCCCTTGGCGGCGTAGCTGTACGTGCGGGTCATGTTCGTCTTGGTTGGCTGCCGTCTCGTCGAGGAACACCAGCCGGGCCGGGTCCAGCCCAGGCCTAACCTCGTCACGCCACTGCCGACGGCTCTCGGCCACGTCGGGACGCAACTGCTCCTCGGCACGGATCACTTTTTTTGAACGTCAGGCTCAGACGTCGCAGGGTGCGCCAGACGGTCAGGACCGAGCAGGTTAGGCCGAGCCAGTCGGCCTTCGCGCCAGGCGGCTCCCTCTCACCCCCAATCCCTTCTCCTCCCGGAGGGGGAGAGGGGCAGGGGTGAGGGGGCTTACTGACCTGCTTGAGCTTCGCATTACGGAACTTTGGCCAGACGCAGGCCGAAGATGTAGTTGCGGTGGGCCGGAATGTAATGGGTCCGGGTGCTCACCACGCAGTTGGCGGCCGAGCTGCCCCAGAAGCCGCCTCGGTGGACGCGCTCGGAGTCTCCCGTGGTCGCGTTCTTCAGCATCTCCTCGTTCCACTCCCGCACGTTGCCGTGAATATCATACAAACCAAACCCGTTCGGTTTCAGCTTTCCCACCGGATGCGTTTTCTTCCCGCTGTTCTGTTCGTACCACGCGTATTCCGCCAACTGGGCGTCGTCGTCCCCGAAGCAATACTTCGTATTCGTCCCGGTCCGGCAGCCGTGCTCCCATTCCGCGTCCGTCGGGATGTGGTAGCCATTCCCGCCGAGGATCTTCACCTCTGCGTCCGCGATCGAGTCGCCATTCCGAGTTCTTACCTGAAGGTCGTAGTACGGCTTCAAGCCTTCTCGTTCGCTCAGCTTGTTGCAAAACTCCACGCTGTCGAACCAGTTCACGGTCTCCACCGGCAGGTTCGGTCCCTTGAAAGAGCTCGGATTGTAGCCCATCACCTTCTGCCATTCCTCCTGCGTCACCTCGTACTTCCCCAGCCGATACGGGTATTTCACCAACTCCCCCGGCGGGATCAGCACCATCTCACAATGCCCGTCGGGCTTTTCTCTTCGATGGGAACCTTGAGCTTCGTCGCCCACGCTGACTGCACTTCCTTGGCGTTCGTCGCGTTCAAAGGCGGCGGCTCCTTTGCGGCAGGAACCACGGGCGGGTCGTCCTTCTTCGGCACAACGACAGGCGTTTTCGTGCGCGGCGATCTGGCCGCGGCGAGCGCCTTGGCCGATATGTCGTCCTTCTTCGGCACAACGACAGGCGTTTTCGTGCCGCGTGGGATCAAAAACCATGCGGCGACGGCCAACGCGAGCAGCGCGAGCACGCCGCCGACGATAACCTTCAAACGGCGACCATCCGAGCCGCGACCGTCAGGCAGCGAGGCTGCATCTCGTGCGGGGGCCATGTCCAATGTCGGTTGGAAACCCGATTGCGGCGACGATACAGCCCCGCTGCCTGACGGTCGCGGCTCGGATGGAATCGGCACAATTGCCTCCGTCGGCGCTTCCACCTTGCTCGCCAGCGCCAGCTCCTTCAGCACCCTGTTCAGATCCGCAATCACTTCCTTCGCCGAGGCATACCGCCGCGCCGGATCTTTCTCCAACAGCTTCGTGATGACCTTTTCCAGTGATTCCGGAATCTGCGCATTCACGCTCCGCGGCGACGCCGGCGTATCGATCGCGATGGCGGTCAGCACCGCCGTCGTTGATGGGCCCGTGAATGGCTGCTTCCCCGTGCATAGCCGATACAGCACCACCCCCAGGCTGAACAGATCGCAGCGGCCATCGACCTTCTCGCCGCGGGCCTGCTCCGGGGCCATGAACGCTGGCGTCCCCATGATGACGCCGCTCTGCGTCAGATGCGTGTCGTCCGCCTCGGCGCGGGTCAGGCCGAAATCGAGGAGCTTCACGCGACCCTTCGGCGCTTCCAGCCAGACGTTTTCCAGCTTGATGTCACGATGGATCAGCCCCTGCTTGTGCACCGCCGCCAGGCCCTCCGCTATCTCGCGCCCGATCCGCACCGCCACACCTAGTGGCAAAGCGCCCTTGTTCGTCAGGTACTTGTTCAGCGAAGCCCCTTCAAGAAATTCCAGCGCGATGAAGGGGACGCTGTTGGCCTCATCGACCTGAAAGATGGTGATGACGTGATCGTGCTTGATCCGCGCCGCCGCCCGCGCCTCGCGCAGAAAACGCTCCTTCGCGTTGGCGTCTCTGGCGAACCGCGGCAGCATTACCTTCAGCGCCACCTGGCGCTGGAGCTTCGTGTCCTCGCCCAGCAGCACGCAGCCCATGCCGCCCCGGCCCAGTTCCTTCAGGACGCGATAGTGCGCCAGCCGACCCAGCTCGTCCTGAGCCTGCGGCTTTTCCAGAAACGACAGCTCATCCTCGGCAGGCACGGACGCACCCAGACCGGCGGTATGCTCATCGGCACTCGAGGCTATCTCCGGCTGCAGCGGCGCTTGCGGGTGGGACTGTCCTTTCCTGGATGGGACTGCCCTTTCCTTGGCGCGTTGGCTTGGACATGGTAGGACACCCCTGGATAGTTAGGAATTTCTGATAGCTGGATAGGAATTTCTAATAGATTATATCGGGTTGCCAAGTCGAAGGATAGCTTTGCTCATCTATTGATCATTCTAGCTGCGGCGGCTCGACGCCGCCCGCGAGAAGGTGGACATCCAGGGCACCTTCAGCGCCCTGGCCGTCCGCGGGCTGGGGGCGGAATCGCTGAGCGAACGCACCGCCAAGGCGGCCGAGCAGACGGCGGCGAACACCAAGAAACTCGTGCAGGAGGCCCAGCACGGCGGCCTCGTCTTCGCGTGAGGTGCGGATGGCGATCATCATCAAGAAGTTCGACAGCCGCGAAGCCACGGTGGAGATCGACAGCCCGTCGGTGGACCTGCAGTTCATGGTGCTGGGCACCGAACTGGACGCCGAGGTGCGGGCGTTGGTGCAGGCCACCCTGCCGCTGACCTACGGCAACCTGGTCTTCCAGCACTACCCCATCGCCCACCAGGGCGGCAGCGTCTGGGAGGTCACCGCCCGCTACGGCAAACTCGAGCCTAAAGAAGCGGGCCAGAGTACTCGCTCGACACCGGCGGCGGCAACCAGACGATCAATTGGCCAGCCCTCTGTGTGAGCAGGAGAGATCATCAACTGGACCTGTGGGTGCGGTACGCCGACGCCGAGGACGAGGAAACGCTGATCACGACGCGGTCGACGAGTTCCACCAGACCGGCATCGTTCATTTTTTGATTTTTTCAGGAATCCTGACGCTCTTCCTGCGACAATCTCGCTTATCAGGCAGGAGGAATTCGCCATGACCGAAGAATCGCTCTTCCAGCGAGCCTTGGAATTACCACCGGACCAGCGGGCGGCGTTTCTCGATCGCGAATGCCCAGACCCGGCGTTGCGGGCGCGGGTGGAAGCCTTGCTGGCGGCCGACGCGGCGTCGCATTCTCCGCTGGACTCGCCCCATCCCAGACCCGATGACCCGCCCCGCACCTACGAACCGAAGCCGGAATGCGATCCGACGGCCACGGGGCCGTATCGTCCGACCCCGCCCGTGGAAGCCGAAGGGGCGATCATCGCCGGGCGGTACAAGCTGCTCCAGAAAATCGGCGAAGGCGGCATGGGCGCCGTTTGGATGGCCGACCAGACCGAACCGATCAAACGCAAGGTTGCCGTCAAGCTTATTCGCGCCGAACGCGGGCAGTCGAAAGCAATTCTCGCCCGCTTCGAGGCAGAGCGGCAGGCCATCGCGCTCATGGACCCCCCGCACATCGCCAGGCTGCTCGACGCGGGCACCACCGACGACGGCTCCCCGTTTTTCGTCATGGAACTGGTGAAGGGCGTCCCGCTCAACAATTATTGCGAGCGACCAGCAGCGGCTCACCATTCCCGAACGACTCCAGTTGTTCCTGCAGATCTGCTCCGCGGTGCAGCACGCCCATCAGAAAGGGATCATCCACCGCGACCTGAAACCCAGCAACATCCTCGTGGAGAACCACGACGGCAAACCGGTGCCGAAGGTGATCGACTTCGGCCTGGCCAAGGCGACGACGGGCTTGCAGCTCACGGAGCAGTCGATGTTCACGGGCTTTGGCACGGTGCTGGGCACGCCGCTGTACATGGCGCCCGAGCAGGCCAACTTCAACGCCATCGACGTGGACACGCGAGCCGATGTTTATGCCCTGGGCGTGATCCTCTACGAATTGCTGACAGGGACGACCCCTCTCACCAAGGAGACGCTGAAGGACGGCGAACTGCTCGCCCTCGACGCAGCCCTGGAAAAGCTCGCGGCGATCAAGCCCGACCACGCTCGGCTGGTGGAGCTTCGCTTCTTCGCCAGGCAGACCGGTGACGAGGCCGCCGCCGTGCTGGGGGCGTCTCCCCCGCCACCGCCGATCGCATGTAGCGCTTCGCTCGCGCCTGGTTGCAGGTGGAGATGACGAGCGGCTGACCACGCTCTTGCGCTGCGGGTCGTAGGCGAAGAGGATGAACTTGCGAAACAGACCCACGTGGGAGTAGGGCGGCGAGCCGGGCGGGCTGGTGCCCTTCTTCTTGCGGATCGACGTCTTGGCCCGCGTCCGCACGAACGCCCCGAACCGCGACAGCACCCGGAGTCTCGCCCGAGGTCCACTGGCTGTTGACCGACCACCTGAACTCGGTACGGCTGGTGCTGGACGTAGCGGGGCGGTGCTCGACCAGATCACCTGGGACGCTTTCGGCAATATCGTCGCGCAGCTGAACCCAACGACTGGCGTCGTCGGCTCCTTGCCGATCCGGTTCGCCTCCCGCGAACTCGATGCCGAGACGGGGCTGTACTACAACCGCGCCCGCTACCTCGACCCGACCACCGGCCGCCGGACGACGCAAGACCCGATGGGGGTTGCTCCTGGCGATCCCAATCTTTACCGCTACGTATTCAACAGTTCCACCATGCTCGTTGACCCATCCGGTTACTGTAGTTGGTCCGGAGCATGGGGTGGGGGATTGACTGGCGGAGGTGTTGGTGCTGGGACAGGAGCATTTATCGGCGCTCCAGCGTTCGGCATCATGGCACTCTCTGGAGCGCTCATCGGTGGTGGAGTTGGATTCGTCGGCGGTTTCATTATTGGAGGGATTAGGGGAGAGGATGCGACGAGATGGGCATTGAACAGACCACAAGAACAGTTGTCCACAATTGAAGTTTTCATCGGTGGAGGAGTTCTCGGCGTTCCAGCCGGGCTAGTGGGTGGTATTCTTGGACCGGCAGGATGGTCATATGCAATCGGTGCGCTCCCATCAGCCCCAATCACTTTCTACTTCACCGCCTATGGAGGGACTGGCTTTTTCTGGAGGAAAAATGGTATCGTGTCAATTCTGGTGGGAACTCTGATCCAAGGTGGTTCTATGCTTGGAAAATAATGCAATTCTTCCCATCAAACACGCCCACTGAGGGCATGTTCCCGTGACGATTATGAATTCTAATAATGACGATGATATCCTGCTAGAACTACACCCCGAGGCATTTTGCTGCCAGAAGTTAATTCTGGCAGCAATCCCTCTCGTAGCAGCTGCAGTCTTGCCCATACTGCTGCTGGTAATTATTGGAGCATCATTGCAAAAAATTCTGTTTGTGGGTCTATTAATCAGCCTACCAATAGTACTCATTTTTCTTGTTTTCCGCCAGATTGTCATTAAAACGTATGGGCATTTTTCTTGTAGTATTTCCAACCAGACAATACGAATTACCAGCAATATTACCAAAACGACTATTTCTATACCGCGATCAGAGATCGCCTCATGGGACACAGACGGGCAAATGAATATATATCTGCATTTGATCGATCAGTCTGCTTGTTGCGAATTGCTCTCCAAAGAACCCAATTATGCATTTTTAATTGTAAAGCCAAAGGTTATTTGCATCTACCACTGGATGACGAATGGGGCAGCCTTAAGAGTAATTTCTGCACTGGAAACCAGGTCTTAATCTTCAACCCGATTCCGCATGGTTTTCCCATACTCAGATGAATTGCCTGATAATCGCAGAAACCACAAAGTCCTCAGACACTCCATTTGAAAGACTGAACACCAAGATAGCCGGTCAAAGGTTGCTGGAAATTAATATATTTCCCCCTCTCTCATCCAAACTTCACCTGCTCCACACGGCTACCCCGTGAATTCTTGTGGGTCAGCATCGGGTGCTGCTTGTCCCAGACGATCCCCTGGGAAAAGTTCAGCCCGTGCTTCTTGAGGAACGGCGGATCGGGGTTGACCAGGTGAATCGGCGCGCCGTCGAGCAGCCGGTCCACGTCCTCGGGCTTGCCCGCTGTCGCCCGCAGAGCAGCCGGTGCTCGCCGAGCAGCTACAGGTCGCCCGGTTGGGTGATCGCGGCGTCGGGCAGGGCCGGCACATCATCGGGATCGGTGAGACCGTCGCAAAACGTCGGGTCGAGCAACTTGGCCAGTTCGTCGCAATCGAAGCCAAGCAGGCCGAGGTCGTCGTTGGCTCCCTTCAGCCCCGGCGAGCTGGCGGAAGCCGAACTCGCGGATCGAGGCGACCCCGGCATCCACGGCGGCGTCGTTGTGGCGCGGGTTGTTCTCATAGGGCCGGATGTCGGGCAGCTTGCGGAGTTCGATTTTCACGGCTGTCTTCTCCGTTCACCAGTTCGGACAAGTGAAACAAACTCTACCCCGATTGGCGGCTGTTCCCGCCGCGGTCCGGCCAAGACACTTTTTGGTCGATGGGCTGTTGTCATTTGTCTTGCAAGCAATGACTGATCCGTAGGTTGCGACTTGCCTGCCTGTCAAGGCCGTTTCTGCAGCTCTTTGCAGGCTGTGGCTGGCAAGATGAATGACAACGCGCCTAGACAAATGGGAGCCACCTCACATGCTTGCTTAGGGCTGTCAAAAGCAATTGCTAATGTCCACGACCAGGAACTCAGCCACGCGCGAGAGCAGAAAGAGCAGTTTGAATAGCACCAACGAGGAGTTGCGTCCATAGAAGATATGTGCAGCAGGGAGTTAAAACTCCTACTTCGCAGACGAGTTCATTATAGCAACTTCGTTGATTCATATCTTGAGGAGGCAAAATATGAAATCTCGGCAGCATCAAGTGTCGTTCCCGACCGTTGCACTGCATACGGTCTTGGATGTCATTGGGTCGGCAGCATGCTATCCAGTTGTCGTCGCTCTTGTGTTTGTGTTCCTCGTTGCCGTGGGCGTCTCGCGGGTGGAGGCTCAGAGCAGCGAGTATCCGAAGCATGTTGAGATGCCGCAGGTGCCACAATCTGCAGCCGAGTATCAAAAAAAATATGTGGGATCCATTCGCGTTACGACTCAGGGGACCGACAACTACACCACTGAAAGTGCGTGCCGAGGCTCCATCGGAATCGCGTTTGATGGCCGGCTTTGACTGTTTACCCTGGAATGGGCGGCAAATCACGCGTGACGCCGACGGCAATTGGCTGGTTCTCATCGAGAGTGTCGATACTGGTTCCCTTTTCCTTGCCACTGGTCCGAGTTGGCCGAAGAACCCGTATCGACCTCGGGGAGGCGATCTGGTTGCATTTGAATTGGTCGGTGCGGGGGAACAAGCGTTGTTTCGCATGCCCGGCGGCGGCACCCGCGCCAGCATGGTGATTGACGCGAAACAGAATCTGCACGTAGTCTTTCAACGGCCCGATGGACTGTGGCATCTCCAAGCCAAACTCGGAAAGTACGGCCCGAACTGGCTCCAGCAGAAAAAAGACTGGACCGAACCGGTTCGCCTTGTCGAAGGCTCCTGTAAACTGGGCGACTTGATGAACCATGCCACCGAAGGCATGGCTCTGTGCTATGCCAAGGACGACGCGATTTACTATCGCTCTATCTCGGCTAAGCAGCCGGTGATGGTGGCGAGTCGTGCAAACGGTCTGCCGCGCTTGCGACAGTTCGTAGAGGTTAAAGTAAGTCGATGACGCAGCAGCCCCCGGGCTGGGCAAGTTGCAACGAACGGTGGGCCGCATTCCGCTCAGCGAGTGTATCTGTCAAGACCCGGTCATGGACCAGGCGCCGGACGGCACCGTATGGCTGGCGTTTCGTCGCGATTTTGAAGTCTGGGCCGTTCAGCGGACACCGAAGGGCCAATGGTCGCGGCCCGAGCGTGTCGTGCGTGAATATGCCTTTCATCCCTCCCTGATCGTAGCAGATGGTCGGCCGTTAATCGTTTACCATCACGACGGCATCCGACGAATCCCCCTTGATTTGAAGGAGGATCTTCGCAAACGGGCGGGAGGAGGCTCGGCGATTGGTTATGCCATCCGAGAGAACGACGGCTGGCGTACCGGTGTCGTCGTCGAACCCGAGGAAGTGGTCGTCTTTCGGCGCGGCATGTGGGCACAACGAGGTATCGGCCGACAATTTCCCCAGATCGAACAACTGGGTTGGCCTGTTCTTTTCCGCGACCCCCGCGGTGTAGTCTGGACGATGTGGCAAAACACCACCCGGCGCTGGGTCTACACGGCCCGCTGGCTGGGCGAAGCCTTCGGTGAAGTCCAGGAGTGTCGCGGTCCCTTCAACGCCCCGCGTCGGCCCGTGCATGCTGAAAAATTCGCTCCGTCGCAGGCTAATGATGTCGGCGTCCTATTCCATGCCGCGGCCGCTGGTGGGAACGATCGCGTACTCTTTGACCGGCTGCACATTCCCAGGCTCGCGACGACCGAACAACGCAAAGTTCTTTTTCTGGATGGGCTAGAAGTCGCGCAGACCCAAGGGATCGAACTGGTGCTCAACCAAATGCACAAACCGATTCGAGCACCAGTTTTGTCCCCCAATGAGGGCGAGGCAATCGTCCTGGCGACCAGCGTGGCCAAACATGGAGATCATTACGTCATCGGTTATCGCACATCCTACGAGTCGGCCGGAAGCGAGTTGAAATGGGCGATTAGTCGCGATGGTCTTCGGTTTCAGAAAGTCGATAAACTGCCTGCTGATTTGCCCGCGCCGATCAGAAGTGGCACGCGCTCGTTGAATTACTGGCACGGCACCGAGCAGAGCCGACCCCCCTTCTCCTATCCGAATCCGAACGCCACCAAGCCCGAACAGAAGTACATTCGGATGGGATTTTCCATCGACGCTCGAGGCAGTTATTGGCTGGAGTATTCCCCCGATGGAAAGAACTGGACGAAAGATCGAGCGTTGACGGCCCCCGAAGCGATGCGTGAGCGAGCACAACCGAATCTCGTTGATGCCCATGATCCCGAGCGTCCCATCCGCATCTACAGCCGAGTTTATACGGAAACCGGCCGATCGTGGGGCGTCATCTGGAGTCGCGATCTGCTCCACTGGTCTGGCCTGGAACATCTGCTCGACCCGGACGATCCGTATGGTAAGGTTCCCGCTATGGATCGCATCGGCGACACCGGCAAGGTGTATACCATGCGTGGGCAAATCTTTCTCGATGCCGTCGCCGGTAAGGGCGAAGATGAAATTTACGCCGCTAGCGTGCGACGGGCCGAGGGACTCTATTTTTGCTTCTATTGGCCGGGCAAGCAGGGCCGACCGCTCACGGATGTCGGCATCGCCGTTAGCCGGGATGGCTTCCACTTTACCCGCGTCAAGAATGGTGAACGGATTCTGCCGCTTGGTCCCCCTGGAGCTTGGGATTCCGGCTACATCTTTCAAATGTATCCCCTGCTCGAGGGGGACAAAGTGCGCGTTTACTACCGCGGCAACGCAGCCCGTCGCGAGGGAACTGACTCCTATTCACACAATCTTGAGGAAATTGGTGTTGCTACCATTCGAACCGATGGCTTCACCTACTATCGACCTCGTGAGACGAACAAAACCGGAACTTTGACAACCATTCCGATCGATTCTCCCCAAGGCACAGCTCGAAAGTTAACTGTCAATCTGGAGGGAATCGCCACAGCCGGGGCAACCTTCGCGGCTGAAGTGCTTGATGCTGCCAGCGGCGAGCCGATCAAGGGCTATTCCAAAGCCGATTGCCTCCCCGTTCGGAACGACAGCTTGGCCGTCCCCATCGTTTGGAAAGGGGGTGCCGAACTGCCCACAGGGCGCGAACTTCGCCTCCGTTTTTATCTGTCTGGTCGCGATCTCCGTTTTTACAGCTTCGAGTTTCGCTGAATCGACATCAAATAATCTGGGCATCAGCGGCAACCGCCGCATTTGTGCTTACTGAGGGTTCGGGCTTCTACGTTTCTGCTTATCCAGATTACCTTCAGCAACATGACTCTACAGATTCTTGGTGGTTGGAAGTCAGGACGGCGACGGAAGATGAAATATGCTCAGCTTACGACGTGCAGATTCACTTCTGCGCCGACCTGTATTGGCTGGCCGCCCATACGCTACTGGATTCCTTTGTGGCCTCGGGGGCAAGAGACAGTCTGAATGCACTAAAAAATACCGAGGCACTGAATCTCCCCCCTCCACCGAGAAATGTCGTGACCGAATGGTTTTCTCGGCGCTTAGCCAAAACGGCTTCTTCCTTGTCCGTTGGATCTAGCGTCGCGATGGCAAGCGATACTAGTGATCCGGTGATTCACTGTAAACTAACTTCACTTCACGCAAACGTCCCCTCGCCCACGAGTGAGCCGTTCACATGCGGTCGAATGCGCAATCGGTTCGGCGAGATCACAATCCGGTCCGGGCCAGCATTTGATCCATCCACATGGAATGATGCGGCCTTTTTAGCCATCGAATCGAAGGGAATCATTCCGAGGAAAGCCATCGTCGATGAGTTGGCGCGGAGGGCCATCGAGTATGGAGCAAGCCCCGTGACCGACTCATAGATTGTCCGTGCCGGCGTCCTTGTGGCTGGGAGGGTATTGGCATCCTGCACAACGTACAGGCGTTCGTCCAGCGTGCCGTTGGCATTCGTGTCGCGGTCACGCAGGATCAGAGCATCGACATAGACCGGACTCCAGACGTATTGCACTCGGGGGACGGACGTACCCCCGCTCGCTACCCGCTCCTCCAGCACTTGCCAGGAATCCGAGTAGTACAGGTCGGTCGTCGTCCCGCCGGCCGTCTCCTGCACCCGCCGATGCTGGCCGTCGTAGGCATACGTCTTCAGCGTGTTCCCGGCTGCATCCTTGACTGCTACCAGCCGGTTCCAGGCGTCGTAGACAAACTGCCGGCCGGTTTTATCACCCAGATACCTGCGACATGGATCAGCTCAGACCTGAACACTAACGTCGCCAAAATTGCCACCACGGACGTTCACGCCCGCGTCCCCGACGGCTGGCCTTAATTTGCTCTGCGGTTATGCCACACACCACCAATGGGGTGAAGAGAGCTCCTTGTAAGGCATCTGGTCCAAAGCTTTCCAAAAATCGCTCAGCAGCATTCAGCACTGGGCTACGATGCACTACCGCATTGAACGCTTCCAGGGATACGGGTCGCCTTTCAAGGGGCATCGCTAGAAGCTCTTCTGCCCACGCAAGCGCAGCGGTGAAGTAGTGCTCCGTCTCCAAGGGTAGAAGTACTGTCCGCCCCGACTGCTTGCGGACCATGTAGTGGCTTGATAAACCGGTGGCCCCCATCCACTTGACGACGGGGTACGACATCGCGCAGGGGACGAAGCCGACCAGCAGTACCGCATCTACCGGGTCAATCCCCTCCTCGACCAACTTTGCAATGACCTCCTCGTTACTTATCTCGGGGCGTGCAGCAATGATATCAAAGACGTGCAACGCGCGAGCCAGCGCAACTGCGTGGTCAGGCGGGTACAGCACAATCGTTCTTGCCATGCGCATCTCCTCTAGCTTCTATTTGTTCCATTCTGGCAACGGCGGAACAATCACAATGTACGGTGGAAACGCTAAACCGTTTATGACGCCAAAATGTGGCAGGCCAGCAGCACAGGATGGGCAGGGATTCATTGGACCGTTCGGACCCACAGTCACGATGACACCACCATGCGTGGGACTGCCATAAAGAGCGTTATAGTTCGTCAGCGCACTCGGCTCTGCACATGTGATGCGCGGGTGGTGAGGTGGAATCACCGGTCCTCTCATCCACACTCCCTGGACACCTCCGTGGATTGGCAGTCTCCCCGGACATGTGTTGATACTGAAGCCGGCGGCCACTTGTCCCTGTGGCCCCACGAAGCCCGAGAAATAACCTGGGTTATGGGTAGCCAAGCCGTTCGCAATATTGTAGGCAGTGAGTTGTTGTTGATTCATGAAGGTTGTTACAGGCAGGCTTGCCGACAGACCACCCCCAAATGCTCCGCCAAGCCCCCCGATCCCACCACCGTGGATAGCTCCCGCCAGGGGATCTTGACCGTTCATTAAAGCGCCGGTGAGTCCAGCGACGGAACCACCCGCGACTCCCCCCGTGCCTCCTGCGAGGACTCCGGCACCAATCCGGATGGGGAGCTGGGATGCCGCTGTAACTCCAAGTTGTCCAGAGACTGCACTGCCGACAGCCCCACCGACTCCTCCCGCGATGCCGCCTATCACACCAGCTTGGAGAACCTGACGTCCGTTAACCGTCCCTGTGTAGTAAAGCTGGTTGACTACATTGCCCGTAGCAGAACCCACAAAACCGGCACCAGCTCCGGTCATAGCTGTCGCCACGAAGCCGGCCGGGCCAACCGTTCCGACGATCGCACCTGTGACCGCTCCACCAACCATTGCACCACCGACACCCTGGAATGTCGGGCGACCATTTACAAGGTTTGAAACAATTTGCGCTCCTCCGCCAACAATTGCACCGATGGCGGCTCCAGCAATGGTGGAGAAAGGCCAAACTAAACCACTTGGATCGGTGGTATTTGTCGGTTGGTTTCCGATAGACCGGTATAAGTTTGTATCACCAGCTAAATATCGAATCGGATCGAGGCTGGTCCAGCGGCCGAGGGTGGGGGAGTAGTCGCGGTGGCGGAAGTGGTACAGGCCGCTCGGGCTCGGCTCCCAGCGCCAAGGCAGGATTGGCCGCGGGCATCTCCCGTGGCTCTAGCGATTCCAGCTCCAACAGGAGTTGGCGGCGAATCGGCCGTGACCGGCGCGGCGTGAACCATTTCCGGGACAAGGACGAGAGAACCTTTCGCATGGGGTGCTGGCTCATGGCGTCGTCTCCACCAGCGAGCAGGCGCGACGATCCAACATCGTGATCCGACCAGGACAGGGTGAGCGTGCCACCGAGGCCAAATTTACACCTTACCCCACCCTCCCCTTGTCAAGTGAATTTTTTCATTTTTTTGAGTCGCTCAGTCTCATTGGCTCATCGAGCGAGCCACACCATCCAATGCTCCTGCGGGTTGGCGAGAATCGTTTCGACGTCGGTGAGCACGACGTCGCCATCGTAGTTCACGAAGCGGAGGCTGTAGCCGCTCCGCTTAAGTTGATGCAAGAAGGAGGCAACCTGCCACGGATCGCGCTAGAGGTGCAGTTCGAGGACGACGGCGGCGTGCGGGAAGCGATACAGGGTCTGCTGCATGCCTACCTAGACTAGAGCATCTACCTCCTCGGTGCCGAGCTTCACCAGGTCGAGGCGGGGCCTGGAAGTCGTACTGCACGATGGTGTGCTGGTTCCAGCCGGGGACCTTGCGCGGCATGGCGTATTCGGTGCCGAGCTTTCGCCAGGCCAGGTGGAAGCACTCCTTGTCGCCGTAGACGACGCGGAACACGAAGTCGGAATGCTCCGCGTACCAGAGGGCCATCCGCAGCTCGCGCCAGCAACGGGTCTTGTCGATCAGGTACTGGCCCGATTCGAAGGCGATCTCCTTCTGCGCCTGCGGCACCATCCAGTCCATGCCGAAAATGTGCCAGACTTCGGGCTTAAGCGTCCAGCAGGCGTAGTCGGGCCAGAAGATCGCGCCGTGCTCCTGGAACTGCGGCGTGTCGAAGAGATACGTCACGTCGCGCACCGGTCCGTTGTCGGCGTCGAGGAAGAGCACTTTGGGCGAAAGGTGAGTGAAGCGTGGCATAGGGCTTTAACTCCCAGCCGCAGAGGATGCGGCAGGGGATGGCCTTCTCCAACTTGCGGGCATCGACGCACGCGACCCCGAGCGGTTTGAGCAGCCGCTTCATGTAGGGGTTGCATTCGCCGTCGCCCAGATACCAGAGCTGGATCGGCAGCTTGCAGCCGAAGTGGCAGACCAGGTGGATGCAGACCCAGACGCTGGGGAAGTACGTCTGACTGCTGGTGTCTGTTCGTCGGACTGCTTTTGGAGCGATAATAATATGAGAGCGGCAGGCCAGTCGCATCCGGGGACACTTTTCATGGACACACAACCTTTACCGCCCGGTGTGATTTTGTCTGAAAGTCAATCTCCTGAAGTCGCTGGGTGCCTCATCGGCCAAGCCATCGGAGACATGATGGGCTTGCCCTATGAGAACGTGTCCCCGAGACGCATAGCCAAATTGGCCCGATTCGACCGACCGCGGTTCATTTTTGGATACGGTTGCGGATCTGATGACACGGAGCATATCGGGCTGACGGCCGAAGCCATTCGTTATGCGAACGGTGATGTTGCAACATTTCGCCGCCGTCTTGCATCGAGTTTGCGGCGCTGGTTTCTAGCAGGACCACCCGGCATCGGCCTGGCAACGCTGAAGTCATGTTTGAAACTCTGCTTGGGATTCCCAGAGTCCCGCTCTGGGGTTCGCTCGGCTGGCAATGGTCCGGCGATGCGTGCGGCCATCCTCGGCGTCATGGTGCCTGCTGAAGCACTCGCTGACTTTGTTGCCGCCTCGACACGGTTGACTCACACGGATCGACGTGCGGAAGTCGGGAGTTTGATCGTCGCACGTTTGGCTGCCGAGGCACCTCGCTTGGATCCGAGCAAGGGCGCGGCATGGATTTCGGGAGTCACGGACGAATTCAGTAAACAAGCGGACCTGGAACCGTTGCTGAGGAATCTACAACTTACCGCCGAGGCTTTGCTTCAAGGGCTGACCGTTCCCGCTTTCGCGGAGCAGCTTACGTCGGGTCGTGGCGTTAGCGGATTCATCGCCCACACGGTTCCTGTAGCGGTGATGGCGTTCTTTCGCCATGCTGATGACTACGCGCGGGGTATTGAACAAGTCATTCGTGCTGGGGGCGACACGGACACAGTGGCCGCGATTACCGGAGCGTTGATCGGCACCCGTGTGGGCGTTGAGGGTATTCCCCTAGAGTGGCGTCAACGGCACTGTGATTGGCCCTGGAGCATTGATCGACTGATTCACCTGCATCGTCCGCCTCTAGTTCTTTGGCCGATCATCGTGCTGCGAAATCTGGGCTTCTTCCTTATCGTACTGACTCACCTCCTACGGCGGTTGTTGCCTCCGTGGTGAATGAAGCCATGATGGTCCTGCCCCACGAACCTCGCCAGGTATCGCTGCTGCGCGATCATTGGTTGATGTCCAGCACCTTGCACTCGAACAGCGTCTGCCAACTCTTCGTGTCCACGTCGTAGCGCTGCACCTTCCCGATCCGTGGCGTCTACCTCGGGAACGACTTTGGCATCTTCGGCGGTGGCGTGAACTGCTACTCGAGGGATCGGCTAACCGTAGGGCTGTACTACGACTTCTATGTCGCCGAGCGCGAGACGGCCCATGGGAGTCGGCCCAGTTGCAGATTGTGTGGTGCTGGTGACGGCCCGGTGAACGACCGACCGTTGGCCAGCGAGGTCCACCCCTCCGGCACAAATTCGACTTGTTTTGCAGCGGGATCGTTTTCGTCCAGAACGGCAAACCACTTGTTGTCGGCATGGACGAGGTTCACCATGTGGGCCATCGGTGCCGCGTTGGGAGCCGGAGGCGCCGAGGAAAAGGGCTTCGCCTGGGGCGAAGCCTTTGAACGGGGCGGCTTTGACCTTGCCGGTGAGAGCGAAGAGCGCCGCCTTGTAAGCGGGGGTGACCAGAGCGGCCGGGATGTAGTGCGTTTCCTTAAAGTCGTAGACCGGGATGGTGATGTCGGTGCCTTCGACCGAATCGTTGTTGACGCCGATGGCCCCTTTGAAGTCAGGCGGGTCTTCGCTGGGAGGCGCGTAGCTGTTGACGGTCGTCAGGCTCTGCGTGATGTGGGTCGTGCCGCCGCCGGTGTCGAAAGAGAATGACGATTCACCCGGCGCTTTCGGCTCGCGCTTGCCGTAGCGGACGGTGACTTCCCACAGGCCGCCCCCCTGGCGGGCGAGGTGGTAGCTCTGGAAGACTAAGTTGCTGTGAGTCCGTGGGCGGTTCTAGCGGTTATTTCTTGGTGTTCACATGGTGCCAATATACCTACGGTCTCGACCCAGGCGACCTGGATGCTAGCCCAGTGGTGGTTAGGGAAAAGGGCCAAGCCGTAGACGGTGTGGTCGAAGGTGTCGATGAAGAAGTGCTTGAGATCGATCCACTGCTCTGCGAGCAGAACCGGGCTTGACCATAAACCAACCGGTTGGTATGTTAAGATCATGGCGGATCAGCGTGGCGAACAGACAAGACAGAAGATTCTTGATGTTGCTCTTACAGTCTTTCGTGATCGGGGCTACGCCGCGACGAGTGTTGACGACCTCTGCCGGGCTAGTGGTGTCACCAAGGGAGCCTTCTTCCATCACTTCGCCAGTAAGGAGGCCGTGGCTCTGGCAGCGATTGACTATTGGAACAACAGGACGGGAGCCTTGTTCGCCGACGCACCCTATTGGCAAGTGCGAGATCCCCGTGAGCGGTTGCTTGCCTACCTCGATTTCCGGGCGGAACTGGTCCAGGGCGAGTTCGCGGAGTTTACCTGCTTGCTGGGTACGTTGGTGCAGGAGGTCTACGCCAGTCATCCATCCCTGCGAGTGGCTTGTGCTGCCGGGATCGATCAGCATTTGCAAACCTTATTGCCGACGATTAAGGCCGCCAAGGCCCAGTATGCACCGCAGGCCAAATGGACTGCTGAGAGCCTGGCCCAGCACACCCAAGTGGTACTGCAAGGTAGTTTTGTGGTGGCCAAGGCATTAAACGATCCACAGATTGTGCATGACTCCATCGAACATTTGAAGCAGTACGTCTGTCACCTTTTACCAGTCCCCAAAGGAAGGAAGACTCGATGAAGATCGAACCCTATTTGTTCTTCAATGGCCAAGCTGAGGAGGCGTTGGCTTTCTACGAGAAAGCGTTGGGGGCGAAGGTCGAAATGGTGATGCGGTTCTCGGAATCGCCGGATCCGATCCCCGACGGTCGGCTTCCGGTTGGCTTTGAAAACAAAATCATGCATGCGAGTTTTTTGATTGGCGATGCCCGCGTGATGGTTTCCGATGGAGGTGGTCTGACCGGCCGGAAATTTGGCGGATTTGCCCTTTCTCTTCAATTTCCCAACGAAGCATCGGTTCGTGCTGCTTTTGAAGCACTCGCAGAAGGTGGACAGATCGACATGCCCATCGGACCGACCTTCTGGTCTGCCTGCTTCGGCATGGTCACAGATCGCTTCGGGCTTCAGTGGATGTTGACGCTTTGATGTCCCAGACGATGCTCGTGACATTCCGATGAGGGAGTTTTTCATGGCGATCCCCAAGAACACCATCTGCATCTGGTACGACCGCGAAGCCGAGGCTGCGGCGCGGTTCTACGCCTCCGTCTTTCCAGATAGTTAGTAGCGTGGGCGCGATCCATCGTTCACCGATGGACAACCCCGGCAACAAGGCCGGCGAGGTGCTCGTCGTCGAGTTCACCGTGTGTGGAGTCCGGTGCATCGGGCTGAACGGCGGGCCAATCTTCCCGCATACGGAAGCGTTTTCGTTCCAGATCGCCACGGAAGATCAGGAAGAAACCGATCGCTACTGGAATGCCATCGTCGGCAACGGCGGCCAGGAAAGCGAATGCGGCTGGTGCAAGGACCGCTGGGGTGTCAACTGGCAGATCATCCCGCGCACCCTCACCGAGGCGCTCGCCGCCGGTGGAGACGAAGCCAAACGGGCTTTCGCCGCGATGATGACTATGCGCAAGATCGATGTGGCCGCTATTGATGCTGCCCGCCGAGGACACCAAATTCCCAACTCACAAGGACAGACCATGTCGCAACCCATCACCATCGAAGCATTCGTTCCCGTTCCGCCCGAGCAGGCATGGCAAGCGTTCAATACACCTGAGGCCATCACGCAGTGGAACCAAGCCAGCCCCGACTGGCACTGCCCGTGGGCCAAGGTCGACCTCCGGGTTGGCGGTCGGCATGTCTCCCGCATGGAGGCCCGCGATGGTTCCTTCGGTTTTGAGTATGAAGGCACGTATGAAGAGGTGGATGTCCCGAACGCCGTAACGTTGCGGCTCGATGATGGCCGCGGCGTCCGTACTACTTTTACACCGGAGGGAAGCGGCACACGCGTGCAGACGGTCTTCGATCCCGAGGCCGCCCATCCAATCGAACTCCAGCGATCCGGCTGGCAGGCAATTCTTGATAGCTATGCTGCTTATGTCACAGGCTTCCTGGGGAAATGATGAACAACCAAGACCGCATATTCGATTGATATTCGACCTCGTTCAAAGAGGTTGTCTTTACGGCTGAAGTTGGTGACCATGCAGGTGGCCCGCAGCCCCTGCGAGCCGGGCACGTTCATCGGCCCGTCCATGACGGCGAACTCCATCGCCCCGCGGTTGAGGAACGTGTCGCGGATGTCAGCGAAGTCGTCGTCGGCCGTGTCCCAGACCATCTCGAACTCGATGGAGCAGTCCTTGAGCGTGGCCACGGTCACTCGCCAGACTCGTAAGACCGGTTCCGCTCCAGTACCGCAACAACCTGATCGACGATCCGTTCCGTGGCGAACGCTTCTGCAGCCGAAGTTCGTACGGCGTCTCGCCTCATCTCCATCCCGCGCCGAATCCCTTCCACGAACGTCGCCAGTGCCACCTCGTCCGCGTCGTTCTTCACGCACTTTGCGCCGGGCGGCAGCCGATCGACGAAGACGCCAGTGATGCCGTCGTGAATGAAAGGTGCCCCGGTGCGAACGCCGACCACCGGGCACCCCGCCAACAAGATCTCCTGGAGCGCGAGCGGGCCGTGGTCGTCGTCGGCCAGGTAGGCACAAGCCCGCGACCGGCGGGCCGCCTCGAACAACTGGTCCCGCTTGTACTGCGCGTAGTGCAGCACGACGTGCCGAGGGAAGAGCCAGTCGCTGTGGCTTTCACACGGGAGTCTGGAGACCGCAGGCTGGAGTCAGAAAAGCCCGTGAATGGTTTTGTTCTCTTCCTACGGTCTCCGGACTCCAGTCTCCAGACTATTAAGGGCCGTCGCGGCCGGGGGTGTGAACCGGGCCGATCAACTCGACCGGCATCTGGCCGTCGCGGTGCGAGACGTGCGGGCCGGCGGTGAACCGCTTGACCACCGGCAGCGTGGTGAAGTCGCGAGGCCAGCCGGGCTGGAGCTTGTGCTTGCCCTTGGTGGTCTTCTTGCCGAGGTTGCGGTAGCCGGCGTCAACCGATTGTCACGACACGAACGTTTTCCAACGGGTCTGAAAGTTCTTCAGTGATCGGTTCCCAAAGGATCGGTCTGGGGAATGGCACTTGCACCGGATAATCATTCTCCCAACTGGCATCACTGCGGAACAGAACATCCCAGATCCACAAGGTGTAAATCATCGGTGACAGATTCTCCAGCCAGCCACCGGGCGCGAACGACTCAATGTCCTCGGAATACTCTCGTCGCGGATCTTCCACTTCATCAAATCTGGTTTCAGGCGGTCGAATCGGACCTCCTTGATAGACGGATACTGCACCTTCATTATCCATCGGAACATAGTTCCAAGTCCCAAACCACCCACTCAACCGCACTGCCAACTGGTTGTCATCCAATTGACCGACGTCGATGGTGATGCCTTGGTACTTGAACTGAATCTCCAAAAGCGCATCATCGATCCAGAATCGGCGGTAGAAGCGGTCATCCAGGAGTACGTACAATCCGGTCACAAGCGGACGTTGTTGGATCGCTTCCAGCCAGGGCTCTGCGTTGTGTTGCCACAGCGGATACTCAACATGATTGAGATCCAACAACCGATGGATGAACAAACTCGGTCGAAAGCAGGTGCGGGCTTGCCAGACCTGTCCCGAGTTGTCGGCAACTCGGTGCAGACAAGCCAAGTTGTAACGCTCGTCGGCCAGTCGCTGCGGGTCACCGCCATCATCCAGGTCGAAGCGAAACTTCAGCGGGATCTTGCCTTGACCCACTTCGAGCCAGTGTCCCGTCGTAGTGGGGTAGCGCACTACACCATGATTCCACAACTCAGTGTCCGCCCAACGATCAGAAACCTGAGGGATCGGTTTGCTCACGAGTAACTCCCTGCAACACGGACGAAACCAGCTCATTATTGCCAAACTATGAGCCTTAATCGCAGTCGCCGAGGAGGCCGGTGACGCCGGGCTCGATCATCTCCTTCCAGCCCCAGTCGTTCTGGGCGACCACGGGCACGCCGGCGGCGAAGGCCTCCAGGCCGGCGCGGGGCCAGTTCTCGCGCGCCCCGCCGTTGACCGGCAGCAGGCAGTGGAGCGTGGCGAAGAACTGCGGCGTGGGGATGGCCATCGGCCGCAGGATGCTGGCCCCCTATCGCGTTCCATGAGTGGGGCGGCAGGCCGAGCTTGGCCAGGGATTTCACGCTCTAGGCAGCGACTCCGACGCGGAGCGACAGAAGGCCTGGGGTTACTTCGGGGACGCCACACTGCGGATGTTCGGGCTGTCCGTCCAGGCCATCAGCTTCCTGCGGAAGCCGAAGTGCTTCGTCGCCGGAACGCCGGTCCACACCGAGAACGGACTCAAGCCGATTGAAGAGGTCGCAGTCGGCGACCGGGTCTGGGCGTTCGATCGGCAGGGCCAGGAATGGCGACTATGCCCAGTGGTGCAAACGTTCCGGAACATCTCGGCCGGTCGGCTGGCTGCCGTTCGCCTCTCGTCTGGGGAAAAACTGACGGGCACGGACGGTCATGCGGTGTGGGTGATCGAGGGTGAAGAACTGGACGACCGGGGCCGCCCCGACCACGGGGCGGATGAACTCGCCGGGCCGACCCCTGGGCGGTGGGTGCCGCTGGGAGGGCTCCGGGTCGGGGACGCGGTACTCACTCGTGCGGGCGTAGCCCGAGTGGCGGCGATGGAGTCGTTCGCCGACCCACAGCCGGTGTACAACCTCGAAGTCGATGGTCTGCACGCCTACGCCGTCGGGACTGTTGGTCTGTTGGCGCACAATTCCAACGGATCGATCGACGAATGCCACCTCGGCAAGTGGCCGACGGGAGGCAAGCCGGTGCCGGAGAAGCAAGCGGCCCCCGCCCTGCAACAACCGGCAGCAGTACAACCGCCGGCCAAGACCAAGCCGGCGAACGATGCCAAAGTGGTCAAGGAGAAGGTGGCACCGACCGGCGGCACCACCGAGCCAGCCAAGAAGGCCCGCCACCCCCGGGGTGAAAACGTCCACGTCCGGGCTGGCAAGCCTGCTCAACGGCTTTCGCCGGTGACCGATAAGGAGATTCGAGCCGCGATCCAACCGAAGCTCGATGCGTACGAGCAGGCCAAAGCAGCAGTGCAGCAGGTCAGGATCAACAAACTCGATGTCACCGATCCAGCCGCCTTCCAAGCCCTGAAGGATGCACAGAAGAAGGCTGCCAAGGAGTACGGCGAAGCCGGTGCCCAGGCATTCTTGAGCAAGAAATTCCCGAATGCCCAGAAGGTCCACACAGGGCAGACCGGCAGTCATGATTTGGACTTTGTCTACCGCGATCCGCAGACCGGTAAGTACTATGTGGTCGAGGCGAAAGGTGGAACAGCAGCGCGAAACACCACCAACGCCAATCGCGGGAAATTCGATGCTAACGGTGATCCTTTGCCTCCGAAAAATGTGCAGCAGGGGTCGAAGGATTATCTGGATGCCCAGATCGTTTACATGAAAAGTTTGCCGGATTCTGACCCGCGGAAGGCAATTGGCGTAGCGTTAGATTCTGCGAGGGAGAACAACAAAATCGTATACTTGGAGGTTCACGCGAAAAAATTAGCGGCCGACGGGGGGCCATCTCTCATGGTATCCCAGTGGCTCGGTCCGGCAGCACTACAATAGGACGAAACATGTTCATTCCACGGCACGATATCAAGATCGATCTCGCCCACAGCCGAGAGAGGTACGAGTACGAGCTTGCTGCGGCTCGACGCAAATTGGAGATTCTCCGCGATCCAACCCGCAGCGACCTCCTGACTAATCTTGGCATGTCGGCCGAAGCTGTTTACGATCACGGCCTGCGGATCGGGGCCGATCCTGCAGTCTGTGCTTGGGCGTTGACGACGGCGGCTAGGGCCAACACGGCCGCGTTCGTCTTCTCTGATCTGAAGTCGGTGGCTCGACCCTGGCAATTGGACGACGGACCGCCGTATGCCTTCTCCAAGCTTACAGATGAGAGTAGCGTCCATTCTGGCAGATGGATGGATGCAATAAAGCAATCTATCGTCTCCAGACAGCACGACTGTCTAGGGGAGTTGCTGCCACTCACCTTTGAAGATCTAAGTCGATCTTCGACTCGCAGTGCGGATCTAAAGCGTGACTACCATTATGTTGAGCAAGACCGGATTCTCGCCCAGGCTGCACTTGACCCAGACGTGCCACTCGCTGCTGACTACAAACTTCACGCCGCTGGAGCACGGCCTGTGAAATCACGTCCTGTTAACCGGCGGATCGCCGAGGCGAACGTCCGGATGGCAGAGGCACTCGACCACCGAAATACCGAAGAGTTCAACGCGGCATTGGCCGAGTCACTGAAGTTGCGTGCGGTTGCATTCGGAAAGTTGGCAGAAGAGTATAAGCAGAACCACACAGCCCTGTGGCCACTGGGAGTGATCGCGCTGGTCGTTCTAGCCCATGACCGGGGCATGCCGATTGAGGTCGAGTCCGACTACCTGCCGCGACCCTGGGTTATTGGGGAGTTTTTCCGACCACGCACATGATTCCCAAGCCGCCGGGGTTTGCTACGCCCCGGCGGCTGGTCAGACTGACACCGATTTGTCAAAGAGCTTCCCGGACGGCTGGGCCGCCCGGTCGGTCATCCGGACCACGGCTCACGGCACCAGCATCTGTTCCTACAGGGCGGCTTCCTGCTTATTGAGGCTGGCCAGCAGCTTGGTCACCTCGGCCAGTTCGCGTTCCCAGCCCGCGACCTTCGCCTCGGCCCGGCGGGCGTTCTAGCGCTGCTCCTCCGTGCCCTGTAATACACCGGCCTCCGCTTCGCCGACCCGGTACGACGTGGGGCCGCGCTGGTTGTTGATCGCCTGCGTCAGCGCGTGCTTACGCTCGTTCGCCTGCCGCCGCTTCTCCGCCAACTCGGCGGCCTGGGCGAGCAGGTCCGGGACGGTGCAGGTGGCGACCAACTGCTGCCGGTTCCGCTCGGCGTCGCGGATCGCGTCGCGAACCTGCTGCAGCCGGCCGATCAGCGGGTAGGTCGTCTCCTGGTGCGCGTCCTCGGCCCTGGCCAGCGCGGCGTCCGCCTCCCCACTGGCCGGCGCGTCGGTGTAGAGAATGCCGGCGAAGTCAGCGGCCGTCTCGGCCGCGGCGATCACGGCTAGAGTGTACCGACGTAGCTGCGCGAATAGCGGCAATGCTGGTGTGAGGTCGGGTATACCCCGCGCCTGGCCGGGTCGGTCGGCCCGGAACCAGTGCAACATTGCCTCGGCTGGCACCCGGTCGTAGTCGCGCACGGTCCGGTAGCCATCGCCGGGATGCTGCTTGAGTACGTGGTACTCGACCGGGTTGCCGAAGCTGTCAAAGATGATCCCATCGATAGCATTGTCGGCTAGGGGCGACAGGTCCGGGGTGCAGACCTGGTCGGCTTCGATAAGCCGTAAGTCGAGTTGCACCGACGTTGGTAGCTTGGGGTTACTCGTCAGGACGGCGAACGCCTCGCCATCCTGGGCCCGGGCCATGCGCATAGTGCGGAGCTTCTCAGGCAGACCGACGGCCTTGGCCCAGACGCCGAACTCGCGCTCGATCCAACGATTAGCCCTAGGGTTGTCGGTGAGCAGTTGCAGTCGCGGCCCGGTGCCAACCACGTCGTTGGCCAGGGTCAGCACGATGCCGCGGGCATAGCTGTTGTTGGCGACCTCGTAGCGTGCGCGGTTTCGCAGGATGCGCCGCACCTCGGCGCTGTTGGCGGTGTTCGCGGACAACCCATCCGCATTGGCCCAGTGTCGGCGGTTGTCGTCGCTGGTCGTGGCCGCGTCGTAACGGGCACGAATAGCCAGCACGGCGCCGCGCCGTGGCGGGAGGGCGGCCTTCCTTGGCCGAAAGAAAAGAGACTGCATCCATGCGAGCACTGCCACCCTCCCCTATGACGCGCAAGCAAACAGATTGGCCTTCAGCGCGCCTACTCCGCTCCTGGTGGGACGAGCTTGTTGAAGCGCAGGCCGCGCTTCTTCGATTTGACTGCTTCTTTCGATGCCAGGTAGCGATCTGCCTCGATCTGGTCAGGCAGCGGGTGCTGCTCGACACTACCGGCATCGCCGGAGACCTTGGCCGGTCCCTGAGCGTTCTGGCGGATCGACCCGGGCGTCCTGGCCGCTGCGGAGCAGGACAACGAGGCCGCCCTGGAGCGGCTGGTGCGCTGCCGACAGCTCGACCACTGGCCCACCGGCTACGAGGAACTGCGCGTTTTCGACCACATTTGACCCGAGGAACCGACCATGAGTCTCCTGACACAAGCCCAGAGCGGCAAGCGCTTCGCCCCACGCCGTCTGCTGCTCTACGGCACCCACGGCATCGGCAAATCGACCTTCGGCGCCTCCAGCGACCGGCCCGTGTTCGTCCAGACCGAGGACGGCCTGGGCGAGATCGAGTGCGACAAGTTCCCGCTGGCGCTCTCGTATCAGGACGCCTTGAAGGCCCTGGAGGGTCTGTACACCGAGCAACATCTCTACCGCACTCTGGTCGTCGATTCCCTCGACTGGTTGGAGCGGCTCATCTGGGCCGAGGTCTGCCGGCAGCGCTCCGTCGAGAACATCGAGGACATCGGCTACGGCAAGGGCTACGCCTTCGCCCTGACAAGCTGGCGCGAGTTCCTCACGGGCCTGGACGCCCTGCGCAACGACCGCGGCATGACCGTCGTGCTGATCGCCCACTCGCGCATCGAACGCTTCGAGAACCCCGAGACCGACAGCTACGACCGCTACGTGCCAAGGCTGCACAAGTTGGCCTCGCAGATCATCCAGGAGTGGTGCGACGAGGTGCTGTTCGCCACTTACAAGGTCTACACCAAGCAGACCGACGAGGGCTTCAGCCGCAAGAAGACCAAGGGCATCGGCACCGGCGAGCGCGTCCTGTACACCACCGAGCGCCCCTCCCACGTCGCCAAGAACCGCCTGGGCCTGCCCGACGAGCTGCCGCTCGACTGGCGCGCCTACGCTTCCTTCTTCCACCAACCGCAACCAACAAATGGAGGACCAACCAATGGCTG